>DASYFG010000004.1:0-768379 GCA_036498565.1 Lactobacillaceae bacterium | reverse complement strand
ATCTTACATCTAGCTTTCAGAGTCTGGAGCACGTTATCAAAGACGTGTGGCACTTACAATTATGGACGTTTAGCTCAGCTGGGAGAGCACCTGCCTTACAAGCAGGGGGTCACAGGTTCGATCCCTGTAACGTCCATTGGTCCCATGGTCTAATGGCTATGACGCTCGACTGTCTCTCGGGAGATGGGGGTTCGATTCCCCCTGGGACCGTTCATCTTAGATGGACTTGCCGCTGTGGCGGAATTGGCAGACGCGCTGGACTCAAAATCCAGTGGTGGCAACACCGTGTGGGTTCGACTCCCACCGGCGGCATATTTGTTTAAAAGCCTAGAACAGAAATGTTCTATTTTTTTTGTTGTACAATATTATTAGAGGACATTGCTATGTTGAAATTAGGTGTGGTGGGTACTAATTGGATTTCTGAAAAGTTTATTACTGCTGCAAAACTTACTAATGAGTATCAACTTGTTTCAGTTTATTCTCGACGAGTTGAAACCGGGATGGCATTTTTGAAAATTGTTAAAGAAAGTGCGGATGTATTTGATGATTGGTCGCAATTTTTAGTGTCTGATATTGATGTTGTTTATTTGGCATCGCCTAATGCTTGGCATTTTAGTCAAATGATGGATGCACTGCAAGCCGGGAAACATGTTTTAGTTGAGAAACCGGCTGTTTTGAGTGTGGCGCAGGTTGACGCGGTTCATCAGTTTTTGACTGAACATCCTGATCAGTATGTATTGGAAGCAGCTAAGCATACTTATCTGCCGGCGTTTGGTAAGGTTAAAGGCTTGATTGGTGAAATTGGGCCTGTTATTGGTGCGCAACTGACTTATATGGATAATGCGTCTGCTCAATTAAATTCTGATAAATTGCCGACGTTGTGGCGTTTATCGGCTGGTCGCGGCGTGTTGTATGATCTTGGCATTTATGTGATCTATGATGTGATATTGTGGTTTGGTGTGCCGGAGACGGTGAGTTATCGCGCTCAAAAGTTAGCTCAGCCTGGCGGCGCTGATTATTTTGGGGTGGGAGAGTTACAGTATCGTGATTTTTCGGTCAAATTCACTTTGGGCAACTTGAATGATAGCCAAGCAACTTCTGAAATTTATGGTAAAAATGGAACGATCATTATCGATCATCCGACCCATTTTGAACGTGTTACACGCAATGGTGAAGCAATTGCGGTGACGAATCCTGAAAATACAATGGCACCAGAAGTTCAATACTTTGCGGAAATGATCAAACAACAACGGCACGATGAGATGTTGGCGAAGTGGGAAGTCACTCGACAGGTGACAGCGATTTTGGAAGCTCTGCGTGAAGATGCGGGCATTGAATTTCCAGCGGCGATTCTTTGTGTTTGACAATTTATTTTTTGTTTGTTATTATTTTGTTTGTAAATATATAGGTTTCAAATGAAAGGTTTCTTTATGTTAAATATTGCTTATGTAGGATTTGGGAAGAGTACTAATCGTTATCATCTGCCTTATGTCGCTTTGCGCGAGGAGATTAAAGTTGGGCGGGTAGTAACGCCGACTTTGGGCAAACGACCGGTTGAACAAGCGGGCTTAGAAGCCACTGGGACGATTTTTTCAACTGACATTGAAGATATTATTAATGATGATCAAATCGACGTGGCGGTGGTTGTGACGCCCGCAACGGCGCATTATGAAACCGTAAAAACGCTATTGTTAGGTGGCAAAAACGTATTGGTCGACAAACCGATGACAGAAACGTTGGCGCAAGCTCAAGAATTGGTGGATTTGGCGCGCGAACGTGATTTGTTTGTGATGCCGTTCCAAAATCGGCGTTTTGACAGTGATTATTTGACCTTGCAACATGTGCTTAAAACGGGCTATGTCGGCCGTCCAGTTGAGTTGGAGTTGCACATGGATCATTTCCGACCAAATGATGCTACCGCAGCGACAACGCCAATCAATGGGAATTTATTTGGACACGGTGTGCATTTGGTGGATCAAATTGTGGCGTTATTTGGGCGACCAAAACAGGTTAGTTATGATGTCCGCTCGGTGCGTGATTTGGCAAATGGCGCCGATGACCAATTCGAAGTGGGCTTGCACTATGATGATGCGTTCAAAGCCACGGTGCAAGCCACGGAAACGGCATTGGTGCACTATCCAAAGTGGGTTTTGCACGGGACAAAAGGGACGTATATCAAATACAACATTGACCAACAAGAATATGATTTGAAAGCTGGCATCATGCCAGGAACGGCTGGTTTTGGAGAAGATGCGCCGCAAGATTTTGGTCAATTAACGTATTTGAACCAAAATGGTGATCGCTTGGAAAAAATTATGCCGACAATTAATGGTGATTACGGCCGGGTTTACGATGCGGTCTATGACACCTTAGTCAACGGGGCGCCAAAGTTGGTGAGTGATGATGAAATGGTCACGGTGATTGAAATTTTGGCGGGCGGATTCACGCAAAACGGTCCGCATGTATTGACGTTAAATTAACTGATTGCGTATAATAGGTTTCAAATGAAAGTCAAGGAAGCCAAATTATGACTCGACAATATAAAATTTTAGAATATGTGGCCGACGAGCCGGATATTACGGTCAAAGATTTATCGGAACGTTTAGGCGTTTCGGAGGTGACGATTCGTAAAGATTTGACGGCGCTGGAAAATGATCATTTGCTTAAGCGCACTCACGGCGGCGTGACGCTTTTGAATGCTGATTCCATGGAAGCTAAGATGGCCAAACATTATTTGGCGAAACTAGCGATTGCTAAAGCGGCCGCTAATCTTGTTCAATCTGGTGATACGATTTTGGTTGATGCGGGTTCTACCAACGCGGTTTTTGCCAAAGAATTATTGACAAAGCAAGGCGTGCATGTGATCACCAATTCTTTGTATATTGCCAATATTTTGGTTGATGCGCCGGGTTTGCAAGTGACGCTGATTGGTGGCACGTTGCAGCGGCATTCGCAGACGTTTGGCGGACCAATGGCCAAATATATTTTGAATAAAATTGCCGTGCAAAAAGCGTTTATCGGCGCTAACGGTTTCTCACAGCGACTTGGTTTTACGTGTAACGATTTTTCTCAAGTGGAAATTGCTTCGCTCATGGCTGAACACGCGCAGTCGGTCTATATTTTAGCCGATGCGGACAAATTTGATGCCGAAGGGACGACGACTGTGGTGCCATTAAATCAAGTGAATGCCGTGATTACCAACACCGGTGCAAACGCTGATGCGCTCGTATTTTTGGCAGAAAATAACATTGCAGTGACGGAAGTTGCCCAATAAAACACCCAGTTATGGGTGTTTTTATTTTGGTGTAAGCGGTATAATAAGGACAATAGAAATGAGGTATGAACTTATGACGATTGATTGGAAAGCAGAAGCTGCGGCGCGTCAAGACGCGTTTTTGGCAGACTTGCAAACATTGTTGAGCGTACCAAGTGTGCGTGATGATGCGGCGGCCACAACGGATGCACCAGTTGGACCAGGGCCAAAGGCGGCTTTGGAAGCGGCACTGGCGATTGCCGAACGCGATGGTTTTGAGACCACCAACATTGATAATTTAGTCGGTTACATTGAATATGCACCTGAAGGTGCTGACGACGACCATATTGCTTTGCTTGGGCACGTTGACGTTGTGGGACCTGGTGAAGGTTGGGCAACAGATCCGTTCACACCAGTGATTGAAGACGGCAAAGTGATTGCGCGTGGTGCCAGTGATGACAAAGGCCCAACTTTGGCTGGTTACTATGCCTTGAAGACCATTCGTGATTTGCAAATTCCTTTGAAGCACCGCGTGCGTTTGATCATTGGAACGGATGAAGAATCTGGTTGGTCAGACATGGATCGTTACTTTGAAGTTGAAAAGCAACCCTTGATGGGCTTCTCACCGGATGCCGAATACCCAATTATTAACGGTGAAAAAGGTAACGTGACGTTCCAAATTAACTTCACGGGTGACAACAGTGGTGATTTGACACTGGTTAACTTTGATGCGGGTATTCGTTTGAACATGGTGCCTGGTGTAGCACGGGCGATTGTGACCGGCACACCAGTTGACCGAATCGCTGTTGAATTTGAAAAGTTCTTGAATGCGCATGAGACTTTGAGCGGAAATGCCGAAGTTGATGAAGCTGGCGCAATCAAATTGGAATTGCATGGTAAGCAAGTGCACGGTGCGATGCCTGAAACGGGTGTTAATGCCGGGACTTACTTAGCTAACTTCTTGTCACAATTCAATTTTGGTGGCAACGCAGCCGCATTTTTGGGCTACTTGGGTGGCGCTTTGCACGACACACCATTTGCTGACAAACTCGGCATTGCCTTTGAAGATGATGTGATGGGCAAGTTGAGCTTGAACATCGGCATTCAAAAGTTTGTTGACGGTGGGGAAAGTTTGATTAACACGAACTTCCGTTTCCCTAAGGGCATTACGCCAGCTGATATTGAAGCTGGTTTGATTGCGAATTTGAATGGTTGGACAGTTGTGCCTGAACAACAACCCCACACGCAAGAACCACATTATGTTTCACCAGATGATGCGTTGGTGAAGACGTTGTTGAACATTTACCACGAACAAACCGGTTTGCCAGCGCATGACCAGGTTATTGGTGGTGGCACATATGGGCGTTTGATGACGCGCGGTGTGGCGTTTGGGGCTTTGTTCCCAGATTCACCTGACACGATGCACCAAGTTAATGAATTTGCCTTAGTGGATGACTTGGTTCGCTCAATTTCAATTTACGCCCAAGCAATTGCAGAATTGGGGAATTTGGACTAATGGTTACGAAGTTTGATTTTGATCACCAAGAAACATGGCCTTTTCAAATGCGGGAACGCCAATCGCCAATCGCGATTCAGACCAAAGATATTATTTCAGATTCATCGTTGGGCGCGATGAATTTGCAATACAGTGGTCAGGCGCGCAAAGTGGTCGACACTGGCATGGGCATTCAAGGGGAATTGACGGGAACAGCGTTGATTAACCACCGTTTGTTTGAATTACAACAATTCCATTTCCACGCACCGGCGGAACACACGATTGATGATGTGCATTATGATGCAGAATTGCATTTAGTGCACAAACGAAAAGTGGGTAGTTTCGCTGTTGTCGCCGTCTTTTTCCAAGTTGGCGCAGCGAATGCGGCATTTGATAAAGTCTTGGATCACTTGGGCGATGATGCCGAATTTACGTTTGATTTGTTGCAATTGGTGCCAAATGATTTGGCTTACTACCACTATTTGGGGTCGTTGACGACACCACCTTTGTCAGAAAATGTGGAATGGTACATTTTGCCAGCACCGTTGACGTTGAGTCAAGCGCAGTTGGATCGCTTCCACGAAATTTATCCGCGTAATAACCGTGATATTCAACCAACATTTGAACGTAGCATTGTTAAACCGGGATAAGGTGTACAAAAAAAGCTTGCCAATTGGCAAGCTTTTTTATTAGCGTAATTTAGCTAATTCAGCGTCAATCAAATCCAAAACAGCTTGTTGATTAGCAGGATCTTCCAAATCCATTTCCTGCAAATTCAATTTCAACTTGGGACTAGCGTCATATTGTTCAAACCAGTTTTGGTAAGCCGACCACATTTTGTGGTAGTAGTCGCGCAATTCGTCGTTGCCGTCAAATTGTTCATAGTCGCGGCCGCGCTTTTTGATGCGGTACAAAATTGTTTCAAAGTCAGCTTCCGCGTACACCATCAAATCGGGTGCTTTTTTGGGCATGTTTTGTAATTCACCCATCATGTTGTTGAGCAAATCTTGATAAACGAGCCATTCTTGTTCGGAAATGTTGCCGTCTTTGTAATTTTCTTCCGTAAACAAGGCATCTTCATAAATTGAACGATCTAATACGTTATTGTCATCGACCAAAGCTTGTTTGATCATGTCAAAACGGCGGTTCAAAAAGAAAATTTGCAACAAAAATGCATACTGTTTAGGATCAGAATAGAAGAGTGGCAAAACGGGGTTATCACCAACCGGTTCGTAAAATGCTTGTGTTCCTAAATGATCTGCGATCAATTTTGTCAGTGTGGTCTTGCCCACGCCAATCATGCCTGCTGTGATAATCACCATGACAGCCTCCTCTATGTTAACTGATTACCATTTTACGCAAAAACGACCCGGCAAACAAGTGACAAATAATCTTTTTTCAAATTTAATTTTACGCCACAAAAAAACCAGAATCTTCAAATTCTGGTTTGGGATGTTCGGGAATTAGCGCGCCTTCAAAGCGTCGCGGATTTCCTTCAACAATTCTGTTTGTTCGTCGAGTTCTTCGGCTGTTTCTTCTTCAACTGGCTTTGGCATCAACTTGTTAACAGCTTTGACAATCAAGAAGACAACGAATGCCGTAATCAAGAAGGTGATGATGACTGACAAGACATCACCGTACTTGAAGTCTACACCTTTAACGGGTGTCCAAGTCAAATCCTTGAATGGTACGCCGTTTGTCAAGAAACTGATGATTGGGTTAATCAAATCAACGACCACGGCGTTGACAATCTTGGTGAACGCACCACCGATGATAACCGCCACGGCCAAATCCAATACGTTGCCGCGGGCGATAAATTCTTTGAATTCCTTAATCATGTTTATTCTCCTCCGAAAGAACGTTTTTTAACTTTGATACGTTTTAGTATATACTAGACTGTAGCAATAAGAAAAGAGATTTGTTCATGATTAAACTAATTTTATCAGATTTAGATGAAACTTTACTCAATAATGATGGCACGGTTCATCCAGAAAACGTTGCGGCGATTCGGGAGTTTGTCGCGCAAGGTGGCTATTTTGTGCCTAACACGGGTCGTTCGTATTTGTCAGTGGAACCTTTGCTAGCCGAATTAGGCTTGCGAGGCGCAGGTCAAACACAATACGTCATCTCATATAATGGTGGTGCAATTGCCAAATACGTAGACAATGAACCCGCGGAAGTCATTATGCAACACGGCTTGGATTTTGATTTGGCGCATGAAATTTTTGATTTAGGCTTGGTTGATGACACGGTTGACGTGCATGTTTATACCGTTGACAAGCTATTTATTTACAATATTTCTGCCAGTGACGCGGCTTACATGGCTGAACGTCAAGTACCTTATGAAATCATGCCAGATGAAAACTGGGACTTTTTGCGTGACGAAAAGCCAGTCATCAAGGTGATTTTTGAATCAACCAACCCGCAAACACGCCAAAAAATTGCTGATGCGGTGATGGCAAAATTGGCTGATGACGTGCTATTGACGTTTAGTTCCGAACGCTACGTCGAATTTAACGCGAAGGGTGTGGACAAAGGCGTGACTGGTTTGGAGTTGGCTGGCGTTTTGGACATTGAGGTTGACGAAACAGCCGCTATGGGTGACAACATGAACGACGCTGCGCAAATTTTAGCTACTGGCACCGGCGTTGCCGTGGCGAATGCGCGCGATGAAATTAAAGCGATGGCGAATCTAGTTTTGACTCGGACCAATAACGAAGGGGCCACGGCTGAATTTATTCGTGAATATGTATTCGGAAAGACGGTTTAACAGATATGGGAGTTAGTGAGAGAGGCATCGGCGATCGGATTTTAACATTTGTTGGCTTGGTGTTTGGTTTAATTGTGGCAACGAGTTTATTGCCGTTGTCGGCGCTCGCGCATGTTGGTGTGGTTTGGCAAAGCGTTGGTGGCGCTAGCTTTGTGCTGGTTTATGCAGCATTGGGTTGGCTGGTGTATCGTTTGTTGCGCAAAGAAGGCATTCGCTTGCGGCCGTTACCGGCGCGGCGTTTTGGTTACGTCATTGGCGTTTGGTTGATTTTGCTCGTGTTATCGGTAAGTATCACGGCGTTAAATGCGCATTTGACGGGGACGGTTTCTTCTGAAAACCAAGCTGCGGTGGATCAGTTTTTGGTGCACTTAAGTCCGGCGATGATCACGATGGTCATTTATGGGACGCTACTAGCGCCGGTGGTGGAAGAAATGATTTTCCGTGGGATTGTGATGCGGTATTTCTTCCAAAAAAGCTGGTGGTGGGCGAATGTGGTGTTGTCGGGTGTTTTGTTTGCTTGGCCACACATGGGTTTTATGTTGCCGACTGATTTGGCGAATGGCTTGAACTTTTTGCTGTACGCCTCGATGGGGATGGTGCTCGCTTATGTGTACAAAACAACTGGTAATTTAACATATAGCATTGCGATTCACGCGTTAAATAACGGCGTGACGATGGTGCCGATTTTGTTATTGGCCTTGCAACGCGGCTATTGATTTTTCTAGGTTGCTGTGACATAATTAAGGACATTGTTGCCGTTGTGGCGGAATTGGCAGACGCGCTGCGTTCAGGTCGCAGTGAGGGCAACCTCGTGCAGGTTCGACTCCTGTCAACGGCAGATAAGTTAAGGAAATGTTCAATTTGAACATTTCCTTTTTCTTTTGGTAAAATTTATGGTAGTCTATTGCTAATTTATAAGGGGAAAGACCATGATTAAGAAAATTGTATTGGCCATTATTGGTATTTTATTTTTAGCGGTGGTTGGTTTAGGCGGTTTCGCTTATTACAAACTCAACACGACCATCACTAAAATTCAAACATCATCTGACAAAACCCAAACATCCGACACGGCGACAAATGCTGGCAAGCCAGTAGCGTATTTGTTATTGGGAACAGATACGGGTGAACTCGGCCGTGATTACAAAGGGCGGACAGATTCAATGATGGTGGCGATTGCTAATCCAAAGACTAAGCAAAGTTACTTGATTTCAATTCCTCGTGACACGGCGATTGACTATAACGGCACCACGATTAAGATTAACGCCGCTTACGCCTATGGCTCAGCCGATAGTGCGGTTTCAGCTGTCGAGAATTTGTTAAATATCAAATTGAACGGTTATGCGTTGGTTAATATGGGCGGCGTTGAAAAATTAGTGGACGCTGTGGGCGGTGTGACAGTGACGTCACCGCTGACATTCACGTATGAAGGAGCTAGCTTTGTCGAGGGACAAAGTTATGATTTGGACGGGGCAACGGCTTTGAAGTTCTCTCGGATGCGTTATGATGATCCCCGTGGTGATTACGGGCGTCAAGAACGGCAACGTTTGATTTTGGCAGCCATTGCTAAAAAGGCCACGAACGTGAATTCGTTGTTAAACACAGAATTGATGAATTCTTTGTCAGAAAACGTGTTGACCGATATTTCAGTGAATTCAATGAAGAATTTAGCGTTGAAATACCGCACCACATTTGGCAACATGAAGAGCGATCATTTGCAAGGCACCACGCAAACCATCAATAACTCAAGTATGGAAGTAATGGACAGCACCGAAATTCAACGTGTCCATGATGAAATTACAGCTGCAATGGCTGAATAAAGAAGGATAAAAGCAATGTTAAAAGCGTTGCTTTTTCTTTTGAATTACCAAGCAAAAACACTTGACACACAACGGTTAGTAACGTAAAATAGTTCTCGGTATTGTTTACCTCACGATAAGCCCCGGAAACTTATTGTAGGAATTGATTCGTAAGGAACGACGAATCCCCGTAAACAACTTATCAAAAGGAGCGCGAACATGCGTACAACATTTTTAGCAAAGCCCGGTGAAATTGAAAAGAAGTGGTATGTCATCGACGCACAAGGCGTAGCCTTGGGTCGTTTGTCAACCGTAGTAGCTTCAGTTTTGCGCGGTAAGAACAAGCCAACTTTCACACCTTCAGTAGACATGGGTGATAACGTTATCGTTATCAACGCTGCTGACGTAAAGTTGACAGGTAAGAAGGCAACTGACAAGATTTACTACCACCACTCAGGTCACCCAGGTGGATTGAAGGAACGCACAGCAGGAAACTTGCGTGACAACCGTCCCGACCGTTTGGTTGAATTGTCAGTTAAAGGTATGTTGCCAAAGACTTCATTGGGTCGCAAGCAAGGCTTGAACTTGCACGTATTTGCGGGTGCAGAACACACACACGCAGCCCAAAAGCCTGAAGTTTTGGACATCACAAACTTGATCTAAGAAAGGAGAATCATTGATTATGGCTAACTCAGTAGTATACGCTGGTACAGGTCGTCGTAAGAACTCAGTTGCACGTGTGCGCTTGGTTCCTGGTAACGGCGCAATCACAATCAACGGCAAGGCTGCCGAAGATTACATTCCTTTCGCAAACTTGCGTGTGGTGATGGAACAACCTTTTGGTGCAACTGAAACTGCAGGTAACTACGACGTTTTGGTTAACGTTAACGGTGGTGGTTTCTCAGGACAAGCTGGTGCAATCCGTCACGGAATTGCCCGTGCATTGTTGCAAGTTGACCCAGACTTCCGTGCAGCGTTGAAGGCCGCAGGTCTTTTGACACGTGACGCACGTATGAAGGAACGTAAGAAGCCAGGTTTGAAGAAGGCTCGTAAGGCTTCTCAATTCTCAAAGCGTTAATATTTTATTTTCGTTTCTGGTTTTTACAGGAAAAAGCATCCGTATGGATGCTTTTTTTGTTGCTAGCAAAAAAGCCATGGTTATCCATGGCTTTTCATTTGGTCCAATACTTCTTGGCCGTGTTGCACGTATGTTTGATAATCATCTTCTGGCAAAAGCAGGCCGCCGGTGGCCCAAACGATGTGGGTGGCGTTTGGCAAAATTTCGGGTTTGTCAAAATGCGCGATGGTTGGCAAAATACCAGTGAAACCGGCGCTAGAAGAGGGTTCAACTTTGAGCGTTTCGGTTTCGTGTAAGAGCGTGAGGTAGGCGTAAATCACGTCGTCAGTGAAAGTCTGTGAGCCGTACAAAAGCGTCTTCATCACGTGGCCGGCAATGCGCGAAGGGCGGCCAACCGCCAAACCATCGGCATGCGTTTTGCCATCAAGGCCAATATCGTAGACAGAAATTTCATCATTTAACCCGGTCATCATCCCCAAAGTCACAGACGGTACGTGCGTGGGCTCGACAAAAACCGGGTAAATGTGTTCACCCAACACACTTTTCATACCAAAGCTCACGCCGGCCGGACTGCCGCCAACGCCGGCGGGCAAATAAACAAAAACCGGATGATCAGCATCGGGAAAAACGCCGGCCTCATGCAACTGTTTTTGTAAATGAACCGCCGCTGATGCGTAGCCGAGGAATAAGTCGCGCGAGCCTTCGTCGTCGACAAAGTACGTGTTGGGCTCGTTTTCTGCTTGCAAACGGCCTGCCGTAATGGCGGTGGTGAAATCACTATCGTACTCAACGACCGTCACGCCTTTTGACCGCAGCAAATCTTTTTTCCATGCGCGGGCGTCAGCGGACATGTGGACGGTTGTTTGGAAGCCGAAACTGGCACCCGCCATGCCGATGCTCAAACCTAAATTCCCGGTGGAACCCACGGCAATGCCGTATTGGGCAAATAACTGTTTGAATTTTGGCGTGAGTAAAACGCTGTAATCGTCTTCGTAGCTTAAGCCGCCTTGTTCAATGGCGATTTGTTCGGCGAATTTGAGGACTTCGTAAATACCACCGCGGGATTTGATGGAGCCAGAAATCGGTAACAGACTATCGGCTTTGACAAAAATTTTCCCAGGGACGGTTGTTTGGTAGAGCGTTTCAAAGGCTTTTTGCATGTTGGCGACTCGTAGCAACGGCGATTCAATCGAGCCGTTCGTGGCGGTCGTTTCAGGAAATGCTTGCGCCAAATAAGGTGCGAAACGCTGCCAACGCGCCACAGCGTCAAAAATATCAGCTTGAGAGAACGGTAAATCCGCGCGTTCGCCATAATGCGGATTTTGCCAAAATAGCGGGTTGTAGTTGGCTAAATCTTCAATTTGTGGAAAAGTTGTGTGCAATTGCGTGAGAGACGGCATGATTTCCTCCAAAGGTGTTTTCTTGAGTATAAAACAGCTGGCCGACTTTTTGTGTAATGCCGTTAACTTTCTTGACATCACTTTGTGAAATTGATCGAATTTTGTGACAAAACTGTGGGCTTATTTTAAACCTGAGTTAACGTTTGGGGTGGACGATAGACTTATGGAAAAGACAGATGCAACACGATTAGGGGGCATTGATTTTGCCCGGGTAACGGCTGGATTTATGGTGGTGGCTATTCATAATTTGTGGTGGGGCGGCGTATTGCGTCATTACGATCAAATGGATTGGGATTGGGCCGCGGCGTGGTTTTTTGAAGCGTTAGTGATTGTGGCGGTGAATTTATTTGGCCTAATTAGTGGTTATTTATTGATTCATCACGACATGAAATTCAAAAAAGTGCTTCAACTATGGGGCCAGGCGCTCGCGATGGGGTTGGTGACGTTGGTGGTGATTGGCAGTCTGCAACCGCAGATTTTAACCTCACAGACGATTGTCCAGACTTTGTTTCCAATCAGTGCGCGCACGTATTGGTATTTTAGTGCCTATCTGTTTGTTTACTTGATGTTGCCGATTATTAATGCCGGCATTAAGCAATTGCCGCAGAGAGTCTTTGGTCAAATTACGTTGGCGTTATTGGGGATTGCAATCACGGTTGGGTGGCAAGGAAATTTCTTTTTGCGGGGCGGTTTTACCGGCGCTTGGTTGTTGATTTTGTATTTTGTCGGCGCGTATTGGCGTTTGTACGGCTTGCCTAAGCGTTTGAATGCGCTGAATAAATGGCAGGCGCTGCTGGTGTATGGAGGCGCTAGTGCGTTTGGGTGGTTATGCACGATTATCCCGCCGTTGTTTGGCAAAAGTGATATTGCGACGGTCGACAAAACATTTTTGAGTTATTTGTCACCGAACGTGGTGATTGCAACGTTGGCGTTATTTCATTTCTTTGTGCAAATGCCGAGTTTGCGTGATGCACGTCAAAAATTTGTCGCGCGAGTTGGGGCGTTGACGTTTGCGGTGTTTTTGTTGGATCGCTCGCCGGCCTTTTGGGAGGGCGTGTTACATAGCCGGATGCAACATGTCACGACTTATTTAAATGACGTTGTTGGTTTGCCGACGGTTGTTGGAGCAGTGTTGTTATCGCTTGCGATGTTTGTGATTTTGGCCAGTGTGGCTGGTATGATTTTGGCAATTCCGGAGGTTGTGCAACAGCGTCGGCGTCGTTTACAACGGCGACGCCGGCATTTGCCACAACGAGCTTATTACTAGGTTTTTTCCTTTGTTTCTTGTTTAAAACATGCTATACTAAAAATTAGTATTAGGCACTCATTTGCAAGGTGAATGGGTAAAGGAGTTAGACTGTGGCAGGAATTTTGACGACAGCGCTACTGATTGTGGGCGCGATGATTATTGTGACGGTGATGATGCAACCAAGTAAGCAACAAGACGCACTTTCCGCTTTGTCGGGTGGTGGCGGCGATTTGTTTACTGAACGTAAGTCACGTGGATTTGAAGCGGTAATGCGTCGTGCAACTGCTGTATTGGGCGCTATTTGGTTCTTGATCGGCATTGCTTTGATGTACGTTTCTGCACATTAAGCCAACACCTCCGAGACTCGGAGGTGTTTTATTTTGGTAAGAGCGTGAAAGGGTGGTTTTGGCTTTGCCAAAACGGGAAGCGGTATGTAAGGGATTAGCGCGTAAAATCGTGTAACGATTTTTCGTGATGATGACTTACATACCGCTTCCCGAACCCTGGAACGCGTTTAAATTAAAGGAAGAATAATGGATCAAAAACAATTACAAGCGCAACTTGCTGGTTTTTTGAAAGCCAACGCGACACAAAGTTTTAGTGCGCTGAATTTGGCGGACGGCTTGCGGATGAATGATGCGGCTGGTTACAAAGCAGTGGAAAATGGCTTAAATGCCTTGGTGCGCACGCAACAAGCGGATTTGACGGATGGCAATTACCAATTCCGTGATGAAAAAGATGGTCTAGTTGGTGTTTTCCATGCCAATGACAAAGGCTTTGGCTTCGTTTCTTGGAATCCAGAAGACAAAGAATCTGACATTTATATTGGACCAGCTGACACAAAACTGGCGATGAACAACGACAAAGTTCGCGTGATTATCACCACACCAGCTGGCAACGGCCGCGGTGCGAGCGGGCGGGTTTTGGACATCGAAGAACACGCGTATCAACAAGTGGTTGGCGTGTTCAACGTGAACGGCGAAAACCCCGGGTACATCGGTGAAGTGACCATCACGGACAAAAAAGCAGCCGGTTATAAATTGTTGGTTAAAGGTGACGGTCTAAAACCAACTGACGGCACTGTTGTGGTGGCAGATGTCACGGATTATCCAACGGCAGAAAAGCCAAAAATTTTGACCGGATTGGTTCGTGAAATTGTCGGTTACAAAGACGAACCCGGTATGGACATTTTGCAAATCGTTTACGCCAACAAAGTACCATCTGAATTTCCGCAAGCGGTTTTGGACGAAGCAGCCCAAATTCCAGCGGAAGTACCAGCCGCTGATATGGCTGATCGCATTGACTTACGCGACCAAACGTTGGTAACAATTGACGGAGCCGACACCAAAGACATTGATGATGCGGTAGTGGCGTGGAAGTTGGACAATGGCAACTATCATTTGGGTGTGCATATTGCTGACGTGAGTCATTACGTGCAAGAAGGCACGGCTTTGGATGAAGAAGCGTATAATCGTGGGACGTCTGTTTATTTGACGGACCGGGTTATTCCGATGTTGCCGCGCAACATTTCTAACGGGATTGCCAGTTTGAACCCCGGTGTGGATCGTTTGGCCATGTCAGCAGAAATGGAAATTGACAAAAACGGGCATGTGGTGAGTCACAATATTCACACGTCAGTGATTCGTTCGCATGCGCGTTTGACTTATGATGGTGTTAACCAATTGTTGGACGATGGCACATTTGTGGAACCGTTCTACGAAGAATTGGCACCGATGCTACAAGTGATGTCAGAACTTCACGAAGTGTTGGTTGATATGCGTCAAAAGCGCGGGGCAATTGAATTTGACGCGCCAGAAGCCAAAATCATTGTGGATGAAACGGGTAAAGCAGTCGACATCGAATTGCGGGAACGCGCGACAGCTGAACGGATGATTGAAAGCTTCATGTTGATCGCCAATGAAACGGTGGCCGAACACTTTGACAAGTTAAAAGTGCCGTTCCTATACCGAATTCACGAAACACCAGATAGTGAACGCGTGACAAAATTTGCAGAATTCACGATAGCGATTGGGCATCCGTTGAAGGGTGATCCCAATAACATGAAGCCAAGTGCGTTCCAAGCGTTGATTCGTTCGGTGGAAGATTTGCCAGAAGGTCAAATGATTTCTACCATGATGCTGCGCGCGATGAAGCAAGCCAAATATTCAGATGATCCTGTGGGGCACTTTGGTATTGGCGCTGAATATTACACGCACTTCACGTCACCAATTCGTCGTTATCCGGATTTGACGGTGCACCGTTTGATTAAATGGTACGAAAAGAACGGCACGGGCGACGAAGCCCAAGCTAAATACCGGGATGTGTTGGCGCAAATTGGTCAAGACACCTCAACGCGCGAACGCCGTGCCATTGACACGGAACGTGACGTTGATGCGTTGAAGAAAGCCGAATTTATGGAAGATAAAGTCGGCATGGAATTTGACGGTGTGGTCAACTCGGCTTTGAAGTTCGGGCTGTTTATTAGTTTGGACAACACGGTTGAAGGTTTGGTGCACATTAGTAATTTGACGGACGACTATTATGAATACGACGAAAGTCACGCGGCGCTAATTGGCCGCTCATCGCATCGTATTTTCCAAATCGGTCAACCCGTTCGCATCAAAGTTTTGCGGGTCAACAAAGTTGAACGCACGGTGGACTTTATTTTGGTTAATCCAGAAAACGGACCAACAACCGACATTCGGGTGGCGCGCAAAGAAAACGATCGCGGCTCATTTGGCCGTCAACGCGGTCGAGGTCGCGATGACAAAAATGGTCAAAACGGTGGCCGCAATCGTGGCGAAAAGCGTTACAATGACCGTAATGGTAAACGCAACGACCGTACGCCGCAAGGACGCCGTAATAGTAAGTAAGAAGGAGGACTGACCTCTGGCTGCTAAAAAGAAAAAAGAAGACGATGGTGCTTTAGCCGTCAACCGCAAGGCGCGCTTTAATTACGCGATTGCCGAAACGTTTGAGGCCGGCATTTCACTGACTGGTACAGAAATTAAATCCATTCGCGCCGGTCAAATTCAAATCGCAGACGGTTTTGTCACGATTCACAATGGCAAAGCGTTGCTGACAAACGTCAATATTGCCGCGTATGCACAAGGTAATCAGTTTAACGTTGATCCGCTGCGCACGCGCCAACTTTTGCTCCACAAAAAAGAAATTTTGCAACTACAAAAAGCGACCGAAGAAAAAGGGGTGACGATCGTGCCTTTGAAAGTCTATCTCTCGCATGGTTTTGCAAAAGTATTGATTGGAATTGGTCGTGGAAAACGTTTATATGACAAACGCCAAGATATCAAAAAACGAGACCTTGAGCGTGAATTAGGCCGAAAATTCAAGTAATAGCTGCAAGTTTTTATGTGAGAAAACCTGACATCCAAACCGCCAAAAAGGCGGTTTTTTAGTATACTTTTAATATAAGTGAAAAGAATGGAAAAGAAACCTATGAGAAAAGTATGGTCATTGCTGTTACTGAGTTTCTTCGCTGTAGCGGGGGCATTTTTTGCACCAGCAACATCTGCATCTGCGGCGGAAAACTACACGATCACAACGGATGCGAGCTATCCACCGTTTGATTTTCAAGGTAGCAATCAGCAATACACGGGTATTGACCAAGAATTATTGAAAGAAATCGCCAAGCGCGAAGGGTTTACTTACACCTTAAAGCCAATGAGTTTTGATGCGGCGGCACAAAGTGTGGCGTCAAATCAAGCTGATGGGATTATCGCGGGGATGACAATCACTGACGAACGTTTGAAGACGTACGATTTCAGTACGCCTTACTTCAAAACAGGGATTGTCTTTGCGGTTAAAACTGGCTCAAGCATCAAGTCGCTAGCGGATTTGAAAGGCCAAACAGTGGCTTTGAAAACGGGTACCGCCGGCGCTGAATATGCGTTGTCATTGCAAAAAAAGTACGGATTCAAAGTCAAGTATTTCAACGACTCTGACATCATGTACAACGATGTGGTCAACGGCAACGCCGCGGCGACATTTGAAGATCAACCCGTGATGGCTTATGCGATCAAAAACGGTTTGAAGTTGTCAATTCCAAAGCAAGAATTGGGTAACGCGGGTTACTACGGCTTTGGGGTGAAAAAGGGTGCTAACGCTACCTTGTTGAAGAAATTCAACGCGGGCTTGGCGGAATTGAAAAAAGACGGCACGTATGCCAAAATTGTGGCCAAGTTCTTGGGCGATGGCACAGTGGCAACTTACAAGCCAAACTACACGATTACAACGGACGCGAGTTATCCACCATTTGATTTCCAAGACAAAAACAACAAGTACACGGGAATTGATTTGGAATTGTTGAAGGCGATTGCCAAGCGCGAAGGCTTTACGTACACGTTGAAGCCAATGGCGTTCAACGCGGCGGCCCAAAGTGTGGCGTCAAGTCAAGCTGACGGCATTATCGCGGGGATGTCAATCACTGACGAACGTGAAAAAGTCTACGACTTTGGGACACCTTACTACCAAACTGGTGTCGTTTGGGTGATCAAAAAAGGTTCTGACATCAAGTCATTGTCTGATTTGAAAGGCAAGACAGTTGCTTTGAAGACAGGAACTGCTGGAGCAGATTACGCGAAGTCTTTGGAAAGCAAGTACGGCTTTAAGATTAAGTATTTCAACGACTCTGACACGATGTACAACGATGTAGTCAACGGCAACTCAGCGGCTGCATTTGAAGACAAGCCTGTGATTGCTTATGCGATCAAGAACGGTTTAGGTTTGGAAATTCCAAAGCAAGAATTGGGTAACGCTGGTTGGTACGGCTTTGCCGTGAAGAAAGGCGACAACGCCGCTTTGTTGGACGCCTTTAACGAAGGTTTGGCCGCGTTGAAAAACGATGGCACATATGACAAAATCGTCAACGAATTCCTTGGTACAAGCCAAGCTAAGTACACCGGTTCAAAGTCAGACAACGATTCTGTTTGGGGTATTTTGAATGCGAACGGTGGCGCATTCTGGCAAGGTTTGTTGGAAACGTTGAAGTTGACGGCATTGGCCATTATTTTGGCCTCTGTTTGGGGAATTATCCTTGGTTTGATGGGCGTTGCGCAAAGCAAGTTCTTGCGTGGTTTGTCAACGACGATTATTTATACTTTCCGTGGTTTGCCTTTGATGGTGTTGGCTTTCTTCATTTACATCGGAATCCCAAGTGTTAGTGGTTTGAAAATCCCAGCGTTTGCAGCGGGGTTGATTACGTTGATTTTGAACGAAGGTGCTTATACAGGGGCGTTTGTCCGCGGTGGTTTTGAAGCCGTTGAAAAAGGCCAAATGGAAGCAGCGCGCAGTCTTGGTTTGTCATATGGTAAATCAATGAGCAAAGTCATCATGCCGCAAGGTTTGCGCATTATGATTCCAAGTTTCATCAACCAATTCATCATTACGTTGAAAGACACTTCAATTTTGTCAGCAATCGGTATTTTGGAATTGACACAAACCGGAACGTTGATTGTGGCACGTACGTCACAAGGATTCCGCGTTTGGGCGATTATCGCAGTGGTTTACTTGGTGGTCATCACGTTGTTGACGTGGTTATCAAACTGGGCACAAAAGAAAACACGAGGCTAATTCATGAGTGAGAAAGTGAAAGTACACGTCGAGAACGTGAACAAATCATACGGCGACAACCACGTGTTGCGCGATATTAATTTGGATATTAATGAAAACGAAGTGGTCGTGATGATCGGACCATCAGGTTCTGGAAAGTCAACGTTCTTGCGGATGTTGAATCAATTGGAAACCCACGATTCAGGCATCATCACGGTGGACGGCTTTAATTTGTCAGACAAAGCGACTGACATTAACAAGGTCCGCGAAAACATCGGCATGGTGTTCCAAGGCTTCAACTTGTTTAACAACTATTCCGTGCTGGACAACATCACCTTGGCACCGGTGGAATTGGGGAAATTAAGCAAGGCCGACGCTACGATTAAAGCCAAGGAATTGCTTGAAACCGTTGGTTTGGCCGACAAAGCCGATGCTAAAGTCAGTTCATTATCTGGTGGACAAAAGCAACGTGTTGCCATCGCGCGTGCCTTAGCGATGGATCCAGACATCATGTTGTTTGACGAACCAACGTCTGCTTTGGATCCAGAAATGGTCGGCGACGTGTTAGATGTTATGCGTGATTTGGCCAAAGCCGGCATGACGATGATTATCGTCACGCACGAAATGGGCTTTGCTAAGCAAGTAGCTGACCGGGTTGTTTTCTTTGAATCAGGAAAGATTCAAGAAAGCGGTACACCAGAACAAATCTTTGCTGCACCAAAGAATGCGCGTTTGCAAGAATTCTTGGGTAAGGTGATGCACGCCTAAGTGCCAAATTCTAAAACGCGTTTCAAAAAAAGCACAACACATGTTGTGCTTTTTTATTGGCATCAATGCGATGGTGCGGGTGTTTTGCCAACTTGAAATATGGTAAAATATATTAGATTACCCAGAAGAGAGGTTCTTTCATGACAGAAGCAATTACGCGCGATGAAGTAGCGCATGTGGCGAGTTTGGCGAAGTTGGCGTTTGATGACGCGCAATTGGATCAGTTCACCACTCAACTTGCAGCGATTTTAGACATCGTTGATACGTTAGAAGAAGTTGACACGACGGGCGTTGAGCCCACTTATTCTGTGACAGAAAACGTCAATGCTTTGCGTGAAGACGTTGCAGAAGACTGGCAACAAACACAAGCTTTGTTGGCTAATGCGCCAGAAAGTCAGGCTAGTTTGATTAAGGTGCCAGCAATTTTGGGTGGAGGCGACGAAGGCTAATGACGTTTAATTTTTTTGAAACAGACTTACAAACATTGCACGCACAACTTCAAAATGGTGAAGTGACGGCGACGCAATTAACACAAGGGGCTTTGGACAATATCAAAGCAACTGATGGTGACTTGCACGCTTTTATTACCACGACTGAGCAAGCTGCTTTGGCACAGGCCGCCCAATTGGATGCGGCGGGGGATTTTAGTGGCGCTTTGGCCGGTATTCCTTTGGCTTTGAAAGACAACATGGCGACCAACGGCGTGCAAACCACCGGTGCGTCACACATTTTGGAAGGTTTCAAGCCAGTTTATGATGCTACTGCGGTTGAAAAGTTGAACGCAGCCGGTGCGATTTCTGTTGGAAAAGCGAACATGGACGAATTTGCCATGGGTGGCTCAACGGAAACGAGTTACTACGCACAAACGACGAACGCGTGGAATCACAGTAAAGTGCCGGGTGGTTCATCCGGTGGTTCCGCTGCGGCAGTGGCCGGCGGTCAAGTACCGTTTGCATTGGGTTCTGACACAGGTGGTTCAATTCGTCAACCCGCAGCGTACAACGGAATCGTTGGTTTGAAGCCAACTTATGGCCGGGTGTCACGTTGGGGATTGTTTGCGATGGCGTCATCTTTGGATCAAATCGGTCCATTCACACGCACGGTCAAAGACAACGCAACGGTTTTGAATGCGATTGCTGGTTTTGATGATAAAGATTCAACGAGTTCAACGCGCGCCGTGCCTGATTTTACCGCCAATATTGACGGCGGCGTGAAGGGTTTGAAAATCGCGGTGCCAAAGGAATACTTCGGTGAAGGGATTGACCCGCAAGTAGCAGCGACGGTGAAGGCCGCGATTGCACAATTGGAAGCACTTGGTGCGCAAGTTGATGAAGTGAGTTTGCCCCATACCAAATACGGCGTGGCGGCTTATTATGTGTTGATGTCAGCTGAAGCAAGTTCTAACTTGCAACGTTTTGACGGCGTGCGTTACGGCTACCGTGCAAATGAGGTTGAAAGCTTGGAAGACGTGTACGTAAAGTCACGTTCAGAAGGCTTTGGTGATGAAGTGAAGCGTCGGATTATGTTGGGCACATTTGCGTTGTCAGCTGGTTTTTACGATGCGTACTTTAAAAAAGCAGCCCAAATCCGAACAAAGATTATTGAAGATTTCAACAATGTTTTTGCAGATTATGACTTGATTGTTGGGCCAACAGCGCCAACGGTTGCCTTTGGTTTGGGTGAAGAAAGCGACGACCCAACGGTTATGTACATGAACGACGTGTTGACAATTCCAGTTAACTTGGCTGGTTTGCCTGGTTTGTCGTTGAACGCGGGCTTTGTGGACGGTTTGCCAGTTGGTTTGCAATTGATTGGAAAAGCGTTTGACGAAAGCACGATTTATCGCGCTGCGTATGCGTTTGAACAGGCGAGTCGTTTGTTTGAACAAAAGCCGGCTATCGCGGACAAATACTAGGAAAGGGGACGGAAAATGAGCAACTTTGAAACAACAATCGGCTTGGAAATTCACGTTGAAATGAAGACCAACGCCAAATTAATGTCTCCTTCTGCCGTTCAATTTGGGGCGGAACCAAACGCGAATACCAACGTGATTGATTGGGGTTATCCCGGTGTTTTGCCAAAGGCCAACAAAGGCGCCATTGAATTTGGTATGCGCGCGGCTTTGGCATTGAACGCACAAGTGGCGCCTTACATTCGCTGGGATCGGAAAAACTATTTCTACCCGGACAATCCAAAAGCCTATCAGACCACGCAACAACAAACGCCAATCGGTCAAAACGGTCATTTGGACATTGTGCTGGCTGACGGCACGACAAAGCGCATTGACATCACGGAATTGCACGTCGAAGAAGACGCGGGTAAAAACTCGCACGGCACCGACGGCTATTCTTACGTGGATTTGAACCGTCAGGGGACGCCTTTGATTGAAATTGTGACGGCACCTGACATTTCAAGTCCCGACGAAGCGTACGCGTTTTTGGAAAAATTACGCCAAACCATCCAATTTACCGGCATTTCTGATGTGAAAATGCAAGAAGGATCGTTGCGTGTGGACGCCAACATTTCAATTCGTCCCTACGGCGCCAAAGACTTTGGCACACGTGCGGAATTGAAGAACGTCAACTCATTTAGTTATTTGCGCACGGCGCTGGCTTATGAAGAACAACGCCAAGCCAAAATTTTGCTCGCCGGCGGTCAAATTGATCAAGAAACGCGTCGTTGGGACGAAACAACGAAAACGACCGCGTTGATGCGTAAGAAGTCAAACGCCGATGATTATCGTTATTTCCCGGAACCTGATTTGGCACCAATCGTGATTGATACGGCTTGGATTAGCCAAGTTCAAGCGGATTTGCCAGAATTGGCTGATGCGCGTCAAAGCCGTTATGTCAATGAATTTGGGTTGAGCGACGTGGATGCGGGCGTGTTGACCCAGACTTTGGAAATGGCCAATTTCTACGACGCGACCATTGCAGCAGGCGGAGAAGCCAAACGCGCCGCGAATTATTTGATTGGGGACGTGAACGCGTACTTGAACAAAAATCACGTGGAGTTGCAAGACACGCAATTGACGCCTGAACATTTGGCCGGCATGATTGCATTGATTGAAGACGGCACGATTTCAACCAAGCAAGCCAAACAAGTCTTTGAAGCGATTATGGTTGGTGAAGAACCAAAAGCCTTTGCGGAAAAGAACGGCTTGGTGCAATTGAGCGATCCAGCTGTGTTGCAACCCATGATTGATGAAATTTTGGACAATAACGCACAATCAATTGAAGACTTTAAGGCCGGCAAAGACCGTGCCACCGGATTCTTGATTGGGCAATTAATGAAAGCAACCAAGGGGCAAGCCAACCCGAATGTGTTAAACAAATTGTTGATTGACAGTTTGAATGCACGTTAAAGACTTGCAGCGGGGCAACCCGCGTACATAAGAAACAAAAAGGGGGCACCCATGAAACGGGCTCGACTCATTTATAATCCGACTTCTGGTCGGGAAGCGATTAAACGCGATTTATTAGATATTTTACAAGTTTATGAACAAGCTGGTTATGAAACCAGCGCCTTTGCGACTACGGCGGCACCATTTTCTGCGGCTAATGAAGCGCGCCGGGCGGCTGAAGCGGGCTTTGAATTGATTGTGGCAGCCGGTGGGGATGGCACGATTAACGAAGTCATCAATGGTTTGGCTCCGTTAGAAAAGCGGCCGAAGATGGCGATTTTGCCTTCGGGAACGACGAATGATTATGCGCGCGCTTTGAAAATTCCGCGCGATGATTTGTTAGACGCTGCCAAAGTTATTTTGCAAGAACAAACCATCAAAATGGACATCGGTGAGATTCAAACCGCTGCGCAAACGCAATATTTCATGAACATTGCGGCTTTGGGCACGTTGTCAGAAGTGACTTACGCTGTGCCAAGCGTGATGAAGTCGATGTACGGTTATCTGGCTTATTTGGTGAAAGGCGCGGAATTGTTGACGCGTGTGAAGCCGATTACCGCGCGGGTGACGTTTGACGACGGTGAATTCGAAGGGGACATTTCGATGATCTTCTTGGCACTGACAAATTCAGTCGGCGGTTTTGAGCAAATCGTGCCGGATGCCAAGTTGGACGATGGAAAATTCACGCTGTTGATTGTCAAACAATCGAACTTAGGCCAGTTATTTAATTTGGTGGCCAAAGCGCTGAACGGTAAGCACACGGATGATCCGCAGTTGATTTACAAAAAAACCAATCAAGTGCGCATTGAACCGCTCACAAATGACGCGTTAGCCGTCAATATTGATGGCGAATACGGTGGCGTGGCACCGATGACATTTGTCAATTTGCAACAACATATTGAATTCGTGGCCAATACAACTGGTTTGTCAGCGGATGCTTTGACGCATGTGGATATCGAACGCCGCCAAGTAGAACAGAAATTTATTGAAGAAGTTGAAAAGGAACAAGTAAGTGACGACAAATAAAATTAAAGCGCCGCGCCAAACAAAAAAAGCACCGGTCGTTAAAAATCAAGAATTAATCGGTGAAGTGGTCGACATCACGTTCCAAGGATTGGGTGTTATCAAAGTCGATAATTATCCAATTTTTGTGGCGGATGCGTTGCCAGGTGAAGAAATCAAAATCGGCGTAACACGTGTTTTGCAAAATTATGCGTTTGGACGCACGATTGAACGTTTGAAAACATCGCCTGATCGTGTTGATGTGGCGCATGGCCAATTGATCACGTCCGGCATTGCGCCGTTGGTGAATTTGAAATATGATGCGCAACTTGAATTAAAGCGCAATCAAATTGTGCAATTGTTCAAAAAAGTTGGTTTGGACGTTGACGTCGATCCGACAATCGGCATGGAAACGCCAAGCAAGTACCGGAATAAAACCGTGGTACCGGTGAAATTCCAAGACGGTCATTTGACGACGGGATTCTACCGCCGCGGCTCACATAATTTGGTGCCAATTGACGATTATTATTTGAACGATCCCAAAATTGATGCCGCAATCGGCACGGTGCGTGACATTTTGGACGCGCACGGCACAACGGTTTGGGACGATGCTACCAAAAAGGGCGAAATCCGCTACATCATGGTGCGGCGCGGGTATTACAGCCATGAAATGATGGTTGGTTTGATCACGGCCACGCGTGAATTGCATGACGAAGCTGCAATTGTTGCTGATATTGTGGCGGCTTTGCCGGAATTAAAGAGTTTGATTTTGAACTACAATCCGCGCCAAACTAACGTTTTGTTGGGAAGCGAAAACCGCGTATTGTTTGGGCAAAGTACAATCCAAGACACGATTTTGGCGAACAAATTCAACATCGGCTTGAACAGTTTTTATCAAGTTAACCCCCAAACGACGGAAGTGTTGTATAGTTTGGCAGCGAAAAAAGCGGGCTTGAAACTAACGGATACAGTGATTGACGCGTATTCTGGGATCGGGACAATTGGTTTGACGGTGGCTAATCAAGTCAAAAAAGTCATCGGTGTCGAAGTTGTTGAACCCGCTGTGGCCGACGCCAAAGTCAACATGGCTTTGAACAATGTAAAAAATGCAGAATTCATCGCAAACGACGCCCCAGCGCAAATGCGCGAATGGCAAGCGGAGGGCTTAAAACCAGAAGTGGTCTTTGTTGACCCACCACGCAAAGGTTTGACGCCAGAGTTAATTGAAGCGGTGGCCGGCATGGCGCCAGAAACATTTGTTTACATCAGTTGTAACCCCGCGACTTTGGCACGGGATGCAGTCCAAATTTTAGAACAAGGATTTGAAATCGATGGCGCCATCACGCCGTTGGATCAATTCCCACAAACGACACACGTTGAAAGTGTGACGGTGTTTAAGAGGAAAGCATAATGCCTGAAAAAAAGAAACGTTTAGCAAATATTGATTTAATTCGAATTGTTAGTATTTTTATTATTATTTTACATCACTATGCGATTCATGGTGGTTGGCACTTTGATGCCGGTGTTTCGGTGTTGCGTACAACAGTAGAGATGCTCGCCCTTGGTGGTAAAGTCGGCGTAAATATGTATGTCATGATTACAGGTTTCTTTTTAATCCAGCGGACGTCTAAATTTTCATCTATTTTGAAAATTATGGTGCATACGACATTTATCTCGTTACTCATGTTCGTAGTGGTATTAATGAGTGGCATTGTTGATCAGTTTACATGGCAAATGTTTATCACACATTTGTTTCCAGTATTTTTCAATGAATATTGGTTTGTGACAACATTTGTCTTGATGAGTCTTTTTATTCCTGTTATCAATCCATATTTAAATTCATTATCGCAATCCCAATATTTGAAAATATTGCTATGGGGCGGTTTAATTTTGTCAATATGGCCAATGGTTTATAATGAGTTAGGTATGACCTACACGCGTGTTGGCTGGTTCTTGTATGTCTACGCATGGGGTGGTTTCTTTGGTAAATATTACGCCAATAAAAGTCAACTTGATAATGCTGGCTGGTCCGTATCAAAATTAGCCAGTGTCCTAGCCAGTGCCTTAGTTTTCGCTTTGTTGAGTAACGTTACTTTGCAATGGTTAACACAGCACACCGTGTTTGGTGTAAACGCACTTGTAGATTTTGTTAAATGGAATTCATCGACATGGTTAACGGCCAACTATAGTCCATTAGTCTTAATTTTAAGTCTTGTGATTTTTGCGCTGTTTTTGCACATTCGTTTGCCTGAAAATAAGATTATTTCTTATGTCGGGCAAGCAACCTTTACAGTTTACTTAGTGCAGTCAGCAACATATTTTGCTGGTTGGTTGTGGTTAACTGTCGATGCGAAACGCTTTACACAGCCGTTAGAAATCGTTGGCTATGGCGTTGGTGTTGTTAGCGTGCTATTCCTAGTGGGAATGATTGTGCATACATTGTTGGACAAGCCAAGTAGTTGGGTGACGCAACAAATTTTGAAATTAGGAAGGAAATCGGCATGACGTTCTACTATGTCAATTCTTTAAATGATGTCTATGCAGGTGACGTGATTTTTACACCGGCACAAGTACCAAATGCATCCGATATTAAACATGTTTTTTTTGCTGCAAAGTCCAATGCAACAGCTATTGAAACTGAAACCAATGCGTTTGTAGATGTAACGCATGCGACAAGTGCAATTGAGATTAGTTATCAAATCCCGAGTGTAATAGAAGTTATATCGGTTGGTGCATTCGGATTTCAATTGCAGGGCGAATTATTTGATGCCCAAAAAGTTTATCAATTAGTTGATGAATCAAATGTGAGTGGACAATTTGCCACAGCGAATCCCACTTTATTAGCTCTTGATGAAGATGTAGAAATTTTACGATTGACATTTGCTCAGTCAACTTTTGTCGTTCATTATAATGCAGAACGGCAACAAATTCGATACCGCAAATTTACATTTGCTACCGCAGATTTGCCATATAATCTCGAAGTAGTAGATAGTCAAACATTATTGTTTGATGATGAAGTTCTGAAGTACCCGATCAAGAAGAGTCAACGAATTTTATTAGGTCCTTCAAAATTAGTCGAGGAATTACACACATTTAAAATTAATGGTGAAGAACTATACTTTAGTGATGATGGCCAACAACGTTTGATTAGCAAAAATTATGCGCACATCTTAGGTCTGTCAGCGGTGCAATCTGTGCAAAGTGTTGATGGCAAAACTCGACTAGAATGGCGTTTATTGACAGAAAAGCCGTCACCTTGGTTACATCAAAGCGACATCATGATTGGTGAAAAACGTGTGTCATCGTTTGAAATAAATGATGGTATGGCAGTTGTGGCATTTGACAATGCACACTTGCAGCAAGGTCCGTTGCGCTTTATTAGTGGTGCACCAATTGTATTGTCTCATGCGACTGATTTCCGTATTGATCCGTTGTACGAACAAGCGGCAGTTCAAATCTTAAACGATCAATTTGCGGTCAAAATGGATGATAAACGGCAACTATGGATTGTTGATGTCATCAAAACACCAAATGTGTTAATTGAACCGTCACAACATCTGCCTAAAAATTTGGTAACAACATATCAACAACAATTACAAGAAAATACGGCATTGCAGAGTCAGGATGTGTCTAATTTTTATGTTGTTGACCAAGGAACATGGAATCGCTTATTAAAGCCAAATGCTCAATTTGTGAGTGTACTAAACGTGCGTTTTACCGGAACACAGTTGGTATTTGATCATTTACGAGAACTAGACTTTTCTGAAGTTGCTTTAAAAAACTATCAAGGCGAAGAGTATATTGCTGTTAAAAATGAGCAACATGTTGATGAAACGGGAGCATTGGCCACAACAATTTTGACAATGCCCGCAGTATTTGCAGAACGCGAATCACGCTACGATGTGGTTGTTAAAGTTGCGGATACTTGGCTAACAATTCGGCAAGTGGATTTCAGATTACATGATTTTACTGCTAATTATAGTGTGTCTGGTCCACAAAATGATGATTTTGAGGGCACATGGTATGTTGCAACTAATGGCAAACTAGGTTTTGTTATGAAAACAGCCGAACGTTTGGCTGAAGAGGTGGTGAAGTATAAACCTTACGTGACAGAAATCAAAATGCAACGTAGTCGCGTCAAAATGACAGTTGCAGCGCCAGTTACGCAATTATATGATGCCGGGGTTCTTGTTTTAAAAAATAGACGTTATCCAGAAAATGTTTATACAATCGAGCCAGACGCCGTTGCTATCGTTGATAAAAACCTAATGTTGACGTATGTCTTCGATTTAAAAAATATTGAGTGGACGCAATTTTTCTGGGATGTTTATCTTACTTTCCAACGTGACGGTCAGATGTATCGAAGTAAGGTAGCTATTCGTAATCGACGTGATGAAGATGGCATTATTCGAATCCTACGCCGAGCTAGTTTTAGTTATCAATGGCGAGATGGTGATCATATTGCCTATCCGTATGCTGCTGGCGGCGGCGCATACGGTGATTATCTTGCCTTTACTTATCGACCAATTGGTGAATATGAAACGTGGCGTTATAAGATTAACGAATGGATTGCGGCGTTTCTGTATAAAAAAGTACCAGGTGTGGCACAATATTTGAAGAAACAACAAGCTTGGCTGATTTATGAAAAGTATTCACAATCAGCACAAGACAATAGTTTTTATTTCTTTAAATATATGTTTGAACATCGCCCAGAGAAAAAAGTTTACTATGTGATTGACAAAAAATCACCAGATTATCGTTTCTTGAAGCCAATGAAAAAACGGGTATTGAACTTCATGAGTGTTAAGCATTTGCTGTGGGCAATGGGTAATGAGCTTTTAGTTTCATCAGAATCTAAAGCGCATGGTTATGCTTGGCGAGTGAACAGAGGTCCAATTCGACCTACGTATAATCTGAAGCCTTATGTGTTCTTGCAGCACGGTGTGACGGGTATGAAGCGACATCCTGGTGTCTTTTCAAAAGGCAGTTTAAATTCCTCATCAGTGTTTATTACAACATCTGAATTTGAAAAAAAGGTGATTGTTGATTATTTTGGTTATCGCGAAGATGAAGTGGCAGTCACTGGTTTTGCCCGTTGGGATTACTTGCATGAAATGTTAAGTCAACCTGAATTTAAGCAAGATGGTAGTATCTTTTTGATGCCAACATGGCGTAATTGGTTAGAAGAAGTAGAGGACTCAGAGTTCCTTGCTTCTGAATACTTTACGCGCTATTCTTCACTATTAAAAAATGCGAAGTTACATGAAGCGCTTGAGACGTTTGATATGACACTAAACGTCTATATTCATCCAAAGTTTGCGGAATATGCGAGCTTGTTTACTTCTAATAATCCACGCATTAAAATTATTTTGTTCGGTGAACAACCGATTAATCAATTGATTGCGCGTTCAAGTATTTTGATTACGGATTATTCAAGTGTGGCGTGGGAAGAATTATATCAAGGCAAACCTGCTATTTTCTATCAATTTGATCAAGATCAATATTTGGAAGAACAAGGATCATACATGGATTTGAACACAGAACTGTTTGGACCGGTGGTAAAAGATGAACCCCAGCTTGTAACCGCCATTATTGATCAATTGAATCGTGTAAGGGAACATGATTTGAGTGAAATTGAAGCTTATCAAAAGAGATACTTTGCTTTCATTGATCAACATAATAGTGAACGGATTTATCAAGCAATTTTGAAAAAATTTCCAAAAAGAAATTAATTTAAATGGCCAACGGTTGTTGGCCATTTTTATGAGGATTTTTCCTTCAGTATTAATGTTCTCGTTATTCAAATGTAAACTAAGATTGTTAATCTTAAAATTAAGATAATAAGAGGTCACGCTAATGAAAAGAATAATGATATTAGTTGGTATGGGAGTCGGCATTGGATTATATCAATCCGTTTCACATGCGGCTACCGATCCGGCTGCCAGTTACGATTCAAATTATGCTGCGCATAAGAAGTGGTTGATTGAAATTGCACCTTCAGTGCGCGCCACGGCTAAAAAGTACAATGTCTATGGTTCGGTTGAAATGGCGCAGGCTGTTTTGGAAAGCAACTGGGGGCAGAGCGATTTGTCGGTTCGGGCAAATAATTTTTTTGGTATTAAAGGTGACGCCGATGGTGGACATGTTTTTGCGTTAACTAGTGAATATAATGGCGCTACTCAACAGGTTGTTAAGCAAGTTTTGAATACCAAAACAAAGAAGTTAGAGACCGTTTATAAAAAAGACGCAAAGACGGGTAAGTATATTTTAGACACAAAAACTGGCAAGAAAATCCCAGTTTATGAAACGGTCTATAAAAATGTGACTTACAAAACTGCTAATGAAATCGGCGTAAGTACTCAAACAACATCAGTCAAAGATTTAAATGGCGTTACGCGCCCTGTCAAAAATGTGACTTTGATTGGCGGCGAGTATACTCAAGTGCTTGCTCGTTTTGCAAAATATAAATCGTTTGCTAGTTCACTAGCCTATAACGGTAATTTGATTCGCAAAGGTCTCTCTTGGAATCCCGCTTATTATTCAGGTGCATGGAAGGAAAATACTAAATCGTATAAAGACGCCACGAATGCTTTGACGGGTACTTATGCAACGGATGCCAGTTACGCGGTGAAGTTAAATCAACTGATTAAAGACTACGGCATGGACCGTTTGGCAGACACAACTTATAACAAAGTTACCAAGAAAAAAGCCGTTAATTATCGAATTATGATTAACGAAGATGTACGTAATGATGCGATTTACTACGGCGGCCCCTATAACACAACTGCTGCAGCGACTGTCCGCGGTGCGAATGCTAAAGCCTATAACAAGTCAGTCGTCAATGTCATTGAAGAAAGTCAAACCAATTCTACGAATGGTGTTAAGTGGTTAAAGTTTAAAATTGGTAATCAGTATGTTTGGATGGATTCGCGAGGCGGTAAGCGTTTGAATGAATACACCACGAAAACCAAAGTAAACTACCCAGCTAAAATTACTGAAACCAAGCGAAATGATGGCTTGTATTGGCACGGGGCATATAATGTCTCTAGTTCAACCCAAACACGAAATGATGATGCAAAGCGTTATGATGGGACAAAAGTTACAGTTGTTCAAGAAGCCAAAACAAATTCCACAAACGGCGTAACTTGGGTAGAATTTAAACTGGGTAATCGTTTGGTTTGGATGGATAGTCGCGGCATTCAAAAACAATAAGTAATGTTATTGTACATTTAATAGCATTAGTTTATTCATGAAAAAAGGAAATATCATGCAAGTAAAGGCGAAGATAGTGATTGGCTTTCTGGTCAGCGCCACTATAATATTTTTGCGCACGCCCATCAGTGCCAATACCATAAATAATTATTTAATTCAGCAAGGGTTACCACATGCTCAGATTACAACGAGTATTTGGAAGGTATCAAAGAAGCCTAGCGATGGGAATACACATCTCAAAATTGGTAACGCGTACAGTGGGTTTCCGACTTATAACTATGGTTATGCCGATAATATGACCAAACCTAATAAAGTCATTATTCATGAAACGGCCAATGAAGGGGATAATGGTGATACGGCTGGTGAAATTGCCTATATGAAGAATCATTATGGTGATGCGTTTGTGCACTCGTTTGTCAGTGGCACACAGATTGTAAATATCGCAGATACTGATTATTTAGCTTGGGGGTCAGGATACTTTGGTAATCTAAATGCCGTTCAGTTTGAACAAGTCAGAGTCAATTCCAAAACGGCTTTTGCCAAACAAGTGGGAAACGCGGCGTACTATACAGCCTATCTCTTGCAAAAGTATAGTTTAACACCCAGTGCGGCCACAAAAAGTGGTGCGGGAACTGTGTGGTCGCATCACAATGTAACAGATTACCTGGGTGGGACTGATCACACCGATCCAGATGGTTATTGGAAGGATCGAGCTGGCAAATACTGGAACACAAGTTATACGATGACGGACTTTTTGTCGCTTGTGAAAAAGTACTATGCACAGAAAAATTTAATTAAAAATGCTTCGTACAATAAAGTGGTCAAAACAAAGACAGTGAATTATCGAATTATGATTAATGAAGATTCACGTAACGATGCTTTGTATTATGGCGGTCCCTACAATACAAGTGGTCAAGCCGTTTCTCGAGGTGTGGACGCTAAAAAATATAATCATCAAGTTGTCACTGTTGTAGCTGAGTCACAAACGAATGCTCAAAATGGTGTAGTATGGTTAAAGTTTAAGTTAGGCAATCAATATGTTTGGATGAATAAATTAGGTGCCAAAAAACTAAACGAGTACACGCAAAAGACCACAACGAATTATAAGGGAATTATTCAACAAAATAATCGTAATGATGGTCTCTATTGGCATGGTGCTTACAATGTTTCTAGTTCAACTCAGGCACGAGACGAGGATGCTGTTCTCTATACTGGTAAAGATGTAACAGTTGTTCAAGAAGCTAAAACTAACTCTACAAATGGTGTTAAATGGGCGGAATTCCGAATTAATAATCGATTGGTTTGGATGGACAGCCGAGGGATTAAAAAATATAATTTAATCACAAAGACAACCCCAACAAGCTATACAGCCACAATCACTGAAAAGAACCGCAATGATGGTTTATATTGGCATGGCCCATACAATATTTCAGTATCAACGCAAACACGCAATGATGATGCTAAATTATATGATGGTCAAAAAATTACCGTAGTGAAAGAAGTAAACACTGATTCGACCAACGGTGTTACATGGGTAGAATTTAGACTAGGAGATCGACTTGTTTGGATGGACAAACAAGGACTGACGTTGGATTAAATGGCATCATAACGCGGCAGTTGAAGTTAAGTAATTCATAAAATCTCACCAAACAGGTGGGATTTTTTTGTGCTTTTAAGTGTCAAAATAAAAAAGATGATATAATAGACCGATGAGTTTGCATGTTTTAGGAAATGACTTAGAACAGTCTGAACTTACAAAGGAGTTTAACAGATGGCTGAAGAGAAGCAGCTGAAGGTTTCAGCGCGATACTTAACCAAGGAATTTGATTTAGGTAAAAACAAGTCTGAAAAAATTCGGACAATTTTGAATCCACTTAATTCTAAAGGGCTCAAGAAATTTTGGGCGCTTAAAGGCGTTAGTTTTGACGTTTATGAAGGGGATGTTGTGGGAATTGTTGGGGTCAACGGCTCCGGTAAATCAACATTATTGAACATTTTAAGTGGTTTATTATTACCCACCAGTGGGGATTTAGTGGTCAATGGTGAGACGAGCATTATTGCCATTAACGCCGGTTTGCGTGGTCAACTAACGGGACGTGAAAACATTCGCTTAAAGTCATTGATGATGGGCAAAACCAACAAGCAAATCGACACCGAAATGGAAACGATTGTGGATTTTGCTGATTTGGGTGATTTCATGGATCAACCGGTTAAAAATTATTCATCTGGTATGAAGTCACGACTAGGTTTTGCAATTGCTGTTCATCAAGATCCAGATATTTTGATTATTGACGAAGCTTTGTCAGTCGGCGATCAAACATTTTATCAAAAAGCATTGGATAAAATGTTGGAATTTAAAGCGCAAGGTAAGACCATTTTCTTTGTTTCGCATTCATTGAGTCAGGTGGAAAGTTTTACGGACAAAGTTATGTGGATTCAATATGGTGACTTAAAAGACTTTGGCCCAACAAAAGAAGTGTTGCATGAATACAACAAATGGAACACGTGGTTTAAAGGGTTATCTGGTGACGAAAAAAAGCGCTATCAACGTGATCAAAAAGCAGCACAAGTTGCTTATAAAATTGATGATTTGGCGCGTGCTGTCCAAGAAGATGAAAAGCTTGAACCAGCCGATAAAGAACGTTTGAGTAAGCGTTCTGCAATTGGTGATTACTTAACACCGATGACATGGGGTGTGTTAGGTCTTTTGACAGTGGCATTAGCGACTGTGATTATTCAACATGTGATGGGGTAAATCATGAAAGAAGCATGGCTTGTTTTACAAGAACAATTTAAATATTTTCCAGTCATGTGGCGATTGGCAAATTATGAAAAAAAAGCACGCTTTCAAAATCACGCGTTAGGTAATTTTTGGTTGATTTTGAATCCAGTGATGCAAGTTTTGACATACTGGGTTGTGTTTGGATTTAATTTCCACGAAAGTAGTGGCGTGCCAGGTGTACCGTATTTGGCGTGGTTGATTGTTGGTTTGGCAACTTGGTTGTTTATCAACACGTCATTTATGGATACGACTTGGAGTATTTCAAGTAATTTATGGCAAATTGCGCGGATGAAATTTCCGGTTTCAATTATGCCGATGATGCGCACGCTCATTAATGTGAATGCGTTTGTGTTGATGTTAGCGGTCGGGTTGATTTTATCCGTTATCAACGGCTTGCCAATTAGCATTTACTGGATTCAAGTCGTTTATTACTTTGTGGCTTCAATTGCCTTTTTGTATGTGACGGGAATTTTTAATGCGACGATTACGGTGTTGATTCCGGATTATCAACAGTTGATGCAAACCATTTTGCGTTTTGTGTTCTGGATTTCAGGGGCGCTGTGGGCTTTGTCCGACAAATTAGGCGACAGTCACCCGCACTTGTTGCGCTTACTAGAGCTTAATCCCTTTTATTATTTGGTAACGGGTATGCGTGACGCCTTTTTCAGTCCACACTGGTTCTGGGAAGCGTGGCAGCCAACGGTTGCTTTTTGGTTGTTTATTTTGATTATGGGAATTGTTGGTTCACATTTGCATTTGAAATTCCGCGCTTATTTTGCTGATTTCATTTAAAAAACGTGACAAACTAGGCAGGAACGATGAATATACGAAAAGTACTCGGTCGTGCTAAATTTGCCGTTGAAAATTGGCGTTGGCAACGACAACAATTAAAACAACTGGATCCAATTAAAGCGTATTATGATTCGCAATGGAAACATGTCGCCTTGGACGCGCATTTAGTATTGTATGAAATGCGCGACGGGCAACAATTCGGCGATTCACCGCGTGAATTATTGCGAGTTTGGCTGGAAAATTCGCCACAAATGCGTCACGTCGTTGTTTATGATCCTGCTTTTAAAACAGCGATTGAAACGAGTTTAAAAGTTGCAAACTTACAAAATAAAGTCACACTCGTGGATAAAACCACGCCGGCCTATGCGGATGCGTTGTTACAAGCGCACTACGTCGTGACTAATGCGATGATTTTTTCAGATATCTTTGTCAAACGCCCGGGGCAGATTTTTATTAATACATGGCATGGCACGCCATTGAAAAAGATGGGTTATGCCATGCCTGGTGGCGTGATGGGTTCATGGAATGTGATTCGTAACTTTTTACAAACGGATTATCTTTTGGCACCAAACGCGCTAACGGCACGGATTTATCGAGAAGATTATCGCTTAGATGGTTTATACACGGGCGAAATTTTGACGTTGGGTTATCCACGTAATGATGTGTTTTTCAAAGACGCGCCGGCTTTGCCTTTGGCACGTGATGAGCGACCAATGTTACTGTATGCACCAACTTGGACCGGCACGGTAACGGGAGAAGTGCAGCCAGAAGCACTGGCCCAAACTTTGGCAACAGTTACGGACTTACAAGCCGCCGTCCCAGCGTATCAAGTAAAGATTAAGTTGCATCCCTACATTGCAAAATACGCCCAGCATCTACCAGAGTGGCAACAGTTTTTGATTGATGACACGCTGGACGCCAATGATGTGATGACGCATACCGCGGTTTTATTGACGGATTATTCATCTTTGTTCTTCGATTTTTTGCTGACGGGACGGCCGATTATTTTCTTTGATACAACGGTCAATTATGCCAGTGAACGCGGTTATTATATGCCGACTGATCAATTGCCCGGGCCGCATGTGACAACGGTTGAGCAAGTCGCACACCTGTTAGCGCATGATGTGCAGAGTATTTATCGGCGGCGTTATGCTGAATTTCAAGCGCAATTCGTGCAAGATGATGATGGTAAAGCAGCACAACGGCTGTGGGAAGTGTTGCAAGCCCCAGTTACGCCAACGCGCACAACTGTTTTAAAAATTGTAGTCAACGCTGGTACATTTACCAATCAAACGATGACGCAAGCTCAGATTAAGCAACTGCAAAAATGGGGTCAAAACTTTGATGTGACGCTATTTGCCCAACAGCAATTGTTAAAAAGTTGGTATGGTCATCAATTCTTTGGGCATATTGATGCCCTAGCACCGACGAGTCGTGTTATGATTAATCCGACGCATACGGGCAATAATCCACACAAAACCGAACGTCGCTATTTGGCACAGCAAGCATTTGATGTGTTGATTGACTGGCAAAAGTGGAATTGGCATACACGCGTGAGTTTATTTGCGCATGCTAAAGTGGTGATTATTCGCCAAGATGTTCGGAAAAAATCAGAACTATTGGCAAATCGTGGGTATGCTACAATAGGTGAAAGAGATGGTTGGGCAGTCTTTGCACGACCAAAAAATGCCCAAGTTGCGACAGAAATTTTACAACAATTAGGACAAATGAACTTATGACAAATGCAAAAGTCAGTGTGGTCATCGTAACGTATAACCGCCTTGATCTTTTAAAACAATCGATTACACACGCGCTAAACCAAGTGTCACCAGCACTGGCACATGTGATTGTGGTGAACGGAGCGTCGACTGACGGCACCGCAGCCTATCTGGAAAGTTTGACGGATTCTCGTTTAATCATCGAAAATCTTGATCAAAATTTGGGTGGTGCGGGTGGCTTTAATCACGGAATAAAAGTCTTTATGACGCGCACACAAGATGATTATGTGTGGGTAATGGACGATGATTCTTTGCCAACGCCTACTGCGCTGACGCAACTACTCGCGTTGTTTGCCGAGAAGCCAACGGCAGTAATGGCTTCAAGCAAAGTGGAATGGACGGATGGCGATTGGTCTAAAATGAACGTGCAAGCACCGGCAGATGGCAGCCGAGATGCGGTGATGTTTGGCAGTGATAATTGGGTGCCAATTAAACATTCAACGTTTGTGGGGACGATGTTTACGCGTGCAGTTGTTGCACAAATTGGTTTGCCACAAAAAGAGTACTTCATTTGGGGCGATGATATTGAATATACGGAACGCGCAACACGGGTTGGGGATGGCTATTTTGTCCGTGATTCTGTGGTGATTCACGCATCTGCGACGAATCCGGAACCGGGCGACATTGCCGGTGAAACGATTGAAGGGCGTTTGCCACGGTATTTAAATGAATATCGTAACCGTCTCGAAACGTCTCGACGACGTGGTTCAGTGGTCAAATATGTGAAAACAGTTGGGCACACCGGAGTTGATTTTTTGAAAACATTACTGTTGCCTGGCGTAGTTTACCGTTGGCGCAAGCTTGGTATTATTATTCAAGGCAGTTGGCGCGGTTTGTTTTTCCGACCTAAAATCGAATACATTGATGACAAAAAATAAAACGTCAAGAACAGGTAAATGTTCTTGACGTTTTTTTGACGTTTTATTGACAAAAACTGAGGTATTCATTTGCTATAGTAAAGGGCATACAGATCCTGTGATCAAAAATTAGTGGAATTGGATGACGTCTATGTCTGAAACTTACCGTGTTAGCGCGGCCATTGTCACGTATAATCGGCTGTCTTTGTTGCAAGAAGCGTTGGATGCTGTGGAACAGCAATTCGGGGCGCACTTAGCGCATATCATTATTATTAATAATCACTCGACGGATGGCACAACTGAGTGGTTACAAAGCTTAACGGATCCTCGTTTTATTATTAAAAATTTGGCTGATAATTTTGGGGGCGCTGGTGGTTTTCATTTAGCGGTTAAAACTTTTGGCGAAGAAACCACCGATGATGCGATTTGGTTGATGGATGATGACACGATTCCTCAGCCTAATGCGTTGCACCATTTAGTAAAATTCATGGTTAGTCACCCGAAAACCGGTTTTGTGACGAGTAATGTCCGTTGGCAAACACCAAATGGTAAACCATCTTGGATGAATGTCGTGTCACCGCGCAGTTTTTTCTGGGTTGAAAACATGATCAATGGACAAAACGCCGTTGAAGTGGTGAACGCAACGTTTGTCTCCGTGCTCATACCGCGCAACATTGTGGCACAAATCGGTTTGCCGCAACAAGAATACTTCATCTGGGGAGATGATATTGAATATACGAATCGTGCGGCAGATGTTTATCGTGGTTATTTTCTACCAGAATCAGTGGTCGTGCACAAATCCAGTGTGAACGCACGACCGGGGGATATTCGCCAAGAGACGGATCGCGCGCGCTTATGGCGCTATGGCTATGAATTTCGGAATCATTTGTTGACGATGCGGCGGGCAAATGGCCGTAAGGCCATGTTAAAACTGGCTTTAAAAACTCTTATTCAACAAACGTGGACGCTTTTGCAACCAGGAAATGTGTATCGCTGGCGGAAATTAGGCTTGGTTTGGACAGGGACTTGGCGCGGCTTATGGTTTAATCCACCTAAAACTTATTTAACGAATCAAACGCCAACCTATGTCCGTTCAATCATCAAAATTGAACAATACCGTGCTTCATTAATGGCGCAAGGTCATCAAGAAGTCGCGCGGTGGGACAATGAAAAAGTTGAAGCGCTGCTGATTGAAGAATTAGGCAGTGATGCTATGTCAAAACAAGGATAGTAGAACAGGAAAAATAATGATGTCAATAAAAGTATCAGTCGTCGTGCCCGTATATAATCAAGCGGCTTATTTGGATGAAGCGCTGACAAGTTTAACCCAGCAAACTTTACAAGAAGCGGAATTTATCATTGTCAATGATGGCTCAACGGATGAATCTTTGACGATTATCCAACGTTATGCCAGTAAGGATACTCGTTTTGTGGTGATTGATAAGGCGAATGGTGGTGTAGGTTTAGCCATTAATACCGGTATTGATGCTGCGCGAGGCGAATACATTGCTGAATTAGATAGTGATGATTATGTTACGGCTGATATGTATGAGAAATTATACGCCACCGCAGCTCAAAACGATTTGGATATTTTAAAAAGTAATCTCGTGAATTTTACTGGTTCGGGTGAAACTTATCAAGGCCAAGTTGAGCAAATTGCGCGTAATGGTTATTACAACCGAGTGATTGATCCACTCGATGAAAAGATTATTCTGTCGTTTCCAATGTACGCTTGGGTCTCGTTGTATCGCCGTGAGTTATTAATTGATAATCATATTCGCTGGAATGAAGCAGTCAGCAGTTATAATGACAATGGTTTTTACTGGCAAACAATGAGTTTGGCGAAGCGCGTGATGTACGTTGATGAAACGTATATTTATCACCGGCGTGACAATGAAATGTCGACAGTCAAAAATCCAGATAAGTTATTCAAAAATTTCTTTATCGAACACGACTTTATTCGTGAAAATTTGACGAGCCGCGGTTTGTTTGAGCAAGTGAAACCTTTCTTTTATGAACGGAAAATCAATAATTACTTTTTTGCGCTTAAAGTTATTCCCTTTGAGAAAAAACAAGCCTTCTTTCAATTGATTGCACAGGATTTTTTGCGCGATAAAGAGCAAGGTGGGCTAGACGACGTTGACTTTGTGAACCCCGGCAACCAAATTAAAATCAATGCGATTGTCGCCGATCCAGATGCTTACTTTGAAGAAGTTTATGTGCCGGAATTTTACAAAGTTAGTGTCATCATGCCGGTGCATAATGCAGGAAAATACTTGCGCCGGACATTAGATTCAGTGACGCAACAGAGTTTGCGCGACATTGAAATTATTCTCGTGGAAAATGGCTCGCAAGATGATACGGTTGAAATTATTCAAGATTATGTGCGCAAAGATCCGCGCATTAGCACCGTTTCCATTGGGCCATCTAATGCCGGGCATGCCCGTAATGTGGGATTAACCATGGCGCACGGTACGTATTTGGCCTTCTTGGATGCGGATGATACGTTTCATTCGCGCATGTTAGAGCACGCTTTTTATGCCGGACGGGACAGTCAAGCACAGATTGTCTGGTTCAAAAGTGAACGTAAAAATGTCATCACTGGCCAAACATATGTGATGGATTACGCGTATAATCGACGCTTTATGCCAGAAGCTGAGGTTTTTGCTTTTAGTGAATTAGCCGATAATCCGTATCATGCATTTAATGGCTGGACGTGGGATAAGTTATTTGAAGCGGCATACATTCGTACACTCAAGCTCACATTTCAAGAGCAACCTGTGTCAAACGACGGCTACTTTACCAACATTGCGATGACCAATGCCACGAGAATTCGCGCGTTGAATCGCACTCTAGTGACGCAATTATATGCCCACGGTAATAACATTTCTAGTACGAAACATGACACCAATTGGGACAATGCTTACAACATGAATTTGGCGATTCAAACAACTATTCGTCAAATGCCGAATAGTGAACGCTTTGCCAAACAATACAGCATTAAAAATATTCGCTCGATTATCTGGCAATTTTCAGAAGGTTTTACCACCGGTGAGGGGGCGCGACATTATTTTGATTTGTTAGTGGCGGGTGGTTTGGAAAAATTGGGCGTGCTGGCCTTAACCGAAGATGATTTTGATCAATTACGTGATTTAAAAGATTGGCGATTTTTACGACAAATGACGCGTTATGCCGTGGGCGAATATGACCGCTTCTTCCTTGAAATTGGCCAATTTAAATTTGAAGAAGCTAAATCAAAAGCAGATATTACGCCAAATCCAAAAGTGCAAATCAAAAGTGCCAAACTGATTTTTGGTCAAAATGAAGCCCAAGGACGCGGTAAAGCGGCTCGTTTCTTCACGCTGTTGATTGGCCATCATGACACGAGTAATTTGTCGGCTGTCATTGATGTGATGTACATGGACAACTTTAAACCGCTAGTCAAAGATACTTTGAACCTGAGTATTTCCTTACAGCAAGTAGACGGTGAATTACAGCCAATGATTCATCAATTGCAATGGGATTCAGGTAAACGCGTAATGCTCGATCATCTTTACTATTCTTTCAAAGATAATATTTTCACGATTCATGCAAAATATACTGGCAAATATACCGGTTTTAGTTACCAAATTCGCCAAATTTCATCACGTGAAGGACATAATTTTTTCAGCACAACGGTTAATAATCAGGGCTATGTCACGATTCCTTTGGATGAGCTAACGGATTTAAAACCAATTGCACCAAAGTCAATTTGGCAAGGCGTACAATTTGAGGCGGCTAAACGTGTGTACGCGGTCTATCGGCAACTGAAAAACACAGTGAAGAAAACACAATTTGGTAAACAATATCAACTGAAAAAGCAAGGAAGATAACCATGAAAATAGCAGTAGCAGGAACCGGGTACGTCGGATTATCAATGGCAACGTTGTTGTCACAAGCCAATGAAGTGGTGGCGCTAGACATCATTCCTGAAAAAGTCGCCATGATTAACGATCGCGTGGCACCGATTATGGACGCCAAAATTTCAGAGTTCTTTGCGAACAAAGACTTGAATTTGCGATCTACTTTGGTGCCAGAAGAAGCGTATCAAGATGCGAAATATGTGATTATTTCAACGCCAACATCCTACGATCCGGACAAAGGCTACTTCGATGTGTCATCAGTTGAAGCCGTTATCAAAGACGTCGTGCGTATCAATCCAACAGCGTTGATGATTATTAAATCAACGATCCCGGTCAACTTCACAGAAGACGCCAAAGTAAAATTCGGCACAGATAATATTTTGTTTAGCCCTGAATTTTTGCGCGAAGGAAAAGCTTTGGAAGATAACCTGCATCCGTCGCGAATTATCGTGGGTGAAATGTCACCGCGCGCAGAAGACTTTGCACGTTTGTTAGAAGAGGCGTCACAAGAAGATGAAGTACAAAAATTGTTTGTGACCTCTTCTGAAGCCGAATCAATTAAACTTTTCTCTAATACGTACTTAGCCATGCGCGTCGCGTTCTTTAACGAATTGGACACTTACGCCGCTCAAAAAGGGTTAGACACTGCTCGCATCGTTCAAGGAGTAGGACTAGATCCGCGTATTGGCGATTTCTATAACAATCCATCATTTGGTTACGGTGGTTATTGCTTGCCAAAGGACACGAAGCAACTATTGGCGTCTTATCAAGATGTGCCACAAGAATTGATGAGTTCAATTGTGCAATCAAACGAAACACGCAAGCAGTTCATCGCGGATCAAGTTTTGGCCCGTGAACCAAAGGCGGTGGGAATTTATCGTTTGACGATGAAAACTGGTTCGGATAATTTCCGGGATTCTTCAATTTTGGGTGTGATGGATTACTTGCGTAATTCAGATGTCGACTTGTTCATTTATGAGCCGACTTTGGAAGCGGCTGAATTTGATGGGGTAACAGTCATTAATGACTTGGCGACGTTCAAAACCAAAGCAGATGTCATTGTGGCTAATCGCTTGACGGCTGATTTGAGCGATGTTGTGGCAAAAGTGTATACACGTGATGTTTATCAACGTGATTAAGGAAAAATAATGGTCAATCGTTATGTGATGATACGTGCAGATGGTACAGAAGTTGAAAATCCAACGATTACCGGATTGAAGGTTCATTTTTTCGGTGACGGTAATCTAGTTAAAATCACAGAAGGATCGGTTTTTCATGGATGTACGGTTAACATTTCTAATGAGTCAACCTTAATTATTCATCGTACACATCCCGTTGGGTTAAAATATGTAACGTTTGCCATGGCAGGACAATCATGGCGTAATTATGTAGAAATTGGTGAAAATTTTTCCGTCGCTTATACAACCAGATTTGCATTAGAAAACACGGACGATGCACGAGTAATGATTGGACGCAATAATATGTGGAGTTCCGAAATTGTCATTCGTGCAAGTGACGGACATCAAATTATAGATATTGTGACAAATCAGGTGATTAATCAGGCTAAGGCAATCATAATTGGAAATCATGTTTGGTTGGGGAGTCAAGCGGTTATATTAAAAGGTGCAGTGATTCCAGATAACACGATTGTCGGACAAAGTGCAGTGGTGGCAGGTCAATTCACAGAAACGTTTACGGTTTTGGCAGGTAATTCTGCGCGAGTTGTTCGTCGTGGTGTAACATGGAATCGAAAATACGTGATTGAATCACAACTACCGTGAAATATAGTATACTTAATGCATAGGATTTATTTTCAGAAGGGATAAGTTGGCGTGCAAACACGACAACCTCATCATATGACAAACAAATACAACACAAAAAACTATGACTACTTAATCGTCGGGGCGGGCCCTTATGGGATGATTTTTGCCCACGAAGCGGCCAAGCGCGGCAAGCGTTCTTTGGTGATTGAAAAGCGCTCACACATCGCCGGGAACATGTACACGCACACGGAAAACGGCATTACAGTCCATGATTTTGGTGCCCACATTTTCCACACGGATAACAAAGAAGTGTGGGATTACATCCGCCAATTTGCGCCATTTAACGGTTATCAAAACCAAGTGATCGCCAACTACGAAGGTAAATTGTACAACTTGCCGTTCAACATGAACACGTTCTACCAAATGTGGGGCACAAAAACCCCTGATGAAGCTAAGGTCAAGATTGAAGAACAAAAGCAAGCCGCGTTGGCTGAATTGGGCGATCGCGAACCACGTAATTTGGAAGAGCAAGCGATTTCGTTGATTGGAACCGATATTTACAACAAGTTGATCAAGGGCTACACGGAAAAGCAGTGGGGTCGTCCGGCGACGGAGTTGCCAGCGTTTATCATTAAGCGTTTGCCCGTGCGTTTCATTTACGACAACAACTACTTTAACCACCGTTACCAAGGGATTCCAGTTGGTGGGTACACACAGATTTTTGAGAACATGATTGAACGTTCGAACGGTTTGGTTGATGTGTTGACGGACACAGATTTCTTCTCTGACAAAGATGTGTTCTTGGCTGAATTCCCTCGTGTGGTTTATACCGGCATGATTGACCAATTCTTCGATTACAAACACGGCGAATTGGAATATCGTTCTGTGCGTTTTGAACACGAAACGATTGATTCAGACAACTACCAAGGCAACGCCGTGATTAACTACACGGAACGCGATGTGCCGTATACACGTGTGATGGAATGGCGTCATTTTGACAACTTGGCTGATGAAGGCAAGACCATTATCACCCGGGAATACCCGCAAGATTGGGATCGTACTAAAGAAGCGTATTACCCAGTCAACGACGAAAAGAACACGAGCATCTTCAAAGAATACGCCAAAGAAGCGCGTGCGCATGCCGACCAAGTGATTTTTGGTGGGCGTTTGGGTCAGTATCGTTACTTTGACATGGATCAAGTGTTTAACGCCGCTTTGAATGAAGTGCGTAAGGAATTTGGAATTAGTGCTGATTTTAATTTTGCACATGATGACGTGAAGTAAGGAAAAGCTCGTTAGCTAACGAGCTTTTTTTGTGGTAAAATGTAGGAATAATTTTGGAGGAATGTTTATGAAACGCGTCATTACATACGGCACTTTTGATATGCTGCACTACGGTCACATTAACCTTTTGCGTCGGGCAAAGGAAATGGGTGATTATCTGATTGTTGTGTTGTCAACGGATGAATTTAACTGGGATGCAAAACAAAAGAAAACTTACTTTAGCTACGAAAAGCGTAAGCAATTGCTTGAAGCCATTCGTTTTGTGGACTTGGTGATTCCAGAAAATTCATGGGACCAAAAAGTTGACGACGTGAAGTTGTATCAAGTTGACACTTTTGTTATGGGAGACGACTGGAAGGGTGAATTTGACTTTATCGGCGAACAAACAGACGCCGAAGTTGTTTATTTGGAACGCACACCAGAAATTTCAACCACGCAAATCAAAAAGGATTTAAACACGGAGAATTTGGCGACAGATCACGTGTCTAAAGTAAATTAAATTTACATTACAAAAGTAAACAATGAAACATGTCTTATTGAACACATGATAAAATAGTGTCTAGGATGAGATGTGGAATAGTTTGCTGGAGAAAATCAACACGCAAGGTGTCTACAGATAAGAGGTAGATACCTTTTTATTTAGGGAAAAATATGGAAATTACAAATATTAAAGTTCATAATAATCAGCTAATTGTTAATATCGAGGATATGCGAGATGATCAGATGGTATCCGTTCGCATTGGTGGGGAAATTCGAACATATTCACGTACACCGATAGAATTTGATTTAGCTGGCGTTAAGGGAAAGAAGAATCTACTTATTTCAGAAATTGAAATTGTGGATAATCAAGCCATGCGATATGTTTCTGTGCCATTAAATGAACGGCTACAAAATCAGATTTTAACGTATCAAGATAGCGTAGCTGATTACACGTTTGAAACCAAAGAACGACGCATCAGTTTAGCAATTGAAGCCAAACCAATTACGGCAACAATTCAAATCACGCGAGATGCTGTTCAAGTTACCTTCGATCAAAGCTATTCTGACATAAAATTAGACTTACAAACACGCAAAAAAAATAACGGCGTGTTGTTAGAAGGTACAAGCCAAGACGGTCGCACATGGATTTATCCATGGCATGAATGGCTGACAACGGTTTTTGCGCAGCAAAGTGCACGACGAATTGATGCATTTGTGATGTTTGACACACCGCGACAGGCAAATCGGGTGCGCTTACGCGCAAATGAAACATCTAATATGTCGGCGTTGATTATCGATCATGATAGCGTGCCGACCTTATATCAACAAGGAATTCAAGCTTATGTCACCCAAGATGGTGATTGGTCATTAATCAAAAATAGCCTACCAAAAATTCGACGTGAGCGAATGGAATTGGAAACCGTTATTACACGAATTAAGCGGGTTGATGATACTTTCCAACTTCGTGCTACTATGAAAGGTTTATTACCAGCGGACTTTTCTATTGAAGAAGCAGTATTAGTCTTTCGTAATCGTTTGAGTTATGCCGAGCAACAAGTTCAACTGACTAACGTTGAGCAAACGGCGACAGGCATCACTTTGGATATGATCGTGGATGTCAAAGAAATCCTGACGCCGTTTTATTGGGATCTTTATGTGCGCGTCAAGACGAATAACGAGCAATTTATCTTACAACTTGACCGCGCCGGCAAACAAGTACAACGCTACGTCGAACGTCATAAGTATACGCGTGAAGTGTTAATCAACAACGAGCAATTGTTCTATCCTTACATTACCAGCATTCAGGGAAATCTAGCATTCGAATCGCGACCAGTAGAAAGTTTTGAAACGGCTGAAAACCTGAAGCGTGAACGATTAGCTTATTGGACAGCTAAATTGTTGATGCCATACTTCAAACTCAAGCAACCATGGATTATCTATGAAAAAAATGCGATGGGTGCTCATGATAATGGTTTTCACTTCTTCAAATACCTCTATCATGAACAAAAGCAAGTACCCGCGTACTTCGTGATTAATCCAACTTCACCTGAGTATAAAAATGTGCAGGGGATGTCGGATCGTGTCATTGACTTTATGAGTTTTAAGTACTTCTTGTACTTGTACGGTGCTAAACTATTGATTTCTTCGGATACGAAGTATCATGTCTACAATATGCACCGGCGCGATTCTTTGATGGCCAAAGCATTAGCCAAAAAGAAAAATGTCTTTTTGCAACACGGTGTGAATGGCTTGAAGCAAGTACCAGGCTTTCACAAGGTCCGAGGACTATTGGACTTTATCATTGCGCCTAGTCAATTTGAAAAGGACACGATTACGGTTCCTAAGTGGGGCTATGAACCTGATGAAGTTGCGGTAACTGGTTACGCCCGTTGGGATTCGTATGAAGATAAAACCGCACAGATTCCGTTCAAACAAATCTTTATGATGCCAACATGGCGAAAATGGATGGACGGTATGAGTCGCGAGCAATTCGTTCAGACACCGTTCTATCGTGAATATAAAACCTTCCTAGAATCGCCACGTTTAAAGCAGATTTTGGCGGAAAATAATGTCCGTTTGGCGTTCTTCTTACACCCTTACTTTAAAGGCTATGTTGATTTATTCGATATCGATGCGAGTGTCATTGATCGTTATGGTTATCTTGATGTTGACATGGGTGAAGAAATTATGAAGAGTTCGATGATGATTACGGACTATTCAAGCGTGGCTTGGGATATGTTCTATTTGAAAAAACCAGTTGCCTTTTATCAGTTTGATCGGGATGATTATTTGAAAACTGAAGGTGCTTATTTGGATTATGAACGTGATTTGTTTGGGGATGCGACTTTTGATGCAGAGGGAACAGTTTCAGTAATTGAAAAGTATGTGACCAATGGTTTTGCTGAGGATGCACAATTTGTACAGAAGCGGGAGGTCATGTTGAACTTTGTTGATCATGATAATTCTAAGCGGATTTTTGAAGCGGTGAAAAATTTGGGAACAAAGTTTGTGAAGTAAGTAAACATAGCGCGTCTTTATGTTCTTTAAAATTACAATAGATTATTTGACATCAAATAATTGAAATGAGTTGAGAATAGCTGGAAAAGGAGAATGGAAAATGATTATGTTAGAAAAAGTTATCATCGCTGAGCAGGTACATCTATTTTTCGATACCATAAATGTTGCAAATATATTTGCTGTTAATAAGAGTGACGTTCGCTATACATTGCCAATAATTCAAAACACAGACACTAGTGTGATCGTTGATGTTGAGCATATTCCAGATTATGGTATGTATGGCATTTGGGTACGGTATCAAAATGGTACAGAAGCATTTTTGACATTCAATGAAGATGCTGAATTAATAATTGAAGAACAACCGAACATTGTTTTTGGGTGGAAACGCTCGGAAGACCCTGTATATTTTTTGCAAAGTAATCGCGCTTCAATAAGTAAAAAAACACGAGATATTGTTTTATTAGAACAAACATCGACTTTAGGTAAGCTAGTGTTGCGCGTCCCTAAAAAAGCAATGAAACAATTAGTTAATCCCAAATTGGTGCTGCGTAATCAAAATGATGATACAGATAGTGTGACTTTGGCAACAGAATTTAAACAGCAAACAATAGAAATTAATTTTTCTGATTTCCCTGAAAAAGTAGCAGGGGTAGTTGGATCACGTTGGTACGTTTTTGTAGAATCACAGGGAATAAATTATCGATTATACACTCCATATAATGAACGAAAAAATCTACTTCATTTGTCAAACTTAGGCGAAAATCAGTCTTTAGCTGGATACTTTTCGATTAATAATCGTTTGGCAGTATATTTAACTGAAACACATCGAATGATTGATACCATTAAAAAAAGAGCGCTTCGAAATAAGGTTAGTTTGCATACTATTGAAGAAGTTGAGGGACAAGTTCGATTTGTATTAGACGATGTTGAACATGTTGAAGCGGACGCATTACAATTTGAAGTATACAATCGCAAGTCCAAGGAAAAATTGGATATTCGTGCGTATCGGCAAGGTAATCAATTTATAACAAGTCTGGTTAGCTTGACTGATTTCCCCGTTGTAGCGCATACAAATTTTGACGTATATGATTATGATCAAAATATTTTTGACTTTTGGTATCGGCCGATTTGGGATGCTTTACCAGAGATTGATTTGCGACTACGGTTGCGTGAATTTGATAACATTCAGCAGGACGACGAGCACTGGGTACCACTAGACGCTAATAATATGCAGCTGTTGTCTCTGTATAATAATGCTAACCATAAGTTATCGGCTAGATTTTCTTTCTTACCAAACAGTGCTTATAAGCGTTATATTGAGCTTAAAAATAAAATGATGACACAAGAAGAGTCATCCATGGAAGAAAAGCCTATTGTTTTGGTATCTGAATATGTTGATAAAGCTCAAGATACAGGATTGGCGTTTTTTGAATACTTAATGAGGAATCGTCGCGAAGAAGTAGACGCATACTATGTTATTAATCAGACTAGTCCTGATTTAAAAAACTTGCGAGAGTTTGAAAATAATATTGTCTATTTCCGTAGTGCTCAACATGTTGAACTTATGTTTAATGCTAATGTTATCGCTCATTCACATTCTTCTTTATATGCATATCCAGTTGATACAGAGATAAGCAAGCAAAGACGTAAAGCGGTTAAAAAAGTGTTTTTACAACATGGTATTATTTTAGGAGTACGTAATTTAAGTACTCTTTATGGGAAAAATGACTACTTTACGAATCGTTTCATCGTTTCCTCTGAACGAGAGAAAGAGTTAGTATTGGAATATGGGTATCAGGACAAAGAAGTAGTGGTGACGGGTTTAAGTCGATTTGATAAGTTAATGGCACACCGCCATACAAAAGTTACAGAAGGAAAACGTATCTTAGTTATGCCTTCTTGGCGAAAAGGGCAAAATGTCCTTTCAGATGAAGAGTTTCAGGTGACACACTTTTTCTTAGGATGGCATCATTTGCTTGCTAGTCAGGCATTTAAATCATTAACAGAGAATGTAGAAGTTAGTTTTTATTTGCATCATAACTTTCAACATTTTTCTCACTTATTTGAAGATATTGAGACGATTAATGTCATTAAAGAAGGCGAGCATACTGTTCAAGAATTGATGATTGATCATGATGTATTAATTACCGATTTTTCGAGCGTTGGTAATGATTTTTCCCTTTTGAATCGAAAAGTGTTGTATTACAATTTTGACAAAAGTTCAGATAGTGGTGATTTAGAAGCTTTGCCATATATTCCAGGAGACATTTATTTCACTGAGACAGAGTTACTCAGTGCACTAACTGAGGCTATTGAAAATCCGGCTTTAGCAGATGAATTCAGAGCTGGGCAGGCATATAATTTGTACGCTTATGAGGATCAAAAAGCAAACGACCGCATTTATCGTGTGGTGAGAGGTCTACTAGAAGATGATTGAAATTGTTACACAAGCGAACATAAAAACATTTGTTAGTGAAAATGGTAATAAAATTACTGGTGATTTCACATTGAGTCCAAATGTGAAGATAACATTTCACGGAGAAAATAATCATCTAGTTGTGAATGGTGCTGTCAACATTTCGGCAGGAAAACTGACTTTTTTTGGAAATAATAGTTTGGTTTATATCGAAGACTATCCAATCCGAAAATTACCTATGGATTTATTTATATCTAATAGTGCATATATCTATATTGGTGAAAATAACTTTTTCAATGGAATAGTGCGGCTAGTGGCGTCAGAACAGACAAATATTTTTATAGGGAGAGACAATTTATTTTCAACAGATGGTAGTTTAGAGACAACGGACGTTCATTTACTATATGATCTGGAGTCAGGACAACGCATAAATAATGCTGCTGACATTTTTATTGGAGATCATAATTGGTTCGGACGTGAATTTTTTGTTGGGAAAAAGGCCATAGTTGGAAGTGGTTCAGTCTTTGCTCGTCGATCGCTATTAACAGGGAAATATTACCCTTCTCACACGTTGTGGGGTGGATCACCAGCTAAGCTCTTAAAAGAGAATGTTTCATTTGATTCACGTAGTGGACATAGGTTTGAGGATACACTAGTGGGAAAGTTTGATACGATACATGAAAAAACAGTACCAACCTTTTACTTAGACGCGCATACACTTAATATTAAGCCCATGCAAGAAAAACTAGCCAAAATGACATGCGAACAACGTTTGTTGTTTTTCCAAAAATTGACAAAAGCGACCAACCGTTTTTATCTGAAATAGGAGTGACTTATGAAATTAGAATTTGCTACAGAAAGTCGTCAGATTATTTTTTATAATGAAAAGCATCTAGCTAAATATTCTGTTCATTTGTGGCGACAAGACGATTTATATAAAAATAATAAACAGCGCGTTGCCATTTCAGGCTGGGTATCAGATACAACGTATCAAGTCGATATTACTGAACCTGGAACTTATTTTGCCAATATCTATATTCCAGAACAAAAACAGCCGTACCAAAAAACACAACGTTTACCAATTACGATGGCTGATTTAATGCAGACGGATAATAAATTAAGTGACGCGTTGCAAAAGTCACGTGAAACAAGTTATGATGTCGATAAATTATTGCAGCAGTTATATATTATTGGACCAGATTTTTTCAACCAATTTTTGTTAAAAAAGCTGGGTAGTAAACGGCTCAATGTTGTGACATCAGCTGCTAAACATGCAGTAACGAACACTATTTTTGCCGGACACTTTTTTGAAGGGAAACTACCTAGGCCACGCCTCTTTTCTGCTAAAACGGAACAGTTTGGTTACTTGTTTTCAATGACGTTTCGGAGTGAAACCAAGCTCATCAAACAGGCACAATTAACACAAGAGGACATGTTAATTGTTGTTGATTCATTTGGCACTAAAAAATATGTTGATGAAGCAATTAACAGTGGCGCGATTGTTTACAAAATTGCCGACTTAGTACAAGAAGCGTTTGTTAGTAAATATCTGGTTGAACCGCTTGCCACCTTGCCAAATAGGACTATTTATATTCAATTTCCATTGGCTAAAGATGTTATTAATCCAACGCCAAGTGAAATAGTCGCAGCGAAAACTACTATTCGGGAAATTAGAGCGAATGCGGCCCAAAATAGGTTTCCAGCAGCCTTGAGTGAATTTGATAATGACTATAATCAAGATGTGGTTTATGGATGGCAATTGGACAATCACGAAGGCTATGACACTCTAGTTGATTATCAAAGTGCATACGCAAATGTGCATAATGGTCAACGTCTGATACCTGAAAACGGTGACAAGATGATAAACGGCCGAGGGATAGCATACTTTTTTGGAAACAGTGTGATGTACGGAATCGGAAGTGATGATAGTCATACTATTCCAGCATTGTTTGCTCAAAATTCTAATCTTACTGTTGAAAATAAAGCAAACTTTTCCATGAATGATTTTGTCCGTGCAACAAATTATGTACAAAAGACAGATTTCAATGAAGACGATGTTGTTATTTTTGGATCACATATCCCTCTAAATGAGACACAGCGAGCGCAATTTGATCTTTATCTGAATGCCCAGGAACTTTTCAACCATCCTCGTGGATATGAACAAGATGTATTCTTGGATGTCACGCATCTTAATAAATATGGGTATCAAATAATTGCTGATAAACTTTGGGAAATTTGGGAACAGTAAAAATATGTAGAATAGAAATTCAGGGAATTAAAAAAATACGTCGTTCTATTATAAACCAGGATAGATATTTTCAGAGGAATACAATAGAGTTTGAAACTATCTTGCTCTTATCGCTACAGTTAAAAAATCATTTTCGTTTACACATAGAAAATGATGTACATAATAGAAGCATGTTTAGCACCCTGATGGCAGGCAGTATTATATCAATAGAAAAGTAACAAGGAGCTTACATGAGTAAAATTAATGTGGTGATTTTAGCGGCCGGCAGCGGTTCGCGGATGAAATCAACGACCCCAAAAGTGTTGCATGAAGTGGCGGGACAACCAATGATTGATTGGGTGTTACGCGCAGTTGAAGGCTTGGCACCAGCAGAATTGTTCACAGTTGTGGGCGTTGGCGCAGAACAAGTGGTTGATTACGTTGGGGAACGCAGTCAATTTGTCTTGCAAGCCGAACAATTGGGGACAGGGCACGCCGTGTTGCAAACGCGGGCGCATTTGGTTGATAAAGATGGCGTAACGTTGATTATGGCCGGCGACACACCAATGTTTCGCGCCGAAACGTTGGCGGAATTTATTGCAGCGCACGAAAACACGCATAATGCCGTGACGGTTTTGACCGCGTTCACCGAAGATCCAACGGGTTACGGGCGCATTGTGCGCGGCGATGATGACAATGTGTTGAAAATCGTCGAACAAAAAGACGCGTCGGCAACCGAACGTAAAATCCGTGAAATCAACACGGGTGTGTTTGTGTTTGATAACAAATTATTGTTTGAAGCGTTGGACAGCGTTGGCAATCAAAATGCCCAAGGCGAATATTATTTGCCTGACACCTTGGACATTTTACGCCGTGACGGCCACCAAATTGGCGCGCACACGTTGCATGATTTTACCGAATCCTTGGGTGTCAACGATCGCGTGGCTTTGTCAGTGGCAAACCGGGTGATGCGCGGTCGAATTAACCAAGCGCTGATGCAAAGCGGCGTGGAATTGGTTGACCCAGCAACGACCTACATTGACGCTGACGTACAAATCGGCCAAGACACGTTGATTGAAGCCAACGTCGTCATCAAAGGCGCCACGACAATCGGTCAAAATGTGACAATCACTGCCGGCAGCCGCATCGAAGACAGTCAAATTGGCGATAACGTCGTCATTAATGCCTCACAAATTCACGGTGCTGTTATGGCTGACGGCAGTGACATTGGGCCATTTGGTCACTTGCGCAAAGGCGCTCACTTAGCGGAAAATGTGCACGTGGGTAACTTTGTGGAAGTGAAGAACGCCGCGTTGGGCGCGAACACAAAGGCTGGACATTTGAGCTATGTCGGCGATGCGACCGTTGGGGCGAACGTCAATATTGGCGCCGGCACGATTTTTGTCAATTATGACGGTGTTAATAAGCATCAGACAACCATTGGCGATGATGCGTTCATCGGTTCCAACACGAAATTGGTGGCGCCGTTGACTCTGGGAGACCGCATTATTACCGCCGCGGGTTCGACGATTACAGAAGATCTGCCGGATGAAGCGATGGGCATTGCCCGCACCCGCCAAACGACCAAAGAAAACTTTTGGGCACGCATGCCACATAAATAAAGCATGGTTAAAATAACATTTGAATGTATTTTAAAAGTGTTGTATTCATCTAATTTTGAACAATAAGGAAATTATATAATGAAAGATATTTTAATTCGCGCAGTACCATCACCATTGGAAGCAATTTCACCAAAGGATGCTTGGAAGTTAAACGCTTACCACAATAACAGTGGAAACGTCGCCTTTCCATTTGGATTGTTCCGTAACTTAACGACTGCTGACGTTAATGTCGTGTCAGATTGGTACGGTAACAAATTGCCAGACCCAGATTTTGTTAACGAAAATTACAGTATGTACATCCTACCAATGGCTAATGATTTTGGTGGTCACTTTGCTAATGAAATGAAGCGTATTACGAAGTTCATCAAGCAATTAAAGATTCCAGTCGTTGTTGTTGGAATTGGTGGTGCATTTAGTGCGAATCCTGATTTTTCTGGTACGCGGCCATTTGATAAGGTCACGCGTGATTTTGTGGACGCCGTATTGGAACGATCTTCACGCCTTGGTCTACGTGGTGAAATTACAGGCCAATACCTTAAGGCGCTCGGTTATAAAGAAGGCGAACACTATCAAGTAATTGGTGATCCAACGCTCTATAACTTAGGATCTGATTTGAAAATTCGCGATTTCAATTACAGTGACGACATGAAGATTGCCTTCAACATGACACCTAAGGCGCCTCAAGCTGCATTGAAATTCTTGAATAAATTGCCAGAGCAATTCTCTGATGCAGTTTATGTTCCTCAAGACATGGGTGAATTTGCCAAGATTTATTCAGGTATGATGGATGTGACGGCGAATACGGTTCGTGATAAAGTAGATAATTTCCCTAATAAGTTAACAGATACTGTGTACCAAAACGGTAACATTAAGTTCTTCTTGAATGCGCCAAAGTGGATTGAATACATGGAAGACATTGACTTGTCAATTGGAACACGTATTCATGGAAACGTCTTACCAACGCACGCAGGAACACCAACATTGACAATGATGTATGGTTCACGTTTGAAAGAATTAGCCGAATTCCACCACTTGCCACGTATTGAAGCAAGCAAGGTTGATCCAGAAATGTCACTGGAAAAACTGGTTGAGAACGTTGATTTCCATGAGCCAGAACGTTATCACAAGGAAAACTTTGATAATTATGTACGCTTCCTTGATGACAATGGAATTGATCATCAATATCGCTTGAATGATCAACATGTCGAGTTAGAATTTGATCGTCAATTAGCAAAAGTTCAACTAATGGATGCGGTTACACCTATGACGGCCTTAAAGGACCCAAAAGAAATTTTGCAACGTGTTAATGATGGTTATGAAATTTCACAAGCAAAGGTTATTGCGCAAAAAGAACGTATGGATCGTTTGACGACGGAAGTAAAAGAATTACGGAAGTTAAAGAAACAATTAGAAGCAGCTCCCAAAGCGGAAGTGAATACGGAGTCGCAAGATGTGTCGACGCGTCTAGCTATCGTTGAAAAGAAAATTGCACAATTAATTACTGGAAAATAAATGATGACATCTGATAAACAAATTTTGATTTTAACGACAACCTTTCAGCAAAAATTCGGCGGACGCACAAAATCTTTGTTGCAACGTGCGCGTATTCTAGCGGATCATGACTATCGTGTGACGGTATATTCAACTAATCAAAATGACAATTATCAGACAATTTTTGATTTATACCATGAAAAAGGTCATGTTCTAGCTGATGTTACAATTGGCAATCTCTTTGAAGAATTAGGTAAATTCGATGGACAGGTAACAAATAATTATCAGGACTACTTGATGATGGAGTTTGGAGATGAAACCGACTATGAGCGTCAAGTAAAGGGCACATCTGTTCAATTTTTGAAACAAGGCGAGAAAGTCTTTTCGCTCCGATATGTAGACGAAACGCATCAAAAACTTAAATCGATTGATAGTTTTCAAGGTGTCAGTCAAAGTCGACCATTTAAACGTGCGATTTTAAATGATATGGGTAATGTCAAACGTGTTCGTTATTATTTGCCGGGTACTTGGCAGCTCCACTATCAAGAATATGTGACACAAGATTTGCGGCCATTTGCACGATTAGTTTTGGAAGATGATAAAAAACTTTATCAGCATATTGATGAAAATGGCGTAGCGCAAGAATTGGTGACCTTCAAACGGTTTATTGCCCAAGCGTTGAATAAGAAAGTGACAGAACGTACGATTATTATCAACGACGCTCGGGGGTTGGACTATCCGGTGCGATTGATAAATAAGGATATTCTAAAAATTTTTGTGATACATAATCCGCATTTGAATGATCCGCTAAACATTCATTCCGGAATCAAGGGTTCATTTTCAGGTATTTTGCGCTCTGATTTGAAGCCAAACGAACAAATTGTCGCTTTAACCGACGATCAAAAAGCAAGTATTGTCACGGAATTGCCAGTGTTGGATCAACATATTCAGGTAATTGGACATGCTGCCTTTGATAAAGGCAATGTGCGTTTAAACAATAATAAAACATACAAAGTTGGCATCATTGGACGCTTGGCAGAACAAAAAAATCTAAAAGATGCAATTGCTGCTTTTGCAATTTTCCATCAACGTCATCCCGAGTATCAATTGGAAATTTATGGAAAAGGTGACTTGGAACAAGCGCTTCAAGCGCAAGTGTCTCAATTGAAACTAGACGAAGCAGTTGTTTTTCATGGATTTACGGATAATGTGGACCAAGCTTATCAAGCGGTTGACTTTACTTTGAATACAAGTTTTTATGAAGGCTTTCCGTTAGCTATTATTGAAAGTATTGCCAACGGGACACCAGTTATTAGCTATCCTGTTAATTTTGGTCCAGCAACAATTTTGGATCGTACATCAGGTAGAATTGCTAAAGAACGCACGCCAGAAGCTTTGGCGAATGAAATGGAACAAGAACATTTGGCACCGAAAGTACGTCAAGAAGTTTTTGCTCGTAGTCAGTATTTCTCAGTTGAAAAATTCTATGAACGATGGCAAAAGTTGCTACAACTAGGAGAATAAATATGGTCTTTTCAATGAACTATGATGCAGATCAACTTGTGATTAAAATCGAATCTGCAGTATATGATCAATTGATTTTGCGTGAAGTATTGTACAAGGATGAACTGGATCATTTACCGTTACAACTAGTTGGTAACTATGATACTACGAAAAATGGTTTTGTTTTTTCCGTGAATGCTCAACCTGAATTTTTTGAAATGTATCGTGAGTATAATCTAATTGGCGTTCGGCACAATCGGCGCGAATTGGTGACCGTTCCTGAAGAAACAGCGTCTGATTCTCTTTCAGGTATTAGTGCAGGAATTAAATTAGTTGGACAACGAGAAAATGGTGGTTTGCAGCATTATTCTAAGCGCGGAGCATGGAAAATAACGGTTTTACCAGATGAAGTGGCCCTTGGGCAGTTTTCTCGCTTTGAGAATCAAACAATGGTTGTGATTCGTAAGCCTGCTAACTGGTCTAAAGATTGGCAAGTTGTTGCGCGTGTCCTATTAGATCGTGATTCTCAAGCTGCGTATGATAAGCCACTCACATTAGCGGTTCAACGTGAAACACCAACGCATTTGGTAGTGCATTTACAGTCAGTTTTTGACAAAACAATTGTTTATCGTGAAACTAATTACATTGAAATTCTAGTTCAAGCAAATGGTGTATTGGTGCCCTTGCGTTCTGACAAGCGTAAAAATCAAGCGCATGAGAACATGCGGTATACCACTTTAGTGAATGAAAAACGGTTGATTGTTGCAACAAAACCGATAAAGTCACATTATCCAATTGTTGCCAAAATCAATCAAGTTGAAGATCAACTGCACATCCAGTTAGAAGGTACATTTTCTGAGACGGATCGTATTATTGCCCAACCTAGTGGCCGTTCTTTATATCAAAATGCGTTGGCTGGTCAAGGCGTTCAGCAGTTACCTTTTAAGAATGGTATGATTAGTGTGACGCCAGAATTATTAGCATCAAATGATCGAAGCAAGCGCTTTGATCTGTTGATTCAAAATCAAGAAACACAACAAAGTATGTCGATTTTGATGAAGCGATTGGAAGCGTATGACAAGCTAGGTGGTCAATTCGCCAAGGGTACGTGGCGCATTCAAAAGCGCGCTAATCGCTTACAGTTAGTTGTCAATATGGCGCCGCAGAAGTCTGCACCAGTTAAGTTGGCGGTATTGGGTTCTTGTTATTCACGGCGAGGATTGGCTTCAAGTGAGTATTTTTCACCTGAATATAAATCCTATTTCCAAGTCGTTCAAACGCAGTTCCATACATCATTACCCTCAATTATGGCTAAACCATCGCAACGTGGTTTAACATTGATGCAAAACTTAAACTTGAATCCAAAGCATCGTCATTGGATTGAGACCGATTTGCAGAAAGATTTTTTTGCGCAGTTACAAGCAACTCAACCGGAATATTTTGTATTTGATTTGTATGCTGATTCACATGTGGGAATGATTGATTGGGGAAATGGTGAATTGAGCATGGCTTATTATTTCTATAAGCAGCAATTGAAATCCGTTTTTTATGATTTACAAGATGTTCAAATCATCAGTCATACTCATGTTGAAAATTACATGGCAATGTGGGAAAAAGCAGCACAAGCCTTTTTTGAACGCTTAATCACAATTATGCCCGAGTCGCATATTATTCTACAAAAAGCGCATCGTACGTATAGCTATTGGGATCGTGAGCATAAAGAAGTGAAAATCGATGAACTTTTTTATGGGCAAGCTGAATCTGAAGGGCGTCGAGGCGACTACTTTGCCGAACGTATGGAACAGTGGATTGTAGATCATTATCCAAATATTCATGTCATTGACTTGGATAGCTATAATTTACGTGGGCAATATAACCATCCAGACGGTCCAACAACAAATCACTACGAACCAGCTTGGTACAAGGCCTATGTCGCAGAACTAGGTAAAACAATTATGCTACAAGAGCGAGTAGATAGGTTAGTGGACTAATGGATGAAAAAATAATTTAGGAAAAAATATTTTATGATGGATACGCGTGCTAAGATATTAACAGATCGACCACAATTGTTTCCAGACACCATGACGCAAATTTTGGTAAACAATAATGGTGAAGATAATAACACCACGAATAATTGGCAAAAAATTCTTCGTCAAATTGTACCAGATCTTAATCAACTTATTGAGCAGCCGATTCTCTTAGGCGACAAACAATGGTTTTATGATTTACAAGGACTACCTAAATTAGCGGTGGTTTTTAATGAACACCAAAAAATCATTCGGGTGGATATTAGAGTAGCATGGTCAGCACAAGTTGAAACCGCCGTTCTAGTTGATCAATATGAAAACGTTGCTAGTGTACAACATTTCATCAATCAAATGTTAACGCAAGAGGATTTTTATACAAGTGATGGGAAAATTTATTTGCAAAAATTCTTCGAAGATAATTATTTAACGAAATTGATTTGGCAGGTTAACGGTGAAACACGGTTGTTTGATAACGAGGATGATTTTATTCAAGAATCGTTGCAGATTAACACAACAGTTGACGATATCGTTGTTAATAGTCTACGTAATTACGATACGGCTTTATTACAAACACCAGTTGCACAACGTATTTTTTATCTAGATAAACCAGTTTTTCAAAAGAATACGTTGGAAGCAGGTGTTTTTGTAGAAAATCGTGCGCTCTTTTATTCACCTCTGGGACAACGCGATCAGATTATTGTGAATAGCGAAGTCCAAAAACAACAAATTTCAGCAGAATTTCCCTATTTGAAAGATTTAATCGAAGTTGTGGTACCCGAATTAACTGTTCAAGCTAATGTTGAAACGGTACAGCCGCTCCAATATCTAGTCAAAGTCAATGGCCAACAGTTAAATAACTTAGAAGAAGTTATTGATGACTTTAGCGCGGGAATCGATGATGGTATAAATGCAACCTTGTATATCGCGCCACAAGATGATCAAGTTAAATCAGTATTGTTAGATAAAATGGGTGAATTGCAGCTTGATAACTTGATTCAAATTGTCGAGGAGCCACTACAAATCGCACAAATCGCTCGGGCTTCGATTAATCTTGTGTTGCAAGATGGTTATATATTGCCTAATGAGTTGTTGGCCGCCACAGCCGCCGGATTAAGTGTCGCGATTCTTGATGCGCAAGATAATTTGAAGGAATTTGCACAACGTTATCAACAAGTCATTCGTGTTTCAAGTTGGATGACGCTTTTGCAAGAGGATTAATGAAATGAATGTACGTGAAACAATTGAATGGATAATTGAAACCATTAATCCACGCGCCAATAACTTAGAAAGTTATCTTCAGGTGGAGTCACAACGCATAGGCGCACAACAATCCGAAACGCAAGACAATCAACTTGTGTTCTTCAAAGAGGAAGATATCGTTATGCGTGTCAAAACAATTGATGGCAGTGTTCGCCACGTTGATACCTTCTTACCTGGGCATTATCGACCTTACAAGCGTACTTATGTTGTAGCTGGCGCACACGTGAGTTTTTCGCGATATTATGAATTGGATACTTGGCAACGTAATTATGATGTGTATTTAACATCTGATTTTCGACCAATTTTTACCCGACAATACACGTTGATTGATACAGAGTATATTTGGTTGTACGATGGTGCGGTGAAAGCTTATACAAGTGAAAATTTTCCATCTATTGTTAATGATTTGCAATAGATGTATGTGGATGATAAAAAATAGCTTTATCAGTATCTAAATGTGGGGCACAGAGATTCATTAATTTTTGACAGGTTCGAGTCCTGTTTTAGATATTTAAGATTAAAATAAGAGTATGGTCAACGTTAATGTTTGGCTAGATGAGAATAATTATGACTGAAGATACACAACCAAAAGTAAAAATTCGTGTACGTAATATTACTAAGCAATTTGAATTATTAACGACGCGTTCCCAAAAAATCAGAAATTTGCTCAGTTTTCGCCGAAAAGGGAAAACCGATTTTTGGGCGTTACGTGGTGTTTCATTTGACGTGTACGATGGCGAAGCTGTGGCGGTTATCGGGTTAAATGGTTCTGGGAAATCAACACTTTCAAATATTGTGAGTGAAATATATCCACCAACCACTGGTACGCTTGAAATTCACGGTGATTCATCTATCATTGCGATTGGATCTGGTTTGAAAAATCAATTAACGGGTCGGGACAACATTCGGCTTAAATTATTGATGAACGGTTTGAAAAATCGAGAAATCAACGCGCTAATGCCGGCAATTATTGATTTTTCAGAACTTGGTGCGTTTATTGAACAACCGGTTAAGAGCTATTCTTCAGGTATGAAATCAAAATTAGGATTCGCTATCATGGCACATACTAATCCTGATGTCATGCTGATTGACGAAGCGCTATCTGTTGGGGATGCAACCTTTGCCAATAAAAGCTTTGCCAAAATCAAAGAATTTAAAGCACAAGGAAAAACGATTTTCTTTGTGAGCCATTCAATGAGTCAACTACGTAAAATTGCGGATCGCGTGATTTGGATGCACTTTGGCGAAGTTCGAATGATGGGACCGGTTGACGAAGTGCTCCCTAAATATGAAAAATGGCTAGCATCATTTAATCAGTTAACCGATGAGCAGCGCGAATTCTACAACCTGCAAATGAAAGAAGAGCAACGACGTTTTTCTTTGGAGTCTTACATGGCAGCAAAGGCAGAAGCTAAATTACAAAGTTTGCCAGTAGCGGGTAGTCGCCTTGAAAAAATTGAGCAAGAAAAGCAAAAAATACAAGTTGGTAAGCAACTACAAAAACAGCTGACCACTAATAAACAAAAATTAAAGCAAAAACGCTTTGGTTATATCAATTGGTTAGTTGCCGGCGTTCTAATATTGGCTGTTATTTTCACAAGTCTGACGGTTTTTTCATCAGAAATGGCAAAGTATCAACAAGAACAAGAAGCTCAAAAATCAGTTAAAAAAGCCCAGTTCAAAGCTTATAAGTCGTCATCGAAGGTTTCTAAATCATCAAGTTCAGAGGTTGTTGACACAGATGGAGATGGTATTCCAGATGATCAAGACACAACACCAAACGGTGAAGCTGATACCAGCGTGATTGACACAGACGGAGATGGTATTCCAGATGATCAAGATACGACACCAAATGGTGAAGCGAATTCAAGCCAAGACACAACGTCTAACACTGACGTTGTTGTGGGAACAAACTAAAAGAAAAGGAGTGTTTTGATTATGAAAAAAGCGTTTAAAATACTTATGGAACAACTTCAAAACTTTTCTTTGATTATTCGCATGATTCGCTATGGTGATCAAAGTATGTACCAGAATCATTATTTAGGGTTGGCTTGGAAAATTTTAAATCCGATTCTTCAAATGATGGTCTACTTTGTGCTGTTCGGATTGGGTCTGAGAGGCTCTCATGAATTGGGAACTACGCATACTGGCTATTTTGCAGTTTGGTTATTTGGTGGTATGGCGTTATTCTTCTACATGCAAGAAGGTATTTCAAAAGGAAGTAATTCAATCCGATCTCAAGTAGGACTAGTAAGTAAGATGAAGTTTCCTTTAAGCACTTTACCAACCATTTCAATTCTTTCTAACATTTGGACATTAATTGTCTTGTGGTTATTGGCAATTGGTGCTGCGGCTTATTTTCATTTTCAGTTACACTTTAATATCGTAGGACTACTTTACGTGTTGATTGCGATGCATCTCTTCGTGTATGGCGTCGCGTTGTTACTTTCGACGATTGTTGTGTTAGTACCTGATGTCAGTGCCCTGATTAGCTTTATCATGCGTGTCACTTTGTTTATGTCTGGCGTTATTATCAATTTAAACGGTTTGCATAACGCAATTGGCGTTATCCTACGATTGAATCCAATTTACTACTTAATTGAATCGTTTAGAGCTTTTTACATGAAAAATGTTTCTTTAATGGACATCATATGGCAGCCGACAACCATTATTTTTTGGTCCGTTACACTGATTGTTTGGTTGTGGGGTGCACATTTGCACGAGAAATTTAAACAAAATTTCGTTGAATATATTTAATTGAGCAAGGAAAAATATTATATTGGCAACTTTTGCTTTGAAAATTAAATCAAACCAAGTATTTATTAAACAACATAGTGGGCAGCTTGCCGAAAGTTTAATGATCAGGCATCGCCTAACTGGCACTACTTTTGAGCTAGAACGTCTAAATAAGGCAACGTGGAAACTGGATGCTGATCATTTTCCTTGGCAGGTGACGTATTGGGATATGTTTGCTAATCTACCTGGAGAAGAGACGCCAAAACGGGTTAGACTAACAAAGTTATGGAAAATTCTCGGTAGGTTGCACCAACTAGATGTCCATACTGATGGTGAATATAAAGCATATGCTTATGCTGCCAAGGGTGGCGATTTAAGTTTCTCTTATCGGCCAAATAACGGTTTTGAGAAAAAACATGTTTGGATGCAATATGTTGCTTTGTTAGCTGCTGTCTTAATGAATATTTTTTGGCCTTTTAATCGGCCATGGTTAGTTTTTGAAAAATTTGGATCAAGGGCGCAAGACGCGGGAGCTAGTTTTTTTAAATACTTACGTGTCCATCAGCCACAGCAACGTGTGTATTTTTTGCTAGATGAACACTCCCCAGATTGGGAAAGTATGACGTCATTTAGCAAATCAATTACGCGATTTGGATCATTTCAGCATTTGTATTTACTACATCGGTCCAAATTTTTTGTCAGTTCTGATAGTAATGCTCATGCTTATTTTTGGCGACATAACGTGGGAATTATTCCTAACTTAGTGCGATTACGTCCGTTAATTTTTTTACAGCATGGTGTGTTGGGATTTAAGAAGTTAGATAAATTTTTCTTTGCATCAAGTATATCAGCGCCGTTGCTTTTCATTGCATCGTCTGATATTGAAAAGGAAATCATTCACACCTACTTGCAGTATCCAAATGAGCGTATTCCGGTTACGGGGCTGACACGTTGGGATGGTGTGCAGCCTTCAAAAGTAGAAGAGCGTGACACGATTCTTTTCTTCTACACTTGGCGTCCATGGCTTGACGATGTTTCGGAAGAAGCGATGAAGGAAAGTGCCTACTATCAACATATTGTCGCGCAAGTGACGTCACCACAGCTGCAAGTTTGGGCTAAGGCACAAAAGAAACAGATTTCTGTCGTGCTACATCCAAAAGTGGCTAAAATGATGCCAAAATGGGAGTTGGATGCCATTAACATTGTCGGTGATGAGACACCCTTACGTGAGTTACTTGGTAGAATTGCTGTTTTAGTGACAGACTATTCATCCTTGGCTTGGGAAGCATATTATCGCGATATTCCAGTATTATTTGACCGCTTTGACCTTGAACAGTATAACGACAAAGTCGGGATGTATATGGAGGCGGATGTGCCGTTTGGTCAATTGATTGGCAATGATATATTGACTAATTTGCAAACGATTGCAGATCATCAATATTACTTGACAGCCACTGAGCAGGCGCGCAAGAAATCCTATTTCAAATATGAGGATGATCGAAATAGTGAACGTGTGTTTGAGGCAATCAAAGATATGTCACCTAAGATTCCGATGCAGGTCCGTTGGCGAAACATCAAAAAAGTGTTAAAATATTTCAAATGATAAGCATCTCGTGTGAGATGCTTTTTTTGAATATTTGTAGATAAGATATGATTACGGAGGTGTGATAATTAAATTTGTTGTCAGAATATTTGTTGGCGTCTTACTAGGCACTATTATTGTTTTTCAACCTGAAAAGCAGCAGTCTGTTCAAGAATCCCAATTTCCGTTACAGCTAAAAGTTGCGCAACCTAATATTAAGCAACTCGAACCACAGCAATCGGGTAGCCAAAATGCGTTGGCTTTGCAGAAATTATTAAGTAATGCGCAACAAAAAAATAGTCAAAATAAAAAAGTGAATATTTATTTGCCGCAAGGGAAATACACGCTGGGTGAAAGTCAGCAAAAAACAGTTTTTCTATTACCAAGTAATACAACCATTCATGCAGAAAAAACCGAACTTAGTGTTAAAGGAAATGTTGTTTTTCTTGGTATTCCAACTACCAATGAAACGAGTGGCGTCACTAACTTTGAATGGAATGGTGGTGTGATAAGCGGAGATGGTGATAAAAACACGGCACACTTCACTTTGGTAGAGGGGAAAAATAATAAGTTTATAAATCTCACTTTGGAGAACACCACGGCATTTGGCAATCATGCGTTCGATTTGAATGCAACTAGCGGTGTTTTGATACAAAATATGAAATTCATTGGTTATGGAAATCGACAACTAACCAAAAAAGATTTAACGGATAATGCCCATCAGTATAAAGCAGAGGCCGTCCAATTGGATACGAATAGTAAAGGCTCCTTATCACGATTTGAACGTGAAATTTGGCAAAAAGTTTCACCTCTAACTTTTAAACATCGCCAGTCAGCCGTTACAAGCAATGTTCAAATTAGACAGTCGAGTTTTTTACCTAATGTCGTTAGCGGAAAGCAAATCACTAGCGCTCAAAATCCATTGGGACAACATGGATACGATCCTAAGAAAAAGATGGCCAGTCAAAATATTATATTTGAAAATAATCGGGTGATTGATCCTGTCGGTGGCCCGGTCATGCAGAATAAAAAAGAAAAGAATAATTATCAAGGTGCGCTTCATTTCAATGCTGTGCAAAATATGCTGATAGCTAATAATTATTTTTTGCTGAATCGTGCTCAATATGCGATGAGTTTTTACACTAGTGATAAAACATCGCCGACTCATAAGGTTACTATTTCTAAAAATAAAATCATGAGTTTGCATGCAACACCTTATGTATTAGTTCGAACATCAACAAAAACGAGCCAGGTAGGTAAAATTAATATAGTGGTGAGCCAAAATATATTACTTAATTCACATCAGAAAATTGTGACAGGTAGTTCAAGTATTGCAGTAGATCAGTTACATCGAAAAACCGCTATTATTAAAAGATAAGAATTAAATAACAGCTTTCTTTTCTAAAAATCCCTGTGTATAATAAACATATATTTATCTTATGATAAGGTCTTGGGAGACTGTATGAATCAGCGTGCGAAAAGTTGGATAAAGAATGCAAAATTCGTTGGACGAGTTTATTTTGTTGTTGTTTTTGCTGTCATTAAAATACTGCAATTATTTGTCAAACCACAAGAAAATCGCATTTTATTTATGTCATATAGCGGTCGTCAATATTCAGATACGCCAAAAGAAGCGTATTTAGCGTTGAAAGATGATTCGGCATTTGCAAATTTTGAATTTTTTTGGGCGTTTAATGAACCGGATAAATTTCCACAAGTCGATGCGGCGCATAAGGTCAACTCAAACTCACCGTTATTTTTCTTAGAATTGTTAAAATCACGGTATTGGATTGCTAATTCCAGTATTGAGCGCTTGGTGCCATTTAAGCACCCCCGCAATATTTATATTCAATTCTGGCATGGTATTCCCATGAAAACGCTAGGACGCGATGAAAAAGGATTGGCACCGTTAGTTCGCTATTGGTATAAACATGCACAATTCGACTATTTATTCACCTATGGTCAATATGATGCAGAAAAATTTAAGCGTATTTTCCCACAAACCAAACACATTTTAAATGTTGGCCAACTTCGTAAACGAATTGTGATTCGCCGTGCGAAGAAAGGGCGAGAAGAACTATTGAGGGAATTTGGCATTAGTGGCGACAAACCAATTTTGCTGTATGTGCCAACATTTCGTAGTTATCAGCCAACTGTGGCAACGAATTTTTCTATAGGTTTCTTGGAGCAACTCGCTGAACATTATACGGTGTTATATCGTGGACACTATTTTGATACGGATAACCAACCTGTAAACTTGGAGTTAGTGAATCGTAAATCGTTGTATAAACTCTTTGCGATTGCGGATATGTTAGTCACTGACTATTCTAGTGTGATTTTTGATTATGCGGCATTAGAAAAACCAATTTATCTGTTTCAGCCTGATATTGATGAATATAAGCTGAAGCGGGGTTTGTATTTAGCTGGTGAAGATACCAATTTGCCGGTTGCACACAGTGAACAAGAGTTGTGGGAGTTGCTTGTGCAACCGTATGACCAAGCCAATGTGGAGCAACTGCTTCAACAATATAATGATCATCAACCTGATGAGGCGTTGATTACTTTGAAAGATATTATTAAAAATGCACAGTAAGTGCATTTTTTTGTGGGCTGAAGTCGTATTTTAATGTGAGTCAGTTGCATTTTAGTGTAAAATAGAGTCAGAACAAGAAACAAAGGGGTAGCGCTGTGCCAGAATTGCCAGAAGTGGAAACAGTCCGTCGGGGGCTTGAAAAGTTAATTTTGAATGCGCAGGTTACGGAGGTGCAGTTGCCGTATCCCAAAGTGATTACCGGGGATGTGGATGACTTTATTGCCGGTGTTCGAGGGGCGCGGTTTATCGCCTTTGATCGACGGGGGAAGTATCTGCTTTTTCGGTTGGATAATGGCCGCACGATTGTGTCGCATTTGCGCATGGAAGGTCAGTATTCGGTGGAACCCTTGACGGCCACACCGCACAAGCACACTGAAGTGATTTTTACTTTGGCGGATGAGCGCGTCGTGTTTTACAATGACACGCGCCGCTTTGGCCGGATGATTTTAGTGTCAACGGGTGAAGAAACAACCTCTGTCAAAGCTTTGGCAGAACTTGGCCCAGAACCGACTGAAGATGATTTATCGGTTCCTTATTTAACTGCTGAATTAGCGCGTAGCAAGCAGGCAATCAAGGCGTTCTTGTTGGGACAAAATCATGTCGCCGGCATTGGCAATATTTACGCCGATGAAATTTTATGGTTATCAAAAATCCATCCGGAAACTCCGGCGAATTTGATCCCGGCGGAAAAGATTGCTATTCTACGAGACAATATCATTGCTGAAATTACCCGCGCGACCGCTCAGCATGGCACCACGGTGCACAGTTTTAGCAATGTTTTTGGCGAAGTTGGTCAATTCCAAAATGAATTACAAGCATATGGTCGCGTCGGTTTACCTTGCGAACGTTGTGGTACACCGATGGTTAAAATTAAAGTCGCCCAACGCGGCACAACTTATTGCCCGCATTGCCAGGTGAAATAGAGTGCGGAAGGGTGGTTTTGGCATCGCCAAAACGGGGAGCGTCGTGTAAGCGGCTAACGCGTGAAATCGTACAGCGATTTTGCGTGATAGCCGCTTACACATAGCGTTCCGAACCCTGCAGCACATTTCAGAAAGAAAAATTATGTACACAATCGGACTAACAGGCGGCATTGCTTCTGGGAAATCGACCGTTAGCGCTTGGCTGCGTGAGGCAGGTTTGCCCGTGGTGGATGCTGATTTGGTGGCGCGTGAGGTGGTTGAGCCTGGGACGCCGACTTTGGAAAAATTAAAATTAGCGTTTGGACCGGCGATTATTGTGAATGGCGAGTTGGATCGTGCCGCGTTAGGGAAAATTGCGTTTGGTAGTCAATCGGAGTTAGATCGGCTCAATGCGATTATGCAGCCCGCGATTCAATCGGCGATGCAGGACAAAATTAGTTTTTGGCGCATGCAAAAAACGCCGTTGTTGATTTTGGACATTCCGTTATTGTTTGAACGCGATTATCAACATCAGGTCGATGAGGTGGTCGTCGTCAATGCCACACACGAACAGCAATTTACGCGGTTAAAATCCCGTAATCAATTATCAGATAAGGCGGCAAATGCGCGGATTGATGCGCAAATGCCGTTAGCAGAAAAAGTCGCACTGGCTGACGTGGTATTGGACAATACTGCGGACAAAGCCAATTTACGAACTCAAGTGGAGCAGCTCATTCAAAAATGGCAGACAATCGCGCACAATTAAATCCACAAGCAACGGTTCAAATACGAGTTCAAGCTGGCGTGACGGGCGATTCAGCCGTGCTCGCGCAGCTTTATTTGCCATTCATTGGGCAAACGGCGTTGGCGTTGTACCAATTGTTGGTTTTGGAAGCGCGTGCGACGACACGCGATGATCACAATTTTTTGTTGGACAGCTTGAACGTGAATTTAACCGATTTTGTTGCGGCTCGGCAAAAGCTCGAAGCGGTTGGTTTGTTGAAAACATTTGCCACGAGCGATTCTGTGCTGACTTATGTCGTTGTGGCGCCGCTGAGCGCGCCTGAATTTTTCAAGGAACCGCTTTTGGCTGGTTTATTGGCAAAATTCATTGGTGAATTACGTTTTGAGACACTCAAAGAACGCTTTTTGACCATGCCGGAAGTGGCTGGTGAGAATTTGTCGGCGCGTTTCACCGATATTTTCCAAGTGCCAAACGCGCCAGTGACGACAGCGGTCCAAGAAGCAACGCCGTTGGCTACCGCGTCAGTTGATTGGGACATTGTCGCCGAATTACTGCACGCACAAGGTTTGACGCGGGCGGACTTGAAAAAACACGAAGCCTTTTTGGCCGCTCAAGTCATGCTTTATGGACTTGACGAAACGCGTTTGGCAATGGTTATTCAACAAACGTTGTCCCTTGATAAACGCCAAATTGACGAAACGGCCATCCGTCAGCAATTGAGCCGGGTGCAAACCGTCACGCCAGTTGAACAACCAAAGAAACCGGCGGTTGCTAGCGCCAATCCGTTGGTACAAGCGGCGCAAAGTCTAACGCCGATGCAATTCATTCAACAGCTCCAACAACAACGTGGCGGATTCGTAACAAATGCTGAGCGGCGTGTGGTCAGCCAGCTTTTGGAGAGACACGCGTTGACGCCGGAAGTGATTAATATTTTGACGCACGAGATTTTGGTTGGTCAAGGTAAAACGAACGTGACGTTGAATTTGGCCGAAGCGATTGCGAATAATTGGCGCCAGCAAGGCATTCAAACGGCACAACAAGCCATTGATTTAATTGCCAAACGCAACAAAGCCGCAACCAGTACGCCGAAAAAAGCCACCCGCAAACCGCAAAAAGTCGAACAGCAACCGGATTATTCTGGGGCAAACGACTTTGATACGAGCCGGTTGAGTAAGATTTTGGAAGATATGCAATGATAGGAGGAAACGTGTAGCGCCCACTGTTCGTGATGGTCAACGGGCGCCGCACTTTATACGCCATGCAAAGTTTAGCCGAGGCATTGAAGGCCTTTATTAAAGAAAATCCCCGTTTTGCGCAGACGCCTGATTTTGATGTTGAGCAATTGATTACGTCTGATGAAGATGTGCAAAATTTTTGGCGCGACGAAGGTGACCAGTTGGCGCCGGACGCGTTGAGCCGGTCGTTGAGCAATTTATTTGAATTCATTCGCCAAAAGCGCGCCATTGCGGAAGGCCGGGGTTTGTATCCGGGCTATGTCCCAATTTTGCAAAACCAAAAGGGCTACGTCGTCGTCGAATATCAACCTGACGCACAGACGCAATTGCAGCAACAACAGGCACAGAATTTGACGACTTATCATGTCGCCAAAGCGACGGTGAAAGCGGACTTGCGCGCAATTTTGAAAGAAAATGCGCAAGATGCTGGCCGGGGCGAAGCATTAGAAGCTGTCTGGCAAATTGCAAAAGCGTTGCCGAATGCGAGCGATTATGTCCGCGGTTTGTATTTATACGGCACGTTTGGCGTTGGGAAAACGTATTTGTTGGGCGCATTAGCTAATGAATTGGTCGCGCAAAATGTGCGTGTCTTTATGCTGCACGTGCCGACGTTTGCCACGGAAATTCAACGTACGATTGGTCGTGGCGATGATGCATTGGATAACTTGTTGGAACGCGCCAAAACCGTGCCGGTTTTGTTTTTAGACGATTTAGGGGCGGAAAATTTGAGCGCATGGTTCCGTGACAACGTGCTGGGCATGATTTTGGAATACCGCATGCAAAATGAATTAACGACCTTTATCAGCTCAAACTTTGATTTGGCGTCATTGGAAACGCATTTGGCAACCACGCGTGATGCCGTTGAACCCGTCAAAGCCGCGCGTTTGATGCAACGGATTAACTTTTTGACGCGTCCAATTTTGCTTCAAGGTGCTAGTCGCCGTTTGGGTGGCAACTGATGCAGGTGAGGTATCGCCTGCTTTTTGTCATCATGGCTGCCTTGTTGACCTACGTTGGTTTGACACACGACGCGGCGATTTATCAACAACCAGTTGGTCAAATCACGCACGTGCAAACTACCAAGCGCACGACGGTAACTGATGAGCATGACAATCAGGACACGCAAGTGACGCAAGTCTTGACCATCAAATTATTAAACCGCGCCGGGCAAGTCCGCTTGACCAATCAAACAGAAGTTTCTCAAGCTTTCACGCCAGTTTATCGCGTTGGCCAACAAGTTTTGTTGACGCACCAAGATCAAGTTTGGCGGGTTGGTGGTTTGAAGCGCGATGCGGTGATTGGCGCGTTGTTGGTGTTTGTTTTTGGCCTGTTTAGCGTCTTTAGTCGCTGGCGTGCTTTTGGCTTGTTGAGCGCGAGTTTGTTGGTGAACTTAAGTTTGTTTGCCGGGGCTGTTTGGTTGGATATTCATTTGGAAAAACCAGCTGTGTTGGGTATTTTTGCAACTTTAGCGGTGTTTGTGGCGGCTGTGGCACTTATTTTTGTGCTCGGTTGGACGTGGCAAATGTTGGTCGCGTTAGTGGCAACGGTTGTCAGTACGGCGTTGACGGCGAGTTTGTCCTTATTGATTTTGAATTTAACTCAAAATGCAGGCGTACATTTTGAAACGTTGACTTACGTCACCCAAAACCCTGAAACATTGTTTTTGTCGATGGCAATCATTGGGCTGTTAGGGGCGGTGATGGACGAAGCCGCCGACATTGTGGCCGCTGTGTTTGGGATGGCACGCCAAGAGACACACACTTGGCGGGAATTTTATACGTCGGGGGTCGCGGTTGGGCGTGATATTATGGGCACGTTGATCAATGTGTTGTTCATGTTGTTTGCGGCGGAGACGTTTGCGATGGTGCTGCTCACGTTGCGCAATGGGAACGATTGGTCGTATGTTTTTGAAATGGTGCTGAATTTGGGCATTGTGCAGACGTTAATTTCAGCGATTGGCATTGTGCTGGCCATTCCTTTGACCAGCGCGATGGCCGCGACGATTTTGGTGCGCGTGGGAGGTGGCCGACATGACTAGTATTACGGTTTTGTTGCTGGTGCTGGCGGCTGTATTGCTCCTGATTGGTGGGCGTCAAGGTGTTCGAATTTTGTTTGGGTTGGCGCTGAATTTTATGAGTTTGCTGATTTTACTGGTGCTGATTAACTGGCAATTTAATCCGGTGATTGTGACAGTGACGGTCGGCATTGTCATGCTGGCTTTGGCGATTTACCTCGGCACAGATGAAATTGAGGTAGCAAATAAAGCGTTTGGTGTGAGTGCCATTGTGTTCATTGTGCTGATTTGTTTGGCCTTTATTGTTGAGGATTTGGGGCAATTCGGTGGTTTTGCACAAGAAAATGCCGATGAACTCGAAGGCTTATCGTTGGCGGTTGGTTTGTCATTTGGGGCGACTAGTTTCGTGATGATGAGCGTGTCGACTTTGGGCGCGGTGGCGGAAGCGGCGATGGCCGTGACGGCTGATTTGAATGAAGTCATTGAACAAGACGCACCGACGCACGCGCAATTAGGTTTGCAGGCAGAAATTATTGGCCGGCAAATTCTGGGAACGGCTGTTAATACGTTGTTTTTCGGCGTTTTGGGCGCCAATTTGCCGTTGGTGATTTGGTATGTGCGGCTTGGTTATACGTGGTCGGCGTTTTTGAATTCAAAAATGTTAATGGCGGAGCTAGCGACGTTGTTGCTTGGCATGTTAGGCATTGGTTTGTCGATTTGGTTGAGCCAGTTCTGGATTTTAAAGAGTTATAAAAAAGAGAACGCCTAAGCGTTCTCTTTTTTGGTTGCAATTAATTGATCGACAAAGGCGGTCAGTTTTTGTACGTCATCGGCGTCGGGATACAAATTAATCAAGACACCTTCGGCCCCACGGGTGGCCCCAGATTTGGCAAAAGCTGCTTCAAACTTGGGCACGGCCACGGCAAAATCATCTTCATAAAAAATATCGCCAGAACCCGCGACACCATAAATTTTCCCCGTCAAATCAATGGTTTGGAGATCTTCGTAAAAATCCAGTCCTTCATCCGGCAAAGAACCGAGATCATAGGTGTAGGGCACAACAATGGCGAGATTATCATCGTTGAATTCTTCGACTTCTGTCTGCGAAATTTCACTTTTTGTGACCGCAACGTCACGCTTTTGTAGGGCGTCGATAATCACATCGGCGACGGCTTCATTATTGCCCGTAATCGTGGCAAAAACGACATGTGCTTGCATGCTAATTACTCCTTTTATTCTCTTCATGATAGCATAATTCCCAAAAGAAAAGCGATGCGTAAGCACCGCTTTTGTCATTAAAAATCAAATTGCCATTGTTCTTGCACCCAAGCTGCTTCCCAAAAGCGCCACTCCATTTCCATGCTGTAAAGAAAAATTTGAGCGACGTGTTCTTTTTGTTCAGCCGTGAAATGCTCAACTTCACGATCCAAAATGGCTAAACGCCACGTGCTGACTGATTCAACATCAGGTTTTGGGGCGTAAAGTTCAATCCACTTTTTGAACGAATTCGCGTCGTGATTGGCGCCCGCGGCAATCAAACGTTCGCCGATCACTTCATACGTCCAAGGGCACGGCGTCAAAGCCGCAATCACATCCGCGTAGTTGCCGCGGTAGGCAGCTTCGTACATGTGATTGATGTACAAGGTATTTTGCGGACCGCGTCGCGTGTGTTGAATGGCGTAGTTATCGTAATCTTGCATCACACGATGGGCTTTGGACTCGTCATTGACGAATTTGACCGATTCCACGAGTTTGGCGATATCGTCGGTGTTATCCGTTTTCGTCACGGCGAGTGCTGAAATTTGGACGTAATCTTGTAGATAATGTTCGTCTTGTTCAATATAGTAATGCACGGCTTCAACCGGCAAAGCACCATTTGCGATGCCTTGCACAAAGGGATGATCCATGATGGCATCCATAATTGGTTGGGCGCGCTGCAATAATTCTTGTGAAAAAGTCATGTTTTACCTCAATTTTAGGAACAATAATGTGTTAAAAAGCACGATGAGCACCACAGCAACCAGTGGCTGCCAAACGGGGATGCAGATTTTGCTCAAATGCGTGCGCGGCGCACCTTCGGTAAAACCGTGTGCGACCATGCCTTCGGCCAAATGCTGGGACCAGCGAATCGCCGCTAACACCGCTTTGAAATACAACTGCGCGTCCCAAACGTGTAGCACTTGTCCGCGCATGAGTGCGGCCGTACGGATGGTTTTGATTTGCTGTTCGACGGCTGGAATAAAGTTGAGCACGGCGATGAGCGCATACACGAATGTTGAACTGACGTGGATTTTTTGCTCTAAAGTTGCCAAAAATTCATCACGGTCATTTGCCAAACGCAGGGTGAATAAACCGCCGAGCCACAGGTAGGCGTACACCCGCGTGAGCATGACCCACGCCATGTGCACGTGATCGCCGGTGCTGTAATACATCAGCGAAAACCACGATCCCAGTCCGGGCAAAAGCGGCAAAGCCACCAACCACAGCCATTGGCGCCAACGCAAATGCAAAAACAAATACAATACCGCGCTCACGCCAATCACAATTAAATTCACCGCAACACTGCGAATGAAAGTCAACTCCAAAGCAATCACCATAATGGTGGCGAATTTCACAAATGGATTCATGTTGCACCTCCGACGTAGTGTAATTGTTGATCTTCAAAGTGCAAATGATAATCAAACCACGCGCTGACCGCTTGTAATTGATGCGAAATCATGAGCACCGTTTGATTTTGTTGCACGGTGATGTCGGCGATGAGGGCGAGCAGGGTTTGTTGCGAGGCGGTGTCTAAACCGGCCAACGGTTCGTCGAATAACAAAACCGGCGTGCCGGTCATCAACATCAGCAAAACTTGTAACTTTTTTTGCTGGCCACCTGATAATTGGTACACCACGTGCTCGCGTAAATGCGCGAGATTGAGTTGCGTTAAGACGGCGTCTAATCTGTCAGGTGACCAAAGCGCAGGATAGCGCGCCGTTGTTAAAGCGGCCGTGATTTCTTCTTGCACCGTCATGGCGATAAACGTTTGTTCGGCGTTTTGGAAGACGAGCGCGATGTCTTTGACGTGTTGGGCAAGTTTGCGTTTGGCGATGTCGGTGCCGTTCAAATGAATGGTGCCGTCATAGGCGTACAATTTGACGAGCGCTGAGAAAAGCGTGGATTTGCCCACGCCGTTTGGGCCGGTGATCAAAATCCGTTTTTGTGCTGGGATGTCAAGCGCGGTTGGCTGTAAAAGTGGGCGATGCGCGTTTTGCAAAGCGACGTTGTGGAGGTCGATAATCACGTGGTCGGTGTTTGGCAAAAGCGTCTTAATCGGCACAGTTACAGGTGTTTGCGCGAGGATTCCGGTGCGTGTGGTGGTATCAGCTTGTTGCAAATGCCCGTTTGTCATCACAAAAATCTCATCCACTACCTCGCGATAACCGCTCCAATCATGGTCGGCCAGCAAAATAGTTTTGCCGGCTTTTTGTGCGGCTTTGATCACATCAATCAGGTGCAAACGCGCGCTTGGATCAACGTTGGCAAAGGGTTCATCGAGCAGCCACAAATCCGCATCGAGAGCGATGATGGCCGCGAGTGCGATTTTTTGTTGCTCACCACCGGACAAAGTTTGTAAGGATTGGTGGGCAAATGCGGTCATGTCGACTTGCGCCAGCGCGTTTTCAATGCGATCGGGGATGTCGGCAGGGTCAATTTGCACATTTTCCAAACTAAAGCGCAATTCCTCAAACGGCGTTTGCATCACAAACTGCCGATTCGGATTTTGAAACAAATACGCTAAGTGCGCCACGCGCTGAAACGGCACGATTTTTCCTAAATCATAGCCGTTGAGCGTCAACGTGCCCGTCAAATGCCCGCCGCTAAACGTCGGGTAGAGGCCAGCCAGTAATTTCAGCAAAGTCGATTTGCCACCGCCGGAAGGTCCGACTAATAAATTAAAAGAACCGGGCGTCAATTGCAGCGACACATCCGTCAAAATTGGCGTGTCACGATAAGCAAAATTGACGTGGTCAACTACCAAATCAATCACGTTGCAACACACCCGAACGATCAATCAACTTTTGAATGGCAACCACTAACACGCCGCCAAAGAACAAAATTGACAAGAAGCGCGTGATAAACAAGGCGACAAGCAAGCCAAAGCTGTATTCAGCATAGCCATTACGGAACAAGTCCCAAGCGAACGTCACAATTGTTCCAGTCACTGTTGAGGCAAAAATCCCCACCCAACGCCAGTTTTTGTAACCCGTCAAAGCAAAGCCAAGTTCGCTGGCCACACCTTGAATCAAGCCAGACAACAAAGTCGCCACGCCCCATTGACCGCCAAGCAGCATTTCAACTGCGGCCGCGAAAATTTCGCCAAGTAAACCGGCACCGGCGCGTTTGATTAACACACTGGCGAGCGGGGCAGCCATCATCCAGCCACCGAGTAACAAATCATTGGTGAACGGTGCGAGCCCAGCAGGCGTCAAGGCAGCCGACAGTGCATTATAAATTGGGCCAAGCACCCAAAAAATAATCCCAATGAACACGGCGACAAACGCCAACAACAAGACGTCTTTTAACGCCCACAACTTTTTTGTTGATGAATCAACAGTTTGCATATGAATATGCCTCCAGAAAATGTATTTGTAGTTGAAAATCAGCGTGTGGCGCATGATCGGGCTTCCCGAGTTCGCAACACATTTATTTTCTGGTGCGGCAAGAGAATAAAAAAATCCCTCGAATTTGTGCATAAAAACAAATCCGAGGGATGCTTAAAAGTCATCTCTAAAACGCAATACTCCCGACGCTGGTACGAACCAGATCCGGTTATATGGGTATAATCTCAGCCAAAAGGCACCCCAGATTGTTTGAATATTCAACTACATGTGTAGTGTAACGCAGTGCGCTTTTTTTTGCAAACTGAGCATGAAATTTAAATTTGTTAACGTTTACAATTCAGATTTGACAACGGTTTAGAAAGCGCTTACAATTAACTTATTAAATCATGAGGAGCACTAAAATGACGCACGAGATGCCAAAAGATTTCTTCTGGGGAAACTCAGTTTCAAGTATGCAAACCGAAGGGAACTGGTCAAATGAAGACGGAAAAAGCCCGTCAGTCTACGACATTCGCGAGGCCGGTCCTGACAAAATGGACTGGGCGGTAACGATTGATGAATATCACCGTTACGAAGAAGATTTTGATTTGATGAAGGCGATGAACATGAACATGTATCGCTTCCAAATTTCATGGTCACGTGTGGTTGTGGACGGCGATGGCGAATTCAATGAAGCGGGAATTGCTTATTATGACAAGTACATCGACGCCTTGATTGCGCGCGGCATTGAGCCGATGATTAACTTGTATCACTTTGATATGCCATTGGCCTTGGCGGAAAAATACAACGGCTTTTTGGACCGCCACGTCGTCGATGCGTTCGTGCGTTATGGCCAAGAGATGATCAAGCGCTTCGGGCACAAGGTGAAGTACTGGATTACGTTTAACGAACACAACTTGTACTTCACGGATTTGGCATTTGAAATTGGTGGTTATACCAAAGGCGATAAGACTTTGAGTGATTTGTACACAATTTTCCACCACACAATGTTGGCGCATGCCGGCGTTGAAAACTTTATCCGCGACAATTATCCTGATTTGAAAATCGGTGGTATGTTGGCTTATTCTGAAGGTTATCCAGCCACCAGCAAGCCAGTGGATGTGTTGGCTGCGCGCAAAGTTGATGAATTTTTGAACTATAATTTGTTTGATATGTTTGTGCACGGTCGCTACTCAAACGAAGTGTTGACGTTTGTGAAAAATAACAACATCGACATGGATTATCGTCCCGAAGACGATGCGATTTTGGGTCGGCAAAAATCTGATTTCGTGTCATTTAGTTACTACCAGACGTGGACAATCAACGGGGACAAAATCCCAGCCGGCACTGCGCCGAACTATTATTTGAATTACGGCGGGGAAATGAGTCGTTTCTTAGAAGCCAACGAATGGAACTGGACAATTGATCCGCTTGGTTTGCGTGACATTTTGAGCAAATTGTACAGCCGTTATCAATTGCCACTTTTCCCAATCGAAAACGGGATTGGTTTGCGCGAAGAATGGGACGGCGAAAACGAAATCCAAGACGATCAACGCATCGCTTACCACCGCGACCATTTGGCAGCGATGAAAGACGCGATGTTTGAAGACGGGGTGCCGGTTTTGGGCTACTTGGCTTGGGGCTTAATCGACATTCCAAGTTCATCAGGGAACATGGACAAACGCTACGGCGCCGTGTATGTGAACCGCACCAACGATGAAATTCGTGATTTGAAACGGGTACCAAAGAAATCATTCTACTGGTTCCAAAAAGCCTTTGGCTCAAACGGAGAGGAGTTAGATTAACATGACACAATTATTGGGCGCAATTGAAGCGGGCGGCACCAAATTCGTGGTCGCCGTAGCCGATGCCAAAAATCCGGAAAAAGTGGTGGCGCGCGAGAGTTTTCCCACGCGCAAACCCGAAGAAACTTTGGCAGATGTGCAGGATTGGTTTGCACAATATGACGATTTGGCGGCGATTGGCATCGCGGCTTTTGGCCCAATTGATGTGAATGAACAATCTGACACCTACGGTTACGTCTTGCAAACACCTAAACCGGGTTGGACGAATTTTGATTTTCTCGGGGCGATGAAAGCTTGGCGTGATGTGCCGTACTTTTGGACTACCGATGTGAACGGCGCGGGCTGGGCGGAGTTTGTGAGTGGTGCCGCCAAAGCAGTTGATAATGCGTTGTATTTGACGGTTGGCACGGGCATTGGCGCCGGCATTATTCAAAATGGCGAACTTCTCAGTGGATTTGGTCATCCAGAAGCCGGACATATTTTTGTTCGTCAACATCCCAAAGACACATACACTGGGCGCTGTGTTTATCATGGCAATCAATGTTTGGAAGGCGTGGCGGCTGGTCCGGCGATTGAAGAACGTTGGGGCATTTCGGCCAAAGAGTTGCCGGATGATCATTTAGCTTGGGACATCGAAGCCGATTATTTGGCGCAAGCGGCGGTGAATTACACGATGATTTTGCGCCCTGAAAAAATCATTTTTGGCGGTGGCGTGCCGCATCGCAGCGTGTTATTGCCGCTAATCCGTGAAAAATTTGTGGCCAAACTCGCCGATTATGTGACGGTTCCGGCCGTTGAAGATTACATTGTGTCGGTGGCTCACGGCGATAACGCGGGTGTAATTGGTGGCTTTTATTTAGCCAAATCTTTGTTAGATTAAGAGAAAAATCAGCCAGTGGCTGATTTTTTTTGTATAATGAATTTATGCTAAAAGTGACGGATATTGAAAATAGTTTACGGGCGCACGACTTGTTGGTGCGCGCGCCACAAACGGCGGTGACGGCGTTTGATTTTTTACATTATGATACGCGCCGGGTTGAAAACAACACGTTATTTGTCGTGAAAGGCAATTTTAAAGCGGAATATTTGGCAAATGTGGTTGGCGTAACGGGCGTTGTGACGGAAACGCCGTTAGCCGTTGACGTGCCGCAGTGGGTGGTGCGCGATAGTCAAAAAGCGCTGTCGGTCTTAGCGCAATTGTTTTTTGATTACCCGCAAAAAGCGCTGTGGATCGCCGGGATTACTGGTACCAAAGGCAAAACAACCGGTGCTTATTTTGTCTACGAAATGTTAAAACGCGCCACGAATAACCGCACGGCGCTGTTTTCAACGGTTGATCGGGTGACCGGACCAAGGCCAGCAGACAAGAAAAAGTCCGATTTGACGACGCCGGAAAGTTACGAATTATTCAAAGACATGCGCCGTGCGGTGGACAATGGCATGACGCATTTGGTCATGGAAGTCAGCTCGCAAGCGTATTTGAAGCAGCGTGTTTATGGCTTGGATTTTCAGGTGGGCGTGTTTTTGAACATTTCGCCTGATCACATTGGGCCAAGTGAGCATCCGGATTTTGAAGATTATTTACGCCACAAATTGATGTTGTTTGATCACAGTGAAAAAGTGGTGATTAACGCCGATGCTGACCAATTTGACGTGATTTTAGCGCATGCGCGCCTTACGCATGCCGACGACGCGATTTTTGTTTATGGTTTGAACGCGCCGTTTAGTTATGCGTCGCTGGGTGGCGATGTGTTGGCGAGTGAATTTGTTGTGCGTGGCGAAACGACGCGCATTGACGTGAATGGCACGTATCGTTTGAATGTGCCGGGCGATTTCAATGAAAGCAACGCGCTGGCGAGCTTGATTGTGGCTGGTTTAGCGGGCGCGAATTTGGCAAGTCGGCAAGCTGGTTTGGCCCAAGTCGCCATTCCTGGGCGTATGTTGACCGTTGATTTGGGCAAACACGGCGTGGCATTCGTGGATTACGCGCATAATTATGCGTCGATGCAAGCGCTGTTGAGCTTTGCCCAAAAGCAATATCCAGCTGGTCGTGTGTTGGTAGTCGTTGGTGCGCCGGGTAACAAAGCCGAAAGTCGCCGCGCGGATTTTGGGCGCGTGTTGAGTGAGTTGGCCGATGTCGTTTATTTGACGGCAGATGACCCGCAATTTGAACAACCGCGCACCATTGCTGATGAAATCGCGGCGCATATTACCAACGACGCGTTGAGCGTTCATTTTGAAATGGATCGCTTGGCGGCGATTGAGCAGGCGATTTTGGCAGCGGGTGAACAAGACATTGTTGTCGTGGCGGGCAAAGGCGAGGATCCATACCAAAAAATTGACGGTGTGGACACGCACTACATCGGTGATTTTGCTGCTGTAAAAAACGTTGCAGAACGCTTGAAAAAAGCGTAGTTTGTTGGTATAATTATCAAGCTTAATGGAGGTTTTTTATGGCCGTAGAAGAAGTTGAAAACAACTCAGGATTTAACATCGGGGATGTGCTTGTGGCGCCGGCTTACGGCAACTTGGAAAAGCCATTCACTGGTGAAGTTGAAAAAATTTATGAAAATGCTTTGTTGGTGGTCATCACGGAAAATGATCCGGCTGACCAACCGGTGGTGAACGAAATGAACCACCGCGCCGTGGTGCGCATGGACGCAGTGGAAGTGATTTACGCCGCGCCAGCACCTGCTAAAAAGGCTGACAAAGAAGATTAATATTTGAGGAAAGTAAGGGCGATTGGCCTAGCAAATTCGGGACGATGGAAGCCGGATGCAATCTAATTACTGGCGCGCAAATAGTGTAAAATTGAAGATTTATGAGCGGATTTTGAATGTCGTAACTAAGCGCAAAGCTAGGTTGCAACACATCTCAATTAGAGTGGTACCGCGGGCTGACGGCTCGTCTCTTGTATTTTTACAGGGGACGTGCCGTCTTTTTTATACAGAAAGGAATTTATTATGTCTGAACAAACACAACTTATTGACGCGCTGTACGGCGTGTTGAACGAACATTTGACAAAAGAAGAAATTGCTGACAAATTGGAAACACCTAAGTCAGCTGACTTGGGCGACGCGGCTTTTCCCGTGTTCACTTTGGCCAAAGCATTGCGCCAAGCACCGCAACAAATTGCCGCAAACTTAGTCGAACAAATCGATCAAACTGGTTTTGAAAAAGTTGTGGCAACTGGGCCATACATCAACTTTTTCTTTGACAAAAACGCCACGACGAACGCGGTTTTGGCAGATATTTTGGCGCAAGGCGCTGACTACGGTCAAAACAACGACGGCGCTGGTGCGAATGTGACGATTGATATGTCATCACCAAACATCGCAAAACCAATGAGTTTTGGGCACTTGCGTTCAACCGTGATCGGAAATGCGTTTGCCAATGTTTTGAAGAAAAACGGGTACAATCCTGTGAAAATCAACCATTTGGGTGATTGGGGCACGCAATTTGGTTTGATGATTGCCGCTTATAAAAAGTGGGGCGACAAGCCAATTGAAGAGTACAGTGTGTCTGAATTGGTGCAACTTTATGTGCGGATTAACGCCGCTGCCAAAGAAGATGACGCCGTCGCCAATGAAGGCCGGGCGTGGTTTAAAAAGTTGGAAGATGGCGATGCCGAAGCGCAAAGCATGTGGCAAACCATCCGCGCGGAAAGTTTGGGCGAATTCCAAGAAGTTTACGATCGTTTGCACATCACGTTTGACTCAATGAACGGGGAAGCATTCTTTAACGACAAAATGGATCCAATCGTCGCTGAATTGACTGACAAAAATTTGTTGGTCGAATCACAAGGCGCTCAAATCGTTGATTTGCCAGCTTTGTTGCCGGATGCGAATTTGCCGATTGCGATGATTAAGCGGACGGACGGGGCGACTTTGTACATGACACGTGATTTGGCAGCGGCTGAATTCCGTCAGGAAAACTACGACTTTGCCAAATCATTGTATGTCGTTGGGGCCGAACAAACGGAACATTTCCGCCAATTGAAGGCGATTTTGAAGTTGGCTGATCACGCTTGGGCCGACGACATCGAGCATATCAGTTACGGTTTGATTACAATTAACGGTGAAAAAATGTCAACGCGTAAGGGCAACGTCGTGACGTTGGTTGAAGTGTTGAACATGGCTTATGACGCGGCTTTGGCGCAGATTTCTGAAAAGAATCCTGATTTGCCAAACAAAGAAATCGTTGCCGAACAAGTGGGTGCCGGTGCCGTCGTGTTCAATGATTTGATGAACGACCGGAAGAACTTCATTGACTTTACACCAGAAAACGCCGTGAAGTTTGAAGGGGACACGGGTCCCTACGTGCAATACACGATCGCGCGTGCCAACTCAATTTTGCGCAAGGCCGGCGCCGTGGACTTTACGGATTTGCGATTGGCTGATGATGCGACTTGGGATACGACAACCTTGTTGAAAAACTTCCCTGAAGTGGTCCGCAGCGCTTGGGACAAGCGCGACACGAGTTTAATTGCGAAGTACGCGTTACGTTTGGCACGGGCCTTTAACAAATACTACGCCAACTCAAAGATTTTGACGGACGATGACCAACGTAACAGCCGTTTGGCTTTGGTCAAAGCTGTGACAATTGTCCTTGCCGAAAGCTTGGCTTTGTTAGGTGTTCAAGCACCAGAAGAAATGTAAACATAAAAAGCACTCACTTGCTGAGTGCTTTTTGCGTGTCTGTGGAAGTTGTGATAGATTTCTTAACAAAAAGTAAATTTTAATGTGAACAAAATTGACATCGCTTTCAAAGACTTGTAGAATAGAACTTGTGTTTTTTCAGAGAATATTCATGAGAAAATAATCTTACTTACAAAAAGGATGGAAAAATGGCTCAAAACGAGAAAACTTTTTTGAACCAACCGCGTGGCTTAGTCACTTTGTTCTTCACAGAAATGTGGGAACGATTCAGTTACTACGGCATGCGCGCAATTTTGTTGTACTACATGTGGGAAATGATCAAGCAAGGTCAATTACACTTTGATAAGGCAACAGCAGCCTCAATCTTCGCAATCTACACGTCAATGGTTTATTTGACAGGTATGGTTGGGGGATTCATTGCGGATCGACTATTGGGTGCTCGTAAAACAGTGCTTTGGGGTGGTATTTTGATCATGTTCGGACACATCGCATTGGCTTTGCCAGTCGGTGCAGCGGGCTTGTTCTCATCAATCATCTTAATCATTGCCGGAACCGGTTTGTTGAAGCCAAACGTATCGTCATTGGTTGGTAGCTTGTATGCCGAAGAAGACCCTAAGCGTGACGCAGGATTCTCAATCTTCGTCTTCGGTATCAACTTGGGTGCGTTCATCGCGCCTTTGTTGGTCGGTTGGGTATCTGAACAATGGAATTACCACGTTGGGTTCTCATTAGCTGCCATCGGGATGTTCCTTGGTTTGGTGCAATATGTTTACACAGGACGCAAGTACTTGCCTGAAAGTGCTTTGCACCCAGTTAACCCATTGTTGCCAGAAGAACGTCGTCGTTTGGTTGGCCGCTTGGCTTTGATTATCGCAGCCATCATCATTGTTTTGGGTGGTTTGTACACAGCATCAGCTTTGACATTACCAAACTTGATTAACGTGTTGACCGTTGTAGCCGTTGCGTTGCCAATTTACTACTTTGTTAGCATGTACCGTAGTCCAAAAACAGACCGTGTCGAAAAGTCACGTTTGATGGCTTACGTGCCACTGTTCATTGCAGCGGTGTTGTTCTGGGCTTTGGAAGAACAAGGTTCAATCGTGTTGGCGACCTTTGCCGCTGACCGTGTGAACTACCCAAGTTGGTTTGCGCCAGCTTGGTTCCAATCATTTAACCCGTTGTTCATCATGTTGTATGTGCCATTGTTTGCTTGGTTGTGGACAAAGTTAGGTTCAAAGCAACCTAGCTCACCAAAGAAGTTTGCTTTGGGACTTGGCTTTACAGCGTTATCATTCTTGTTGATGGCTTTGCCAGGCACATTGTTTGGTACCGATGTCAAAGTTGGACCATTCTGGTTGGTCGGCTCATGGGCGTTGATCATCGTTGGTGAAATGTTGATTTCACCAATCGGTTTGTCAGTCACAACAAAGTTGGCACCAAAGGCCTTCACATCACAAATGATGGGAATGTGGTTCTTGGCGTCAGCCGCGGGTTCAGCTTTGAACGCGCAAGTGGTTGGTTTGTACACACCAAAAACTGAAGTTGCTTACTTCACATGGTTTGGATTGATTGTGTTGGCATTGGGCTTGGTTATCTGGTTCATGTCACGCTGGATCCACAGCATGATGCGTGGTGTTAACTAATTTTAAAATGAAAAAAGCGCGCCGAATTGGCGGGCTTTTTTTGTGCGCTGAATTTATAATTTACGACCGGGATTTAAAATGTTGTAGGGATCAAACGTCGCTTTAAGTTGATGTTGAATCGCATCGGCGACTGGGTCTAGTTGTTCAACGACCCAACTTTTTTGAATTCACCAATGCCGTGCTCAGCAGAAATCGTGCCACCGAGTTCGAGCGCTTTGGCAAATAACTTCTGCACGACAACAATCATATTGTCGGTTGGTTCGCTCAAATCCTTGTCGTACACCAAATCAGGATGAATGTTGCCGTCGCCTGCGTGCCCCACAATAAAAATCGGTTGATCATACGTTTGACTCAATTCATCAACAAACGTTAAATAGGCCGCTAGCTGCGAAAGTGGCACAGCGATATCTTCGACAATAATGTTGCCGTAAGCTACGTCGGCAGCGTACATGTCTTGACGGATTTTAATCAATTCCGCGGTGCGCTGCTCATCGTCAGTGATGACGACATTTTCAGCCTGATATTCAGCAAGCACTTGTTGAACGGTGGCTAAAGCTGCATCGGTCGGCGTGTCGAGTTGGAAAATCAGTGCCGCTTGCGCGCCGTCAAAATCATGGTGGACATACGCACTAAGCGCCGTGATCGACTGTGCATTCATGGCTTCTAACATGCTAGGATAAACGCCGCTGGCTTGTAATGCTTGCACAGCTTTGCCAAGTTGGGCCAAAGTTTGAAAGGTCGCTACCCCAGTTAGTGGTTTGGCTAAAGGAATCGGGAGCAGGCGCACTGTGATTTCCACGATAATACCTAATGTGCCTTCCGAGCCGATGAACAAATCGGTTAATTGATAAGTGGCGGCATTTTTGAGCGTGTGACCACCGGTTTTTAAGACGCGTCCGTCGGCTAATACCACGGTTAAGCCAAGCACGGCTTGTTTAGTGGTGCCGTATTTAAGCGAGGCCATGCCGCCGGCATTGGTGGCGACGTTTCCACCGATGCTCGATAATAATTTTGAGCCAGGATCTGGCGCGTAAAAATAGCCAACGGCGCGCGCCGCTTTGTCTAGATCGCCGTTAATCACGCCGGGTTGAACCACGGCGATTTGATCAGCTGGATTGATTGCCAAAATCGCATTCATTTCTTTAAAAGAAAGAACGAGCGCATTGGGCAAAGGCGTCGAAGAGCCGCTCAACGACGTGGCGGCACCTTGCGGGACAACGGGCAAACGATAGCGGCGTGCGACAGCTAAAACGGCCTGCACATCGGCAACGGATTGCGCATAAATCACCGCGGTAACGTCTGGGGCGCTTGTGTCAATGCGACCGTCGTGAATCGTTTGCTGCAATTCGATTTGAATTTGGGAGCGAGAAGTTGGGGAAATATCAAACATGAAACCTTTTGTCATTTTCTAATTTTTATTTCATTTTAGAAATGAAAACCTAAATTGTCAAGCGAAACATTATTTGCTATACTATTAAAAATTACCTTTAAGCAAGTCCGGCGAGGCTTGGAAGGTGCGACGATTCTAGAAGGGCGACTTGCGCCACTTTTGGGTGCACCCTGACCAAAACTCGACGGCATTTGGCTGTCGGGTTTTTCTTATGGAGGAGAAAAAGATGCAACAAAATAATGCGATTTATGATGTGGATCAAAAGCCACCGTTCTTTACTTGGTTGGGTTTGTCGTTGCAACACTTGTTTTCAATGTTTGGGGCGACAATTTTAGTGCCCTTATTGGTGGGTTTGACGCCGGGCGTGGCGTTGTTTAGTTCCGGAGTTGGAACGCTTTTGCATTTGTTGATTACGCGTGGGAAAATTCCGGCGTACATGGGATCAAGTTTTGCATTTATCGTGCCGATGACGTCGCTTTTGAAAAGTGCGGGTTATCCAGCCGTTGCGCAAGGCGTGATTTCGGTTGGGGTCGTTTATGCGATCGTGGCGGTGATTGTATCGTTTGCCGGAACTGCTTGGATTGAAAAGCTGTTCCCAGCCGAAGTGGTTGGGCCGATTGTTATGGTGATTGGGTTGAGTTTGGCAGGAACGGCGGCCTCATCTGCGACAACAGTCAATGGCGTTTACGACTTGAAAGTCTTTTTCGTGGCGTTGGCAACTTTGTTGTTGACGATTGGGTTTAACATGTTTTTGAAAGGCTACTTTGGCTTGATTCCGGTTTTGCTGGGGATTGTGGCTGGTTACATCGTTGCTTTGTTGGTCGGTGTTGTGCAGGTCGCTGATGTGGCCAAAGTTGTCGGGGATGCTGCGTGGTTCCAGGTACCGCATTTTGAAAGTGTGATTGGTGCGGACGGCTTTAAGTGGTATCCATTTGCGATTTTGAGTATGGCGCCGTTGGCTTTGGTGACGTTGAGTGAACATTTGGGGCACTTGATGGTTTTGAACAAAATCACGGGTCGTGATTTCTTTGCCAATCCTGGTTTGAAGCGGACAATCACGGGTGATGGAACGGCGACGATTGTGGCAGGATTAGTTGGTGGACCGGCGGTGACGTCTTATGGTGAAAATATCGGCGTGATGCAATTGAGCCGTGTTTACTCCGTTTGGGTGATTGGTGGCGCGGCTGGCTTGGCGGTTTTGTTTAGTTTTGTCGGCAAGTTGAGTGCTTTAATTGGCACGATTCCTGGCGCCGTGACGGGTGGTGTCGGCTTTATGTTGTACGGTGTGATTGCAGCGGCTGGTTTGCAAATTATTGTTGATAACAAAGTTGATTACGGTAAAAAGCGGAATTTGATGATTGCTGCACCGGTGTTGGTGACGGGAATTGGGAACTTCAACTTGAATCTGGGCAATGGTTTGGTCTTTACGGGCGTGGCTTTAGCGACTGTTTTGGGCATTGGTTTGAATTTGATTTTGCCAGCGCAAGCTGCGAGTGAAAAAGCGTGATGATCACGCTTTTTTTATTTGCATGAAAACAAATGTAAGTAACAACCAACTTTTCATTAAGTGCGCTTAAAAATAACTTGAAAACGATTACATATATAGTGTAAAATAAAATTAAGTTTGTTGTGTCTAAAAATCGTATTTTGTTTGTTTTTTCACAAAACGAGCTATAATGAAGATGTCATGACAGACGAACGTACTTTATACTTTAATCGAAAGGAGCTTGCAAAATGGAATCAACTGCGACGTTTACGTGGTTAGGGATGACTTTTGATACAACAATTGTCTTGTCAACACTACTTACAGTCGTGATTGTGAGTGTTTTGGCAATTGCGTTGACTAGACGCGTGGCGATGCGTCCTGGAAAAGCCCAAAACTTTGTGGAATATGTTTTAGATTTCACAAATGGGATTTTAAAAGGGATTCTACCGCGTGAAGATGCCCGAAAATTCGGTTTGTTTGCGTTCACGCTGTTTATTTTCATCGTGGCGTCAAACGAATTAGGTTTAATCTTCTCGGTGTCCGGTCATGAAGACGTTTGGGTGAAAAGTCCAACCGCGTCATACTGGACCACGGGGACCTTGGCGGCCATGTCTTTGCTGATTGCGCACGTCTTTGGCATGCGCAAGTTGGGTGTTGGCCCATATGCGAAGAATTTGTTGTTCGCACCGGCGGCCTTTATGGCACCGCTGAATATCATCGAACAAGTCGCGCAATTTTTGACACTGACTTTACGACTCTTTGGGAACATCTTTGCCGGGGAAGTTTTGTTAGAATTGCTGTCAAATCAACTCGCCACAACGCACGGTCATTTCAATCAATGGTGGCAAGTGCTACTTGCACTGCCGCTGTCGATGGCTTGGCAAGCTTTTTCATTGTTTATCGGCGTCTTACAGGCGTACGTATTTGTCACTTTAGTTCACACGTATGCGCGTGAATTATCACATCAAGAATAACTAAGGAGAATTTCTCATGGATTTAGGTTTGTTAGCTGCAGGTATTGCTGCTGGATTGGCTGCTTTGGGAGCCGGAATTGGTAACGGTTCAGTTGTGTCAAAGTTTTTGGAATCAGCTGCCCGCCAACCAGAAATGGAAAACCGTTTGTTCACACGTACTTTGATCGGGGTTGCTTTGGTCGAAGTGATGCCAATTTTGGCAATCGTTGTGGCCTTCATGTTGTTGAACAAGTAATTGGGGGCGCTTATGCACACAGTAATTCTTAGTGGAGTTGACATTCAACTCGGTTCAATGCTGTTTGTGCTGGTGTCGTTTTTGGTGTTGATGCTGATTTTGAAAAAGTTCGCGTACGGACCTTTGACCAAAATCATGGACGAACGCGCCAACAAAATCAGCGACGACTTGGACAACGCGGAAGCAGCCAAACGTGATGCGGAAGCTTTGGCCGAAAAACGACAAGCCGAATTAGACGCGGCAAAAGCGCAATCAGCGCAAATTTTGGCCGACGCGCAACGCGCCGCGCATGCGCAAAGCGATGCCATGCTTGATGAAACACGCGCGCACGTGCAACGTTTGGAACAAGAAGCGATCGTTGATGCGCAAAACGTCAAGCAAGCAGCGCTCCATGAAGCGCAAGGCGAAGTTGCTGATTTGTCAGTGGCAATCGCTAACAAAGTTTTGCGTCGGGAATTGTCTTTGGCGGATCACAAAGCTTTGATTGACGATTATATCAACGATTTGAAGAAGGTTTAGCTATGGCAAACATCAAAACAATTCGTCAGCAATATGTGCGTGCGTTGTTTGAATTGGCGACGGAAACGCAAACATTAGACGCAGTTGTGGCGGATGTGAAAGCCGTGCAAACGATTTTGGCTGACGTGCCAGCTTTGGCTGATGCGTTTGGCAATCGCCGTTTGACGGCAGAACAAAAGTTGCAATTGGCGCAAGATTTGACCAAAGATGGGCAACCGAGTGTGACCAATTTGATCAAATTATTAGTCAAAAACCATCGTGCAACACAAATCAAGCCAATTTTGGTCGACTTTATCGCCTTTGCTGAAGAAAAAAGTGGCATTTTGCATGCAACTTTGACGACAGCAGTTCCGGTTGATGACGACCAATTGACGGCTTTACAAACAACATTTGCCAAACAAAGTGGGGCTAAACACGTGGTTTTGACCAGCGTGATTGATCCTGAAGTGTTGGGCGGCGTGCGTTTGCAAAGTGATACGTTGCGCATTGATGGCACAATTCAAACACAACTTGCCCGCATTCAAGCGGCATTAAAAAATTAACGGAGGCCTACGATGATTTCAACTGAAGAAATCAGTGCTGTGATCAAACAGCAACTGGCCAAGTTTGAAACTGAATTAGCGGTCGAAGAAATTGGAACCGTGAGTTACGTCGGTGACGGGGTAGCGCGCGCGACTGGTTTGGCCAATGCAATGTCTGGTGAATTGCTAGAATTTGCAAACGGGACTGCTGGTTTGGCACAAAACTTGGAAGCTGAAGAAGTCGGCATTATTATTTTGGGTGACTATAATGGCATCCGTGAAGGCGACACAGTCAAGCGGACTGGTCGCATTATGGAAGTTCCCGTTGGAGACGCGCTAATTGGACGCGTGGTCAACGCTTTGGGACAACCAATTGATGGTTTGGGTGATTTGAAAACGGACAAAACACGTCCCGTTGAAGTTAAAGCACCCGGCGTGATGCAACGTAAGTCAGTCTTTGAACCTTTGCAAACAGGGATTAAAGTTATTGACGCGTTGGTGCCAATCGGCCGTGGTCAACGTGAATTGATCATCGGTGATCGCAAAACCGGAAAAACGAGTTTGGCGATTGACACCATCATCAACCAAAAAGATCAAAACATGATTGTCGTTTACGTGGCAATCGGTCAAAAAGATTCAACATTGCGCACACAAGTCGAAACTTTGCGTCAATACGGCGCTTTGGATTACACAATTGTTGTCGCTGCTGGACCTTCTGAACCCGCTCCAATGCTGTTTTTGGCACCATATGCCGGCGCTGCGATGGGTGAAGAATTCATGTTCAATGGCAAACACGTCTTGATTGTGTACGACGATTTGTCAAAACAAGCGGACGCTTATCGTGAACTCTCATTGATTTTGCGTCGTCCGCCTGGTCGTGAAGCTTATCCGGGGGATGTGTTCTACTTGCATTCTCGTTTGTTGGAACGAGCAGCTAAGTTGAGTGACGAATTAGGTGGCGGTTCGATGACGGCTTTGCCATTTATCGAAACCAAAGCCGGCGATGTGTCCGCTTATATTCCAACCAACGTGATTTCGATTACGGACGGTCAAATTTTCTTGGACGCGGATTTGTTTAATTCTGGTATTCGACCAGCGATTGATGCGGGAACGTCCGTGTCACGTGTCGGTGGCGATGCGCAAATTAAAGCCATGAAGCAAGTTGCCGGAACGCTGCGTTTGGATTTGGCGTCTTATCGTGAATTGGAATCATTTGCACAATTTGGTTCTGATTTGGACCCAGCAACGCGTGCCAAATTGGATCGCGGTCGTCGCACAGTGGAAATTTTGAAGCAACGTTTGCATGAACCAATGGCTGTGGCCGAACAAGTCTTGAGTTTGTACGCATTGACGCGCGGTTTCTTGGACAATGTTGACGTTGAACGGATTACGGCGTTTGAAGACGGTCTGCGTTTGTTTGTAAAGACGAACCATGCGGATTTGTTAGAAACGATTACAACAACGGGTAAATTACCAGATGAAGACGCCTTGAAGGCGGCAATCGCTGCATTTAAAAGCAACTTCGTCTAAAGGAGGACGGCATGGCAAATCTACAAGATATTAAACGCCGCATGTCCTCGGTTAAAAGTACGCGTAAAATTACCAGCGCCATGCAAATGGTCGCCACCGCCAAATTGATGCAAATTCATAAAGCCACACATGGTTTTGATGAATACGCCAACGGTTTGCAACAAATCGTCGGTCATTTAATTCGCCAAAAAGTGTTGGAACAAGTAGCCGGTGAAGTGCCGTTTGTCACCGCACGCGACGTGAAAAAGACTGGTATGTTGGTCATTACGACGGATCGCGGTTTGGTCGGATCGTATAATTCAATGGTCATCAAACAAACGAATGCGTTGATGGCGGATTTGGGCTTGACGCGGGATGACGTGGTGATTATCGCCGTTGGTCGCAAGGGCGCTGATTATTATCGCGGCGCGGGTTACGAAGTTTTGGGCAACGAAATTAGTTTGCCAGACATTGTGACTTACGAAGATGTGCGCGAAGTCGTGGTGCAAATTACTGATTTGTACACGGATGGTCAAATTGATGCGCTGCACATCGCGTATAACCACTATGTGAACCGTTTGGCAAATGAATTTGCCCATCGCCAATTATTGCCGTTGACGGTTGAAAGTTTGGTGACCACGGATGCCGTGACGGAAATGTACGAAATTGAACCGGATCCAGCCAGCGTGTTGAAGCGTTTGTTGCCGTTATATGTTCAAAGTTTGTTATTTGCCGCGATTGCAGATGCCAAAACCGAAGAACATGCCGCGCGCAGTAACGCGATGCGCGGCGCCACGGAAAACGCGGACGATCTCAACAACAAGTTGCGTCTGACCTACAACCGTGCCCGCCAAGCAGCTATCACCACGGAAATTACTGAAATTACGGCTGGAATGGCTGCTTTGGAAGATTAGGTTTGGTGGGGGTTCGCGCAAAGATTTTTGCTTCCTGTGCTGCTGTTGATGCCTTTTCAAACGAAATGACGCTTTGCGTCATGCGCTTGCGCGCCGTTCGTTTATAAATGATCAAAATCAGCACCGCAAAAATCGGCGAATCAAATTTTATTTCGTACTTTTGTTGTTCTAATAGCAACACATAACTTTGAAAGGAAAAAACAAATGAGTGTTGGACAAATTACACAAGTTATTGGGCCCGTTGTGGACGTAACTTTTGATGCCCACGACACCTTGCCAGCGATTAAAAATGCGTTGGTGGTCGACAAAAATGACGGCACGACGCTCACTTTGGAAGTGGCGATTGCGCTTGGAAACGGTGTGGTTCGGACAATTTCCATGGATGGAACGGAAGGTTTGACGCGTGGTTTGACCGTAACCGATACGGGTGCGCCGATTTCAGTTCCGGTTGGAGACGACACATTGGGACGTGTCTTTAACGTGTTGGGTCAACCAATTGACGGTGGGGAAGCGATTGCTGATGACGTGATGCGCAACCCAATTCACCGCCCAGCGCCAGCGTATGACGAATTGACCACTTCAACGGAAATTTTGGAAACGGGTATCAAGGTCATTGACTTGCTCGCGCCATATGTCCGTGGTGGAAAAATTGGTTTGTTCGGTGGGGCCGGTGTTGGTAAAACCGTGTTGATTCAAGAATTAATTAACAACATTGCCCAAGGTCATGAGGGGATTTCTGTTTTTGCCGGTGTCGGAGAACGGACACGTGAAGGTAACGACATGTACCACGAAATGAAAGACTCTGGTGTGTTGGAAAAAACCGCCATGGTTTATGGACAAATGAATGAATCACCCGGTGCGCGGATGCGTGTGGCCTTGACTGGTTTGACGATGGCGGAAAACTTCCGTGATGAAAAAGGTCAAGACGTGTTGTTGTTCATCGACAACATTTTCCGTTTCACGCAAGCCGGTTCTGAAGTTTCAGCTTTGTTGGGCCGGATTCCGTCAGCGGTTGGGTACCAACCAACTTTGGCAACGGAAATGGGACAATTGCAAGAACGGATCACGTCAACGAAAAAAGGTTCCGTGACGTCGATTCAGGCCATTTATGTGCCCGCCGATGACTATACTGACCCAGCGCCGGCGACGACGTTTGCGCACTTGGATGCAACGACGAACTTGGAACGTTGGTTGACACAACAAGGTATTTATCCAGCCGTTGATCCATTGGCTTCAACCAGTTCTGCTTTGACGCCGGAAATTGTCGGGGATGAACATTACGAAGTTGCCACCGCGGTGCAACGGACTTTGCAACGTTATCGTGAGTTACAAGACATCATTTCGATTTTGGGAATTGATGAATTGTCTGACGAAGAAAAAACGATTGTTAACCGCGCGCGTCGTTTGCAATTCTTCTTGTCACAACCGTTCAACGTGGCGGAACAATTTACGGGAACGCCGGGTGAATATGTGTCATTGAAAGACACAGTGCGTTCCTTTAAAGAAATTTTGGATGGCAAACATGATACTTTGCCAGAAGAAGCTTTCCGAAATGTTGGTGCGATTGAACAAGCCGTCGCCAAGGGTGAAAAGATTTATGCAGATCTGAAGGCTAACGCCTAAGGAGGACGTAGATGACAACGCTAAGTGTTAAAATCATCACGCCAGCCGGTGAAATTTTTCACACGGATGACGCAACTGTCGCCAACATCATGACGCTAAACGGCGGTATGGGTTTGTTGGCGAACCACGAACCTATTTTGGCAGCGCTTGAAATTGGGCCTTTGACGATTAAATCGGCTGAAGCTGACGAAATTTTCGCGGTGAATGGCGGTTTTGCTGAATTTTCAAATAACACGTTGACCGTCATTGCTGATACCGCTGAAAATGCGGCAAACATTGATGTGACGCGGGCGCAAGCAGCCCAAGAACGTGCCAAAATTCGTTTGGAATCTGTCTCAAATGATGATCGCGAAGCCAAAGTTGCCGCAGAATTGGCCTTACGGCGAGCGATTAATCGTTTGCATGTTTCCAACGCGCGGTCAACTTTGGGTCGTTAAAACAAAAACCTATCTCGTTGAGATAGTTTTTTTTGGTGGGAATCACGTATAATAACAGCAGAGGAAAAGACATGAAAACATTAACCGTTCGCCCGGAAGTACTGGCGGCATTTTTGACAGGCGAGAAAGATATTGATGTCAAAACAGGTTATCAACGGGAATATCGCACGTGGCAACCAAAAAATTCAGATGGCACGCCGTTTCGCGGTGAAATTTTAATTCGCTCAAATACCCAAAAAGTGGCGGGCTTTACCAGTCGGATGGCAGGCGTGATTGTTGAAATCATGGACGTGAACAAAGTCGCTGATCAACAAGTTTGGCAATTAAAACACGTGGCAACGGTGCATCCGGTGCGAATTGATGCGGGTGCGCTGACGGGATTTAGCGAAGTCGATGACGCGTTGATTGTGCGCGAGCCGTATAACTGGTTGCAACATCACGACGAAGAAGCCGCGTTAAATGTGATTTTTGGTTGGGTTGGCGACTATCAAAGTGCACACGGTTTGAGCGAAGAAGATGAAATTCCACGCGCGGATATTCCAGCGGACATTGTGAATTTGGCCAAAGCTTATGACGCTTATCGCAGCGATTATTTGCAGTTTATTCATGCACCAAGCGAAGAGTTGATTGCACAGTTGCAACCGATGTTTGAATTTGAGGATTAAAAAAGCATTTCTGATGAAATGCTTTTTTGGTTATGCTTGATTTTTGCCACTTAGTAATAGACCAGGGAGCATGATGGCGAGTGCAATCCAAGCTAGCCACGTGAAACCGTGTTGCAAAGCCAGCGCATACAAATGATGTGCCAAATTTGGTTTAGTAGCTAATTGTACTTGGTGTTGCGTCAATAAAGTTGTCAATTGATTTGCCACTAAAATGGAAACCAACGACGTGCCGTACGCGCCGCCCACATTTTGGAAAATACGCGTACCGATGGTGGCTTCCGGGACGTCGTATTTTGGCATGCCGGTAAAAGCGTCGGTCATCAAAGGCATAAAGACGGTGTTCATGCCAACTCCGCTGATGAACAAAATTGCACTGACCCACCACATGCTGGTTGTTTCATCGATTTGCGTTAAGGCAATTAACCCGGCGATGACCAAAACTAAACTCGCAAACACTAAGTTGCGCATGCCAAGTTTGTCCATTAATTTACCGGTCAAAGGGCGCGCGATAAACATTCCGATTCCTTGTGGAATTAACGCATAAGAGGCATTCAACGCACTAAAACCACGGCCAGATTGGAAATAAGTCGTCAACAACAAAGACGTCCCGTTCATTACAATTGCTGCCAAAATCAGACCGATTGTTGCACCAATGTAAGAGCGGAATTTGAACAAATGCAAAGGGAGCACCGCGTTTTCTTTGCGGAACATCGCCCAAATTAAGTAAAGCACAAACAAACCGATACCCAGCAAAATAAATGGTTGCGTCTGCGCATTCCAAAGCGAATGATCGGCTTTAATCACCGCATAAATGAGGGACGTGGCAAAACCACCAACCAAAACAGTCCCGACAAAATCAAACGGTTTGGCTGTGTTTTGAGCGGGCATGCTTGGCAATTTCCAAAAAATTCCTACGATGGCCAGCAAACTTACTGGCACGTTGACCCAAAAAATCCATTCCCATGAGGCGGAATTCATGATTAAACCACCAATAATCGGTCCAAAAATAGGTCCCAACATCATTGGCAAACCAACCACCAGCATTAATTTCCGGAAGTGCGGACCTCCTTGTTGCACTAATAAAGTCGTCAACATTGGAATCAATAGACCAGCACCAAATCCTTGAATCACGCGGGCGCCAATTAGCCAATTCAAATCCGCTGACAGCGCAGCGGCAACCGAACCAACCAAAAAGATGATTTGGGCGGTGAGATAAGCTAAGCGACCATCGAAACGATTTAGCAACCAACCAGAAAACGGAATGGCAATGCCCATCGTTAACAAATAAGCACTGGCAAGCCATTGAACATCGGCAAGTGTACTATGAAAAGTGCTCACCAAATGCGGAATGGCGATGTTGACCATTGTCCCGTCCAACATCGGTGCAATCGCACCGAGCACCAGCACCCAAGCCATGGTCATCAAGCTTTGGGGAACTTTATCTTGTGTTTTTTCTGACATATCAAAACTCCTTCTTTGTTTAAGTACATCGTGTACGTTAAATAGAATACGCTGCGTATCTAAAAAAGACAACCACTTTTTAGGGTCACAAGGTGCATTATGTATCTTATAGTGCTAAAATAAACATATGACAGAAACTAGACGACGAGGCGACGACCTCGAAAACACAATCTATGCGGCAACGTTAAAAATTTTAGCGCGTGATGGCTATGAAAAAACTACCTTTGCGCAAATTGCCCGCGAAGCAAAAACCAGTCGCACCGTGCTTTATCGCCGGTGGGATACGATTTTTGAGTTGGTACATGACGCGATTGAACACGACGTGCCGGAAATGCGTGTTGAAAATCTACAGTATGACACGGGCAGTTTACGCGGTGATTTAATTGCGTTGGGAAAAATATTTCAAGCGCACGGCAATAAAGTGAACGATGAATTTGTTCGTGCCAGTGTGCAGGAATTTAGTAGTGGTTCGGCTTTGGCCAAACGGATGATGCGCCAAGTCGAGCAGGTAAATTTTCAGATTATTGGCGAGATTTGTGCACGGGCGATTGAACGCGGTGAATTACAGCAACTACCTAGCAAACGCGTGCAGTTATTGTTATTTGAAATTTTACGTTATCAAGGTATTTTATTGCGTAGTCAGGCGTTAGAAGATGTCGAAGGTATTGTAGATGAAATTATTTTGCCAGCTTATTACGCGGGAGGTCGAGGATGATTCAAACTTATGACGAGGCGTTGGCCTTTATTCACGCGCAGCCGCATGGGGGCGCTAAAGATACATTTGCGCGGATGAATGCGTTGCTGGCGGCTTTGGACAATCCGCAAAATGCGTTGCCGCCGGTGATACATGTGACTGGCACGAACGGCAAAGGTTCCGTCAGCACCATGACTGCGGCGGTTTTGAGCGCCAATGGATTGAAAACGGGCTTGTTTATTTCGCCGTTTATTATGGATTTTCGGGAGCGGATTCAAATTGATGGCGAGATGATTGCGCAGGCCGATTTGGTGCGTTATGTCCAGCGCATTGCGGCGGTTTTGCCAACTTTGAACAGTGAAGCACCCACAGAATTTGAAGTGGTGACGGCGCTGATGTTGCGTTATTTTGCCGATCAAAAACTTGACGCGGCGGTGATTGAAGTTGGTATCGGTGGCAAATGGGATTCCACCAACGTGCTGCCCAGTGCCAAAGTCGCGGTGATTACGTCAGTTGGCTACGATCACCAAAATATGCTCGGCAACACCCTCACCGAAATCGCTCAGCAAAAAGCAGGCATTATTCATGACGGCATGCACGTGGTCATTGGTCAGCTGCCGAATGAAGCACGGGCTGTTTTGCCAAGTGACGCGATGTTAGGGCGCGTGGGTGAATTTGAAGCACCGTTAGCCGGGGATTTTCAACGACAAAACACCGCCACCGCCGTGGCGGCTTTGCGGGCGTTCAAACCGGATTTGACCGACGCGCAAATTCAAGCGGGACTAGCGCAAGTGCATTTTCCGGCGCGCTATGAATTTTTGACGCTACCGGCGCACACCGTGATTTTGGATGGCGCACATAATGCCGAAGGGTTGCGCGCGTTGCGCCATAATTTGCAACTTGATGCGGACAAATTAGCACCGTACACGCTGATTTTTGGTAGTTTAGCTGACAAAAATGCGGTGGAGATTTTACCAGAACTATTGGCGCAATTACCGCTCAAAGCCCTGATTTTAGTGCCGTTTGCTGGGCCAAATCAGCGTAACAGTGTTGATGTCAAAGCCATTGCGCACCAATTAAATGATGACCGCGTCACAATTGCCGCCGATTGGCAAACAGCTTTGCAACAAGCCCAAACGCAAACGGTTGTGATGACCGGCTCGCTGTATTTGATGAGTGAAATTCGCCAAACGTTGTTAAGAATCAGTTAATCGTTTGTGGTTGACAACAGTGGTACAATAGCCTTAAAGGAGGCAGCAACATGACAAAATACGATCAAGATGAACTGCGCGCGCGTTTGACGCCAGAAGAATACGCCGTGACGCAAGAAAGCGCCACCGAACGGGCTTTTACTGGGAAATACGATGACTGGTGGAATGACGGCATTTTCGTGGACGTTGTCAGCGGCAAGCCGTTGTTTAGTTCGACGGACAAATACGATGCGCACTGTGGTTGGCCGTCATTTACGCGCCCAATCGAGGAAAATGAAATTATTCGCCATGTCGATTATTCACATGGCATGACGCGTACGGAAGTGCGTTCGTCAGACGCCGATTCACATTTGGGGCACGTCTTTACCGATGGTATCCCAAGCGAAGGTGGTTTGCGCTACTGCATTAACTCCGCGGCGTTGCGTTTCGTGCCAAAAGCAGAATTAACCGCGCAAGGTTATGACAAATATAACGTTCTATTTGAAAAAGCAGACGCTTAAGCGTCTGCTTTTTGTTTGTTAAATCCTAAAAATAACACGTAGTTCAGCGCAATCAACACCGCACTGAAAATGAAAATTCCCGCATAATCAAAATACTGCGCCACCAAAGCGCCTAACATCGGCCCGCTGACGCTACCTAATGATTGAAAACTTTGGTTGTAAGAGAAAATTCGACCGGTCAACGCACTGGGCGTGTTTTTGGCCAGCAAAGATTGAACCGTCGGCATCAACGCCGCATTAGCAATTCCCATCATGAAGCGCAAAAACATCAAAATATAAACGCTCGTTACAAAACCCGTCGGAATTAACACCACAAATGCCAGCAAGAAACCAAAATGAATAAAGCGGTTCGCGCCTAAGATATCATTCAACTTCCCAAAGCGCGGTGCGGCGAGCACCATCGCAATGCCCGGCATCGCCGCCACAAATCCCGTTAGCAAAGTCGTTGCCGCCGCGCCATGCGTCAACTCCCGCACGAACAGCGCAATAATCGGATTAATCGCCGTCGTCACGGTTTGGATCAACATCGTTGTCACAAACAACAAAACAATCAGTTGTTTATTAGGTAAGCTGCGCCACAGATCTTTGGTGTTCGTCTCGGTGACTTTGGCAACTGGCTTGAAATCTTCTTTGACAAAAATCCAGGTTAGAATAAAAACGAGAAATAAAATCACACCGGTCAGCGCAAAGGCAGCGCGATAACTCACCAATGACGCTAAAATCCCGCCCAACAAAGGGCCAATCAACGAACCGGCCGTCATGCCCGTCATCAAAATCCCAAGCGCTTGACCGGCATTTTCTTTGGGTGTTTGCGTGGCGATTAAGGCGTTGGCGTTTGATACGTACCCGCCTAGCATCCCTTGAATTGCGCGCAGGGCAATCAATTCCCAGACATTTTGCACAAAGGCCATGGCAAAAATGATAATCGCCATGCTTAATGCCGAGCGTAATAGCATCGGTCGCCGGCCGTATTTGTCGGATAATTTACCCCAATAAGGGGACACCAACGCCATCGTTAGAAAGGTGGCCGAGAAGGTTAATCCGCTGTAAAAAGTTAATTCGTTCTTCGTAAAAGTGCCCAGTTCGTCCACATACAAGGACAAAAACGGCATAATCTCACTGAAGCTCACCCCGGTCATAAAAACACCGATGGTGAGGACTTTCAGATTGCGTTGCCAAGTAGCTGTAGTCATGTTTCCTCCATTTATCTATAAATCCATTGTAGCGCTTTGGCGAAATTCTGTCACATTTGACACAAATGACCGCAAGTTGTAACCGTCAACATAAACAAAGTGTTTACATGGTTTTTGAAACATGCTATATTTAAATGTAATCGTTTTCATGTAATCTGCAAAGGTTTACATACAGCCTTTTTCAGAAAAATATGAAAATTTACACACTGCACATGTAAGCGGTTAAATAAAACTTTTCGTAGGAGCGAACTTATGCGTATTAATGTCGGATTTATTTTCTTTTTCGGCGCTTTAGGTGGCTTGCTTTTCGGATTTGACACGGGAATTATTTCTGGGGCGTCATCTTTGATTGAAAGCGACTTCAAGTTGGACGTTGCCCAAACGTCATTTACGACTTCAGCTGTTTTGGTTGGGTCAGCGGTTGGTGCTTTGGGTGTTGGACCTTTGGCAGACCGTTTTGGTCGTAAAATTTTGTTGACAGTGGCTGGTTTATTCTTCATTGTCGGCTCATTATTGAGTGCCATTGCTGGTGGTTTTGGGGCAATGATTATTGCCCGTATCATCTTGGGATTGGCTGTCGGAGCTGCTTCAGCTTTGACACCAGCTTACTTGGCTGAATTGGCGCCAGCTAAGCACCGTGGTTCTTTGGGAACAATGTTCCAATTGATGATCACGCTTGGGGTTTTGTTGGCTTATGTTTCAAACCTTGGTTTCTTGGGTCACAACATCGCGGGTATTCGTGACTGGCGTTGGATGTTGGGATCAGCTTTGGTACCAGCGGTCTTGTTGTTCTTGGGAAGTTTCTTGTTGCCAGAATCACCACGTTTCTTGGCGGCTAAGGGTGACGAAGCTGATGCGAAACGCGTGTTGAACCATTTGCGTGCCAACACGGGCGAAAACGTCGATGCGGAATTAGCTGAAATTGAACAAATTGTTGGTCAACAAAAGGGCGGTTTGAAAGAATTGTTCTCTGTTGCCCGCCCAGCAGTGATTGTTGCGGTTGGCATCATGTTCTTGCAACAATTGGTAGGAATTAACTCAGTTATCTACTTCTTGCCACAAGTATTTATCAAAGGTTTTGGTTTTGCTGATTCAAACGCCATTTGGATTTCAGTTGGCATTGGAATTGTGAACTTTGTGGTGACAATTGTTGCCATTTCAATCATGGATCGCTTTGACCGTAAGGCCTTGTTGACGTTTGGTTCAATCATTATGACAATTTCATTGGCCATTTTGACGGTGTTGAACTACACGTTGACTGTGCAAGCTGCGGCAGTGCCAACGATGGTCTTGATTGCCATTTACATTTTTGGTTTCGCCATTTCATGGGGACCAATTGCTTGGGTGATGATTGGTGAAATCTTCCCCTTGTCAGTTCGTGGCATTGGTTCATCAATCGGATCAGCTGCCAACTGGATTGGTAACTTTATCGTGTCACAATTCTTCTTGGTTTTGTTGGCTGTCTTCCACAACAACGTGGGTGGACCATTTGGTATCTTTGCCATCTTCGCCTTCATTTCAATCTTCTTCGTGAAATATCTCGTGCCTGAAACACGCGGTAAGTCATTGGAAGACATCGAAAAAGACTTGCGTGCACGCAATTAATTTTTGATTAAAACACGCTTTGAGCGTGTTTTTTTGTGCTGATTTGTGGGCGGTGCGCGAAGATTTTTGCTTGATGTACTTGTTTTAACGCATTTTCAAACGAAATGACCTTTGGTCATGCGCTGCGCGCCGTTCGTTTGGAAATGGTCAAAACAAGTACCACAAAAATCGGCACCGGCGATTTCTTTAATAATAAAAAGCACCTCGCTGAGGTGCTTTTTATTTCACAATATCTTGTTGGAGTAATTTAATGTCGTTTTTGACGAGGACGTCTAATGCCATCGTTGCCACATCGGCTTTGGCGCTTAGGAAATCAGCGTCGTCATCGAGGAGCAAAAAGGCGATCACGCGCCATTCTTGGCCGATGGCCGTGATTTGGTTCAAAAAGACGCGCACGGTGTCGGCTTCAAAACGGCTGTCTGCAATCAAAGTTGCGCTTAGCGTTGTGCTGATAGTTTGCAATTCAGCAGGCGTTGTGGCCGTGTCTAAGTAGAAGTCCAATTGAATTTTACGCTTTTGCACGCGCGACCAGTTGGTAATCGGTTGACTGGCCAAAGTTGCGTTTGGTACGGTCACAAGGGCGTCTTCAAAATCACGCAAGATCGTCGCGCGGAAATTAATATCTTCAACGATGCCTTCAGCGCTAGGCGTCGCAATCCAGTCGCCAATTGTGAAAGGCGCTTCGGTGATGATGGTGACACCGCCCATTAGATTGCGGATATAGTCCTGTGCCGCCATCGACACGGCCAAACCAGCCAAGCCCAAACCAGCGACTACACCGTTGATATTAAAGCCCCAGTCCGACAGAATCATGGTGGCAATCAGCGCGCCGACAATGAATTTAAGCACGCGCGTGACGAAAGGCACAACAATTTCATCGAATTGCAAATTGAATTTGTTGGCGCCAAATTGATGCACAAACTGCGTAATCGTGCCAACCAAAGCCATAATTCCCAAACCAATACTGAAAATCAGAATGGACCGATAAAGCTGCAAGGCAAATGTTAAGACAAAATGCGGCAGCGCCAAAACATGCAAAGCCCACAACAGCCCACTAAATAACACGATAATTTTCACAGAACGCTCAAAGGCAATCACCAAATCACGCCAAACCACCTGATTTTCGGGGATGAAGCGTTCGATGAGGCGGAAAAGGGCGTGGATGATACTGCGACTAAACACCGCAAAACCAATAATAATGACCGCCGCAACCAGCAAATTCCACCAGTCAAATCGGCCCACAAACCAATGCTGTAAACTTGTCATAAGAACCTCCATTACTTTATAGTCCAGTGTAACCAACGACCGCCATTCACGTCAAATGTTCGTTTATTTTGACAGTTAAAAGCGAACGATAAAAATACGTGTTAGGTTTTCTGACATAATATTTGTCAACTAGACCAATTCGCGTTAAACTGAGAACAGTTGAATGGTGATAAACATGAGTGAACGAGAACTTCGCCGTAATTTAGCGGTTTTACCAATTGGCACGGTGCGTGAATTGACGTTACTGACCGACCGGCAAATTCGCTATTACGAGCAACAAGCATTGATAACGCCGCAACGCGGTGATGGCGGACAACGTCGATTTTCATTAAATGATGTCGATCGTTTGCTAGAAATTAAAGACTTTTTGGATGCCGGCGATTCGATTAAAGATATTCAAGAAATCTTTGCCAAACGCACTCGCGCACTTGCGGAAAAAGCCAACAACCAGCAAGCTTTGCGACGGGCACTGCGCGATGAATTTACGCAGATTGCACGTTTCAAATAAACAACCACACACAGCAGACACGAAAAGGAAGGTTACCGAACCATGGCACGCACAGCGTACACAAAGGAAGAAATCAAGCAAATTATCGCAGATGAAAACGTTGAATTTTTGCGTTTGACATTTACAGACGTTCTTGGCGCAATCAAGAACGTTGAAGTGCCTATTTCACAATTGGACAAAGTGTTGGACAACAACTTGATGTTTGACGGTTCATCAATCGAAGGTTTTGTACGGATCAACGAATCTGACATGTACTTGTACCCAGATTTGTCAACATTCTTGATTTTCCCTTGGGCAACGGACGAACGTGGTGGAAAAGTGGCGCGTTTGATTGCAGATATTTACACTGCTGATCGCAAGCCATTTGCTGGTGACCCACGTTACGCCTTGAAGCGTGCTTTGCAACATGCGGCTGAAGCTGGCTTTAACGCCTTTAATTTGGGTGTGGAACCTGAATTCTTCTTGTTCAAATTAGACGCAGCTGGTAACCCAACCACAGAATTGAACGACAAAGGTGGCTACTTTGACTTGGCGCCTTTGGACATGGGGGAAAATGTCCGTCGTGAAATCGTGTTGACTTTGGAAGACATGGGCTTTGAAGTTGAAGCCGCGCACCACGAAGTGGCCGAAGGTCAACACGAAGTTGACTTTAAGTACGCTAACGCTTTGGAACAAGCTGACAATGTGCAGACATTTAAGTTGGTCGTGAAGACAATCGCGCGTAAGTACGGCTACTACGCAACGTTCATGCCAAAGCCAATCGCTGGTATCAACGGTTCAGGTATGCACACCAACATGTCATTGTTTACAGAAGCTGGCAACGCCTTCTTTGCAGAAACTGGCGACTTGCAATTGTCACCAACAGCCTACAATTTCTTGGGTGGCTTGTTGGAACACGCACCAGCTTTCACAGCTTTGGCAAACCCAACCGTCAACTCATACAAGCGTTTGACGCCTGGATTTGAAGCACCGGTTTACATTGCTTGGTCAACGTCTAACCGTTCACCAATGGTCCGCGTTCCGGCTTCACGTGGCAACTCAACACGTTTGGAATTGCGTTCAGTTGACCCGACGGCCAACCCTTACACAACGTTTGCAGCGATTTTGGAAGCTGGTTTGGACGGGATTGCGCGTGGTTTGGAACCATTGGGACACGTCGACAAGAACATCTATTTGATGGACGAAGAAGAACGTGGCAAGGCTGGTATCACGGACTTGCCAGACACCTTGTTGGGTGCGGTTGAAGCCTTTGAAAAAGATGAAGTGATTGTGAGCGCGGTGGGTGACCACATCGCTGATCGCTTTACAGAAGCTAAGAAGTTGGAATACCGTTCATATCGTCAATTCGTTTCTGAATGGGAATTGGACGCTTACTTGCAAAACTACTAAAAAAGAGTTAAACACCGCACTTGTGCGGTGTTTTTTGATATGATTTTAATAATAAAAGACGGAGTGACTGAGCCGATGGGAAATTTAACAACTGCCTTGGATGCGAAAATAACTTATCTCAACCACGTTAAACAAGCGCTAGCAAAACCTGCTTTGGCGCATGTTTATGCGGCTTTGGATGCCAAACGTTACGTGGCGACCGGGCGTGAATTGCCATTTGCGATTAGTGATACGGATGCGGCAATGTTGTCAGATCAGCAGGTGGCTTTGGCAGATGAATTAACGCCGGCGGTGTTGGCGTTTGTGGCGGAGTATTTGCCGTTTGTGGTGCCAGAAGTGGCTCACGACGGGGAAATTGTGCTGTATTTGGGCGATTGGTGGGATCATCGCGCATTGGGCGTTTTGGCGGTTTTGCAAGGCGATGTGACGCAGGACGAGACGGTAATGACGAGTTTGGCGCAAACCGCGACTTTGCCAAAAGAAAAAAGTGTGTTTGACGCGCAAATTGAAGCTTTGCAAACGACGAATACGGCTTTGCACCAATTCATCGCCGATTCAAACAAGCGGCAACTGGCTTTGAGCGTGGCCGAAGATCAATTGGCAACTGTTGACGCCGACAAAGTCAGTCCGTTTGCCCGACGTGACGTGAAAGAAAAATGGCGTGCTGCGCGCCAACTCATCACGGATAAAATCGACAATCTCCAAGCCGAAGAAGCCAAAATTCCCGACGTCAAAGAGCAAATTGTGGCAAACGACGCAGCCATTTTGGCGCATCAAAAAGCCGCCACGCAAATTCGTTTGGAATTAGCGGCGATCACAACTGTTTTTGGTGACTTTAGCAAATTTGAAGCGGCGCTGGCGGATTTTTACCCAGCTTTGTTGAGTTATTTGGAGGCGCATCATGACGGACTTTAAACCAGACGATTATGCACAAAAATTGGCCAAAGATATTGCGCATTTGACCGCGTTACAAGCAAATGTGGCGCAACTGGCTCAAAGTCAAACGGTTGCTGAAATTGTGACGGCGACCCAAAATATTACGGCGTATCAACCACAAGCCGCCGCGGTGGCGCAATTGAGTGCAGATGCCGTTTACGCACCGGCCCATTGGGCGATGGTGGCGTTTGCGCGCTTGTTGGTGCAGGTCACCGACCGATTTGCGCTGGGCGAACTGCCGGGGCAACGCTTAGCGACTTTGCAATTAGCGGATTGGCCAAATACAGAATGGCAATTTACCGCAGCACCGTTGGCCGCGGGCGGTTTTTATTTGACGGAAGTGACGCATGGTTTGCGCTTGGCCTATTGGGATTTGGCGCAAAAACGGTGGTACTTAAACCACGCAGAATTGTTGTTAATAGTCCAAACGCAGGCTGTGCGGCGCAACGGTGTCGCCGCTACGCGGGCGGTATTAGCGATTTTTACGCAGTTAGCGACTTTGTTAGCGGAAAATGATTTTCAAGTGGACAGCCAATTGATTGACAGCGCGGCACCAGGTGGTTGGCCGTTGAGTGGCGCGGTGACAAAGGCGCAACTGGACGAATTATTTATTTTGGCGGCGCAAGAAAATGTGTTGTTGAAATCAGCGCCGAATGGCGTGGCTTTGCACTTGCCAGACGATGTGACGTTGTCTTTGGTTGAAACAGCGGGCAAATGGCGCTACGCTTTGAATGTCACGACCGATTCGTTGGTGACCGTCATCCAAACGCAAGTTTTCTTTGCAACTTGGTATGAAAAATTCCAAAAAACGGTCGGTGTGCCGTATCACACAGCAGTTTTCGTCAACAAAAAAAGCGATTCATCGTGAAGATGAATCGCTTTTTTATTCGTTGATGGCGCCGATTTGATACAATTTATCGTCGATATCCAAATCTTTTTGTAACTTGGCTTCGATTTTGGCACGTTGAGCGGAACTTTTATTCACGCCATTGACCGTCAAGCTGATCAAAGTGAACATCGGATCGTGGAATTGCGCCGCCACACCGCTGTCAAAATTATAGCCGCGACTCGCCGCAGTTTGGGCGATGCCAACGATGCCATGCGTCTTGTCAAACAAAGCGCCGGTCAATTTTTGTTGATCCGTCGCACTCAAATTTGGCTTGAGTTGGGCTTGAATTTTGTCCGCATCTTTTTGAATGCGGGTCAAATCTGATTTTTTCGTATTCTCAAAATACGTCAAATCATGCAACAAAGTGGTTAATTCAGTTTTTGAAGTTTGCAGGTTTTCGTAGTCCGTTTTGGGCATTGAAACACCGGCGTAAGTAGGTTGTTGTTGGAAAACCAACACGGCTGCCAAGAGGCCAACCGCAAGTACCGCAAGGGCGAGCAGAGCTTTTCGCATGAGTAATTTCCTTTAAGTTCAGTTTATAACATTTGCTTGGCTTTGTCAGTATTTGCAAAGTGTAATTTCGCAAATTCACGTAAATCTACGCCGCGCCGCAGTAAATCCGCAGCGATTCGATCAACGTTAGCACCAGCACCAATTGGTAAAGTCACGCCAGCGCGCTGGCTTAACTCGCGCATCGATTGCAATTCAACGTAACGCGCCAAAATTGAAGCGGCCGCGACTGCCATGTGCAACGTTTCGGCTTTGGTGGCGAAGTAGACGTTGTCTTTGATGATTGATGCTTGGCCGGCGAGGTATTTGTAATACGTGTTGCGCTGGGCGAATTGATCGATGAGATAAGCGTCAGGCGTGGTGTTAATTTTAGTGGTTAATTGCGCCAAAGCAAGGTTGTGGCTGAGTGCTTTTAGGGCCACGACGTTGTATTTTGGTTGCAATTCATTGTATTTTTCCGGCATTAAATTCACAACGTGATGAGGCAAACGCGCGATGATTTCTTGAGCCATCGTAGTGATTTTCGTGTCGTTTAAGGTTTTGGAATCCGCAATGCCAAGTTGTTTGACCCAAGCCACTTCGCTCGCTGGGACAAAAACTGCGGCCGTTGTTAACGGGCCAAAATAAGCGCCCGCGCCAACTTCGTCACTGCCCATCACCGACCACGTGCCAAAATCAGCGGGGATTTTGTCGCCTTTTGACTGGCTTGATTTAGCGGCGGTGGGGTTAGCTTTGCCCCAAAGTGCCGCTTCGCGCGCATGACCTTTGCCTTGGAAAAGGACTTTGCCGGACGCGTATGCGGTGATGGTGACGTCGGGCAATTTTGCGACCCAAGCGGCGTTGGCCGGCGTCGGCGCCAGATAGGCGCTGTAATGGCTTTTAATCTGCGCTAAATTGTTTAACGTGAGAACGGTTTGCATGTGTTTATTATAGCAGAAATTTAGTTTGAATATTTTCTGAAAATAATCATTTATCGCGGTGTTTTTGGTTATTTGTTATAATAGAAACAGCTTAAAAACAAACTAGAAAGAACATTATGACACAACAAAATCAACGGCGGGTGAGTGTCGAACTTGCCGGCAAAACTTATTGGATCAAGGGCGATGCCAGCGTGGCGCATTTTCGCGCTACTGAACAACTGGTTAACCAACAATTACAACAAATTCAAACGGTTGCGCCGCAACTGTCTTTTAGCGACCAAACGTTGTTATTGACGTTCAACGTCTTGTCTGATCAATTAAAAAAGCAGGCAGAAGTTGAAAGCTTACGGGCCGAAGTGGCGACGTTACAAGCGCAATTACAAGCCACGCAAGCAGATGAAAAACCAGCACTTCCTTTGGCAAAAAACACGATTGAAGCCGCTAAACAGGCGAGTCATTTGAAGACATTGACGTTATTTAAGGAGCGAGACGAATGATTTTAGAAGCGATTGTGGGACTGATTTTGGTACTGGCGCTGTGGAGCGGTTTTCGCGTTGGTTTTTTGCGCGCGTTAGCGCGTTTGGTGGCGGTGGCCATTGTTTGGTATATTGCGATTAAACTCTCAAAACCGTTGGCACAAGCCGTTTTTGAACCGTTGTTGCCGCAACACAAAGCCCAATTTGTTTTGTCAGGCGTGCCCGATGAGGTCGTGAACCAAGCCGGACCGTTTTTGCTATCTGGCTTGGCGTTTGCGGCGATTATGTTGATCGGTGGTATCGTAGCGCGCTTGTTTTTGGGGCAACTTAAATGGATTAAAAAAGTGCCGGTACTGGGCTTTTTGGACGCGTTGGCAGGTGCTTTAATTTACGGCGTCATTGCCGTTGTTATCCTGTTTTTCGCTTTGCAATTGGTCTCTGTTTGGCCAAATGCGTGGTTGCAAGATCAACTGTTAGCGGCAACATATTTGACAGAGTGGTTGAATAAAGTACCGGTTTTAAGTGATCAAATTTATCAGTGGTGGCTGTAAAAAATGAATCGAAAAGTTTTCACAACATTAGAATATGACAAAATCGTCGGTCAATTGGCCGACTTTTTACAAACGCCGTTTGGCCGCAAAGAAGCTGACGCGTTGGCGCCGACAACGGATGCTGAGATGATGCAGCTTTGGTTGAACGAAACGGCCGACGGGGTGTTAATTGACCGTTTGAAGGGCGGGATTCCGCTGGCAAAATTGGCCGACGTGACGCCGCATTTGAAGCGTTTGCGCATTGAAGCGAGTTTGAGTGCGACTGAATTAGCGGAAATGTCGGCTGTTTTGCGCAGCACGCAAGCGATTGCGACGTTTTTTGTGCAAATGCGCGATGAAAGTATCGGCGAATCGCTACGGATTTTGCCAACGCAGGCGCAAAATTTGGTGACGTTACCAGAAGTGACCAAAGAGCTGCAAATTGCCATTGATACAACGGGAAAAATCAATGACGAAGCGTCGTTTGATTTGAAAAAAATTCGCGGCCAAATCACCGGCACGGAAAACACCATCAAACAAAACATGCAGAACTTTACGCGGGGTTCATCGGCGCAATATCTGACGGATCCGTTGGTAACGATGCGCGCCGATCGCTATGTGGTGCCTGTGCGCGCCGAATATCGCAGCAAAGTGCCTGGCGTCGTGCACGATCAAAGTCAATCCGGCCAAACCTTATACATCGAACCGCAAACTGTGGTGGAGCTACACAATAAGTTGTCTGAATTACGCGTAAAAGAAGCGGCCGAAGAGCAGCGCGTGCTGCAACAATTATCGGCCCAACTGGCGCCTTACGTCGACGATATTGCCAATAACACGCGGGTGCTCGGACATTTTGACTTTGTCAATGCCAAAGCCCGTCTCGCCGCCCGTCAAAATGCGATGCAACCAAACGTGAGTTTGACAAAAGAAATCGACTTGAAGCAAGCTTGGCATCCACTGCTAGACACCAAAACAGCGGTGGCCAACGACATCAAACTCGGCGGTGACGTGAAAACAATCATCATCACCGGACCGAACACCGGTGGAAAAACCATCACCATGAAAACGCTTGGCTTGTTGCAGTTGATGGCGCAATCCGGTTTGTTTATTACGACCAAACAACCAAGTACGGTCGGGATTTTTCGCGAAGTTTTCGCTGACATCGGCGATGAACAAAGCATTGAGCAAAGTTTGTCAACATTCAGTTCGCACATGGCCAATATTATCAGCATGTTTGATGAGATTGACGCGGATAGCTTGGTGATTTTTGACGAACTGGGCGCGGGAACGGATCCCAAAGAAGGGGCCGCGCTGGCGATTGCCATTTTGGATTATGTGGCTAGTCGGGGCGCGTATGTTTTGGCGACAAGTCACTATCCTGAGTTGAAAGTTTATGGATTTGAACGGCCGGAAACGGTCAATGCGTCGATGGTGTTTGACGTGGAAACGTTGCGTCCGACGTATCAATTTTTGCTCGGCGTACCGGGGCAATCTAACGCCGTTGCGATTGCCAAACGTTTGGGGATGAACGTGGAAATTGTCGCGGCCGCTACGACTTTGGTGGATGAAGCGGATCAAGATTTGAATGATATGATTGGTGATTTGGTTCGCCAACGTGATGAAGTCGTCGCGCGCAATGCTGAATTAACAGCCACGCAAGCTGCTTTGGCACAAGAACGCGATGATTTAGCCGCTGACAAACTCAAACTGGAACGCGAACAAGCCAAAATTCTATTGGAAGCAAAAAACGAAGCTAATCATATCGTCGCAAGCACGCGCAAACAAGCCGACCAACTCATCAAAGAAATTCGCGATGAACGCTTACGCGCTGGGCAAACGGGCGGTTTGACGGAACAAGAATTGCAACGACGTAAGGGTAATTTGGATAAGCTACGTCAAAATGACAGCCTCGAGAAAAACAAGATTTTGCAACGCGCCAAAAAAGCCAAGGAATTGGCAGCCGGTGATGAAGTGCAAATCAAATCTTACGGTCAACTTGCCACCTTGGTCAAACGCCACAGCAACGGCCAATGGGAAGTTGAAATGGGCATTTTGAAAATGCTCGTGGATGAAGATGACGTGGTGAAAACCGAAGCAACCGCCAAGGCGCAAACAGCCAAGAAAAAGCAACAAAAAGTGGTCCGCACAACCGTTGCTGGTGGTTCTGCGCGTCAATCTGCTAGTGGCACACTAGATTTGCGCGGCCAGCGTTATGAAGCGGCTGTGGCCGAATTGGATCGGTATTTGGATCGCGCTGTATTGGCGAATTTGGGTACGGTTGAAATTATTCACGGCAAAGGAACAGGTGCTTTACGTCAAGGGGTCACGGAATTTTTGCGCAGTGATCGCCGGGTAGCCAGTTACCGTTTTGCCAACGCAAATGGCGGCGGGGACGGCGCAACTTTGGTAGACTTGAAATAGAGCGCGAAGAACGTTCGTAGCGCGTTTGCGGCCGTCTTTGTTGGGGACGCGCAAAGATTTTTCTTCCTGTATAAGTTTTAACGCATTTTCAAACTTATACCGAAAAATCGGCGTCCCTAACAAAAACTAACGCGTCATATACAAATAAAAAGGTGATTGCGTCAAGGCCACACATGGCTAATTGTCGTAATCACCTTTTTTAAACCGCCGTTACCTGATACAATAACAATATGGAAAAAGAAAATTATTACAAAGTTGGCACGGTCGTCAACACACACGGTATTCGTGGTGAAGTGAAGATTGCGGCAAATACAGATTTTGCAGCGGAACGTTTTGCCAAAGGCGCGACGCTTTTTGTGCAGGAAAAAAACGGCATGACGGCCGTCAAAATTGCGACATCACGTGTCCACAAAGGCATGTACTTGGTTTTGTTTGAAGGTGTGACGAACATCAATGAAATCGAACATTACAAGACACATGATGTGTTCGTGGACGCGCAATCACGTGGTGAGCTTGAAGATGACGAATATTACTACGACGATATCATCGGTTTGGAAGTGCAAAGCTTGGATGGTGAAGTGATTGGTGACATCACAAGCATCCTGGAATTGCCGGCCAACGATATCTGGACAGTCGCCCGTCCCAATGGCAAAGAAGCGCTGATTCCCGTGATTAATGACGTGGTGAAGACCGTTGACATTGACGCTGGGGTGGTTGTGATTGATGTATTGGAAGGACTTTTGGACTAATGCGAATTGATGTATTAAGTATCTTTCCCGAAATGTTTGCACCAATGCGCCAAAGTATTATCGGCAAGGCGATTGAACGTGGTCAATTGTCATTTGACGTGACGGATTTTCGTGAGTTTACGGAAAATAAACACAACAACGTAGATGATTATCCATTTGGTGGTGGCGCGGGTATGTTGTTGACGCCCCAACCAATTTTTGATGCGGTCGCTGACGTTGAGAAGCGGGCCGGTAGCAAAGGACACGTGATTTTACTAGATCCAGCAGGTCGGCAATTTAATCATGAAGTTGCCCAAGAACTTGCACAACACGAGCATTTGACGTTTATTGCGGGGCATTATGAAGGTTACGACGAGCGTATTCGTGAACTGGTTGATGATGAAATTTCGCTTGGCGATTATGTTTTGACTGGTGGCGAATTAGGGGCGATGGTGATTATTGACGCGACCGTCCGGTTTTTACCAGATGTGTTGGGCAATGAGCAAAGTGCGCACACGGATTCTTTTGAAGATGGGTTGCTGGAATATCCACAATACACGCGCCCAGCGGAGTTCCGTGGCCGTCCGGTGCCGGATGTCTTGCTAAGTGGGCATCATGCTAATATTGAAAAATGGCGGCATAAAGAAGCGCTGCGTCGGACGTATTTGCGGCGACCAGATTTGCTTGAAGCGCGTAATTTAACACGTGAAGAAGTTGATTTGTTGGCGGAAATTCGAGATGAAGAAAGCGCTTCATCGTAATCTTTACACAAATTGAAAAAAGTACTTGCAAGGTACGCTAAATTTTGGTAAGATATTTTTTGTTGTTGATGAGCTGACAACGGCGCTTCGGAGAGGTGTCCGAGTCTGGCCGAAGGAGCACGGTTGGAAACCGTGTAATCAGATTACATCTGGTTCAAGGGTTCAAATCCCTTTCTCTCCATTAACACAAAAATAGGGGTATAGTTAAACGGTAGAATAGCGGTCTCCAAAACCGTTGATGGGGGTTCGATTCCCTCTACCCCTGCCATGGCGGTCGTGGTGAAGTGGTTAACACACTGGTTTGTGGATCCAGCATTCGCGGGTTCGATTCCCGTCGACCGCCCTAATTCAACAGCTTGCTGTTTGAATTATTGCCCTATAGCCAAGTTGGTAAGGCAGAGGTTTTTGGTACCTCCATGCCCTGGTTCGAGTCCAGGTGGGGCAATTGTTTATCGTTAAAACATAAACACAGCATGCCGCTGTGGCGGAATTGGCAGACGCGCTGGACTCAAAATCCAGTGGTGGCAACACCGTGTGGGTTCGACTCCCACCGGCGGCAGAACGAGCGCTTAACTCGTTTATCAAATAAGCATATGCCTCTGTGGCGGAATTGGCAGACGCGCTGGACTCAAAATCCAGTGGTGGCAACACCGTGTGGGTTCGACTCCCACCGGAGGCATAATGAAAAGCTTGTGAAATTTTATTTCACAAGCTTTTTTTGTTGACTTGAAACTTGATTAAGGCGTAATCTAACTGTATCGAATTAAGGAACAGGAGGGAGATTGGCAGATGAGTGAAGCATTTAATATCAAGGATTTACATAACTATGTGAAAGAAGCTTACGAAAGCGGCGAATACGAAGCAGCCCACGAAACGTACACGCAGTGGCAAGCTGACAAAGAGCAATCCAGCACATCAGATTTTGACATGGGAAAAATGCAAGCTGAACATGATTACAAAACTACGGGTAAGTTTAAGCATTATCCAGAACGGGTTGTGAAGCTCATTAATCAATTAGCGGGTAACAAAGCGGCTGAGATTGGTGAGTTTATTGCAGGGTATAATAGTGTTAAGAACAATCAGACTAAATAAAAAAGCGGTGATTTTAAATCACCGCTTTTTTACTAGGCACCAGCATACGCAATATCGTTGTCATCCATATATTCTACAATTTGGTCAATCGTGATAAATGGCAAGTCCAAGCGTTCTGATAGTTCAAACAAGCTGTCACGGCGCGCCATCGTGCCGTCTTCTTTGAGGATTTCAATGATGGCTGAAACCGGCGCTGAACCGGCTAACAAGGCCAAATCAACGGATGCTTCTGTGTGACCAATACGTGCGCGTAAACCGTTTGCCAAAGGAATCAATGGTTGTGTGTGGCCAGGGCGGTTAAAGTCGCTTGGTGTGGCGTCGGCTTTGGCCAATTGCGCGATGGTTGCGGCGCGGTCAAAAGCTGAAACGCCAGTCGTTACGCCAGTTGCAGCTTCCGTGCCGTCAACAGTCACGGTAAAAGGTGTGCCGTGGGGATCCGTAGAATTTTCAACCATCAAACCAATCGCCAACTTTTCAGCGATACTTGGCGCAATCGGTGCACACAAGAGACCCCGCGCTTCAGTTAACATGAAATGCACCGTTTCTGGGGTGATATTTTCGCCTAATGCGACCAAATCACCTTCGTTTTCACGATCTTCACCGTCGGCTAGGATGATGACACCGCCGTTTTTCAAAACTGTTAGTGCGTCTTCGACGCGATCAAATGCTGTTTTTGTCATGTGATTGACTTCCTTTAGTTGATAAGTTCATCTTAACTGGGTGCGGTCAGTGAAACAATGGTTTTTTGGCGGGAATGTCAGGAATTTTTGCCAAAATTAGACATTTCGTTCGGGTAATCCGAACGGCTGTAAAAATGAACGTAAAACACGAACGTCCGGAAAAAACGAGTAATTATCATTAAATTCCGAACAATTAAAAAATATCTGGTCTTAACATTGGGAAATTTGCTATAATAAAAGAATTAGAAGCATGGAGAGCAAACATGAAAAAACTGTGGTTATTTACGGTCGCGATTGTGGCGGTTGGTGTGATTATGCGTGCGGCGTTTACCACGATGCCGATATTTTTGGCGGACGTGGCCCGCTCATTTGATTTACCGTTGTCACAACTTGGGATTTTGACATCTATTCCACTTTTGATGTTTGCGCTGGTGTCGCCGTTTGTCGTGCCGATTGCGCATCGCGTGGGGTTGGAGCGACTGCTCACGATCGCGCTTGGCATCACGGTGATTGGGTCATTTATCCGAGTGGTGAATTTTCCGTTTTTGTTACTCGGCACCGCACTCGTTGGGGTCGGGATTGCTGTATTAAATGTCCTTATTCCACCGACTTTGTTAAAATATGTGCCGGCGAAAATCGGCTTTTTTACCGCTTTGTACACGACGTTATTTTCGATGATGTCGGCGGGCTTTCAAGTGGTCAGTTCAAAAGTGGCGCAAGTCTGGAACTGGCAAATGGCGATTAGCTTAGTTTCGTTATTTGTACTAGCGGCGTTTGTTGCGTGGGTATTGAACACCGGCGTGAACCAAATTCCTTCGTCAAATGCCGTGTCACACACCGGTGAGACGGTGCGGCCAAATCCATGGAAAAATAAATACGCTTGGCTATCAATGGTGATTTTTGGCGCACAATCGGCCGTGTTTTATTCGGTGATGACGTGGTTGCCGTTGATTTTGAAAAATAACGGTTTTGATACGGCGAGTGCGAGTTTGATTACGAGTTTTATGTCGTTGTTTGGGATTCCAGCGACGATATTGTTGCCCGGTTTTTTTGTCCGTGCTAGCTCGGCATTGCGCCGGCGTGCGGCCTTGTTAGCCGTGGTTTTGCTGGTGATTGGTATTAGTTTGATTGTGGTGGCGGGACAACATTTTTGGTTGTACACGTTGGGCACGATGCTGCAAGGTTTTGCCAACGCGAGTCTCTTCTTGTATGTGGTGGTCAGTTATGGCGTGCGCACGATGCACCAAGATGAGAGCGCGGCCGTTTCGGGGATGTCGCAGGCCGGTGGTTACGTTTTGACCGCGATTGCGCCGTGGCTGTTCGGCGTTATTTACGGCCAAACACATGGCTGGTCGGTGCAGTTTGGTTTGTTGTATGCGATTATGTTGGCGATGTTTGTGGCGATTTTGTTGTTTGAAAATGATGAAACATTTTTTAGTTAAAGCGAGATGTTTAAGCGAACAGCGCGCTTTTTTTGTGGTACGATACTGGCAGATAGAAAATGCAGGTATGGCGCATGGATGAGCATGTTTTAACTGATTTATATAACTTAATTTTGAATCCCGCAACGCGCGATTTTGAACGCGCGCATTTGCTTGAGGCCAAACAGGCTTTGGAAAATCATCAACGCCCCGGGGCAGTGCTGAATAAATTAGTTGGCGCGCTGCGGCCGTTGGGATCGCGCGGAAATTTGACGGCGGATGTGATGGATTTTTATTTGATTATCACAGGTGAAAAATCACGTGAATTAGCCGCAGATGAAGCGCTAGATTTGGCCAAATATGACCGGGCGATTTTTGCGGGCGGTTGTTTTTGGTGTATGGTGGAGCCGTTTGACACGCAGCCGGGTATTATTGCGGTGACGTCGGGTTACACGGGCGGAACGACGCTGAATCCGACGTATGATCAAGTGATGGTCGGCAACACGGGGCATGTGGAAGCGGTGGAAATTATCTACGACTCGGCGATCATGTCGTATCAACAGTTGGTGGATATTTTTTGGCAGTTAACCGATCCGACTGATGCGGAAGGGCAGTTTTTGGATCGCGGGACACAGTATCAGTCGATTTTGTTTTATTTGACCGATGAACAACGTGACATTGCGGCGGCAAGTGTGGAAAAAGTGCGTCAATCGGGGCGTTATGACAAACCAATTGTGACTAAAGTGCTACCGGCGCAGACTTTTTACCCAGCGGAAAATTATCATCAAGATTTTTACAAAAAAAATCCAAAACGCGTCAAAGGTTTGGATCGCGCGCGCCGGCAATTACAGTTGCAACAAGCTTTTAAAATGAAGGTGAAACATTTTTTTGGTCGATGAAAGCGCGCTATAATAAAAGAAAATGAATTGGGGTAGGAACATGACAACATTTAACATGGATGGCCGGGAAACATTCCCGCTGGTGACGATTAGCATGGAACGCGGGGACGCTGTGCAGATTCAGCGCGGGTCAATGGTCATGCACGACGCCACGATTGAATTAGGTGGCAAATTAAACAGCAATAGCACCGGTTTAGGTGGTTTACTCAAAGCCGCGGTGCGTTCGGCGGTGTCGGATGAAAGTTTGTTTATCACGACGGCTAGTGCAAAGGACGCCGGTAATGTCGTGATTGCCGCGCCAAAACCGGGTGAAATTCAAAAATTATTGGTCGGCGGGAGTCAGCAATATTACATGACGGACGGCGCGTTTTTGGCGTTGTCAGATGGCGTCCGCTACACGATGGAACGGCAGAATTTGGGTCGCGCTATTTTTGGTGGGCAAGGTGGCTTGTTTATTATGAAGACCGAGGGTCAGGGCGAAGTGTTGATCTCTGGTTTTGGTTCAATTCAAGAAGTTGCGTTGACTGGTAACGAAGTCGTGATTGACAATGCTCACGTGGTGGCTTGGGATACAACGCTTGATTGGCAAATCGAACGCGTCGGCAATTCTTGGGGCAAATCGTTTACAACCGGTGAAGGACTGGTCAATCGTTTCCGCGGCACGGGGAAAGTTTATATTCAAAGTTTGAACGTGGAAACATTTGCGGCCTCGTTGGTGCCGTTTATGAACGATGGTAATCGTGGTGGTCAAAGTCAGGGATTTTTTGATAATCTTATGGATTAAAAAGTTTGTGAAAGTTGATTTCACAAACTTTTTTATTGCAGTTACCAAAGAACTCTGCTAAGATGACATTAATTATTTGTGAGGTATTTCATGGCCAAATTACAGTTAAATTGGATTAGTCGTGTGCATGCAATTTTGTACAAGTTAACAGGCTCAGGGGTGGAGTCTGCCCTTTTTCCAATTTAATTACTGTATAAACCTGATTTAGGCGGTCAAAAACTGTCCCAAATGGGGCAGTTTTTTTGTGCTTAAATTTGAAAAGGAGAAGTCATGAATCGCATAAGCATTAATCAAGTTAGTCAGCGTTATGCTGGTCAAGAAATTTTAAATCATGTCACGTTTTCCGTGAACGAACATGAACGGATTGGCGTAGTGGGTCGCAATGGTAGCGGAAAAACGACACTGCTCAAGCTATTAGCAAGACAGGAGCAACCTGCCAGCGGGACTATCGCTTGGTCAAAAGAAACAATCATTGGTTACACGCAACAAAATTTGAAAGTTAGTCAGCCTACGGTGATGTCGTTTCTCCAACAAGCATTTGCAGAGTTGGTGCCGATCCAAAATCAATTACAACATTTTGAAGAACAGATGAGCAACGGAAAAACGCTTACGGAACAAGAATTAACCAGATATGGCACACTGTTAGATGACTTTCAAATGCGGGGCGGTTATGAGATAGACGTCGCTATTCAGCAGGTGACCGGTGGTTTAAAAATCACGTCATTACTGCAAAGGAGTTGGACAGATTTAAGCGGAGGCGAACGGACAAAAGTAGCACTTGCACAGGTTTTATTGCGTCAGTCTAACTTATTGATTTTGGATGAGCCCACCAATCATTTGGATTTATCGACGATTGATTGGTTAATTCAGTTTATTCGGCAATATGCAGGTACTGTGCTAGTTGTGTCTCATGATCGTCATTTTTTGGATGTGATGGTGACGCGGATTATTGAAGTTGAAGATGGGGCGGTGCATGATTATTTGGGCGACTATACCTATTTTGTGGCGGAAAAACAACGCCGTTTAATGGATGAATTTCAAAATTATAAAGATCAACAAGTCAAAATTAAGAAAATGCGGCAAAGTATCCACCAATTAAAGGAATGGGCACACGTTTATAGTAATGAAAAATTCGCTAGTCGGGCACGTAGTATGCAAAAAGCATTGGATCGTTTGGTGGTCATTAAACGACCAAAATTAACCAATAAGTCGCTCCGCATGGATTTTAACAATGTGCAACGATCTAGTAACACAATCTTTAAGTTAACTGATGTGCGTTATGCTGTGGCAGAACGTGAATTATTCAGGCAAGTGGATTTAACCATCAAATACGGTCAAAAAGTTGCTATTTTAGGCGATAACGGTTTGGGAAAGAGTACATTGATCAAGTTGATGTTGGGTGAAACCATGCCAGACCAAGGGACTGTTTACCGCGGTGAGCGTTTAGAAATCGGTTATTTGTCGCAGTTTGTTACAGAATTACCATTGAATAAGACTGTCTTGGAAGCCTTTTTGGCGGTTGTGCCAATGGAAGTTGGCGAAGCTCGTCATGTTTTGGCAGAATTTTTGTTTTTCCAAGAAGATGTCTATAAATTAGTGGGAGCGTTATCTGGCGGCGAAAAAAAGCGATTGCGTTGGGCCCAACTGGTCAGTTTACAATATAATGTTTTGATTCTAGACGAACCGACAAACGATCTAGATATTGCGTCAATTGAAGTTTTGGAAGATACGTTGGATAAATATGATGGCACAGTGATTGTCGTTTCACATGATCGCTATTTCGTGGAAAAACATTTTGATCGACGTTTTATTTTAGCTGACCAAACATTAACCGAGCAATTTAGTTGACATCAAATGAGAAAAACTATAAGATAAATCACATCAAATACAAAGAGAAAAAATCATGCAAAGATTGTCTTCACAAAAGCAAAATTTCTTTTTCTTTCGGTTTATGTAGACCGGCGGCCGAATTGGTGCGTCGGTTACGACGCACTTAGCGACCGAAAGCTTTTTGAGGACGGTACCTGAGTGGCGAACACTCGGGTACTTTTTGTTTAGTGGGATTTTCCGTGAACAATCGTGCTGGGGTTCGCCTGAGGACGATTTTTTAATGGAGAAAATCAATGAATTTACACACACTAGGACCAGCAAATACGGATTCTGCGCGGGCAGCGCGTCATTATTTAACCGATCAATCGTTGGTTTTACACGATAGTTTCGAGGCGATATTGCAGCATTTAAGGGCGTATCGCGGGGATGAATTGTTGATGCCGGTCGCCTTCACATCGCGTGAGCAGCCGGATTTGAATTGGGCTGATTTTAATTATGTTTCCGCGGACAAAGTGCATTTGAAAGCGAGTTTTGTGTTGCCGTTAATGCCACTGATTTTGGTGGAAAATACGGCGTATCAGCGAGATGAAGCCGTGATTCATGCGGCGACGGAAGGCTTGTTGCGGCAGTATCTAGCTAGCGAAGTGGGGGAAATTGAATTCGTCGCGAGCAAACCGGTTGCGCAAGCAGTATTTTTGGCCCGACAAAGTCGCTACACGATCGTGTCGGCGGATACATTTACGTCAGTGGATGCGCGGTATGTGGTGCGCCGGCGATTTGAACCGCAGATGATTTGGGCGGTTTATGATATTTTGTAAGGTTTTGTAAGCAGTGCTTTTTTGCTACAATTGAGAATGAATTTAATTTAGAAAGCAGTTTTATGACGACTTTAACTTTACATGAACCAACGCCGGCTGACATCGCGCGCGATGTTGCCACGACGTTAAGTACCATTTCTCACCAACAAATTACCGCTACGCTCAAGTTGCTGGATGACGGCGCGACGGTGCCGTTTATCGCGCGTTACCGCAAGGAAGCGACGGGCGCGCTGGACGAAGTGCAGATTCGTGATATTCAAACGGCGGCCAAGCGCGCACTTGATTTGGCGGAACGGAAAAACACGGTTTTAAAAGCGATTTTTGAACAGGGACAGCTGACCAATGAGTTGCAAAAAGCCGTGAATACGGCGGCGAGTTTGCAGGTCGTCGAAGATTTGTATTTGCCATACAAACAAAAGCGGCGCACCAAGGCGATGATTGCGCGTGAGCAAGGTTTGCAGCCTTTAGTTGATTGGTTGTTGGCGCATTTGGATGCGGATTTGGCGGGGGAAATGTCGGCGTTTTTGTCGGCTGATTTGCCCGATGAAGCGGCGATTTTGGCGGGTGTGCATGAAATTTTGGCCGAACAAATCGGCGAAAATGCGACGTACCGACAATGGTTGCGCACGCGCATGCAGGCTGACGGCGTGGTTGCAAGTACGCTCAAACGCGGCGCGGCGGCCAAGGACGAACAACAAATTTTTGCGCAATATTACGATTTTGAACAAAGTGTGAATGCGTTGTTAGCCAACCAATTTAGAATTTTGGCGTTAAACCGAGGTGAAAAATTAGGCGTGCTCAGCGTCAAAATCACGTTTACCGAAGCGCGCATGTTGCATTTTATCCAAACGCAAGAACGCCACGGCCAACAACCGAACGCCCAAAATGCGGATTTGTTACGCGCCGCAGCCGAAGATGCGTACAAACGCTTTTTGCAACCGGCCGTTGAACGCGAAATTCGCCAAATGCTAACCACCGCCGCTCAAGCCCAAGCAATCACGGTTTTTGGCGATAATCTCTATCATTTGCTGATGCAAGCACCGCTGAAGGGCAAAGTTGTGATGGGCTTTGACCCTGGTTTTCGGACCGGCTCAAAATTGGCAGTTATTGACGCCAACGGCAAGTTTTTGACCAAACAAGTTATCTACCCACATCCGCCAGCCAACGCTGCCAAACGCGCAGAAGCTGGTCAAATTTTAGTTGATTTAATCACCAAATATCGCGTTGACATCGTGGCGATTGGGAACGGGACGGCGTCACGCGAATCAGAAGAATTTGTCGTGGCGCATTTGCCAAAAGGCGTGCAGTATGTGATTGTTAACGAAGCTGGGGCCTCAGTTTATTCGGCGTCAGATGAGGCGCGCGCGGAATTTCCGGATTTGCAAGTGGAAGAACGGAGCGCAATTAGCATCGGCCGACGCATTCAAGATCCGTTGGCTGAATTGATCAAAATCGACCCCAAATCGGTCGGTGTGGGACAATATCAACACGATTTGAACGCGAAAAGTTTGGATGAACAAGTGGGCAATGTGGTTGAAACCGCGGTCAACCAAGTGGGGGTGAATTTGAACACGGCGAGTGCGGCGCTGTTGACGCACATCGCGGGTTTGAACACGACTTTGGCGCAAAATATCGTCGCGCAGCGTGAGACAGTCGGCGCCTTTCAATCACGTGTTGAACTCAAAAAAGTGCCGCGCTTAGGACCCAAAGCTTACGAACAAGCCGCTGGTTTTTTGCGCATTATTGACGGCAAAAACATTTTGGACAACACTGACATTCATCCAGAAAGTTATCCCGTCGCCAAAAAATTACTTGATTTGGCGCAACTCAAAGCCAATCAAATCGGAACGGAAGCCGCTAAAAACACCTTGCCAAAATTCGACAATCCAGCCACTGCAGAACAGCTCAATATTGGCGCGCAAACGTTGCACGACATCATCGATAGTTTGCAAAAACCCGGCCGCGACGGGCGCAGTGACATGACGAGTGCTTTGTTAAAATCGGACGTGCTGCATTTGGAAGATTTGCAACCAAAAATGAAATTGCAAGGCACCGTACGCAACGTCGTTGATTTCGGGGCGTTTGTTGATTTAGGCGTGAAACAAGACGGCCTGGTGCACATTTCGCGTTTGACAAAACGGCGCGTGGCACACCCATCAGAAATCGTGGCGGTCGGCGACATTGTCGACGTGTGGGTAGTTGACGTCGATGCCAAGCGCCAACGAATTGGCTTGACGATGATTGAACCACGCGACTAGTTTGACCAGACGTGGTAAAATAGAATTAATTTCGCCAAGGAGGCAAACAATGGGCACGATTTATTTGCCAAATATGCGTTTTTACACGTATAATGGCGTTTTTGAAGAAGAAAATAAGCTCGGACAACAGCTGTCAATTGACGTGACGGTGCATTATGCAATCGAAAAATTGGTGCATGATGATGATTTGACAACGACGATTTCGTATGTTGATATTTATCAGGCCGTGGAAAAAATCGCGACGACGCAGCAATTTAATTTGATTGAATCGTTGGCCAATACGATTTTGCAAGACTTGCTCAACCGCTTTCCACACGTGGAAAAGGTTGATGTGGCGGTCAAAAAGTTGTACATTCCGCTGCCCGGCATCTACGATCCGTTTGTGGTGAGCGTGAGCGGGAGTCCGACATGACGACAGCGTATTTGAGTTTAGGATCAAATATGGGCGATCGCCGTTTGAATTTGCAAACGGCGGTTGACCAATTAGCGGAAAATCCGAACATTGTGGTGGAGGCCGTTTCGCCGATTTATGAAACGCAGCCGGTTGGCGGTGTGGTGCAAGATGATTTTTATAATGTGGCGACGCGCGTGCAAACGACGTTAACGGCGCCTGAATTATTGGCTGTTTTGCATGAAATCGAGGCGAATTTGCACCGCGTGCGCACGGTTCACTGGGGACCGCGCACGATTGATTTGGATATTTTAGTTTTTGGCACAGAAGAATGGTCAAATGACATTTTGACCATTCCGCACCGTGAAATGGCAAATCGGCGCTTCGTGTTGACCCCACTTTTGGCAGTGGTGGAAAATGCGCGCCGGGGCGAAGTTGAACGTTTATTAGCTAGCACGACCGACACGAATTGGGTCCGCGTCGTGACTGGTGCGAAAGTAGAAATATGAAAACATTTACAGACGAACAAGCAACCGTTTTAGCGCAAGGCGTGACGGATTTATTGGCGGCGATTGGGGATGATCCCACGCGTGAAGGCGTCCTTGAAACGCCAGCTCGTGTGGTGAAAGCCCACGCCGAAATTTTTGCCCACGCGGGTGAAACAACATTTAATGATTACAAATTATTCACCACGCAAAGCGATGCGGACATGGTGATTGTTGAGTCGATCCCGTTTTATTCGATGTGTGAGCATCATCTGCTGCCATTTTTTGGCACGGTGGATGTCGCTTACGTGCCGGACGGTGAAATTATTGGCTTGAGCAAAATTCCGCGTTTGGTGGATTGGGCTAGTCGCCGGCCAAGTGTGCAGGAGAATTTGACGAACTTAATTGCCGATGAAATGACGCGCATCGTGCACCCAAAGGGGATTGCGGTCAACGTGACGGCGCGCCACATGTGCATGGAAATGCGCGGCATTAACCGACCCGGCACGCAAACCAACACGACGGTTCATCACGGTTTGTTGAAGACGGATAATTTTTTGCGCGAATCATTTGCACGTCGCGTGGCAAATTAAAGGAGATGAAAACGGCCAATTTCGGCCGTTTTTTGTTAAAATTAAAACATGGATTACACAACGATTCAAGCACAATTAGATAAATCATGGCGGGTGTTTGATCCGCAGCGCGTGGCGTTTTTGCGCGAGGTTTTGGCGTGGGTTGACCAGCTGGACCGCACTTATCGCGTCATTCAAATCGCTGGCACGAATGGCAAAGGTTCCACTGGCGCCATTTTGCGCGAAATTTTACGCGCGAGCGGTGCTTCGGTTGGCCATTTTGCAAGTCCAGCCGTCTATGAAGATCGCGAGCAAATTTGGTTAAACGGTGAATTTGTTGCACCAGAAATTTGGGTGCAGGCTTACGAAAAGCTTTTAGCGGCGCTAACCGAACATGATTTGACAGCGGATGCGTTGTCTTATTTTGAAACATGGACGTTGGTGGCGTTGATGGTCTTTGAAATGGCAGAAGTGGATTATGCGATTGTGGAAGCCGGTTTGGGTGGTTTGCACGACGCAACGAACATTATCGCCGCCCCGGCCGTGGTGGCTTTTACTGAAATCGGGCTGGATCATCTCGCTATTTTGGGCAATTCATTGGCGGAAATCGCGCGCAATAAAGCGGGTTTGATGAAAGAAAATGCGCTAATTGTCAGTGATTTAGCGCAAGAATCAGTCGTCAAAGACGTGTTGCAGGCCCAAGCCAAACAGGTTGGCGCACAATGGTTTGAACGTGATGTTCAGGTGGCCATTCAGAGCAGCACTTTGCGAGGATTGACGGTGGAAATTGACGCAGTGACGTACGTTTCTGCGTTAAAGGGGCGTTTTCAAGCGCGGAATTTGGCCGTTGTCTGGCAAATTTTAGCCGCATTGGAAAGTCGTTTTGAAGTTGACTTCACAGTTGAAAACCGACGTTCTGGTTTGGCGCGGGCGCGCATGATTGGGCGTTTGCAAGTGGACGACCGGCGGCGTTTGGTGTGGGACGGCGCGCATAATTTGGACGCGGCGCAAGCTTTGGTGCAAGCGCTGGCGGATTGGCGTTTGCCGCTGAAACCAATTTTGATTTTAGGCATTCTAGCGGACAAAGATTATCAGGCGATGCTGACCGAATTACTGCCACATTTCGCACGCGTGATTGCCGTGACACCAGCCAATCCAAGAGCGCTTTTGGCCGCAGATTTAGTGACGGCGATCAAAACACTTGCCCCGGAAATGTCCGTTGAGCAAGTGGCAGCCGATCAAGCATTAAACGCCGCGCAACAAATCCGACGCGACGGCCAATTTATCGTGATTGCCGGCTCGTTTTATACATTGCGCGCTGTAGGAGGACAAAAATGAAATTAGTAGTCGCTTCAAATAATTCTGCTAAAACCCGCGAAATTCAAGCAACCTTTGCTGAATTTGGCGTGGAAGTGGTGAATTATCGTGAATTAATCGCCGAAAAAACTTTCCCGGCCGAAACAACGGACGATCAATACGAAAACGCTTTGGGCAAGGCGCGCTTCATCCAGCAGTTTTTGCCAAATGAATTCATTTTGGCTGATGATACCGGTGCCTATTTTGCCGCATTTCCAGATCATTTTGGCTTAACGATTGCGCGTGAATTTAAACAATTAGGCTTAAAATCGATTCAGGAAGAAGACGATTATTTGCTGAGTTTATACACCCCGGAAATGGATCGCGGTGCGTATTTGGAAGCGTTGTTCATCTTGTTAACGCCGGACGGCCGTGAATTATCAAGCACCGGGCGAGGTGGCGTGACGTTGGCTTTGGCGGAACGCGGCGATTATTCTGTTGGTTTTGATACGTTATTTGTCGCTGAAAATGGCAAAACATTCGCCGAAATGCCGCTGGCAGAGCGGGTCGCTTTTTCACATCGTGGTCGCGCGGCGAAAGCCTTAATGGAGGCACTTAAACATGACAATTAAATTGCAACAACCGCAAAATCCTGTGCTAAGTGCGATGCAAGCCAACGGGCAAGGCGCTTTGTGGCATTTTGACAACGTTGATGTCACGCTATTAACCGAACTTCAGGCCATCGCGGTGGGCGATGATTATTGGCTGACGCGTGGGGCGGTGCAAGCGTTAAATGCGCGTTTGCCGCAAGCCGATTTAACTGATTGGTTAGCGCAAAATGATTATCTTTGGCAAGCAAACGGACACGCGTTGCACGATGCCGATGGTTTGGTTTATGCAGTGTTGAACGTGAGTCCAGAGTCGTTTTATAATGGCGATCAAGTTGCGGATTTGGAAACGATGTTGGCGCGGGTTGAAACGATGCTGGCCAACGGCGCCGATATCATTGAAGTCGGTGGCCAAACGACCAAACCCGGCTACATTGAAGCGGGTTTGGAATTGACACCAGCTGAAGAAATTGCCCGTGTCGCACCGTATATCACCGCCATCAAAACCCGTTTCCCGCAAGCGGTTATCGCAATCGATACCTATAAATATGACGTGATGGTCGCGGCAGTCGAGTTGGGCGTGGACATCATTAACGATATCCACAGCTTCACCGATGACGCGCGCAAATTGCCGTTTTTGGCGGGCGTTGATGTTGGTTTGTTGACAATGTGGAATCCGCGCGAAGCGGTGGTGACGCATTTGGTGACGGAAATGGGCGCTTGGTTTGAGGATAATTTGGCGACATTGACCGCCGCGGGTATTGCTGAAAATCGTATTGCGCTGGATCCAGGAGTTGGTTACGCGCGCAATTCCGACTACCGTCAAGATTTGGCGATGATGAACACCATTGCGCATTTGCAACGCTTCAAACGCCCCGTGATGACCGCGGTTTCCAATAAAGGTTGGGCTAAATTCTGGTTGGATTTGCCCAAAGAAGCACGGGCCGATGTGTCATTAGTGGCCGCTACGGAAATGTTTCACCGTGGCGCGCGCGTCCTACGCGTGCACGACATCAAATCAGCCAAACAAATGGCCCAAGTCGTCAACGGCATGGCGCAAAGCTACTGGAGTGCGTCATTTGACACGCGCTAAAAAACTTGTTACGCTATTTTTAATAAATACCGGTTAAGCAGTTGCTTAAGGAATCGACGTTGTGGGGGGCACGTCTATTCTTAAGTGGCTGCTTTTTTGTGTTTTGGAGGATCTGATGAGTTTAGAAATGATGCAAAGTTTAATTTTGATTTTGGCAGTGACGGTCATGTTTGGTTGGGGCGCACAACGCGTTGGTTTGCCAGCTGTCGCCGGGCAATTAGTGTCTGGAATCGTGCTAGGACCCGCGCTTTTGAATTGGGTGCAGATGACGGACGTGTTAAGCGTTTTGGCGGAAATTGGTGTGATTTTACTGATGTTTTTAGTCGGCATTGAAACCGATTTTGCGCTATTGGCTAGCAAATTCAAAACGGCTTTTAGCGCAGCGATGTTTGGCGCAATTGTGCCGTTAGTTGTTTTTTATGGTTTGGCGCGCTGGGTTGGTTATGAGTTTGAAACGGCGCTATTTTGGGGCATTGTTTTCTCCGCGACCTCCGTTTCCATTACGGCGGAAGTTTTGAGCGAATATCGCCAATTAAAAACACCAGCTGGCGCGACAATTTTGGGCGCTGCGGTGGTAGATGATTTGTTGGCGGTTGGCTTAGTGAGTGCGTTTGTGGCTTATTTTGGCGCGAGTGGGGGGCACGGTCACGGCCCAGAATTAGCTGTTTGGCAACAGGTTGGCTATCCAATTGGTTTTTTCATTATTATGTTAGTGGCAGGGAAATTTATTTTGCCACACTTATTGCGTTGGTTGGCGCAAGTGCCGGTAAGCGGCGCGCTGGTGATTGGTGGCGTCGGTATTGCGCTGAGTGCGGCTTGGTTGGCACAGGCAGCCGGTTTGTCGGCAATCGTTGGCTCATTTTTGGCCGGAATTTTGATTGGGCGTTTGCCAAAGGCGGAGCAGTTATTTAATTTGATGACGCCGGTGAGTTATGCGGTGTTTGTGCCAGTTTTCTTTGCGTCAATTGGGCTGGCGATGACATTCGACGGTCTTTTGGACAAATGGTGGTTACTGCTGGTATTGAGTGTCGCTGCGGTGGCGACAAAGTGGCTTGGTGCGGGTTTTGGGACGCGTTTGCTGGGTGAGAAGTGGCCGACTGCCAACATTGTGGGCATCGGCATGATCGCGCGCGGTGAAATGGCGCTGATTATCGCCAAATTAGGTTTGGATGCGCACGTGATTAGCGTGGCGGTTTATTCCGAATTGACGTTGGTAATTGTGGTCTCGACTTTGGTGGCGCCGGTGTTGTTGCGCCAGGTTTTGGTGAAATAAGAAAACGCTCACATTTCGCTTGTTTTTCGTTGTTTGAAAGGGTATTCTTAAAGCAAGTAAACAAACGAGGAGCGAGAAAATGCCTTATAGTATTGGATTGGATATTGGGACGGGATCGGTTGGTTGGGCGGTCATTGACGACAATTATCGCCTCGTTAAAAAATATGGCAAATACCTAACTGGTGTGCGCTTATTTAGTGAAGCTGAAACGGCCAACGGTGAAGATGGCAAAGGTCGGCGTAGCCATCGTTCGAGCCGACGTCGTAAAGATCGCAAAAAGTGGCGTTTACGCGAAGTTGATCGTTTGTTCAAAACAAAGTTTCCTGAAATGGATCCAATTTTGTGGACGAACAAAGCGTATTCGTGGGTGAGCCGGGATGATAAACGTGCCGGTTATCGCGCCGCCAAAAAGCAGTTGGGCCGTAACCCGCTCCAGAAATTTTACAAAGTACCAGCAGGCGAAAATTTTGCGTGGCTGGTGCCGTTTAAATGGACAGATACACAACATCCGCGGCCGAAATATTTTGAAGAAAACACGGCGTATTTCCCAACGATTTATCATTTGCGCCAAGCGTTGATCGAAACCAAACATCCTGAACGTTACAGCGTTGAGCAGGTTTATTTGGCGATTTATCACATTGTGAATTCGCGAGGGCATTTTAACTTTGACGTGCATGCTGGCGTACAAAGTGATGCGCAATTGACACAACAATTACAAGCATTATTTCAAGCTTTACAAGATTTGAAAATCACACCAGTTTTGTCAGAAGGCGTTGAACCGACGACTAGTTATGTGGCTAAGGTGCCTGACGCCACAGCCGTGCAAAAGATGGCCGAAATTTTGGTAAAACCAGATGACAGCGACGCCCGTTACACACTAAAAGATAAGCAACAAGATTTAGTGGCGGCCTATAATGACGGCGTTTTAGAGGCACAAAAAAAGTTCGACAAGAAATTTATCGAACAAATTTTTAATGGGATTTTGGGTTTGACTTTTAATGTGTCAGCTGCGTTCAAAAACGTGCTGGAATTTGACAATTTATTTAGCGAGGAACGCAAATATGAATTGAAAAATGCGACAGCGCGCGAGAATTATGATGCGTTTGTCGCCATGAGTGGCGAACTGGAAACTGCGTTAACGGCGATTACAACAATCAATGATTTTTTGTTATTGCAAACCAGTACTGGCGGTCGCCCAATTTCGCGTTTTATGATTGAAAAATACGCCCAACACGCGCAACAATTGGCGTTATTTAAGCAGTTGTTGGGTGAATTTGAACAAGAGGCAACCACACAAAGTTTGGCGAAACCATTACGCTGGCTGTATGATCAATGGATTGATTATCCAAATTCAGTGTTGATGCGCCAGAAAAAAACGGCGAAAAAATCAGCCGAGGCGACGTTTGGTTTCGTTAATTCAGGTGGGGATGACAAAGCCAAATTAACGCCAAATGGGTGGCTTGATTACATTTTGAACGATCCAAAATTGACGGATAAAGGCGAACCGACCGCGGATTGGCAAAAAATAACGACGCTTTACGTCCACATCGATCAACCCGCATTTCAATTAACGCCAAAAGCGCGTCAGCTGTTGGCTGATTTGCGGGCGTCATTTGCGCAATATGGTGTTTTCCCCAAGCAACGCGACGGGCAAATTAACCGCGCTTTGCCAAATTCACTCCATGTGGATGAATTCGTGGCGATTTTGACAAATATGCAAACTATTTATCCTGAATTATTATCGCCGGATGAGTTCAGTAATAAAGAAGGCGTCGAACAAAGTCAATTTGTGAGTTTAGCGCGTTTTCGCGTACCCTATTTTGTGGGACCATTGGTCACCGATTCACAATTGAGCACCTGGTCGTGGGCGGTGCGACGAGAAGGCTTTGAAGATGCCAAAATCACGCCGTATAACTACGCGACGGTGATTGATTTACCCAAAACACAACAAGCGTTCATTGAGCGCTTGAAAGTGGTGGATCCGCGTTTGTGGAATGATGCGACGTACGAAGATTATCTACAAGATGTCAATTATCAATTGCCGGCGCAACAAGATCCACGCACGTTACCGTTAAATTCATTGGTTTATCAGGAATTTTTAGTTTATGAAGAATTAAATAATTTCCGTTTTGTCGATGATTTGAGTCGTTTGAACAAAGATGGTGAGAAAATCGGCAATTATCTCTCACCGAAAATCAAGCACCGGATTTTCAAAGAAATTTTCCAAAATCCTAAAAACACCGGCAAAATCACGTATGAAAAGATTTTTGACTGGTTACGCGCAGAAAGTTTGGCGCTCAATCCAACGTTTACTAATAAATCACTGAAACGCTCGTTTAATAATGCGTTGAAAACTTATCATCAATATTTGGCGGCGGGTGTATCCCAAGCGCAGTTAGACGATCCCAAAAATCGAACGGTATTTGAACGAATTGCGAATCTACAAACCGTTTTGCAAGAGCCACAAAGCATTACCAATGCTTTATCAGCTTTAAGGCCAGAAGCACCGTTTTTGACCGATGCAGTCATCAAAAATCTCAGCGTACGCGCTGCAGGTTACAGTAAGCAATCATGGAAAATTCTGGAAGGTTTACGCGACGAAGATACTGGTTACACATTGCTTGATATGCTTAAAAACGCCGAAAAGCCAACGACGTTCGATGCCGTCTATCGCCTAGGCGGCTTTGCAGAAATGGTGGATGCGATTAACCAAACGGATCAAGATACATGGCGTGAAAAAATCAAGAAATTAGATCTTTCGCCAATGTTTAAGCGGCCAATGATTCAAGCGGTTCGGATTATTCAAGATATTGAGAAATACATGGGCGAAGCGCCGGCTGGTGTGTATGTTGAAGTTGCCACGGATGACGAGGCAACGCAATTGCGCAACCGTCGCAAAATGACGCAAAATCGTTTTGAGCAACTGAAAAAATGGGGCGTCACCGTAAATAATGCCTACGCAAAGGATATTTTGACGCAAAAAACACGCTCGGGTAAAGCCGATAAGCTATTCCTTTATTTTTTGCAAGAAGGGAAAGATATTTATACCGGCCAGCCGTTTGACGGCGAAGTTTTGGCGGCGATTATTAACGGGACTGATCATTTAGAAATTGACCATATCCATCCCTATTCACGCTCATTTGATGATCGTTTGGACAATCGGGTGCTCACAACCAGCGCCAATAATGCGTATAAAGGTGACGCCAATCGCGTACCTGAAGCCTTCCAACAAGCCGGCCAGGGCTTGTGGCAGGCGCTTTATAAAGATGGCAAAGGACATCTGATGAGCGCGACGAAATACAAGCTGTTAACCAGCAAAAATTTCAAAGAAGACAAAGAACGTTTCGTCCAACGCCAACTAACCGGTGTACGCCAAATCACCAAAAATGTCGTTGAAATTTTAAATAGTATCACCACGCCAGCCGGTGAGCAGCGCTATCCAACGTTTGGTGTGAAAGCGGCTTGGTCACAGCAGTTGCGGAATCTGATTTTGGAAGATGGCCTCAAAAATAAACCATCAAAAGTACGTGATTTGAACGATATTCATCATGCCCACGATGCGTATTTCATCGCCCAAATTGGTCAAACCAATCACCGTTTGTTCCCAGAAATGGACATGCCAAATCCGCCTTTGCGTAAAATTTACGATCGCATGCGAGAATTCAACGTCGCCGGTGCGCACAAAAATGCCGATCATCAATCCTACGGTTATTTGGTGGCGTATGTACAAGCCAACGGTTTCCCTGGTGCCAATAACACTGATTTTATGCAAAACAGCAAAGCTGATTTGAGTATTAAACAATACATCATGAGTAAAATGTTATTGCATAAAAATGGTAAAGGCGCCAAATTCTATGACGAAACGTTGGCCAGAAAAGGCGCTAATGACGCTGTCAAAGTCATCAAAGGTAAGCTAGCCGTGCCAGAATTATACGGCAGTCACTCAAAAGCCTATTCATCAGGCTTTAAGATTGTGAAAAAAGATGATCAACACGTCAAATTATTAGCCACTTATCCTTTTGAAGTGAATAAGTTTGAAATGCCAAGTAACTTGTTGATTCAAGATTTGGCGGGCAATCGCTGGGTTTTGCGTTCGCCGGAAGTTTGGGGACGGGCGTTAGAATTCATTCCAGCGATTCAAGATTTGTCTGCATTTTATGATGTGCTTAATAACGAAGCGCCTAACGCTGATCATGTGGCACGTGCCACAGAATTATTAGCAAGTACGAAAGTTCGCGCCATGTATCCGTATTTGCCCGTGACAACCAAAATCAGCGATTTTGTGAAAGCAGTTGAATATGGTGGTTCTTATGCGAACGGTTCCGGCAAAGATGTTGTTCAAGACTATTCATATCAACGTCAAGCAAAGGGCGGTCGCACACTGCCAAACACGATGATGGTCGTACAACAATCACCGTCAGGCTTATTTGAAAAGTTGGTGCCAATTACTGATTTTATCTCGGAATAAAACCACAAAAAAAGCAGCCTCCTCGGCTGCTTTCGTTATTTCTAACGATGATAAATCTAATTGATTTGCTTTCACGTAAATGTCTGTCAGTTTAATGAGTTCGAAAACCCGATTGTTGAGGTGATGATCTCAACAAAATTAGTATAACACAGGAGATTGGAAATGTCATTTAGAACGGTCGTTGTCACGAAACATAGTAAAATTAGCTATAAAATGAATCAATTAGTCATTCAAACTGACAGTGATTTACACCAAATTCCAGTTGACGATATCACGGTTTTGCTCATTGAAACCACGCAAGCAGTCGTCACCGGTTATGCCATGATGGAGTTGCTGCGGGCTATTTAACCGAAATTGGGATTCATCATGACAATATGGCCAATGAATTTAACTTGGCGAGCGACTTAATCGAACCGTTTCGACCGGTCGTAGATCAAATCATGAAGCGTTATGAACAGGCTGAATTTGATTTGAATATGAAATTGGAGCTGGTGGGGGCGCTGAATTACAACATTCAATTTAACCGCCATGAGTCGGTGGTGACCAGTGCCATGGCCGAAATGGTGCGTCAGGCAGTGGATTATTTGAATGGCAAAACAGCGTTGCCAACTTGGGAAGTCGTGCTATGAGGTATCGAGTGATGCGATTAATGGTGATGTTTGATTTACCGATGTTAACAGGCGATGAGCGTCGCAGTTACCGTCAATTTCGGAAATTATTGTTAAATGAAGGCTTCTTGATGATTCAAGAAAGCGTGTATGTCCGGGTGGCCGTTAACAAGCAATCAGCCGAATTTTTAGAGCAACGTTTGGCCAAAAATGCGCCTACGGCGGGCATTGTGCAAACCATGATTGTGACAGAAAAACAATATGCCGCCATGAAATTTTTAACTGGTGAAGCGAAAAAAGACATTCGCAACACAGATGATCGGCTGGTGGTGATATGAAAAAATTGACGCTGTATCCATATGAATCGTGGACGCTTGATTTTGGTATTACGCAGTTAACGTTTGCATCGGTGGTGCCAATTTGGCAGTTGGTGCAGTTTTTTCAGCGTGGCGAAGGGGCGTTTTTGAGCGAAGATGGCCAGGAAGTGAATTTGAAGAAGGTCGTGTATGTCGGCGATGTCGCAACGCGCTTTGATTACGGGAAGTTATACGCCAAAGCACTAAGTAAAGTCGTCGGCCAACAACTCGATGATGTCTCATTACGCGAATTATATGAAGCGGACCGCTTGTTGCGCAGTCACGTTAATCGGGTGTTATTTGAAAATGATTTACCTGGTGAAATTGACGATGATTGGGATGCTTCTGAACTATTAAAATATCTGAATTTGCGCGTTGAAATGCCGGAACAACGGGACTTTTATGGTATAATTGAGAGTGTAATAGACGTTTCCCAACGGTTAAATGATCAACGATTGCTGGTATTCGTCAACGCAAGTCTGTATTTAAATGAACATCAGTTGCAAGCATTAGCGTACGATGCTTATATGAAACAGGTTTCATGCTTATTTATTGATAGAGGACACACTGCTAATTTTATTAGTGGTGTGGGTTTGAAGCAGCACTTTATCGATCAGGATTTCGTTGAATTCGTGAGTGATGACGCGAATAACGAATGAATGTTTGATAGTTCGTCGAAAAGGCGAACGGTTGGTCTGCTTTGGATGTCTGTCAATTTAATGAGTTTCAGAACAACTGCCAATAAAGAGCGTTTGCCCTTCTTGCTTTGGATGTCTGTCAATTTAATGAGTTTCAGAACTTCCAGCTTCTCCCTGCGTTTCGGTCGCTTGCTTTGGATGTCTGTCAATTTAATGAGTTTCAGAACTTTTGTTGTCCACTACCCCAGCCAAGGTCTGCTTTGGATGTCTGTCAATTTAATGAGTTTCAGAACGTGCTACTGGTTGACCCCACAGCGACGAATGCTTTGGATGTCTGTCAATTTAATGAGTTTCAGAACGGCACCGATGCGGCGGATAACACTGCCGTCGCTTTGGATGTCTGTCAATTTAATGAGTTTCAGAACGGTGTAAACACCAACCCCGCTCGCATTTTTGCTTTGGATGTCTGTCAATTTAATGAGTTTCAGAACTGCCATTTTTCTTACCGTCCTTTTGGTTTAGCTTTGGATGTCTGTCAATTTAATGAGTTTAAGAACAATCGTTTCAAACAAATGGAACGATGCAGAGCTTTGGATGTCTGTCAATTTAATGAGTTTAAGAACTCACCGGGTGGTGACGTGTCGTCTGGAAGTGCTTTGGATGTCTGTCAATTTAATGAGTTTAAGAACACTAATCAATTGCAATGATACTTGGTTATTGCTTTGGATGTCTGTCAATTTAATGAGTTTAAGAACACAACTGTTCAAGATGATGTTTCAACAGCTGCTTTGGATGTCTGTCAATTTAATGAGTTTAAGAACCGTTCTTTAAACGTTGTCGTTCTCCTGTGCGCTTTGGATGTCTGTCAATTTAATGAGTTTAAGAACTGACAGGCTCGCCCGTCTTTTCGTCCCAGAGCTTTGGATGTCTGTCAATTTAATGAGTTTAAGAACCATCCCCATTGACGATTGCATAAGTGATTGGCTTTGGATGTCTGTCAATTTAATGAGTTTAAGAACCCATAATTTTTCCCTTTCTCTATCTAGACTGCTTTGGATGTCTGTCAATTTAATGAGTTTAAGAACAGAAATTGATCCAGTCGATGCAATTGGTGTGCTTTGGATGTCTGTCAATTTAATGAGTTTAAGAACAATAACAAGAAAGAAAACTATTCCGATCTTGCTTTGGATGTCTGTCAATTTAATGAGTTTAAGAACTGTCCATGGTCATGTCGAATGCAGCATCAAGCTTTGGATGTCTGTCAATTTAATGAGTTTAAGAACCGGCAAGTTGCAAATGAAGCTTGTTGATTTGCTTTGGATGTCTGTTAATTTAATGAGTTTAAGAACATGCGTTTGATTGCTGATGATCCGTTGAATGCTTTGGATGTCTGTCAATTTAATGAGTTTAAGAACTTCACCACGGTCAGCGGCTTTGGGGTCCCAGCTTTGGATGTCTGTCAATTTAATGAGTTTAAGAACTGTGACCAATGCCAGCATGACTACCGAATGGCTTTGGATGTCTGTCAATTTAATGAGTTTAAGAACTTGACATTGCTATGTTCCACCTTAATTTTTGCTTTGGATGTCTGTCAATTTAATGAGTTTAAGAACGCCCAATGCCGTCTTCAATCTTTTCTAGCAGCTTTGGATGTCTGTCAATTTAATGAGTTTAAGAACTAGACCAGAACCACCGTCAGGGTCAGTGCCGCTTTGGATGTCTGTCAATTTAATGAGTTCACTAACATGCTTCACCGTGTTAGTGAACCCTGTCAAGCTTTGGATGTCTGTCAATTTAATGAGTTTAAGAACGAATATGAGCTAACTAATTGCTTAGTTCCCGCTTTGGATGTCTGTCAATTTAATGAGTTTAAGAACCAAGCGAATCGCCCGTGATCGCGTCAGACAGCTTTGGATGTCTGTCAATTTAATGAGTTTAAGAACGAACAAAGCGGCCGTTAATGTACCGGTCTTGCTTTGGATGTCTGTCAATTTAATGAGTTTAAGAACTAAGGCGCCAAAGTATAGGCCTTTCGCTTAGCTTTGGATGTCTGTCAATTTAATGAGTTTAAGAACGGGCCGACAACCGTATCAGACTCCGACTTGGCTTTGGATGTCTGTCAGTTTAATGAGTTTAAGAACAAACTAATTCAAAGGGAAGGTGTGGAAAGCACATGCTGAAAAGTGAAAAAGAAGCAATTGATGTCATGGAAAAAGCATTTACCGACCAAGAGTTATGGTCATATGTATTTGTGATTCAGGATTATTTTGCATTCGATACAGATCAGTTAGAAACTGAAAGCTCTAAATTCGATGACCATCTACAAGATGTTATCCCTGAATTTACTGAAGCGTACGACAATACCAAGGCCGATGAATGGCTGGCAGAACTACGTAAGATTATTGACCATGCAAAAATCTTGCTGGTTGATAATCAGGTTACATAATTGAAAAAATTAAGAAAAGCATAGATGTCTGTGAATTATTCCAAAATAAAAAAGCGCAACCCGCAAAGGTTGCGCTTTTTGATACAAAAAATGACTCGCGAGGAGTCATTAATTACTTAGCTTCAACGTTCTTACCGTTGTAAGCACCTGATGGTGAAACACGGTGAGCAACGCGGTATTCACCTGTGGCTTGGTCCAAAACGATGTTTGGTACGTTCAAACCAATGTGACCGCGACGGTTACGCTTGTGTGACTTTGAGTTCTTGTTTGATGGTGTTGCCATGATTTCACCTCTTTTCTGATTCGATTTATCAACTAAACTAGTTTACCGAATTTTAAACTTCTTGTCAAATATAATTTTAAGCGTGGCGTGTTTTTTCCGAGAAACTTCGCTATAATGAGTGTATGTGGCAGCCTGTCACAAAAACATTACTAGGGGTAATATTTTGTTTTTAATTGATTTTATTTTGCATATTGATGACCATATTCGCTTATTGGCGAATAACTTTGGGCCTTGGACGTATGCCATTTTGTTTGCGATTATTTTGGTAGAAACTGGGGCGGTGATCTTGCCATTTTTGCCGGGGGACTCGTTGTTGTTTGCGGCGGGGGCTTTGGCAGCTAATCCGGCGATGAATTTTAATGTTTGGATTTTTGGCTTTGGATTCTTCTTGTCGGCGTTAATTGGCGATAGTTTGAACTTTTGGATTGGGAAAACCGCGGGTTACAAGCTGGTATCGCATCGTTTCTTGGGCCGTTTAATTAAGCGTGATAATATTATTGAAGCGGAAAAGTACTTTGAAGCCAAGGGTGCACAAGCCATTATTTTAGCGCGTTATATTCCGATTGTGCGGACGTTTTTGCCATTTGTGGCGGGCATTAGTCAGTTTAACTACCGTGAATTTTTCAAATACAGTTTCATCGCGGCCGCCTCTTGGGCGATTTTGGCAACTGGCGCGGGTTATTTATTTGGTAATATTCCGTTTGTGAAAGATCATTTTTCAGTGATTGTGTTGGGAATAGTGTTTGTGACGTTGATTCCGACTTTCATTGGTCTTGCTAAAAGTTTCTTGAAAAAGCGCTGATAAGCGCTTTTTTGCTAATAAACAAGACAAGTTGTTACACGCTTGTAAAAATTGCGCTCAAATTGACATTTAGGCGCGTCAAATTTGTTATAAAGAGATTATATACTATGTCTCATGAGTAGACGAGTTAAACAATTAGTTGGTGCCTTGGCGTTGCTAGCGGGTTTGTTTATTTTTACAAATCAAGCTGATGCCGCAACGAAATCTGTACCAAAATATACGGTCACGATTCAATATAAGAACGGTTCTAAAGTTTTAAAAACCGTGAAATATGTGCATTCACGCAACTACGTTCAAAAAGTGAAAGCACCTGGTGGTTATGTAGTCAAAGGTAAATATTATGGCTATCGGTTAACGTCACGGGCCGTACAAGTCGTGAAATTCACCAGTAATAAAAAAATTACGTTCAATTACCGGACAGGGACTACCAAAGAAATCGTGTACGACTACGGTAAGTTATATTACGGTTGGACCGGCAAACAATGGTCGGCCTTACAAGCCATCGTCCAACGCGAATCAAGTTGGAATAAATACGCTGCAAACTACAACACAGGATGTTTTGGTCTTTTCCAATTAAAGCGAATGAGTGGCTGGAATGGTAATTTCAGTAATGTCGCGTCACAAGCAAAAATTGGTTTGAATTACATTCACCAACGTTATGGAACACCCGTTAAAGCAAAAGCCTTCCAAAATGTTCATGGTTGGTACTAAGAAGCACGTAAGTGCTTCTTTTTTTGTCTTGAAACTAACAAAAAATAAGCGTAAAATAAATAAAAACTAAGAAAACGATGGAGGTTTTTCTCATGACAGAAAAAACAGCAGTCTTTGCTGGTGGATGTTTTTGGTGCATGGTCGAGCCATTTGATAGCTTGCCCGGGATTCAAAAAGTACGCTCAGGTTACACGGGCGGACACGTTGAAAACCCAACTTACGAGCAAGTGGTGTCTCACACAACCGGTCACACCGAAGCGGTTAAAATTTGGTTTGACGATGAAAAAATGAGCTACAAGGAATTGGTTGATTTGTACTGGCAAACCGCCGATCCAACCGATGCCATGGGGCAGTTCCAAGACCGTGGTGACAATTACCGGCCGGTGATTTTTGTCGCTGATGAAGAACAACGCGCGATTGCCACAGCGTCAAAGGAAGCTTTGGCCGACAGTCAAATTTTTTCAGATCCAATTGTCACGACGATTGAAGACGAAGCGCCTTTCTACGAAGCTGAAGAATATCATCAAGATTTCTACAAAAAAAATCCAGAACGTTACGCGATGGAAGAAGCCGGTGGGCGTGAAGCCTACAAAGAAAAGTATTGGTCAAAATAAAAAAGCGCCGCAAGGCGCTTTTTTATTAGTCTTCAAATGTCACACGAATTGCTTCTGGTACGACCAAATCGCTTGAAATCAAAGTCAACAAACCCGTTTCGGCGTCACGATCAAACAACGCGACGTTGTCGGTGTCTTGGTTTGCTACAACGACCAACTTTTCATCTGGCGTCCAGTTGAAATCACGTGGGAATTCACCTTCTGTGCTGATCAATTGTACGCGTTCCAATTGCGAACCGTTTTCAGAAACTGCGAACACGGCCAAAGAGTTGTGACCACGATTTGACGTGTAAACAAAACGCCCGTCGGCACTGATGCGAATAGCAGCTGTGCCGTTATGTTCTGTCCAGTCGGCTGGAATCGTTGACAAAGTCTGCACGTGCGTGAATTTGCCATCAGCGTAGTCCAAAACCGACACCAAACTTGACAATTCACCTAGCAAATAAGCGTGTTTACCGTCAGGTGAAAAGCGGATGTGACGCGGCCCAAAGCCAGCTTCAGTCTTGTAACGTGCAACTTCCGTCAACGTTCCGGCGTCGCTCACGTCAAAAGTCACTACTTCATCAGCACCCAAATCAACGGCTACCAACTTATTGTCAGGCGTCAAATTGCTGAAATGAACGTGCGATGACGCTTGTTCTGGCCGCGGACCTGAGCCGGTATTTTGCCAAACATCGGTGCTTGTCAACGTGCCATCGGCGTTAATTTGGAAAACTTCCACGGTACCGCGGTGGTAATAACCCGCGAACACCAATTGGCGATCTTCGTCAATGCCAATGTAAGCTGGCGCAGCACCCTCGCTCATGTTGTTGCTCAAAGCGTGCAACGGACGAACGTCGTTGTCAAAAGTTGTGACACCACCTTGACCGTCAACGCTGTTCACGGCGTAAATTAAGTTGGCTTGTGAAACAGCCAAATAAGTCGGATTGGTTGCTTCAGCGATCAATTGTGCGTCACTAAATGTTTTTGTTTCTGTGTCCAAAACGGCTTCGTAGATACCCTTTGAAACGCGTTTTGTGTAAGTTCCGAAGAGGATTTTATGTGTGGTCATGAAGTTACTCCCTTTAATTGATGATGAGTTACAGGTTTATTTTACCACATCTGAAAGCCTTTTCATGCGGAATTTCTGGTTTTTATAGGAAATGTTTGTTAAAATTAAGCTTAGTAAATCATGAAAAAAGAGGGCGAATATGAACAATTTAGAACCAACTAAAAATTGGTATCAACGCCTATTTGGCGGGAATAACGTGCTACGCTTGTTGACCATTATTTTGTTGATTTTGGTGATTGTGTATCTGTTTGACAAAATTGGCTTTGTCTTTGCGCCAATCGGCGTCTTTTTAGGAGCGGTGGGGGCACCGATTATTATTGCCAGTGTGCTGTATTATTTGCTTAATCCGCTAAAACTAGCGTTGATGAAGCGTTTGAAATTCCCTAAAACATTGGCGGTTGCCACGGTTTTGGCGGTGTTAGTTTTGGTTATTGTGCTGATTTTGAGCATTGTGATTCCGTTTATTGTCAACCAAATTTCGGCGTTGATTAAAGCTTGGCCGGATATTTTCAAAAACATTCAACACTGGGTTGATATTTTGTTGAAAGATCCGCGTTTTGCCAATGTGCGTGATTATTTGACGCAAGCCAATTCTAACTTTAGTAAAGATTTGACAAGTTGGGGTCAGAAATATTTGACTAACGGCATTGACAGCGTATCGCACTTTGCCAGCGCTTTGACACACGTGGGAACAACGTTGATTGCAACGCCATTTATGTTGTTCTACTTGCTCAAAGACGGTAATCGCATGCCGCATTACATGGCGCAATTTTTGCCAGCTACGGCGCGTTCATCTTGGTTGAATTTGTTAACGGAAATGAACACGCAAATCGCTAACTACGTGCGTGGTCAATTGACAGTGGCGTTTGCGGTGATGATTATGTTTGCCATTGGGTGGAGCATTATTGGTTTGCCGTATGCGATTGTTTTGGCGATTGCGGCTGGTTTATTCAACTTGATTCCGGTTTTGGGATCGTTTATTGCCCAAATTCCAGCAATTTTGATCGCCTTGTTCGTGGATCCAAAAATGGTTTTGTTTGTGTTGTTGGTCGTGGCGATTGAACAACCAATTGAAGGTCATTTGATTTCACCATTGATTTTGGGCGATTCGATGAAAATTCATCCGGTGACGGTCATCGTTGTGTTGTTGTCAGCCAGCTCGTTGTTTGGTTTGATGGGCGTGATTTTTGCCATTCCGGGTTATGCCGTGTTAAAGGTGTTGGTCACGCACATCTACCAATGGTGGCACGACAATTCAGCATTGTTTAATGAACCAGAAGTGGTTGTAGAAGAGGTAAAAAATGACTAATCATATCGTTTTATTTGAACCGTTGATGCCGGCAAACACCGGTAACATCGCGCGCACAACGGCTGGTACCAACGCTGTTTTGCATTTGATCGAACCGTTGGGCTTTGAGATTGATGACAAAGCCGTTAAGCGGGCTGGTTTGGATTATTGGGATCACGTGGATTTGGTGACGCACCCAAGTTTGCCGGATTTCTTGGCGACTTTGGGCGACAACGATGAATTGTTGTTGGTGTCAAAGTTTGCGGATCGCTCATATCACGAAGTGGATTACACCGTGGCTGACAAGGATTTCTATTTCTTGTTTGGTAAAGAAACGACGGGATTGCCAGAAAGTTTCATGCGTCAAAATCCTGAAAAAGCCATTCGCATTCCGCAAAATGACGAACACATTCGCTCATTGAATTTGGCCAACTCGGTGGCAATTGTCCTATACGAAACGTTGCGTCAACAAAGCTTCCCAGGCCTTGAAACCGTGCACACGTACGAACAAGATAAATTAAAATAAGCAAACATCGGTTCGCCGATGTTTTTTTGTATGGTAAAATAAAAACACAGGAAAACGCAAGGAGCGCGGCATGCAAGCATTAGAAATTCTCAAAAACGTCTACGGGTACGACGCGTTTCGAGAAGGACAACAAACCATTATTGACAACGTTTTGGCCGGCAAACGCACGCTTGGCATCATGCCGACCGGTGGCGGAAAATCTTTAACTTATCAGATTCCCGCGCAAATTTTGCCAGGTGTGACGATGGTGATTTCGCCGCTTATCTCATTGATGGCCAACCAAGTTGCGGAATTGCATGAGTTGGGCGTACCGACGGCTTTGATCAACTCAACGTTAGATTACAACGAGCGTCGGGCACGTTTGGATGGCTTGGCCCGCGGCGAGTACAAGCTTTTTTATGTGGCGCCGGAAGCTTTGAATGCACCGGATATGCGCGAGATTTTGGCAAATTTGAATTTATCGCTGGTGGTTATTGATGAAGTGCACGTGATGTCGCAGTGGGGACATGATTTTCGCCCGAGCTATTTGAGTTTGGTGGATTTCTTGGCTGATTTGCCGCAAAACTTTGGTTTGGTGGCGTTGACGGCGACCGCGACGGATCGCGTTCGGGAAGATTTGGAACGGTTATTATCAATTGAAGAAACGGTGCAAACGAGTGCTGCCCGTGATAATTTGACGTTGAAAATCGAACGGAATTTGTCGACAGCGGAGAAACGCCGTTTTGTCGCGGACTATGTGCGTGAACATGCTGGTGCGACGGGAATTATTTATGCTAACACGCGCAAAAACGTTGATGAATTGACGCATTTTTTGCGCGAAGCTGGCGTACGCGTCGCGGGGTATCACGCGGGCATGACGAGTGTTGAACGCGAGGCGAGCCAACAGGCGTTTTTGTATGACCAAGTTGATGTGATTGTGGCGACAAATGCTTTTGGAATGGGGATTAACAAATCCAACGTGCGCTATGTTTTGCACGTGGGAATGCCGGGTTCGATTGAAGCGTACTATCAAGAAATCGGGCGTGCGGGGCGTGATGGTTTACCTAGTGAAGCGATTTTGTTGTACTCGGGGCAGGATATCATTTTGCGCTCGCAATTTATCCAAAATAGCCAAGGCGACGCCGCGCACAAGCAACAAGAAATTCAAAAATTACAAGAAATGGCCAATTATGCCGCGACGACGATGTGTTTGCCGCGCTATATTTTGCAATATTTCGGCGAAGATATGGCTGATTGTGGTCATTGTTCAAACGACATGGACACGCGCGAATTGGTTGATGTGACTGCCGATGCGCAGAAAACTTTGGCAAATGCGGTGCGCATGAAAAACTTGCGTCAACAAGCCTACAGCAAAACCACGATGGCCAATGTTTTGCACGGCAGTGTGCCAGAAAATCAAGCGTGGCAAGGCTTTGATCAGTTATCGACGTATGGTTTGCTGGCGGATACGCCGGTTACGCGGATCGGTAAATTCATTGATGCGTTGGTGGCGGATGGGTATTTGACGGTGGTGAATGCGGAATTTCGCAGTTTGGATTTAACGAGTCGTGGCGTTGAGGTGTTGCGTGGCGAACAAGTTTTGATGCGGGATAATCCGTTATTGCGCGCCGAAAAGACACGGGTTGCCAAAACACCGATGAAAAAAGCTGCGGTGGCGGATTTGGCAACAGAACAAATGCCGTTGTTTGAGCACTTACGCACGGTGCGTTTGGCTTTGGCGCGCGAAAATGGTGTGCCGCCGTTTGTGATTTTCCCCGATACGACTTTGGTCGCTTTGGCGCAAAATCAACCCAAAACTTTGGCCGATATGCAAAATGTGCCCGGCATTGGTGAGAAAAAATTGGCGCAATACGGACAAATTTTCTTAGAAGCGTTAGGTGAATTTGATGCAGTTAACTGATCCAATTACCGTTTTAAAAGGCGTTGGTGACAAGCGCGCGACGGCCTTGAAAAAACTGGGTATTTTTACAATTGAAGATTTAGTGACGTATTATCCGTTTCGGTATGAAGATTTGGGCAGTCGGCAGCCAATTGACGTGATGGACGGCGAAAAAGTGTCGTTTAAAGGCGTGGTAAGTACGCCAGCCGTTTTAACGCGTTTTGGCAAAAAAAATCGCGTGCGATTTGGATTGCTGGTCGAGCATGCCAATATTGCCGTTACTTTTTTTAATCAACCGTGGATTACCAGCCAAGTCGAAGTGGGGCAAGAAATTGCCGTTTATGGCACGTACGATGCGGCACGTCAGGCGCTGGCAGGGCAAAAAATTATCCAAGCTAGCGCCGATGAATTGGCGCCGATTTATCCGACCAACAAGGAAGTGAAACCGCAGACGATTCGCGCCTTAATCGAACAATCATGGCCAGCCGTGCGCACGCAAATTGAAACGCTCATTCCCGCTAATTTGCGTGACAAATATCGCCTATTAGCGCGTGAAACTCAGATTGCTGATTTGCATTTTCCACTCGATATGCCAGCGGCCAAAGCAGCGCGCCGTTCGGCGGCCTTTGAAGAATTTTTCTTATTCCAAATGCGCCTCCAGCTTCTCAAACAAGCTGATCAAAAATTTGCTGGTGCGGCGTTAGTTTATGATTCTGATAAAGTCACGGAATTTATCACCAAATTACCATTTGAGCTGACCAATGCACAGAAAAAAGTGGTGGATGAAATTTTGTTTGACCAACAACGCCCGTTGCACATGAATCGGTTGCTGCAAGGGGATGTCGGTTCCGGCAAAACCGTGGTGGCGGCCACGGCCATGTATGCGGCGGTGACGGCCGGTCAACAGGCGGCTTTGATGGCACCAACTGAAATTTTGGCGCAACAACACGCCGCCGGTTTGGCCAAATTATATGCTAGCGCTGGTCTAGATGTGCGCGTTGAATTGTTGACGAGTAGCATTAAAGCCGCGGGGCGGCGGCATTTGCTAGAAGATTTGGCCGACGGTGAGATTGACATTTTAATTGGGACGCATGCTTTGTTGCAACCGGATGTCGCTTTTCGGCATTTAGGTTTGGCGGTGATTGACGAGCAGCATCGTTTTGGGGTGAATCAACGCGCCAATCTACGTGAGAATGGCGTGAATCCGGATATTTTAGCGATGACTGCCACGCCAATTCCACGCACCTTGTCGATTACGGCTTATGGCGAAATGGACGTATCGATCATTGACGAATTGCCAGCCGGTCGCAAACAAATCGTCACCAAAGCCGTCAGTCACGCGAAATTTGACGACGTCTTAGATTTCACACGTCAACAGCTCGCCACCGGCGCCCAAGCGTATGTGGTTGTGCCGCTGATCGAAGAATCCGAAGCGCTGGACGTTCAAAATGCTACCGCAATGGCGGAAGCCCTGCAATTGGAATTTGGGATGGACAAAGTCGGTTTGTTGCATGGACGTTTGACCAATGAAGAAAAACAGGCAATAATGGCGGATTTCAAAGCCAATCGCACCCAAATTTTGGTGGCGACGACCGTCGTTGAAGTCGGCGTGGACGTGCCAAATGCCAGCGTGATGTTAATTATTGACGCTGACCGGTTTGGTTTGGCCCAATTACATCAGTTACGTGGCCGAGTGGGCCGAGGCGAACGACAAAGTTACGCCGTGCTGATTGCCGATCCAAAAACCGATTACGGCCGTGAGCGCTTGGAGGCAATGGTGGCAACGACTAATGGCTTTGAACTCGCGCAAAAAGATTTGGAATTGCGCGGCGCCGGGGATATTTTGGGAACCAAACAATCCGGCGTACCAGAATTTCAAATTGGTGATCCTGTCAAAGATTTGACGATGATGGAAATCGCCCAGCAAGAAGCCATTCATTTGGTCACCACGCCAAATTGGGACCAAGATCCGCAGAATCAAAATTTGGTGGCGCACTTGTCAGAAACCATGGTGCGGTATCGCCATTTTGATTGACGTGGTATACTTTTTACAGGTTATTTTAAAAGAAGGTAAAACATGATGAAATTAGCAATTGATGCGATGGGTGGCGATAACGCGCCGCACGCGATTGTAGAAGGCGTTGAAAAAGCGCGTGATCTTTATCCAGACGTGGAATTTTTGTTGTTTGGAACGGAAGACAAAGTACGGCCTTTAATCCAAAATTTTGACCGGATTACGTTGGTGCCAACGACCGAAGAAATCGAAATGGGCGAAGAACCTGTGCGCGCAATGCGCAAAAAGAAGGATAGTTCGATGGTTCGCGCGGCCAATGCGGTGAAAGCTGGCGAAGCCGACGCGCTGTTTAGTGCGGGTAACACCGGTGCTTTGTTATCAAGTGCAATCTTTATTGTGGGGCGTATTAAGTCAATCGAGCGACCAGCTTTGTTGACAACGCTGCCAGCTTTAAAAGGCGCGCATGATCAATGGGTCTTCATGGACGTTGGCGCAAACGCGGAAGCCAAGCCAAGTCACTTGTATCAATACGGGATTTTGGGCAGCTTTTACGCGGAAGATGTTTTGAAATACAAGAACCCAACCGTTGGTTTGTTGAACAATGGTTCCGAAGAAGACAAAGGCGATGCGGTCCACAAAGCCGCGCACGAATTGATGAAAACGGCATCATTTAATTTCATTGGCAACGTGGAGTCACGCGATTATTTGCAAGGTGCTGCTGACGTGGTTGTGGCGGATGGTTTTTCTGGGAACGCCGCTTTGAAAGCCACGGAAGGCACGGCTTTGACGATTATCAACTTCTTGAAACAAGCAATCGGTGAAGCCGGTCTTTTGGCAAAAGTCGGGGCTTTGTTGTTAAAACCAGTTTTCAAAAAATTAGCAAACACGTTGGACTATGAAAAAGCCGGTGGCGCCGTGATTTTGGGCGTGAATGCGCCAGTTGTCAAAGCCCACGGTTCAGCCAAAGCAGAAGTTGTTTCAAACACGATTGGCCAAATTCGCTCAATGGTGGCATCTGATTTGGTACCACACATCAAAACATATGTGGACGAACACCAAGCCGAATTGAGTGCGGCCAAAAACGAATTGAACGAACAAGCAAATGCTTAAATAACGGTTGTTAATTGTTTAAGAAAATGTTAAAGTGAGTGTATTGAAAAATACGGAGGAATGTAAGGGCGCGTGCCCTTACGCTAACTATCATGGCTCAAGACAAAGAAGCAATTTACAATCAACTCGCAGATGAAATCGCACAACGTTTCAGCGTTAAGCGCGATACAATCACGCCTGAATTGAACTTTTTGACAGACATTGATGCAGACTCAATCGACTTTGTGGAGTTGATTTTGGAAGTTGAAGACATGTTTGATGTTGAAATTTCAGATGAAGATGCAGCTGATTTGGTAACTTTGGGTCAAACAGTTGATTACATTGTGGCGCACTCTGCAGCATAAATTGTGCAAATCGCCCTCGGGCGATTTTTTTGTATCACATGATTTCGGAGAACAATTGTATGAAACAAGTCTATGCTTGTTGGCTGATTGCAATCATGTTGTTGGTGGGGGCCATCCCAAATACCGCGCACGCAAGTAAAGTGGGGACTTACAAAGCGCATTTGTATTTGGTTGATGATAACAATAAACGCATTGCCACCAAAACTTACACATTTAACAAAAACCGCACCAACTGGGTTAAAGCACCGGTTGTCAAAGGCTATCAACTGTATTCACCTGGCGTTACAGGGGTTCGTTTTTCGGTGCACGCGGCTAATAAAACGATTCGCTATGATAAAATTTTGACATACCAGTGGCAAGACATTCGCCAGCAAATGTTAAATCAAGTGAACAAATATCGCAGTTGGTCCGGCGCACGCGCGGTGCATTTGACCCGTTCGCAAACGACTTTAGCCAATTCACGCGCCCACCGTGCTTATTATCAATACGGCGCCATTCTGCCACCAAACCATTTTTGGACGGCAAATGAAGTGGTGTTAAACACTTGGCGCAGTATGTCGGGCAGCTCAATGGTGTCGGCTTGGTACAATGAAAATATCGGCGGTAACCGCATGGCGGGCGCACCCGGTCATCGTAATTGGATTATTGACCGCAATGCCACGGCGATTGGTTTTGGGCAAGTTCGCAAAAATGGTGCCTTGGTCACAGTCGGCCGTTCAAATTAAAAGCGACAAGTGTCGCTTTTTTTGATACAATGAAATTATTATTGCCGTTTAACGGCCTTTTTGGAGGACACGAGCTTGATCACTGTTTCAGAGATGTCTTTTGCCTTTTCAGGTAAGAAACTTTATGACGATGTCAACTTACAACTAAATCCAGGCAACACGTATGGTATTATTGGTGCCAACGGGGCTGGTAAATCAACGTTTTTGAAGTTGTTGCAAGGTGAATTGCAACCAACAACCGGCCACATTACGATTGCGCCAAACTCACGGATGTCAAGTTTGCAACAAGACCACTTTGCTTTTGACGCCTTTACGGTTTTGGACACGGTGATTCAAGGTCACGACCGTTTGTATGCGGTAATGCAAGAAAAAGATGTCTTGTATGCCAAAGAAGATTTCACTGAAGAAGACGGTATCAAAGCCGCGGATTTGGAAGCGGAATTTGCGGAATTAGGTGGTTGGGAAGCTGACTACGAAGCCGGCCAATTGTTGCAAAACATGGGCATTGACGACAGCATGCATGCAACGTTGATGAGCGAATTGACGGAAAACGACAAGATTAAAGTCTTGTTGGCGCAAGCTTTGTTTGGTAATCCTGATATTTTGGTGTTGGACGAACCAACGAACGGTTTGGACGTGCAAACAATCAATTGGTTGGAAAACTTTTTGGCTGATTATCCTAATTTGGTGTTGGTTGTTTCCCACGACCGTCACTTCTTGAACCAAGTGTCAACCAACATTTTGGACGTGGACTTTGGTAAAATCACGCAATTCGTTGGTAACTATGACTTCTGGCGTGAATCATCTGAATTGGCGCAACGTTTGGCCAGTCAACAAAACGCGAAAAAAGAAGAGCAAATCAAAGAATTGCAAGCCTTTATCGCGCGTTTCTCAGCCAACGCCTCAAAGTCTTCTCAAGCCACCGCGCGTAAGAAGCAATTGGACAAAATCACGTTGGATGACATCAAGCCATCTTCACGTAAATATCCATTTATCAACTTCCCGTTGCGCCGCGAAATCGGTAACGACATGGTGCGTGTTGACAACGTGTCTAAGTCAATTGATGGCGAAAAAGTGTTGGACAACATTTCATTTATCGGCCGTCCGGGCGACAAAATTGCCTTTTTGTCAAAGTCAGATTTGGCAACAACGACCTTGATGCAAATTTTGGCCGGGACAATGGAACCAGATTCGGGCACGGTAACTTGGGGTGTTACTACGACACAATCTTACATTGCCAAAGATTTGAATGACAACTTTGACAAGCCAGAAGCGACAATCGTCGACTGGTTGCGTGATTTTGCCGATGAAGATCAAAAAGACAACACCAGCTTGCGCGGCATGTTGGGACAATTGTTGTTCCGCGGGGATGACGGTGTCAAGCAAATCAAAGTGCTTTCCGGTGGTGAAAAAGTGCGTGTTGTTTTGGCCAAAATGATGTTGCTCAAAGCTAACGTTTTGGTAATGGACGACCCAACCAACCACTTGGATTTGGAATCAATCCAAAGCTTGAACGATGCGTTGGTTGACTTTAAGGGCGCCATTTTGATGACCAGTCACGACCACGAAATCTTGGCCACAACGGCCAACCACATCATCGAAGTCAGCGCCAAAGGTGTCGTTGACCAAGTTGACACAACATACGACGAATTTATTAACTCAGACACGATTCAACAAAAAGTGAAAGCGTTGTATTAAGAAAAAGCAGACGAATAGTCTGCTTTTTTGTTATTTATAAAACTGTTGCGGTACTTAGTAATGCAATTTGTCGAGTAATTGTGCTAAAGTTTCTTTTTCTTTTTCGGATAGATTTGCCAAAAGTTGCGCCGATTGTTTCGCCTCGTAGGCATGCAATTCTGGATAAAGTGTGTGTGCTTTTTCGGTGGGAAAGACTCGCTTTATTTTTTTGTTATCTTGATCATCTTGTAGAGTTAAATAACCCAGCTGAGTTAATTTTTTGACCGTTCGAAAACTTGTGGCACGATCAATCTGAACACTATCCGCTAATTCAGCTAAAAACATCCCCGGTTGTTCAACAACGCGGATGATGTAAATAAAAAGGTTGTTGTTAAGGTTTAAGGGGCGAAATTTCTCGTTGGAATCCATTTGAATCGTGCGCGTGATGGCGCCGATGGTGCGGATGATTTTAAACATACAAAACAAAACTCCTTTTTAAAATATTATTGTATTTGCAATTATATCATGGTAAAATTCTTTTTATCAAAAATTATTGCATATGCAACTAAAAGGAGATCTATGTTAGAATTTGTTTTATTTGTGCTGGTCATGTCTTTTACACCAGGTCCCAATACAGTTTTGGGTTTAACGAGTGGCCAAAAAGTTGGTTTTAAACGGTCATTGCCCTATAATTTAGGAATTGGCATCGGCATGACAGTGATTTATCTCATTGTGGCCTTGATCGGTCAATATTTGATGAAAATTTCTTGGATTTTAGTGAGCTTACGCATGATTGGTACGGTGTATCTCATTTACTTAGCTTATCACGTGATGGTGTCGGAAAAAGTTGGTGCCGTTCAAGCGCAAGTTGTCACCTTGAAAACGGGTATTATGCTCCAGTTTGTGAACGTTAAAGTGTATCTTTTTACCTTAACCGGTTTAACAGGTTTTGCCGTGCTGAATGAACATTTGCTGGTAAAGTGGTTAATAATGGTGGGGATTAGTGTCCTGGGAACACTTACATGGACAGGCGCGGGCGTTGCGTTGCGCAGTTATTATAATGCACATTATCGGCTAATTAATGGTTTGGTAGCAGGACTATTATTATTTTCTGCCATCGACTTGTGGTAAACGGAGTATGTTACAATCAAAACATGAACTACATTATTTCAGACACGCATTTTAATCACGAAAAAATTTTATATTTTGATAAATCACGTGCGGAAAGTTTGCGGCAATTGGGCATTGAGCCCACGATTGCCAACATGGATGCACATTTAGAGCAGATGTGGAATGCCACCGTCACCCCGGCTGACACGGTGTATTTTCTTGGTGATTTGGGCATGTACCGTAAAAAACAAGATTTTGTTGACCAATTAATTCGTCTCAATGGCCAAAAAATCTTTTTCAAAGGCAATCACGATCATAGTGATCAACTCAAAGCGGCGCTCAAAACACCCGAAACGGGTGTCATTGAAGTCGTCGAAACAGCAAAAGCGATCAAAATTAATGGGCAACAAGCTTGGTTGAGTCATTATGCCCAAGATTTGCCGTATCCGATTGTGTCGGTGCATGGGCACATTCATGAAGCGGAATATCAATCTGCGGGCATGGTCAATGTGTCATTAGGTTCGTTGATTATGCAGGCACGTCCGTTTGGTCAGCCGATGTCATTTGATGAATTGGCCGAGATTTTAGCCCAGCGCGTCGCGCTGATTGCTGACAATTATGCGATTGAATCGGAAAATAAGCGTTTTGATCGGTCAATTGAGCGGGCGTTTGATGAGACGATTACGATTAACAAACCAACGGCCCAACAACGTCATGAATTAGCGCTGTTGGTGGAATATTTGAATGCGCACGATTTGACTTATGCCGATGTGCTAGCAAAATTTGACATTCCAAATATCGACCGTCAGTTATCTGAGGCGCAAAAAGCGGCGGTGGCACAAACGGGATTTGAATTAGAAAAGACAACGGGTTTACCCGGGAATGCTGGCGTGTAGCGACGTTGGTCGCTTTTTTTGTGGCATAAAAGATAATCGGCGCGCTCGCTCGTCTAATAAAGTAGAGGAACGCAAAATGAATGATCACATGCAAGAAAATTCGCAACAATTACAAGCGCAGACGCATTTGCAAGCTTATTTTGCCGCGGTTGGTTTGCCGCTGGACATGGTGGCTGATTTTTGGCATCATTTCCCGTCGCTTGTTGCCGTCAAATCCGCAACTGCTGAGCAAATTACACGCTTTGAGGCCCAGCATCCGCAATTTGCTGCGCTTTGGCAAGCTATTCAACTTGGGCAACTAGTCGCCTTTGCCACGCCGCCAAAGTTATTAAATGCGCGCTACGCTAACGATATTGGCACGATGCTCCAAAGTCGTTTGGGCGAACAGCGCCAAGAACAGTTGTGGCTAGTTTTGTTAGATGCGCAATTGGATGTGTTGGGGTGGGAGGTGATTTTTGTTGGCACGCTGACCAAAGTACAGGCTTCGCCGCGTGAAATTTTCCAGCGGGCGCTACAATTGAATGCTTACGCCATCATGATTGCGCACAACCATCCGAGCGGACACGTCCAACCGTCGCAGGCAGATATTCAATTTTCACAACGGCTCATGCGCATTGCCAGTGATTTGGAATTGCCGTTGATTGATTCATTTGTTGTGACGGCTTGGCAATACTGGAGTTTAGCTGAACATCAACAGTTGAGTTAAGGTATTGAATTTGGCAAATTCGTGTGGAAAACTAGCAGAATGGCTATACCTATGATATACTTTTTAGAGTTATAAACACTGGAAAAAGGGGCATTTATCGTGGCACTTTCATTTGGACAACGCAACGTCGGCATTGATTTGGGGACGGCAAACACATACGTTTACATCGAAGGAAAAGGAATCGTTTTGCGCGAACCTTCCGTTGTAGCGCGTAATACAATTACAAACGAAGTCGTAGCAGTCGGTTCAGACGCCAAAGACATGTTGGGACGCACGCCAGCCAGTATTGCGGCAATTCGCCCAATGCGTGACGGCGTGATCGCCGATTACGACACAACGGTCGCCATGATTCGTTACTACCTAGAAAAAGCTTTGGGTGGTCGTATCAGCAAGCCATACGTGACAATCGGTGTACCAAGCGGTGTGACAGCCGTGGAACGTCGAGCCGTCATTGATGCAGCGCGTATCGCTGGTGCCCGTGATGCTTACGTGATTGAAGAACCATTTGCAGCAGCGGTTGGTGCTGGTTTGCCAGTGATGGAACCAACTGGCTCAATGGTTGTGGACATGGGTGGCGGAACGACTGACGTGGCAACTATTTCGCTAGGCGGCATTGTGTCAAGTCGTTCAATTCGCATTGCTGGTGACAAATTAGACGAAGCAATCGCCAATTACGTACGTAACAAATACAACGTGACAATTGGGGAACCAACCGCAGAACGTTTGAAAATCGAAATCGGCTCAGCTTCATTGGAAGCTGCCCAAGATTTGCCAAACGCAACGGCGCGGGGCCGTGATTTAATCACAGGTTTGCCAAAAACAATTGAAGTGACGGCAGAAGACATTGCCATGGCAATTCAAGAACCCGTTCAAGAAATTGTGGCAGCTATTCGTGAAACTTTGGAAGACACTTCACCCGAAATCTCTGCGGATATCATTTCACGCGGTATGGTTTTGACAGGTGGCGGCGCTTTGTTGCGCGACTTGGATAATGTGATTATCAATTCAACCAAGGTACCTGTTTTTGTGGCGAACGAACCATTGGATGCCGTGGCAATCGGTACAGGGGAAGCGTTGCAAGCGATTGATATTATGCGTCAAGCATAAGTTTAAAAGGAGCGTGGCGGTAGTCGCGCTTTTGTTTTAGAAGGGGGTCGTATGCGTAATCAACGACTATTTTCATCACGAAATGTGGTGATCGGGATTGTGCTAGCTATTTTGATGACAGCATTGTTATTAGGCTCAAGTTTTTATGCCAAAAGCAGCAGCACATCGCCATTTTTAATCCGTTTTAGTAATGACCTAGCGAGTGGCGTGAGTCGTGTTTTGAGTTGGCCAACTAACGTGGTGGGGCGCGGGGCCAATTCAATTGAAAACCTATTGAGTACATTTGAAGAAAACAAAAAATTGCGCGCACAAATCGATGAGTTAGCGCAAGACAAAGTCCGTTTGAGTACGCTGGAAGATGAAAACAAAGCGCTGAAAAAAGATTTGAAGTTAAAAGCGACATTAACCGATTATCAAACGGTGACCGCAGTTGTAATCAGTCGTTCACCTACGTCATGGCAATCGCAATTGGTGATTAACGAAGGCTCGACTGCTGGTTTGAAAAAGGGCATGCCAGTTTTGGCCGGCGAAGGCATGATTGGTCGCATTAGCGAAGTCAACACGAATAATGCCAAAGTCGCGTTGATTTCAGACACAAGTGAAACGGCCGATCGTTTTGCCATCGCGGTTAAAACGGCCAACGGTTCAAGCGTGAACGGTATTGTCACCGGCTTTGATAAAGAAAAAAATCAGCTGATTATGGGCCAAGTCACCTCAACAAGCGACATTAAAAAAGGTGATGTCGTTAGCACGTCTGGACTAGGCGGTATTATTCCAAAAGGCTTGTATGTGGGTAAAGTGACGCGCATTACGACCGATGATTATGGTTTGTCAAAGCGCGTTTATATTGAACCGAGTGCGGATTTGGGCAATATTCCGACGGTCACCGTGGCAATTTCTTCAGTTGGAGGCGAATAATGGCGTTTTGGCAATTGAAGCAATTTAAAATTGTGTTTCCGTTGGTTTTGTTTTTCTTATTGTTTTTGGACGGCACGTTGATGTCGAGTTTGAATGGGTTATTGACGCATTTTCCGTATTATATTTTGCCGAATTTAACTTTTGTGTGGCTGTTTTATGCCGTGCAGTTTGAACGTGATCGGCACGTTGTGTTTTTGTGGTTAGCCGCGTTGATTGGTGTGTTGTTTGATGCGTATTACACGGGATTTTTCGGGGCACATGCCTTTGCTTTTTGGGCATCGGCGTATGTCATTCGTCAAATTCACCATTATTACACGGAAACATTGTTGAGCGCGGTTTTCCAATTAGCGATTGGGTTAGCAGTTTTTTATTTGTTAATTTATGGCGCGGGAATTGTGGTTGGACAAGCTGATGTGGGACTCGTCAGCTTCGTGTTAAATCAAGTTTTGCCAACGATGGCGTTAAATGTTGGGATTATGGTGTTGTTATATTATCCGGTGTGGCGTTGGTTTCAAATTTTGACTTGACAAGCAAAATAAGTCGTGTATAATTCAAAATAATCAAAAGAAAACGTTGAACAGAAGAGTAGGTCGCGGCGTGAAAACAGGGAGTTGACGGTTAGTGCGAGTCAACCACGGCAAAACTGAACCACATCTGTGAGTGCGATGTTGAATGAAGTAGGCATCGTCGGTCGGTCCGTTACCCCAAGAGTCAAAGACTTACTGAGGTGTATGCAGCGATGTGTGCACATTAAAGAGGTGGCACCGCGTTAGACGCCCTCTTGAATTCCATTTGGATTCAAGGGGGCGTTTTGTGTTACTTTCAGTTGTTTTTGACTCAATGAGTTTATTGTGGTGACACGATAATAATGATGGGGTGGCACCACGCATTTGCGTCCTCTGATACTTTCGAGTATCAGAGGATTTTTTTGTTTAACGATAAAAGGAGCAGTTATGACATATATTAGTGATATTTTACCAACGCTATTGAGCGGTTTGAAAATGACTTTGGGCGTGTTTGCCATTACCTTGATTGGTTCATTGCCGTTGGGTGGTTTGGTTGCTTTGGGATTACGGTCGCCATTTTTTGCCTTACGTTGGGTGTTAAACGGGTACGTTTGGATTATGCGGGGCACGCCAATGTTGCTCCAGTTGATTTTTATCTATTATGGTTTGGGGATGATTGGTTTACCGCTGGGACGCTTTGAATCTGTGGCGTTTGCTTTTATTTTGAACTATGCCGCTTATTTTGCCGAGATTTTCCGCGGTGGTTTTCAAGCCGTTGCCAAAGGCCAAATGGATGCCGCCCAAGTGTTAGGGTTCTCACGTTTACAAACCTTGCGTAAAATTATTTTGCCACAAGTCTTCAAAATTGTTTTGCCATCCGTGGGAAACGAAGTGATTAACTTGATTAAAGACACGTCGTTGGTTTATGTGATCGGGTTGGGCGACTTGTTGCGAGCCGGCAATATCGCAGCGATTCGCGATGTCACGTTGGTGCCTTACGCGCTTGTTGGCTTGATTTATTTGCTGCTGACGGCAATTGCTACATTCGGCTTACGTCGCATTGAAGGAAAATACGCGCAATGGCGCTAGGAGGTTGAACATGTTAACGATTGAAAATTTACAGAAAACATACGGCGATAATGTCGTGTTCAAAAATTTAAATTTGACGGTTAATGATGGCGAAGTGTTGAGCGTCGTTGGACCTTCAGGAATTGGGAAAACTACCTTTTTGAAAATTTTGACTGGCTTAGAAACGGCGGACGGTGGGCGTTTGCAAGTGGGTGATCGTGAATTAGCGGTGACGAATTTGCGCCAAAGTCCTGAAATTGGCGTGATTTTCCAAGATTTTAATTTATTTCCGCAATACACAGTTTTGGAAAACGTCGCCCTCGCCCCACAAATGGTGAATGGTGTCGCGCGCAAGCAAGCCGAAGCTGAGGCGTTGGATTTGTTAGATTCGTTAGGCATGGCGGGCAAGGAAACGTTGTACCCGTACCAATTATCCGGTGGGCAAAAACAACGCGTGGCGATTGCCCGCGCGTTAGCGATGAACCCACAAATTTTGGCCTACGATGAACCAACCAGTGCGCTGGATGAATTTTCGACACAACAAGTGGTTCAAGTGGTGCAAACGTTAAAGCAGCGCGGTGTCACGCAAATTGTGATCACGCACGATTTGCCATTTGCGCAACAAATTGCGGATCGAACCTTTGACTTTAAAACAGAAGTGGAGCGTTAAATATGACAAATAAAACAAAAATTATTGTGAATACATTGGTGATCGCGGTGGTGGTTTTGTTGATTGGTGGGGCGACTTTTGCCGTGAAAAATCACAAAAACAGCAATCAAGCGCAAACGGTCAAAACCGATACGTGGGCGGATTTGGAAGCGGATGGCACGATTACAATCGGCTTGGATGACACTTACGTGCCAATGGGATTTCGCGATACAAAGGGGAATTTAGTTGGGTTTGACGTGGATTTGGCCAATGCGACGTTTAAAAAATTAGGCTTGAAAGTCAAATGGCAACCGATTGACTGGTCGATGAAGGAAACGGAATTGAACACCGGCAACATTGACGCCATCTGGAACGGGTACACGATTTCACCGGAACGCGAAAAGAAAGTCGCCTTCTCACAATCTTATTTGGATGGTTACCAAGAACTAGTCGTGAAATCGAATAGCGGTATCACCGCCTTTGCCGGCATGAAAAATAAAGTTTTGGGCCTACAAACGGCGTCAACGGCGGAAGATTTGTTTAACGCGCAACCAAAATTGTTGAAGAACATTGTCAAAGATCAAACGTCCGTTGGCTATGACACGTTTGACAAAGCGTTTGATGATTTGAACGCGGGCCGTATTGATGGTTTGTTGATTGACAACACTTACGCCAATTATTACATCGCCCACCAAAAAAATCCCAGCGCTTACCGCGTGATTAAAGGGGATGTGCCCGTTGACAAAACCGGCGTTGGTTTCCGTAAGAGTGATGTCACGCTCCGCAAAAAAGTCGATGCGACTTTGACCGAATTTAAAAAAGATGGCACATTAGCGAAGATTGAACAAAAGTGGTTTGGTAATAACTAAAATATACGCATTTAAATACGCCGGGGGCGTATTTTTTTGTTACAATGAAATCAAAATAAAGACGTGATTAAAATTTTGGGAGAAAAATCATGAAAAAATGGTCTTGGATTTTGGTAGTAACGGGATTAACCCTGTGGCAAACACCCACAAACGGCTTGGCGGATACTAATCAGCAAGCCGCTGTGGCCAATGCCGCCAGTAGTTCTGCGGTCGCAACCAGCACGACAAAACAAACTAGCAGCCGTGTTAGCGCCTCATCAAGTGCGATTAGCACGAGTTCGGCCAGCAGTAGCTCAAAAGCCAGCAGCCAAGCAAGCTCTGTGAGCCAACCGAGCGTTACTTATCGAACATTATCCGGCTATTATTACACCAAGCAGTCAGCAGCCGGTTTTGACACACCATTAGCAGCCAAGCAGCTAACAACGTTGAAAATCAATACGCGCGTGACTGTGCTAAAACAAGCCACCAGTAAAAAAGGTACCTTCGTACAAATTCGTTTGACGAACGGCACACGTGTTTGGTTAGCACAAAAATATTTGGCAAAAGACGTGGTGTTACGCACCCAAAACAAAAAGTATGCCCAAGTCGTTACGCATACAGCGACGCTGACCAACACACCATTCACCGGCGCGGCCAAAAATAAGGGCAGCATTCGCGCGGGCCAATATGTGCACGTCACCCAAATCGCCACCACACACTGGGGCACCTACGCAAAATTAGTGCAAAAAGGGCACTTCATCGGGTGGATTGCGACAGCAAAATTACGCAATGCCGTTACGAGCAACAAGGCCATTGTGCATAACATGGTGCAATTACCAAAGACGACCAAAATTTATGCAGCGCCTTACACGCCTGAAGTGCACACCATTAAAAACACGCACGGTGGCCAATCTGTCAAAGTTATCCGATCAGCCAAAACATACTGGGGAAATTACTTCCAGTTGCAATATCGCGGCAAAGTGATTGGCTGGGTCAAGCAAAGCAGCGTCCGCAACTTGTCAACTTTCTTATTGCCTTATACGTATTCATCTCAATTGAATCAAGGCGCACCGGAAGGCTGTGAAGGTGCCTCTTTGCAAATGGCGCTTTCTGTTCAAGGAAAATCAACTTCTTTAAAAACGGTGTATCGCGCAACGGGTTACGGTTCAAAATACACGCCTACAACCGGCTTTTACGGGAATCCATGGGGACATGGCACGTGGGCCACACAAACAGTGTTTGCGAGTCGTTTGGCAAAAGCCGTGTCACAAAAAATTTATGCGCGCACGTATGATTTAACCAATAAAGGCAAAAATGCCGTGATTAACGAAATCAAACGAGGCAATGCGGTCGTCACATATGGCGATTATTATTGGCAAGTTGGGCGCGCTTTTCACGTGATGACGATTGTCGGTTATAAGAAAGGTGCTTTCTTGATTGCCGATCCATATGCGTACGGTAAGCGCACTTATTGGTTGTCAACGAGCACGTGGGAATATGTGCAAACGCATAACAAATATGTGAACAAATACGGCATGTGGCAAAACACACCAAAATACATGAACGTCGTTGTTCGATAGTTAAAAGCGCACGCAGCACTTTTTTTGTGCGATGCATAATCTTATAGACATTGCTATATCAAGCGTTGGCAAGGACGTTGGGAGAGCGTATAATAAGCGTGGTAGATAGTTAATATTGATATTTTGGGTTAGTAGAAAAGTGGAGAATGAGATGAGTAAACTCAAAAAAATGGTTGTGGTCGCCACAAGTACAGCGGTTGTGACGGGATTAGCTTTCAATGTGGCAATCCAAACAGCAAATGCGGCATCTAAAAAATACACGGTTACCGTCAAATATGTCGGCGATGACAAAAAGACGCTAAAAACCGTTAAAAAGACAGTTAAAGCAGGTACAAAGTATAAGCTGGCGAAGTTGTCATCAAAAGATAAGGCCGTGCACAATTACGCGTACAAGTCTGGTTCAAAGACAATCAAAGTCACTAAGAGTGCAAGCTACAAGGTAACTTACAAGCGAACGGCTTACGATATTAAATTCATGTCTTACAAGTCAAACGCAACTAAGCCATACGCCACGTCAAAGGTTATTAACATTAAAAAGGGTAAATCATATACCTATCAAGGCCCGCTGACAAGTGGTTATGATAAGCCTGTTTTAACGGTTAAGCCTACGAAAGATGCAACCTATAAAGTAAAAGCAAAACCAGCTGTCGTTAAGTCTACAGTTAAGAAAGAAGGCATCGCAGACGGGAAATTCTTTGTTCAGTACGACAAGTACTCTAATGGAGAGTACCGTTATTATTTATATGACGGGACTAACTTTCTTTCAACGACAATTCCAAGTTCTACTTATATTGAGCAAGAAGGTGCAGTAAACAATAAGAAGTATAGCGGATATTACAAGTTAGGGAATGGTCAATACTACTATGCTGCATATTATGGTGATGAGAGTGGCTTTACCACAAAGATAACACCAGCAAACTTTATATCTGATTATGTTAAACAAGCTGGAGTAGCAGATAGGCAATGGTACAATGGCTATTACAAGTTGAGTAATGGTCAATATTACTACGTAGAATATGAGGGAGATGAAGCTGGTCTTACCACGAAAACAGTGCCAAGTTATGATTATGTTGATAAACGCGGAGTAGCAGACAATCAGCAGTATATCGGCTACTATAAGTTAAAGAATGGTCAATATTACTACGTAGCAGACGGTAATGAAAATTTCACTACAAAGACAGCTCCAAGTGATGATTATGTTGATAAACCTGGAGTTGTAAACAATAAAACGTATCAAGGGTACTACAAACTGAGCACTGGTCAATATTACTACGTAGCATCATATTACGGAAACTTTACCACAAAGACTGCCCCGCGTACGGATTATGTTAATAAAGCAGGAATAGCGGACAATTTGATGTACATTGGATATTATCAATTAAGGAATGGTCAGTATTACTATGCTCGGTACTCTGGATACTTTATCTCAAATACAACGCCAGGAAACTTTGCATCTGATTATGTTGAAAAATCTGGAGTAGTAGACAATAAGCGGTACGTAGGCTATTATAATTCAAGCAATGGTCAGTATTTCTACGTAACAGATGTTTATAAAGGAAACGGATTTATTTCAGATATAGCACCCAATTATTGAAATACGAGTAAGGTAACGATTAACAAAGTACAGCAAGTTGTTCCGATTCATATTACGAATTTTATTCATGTTTAACATGACAATCTACGCAACAGTGTGTAAAGAAAACGGCCTCCTAGGGGGCCGTTTTCTTTAATTCTTACATGGATTTAAATGCCAATACGCAAAAATAAAACATTTCGTCTCGTGGAACAATTGGTACCTACCGAAATCAGAGGACGAGAACTCGAATATTTTGAAAGTGGGCACTAACGTACTTAGTCTTCATTACAGCATGAACTATCGTTGGATAACATACTCTTTCGTTGAGTTAAAAGCGCACACAGCGCTTTTTTTGTGCGGGTTTGTGGTAGAATGAATAATTAGATTAACGCAAGTGAGTAGAAAGGTGCATGGCTAACACATGGATTATCTTTGGGGAATTGTGATTTTAGCTTTAGTATTGAATACGTTTGGGGCAACGATTGCCGTTTTTCGCGAAGAGCGCGATATTGCCAGCATTTGGGCGTGGTTGATTGTGCTGATTATTCTACCGTTTGTGGGTTTCGTTTTGTATTATCTGGTGGGGAGCCGGATTTCTAACAAAAAAATCTATCGGTTACGCACGCAAGAACAGCTTGGTCTTGAACAAATTGCCGATAACCAGCGGGATTTGTTGACGGAAGAACAAGTGCCGTTGCCGATTCCAGAAGTTGGCGTGGAATTGGTGAATTTGTTTTTGAATAACAGCGAAGCAGTTTTGACGCGTGGGAACCATGTCGATATTTATACCGACGGTCATGAGAAATTTGACGCGCTGTTTGAAGCGATTAAAACGGCCAAACATCACATTCATTTGGAATATTTCACCATTTATTCAGACAAAATCGGACATCAATTAATTGAATTACTCACGCAAAAGGCGCGTGAAGGCGTTGAAGTGCGGGTGATTTTTGATCAATTCGGTTCAAAGGGCCAGCATCATCATTTATACAAACCGTTGGTGCAAGCGGGCGGGCAAGTGGTGCCGTTTTTGAGTCGACGCTTTCAAGTTTTGGCGTTACGTTTGAATTTCCGTAATCACCGGAAATTAGCTGTGATTGACGGTTTGACGGCTTTTATTGGTGGTTTTAACGTGGGCGATCAATATTTGGGACGCGCGAGCCGCTTTGGTTATTGGCGTGACACACATTTGCGCGTTTACGGTGATGCGGTGTTGAGTTTGCAAAGTCGTTTCATCATGGATTGGAATGCGACCGTGGTCAAAAATCAATTGCTGACGGACACGCAAGCCTATTTTCCGCGCAACACGGTGCGCCAAGGTACGGCGATGATTCAAGTTGTCGCCAGTGGCCCGGACGATGATCGCGCTGAAATCAAGCAAGGGTTCTTGCGCATGTTTGCGGCGGCGCGCGAAAGTATTTGGATTCAAACGCCGTATTTTATTCCTGATCAAGCGATTTTGGAAACGTTGAAAACCGCGATTTTGGCCGGAATTAAAGTTCGCATTATGATTCCAAATCAACCGGATCATCCGTTGGTTTATCGCGCGACGGAATATTACGCGCAACGTTTGCTAGCGGTTGGGGCGGAAATTTATCGGTATGACAACGGCTTTTTACACAGCAAAGTCGTGATTGTCGATCATGAAATCGCCACCACCGGTTCAGCAAACATGGATATTCGCTCGTTTGATTTGAATTTTGAGGCGAATGCGTTTATTTATGACGCGACCGTTGCCCAAAAGCTAGAAGAACATTTTGAGCGTGATGTGGCTTTGAGCACGGCGTTAACACAAAAATATTTTGAGGAACAGTCAGGCTGGTTGCAGTTCAAACAGAAATTTGCTCGCCTATTTTCACCACTTTTATGACAGAATTAACAGACAACGTCGTGTTGCAAGTTTTGCCCACGACACAATTTAAAACGATTCAAGTTGTGGTCGATTTTGCCACGCCTTTAACGCAGCAAAATGTGCATGCGCGCTCGCTTTTGTCCTATTTGCAGGCCGTGAGCTCGGCGCAATACGCTGACCAACAAGGCATTGCCGGAGCGTTGATTGAGCTGTACGGCGCGCAATTTGAAACTGATGTGTTGCGCATCGGCAACACGCATCACGTGCGGTTTAGTTTGCAAATCCCAGCGCCACAATATGTGGGCGCTGATGCGACGCTTCTGACTGATGCGTTGACATTTTTGCGTGATATGATTTTTGCGCCGCGTGTGGCGGCCGATGGTTTGGTTGACGCGGGGATTTTTGCCCAAGAACGGCAAAGTTTACAACATGATTTGGCAAGTTTAGCCGATGACAAACGCCGTTACGCCGTCCAACAACTCAAAACGTACACGTACAGCAAAGAAGTTTTGAGCTGGTCGACAAGCGGCACGCAAACGGGCGTGGCTGCTTTGACACGCGAAGCGGTGACGCAAGCGTGGCGCGATATGTTGGCTTTTGACGCGGTTCAAATTTTGGTCAACGGGGATGTTGATCAACATGAAATTGCCGAACACATTAAAGATTGGCCGTTAGCAGCCCGCCGAAGCCAAAAGTTGGCACCATTTTACCGCCAAGGTTTGCGTCCAACCACAGTTGAGATGAGTGAAACGCAAGCGGATTTGCAACAAGCGGTTTTGACGTTGGCGTATCATGTTGACCTTGATCCGGCCAGTGATGAGCGCTTTGTTGCGTTGGTTTTCAATAGTTTATTTGGCGGATCGGCGCTGAGTTTGTTGTTCACCAACGTCCGCGAAGCGGCGAGTTTGGCGTATGCAGTGAGTTCAAAATACGAGCACGACACTGGCTTTATGCGCGTGGTGGCGGGTTTGGATGCGACGCAAGTTGAGGCGGCAGACGCCTTAATTCAAGCGCAATTAACGTTGGTTCGCAATGGCGAATTTAGCGAAAGGTTGTTAGAAAGTATTAAAAACGGGCTCATCAACGATTATTTGAGCCAACAAGACTCACCAAATGCCCAAGTTGAACAAGCGTTCATGCGCGCGCTAACGCAACGCACCACGCCGCTTGAAACTTGGGTCGCGATGGTGAAAAATGTGTCACGCGAAGCTGTGGCAGACCTCGCCCAACGCGTGATCTTACAAACAAAATTCGTTTTAAATCCACAGAATGCTGAGAACAAATAAGTGACAGTTAAGACTTATCCACAACTAAATGAGCAAGTCATCACGGAAACCATGCCCAACGGCTTGACGGTGACGCTGATTCCAAAACCGGATTATCACAAGACATTTGCCGTGTTGACAACGGATTTTGGCGCGATTGATCGCCAATTTACGTTAGACGGGGAAAAAATTGTGTTGCCGGCAGGGACCGCGCATTTTTTTGAACACAAAATTTTTGAAAAAGCTGACGGCGATGCGTTTGTGCAATTTGGCGCCTATGGCGCGGACGCAAATGCGTTTACGAATGCCAATCAGACGAGCTATTTATTTGCCACGACAGCAAAGTTGCGTGAGAATCTGGATTTGCTATTGGATTTTGTCCAAACGCCTTACTTTACAGCTGATGGCGTGGCGCGTGAACAAGGCATCATCGGCCAAGAAATTCAAATGTATCAAGATGATCCGAATTGGGCGTTGTACAGCGGCTTGTTGAGCACGTTGTATCCGAATTCGGTCATCGCCGACGATGTAGCCGGCACCATTGAATCCATTGCCCAAATTACGCCAGAACTGCTGTATCAAGTTCATGCGGCATTTTATCAACCCACTAATTTGCATTTGAAAGTAGTGGGAAAATTCGATGTGGCGGAAATTTTAACTTGGATTCAAGCCAATCAAGCGCGTAAAAACTTCACCAAAGCGGCAGTCACCCGCGAACCGTTAGCCTTAGCGCCAGGCGTACCAACAGCAATGCGCGCGATGTCAGTTGTGCGGCCACGCGTCGTCTTTGGCTGGCGTGGTGCAAATGCCGTGCCGCAAACACGAGATGGAGCCCGTCAAGCACTGGCAATGGATTTGGTAACCGATTTATTGTTTGGCGAACAAACGGATTGGTATCAAGACTTGTATGAACGCGGCGTGATTGACACGGATTTTAGTGTGGAATATCAAGTGGAGCGGGGTTATCATTTCTTAGGCGCTTTTGCCGAAACGGATGATATGGCCGCTTTGAAAAACGCTTTGCAGGCACGCTTGGTTGATGTGGCGGGTGTTTTGCACGCAGAACAGGCCGGCTTTGAGGCGTTGAAGCGCGCGACTTTGGGCGAAGCGGTGCAACGTTTGAACAGTCTAGAAAGCATTGCGTTACGCAGCGAAGAACAATTATTGAGCATTAATGTGTTTGACGAGATGGCCGTGTTGCAAGCGTTGACGTTTGAAGATGTGTTGCACACGGCGCTTGATTTCTTTACGCACGCGACGCAACATGAATTTTCCGTGACGCCGCGTTAAGTGGTATGGTATGATAAACGTAGAAATTTGAAGGATTAAGCGCTATGACGGAAGAAAACAATTTGTCGGTGGGGGCACAACTACGCGCAGCACGTGAGGCACAAGGTTTGTCCTTAGCTGACATGCAAACAGCTACAAAAATTCAAGCGAATTATTTAACGGCCATTGAAAATGACGATTTTGCTGCCTTGCCGGGCGATTTTTACGCGCGCGCTTTTGTTCGTAAATATGCAGGCACATTGGGATTAGATGCAGAAAACTTAATGCCAAGTGCGCCAGCAAGCCACACGCAAGTTGATTTATTGGAAGATTTGCCGACGGTTAAACGCCGCAATCAGACGTTCACGCAAACCGCGGGGGTCTGGGGTGTGCGGATTTTGAGTGTGGTGGCAGTCGTTGCCGTGTTATTAGGCATTTGGTGGGCATTGACGAATTTGCGCGGGTCAGATACGCCTGCCCAAACGAACTCTGTGTCGGTTGCGTCATCGGCCGTGCCAACAGCAACCTCAAGTAGCGCCAAAAAAGCCAGTTCAACGGCATCTTCATCAAGTGCGCAAATGCAAGTTGCTACGACGGTTCAAACGGCCGCAAGTCGCACTGTTTTTAACATCACTGGCGCAACCAAGCGTGAGTTTGTCATTGATGCTGGAGCTGCGCCAATTTGGGCGCAAGTGACGAGCGATGACGGAACGGTTTTGCTAAACAAAACGATTGCCGCCAAGCAAAAGGCCACGATTGCCATTCCGGCAACCGCTAAAACGGTTACCGTGAACTTTGGTAACACGTTGAATGTCACGACCAAGTTGAATGGCCAAACGCTTGATTTCAAGCAAAAAGCGGTCAATCCTTGGAACCTCATTTTGAATTTTAAGTAAGGAAATAACATGAATATTCCTAATCAGTTAACTGTTTTCCGGATGATTTTGATTCCGGTGTTTATGATTTTGTTGATGGTACCTACTTTTGGGACGGTCAGCGGCGCGCTCACGTGGAACTGGCTTTTGGCCGCGATTGTGTTTGCCGTTGCGTCGTTTACCGACTATTTAGATGGTCAAATTGCGCGTCGGACGGGCGTTGTGACGAATTTTGGTAAATTCGCCGATCCATTAGCTGACAAGTTATTGGTGATGACCGCTTTGATTTTTTTGACAAGTTTTGGTGTTGTGCCAGCTTGGATGACGGCGGTGATTGTGATTCGTGAATTGGCAATTACCGGTTTGCGCACCTTGATTGTTGAAAATAATGGTAAAGTTTTGGCCGCGCAGATGCCCGGTAAAATTAAAACGTTTAGCCAAATGTTTGCTGTACTCTTCTTGTATTTGCACCTGAATGTCATTGGCATGCCATTGCTTTGGATTGCGGTAATTTTTACAATTTATTCCGGCTGGGACTATTTCTGGCAAAACCGTGGCGTCTTTGCCGACGGACTTTAAGACGCGCAGGCGTCTTTTTTTGTGACAAAGACAGTTGCATTTCGTATTATAAAGTGAGGCAAACAACAAGCGAACAATTGTTCGAAAAAGTGTTGCTTTTCAAAAAAAAATCAGGTACACTAGTCGAGTAAATAAAAGGAGTATCACTCATGGCAACACGTAAAACAGTCGATCCAGCGGCAGCAAAAGCAGCAGGCCGTCAAGCCGCTTTGGACGAAGCATTAAAAAAGATTGAAAAGAACTTTGGTAAAGGCGCCGTTATGAAGTTGGGTGAAAACGCCCAAACAAAAGTGGCAACTGTGCCATCAGGTTCCGTTAAACTCGACATCGCTTTGGGTGTCGGTGGTTACCCAAAGGGCCGTATTATTGAAGTTTATGGACCAGAATCTTCTGGTAAGACAACCATTGCTTTGCACGCCGTAGCGGAAGTGCAAAAGCAAGGTGGTGTGGCTGCTTATATCGACGCGGAAAACGCGTTGGATGCGAAATATGCCGAAGCTTTGGGTGTCAACGTTGACGAATTGCTGTTGTCACAACCTGATACAGGGGAACAAGGTTTGGAAATCGCGGATGCTTTGGTGCAATCAGGTGCGGTTGACATGATTGTTGTCGACTCTGTTGCGGCTTTGGTACCACGTGCCGAAATCGAAGGTGAAATGGGTGATTCCCACGTCGGTTTGCAAGCCCGTTTGATGAGTCAAGCGTTGCGTAAGTTGGCAGGAACTTTGAGTAAGACTGGCACAATTGCCATTTTCATCAACCAAATTCGTGAAAAAATTGGGGTGATGTTTGGTAACCCCGAAACCACACCTGGTGGTCGTGCGTTGAAGTTCTATTCAACTGTACGATTGGAAGTGCGTCGTTCAACGCAAATCAAAGATGGCACGGACATTATCGGTAACAACACGAAAGTCAAAGTCGTGAAAAACAAAGTTGCGCCACCATTCCGTGTCGCTGAAATCGACATCATGTACGGAAAAGGTGTGTCTTTGACAGGTGAAATTTTGGACTTGGCCGCTGAAATGGATATCGTCGACAAATCTGGTGCTTGGTATGCTTATGAAGGTGAGCGAATTGGCCAAGGACGTGAAAAAGTCAAAGATATCTTGGATAGTGAAGGTTACGAACAGATGCGTAAAGAAATTTATAGCAAAGTTCGTTTGGCATACGGCTTAGACGGCAGTGCAACTAGCGAAGAAGCTGTTGAAAAAGCCGCACCAAAAGAGGTCGGTACCGCATTAGATTTAGATGATGGTTTGGAGCTTGGCGCAACTGGCGACGAATTAACAGATGACCCAATTGTATAATTGTATAAATTGACATTTTAGTCTATACTTGAGAGGTGAGTGGAAAACTCATTTGCTGAAAGGAATAGATTATGTTAGTAACTGTTTTCGTTTCAGCGCTCTTCGCAGTCATTGGGTTGGGGATTGGTTATTGGTGGCGACTCGTCGCTGATAAGAAGCAAATTCAATCAACTCAAAAAATTGCTACACACATTTTAGAACAAGCTAATCGTGAAGCTGATAATTTGAAACGCGCGGCCGATATTGAAGCCAAAGAAGCAGCCGTTATTTACCGTAAAGAAGTAGATAACGACTACGTTGCGCGTTTGGCACAAGTCAAGCAGCAAGAACAACGTTTAGAAGATCGACTCGTAAACCTCGACAAAAAAGATGCGGCTTTGAATCAACGTGATGCAAAGCTTGATCAAAAAGAAACACGCATTCAACAACAATTGGATGCGGCACAAAAGCAAACTCAACACGCAGAGCAATTGGTTGCCCAGCAAACTGAAAAGTTGCAAGTGATTGCCGAATTGACACCGCAACAAGCGCGTGAACAAATTTTGGCCGAAACCAAGCAAACAGCAGTGCGCGAACGCGCCAACGTCATTCGTGAAGTGGTGGAAACAGCTCAAAGCGAAGCGGAACGGCAAGCACGTGACATTGTCGTGCAAGCCATTCAACGTTCAGCAGCCGATACGGTTGCTGATGTGACGGTTTCCGTTGTGAATTTGCCAAGTGAAGACATGAAAGGCCGCATTATCGGCCGTGAAGGTCGTAATATTCGCACGTTGGAATCATTGACAGGGATTGATTTAATTATTGATGACACACCTGAATCAGTGGTTTTGAGTGGATTTGATCCAATCCGTCGTGAAATTGCCAAACGCGCATTAGATGCGTTGGTAAGTGACGGCCGGATTAATCCAAGTCGAATTGAAGAAGCGGTGGAAAAAGCGCGTCGCCAAATGGATGAAACCATCCGTGAAGCGGGTGAACAAGCCGTCTTTGAGCTTGGTATCCGTGGTGTGCACCCGGATTTGTTGAAATTAGTGGGACGTTTGAATTATCGTACGTCTTATGGTCAAAACGTTTTGCAACATTCGATCGAGGTCGCTAAATTAGCGGGAATGATGGCAGGCGAATTAAAAATGGATGTAGCGCTGGCGAAGCGCGCTGGCCTTTTGCACGACTTGGGTAAAGCCGTCGATGCAGAAGTTGAAGGATCGCACGTGGAATTAGGGGTTCGTTTGGCAGAAAAGTTAGACGAAAAGCCAGCGGTGATTAACGCAATTGCGTCTCACCACGGTGATGTCCCTGCCACACATTTGGTATCGCAACTGGTTGAAGCTGCTGACGCGATGAGCGCAGCACGACCAGGCGCGCGTAGCGAATCACTCGAAAATTACGTACAACGGTTACGGGATTTGGAAGAGATTACACAGAAGTTTGATGGCGTTGCTTCGGCATACGCCATTCAAGCGGGACGTGAGATTCGCGTGATGGTTGAACCCGACAAATTAGATGATTTGTCTTCAGTGGTTTTGGCATCAGATATCAAATCAGCGATTGAAGAAAAGTTGGATTATCCAGGACACATCAAAATTACGGTGGTCCGCGAAACTCGTGCGGTTGATTACGCACGTTAAAAAGCCGCCGAAACTGGCGGCTTTTTGCTTACATACGTTATAATAGATTAAACACAGAAAGAGAAATTTTATGACGACTGAAACCCCGATGATGCAACAATATCATGCGATTAAAGACCAATACCCAGATGCCTTCGTTTTTTATCGGCTCGGGGATTTTTATGAACTTTTTGAAAATGATGCGATTGAAGGGGCAAAAATTCTTGAATTAACACTGACCACCCGGGACAAAAAGTCAGAAAATCCAACGCCAATGGCGGGTATTCCGCACCATGCTGTCAAAAATTATACCGATATTTTGGTCGAAGCAGGTCACAAAGTTGCCATTGTTGAACAAATGGAAGACGCGGCTGAAACCAAAGGCATGGTCAAACGCGAAGTCGTGCAATTGATTACACCGGGAACAAAGTTTACAGACGGCGCGTCAAATGCGAAGACCAACAACTATTTGGCGGCGGTTTTAGTGGCTAATGGGAGCTACACGTTAGCTTATTTGGATTTGTCAACGGGTGAATTAAAAGCGACGCGTTTGGCAAATGTGGCACAAGTTCGCGATGAATTGGCGAGTTTGGAAGTTAAAGAAGTGGTCATGCAACCCGGCGATCACGCTGCATTGCGCGAATTAGCGGAAATGGGATTGGTTTTGTCAACGCAAAACGATGTGCCGGCCAATGCCACCAGCAGTTTTTTGACGCAAGGTCTAAACGATGTTGGTGAAGTGCAAGTCGCGCAGTTGTTATTGGCGTATTTGTTTGACACGCAAAAGCGTAGTTTGGAGCACATTATGCCAGCGGTGAGCTATCAACGTTTAGCTTATTTGACGTTTGATCATAACACGCAAATTAATTTGGATTTGATTGAACATGCCCGTACGCAAAAACGACAAGGTAGTTTGTTAGGTTTGTTAGATCAAACTAAAACGGCGATGGGTGGGCGATTGTTAAAGCGCTGGTTGCGTCAGCCTTTACGTGATTTAGCCGTCATTACGCAACGCCAAGAAGCGATTCAAAGTTTTTTGGATAACTTTTTGGTGCGCGAAAATCTGCAATTGGCGTTGCGTGATGTGTATGATTTGGAGCGTTTAGCAGCGCGGGCATCAATGGGGACGATGAACGCGCGGGAATTGGTGCAATTGAAGCGTTCTTTGCAAGCAGTACCGAGTTTGCAAGCGACGCTACAAGATTTACCGGAAAGCGACGCGTTATTTCAACGCGCAAGTGCGCTGAATACGTTGCAAAATTTGGCAGCGTTGATTGACGAAGCAATCGTGCCTGATCCGCCTTTGAGTGTGCGTGAAGGAAATGTGATTGCCGCTGGTTTTGACGACAAAGTAGATACGTACCGTGAAGTTTTGCGGGATAATCAACAGTGGTTGGCGGAGTTTGAAACGAGTGAACGCCAAGAAACCGGTATTAACGGACTAAAAGTCGGCTACAATAAAAATTTTGGTTATTTCATTGAAGTGACCAAAGCCAATATTCCAAAATTAGCGCCAGATCGTTATGAACGCCGACAGACTTTGACCAATGCGGAACGTTTTGTGACCCCTGAGTTGAAAGAACATGAGCGTTTGATTGTGGAAGCGCAGGCCAAATCAACGGATTTGGAATATCAATTATTTACGACGATTCGCGAATGCGTGAAGTCGCACATTGCGGATTTGCAACAATTAGCCCAAGAATTGGCGGAACTCGACGTGCTGGCTGCGTTGGCCCAAGTGGCAGAAAAGCAACATTTCGTCCGGCCAACGTTTAACGATCAGCAAAATTTGCAGGTGGTCGATGGGCGTCATCCGGTCGTAGCGGCGACTTTGTCAGCAGGTGATTTTGTACCGAATAATGTTGACATGCCGGCGGCGACGCAGATGCAATTGATTACTGGGCCAAACATGGCTGGAAAATCAACGTACATGCGACAATTGGCGTTGATTGTGATTTTGGCGCAAATGGGAAGCTTTGTGCCGGCGCAAAGTGCTGATTTGCCGATTTTTGATCGCATTTTTACCCGCATTGGGGCCAATGATGATTTGGCAAGCGGTCAATCAACGTTTATGGTGGAAATGGCGGAAGCCAATTTGGCCTTGCAAGAAGCGACCGCGCACTCCTTGATTTTGTTTGATGAATTGGGGCGCGGAACCGCGACCTATGATGGGATGGCGTTGGCGCAAGCCATTATTGAATATTTGCATGCGCATGTGCACGCCAAAACGTTGTTTGCGACGCATTATCATGAATTGACCGACTTGTCAGCGCGTTTGACGGGGGTGGAAAATATTCACGTCGGTGCAGTCGAAGAAGCGGACGGGTCATTGGTTTTCTTGCATCAAATTCAAGCAGGACCGGCCGACAAAAGTTACGGTATTCATGTGGCGGCGTTGGCGGGCATGCCAACTAATTTAATTGGACGGGCCAAAGTGATTTTGGCAGAACTGGAAAATCAAGACGGGGCAGTGCAAACGAATTTGTTTGACATTGCCTATGAAACGGCACAGCCTGTCGTTGCTGAGGCGCAGGCAGCTTTGGTTGCGGAGTTGAAGAATTTGGAAATTAGCCAATTGACGCCGCTCGCGGCGTTGAATTTGTTGGCAGAATGGCAGCAGAAATTATGAGCAAAATTCATGAATTATCCGATTTGCTCGCCAACCAGATTGCGGCGGGTGAGGTTATCGAACGACCGGCGTCGGTCGTCAAAGAATTGGTGGAGAATGCCATTGACGCGGGCGCAACACAAATTAGCGTGACGATTGCCGGCAATGGCACGGATTTGATTCGCGTGGTGGATAACGGTCAAGGCATTGACCCAGATGATGTGCCGACTGCTTTTAAGCGTCATGCGACGAGCAAAATTAGTAGCCGACATGATTTGTTTTCGGTGTTGACTTTGGGCTTTCGTGGCGAAGCTTTGCCGTCGATTGCGTCTGTTGCGGACGTTGAATTACAAACCAAAACCGCCAGTGAAAATGGCGTTTTGTTCCACGTGCGTGGTGGCCAAATTTTGGCACATAAAACGGCGGCTGGCCGACAAGGCACCAGTGTGACCGTGCGCGAGTTGTTCTATAATACGCCAGCGCGTTTGAAATATTTAAAACGACCACAAACTGAACTTGGCAAAATCACGGACATGATGAACCGCCTGGCACTCGCCAATCCAAGCATTGCCTTTATTTTGCAACACGAGCAAAAAACGTTGTTACAAACGCCGGGGAATGATAATCAACAGCAGGTGTTAGCGGCAATTTATGGTTTGGAAACGGCGCAAAAAATGGTGTATGTGAGCGGTGACAGCGACCATTTTGCGGTCAGCGGCTTTGTGTCAAAACCAGAATTGACGCGCGGTGGTCGGGATTATTTGACAGTGTTGATGAACGGACGCTATGTGAAAAGTTTTAGCGTCTCTAACGCGGTCATTCGCGGTTTTGGCTCAAAATTAATGGTTGGTCGCTTTCCGATCGGTGTTTTGAATATCACCACGGATCCTTTGCTAATTGATGTCAACGTTCACCCACAAAAAGCTGAAATCCGCGTCAGCCAAGAAGATGAGCTGACGGAATTATTGACGCGGGTGGTCCGTGAGCGTTTGGCGGATGAAAATTTGATTCCTGACGCCTATCAAAATTTGTACGGCACGCGCCAAACAACTGAGCCTGTAGCAACACCCAAAACGGTGACATCAGCACCAGTAAAATTTGTACCAAGTGGTGAAAGTGTCGCGCCAATTGTGATTACGGACAAAGCGCAGTTGCAAAGTGATGACGTGCAGGCATTTATGGCGCGTTACGCGCAGCCGACAGCGGCTGTGATTGATCATTTTGCTGAACCGGTGGTCATCCCACAAAAAAAGCCCGTCCAAGAAACGCTTGAAATCGAGCATAACCCAACCGGTTTTCCCGATTTGGATTATATTGGCCAGATGCATGGGACATTTTTGTTTGCGCAAAGTGGCGAAAGTTTGTATTTGGTGGATCAGCACGCGGCTCAAGAGCGTGTGAATTATGAATTTTATCGTGACGCGATTGCTGATGTCGGTGATGTGACGCAAACGTTGTTGGTGCCGATTGTATTGGATTATTCTGCTAGTGACGTTTTGAAAATCGCCGATTTCAGCGAGGAATTAGCACAACTGGGTCTGGTGTTGGAGCAATTTGGACCGACGAGTTTAATTGTGCGCGAGCATCCAGCTTGGTTTGTGGCAGGACAAGAAGCGGACACCGTGCGTGAAATGGTGGATTGGTTGCTGCGTGACGGTCGCTTATCTTTGGCCGAATTTCGTGAAAAAACCGCCATTATGATGAGTTGTAAACGCGCTATCAAAGCCAATCACCGGCTGGATGACGCGCAAGCCCGCGCGTTGTTAGCGCAATTGCAACAGGCGCAAAATCCTTATAATTGCCCGCACGGTCGCCCAGTTTTGACGCAATTTTCATTAACAGACATGGAAAAAATGTTCAAACGCATTCAAGACAGCCACGAAAGCTGGCAAGAATACGATGAACATCCTTATTAATTTCAGAGTGTGAAGAACGTAAAACTAGTTCTAAAGACCTTTTAGGAGCAATATGTACGAATATTTAAATGGCACCATTACAACTATCACGCCCGCATATATTGTGTTGGAAACCGCTGGCGTGGGCTACCGATTGAACGTCGCCAACCCGTTTCGTTACACGGAAAATGCGACTACGAAAGTCTTTGTGGCGCAGATTGTCCGTGAAAACGAAATTAGTTTGTACGGTTTTTGGGACGGCGATGAGAAAATTTTGTTTGATAAATTACTCGGCGTTTCAGGTATTGGTCCAAAATCGGCTTTGGCGATTTTGGCAAATGGCGACTCACAAGGCTTAATCAGCGCAATTGCTAACAACGATGTGACGTATCTGACCCAATTCCCAGGCGTCGGTAAAAAAACTGCCCAACAAATCATTTTGGATTTACAAGGAAAATTAGACGACGCTGGCGCCCCACAAATTTTGCCGGCACAAGACACAGCACGCCAAGACGCCCTCGATGCGTTGGCTGCGTTGGGTTATGCAGCCAAAGATATCTCGCGCGTCGAAAAGCAACTCGCCGCACAACCCAACACGAATACGGATGATTACATCCGTCAAGCTTTAAAATTATTAGTAAAGGCCTAAAATGACAACATTTGATGGACAAATTAACGGTTGGAACGATGATATTCGTGAGGTTTCCGCCGATGCACAAGAAACAACGGGTGAACTGTCTTTGCGCCCGCAGTTTTTGCGTGAATACATTGGCCAAACCGACTTAAAAGACGAACTAAACGTTTATATTCAAGCGGCTAAACAACGCCAAGAAGCGCTGGATCATGTGTTATTATATGGACCACCGGGGCTTGGAAAAACCACGCTTGCTATGGTGATTGCCAATGAAATGGCGGTCAATATCAAAACAACCAGTGGACCGGCGATTGAAAAACCCGGGGATTTGGTAGCGTTGCTCAACGAATTGGAACCGGGCGACATGCTGTTTATCGATGAAATTCACCGTTTGCCAACCAATATTGAAGAAATTTTGTATTCGGCGATGGAAGATTTTTTCGTGGACATCATGGTCGGGCAAGGACCGACTGCACGCGCGGTGCATTTTCCTTTGCCGCCGTTTACGCTAATCGGCGCCACCACGCGACCGGGGATGTTGTCAAAACCGCTGCGTGATCGGTTTGGGATTATCAATCCGTTGCAATATTACACGCCGCAAGAGTTGCAAGAAATTGTGGTGCGCACAGCCCAGATTTTTGATGCGCCGATTCAACCAGAAGGCGCGTTGGCCGTGGCTTTGCGCTCGCGTGGTACACCGCGAATTGCCAATCGGTTGCTCAAACGTGTGCGTGATTTTGCCCAATTTAGTGGTTTAGCAGCGATTGAACCTAACATTGTCAATTCTGCTTTGGACAAACTCAACGTCGATGACAAAGGGTTGGATTTGACGGATAAGAAGTTTTTGCAAACGATGATTGAATATTATAATGGCGGGCCGGTTGGTTTGACGACGATTGCCGCCAATATCGGCGAAGAAACAGAAACACTGGAAAGTATGATCGAACCGTATTTGTTACAAATCGGTTTCTTACAGCGCACACCGCGCGGCCGCGTGGTAACTTTGGCTGCCTATGAGCATTTACAGTTGCCATATCCGGATAAAAATTGAGAATTAATAGACTTACACCCGTAAATCAGGTAAAATAGTTAAGTATTTAAAAAGTGGAGGAAAACACATGTCTGCAAACGCAACGTGGACACCAGCAGAAGACAAAAAAAATGCTGGTGTATTGACATTCGAAATTAGTCGTGAATTGGTTCAAAAGGGATTGGACGCGGCTTACGAAAACAACAAAAACCAAATCTCAGCCCCAGGATTCCGTAAGGGAAAGATGCCTAAGGCATTGTTCTTCCAAAAGTTTGGTGAAGAAAGCTTGTACCAAGAAGCAATGGACGTTGTTTTGCCAGAAGCTTATGAAGCAGCGATTGACGAAGCTGGTATCACACCAGTTGGTCGTCCAAACATCATCCCCGTTTCAATGGAAAAGGGTGCTGCTTGGCAATTGCGCGCTGATGTTGAAACAGCGCCTGAAATCATCTTGGGTGACTACTTCGGTGTTGAAGTAGAAGGTCAAAGCACAGAAGTAACAGATGCTGATGTTGATGCAGAAGTTGCACGTTTGCGTGACAACCAAGCTGAATTGGTTTTGCAAGCTGAAGACGTTAAGGCTGAAAACGGCGACACAGTTGTGATCGACTTTGACGGTTCAATCGACGGCGACCACTTTGCTGGTGGTAAGGGCGACAACTTTAGTTTGGAATTGGGTTCAGGTCAATTCATTCCTGGCTTTGAAGACCAATTGATTGGTCACACAGCCGGTGAAGACGTGAACGTTAACGTGACATTCCCTGCTGACTACCAAGCTGAAGACTTGGCTGGTAAGGAAGCTTTGTTTGAAGTAAAGATTCACGAATTGAAGCGCAAGGAATTGCCTGAATTGGATGATGAATTTGCTAAGGACGTTGATGAAGAAGTTGACACTTTGGCGCAATTGCGTGAAAAGTTGGCGGCTCGTTTGGCAGAAGCTAAGGAAGCTGACGCACAAGAAGCTTTGGAAAACGATGTTTTGACAAAGGTTGTTGACAACGCCGAAGTTGATGGTGGTGAATTGCCAGAAGCTTTGATCCACGACGACATTCACCAACAAATGGACCAATACTTCGCAAACTTGTCACAACAAGGTATTTCACGCGAAATGTTCTTCCAAATTTCAGGACAAACTGAAGATGGTATGCACGCACAATTCGCTGAAGGCGCAGACCGTCGCGTTAAGACAAACTTGGTTTTGACAGCAATCATCAACAAGGAAGGCATCAACCCTTCTGACGAACAAGTTGAAGAAGAAGTAAATCGTTTGGCTGAACAATTCAACATGGACGCTGCACAAGTGCGTTCAATGTTGTCAGAGAGCTTGTTGAAGCACGACATTTCAATGCGTGAAGTGATTGAAAAGTTGGTTTCATCAGCTGTTGTGAAGTAATTATTTAGAAAACGCCGTTGGCGTTTTTTATTTTGCGTAAAAACTGGTAGAATAGTAGTAGACTATTTTAAAGGAAACGTGCTCTCGGTTTGGAAAGCTAGCGCTAAGTTATTGTCACAAAAAATGCCGTTGGCATTTCTCGTCCCAACCACTTAGCGTACGCTTCCCATTCGGCCTACGGCCGAATCACCGATCGCACTCTAAATATTTTATGAACCCTGAATACACACAAGATGAAATCTATTGTTCTTTTTGTGGCAAATCTGCCCAAGAAGTGAAAAAAATTATTGCCGGACCTGGCGTTTACATTTGTAATGAATGTGTGGCCTTGGCGCAAGACATTATCAATGAAGAATTGACGGCTGAACAAGCAGCGCAAGTTTTGTCATTGCCAACGCCGCGTGAAATCGTGGCACAATTGGATGACTATGTCATTGGGCAAGACGACGCCAAAAAGACGTTAGCAGTGGCCGTTTATAACCACTACAAGCGTATCAATGAAAGTCTGGTCAGGACCACTGACGTTGAATTACAAAAATCAAACATCGCCATGCTCGGACCAACAGGTTCTGGAAAAACGTATTTGGCACAAAGCTTGGCCCGGATTTTAGATGTGCCATTTGCAATTGCTGATGCAACAACGTTGACGGAAGCCGGTTATGTCGGTGAAGACGTGGAAAACATCATTTTGAAGTTGTTGCAATCGGCTGACTTTGATATTGAACGGGCCCAACGCGGCATTATTTACGTCGATGAAATTGACAAAATTGCCAAAAAGTCTGAAAACGTGTCGATTACACGTGATGTTTCGGGTGAAGGTGTGCAACAAGCTTTGCTGAAATTGTTGGAAGGCACAACCGCTTCCGTACCGCCACAAGGTGGCCGTAAGCACCCTAACCAAGAATTGATCCAAGTTGACACGACCAACATTTTATTCATCGTTGGTGGCGCTTTTGCGGGCATTGAGACGTTGGTTAAAGAACGCTTGGGTGAAAAGGTGATTGGCTTTGGCTCAGCGAATGGCGCGCGTGCCATGGATGACCAAGCTATTTTGCAACAAGTGTCTGCTGAAGATTTGAGCAAATTTGGTTTGATTCCCGAATTTATTGGTCGCTTGCCAATTGTGACGGTTTTGGACGAATTGCGAGTGGAAGATTTGGTCCGGATTTTGACGGAACCAAAAAACGCCTTGGTTAAGCAATACCAGACGCTTTTGGGCTTAGACGATGTTGATTTGACGTTTACACCACAAGCGCTTGATGCGATGGCAGAGTTGGCTATTACCCGTAAAACTGGGGCTCGTGGTTTGCGAACCATCATTGAAAGCGTGATGAAAGACGTGATGTTTGATATTCCAAGTCGCACCGACATCGCCGAAGTGGTGATTACCGAAGGCAGCGTCGTGAACGGCGAACAGCCAGAATTGCACCTAAAGGAGGTCAGCGCATGAACGTCAACAACGTCGAAATGGTGATGAGTGCCGTTAAACCCAGCCAATATCCAGACGATGGCAAACCAGAAATTGCCCTAGTCGGTCGTTCTAACGTTGGAAAATCATCTTTGACCAACACGTTGATTAACCGAAAAAACTTTGCACGTACCAGTTCAAATCCGGGGAAGACGCAAACATTGAACTTTTATGACGTGGAAAATACGTTGTATTTCGTCGATGTGCCGGGTTATGGTTTTGCCAAAGTCTCTAAGAAGATGCGTGAAGAATTTGGTGAAATGATTGAAACATATATCACCGGCCGCAAGCAATTACGTGGCGTGGTGAGTTTGGTGGATGCGCGTCACGAACCAAGTGAAGACGATGTTTTGATGTATCAATGGCTGCAATATTTTGAAATTCCGACTTTGGTTGTCGCAACAAAAGCGGACAAAATTGCGCGCGGTAAGTACAACAAAGCTGAAAGTATCATCAAAAAAGCGCTGGATTTCAACCCTGAAACCAGCACGCTACAATTCTTTTCTTCGGTGACCAAAGACGGTAAGCAAGAAGTTTGGGATTGGATTGAAAACCAAATTAAATAAGAAAAACCAGCGCAAAGCTGGTTTTTTTCGTATAATTGAGTGAACAGGAGAATACATAATGGCTAAAAAGAAAACACTCACTGCCACGCTGATTGCCTTGGCGATTGCGGCGGCGGGCGCTTATTTGAATAACGCACAATCCCCAGCGCAAAGCACGCCGACCACGCAAGTCAGCACCACGGCAACACAAGATCAAGATCTACTTAAGCTCAAATGGGACGGGAACATCGCCCACATTGCCGTGAAAGTCAATCAAAATCAAGCAACGTTCACTTCGGCCCAACTCAAACAAGATTTGAACAAAGACACGTGGATGGCCACGCAACATTTAGATGCGTTAGGCCGCACGTTGGGCGCCGAAGCGTTGATTTCTAAGACTGGTATTTATGAAACCAAGGCAGTTGAACGACCTGATTTTGTGCGCACGATGCAACCGAGTGGCTGGTTTTTGAACAGTACGTATAATGCGAGTCAACAAGAATGGCGCCGCACAAAGTCTAATAATCGGCCAATTTATTTGGATGGCGAACAAAAAACGGTCTACAGCCGCGGGCATTTGATCGGCTGGCAATTGGGTGGCGGTTATCATTGGATCGGCAGCAAAAACGGTTATTACCGCGACAGCCAATTAACGCAAGAAAATCAACGTGACGCCAATGGTTGGCAAGCGAACATGACCACCAACAATTTAACCACTTCCACAATGGATCAAAATGATCCGGGGATGAACAACTACGAACAGCAGATTGCCGCATTTGTCAAAACGACCGGCAAACACGTGCGCTATCGCGTGACACCGATTTATCAGGGCAATGAATTAGTCCCGCGTGGCAATCATCTGGAAGCTAAGAGTGTGGAAGATAACGGTTCGGGGTTGAATCTGAACTTGTATATCTTTAACGCGATGCGCGACACACGAATTGATTATGCAACTGGGCAGACTTATCAAGAAGGTGAATAGTTTTAGCGAAGTGCTTCATTTGAAGCACTTTTTTGTATGAAATGAATGTTACTGTAACATTGATAAACGTTGTTACAGTAACAATGTAAACGTTAACAAAAAAACTATTGACTTTGTTTTTGAAAGGTTTATTATAATACTTGTAAACGCTTACAAAAACGTAAGCGGAAATACAATTAGAGGAGAAACCGCTTATGCAAAATAGTGGAAGCGGATGGGTCAACGAAAAATTGTTGCCACCCATCATGAAATTTGTGAACACAAAGCCAATGAACGCCCTTAAAAATGGGATGGTTTATGCAATGCCGTTCATCATTATCGGATCAATTTTCTTGATCCTGTCAAACATCCCGTATACACCTTTGGCTAATGCTTTGGCTGCTTCAGGTTGGTCTGCAGTATTCTCACAAGCATTTAATGCCTCATTTGGTATTTTGGCTGTTTGGGCTGCGATTGGAATCGCCTACGTGTATGTTCGTGACGAAGGCTTTGAAGCTTTGCCAGCTGGATTGACATCATTCTCAGTGTTCTTGACAATTCAAAGTTTGTCAGTAACAAACCCTGTGAACCCAACAAGCTACGAAGGCTTTGACAAGTTGCCAGATGCCGTTCAAACTTTGTTGACAAGTCCAGTTACTGGTGTGATTAACACATCATGGCTTGGTGGACAAGGTATGATTGCAGCCATCTTGTCTGGTATCTTGGTTGGTTGGGCTTACTCAAAGATGATGAAGGCTGGTTGGAAGATTACTTTGCCTGAACAAGTGCCAGCTAACGTTGCTAACCAATTCTCAGCGATGATTCCTGCTGGTGTCATCATTACAGTAGCGATGTTTATCTTTGCCTTCTTCAAGATGGCATTGAACACAGACTTCTTGAGCTGGATTTACCAAGTGATCCAAACACCTTTGCAAGGCTTGTCTGATTCATTTGGTGGCGCTATTGTGATTGCTTTCTTGGTGCCATTCTTCTGGTTCTTCGGTATTCACGGTGGTTTGATCATGGGTGCGATTACATCAGGTTTGTTGATTCCAAACACATTTGACAATGCTGCTGCTTACAAAGCTGGTACATTGACTTTGTCAAACCCACACGTCCACATCGTGACAAACGAATTCTACAACAACTTCATTAACTTGACGGGTTCTGGAATTACAATTGGGTTGGTTATCTTCACGTTGTTTGCTGCAAAATCAGTACAACTGAAGACGCTTGGTCGCATTGAAGCAGTACCAGGTGTGTTTAACATCAACGAACCATTCTTGTTCGGATTGCCTTTGGTTTTGAACCCATTCTTGGCCTTGCCATTCTTCTTGACACCAGTTATCGTTGCAGCTTCAACGTATGCAGTGATTAAGTTTGGTATTGTACCACCTTTGAACGGGGTGGCTGCACCTTGGACAACACCACCAATTCTTTCAGGATTCTTGATTGGTGGTTGGAAGATGGCCGTATGGCAAGCAGTTGTTTTGGTAATTTCAACAGCGATTTACTTCCCATTTGCAGCAAAGTACGATAAGATTTTGCTAGCGCAAGAAAAAGAAAACGAAGCAGCTTAAAAGTTGCACGCAAAACGGGACAGCGCGAGCTGTTCCGTTTTGTTATAGAATGGAGAAATTATGAATTTAGCGGTCTTTGATATCGGTGGTACAGCGGTGAAGCACGCCTATTATACGGAAGAACAGTTAATTAAACGTTCTTTTTTTGCAACACCAGCGACATGGGAAGAAATGAAATCGGAATTGTCACGTGTTGTGGAAGGTTATCCCGAGATTGATGGTGTGGCTTTTAGTTTACCTGGCAATGTGCAATTAGAGCGTGGGGTGATTGAAGGCATTTCTGCTATTCCTTATTTGCATCATTTTCCAATTATGACGGAATTAGAAGAATTGTTTGGCAAACCCGTGATGATGGAAAACGATGCCAATTCGGCCGGATTGGCCGAGGTGCAATTAGGTGCAGCCAAAGGGGCGAAATTGGCCAGTTTTTTGGTGATTGGCACGGGACTAGGCGGCGCTATCTATTTGAATGGCGAATTGATTCGTGGTTCACACGGTTATGCTGGTGAATTTGGTTATCAATATCTTTATGATGATGCACGCAATTGGTCACAACATGGTTCGCCTGTGGAAGCGGCCCGATTAGCTGGGGCGCAATTGGGCGAGGAGTTAGACGGCAAAGGGCTGTTTGAGCTTGCTGATAGTGGGGATGAAGTTGCCCGACGCATCGTGGATGAAGAGTTAGACAGTTTGGCAAAAGGTTTGTTCAATCTGACTTTCACCATTGATCCTGACATTATGATTGTTGGTGGCGCTATTTCAACGAATGACAAAATTTTAAAAGATGTTGTCGAACGTTTAAAAGCCTTGTACCGTGAAGCTGGGGTACTGGACTTGGTGCCGAATGTGAAAGCTGCGCAATTCAAAAACGATGCAAATTTGTTAGGGGCGGTGGTTGCCTTTCAACAACGGTTTAAACTCGCGTGATTTTTCGTGAAACAGATGTCTTATGGGAATGAAAAAAGTTAAACGATGATTTTGAGATTCAAAAGTGCTTATTTCCATTGGTAATAGGCACTTTTTTAGTGAAATGGACACATTATGTCCTTGCTGTGTGTTGGAATATTTGCTATACTATTGATACTAATTGTTTCACGAAGGTATCAGAGAGATTTATGTTTCGGATTTTAGCAGGTTTGATGACGGGAGCGGCCTTTGCGGCGGGCGCTTATTTTGTTCAAGCGGAATCAACACACAATTTAACAACAGTTGCTCATGTTCAAACTTTGCCAGAAACTGGTTCTGAAGAAACTGCAGGATTTAACTTTGCTGGGCAACACTTTGACATTAAGCCATTTTCTGGTACGGGACACGTCCCTGTCGACGATAAAGTTTATGCTTGGACGGGCATGGAAAATTGGTACTTGATTGAACAACGTGGGCTCGCTCATGAATATCTGGGCGCTGTAAATATTGGTTCAAAAATTGTTGTGAATGGGAAAACGTATCACATCACTCAAATTTTGCCACATCAAATCAACGACACAGACGCAGCTTACCAAGCAATGGTGGCGGGCATGAAAACCAACACGATGGGTTTTCAAACCTGTGAAGATAAAACGCATTTAACGTTATACTTTGCAAAATAAGTTTGACCAGCCGAGTGGCTGGTTTTTTTGTGTATAATGAAGTATCACAGGTTTGGAGATGACAAATGAAATTAATTGCACATCGAGGAATTTCGGCGCAGGCGCCAGAGAACACCTTTACCGCATTTGAAAAAGTCGCGCAAATGGGCATTCGCGCCATTGAAACGGATTTGGATTTGAGTGCGGATGGTGTTTTGTATTTAATTCATGATGACACGCTGGCGCGTACCACCAATGGCGACGGGGAATTTGCCGCGCAGACGAGTGATTATTTGGATAAATTAGATGCCGGCTCGTGGTATGGATCGGCATTTGCTGGGACGCCACTGATGCGCGCGTTGGATTTGGTGCCTTTGATTAACGCCGGTTCATGGTGGGTGAATTTTGAATTGAAATTATCTAACACTACTGCACAAGATGAGTATTTAGCCCGTGTTGGCGAATTACTGGCGCAGTTAAATGATGACGTGCAGGTGCTGGTATCGTCATTTAATGTGCCGTTATTGGCGGCGTTTAAAGCGGCATTTGCTGAATTTGATACGGCGTTACTTTGGGAAGGGGCATTGCCCAAAGATTTGTCGGCTGTTTTGGCGCGTGTAGATGCAGTGGCTTTGCATCCTGAATTAGGTTATGTGGATGCGGATTTGGTGGCGGAAATGCATGCGCGCGGTGTTGCGGTCAATGTGTGGACGGTGAATGCCCCGCAGATGCAAGCCGAGCTAGCGGATTTACAAGTGGATGGTGTATTTACGGATTTTCCGGTTGGAAATTAAGGGGGATGAGATGGTTGAATGGATGACGCGCTTGCAACGCGCTTATTTACCGATTTTGGCGGTGATGTTTGGTTTTAGTTTGAGCGAAATGAGCCGTGCTTTACCGGTTGGGAGCTTGTCGACGGTAGTGATTTTGATGGGCGTGGTGTTTTATTTTGCGGCCAATTTAGCGCAATCACAACGCGTTAGACCGTTTTTGTTTTTACATAGTGTACGTTCAATGCGGGTCCGCCAAACGTTGTTTTGGTTCTTTTCGATTGTGACGGTGTTTTTGTTTTTGGGCGTGCTGCTGATTGTGCCCCTTCAAATTGCTTTACGTTTGGGTGTGCCGGAACGGTCGTTTTGGTTGTCGTTGGTGACGCTAGTCGTGCCGGTGGTGCCAATTTTATCACTGTTTGCAGTTTTGACACCGCAGTTTCGGGGAATCAAAGGCCAGATTGCATTTGCGATGTTGATTGTTTTTCAAATTGTGGGGATTAGCGATGTCGGTGCGCTGCCTGGCAAGTACTTGGCGAGTGGCTGGTTTGAGCAATTATTCATGCAATCGACTTTAGCGGGTGCCATTTTGTTGGTCGGAATTGTGCTGATTTGGGGACGTGCACAACAGATTTTAGCTCTGTTATCTTGGCCAAAATTCACGTGGAGCTGGGTGAGTGCGTTAGTAATCGGCAGTATTATCGCGTTGTTTGTTTTGAACACGGGAGCTTTTGTTGGGCTGGGTTATGATTTGACGCACAACTTCCAATGGGATTTACTTGGACAAAGTTTTGAAGCGGGCATTGCCGAAGAGGCGTTGATGCGCTACTTGGTACTCGGGTTGTTATTGAAATTATATGCGTCCCGACCAAATGGGGCTTGGCGCGCAGTCGTTGTTAGCAGTTTGCTTTTTGGTTTGTTTCATTTCCAAAATGTGGTGGTGGCGCCACTTTCGGGAACGATTGATCAGGTGATTTTTGCAACGGCGATGGGCTTGTTGTTTGCGGCAATTTATTTGTATACGGGAAGTTTGTGGTTGGCCATGGTGTTGCATGGTTTGGTTGATTGGTTTGCGTCTTTGCAAACGGGCAGTTTGACCATGCCTAGCGCGGATTTAGCTGAAATTACGCTGACGTTTGGCTTGGCTTTGGTCACTGCCGGCATTGCGTGGTTGATTGTGCGCGATCCACAAACACAAAAACATGTTCAAAACGGTTATTTGCAGATGGGCAAATAGCCGTTTTTGCGTTAAACTATTAAAAGAATTAAAAAGGGGTAAATCATGACAACAGTGTATCAACATGGCACCTTGGCGCTTTTGATGGCGGGATTGATGGACGGCACGCAAACATTAGCGGATTTATTGCAAAACGGCGATCACGGTATCGGCACATTGTCCGGTTTGGATGGTGAAGTGATTATCGTGGATGGCGAAGTGTATCAGGCGCAAAGTAATGGGCAGGTCAATCACATCACCGATTTGACGGCCAAAGTTCCATTTGCATCAACGCACACGCATCAGGGCGCTTATCAATTGGCATTTGAAACGATGAGCTTTGATAATTTACCAGCGCAACTTGCTGACTTTCAATTACAAAATGTGTTTGCCGCAATCAAATTACAGGGCACATTTGAGCATGTTCACGTTCGCATTGCTCCTAAACAAACCAAGCCGTATCCTTCTTTATTGGCGGTAGCAGAGCAGCAACCGGAATTTGAAAGGCGTGATGTGCGCGGGACGATTGTGGGCTATTTTGGACCAGAAGTTTTTGCTGGGGCCACGGCAGCCGGTTGGCACTTACATTTTTTGAGTGACGATCGGGAATTTGCCGGCCATGTATTGGGTTTTAGTGGTGCGGATATTGTTGGTTCGTTGGATATTTTTGACAATTTGGTGCAACATTTGCCAGTGAATGATGCCGCTTTTCGCGCGCATGTATTGAATTTGGATGGCTTAAAGGCCGGTATTGAAAAAGCGGAGGGACGCGGATGACACTAGTAAAACCTTTGGTAATCGGCATTACGGGCGGTTCAGGTTCAGGAAAAACGACCGTGAGTCGACAATTGTTGGAACGTTTGGCAGATAAATCTGCTTTGTTGTTGCAGCAAGATGCCTACTACAACGATCAAGCTGAGATGACGATGACGCAACGTTTTGCGGTGAACTATGATCACCCCGATGCGTTTGATATGACCTTGATGTTTAATGATTTGACGAAATTGTTGCATTATGAAGCCATCGAAAAACCAGTTTATGACTACGAAAATTACACCCGGCGCACGGATGAAACTGAGCACCAAGAACCAGCCGATATTGTGATCGTGGAAGGACTGTTTTTGTTTAACGACGTAAAAATGCGGGAGTTGATTGATATTCGCGTGTTTGTGGATACGGATGATGATATTCGCTTCTTGCGGCGTTTGGAACGTGATATTGAAGAGCGTGGGCGCACGGTGCGCAGCGTGATTGATCAATATTTGGCAACGGTTAAGCCGATGTATCATCAATTTATTGAACCAACGAAGCGTTATGCCAATATTGTGGTGCCAGAAGGTGGCAATAATCGCGTGGCGATTGACATGTTGACTAACCAAGCGCGCGCGATTTTGCGTAAAGGTTGATTTTACCTTTAATTGGTGGTATCCTTTTTTAATCAGCGTTTCTCGAACGGCTGATTCGTGTTTTGTGGCTGTAAAAGTCATGACACTTTATCAAAAAACAACGAGGTATGGACTATGTCTACTTTAACGCAGGGATTGCGTGAAACATTCGCGCCACGGCGCATCATTGCTGAAATCGTGACGCTGGCACAGCGAGAAATTATTTTGCTGGCCGCGATGATTTTAGCGACAGTGGTATCGTTTTATTTTGGGAAAGACTTCTCAATTTATAGCTGGATTAGCTTGGCGGTGGGAATTTCGACGGCGCTTAATCTGATTTTGATTGACCGTGGTCGTTTGACGAACTACTTTTGGGGCTTCATTTCTAACGCAACCTGGTTAGTCATGGCGCTACAAAATCATTTGATCGGGGATATTGCATCACAAACATTTTACTTTGTGATGCAATTCGTCGGTATTGTCGCGTGGCAAAAGCAATTAACCGCAGAAGCCACGACGGAAGTGAAGTCACGCAAATTAACATCCGCGCAAGTCCTGTTGGTTTTGCTGGGGACGGTGGCGATTTATTTGACGGTGGTGTTCGTGTCGCATAAAGCCAACGGGAACCAAATTTGGTTGGACGCAACGCTGCTGCCGTTAGGAATTGTCGGGCAAATTTTGATGACGTACGGTTATCGTTCGCAATGGGTAGCCTGGATTGCGCTCAATGCGATTAACGTTGTCGTTTGGTACAATCAATTGCACGCCGGCGGTACCGCCGCAAGCAGTATGCTTGTTTTGCAAATTGTGATGTTGGTCAATTCACTTTACGGCGCGTACGTTTGGTCAAAAAATACGCTTGACTAAGGTTTAAGAATTTGTTATAGTATTAAACGGTAGTTTTACCATATTAACGATCATGCGCTGTGCGGTTAGCCTGCGGGCAAGTGCAACATGTTCGACTAGGAGAAATGACATGCGTCAAAACCAATTGTTAGAAAAGGTTACGTCAATCCAATTGCGTAACGACATTCCTGAATTCCGCGCTGGTGACACAGTGCGTGTTCACGCCAAGATCGTCGAAGGTTCACGCGAACGTGTGCAATTGTTCGAAGGTGTGGTTATCAAGCGTAAGGGTGCCGGAATTCAAGCAACTTACACGGTACGTAAGATTTCATCTGGTATCGGTGTTGAACGTACATTCCCATTGCACTCACCACGTGTTGAAAAGATCGAAGTAACGCGCTTTGGCGCGGTACGTCGTGCGAAGTTGTACTACTTGCGTGCATTGCAAGGTAAGGCAGCTCGTATCAAAGAACGTCGTCGCGACGTTTAATGATTTGAAAAAACCTACTCAATTACGAGTAGGTTTTTTTGTTGGTTTTAAAATGGTTGACGCCAAGCAAAAGCAGGTTCGGCAGGGCCGTAGAAAGCTTCTTTGTCACCCGAAACCCACGCCCAATTTTGATTGCCGTAATCAAAATGCCACCATTCATCGCTGTAATTAGTGAAGCCAGCCGCTAACATTAACTCAATTAATAATTTGCGGTTGGTATATGCAATTTCAGAAATACCGGTAAAATTCGTCGCAGCACGTGCACTGGCTTCATCAAACGGCGTGCCCATATCGAGAATGCGACCTTTGTCATCTACTAACGTTAAATCAACGCTACCGCCAGTATTGTGAGGCGAAGGTTTGAGTGGATCGGTCGACGGCAATGCGACAATGACAAGCGTTGCGTCAGTGACTTGCGTGTCGCTCCAATCCGGATGCGCGTTGCGATAACGCTGCCATAACGTATCAAATAACGCCTGTTGCGTCGTAATTGCGCGCCAAGCATCATAAACTAATAGCTTGTAACCAGCCGGTAAGTTCTCGGCAACTTGCAACAAACGTGCATAAACCCCTTCACGCAAGTCCAATTCAGGCAAAGCCCCAGGCAACCCTTGCAAAAAATATTGCGGACTCACCAAAATTTTGTCGGGATAAAAATTAACTGGCACCAACGGTTCATCCGTGGCTTGAAGGGGAACAGACTTAACCGCCTGCCAATCCCATTGAATTGTTTTTGTAATCGGTTTCATGTGGTTATTATAGCACTCTGTATCTATTTTGACAAAATTCTAAATAGGTGTTATATTGTATTTAGATAATTATCGAAATAGGTAAAAAGATGAGTATTCAAACAACGATGAAAGCATTGGCAAATCCAGTGCGTCGCGATATTTTAAATTTATTAAAAAATGGCGCGCAAGCGGCGGGCGATATTAGCGCGCATTTTGATTTGTCGAATGCGACAGTTTCGCATCATTTGGCGCAATTGAAGCAAGCGGATTTAATCCGGGAACAGAAAGTGAAGAATTTTATTTATTATGAATTGAATTTGAGTGTGTTTGAAGAGACGTTGTTTTGGTTAAAAGAGCTGACAGGAGAAGAAAATGACGATAAAGCATGAGTTAAAAGCGTTGCTGTGGCCAGGATTGGTGACGTTGTTGCCGATTGGTTTAGGGGTGAGTTTATGGTCACGCTTGCCGGAAAAATTGCCCACACATTGGAATGTAGCGGGCGTGCCAGATCAATATGCCGATAAATTATTTGTGGTGGTCGGCATTCCTTTGTTAATGTTGATTGTTGGTTTTGGCATGTATATGGCGCTAGTTTTCAGCCAAAAGGCCAATGAAAATCCCAAGGTCAGTTATTTGATTAAGTGGTTAGCACCGATGCTGACTTTGATTTTACAGCCACTTTCATTGTTCTGGGGGCTTGGCTACCACTTAAATATCGGCGTGCTTGTGGTGGCGTTCTTAGGTGTAATTTTCATTTGGCTGGGTAATTACATTCCAAAGACGACGCGTAATCGGATGGTTGGTTTTCGATTCCCAACATCGTTAAATAATGCTGAAAACTGGCGCCAAACGAATCGAATCGGCGGTATTATGATGGTTATCGCGGGTATTGTGATGCTAATCGGTGCTTTGTTTGGGTTTTTGTCTAGCCTGTTTTTGATTGGCGCTGTTGTTGTGGCTTTGCTTTTGATGATTGTGGTCCCGGCTGGTTATTCTTTATATTTAACGAAAAAGTAAAGTTTGCTTTACTTTTTTATTTTGCTGTTTTATACTACGGGTGTAAAGTTGACTTTACATGAGGTGAATAGATGGAAAATCGGATACAAGAACTCCGCAAGGCGCGTGGCGTTTCACAATTGGATTTGGCCGAAGCGATGGATGTCACGCGGCAAACGATTATTTCGCTTGAAAAAAGTAAATACAATGCGTCGCTGATACTGGCGCATAAGTTGGCACAGTTTTTTGAAGTTGAGATTGAAGCGTTGTTTATTTTTAATGGTGAGGGGGAAAATTATGATGCGTGATTGGCTTGAAAAATGGTTGTTTTGGGAAGTGAAAACGGATCAGGATGTGATTCGTGATTTGAAACGAAATTATATTTATTCGCTGGTGTGGTACAGTTTAATCGCTATTTTTGTCGCAACACTCTGGCATGAAAATACGTGGTGGTTTCTTGGTGGCGGTTTTCTTGGTTTAACAATTGGCGTACTAGTGCGGATAGATAAATTCACGCGCAACCCTGATCAGTTACACGCCTATCGTTTACAACATTTTGATGAACGTGCCATCTTTTTAAAACAAAAATGGGGTAACTTTGTTGGTCAGTGGATATTTATTATTTTTGCGATTGTGACTTTGGCAGCCATGCATATTGACAACATTGAGACGCTGCGCCATTGGTTATTCGGTGGTTTAATATTGAGTACGGTGTTAGTTATTCTGTCCCAAGTCCGTTTTAAATAAGCACATCTAATCAGAACATTTGTTACAATAAAAGCACCAAGGGGGAAATAAATATGAGCTTGCAACTCAGCAATGTCACCAAACAATTTGGCGATAAAGAGGCGGTTAGTCAGTTGAATTTGACGATTGCACCCGGAGAAGTGATGGGGTTAATTGGGCAAAATGGAGCAGGAAAGACGACCACGTTTCGCATGATTTTGGACTTCATTCAACCTACGCAAGGAAAAATTTTGTTAAATGACCGCGCCATTGATGATAAAGCCAAACAAAAAATCGGTTTTTTGCCCGAAGAACGTGGTCTTTATCAAAAATGGACGGTCGAAGAACAAATTCTCTACTTCGCCGAATTGCATGGCATGAAACGTGGCGATGCGCGGATCGCTTTGCAAGATTGGTTGAAAAAATTAGAAGTCGTCGGCGCAGCTAGTGACAAGGTGCAAAAGCTGTCCAAGGGAAATGCACAAAAAATCCAATTGATCGCAACGATTATTTTCCAACCGGAGCTGTTGATTTTGGATGAACCGTTTTCTGGTTTGGATCCCGTGAACACGGCGATTTTGATGAATGAAATTGATAAACTCAAGCAAGCGGGCGCGATGATTTTGTTTAGTTCGCACAATATGGATGGCGTGGCGAAATTATCGGATAACGTCACCATGCTAAAACACGGGCAAACCGTTTTGCAAGGGAATGTACAAGGCATTCGCGAGCAGTTTGGTCGGACGCAAGTTTATGTGGAAACAGCGCTAGACGATGCGGAATTACAAGCGATTGATGGCGTTTTATCGCTGGAAAAACAAGGAAGCGGACGCTTATTACGTTTGCGTGATGAGGCGGTTGGCCAGACGATTTTTGACAAAGTGAGTGCCGGCGGTTACGCGCAAGCCTTTATGCAAACACCGCCAACGCTGGATGAAATTTTCCGAAATGAGGTCGCTGATGAACATACAAATTAAATTAGTCGCCCGCCAAACTTATCGCGTGCGGGTCAAAACTTTTGGCTTTTGGGCGATGGTTCTGTCACCGCTATTATTCGGCGCGTTAATCGCTGGTTTAGGTTGGATCATGACGTCAATGGCGGGCAACGAAACGCCGAAATTAGCCATTGTCAATCAACCACAACTGCAACAAACGTTAAAATCAGCCGGCTTAAAAGCTGATTTGACGTCAGCCAATAACGTTCAAGACGCCAAAAAATCATTAACAAACGGCAAAATTGACGGTTATCTACTCGATCAAAGTCAGCATTTTACGTTAATTACCAGCTCGGACGGTAGCGCAAAATTTGATGAAACACACATTCGCAATGCGTTAACGCAAATTCAACTCGCCAAACGCGCGAGCCAATTGCATTTGAGCGCGGCGCAAGTGGCGAGTTTGCAAGAATCAGCTGATTTAACCATGCAAACCCAAAGTAAAAACGGCGAAAAAGCCGGTGGCGACGCAGCTCAAACTGCCAATTACGCGGTGGCTTCGGGTGCGGGTGTGCTCATTTTCATCTTTTTGACGTTTTATATTGGCATCATCGCTCAAGAAATCGCGAACGAAAAATCTTCGCGCATTATGGAAATTTTATTGGCGGCAACCAGTGCTCGCACGCAGTTCATGGGCAAAATGCTCGGCGTCTTTGGCTTAGCTTTGACGCACTTAGCAGTTTATGTCGTCGTGTTACTGGCCGTACGCCAATTTGCACCAGATCAAGCAGTTGTGAAAATGGCGGCGCAAATTCTAAGCGGCGTGGATGCGACATTTGTCATGATGACGGCGCTACTTGTGTTGGCGGGCATCGCGTTGTACTTGATTCTAGGCGCAGTCATAGCGGCGTTGGTCAATGATCAAAGTCAAGTCCAGCAAGCGACGCAGCCGGTGATTTTCTTATCTATGGTGGGGTACCTGTTGAGCTTCATGGTGGCGAGTCAACCAAACAACGTGTTGATCAAAGTCTTATCCTACGTGCCATTTGTCTCGCAAACCTTGATGCCAGCGCGTTTGGCTTTGGAATATGCCACGATGACCGATGCGTTAATCGCCTTTGGTGCTCAGCTTGTCGCGTTAGCAGTGGTTTTCTACTTTGGTGAAAAAATTTATCGCCGTAACGTGCTGATGTATAGTGATGACAACATTTCAAAGCAACTCCTAGCGATGTTTAAACGTTAAAAAAGCGACCGAAAGGTCGCTTTTTATGTGTATTGTTATTAAAATCACAATGTTTGTAGACGGTAACATGAAACTTGTTGTTACTTTACCTGAAAATCTTGTTACAATCATTTATGTAAGCGGTTACAAACAGACGTGAAAGCATGCGCACGCCAAATGAGAGCCGCTAAAAAATACACAGAGGATTGAATCATGAATAATTCAGTTAAAGCAGGAATCGTTGTTGCCGCAGTCGTTGTGGCTGGAGGTTTGGGTTACGCTGTTTTAGGTAACAAGGGTGATCACAAAAGCGCGACAAAAGACGACGCGTCAGGTCAAACTGTTAAATTGTGGGTCGACAACAAAGAATACAAGCCTTTGGTCGAACAATTCACAAAAGACACAGGCATCAAAGTCAAGTTCACCGTGGCAGAATCTGCCAACGCGCAAGCTGATTTGAAGAAGGACCCAAGTGCCGCGGCCGACGTCTTCATGTTCCCACACGACCAATTAGGTCAAATGGTACAAGCCGGTTTGGTTTATGAAAACACAAAGTATGCTGACGACATCAAGAGCCGTTCAATCGACAGCGCCGTGCAAGGTGCGAGCTATGACGGTAAGCTTTACGGCTACCCATACGGGATCGAAACACAAGTTTTGTACTATAACAAAGCAAAGTTGAGTGCTGATGATGTTAAAACTTGGGAATCATTGACAAGCAAGGGGAAGTTGGCAACTAACTTTGGTGCGGCTGGTGCCAACTACAACTTCATTCCGTTGTTCATGAGTAACGGCGACAACTTGTACGGTGCAAACGGCGAAGATTTGAAGGGGACCAACTTCAACAACGCCGCTGGGGTACAAGTGTTGAACTGGGTGGCTAAGCAAAAGTCAAACCCAGGTGTTGTGCAAGCATCTGATGACGCTTTGTCAAAGTTATCAAGTGGTAAAGCAGACGCGTTCTTGTCAGGACCTTGGAGTAGCGTTGACGTGAAGAAGGCTTTGGGTAAGAACTACGCGGTTGCGCCTTACCCAACAATCGACTTTGGTAGCGGTGCTAAGCAACAAAAGGCCTTCTTGGGGGTAAAGTTGTTCGGGGTTAATGCCCAAACAAAGAACGCTTTGGCAGCGATGAAGTTGGCTGATTACTTGACAAGTGACAAAGTTCAAAAGAAGATCTTCTCAGAATTGGGTTACGTGCCAGCAAGTAAGGCCGTGCAAAGCGAAGCGGATGTCCAAAAGGACCCATTGGCAAGCACAGTTATCACAATGTCAGACACAAACCACTCAGTCGTTATGCCAAAGTTGCCTGAAATGGTTACCTTCTGGGGACCAGCTGATGCTTTGTTAAACGACACATACAAGGGTAAGATTGCAGCTAACGACTACCAAACAAAGTTGGACAAGTTAGTTAGCGACACATCAAAAGCTGCACAATAATTCAGAAAGAGAGTAGGTCGGATGACAAAAGAAAAATCAACGGCCAAGCCGCGTGAGTTATCTCTCACAAAATTGTTTCAACAGGGCGATAGTGAAGTTAAAATATCCTACTTTTTGATGGGTTGGGCCAATTTGGTCAACGGTCAAATTGTAAAAGGATTATGGTTTTTGTTGGTCGAAGTGGCGTTCTTCTTCTGGCTATTTGTACAAGGCTTGCCAGCAATTGGCATGTTGCGGACTTTAGGCACGAAGAAGCAAGGCTGGGTTTTGGACAAGAAGGAAGGCATCAATGTCTTGCAAGCTGGTGACAATTCAATGTTGCTCCTGTTATTCGGGATTGCGGCTTTGATTGTGGTTGGATTGTTCTTGTACCAATACCGCGTGAATTTGAAAAGTACGCGTGACTTATACTTACGCAAACTTGCTGGTAAAAAGCCACTCACGCTTAAGGAAACTTGGGCTGACTTATTGGACAAAAAGTTGCACATTTTGTTGATGAGCATTCCGTTGGTCGGGGTGTTGATTTTCACGGTTTTGCCACTTTTGTACATGTTGTCAATTGCCTTTACGAGTTATGATCACAACCATTTGCCACCAAAGAACTTGTTTAGTTGGGTGGGATTCCACAACTTTGGCAATGTGTTAAATGGTGACATTGCGGGAACATTCTTTCCCGTGTTGGGTTGGACATTAACCTGGGCGGTTTTGGCAACGGTCACGTCCTTTATCTTCGGGGTGTTGCTAGCGATGATGATCAACGCTAAGGGCATCGGCGGCAAGAAAATTTATCGAACATTGTTCATTTTGACAATGGCGATGCCACAATTCATTTCATTGTTAATCATGTCTAATTTGTTTGCTGACGCTGGTTTGGTGAACGCGACCTTGATGAACTGGGGCTGGATTAGCCATCCTTTGCCATTCTTGTCTGATGGGCTTTGGGCAAAGTTCACGATTGTGTTTGTTAACTTGTGGGTCGGAATTCCGGCTACCATGTTGGTGACAACCGGTATTTTGCAAAACTTGAGTCAAGATCAAGTGGAAGCCGCCGAAATTGACGGTGCCAACAAATTCCAAATTTTCCGTGATATCACGTTCCCACAAATTTTGTTTGTCATGGCGCCAAGCTTGATTCAACAATTCATTGGGAACATCAACAACTTTAACGTCATCTTCTTGTTGACGAATGGTGGTCCATCAAACTCAAACTACTACAACGCCGGCGACACCGATTTGCTGGTGACGTGGTTGTATAAGTTGACGGTTGATGCGGCCGATTACAACTTGGCTTCGGTCATCGGTATTCTGATTTTTGTTTTGTCAGCGGTCTTCTCATTGTTGGCATACAAACGCGTAAATAAGTTAGGAGCGGTGAACTAATGACTAAACAGAAAAAATTTAACCGTAACCTGATTTATGTGTTCTTAACGGTGTTAGCTTTCATCTGGGTTTTGCCTATTGTATGGATTGTGCTGACGAGTTTCCGTGCAGAAGGTGGCGCGTTTGTCGATTACTTTATTCCTAAGCATTGGACGCTGGACAACTACAAATTGCTGTTTACTAATCCGCAATATCCATTCTTGCGTTGGTTTGGTAACACCTTATTTGTTTCCGTGATTAGTGGGGCGTTGTCAACGTTTATCACGATTGCAATGGCGTATTCATTGTCACGTTTGAAGTTCAAATGGAAGGGACGCTTCTTGCAGGTCGCTTTGGTTTTGAACATGTTCCCCGGCTTTATGAGTATGATTGCGATCTACTACATTTTAAAAGCTGTTGGTTTGACACAAAGTTTGTTCGCGTTGATTTTGGTTTATACCGCCGGCGCTGCACTTGGGTTCTACATTCAAAAAGGTTTCTTTGACACCATTCCCGTGTCATTGGACGAATCAGCGATGTTGGACGGGGCGACAAAGTGGGATATTTTCCGCACGATTACATTGCCTTTGTCAAAGCCAATTATCGTCTTTACGGCGTTGGGTGCTTTTACGGGACCATGGATGGACTTTATTTTTGCCCGCGTGATTATGGGTGATAACGTGCAAAATTACACCGTGGCGATTGGGCTGTACACGATGATGACGCGAGAAACGTCTAACCAGCTGTTTATGGCATTTGCCGCTGGTTCAGTGTTGATTGCGATTCCGATTACACTTTTGTTTATCTTCTTGCAACGTTTTTACGTCGAAGGTATCACCAGTGGATCAGTGAAGGGTTAGGAAAGAGTTATGCCAGAAATTACTTTGAAACATATCAAAAAACAATACCAAAATGCAGATACGCCAGCCGTGGCGGACTACAATTTGGAAATTCATGACAAAGAATTTATCGTCTTTGTCGGACCTTCTGGATCAGGGAAATCAACGGTTTTGCGGATGATTGCTGGTTTGGAAGACATTACTGACGGTGATTTTATCATCGACAATGAACGCATGAACGACGTTGCGCCAAAAGATCGTGGGATTGCGATGGTTTTCCAAAACTACGCGTTGTACCCACACATGAGCGTGTTTGATAACATTGCGTATGGCTTGAAGTTGCGTCATGAAAGTAAAGATGCGATTAAGCAAAAAGTTGAAGCGGCCGCGGAAGTTTTGGGCTTGTCGCCTTATCTTGAGCGTAAACCTGCGGATTTGTCAGGGGGACAACGGCAACGAGTGGCGATGGGACGCGCAATTGTCCGTGATGCCAAATTGTTGTTGATGGACGAACCTTTGTCGAACTTGGACGCCAAACTCCGTGTGCAAATGCGTGCGGAAATCGCCAAAATTCACCAACGCATGGGCGGCACCACGATTTACGTGACGCACGACCAAACCGAAGCGATGACGTTGGCTGATCGCATTGTGATTATTGATCACGGTGACATCCAACAAGTCGGCACGCCGGATGAATTGTATAATGCGCCGGTGAACACATTTGTGGCGAGCTTCATTGGTTCGCCAGCGATGAACATGTTGAATGTGACGTTTGCTAACGGACATATTTCTAACACTGACGGCTTTGACGTGGCCGTACCGGCGGGGATTGCGAAAGTTTTGCATGACAAAGGCTATGAAGGTCGAGAATTGGTCTTTGGAATTCGCCCAGAAAACATCTACACCGAACCTTTGGCTTTGGAAACTTACGAAGACGCGCAATTTGACGTTAACGTTGAAATTTCTGAACTCCTTGGGGCAGATGCGCAATTGTATGCCAAAGTTGGGGCCACAGAATTAGTTTTGCGCGTTGGTGCAAATGATTTTGTGCAACCGGGCACGACAATGCGTGTGGCAGCGAATTTGAATAAGGGTCATTTCTTCGATAAAGAAACGACGAATCGTATTTTTTAAAGAGTGCGGAGCCCGTTGGTGACCAAAGGTCACCAGAGGCAACCGAAGATAAGCCGGCACAAAGGGTGAAATGCGTAGCATTTTATCCGTGTGTCCTTATCGCAGGTTGCCTCAGGGCGCAGCACGTTTCAAATGCCGGGACTCAAAATCCCGGCGTACATAGAGGTAAAAAACATGAATTTAGCTGCATTACGGCATCAAACGACACCAATCCACGTCGAAATTCAAGATCAACATCACGTCACATTACGATTAGAAACCAGTCAAGACATCGCAGAAGTGGTCGTTGTCTTCGGCGATCCTTACGAAATGTGGGCGCCTGATTGGTCAAATGAGCGCCAGCAAATGGCGCCAACCTACACAACCGCCTATCATCAATACTGGCAAACCAAAATCACCGTGCCAACCAAACGCTTGAGTTACGCGTTTGTGGTCACCGGCGTTGATGGTCAGCAAGCATTTGTGGGTGATACGGGCATTTTCTTGTTGGATCAGGTGAGTTTAACAAACGGTAATTTGTATTTCCGTTTGCCGTATTTACATGAAAATGAAGTGATTCAAACTCCGGCTTGGGTCAAAGAAACGGTGTGGTATCAGATTTTTCCAGAGCGCTTTGCCAATGGGGATGCGCGCAATGATCCTGAACAAATTCGACCATGGGATAGCCAATTAGCGCCTACGCCAACGGATTTTTTTGGTGGTGATTTGCAGGGAATTATTGACCATTTGGATTATCTGACGGATTTGGGGGTGAATGGGTTGTATTTGACACCGATTTTCACATCGCCAAGTAATCACAAATATGACACGATTGACTACCGCAAAATTGACGCGCACTTTGGCGACGAAACCACGTTCAAAGCCTTAATTGACGCCGCGCATCAACGTGGCATGAGTGTGATGTTGGACGCGGTTTTCAATCATATCGGGGCGCAATCGCCTTTGTGGCAAGATGTTTTGGCCAAAGGGGAACAATCGGCGTATGCGGATTGGTTTCATGTCAATGAGTGGCCGATTGTCGGCGGGCAACGGCCGAATTTTGATACGTTTGCTTTTACCGACCAAATGCCAAAATGGCGCACGGATAATCCTGAGGTGAAGGCTTATTTGCTGGATGTCGCGCGGTATTGGCTGGCAGAATTTGATATTGATGGTTGGCGCTTGGATGTGGCTAATGAAGTGGATCATGCCTTTTGGCAAGATTTCCGCCGGGTCATTAAAACAGTGAAACCAGACGCGTATATTCTCGGTGAAATCTGGCATGATGCGACGCCTTGGCTGAACGGTGATCAATTTGATGGCGTGATGAATTATGCGGGTATGGCGCCAATTATGGATTATTTTGTCGCACAAAAAGGAACCTTGACAGAATTTGTTCAAGCGATGAATGCGCAGTTTGTGCGTTATCCAGATGCAATATTACCGATGCTGTTTAATTTGGTTGATTCGCACGATGCACCGCGCTTATTGACGCTGGTAAAAGGTGACATCGCCCGTGCCAAACAAGTTTTGGCGTTGTTGTTTTTACAGCGCGGCACCCCAAATATTTATTATGGCACCGAAGTGGGCTTGGCAGGGGCTGGTGATCCCGACAACCGGCGCGTGATGCCGTGGGATGTCGCGCACCAAAATCAAGAACTAGCGGCATTCGTCAAAGCGTTGATTGCGCTGCGCCGTGCCTATGCGACTCAAATTGCGGATCAACCGCTGGTGTGGCAAACGGTTGATGACGTACGTGGTGTGCTGAGCTTTCGCGTTGGTAACAAATTGCAAGCAACATTTAACGTCGGCGATGACGTCTTAACGTTAGCAGGGACGCCGTATTTGAGTTCGGGTTGGCAAGCAGGTCAACTGCAACCAAACGGCTTTGTAATAGAGGAAATTTAACATGACAGAACAACCTTGGTGGCATTCCGCGGTGATTTATCAGATTTATCCGCGGAGTTTTCAAGATAGTAACAACGACGGTATTGGGGATATTCCCGGCATTATTTCGCGGCTGGATTATTTGGCCGATTTAGGCATTGATGCGATTTGGCTGTCGCCGGTGTATGCCTCGCCAAATGATGATAACGGCTATGATATTAGCGACTATGAAGCGATCATGCCGGAATTTGGCACGATGGCGGATATGGATGACTTGATTGCACAAGCTAAAGCGCGTGGCATTCGGATTATTATGGATTTGGTCGTGAACCATACGAGTGATGAACACGCGTGGTTTGTCGAAGCGCGCGAAAATCCGGCTAGTGACAAACGTGATTTTTACGTGTGGGCAGATCCGGTTGACGGTCATGAGCCGAATGATTTAGGCAGTATTTTTGGTGGATCGGCTTGGGCATTTGACGAAGCGAGTGGGCAATATTACTTGCATTTATTCAGTCAAAAGCAGCCGGATTTGAACTGGGAAAATCCTTTGACGCGCCAAGCCGTGTACGCAATGATGAATTTTTGGTTGGACAAAGGCATCGGCGGTTTTCGCATGGATGTGATTGATTTAATCGGCAAAGAACCAATCGACGGCGTGACGGCCAACGGACCGCATTTGCACGACTATTTACAAGAAATGAACGCCGCTACATTTGGCGATAAAGACGTCTTGACCGTTGGTGAAACATGGGGCGCGACGCCGGAAAATGCGCTCTTGTACAGCGATCCGGCGCGCCATGAACTCTCGATGGTGTTCCAGTTTGAACACATCGGTTTAGATGAAGTGCCGGGCCAAGGCAAATGGTCGTACCAACCGCTAGCCGTGCCGGAGCTCAAACGAATTTTGAGTAAATGGCAAACGCAGTTGGATGCACGCGGCTGGAATTCGTTATTCTGGAACAATCATGATTTGCCACGGATTGTGTCGCGTTGGGGAAATGACCGTCAACACCGCGTGAAAAGTGCGAAAATGTTCGCTATTTTGCTGCACTTGATGAAAGGGACGCCGTATATTTTTCAAGGTGAAGAAATTGGTTTGACCAACACGCCGGTGCGTAGTTTGGCGGAAATTGATGACATTGAAAGTCGGAATTATTACCTAGAAGCGCAACGCGACGGGGTGCCGGTGGATTCAATTTTGGCCAATATCAATCGTAAAGGGCGTGACAATGCGCGCCGACCAATCCCTTGGTCGGACGCTGAATTTGGTGGGTTTAGTCAGGGGCAACCTTGGTTGGCGTTGAATCCAGCGTTTGAGACAATTAACGTTGAACAAGCGCGCAACGACTCAGATTCTGTGTTCTACACGTACCAAAAGTTGGTGGCGTTGCGACACAGTCAAGATTGGATTATTTATGGCGATTACACATTTATCACCGACACGGCCGATGATGTGTTTGCTTATGTGCGTGAGTATGATGGCGCGCGTTATTTGGTGGTCGCCAATGTTTCTGACGGCGTGAATTATTTGAATTTTGACGGCGAAATTGCTGAAACGCTACTGACAAATGTCGCTGAACCACGCCAATTACAACAATATCCATTGGCACCATGGGAAGCGTTTGCGGTGAAATTAGTCTAACAAAAAAACAGTGAACTCAAGTGAGTTCGCTGTTTTTTTAAATCATAATCAACATTGGCAAAACCATTGGTTTGCGCGCAGTTTCTTTGTACAAATACTTTGATAAATCATCAATAACAGCTTGGCGCAATTGCGCTTCGCCGACGTTTTCGCCATTTAACAAAGTGCGACGCAAGGCGTTAAACACGATGCGGCGACCTTCGTTAATCAAATCACCAGATTCACGCATGTAGATAAAGCCACGTGACAACAAATCAGGACCAGACAAAATTTCTTTTTTGTTCAAGTCGATTGTGGCAGTCACAACGACCAAACCATCTTGCGACAACTTTTGACGGTCGTGCAACACGACGCTGCCGATATCACCGATACCAGAACCGTCGATGTATGTGTCTTCAGCTGGGAAATGTCCCGCTACGCGAGCATTTTCACCATCCAAAGCCAACACATCACCGTTATCCAAAATAAAGGTGTGATCTTCCGGAATGTCCAATTCATGAGCCAAACCAGCGTGGACCTTTAACATGCGGTATTCACCGTGGACAGGGACGAAGAATTTTGGTTTCAACAAAGCAAGCATCAACTTTTGTTCTTCTTGGCCACCGTGACCAGACGTGTGAATGTTGTTCAATTTACCGTAGATGACGTTGGCGCCGCCTTCTTCAAGTTTGTTAATCACGCGGTTAACCGAAGCGGTGTTACCGGGAATAGGTGAACTTGAGAAGATAACCGTGTCTTTTGGCTTCAAACGAATTTGTTTGTGCGTGCCTTCGGCAATTCGGTTCAAAGCCGCCAACGCTTCACCTTGAGAACCAGTTGACAAAATCAACAATTCATCATCAGGCACGTTTTTGATTTGGTTTTGTTCGACCAAATCTTCGTCTTTGATGTTCAAATAACCAAGCGCACGTCCGTTGTTCACGGCGTTTTCCATTGACCGACCGAAGACGGCAATCTTACGACCGTGGGCGATAGCAGCATCAGTCGCCATGCGCACCCGGTTCATGTTAGAGGCAAAAGTAGCGAAGATAATCCGACCGTGTTTGATGTTGTCAAACAAACGGTTGACTGACTTGGCAACCCAAGCTTCAGACTTTGTCCATTCGTCACGTTCGGCGTTGGTTGAGTCACTCATCATCGCCAAAACGCCGTTTTTGCCCAATTCAGCCATCTTATAAAGGTTAGGTGGCTGTTTGGTTGTTGGTGTTAAGTCGAACTTAAAGTCACCAGTTTCAACGATGGTACCGGCTGGCGTGTGCACCGCCACACCAAACACATCAGGAATTGAGTGCGTTGTGCGGAAGAATTCAACACTAATTTTGTCAAATTCTAACACGGTGTCATCGTTATATTCGTGTAATTCAACACGATTGAGGAGTTGCTTTTCTTCAAGCTTGTGCTTGATCAAAGCCATCGCTAATGGTCCTGCATAAACAGGGACGTTAACAGCTTGCAAGAAGTAGGCGATTGCACCAATGTGGTCTTCGTGTCCGTGGGTGATCACTAGTGCTTTAACGCGGTCGATGTTTTCTACGAGATAAGTGTAGTCAGGAATGACGTAGTCAATACCAAGCAATTCGTCTTCGGGGAACTTAATTCCCGCGTCAATCACGATAATTTCGTCTTGATATTCAATCCCGTAGGTGTTCTTACCGACTTCGCCCAAACCGCCTAGCGCATATAATGCGACTTCGTTTGGTTTAATGTCAACTGTCATTAGAATGTTGTGATTGCGAAAGTTTCTGAGCTTTTTTCGTAAGTTACGGCTGCATCAGAAAGTTCTTCAATCAACTCCACGTTGTAGTGTGTGTTAGCTTCAATCAAAGCGCGTGCTTCAGCCATGTTTTCGGCCTCCAAGTACAATGATTGTGTAAATTCCCGCTTAGGGTTACGTTCCAGGTGTTCTTGGTAGTAAACTTTAAAAATCATGTTTAATCTCCAAATTTCTTTCTTTTTTCTTGTCACGAACACGGATAAAATATCCAAAAACCTAAGTTTTAGTGTATCATAAAGGGAGAAGATAAACCAGTCATAAAGGAAACGTGCTCTCAGCTCGGCATGCTAGCGCGAAGCCATTGTCACGAAAAGTCGTAAACGACTTCCCGCGCCAACCACTTCGCGTACGCATCCCGTTCGGCTTCGCCGAAACGCTGACCCGCACTCTTATAATAAAGGAGACTTTGATGAGCGAAGAGAAGATATTGTTACAAGGGGCCATCAAAATTTATTTATCTGCGTTGAAACACTTGGAAACGGTGGTGAGTCAACCGACCAGCATTTATGGGTTGTCGTTTGAACAGTATTTGTTGTTGAACACGTTAGCGGAAAGTGATGTGCCATTGAATTTGACAGAAATTGCGCGCCAACGTGACGTGACCAAAGGGGCGATTGCGCGCCAAATCAAATTATTGGAGCAACGTGGTTTTGTGCAACAAGTGGTTAGTGAAAATGACCGCCGGCGCATGGATTTGATGTTAACGACCAAAGGTGTGGAAGTGGAAATGGGCGCGCGCGGCGAAGTTGAAGCACGTTTTGCCGAGTGGATTGACACGTTTGGTTTGGCCAAAAGTCATCAATTATTGGCGGTTTTGAATGAATTTGATACGCAAATCGTCGCGCCCTTGCTTAAAAAGCACGAACAGACTACAAAAACCGATTAAAATTTGTTATAATCGTTAAAGTAAATTATAGGAATAGAGGACAAAGCTCATGGCTATCGGCATGAACGATATTAAAAATGGAATGACGATTGAATGGAATCAATCAATCTGGCGTGTTTTGGAATTCCAACACGTTAAGCCTGGTAAGGGTGGCGCATTTATGCGTGCCAAGATCAAGAACTTGCGTACAGGTTCAACGCAAGAAGAAACTTTCCGTCCTGGAGATAAGTTTGAACAAGTTGACATCGTGACACGTCCAATGCAATATTTGTACGCCGATGGTTCTGACCGCGTGTTCATGGATGTTGAAACATACGACCAAGTTTCTTTGCCAGAAGACAAGATTGCTGATGCAATGAAGTTCTTGTTGGAAAACATGGAAGTTAAGTTGACAACGTTCCAAAACGAAATTTTGGACGTTGAATTGCCACAAACAGTTGAATTGGTCGTGGCTGAAACACAACCTGGTATCAAGGGTGCAACGGCAACCGGTTCAGGTAAGCCAGCTACTTTGGAAACAGGTGCAACAATCACCGTGCCTGATTTCATCGAAGAAGGCGAAAAGATCATCGTGAACACAGACGACGGTGGTTCATACAAGGGCCGCGCAAAGTAAAGAGTGTGGTTGGTGGTCCGGCTTTAGCCGGATGGGAAGCGGTACGTAAGTTGTCAGGTTGCTTCGAGCGCGAAGCGGTCGGACAACAAGATGACTTACGTTGAGCTTTCCAAGCCACGCAGCACGTTTCAGATAGGCAACCGCGCGGGTTGCCTATTTTCAAAAAAGGCTTTAAAAAGGAGTCAAAATATGGCAATGACAAAAAAGCCAGCTAAAAACAAGAACATTATTTTGGCAAGCAACGGAGAAGTTGCCGGCAGCACCCAGATTACGTCTGAAGTGGTGGAAGTGATTGCACAAATCGCAACTACTGAAGTTGCTGGCGTGTACCAATTGCGTGGTAGCTTGCAAGACCGCCTGGCGCGTGCGTTTGGCGTGAAAGCGCATGGCAAAGGCGTCGAAGTCACTGACGGCGAAGCCGGTTTGGTGCTTGATGTGTATATCTTTGTGACGTACGGGGCTGTGGTGCCAAAAGTTGCTTTGAATGTTCAAGCTGCAATCAAAAACCAAATCGCATTGATGACGGATTTGACAGTGGACCAAGTCAATGTGCACGTTGAAGGCGTTGTGCCGGAAAAAGCGGACAAGACGATTGATCCCAATCATTTGTTTGATACAACGGAGGCTGACGCATGAGTGAGGCGCAATTTTTAGGGCGCCACGAAAGTCGTCAAGCAGCTTTTCAAATTTTATTTGCGATGCAAAATCATCCTGAAAGTGATTTAGATTCACTTTATACGATGGTTTTGGATGAGGCAAAATTTGATGATTATTTGCCCAAGTTGGTGAATGGCGTTTTGGGTCGGCAAACGGAATTGGATGCGGAAATTAGCCAATATTTGGCAAGTGGCTGGACAATTGGACGAATTAACAAAATCGCGTTGGTGATTTTGCGTTTGGCAATCTTTGAATTGCAAGACGGGAGCGTTCCAATGAAAGTCGCGATTGATGAAGCGCTGATTTTGGCAAAAGATTTTGCCGATGACACTGAACGCAAGTTTATCAACGGGATTTTGGCAAAAGTTGTCGCTTAAAAAGGATGAATCTTTGGATTCATCCTTTTTAAATTAACCGGATAATAACTTAATTTTATTCATAGTTTTAAAGTTTAAAATCGCATAAAATGTTATTGACTTACTTTTCGTTATGCAATATAATTAAAAATGTAATGAATTTAAATAAAAGGTGGATCAAGTTATGAAAAATATCCAAGTAAGAGTAGAAGAAGATGTCAAAGATAAGGCGGATAAATTATTTGATGCTTTGGGAACCACAACCAATGAAGCGATCAAAATATTTTTGAGTACTAGTATTAGAGAAAAAGGATTTCCGTTCGAAATTAAACTACCTCAAACACGTACTATGGAAGAGTATATATCCGAAAAAATGTTATCCATTACTGATGAAGAATTCAGAGAAGCGTTAACGTTCATACAACTTTCAGGTCGCTTCATTCAAGATACTGAATTTGAAGGAGTTGTACATGAGCAAGTTGAAATTTCGGGATTTCTTGATGAAAATGCTGAAGAAGCAGTGACCGTTGCGGAATCGCGTATAGTTATTTACAATACAGATGAAGTAGATTTGTTGGATGCTGCTGATTCAGAATCTGGTGATTTGTTGGTTGTAGCCGCGGCAATCACTTCAAACGAAGAGTTCGGTTTGTTCAGCTCCCAAGTGGCTATTATTGATGAATTATATATGTTTGCACCTACTGCGCTAGCTAAGGATCGTGTGGAGATGGCCGAAAGAATCGTTAAATATCTGAACGGTCGCGGTATCTATGCTGTTGCTTTCATGTCTGCAGGAATTTGGCGAACGGATAGTATTGAAGAAAGAAAAGCGTTGACTTTAGCACTGAAAAACAGTGACATGTTTAAGCGGTTAGTTACGAGCAAAGAATGGGAAACCAATATCTATGGTTATGAACGTGAGGAAGATTAATGTTACACAAACAATTAGCACAGCTTTTTGAATGGATTTTAGATGTGATGATGCTGTTGATGGGCTTATTGATGCTGGGCTTTTTGATTCGGGAAGGGATTAATTTGCTGGATTTGATTTTGACGGCGGATTTGCGCACGGATTTTGATGAGATTAGTAAATCCGCGTTGGCACTGTTTTTGTTCTTTGAATTGACGAGTATTAGTCGGGAATATTTTGTCAAAGATGCGCATATTTCGTTAGAAAGTTTTATTTTTATTGGTGTAACTGCACTCGTTCGGACGATTTTGGTGTATCATAGTAATAGTCAAGAAACGTTGTTGTTGTCGTTGGCGATTCTAGTTTTGGTGGTGGCGTTTATTTTGTATCGCTACTCCCGCCAAAAGATTACGAATTTAGCCCACGAGGACGCACGTTTAAATCAAAAATGAGGTGAACGACATGACAGCAATTACAGCAGGTGACCAAACTTTGACTTTGGCCAACGAACCATTGGTTTTGGGTAGCACATTGCCCCAAGTGACATTGACAAGCGTTGATGGTGACTTTGATTTGGCAAGTTTGACTGGCAAAGTTAGCGTTGTTTCAGTGGTGCCAAACGTGAACACAGGCACATGCACGTTGCAAACACGTTACTTTAACCAACAAGCTGACCAATTCCCAGATGTGAACTTCGTGACAATTTCAACGAACACAGTCGACGAACAAAAGAACTGGTGTGCCATTGAAGGTGTGAACAACGTGACGATGTTGTCAGATGCCAGCCACGCATTTGGAACAGCAACGGACTTGTATGTTGCTAAGGACTTGTTTACTTTGGAAGACTCAGATAACGGCTTTGACACACGTTCTGTCTTTGTTTTGAACAGTAAGGGTGAAGTTGTTTACCGTCAAATCGTGCCAGTTTTGGGTGACGAACCTGAATACGACGGCGTTTTGGCTGCGGTTCAATCAGCTGAATAATATGAAAAAAGCGATGCGCGTGAGCGCATCGCTTTTTTGTTTGTATAGATTGATTTAAATGCAACAAAAAACCCGAGGACTAAATCCTCGGGTTTTCCTCACGTTATAGCCCGTGAGAGAATCGAACTCTCGATTCCGCCGTGAAAGGGCAGCGTCTTAGCCACTTGACCAACGGGCCAAATCCTTACATTGCGTTTAAACAACAAATAATAATATAGCAAGAATCAAATAAAGTGTCAACCCTGTTTTTCACTTTTTGTTGAACATGGTATACTAAGTTTGTGTAAAAAAGAAGTTACAGGAAAATAATATGCCATATACAGTTGTTTTTATGGGCACGCCGCAGTTTGCCGTGCCGATTTTACAAGCCTTACTTGATAGTGAAGATTACGCGGTGGTCGCCGTTGTGACGCAACCTGACCGCCCAACGGGTCGCAAGCAGACGTTGACGCCTAGTCCGGTCAAAATTGCTGCGCAAGCTGCGGGCGCAACGATTTATCAACCCGAAAAAATTAGTGGCTCAGACGTGGCGCAAGCTGTGATTGATTTGGCGCCGGATTTGATTATCACGGCGGCATTTGGTCAATTTTTGCCAACCAGTGTGCTGAACGCGGCCAAAATCGGTGCGATTAACACGCACGCTAGTCTTTTGCCAAAATACCGTGGCGGTGCGCCGGTGCATTATGCGATCATGAACGGCGACGACGAGACGGGCGTGTCGATTATGTACATGGTTAAAGCCATGGACGCCGGCGATGTGTTAAGCGTTGTCAAAGTACCAATTGAGGCTAAAGACAACGTCGGTTCGATGTTTGACAAACTCAGTTTAGCGGGACGTGATTTATTGATGAGCACCTTGCCAAAGCTGGTCGCAGGTGACATCATCCCAACACCGCAAAACGCTGACGAGGTGACTTTCTCACCAAATATTACGCGTGAGCAACAACAATTACATTTTGAAACGGAAACAGCTCAGCAATTAGACTGGCATATCCGCGGCCTTTATCCGACGCACCCAGCCTTTGCTTTGGCAAACGGGCAACGGGTGAAGTTCATCGACGTGACGCCTTTGCCACAAACAACAACGACGCAACCGGGTGCAATTGTCACAAAAGACAAAAAGCAGTTGGTCGTAGCAGCAGCCGAAGGCACCTTATTGCAAATTAACCGTTTGCAGCCAGCGGGCAAAGGCGAAATGGACGTTGCTGCGTTTTTGAACGGCGCTGGTAGCGCGTTAGAAATCGGCCAACAATGGCTTGAGGTAATGCATGAACAAAAATAATCCGCGCATCTTAGCGGTGCAAACACTCGCCAAAATCAAAAACGGCGCGTATTCTAATTTGCAATTAAACCAAGTGATTAAACAACACGACTTAACCGATGCCGACAAACGTTTATTGACGACGCTGGTTTACGGCGTTATTCAGCACCGCTTGACGCTTGAATTTTGGTTAGAACCGTTCATCACTGGCAAAAAAATTCAGCCTTGGGTGCGCGAATTGTTGTACACGGCGTTGTTCCAGTGGCAATTTTTGGACAAAATTCCCCAACATGCGGTGTTTAACGAATCAACCGAAGTGGCCAAAACGATGGGGCACGCGGGGGTGGCAAAGTTTGTCACGGCGATTTTGCGGAGTATGGAACGACAAGGTTTGCCTGAAATCAGCGCAATTGTCGATGACAGCCAACGTTTATCAATTGAAACGAGCTTGCCAGTGTGGTTGATTGCGGAATTAACGGCGCAACAAGGCTGGGAAAAAACCGTCAAAATTGCCCACAGTATCAACAGCGCACCTGAGCAAAGCGTGCGTGTGAACACCGTTTTGGGGAGCGATGAGGACGCACTTGTAGCGTTAACAAATGCTGGTTTTGCCGTGACACAATCCGTGGTTGCCGATCATGCTTATCGCGTGAGTGGCGGGCACGTGGCGGGATCTGAGGCGTATACAACGGGTTTGGTGACGATGCAAGATGAATCAGCAATGTTACCAGTTGAAAGTTTGCGCTTGGACACGCCGAATTTGCAAGTGTTGGATGCGGCTGCTGCGCCTGGTGGCAAAACAACCCAAATTGCCGCGCGATTGCACGAAATTGGCGGTCAAGTGACGGCGTTTGACATTCATGACCACAAAGTGAAGTTGATTGTGCAAAATGCTGCCCGATTGCAAGTTGCGGATGTGGTCAAAGCAACGGCTTTGGATGCACGTTCAGCGAGTGAATTAGGGCAAACATTCGACCGGATTTTGGTCGATGCACCATGTTCAGGTTTTGGTCTTTTACGTCGTAAACCTGAAATTCGTTATGACAAAACTTTGGCGGATGTGACGCATTTGGCCAAACTACAAGGTGAAATTTTGGATGCGGTTAGCCAAACTTTGAAAAAAGACGGTATAATGGTTTACAGCACGTGTACGATTTTGCGCCAAGAAAATGATGATGTGGTGAACGCCTTTTTGGCTAACCACCCTGATTTTGAATTGGTGCCAACACAAACACGGCAAAATTTGACTGATGCAACAGGTTCTGACATGTTGCACATTTATCCCGATGATTACGACACAGACGGCTTTTTCATTGCAACTTTGCATAAGAAGGCATTGTGATCCATCACAGGTAATTTTATGGAAATAGCTTATTTAACTGATAAAGGACAAGTTCGACCAGATAATCAAGATGCGGTTGGCGTATTTTCACGCCCAGACGGCATCTTTTTGGCGTTGGTTGCAGATGGCGTTGGTGGTCAACCGGACGGTGGCAAAGCCAGTCGTTTGGCACTGACTTCAATTGCGCGAGAATTTCAAACAGCGACTTTGTCGGATTTTGAAAGTGCGCAATTGTGGTTGCGCAGCGCGATTCGTCATGCGAATCAAGCTTTGGTAGCAGCAGATGCGAAAATGGCGTCCACCTTAGTTGGCGCTTTGACCAAATCCGAGTGGCAACGCGCGCTCATCGCTAATTTAGGTGACGCCAAAGCGTTTCGGCAAACGCGTCAACATGAATTAAAACAATTAACGATTGATCATTCATTTGCCAATGATTTGTGGCGGGCGGGTGAAGTGACCGAAAATGATCGCGAACAAGTCCCAAACGGGCACTCGGTCACGCGCTATTTGGGCATTGACGAGCGCGCCGAAGTTGAATTTTTCGTGGTGCCATTTGAACCAGAAGAAGTGTTGTTTTTAACGAGTGATGGTTTAACGAAGGTTTTGTCATCCGAAACACTTGTTGCTAGTTTGCAAGATCACACTTCTTTGCAAAAAGTTGCAGAACATTTAATCTATCAAGCTAATCTTGCTGGTGCACCAGATAATATTAGCGTTGTCCTGCTCAAAAATAGTCTAGAGAAAGGCGGTTTATAAGCAATGTTACCAGATACTTTAGTTGATAACCGCTATCGGATTATCCGATCATTAGGCGAAGGCGGCATGGCCAACGTTTATTTGGCGCATGATACGTATTTAGATCGCGATGTGTCATTGAAATTGATGCGTTTGGATTTCCGCCACGATGACACGATGGTCAAACGCTTTGAACGCGAAGCAATGGCCACGGCGTCTTTGGTGCACCCAAACATTGTGCAAGTTTATGATGTGGGTGAATTTAATGGGTCGCAGTTTATTGCTATGGAATACGTGGCGGGAATGGATTTGAAATCCTTTATCCAAGCGCATTTTCCAATTCCTTATCAGCAAGTCATTGATATTATGCGCCAAATTTTGAGTGCGGTGGAAGCCGCGCACGATGCGGGCATTATTCACCGGGATTTGAAGCCAAAAAATATTTTGATTGATGATGACGGTCACGTCAAAATCACCGACTTTGGGATTGCGACTGCGCGTGGCGAATTGTCAATGACGCAAACTAATACTGTTTTGGGCTCAGTTCATTATTTGTCACCTGAACAAACACGCGGTGGCATGGCCACCGTGCAATCAGATATTTACGCCTTAGGTGTGATTTTGTATGAATTGCTGACAAGTCAAGTGCCGTATGAAGGCGAAACGGCCGTTTCGATTGCTTTAAAACACGCCACGGACGAAATGCCATCAGCACGTGATTACGATCCACGCATTCCACAAGCTTTGGAAAACGTGATTTTGAAAGCCACCACCAAACAGCCTGAATATCGCTACGACACGGCACAACAAATGTTGGACGACCTGACTACGGTTTTGTCACCACGTCGTGCAAACGAAGCGAAATTCGCGGTGCGCAATACGGCAGACGACATGTCAACGCGCATTATTCCAATTGATGAAATTACGCGCCAATTGGAAACCGGTACGCCAACACAAGTCGAACCAGTTGTAGCGGCTGCGACGGCAGAACCTGAACCAACGCCCAAAAAGAAGAAACGGCGCGTGTGGCCGTGGTTGTTAATTTTAGTTTTTTTGGCCGGTGTTGCGGCTGGCGCCTTCTTTTATTTGAATCCGTTGAATACAACGGTGCCAAATGTCGCTGGTTTGTCACAAAAATCAGCGCAATCGCAATTAGAAGCGGCGCATTTGCGCGTGGGACGTATCACAAAAACCACGTCTAAAAGCGTCCCTGAAGGGGATGTCGTGAAAAGTGATCCCGCCAGCGGTAAGTCGGTCAAACGGGACAGTTCGGTGGATTTGGTCATCTCGTCTGGTCGTGAAAAAGTCCGCTTTGGTGATTACGTAGGCAGTGATTTTAACGAAGTTGCCGCTCAACTTCGTACACTCGGCTATTCGGTTTCCAAAGTAACGGCGCCAAGTAATACGGCGGCGATCGGGGAAATTATTTCGCAAAATATTGACGCCGATAGCGAAGTGGATCCAACTGTGACCGATGTTGAATTAACGGTTTCAAGCGGACCAGAACAATATACGGTGCCAGATTTTACGAAAAAAGCACTGAAAGACGCCCAAAAATGGGCCACTGAAAAGGGCGTGATGTTGATGACATCAACGCAAAGTGATGACAAGATCCAAAAGGACAACATCATTTCGCAATCACCAGCAACCGGTCAATTGCAAGCCGGCGACACCTTGTATGTCGTGGTTTCAAGCGGGCCAAGCGATGATGAGTCAAGTAGCAGTTCGTCCTCTGATTCGTCAGATTCTGATAGCTCACAAAGCAGCAGTGACGATAGTAGTAGCAAAAATTAAGGAACGTCCGGTAAACGGGCGTTTTTTTGTTGGCAAAATTTTGATAGAATAGAGATGAGGTTTTTTATGCAAACAGGACGAATTATCAAAGCGCTGGCTGGGTTTTACGATGTACAAACAGCGGACGGCACAATCAATCGCACGCGTGCGCGCGGTGAATTTAGAAAATCAAAGCAAAAACCATTGGTCGGGGATTTTGTTGAATTTGATAGCGACAATGGCGATGGCTTTATTTGGAAAATTTTGGCGCGCGATAATGCATTGGTGCGCCCGCCGGTGGCAAACATTGATGTTGCCGTGATTGTCACGGCCATTAAGGAGCCAGATTTCGCATCGAATTTGCTGGATCGGCAACTGGTCGCTTTGGGCGCAGCGGGCGTAACACCAGCGATTTATTTGTCAAAATTAGATTTGGTGGACGCCGAAGAATTGGCTTATTTTCTTAAATTAGCTGACGATTACCGTGCGATTGGCTATGATGTTTTTGCGAGTGCGGATATTGACCAAGCGCAGCGTGATTTGCAAACGTATTTGAACGGTAAAGTTGTGGCCTTTATGGGCCAAACCGGGGCTGGTAAATCAACTTTGTTAAATGCGTTAGCGCCGGAATTGCAACTGGAAACGGGCGAAGTTTCAAAAGCATTGAGCCGTGGTAAACACACCACGCGGACCGTGTCTTTGATGCCGGTTGGCGAGAGTTTGATTGCGGATACACCCGGGTTTTCGTCTTATGAAGTCTTTGATTTCAAGGCCGAAGAGTTGGATGATTACTTCCCCGAAATGGTTGCTTTGCGCGAAAATTGTCAATTCCGCGGGTGTTTGCATCTAAATGAACCTAAGTGTGCGGTCAAAGACGCCGTTGCCAGCGGCGAGATTTTGGCCAGCCGTTATGCAAGTTATCAAGCTTTTTATACATTAATCAAAAATCAAAAGCCACGTTACGCGCGTGAGCGATAGGAGAAAATCATGACACATATTATTGCCCCTTCAATTTTGAGTGCGGACTATACGAATTTGGAACGCGATGTGACATTAGTGGAGGCCGCTGGCGCCCAATATTTGCACATTGATGTGATGGATGGTTCGTTTGTGCCCTCAATTTCATATGGTGAAAACTGGGTCAAACAATTGCGTCCCGAAACAAAAATGGCTTTGGATGTGCATTTGATGGTTGTGAATCCTGAAAAGCATATTCCAGCGTTTGTGGCGGCTGGTGCTGACATTATCGGGATTCATGTGGAAGCTACTAATCACATTCACGGCGCGTTGCAAACCATCAAAAATGCCGGTGTGAAAGCGGAAGTCGTTATCAACCCTGGCACATCAGTTGACGCAATTGAAAATGTTTTGCAGTTGGTGGATCAAGTTTTGGTGATGACGGTTAACCCTGGTTTTGGTGGTCAAAAGTTTTTGCCAGAAACATTGAAGAAGATTGAAAAGCTGGTGCAATTGCGAGCTGAAAACGGCTATGACTTTGATATTCAAGTCGACGGTGGCATCAATGCGGACACAATTAAATTGGCCGCTGATGCCGGTGCCAACGTGTTCGTGGCCGGTTCATACGTCTATGACAAAGTCGACCCAGCCGCAAAAATTGCGAAGTTGAATGAAATTTTAAAGGGATAAAGGTGGCTAAGTCCGCCGCACAAATCAAACAATGATAATCAACATTCTTGCCGGTGGTCCCACGGATTTGTGGCCAGACAATTTATTTGAGCAGCCCGGCGATTGGCTGGGCGCGGATCGTGGCGCGTGGCATTTGTTGCAGCATGGCATTAAACCGCTTGCTGCTTTGGGCGATTTTGATTCATTGACCAGCGCAGAGCAGGCGTATTTGCATGCGCAATTGGCCGAGCAACAGATTACGCATGTCAAAGCGGAAAAAGACGAGACGGACACGGAATTGGCTTTGTTACACGCTGCCAAACTAGCGCCAACGCAAATCAATGTTTTTGGCGTAACGGGCGGGCGTTTGGATCATCTGCTCAGCAATTTGTGGGTGCTAACACAGCCAGAATTTGCAGGGATTCGTGAACGGGTGACATTGTGGGACGCGACAAATGCCGTGATTATCCGTGGCGCAGGCGCACACACGATTTCAAAGCTCGCGGACATGATGTATCTTGGTTTTATGCCAATGGAGTCGGTGGTTGATTTTAAAATTTTAGATGCCAAATATCCACTGGTTTGGACAAGTGAGACACCAAAAATGTGGTCATCCAATGAATTTGTCGGCGAAGAAGTCCATATTGAAATCGGGCAAGGCCTTGTGATGATTGTCCAAGCGCGTGATTAGAAAATTTGCTTTTTAAATTTAAAAGCTTATAATATAACTAACAAATGGTAAGCACTGTAAGGTCTTGCCAAATAAGTAAAAAGGAGCAAATAAAATGACAGTCGCAACATTAACAGACGCAACTTTTGACAACGAAACCAACACTGGCGTGACTTTGACAGATTTCTGGGCAACTTGGTGTGGTCCATGTAAGATGCAATCACCAGTGGTGGACGCCTTGGCGGAAGAAATGCCTGAAGTGAAGTTCAGTAAAGTGGACGTTGACGAAAATCCTGAAACACCACGTGAATTTGGCATCATGGCGATTCCAACTTTGTTGGTGAAAAAAGATGGTGAAGTCGTTGACCGCATCACTGGATTCCACTCAAAGGATCAATTACGTCAAATTTTGGCCCAATACACAAATTAGTTATTGCCAAACAGTTTAAGTTCTGGTAAAATTATTTATTGTTGTTATAGAGCCTAATCTAATAGAAACTAAATTACGACGCGACTGGCTCGTAGGCGATTTCCGCCACATTTGTCGCGGAAAAAGGAGGGTCGAAACATGGCTAAAGATGCTATTACTGGTGCACACACTAGCTTTGGAAACCAACGCTCACACGCCTTGAACTCAAGTCGTCGCAGCTGGAAGCCAAACTTGCAAAAGGTGACCGTTAAAATTAACGGTGGTAACCCTGAAAAGGTTTACTTGACAGCCCGCACGTTGAAGGCAGGTTTGAAGAACGGTTCAATCGAACGCGTTTAATTAAATTAACCACCATTTGGTGGTTTTTTTATTGGCGTATGGTAAACTGTTATTTAGATAACCTTACATTAGGAGGAAACGTGCTCTCGACTTGGAAAGCTAGCGTTAAATCATTGACATCATTAAGCGCAAAGCGCTTAACGACGCCAATAACTTAACGTACGCTTCCCATCTGGCTACGCCAGAACGTCGATCGCACTCTAAAAAAATTATGCCAATTAAAATCAAGTCAAAGTCTGGTGAGATCAGCATTGAAAATGATGTAATTGCGACGGTTGTGGGTGGTTCAGCTATTGAAAACCCTGGTGTTGTCGGGATGGCGTCAAAGTCTTTGCGCGATGGTTTCAATCAAATTTTGAACCGAGAAAACTATGCCAAAGGAATTGTTGTGCAACAAGATGACAACGGTATTAGCGTGGATGTTTACATCATTGCGCAATACGGCACGAAGTTATCAGAAATCTCAAAGTCAGTCCAAAACAAAGTGAAGTACAATTTGGACAACTTATTGGGCATTCATGTTGCAGCCGTCAACGTCATTGTACAAGGCGTGATTACAACGGACTAATACCTTGGGTTAGGAAAGATAGTGGATTCAACCATGACAAGTTTAACGACGATTACCAATGTCGAATTCGGCAAAATGGTAAACGGCGCTGCCAGTTCTTTGGCAGCCAATGCAGAGAAAATTAACAAATTAAACGTGTTCCCCGTCCCAGATGGTGACACAGGGACGAACATGAGCCTTTCAATGGCGTCAGGCGCACAATATGAACGCGACGCCTTAGATACAGCGGTCGGTGCGCTAGCAAAAGCAACTGCCAAAGGTCTTTTGATGGGCGCGCGGGGAAATTCTGGTGTGATTTTGTCACAGATTTTCCGTGGCTTTTCAAATAGTGTCGCTGATAAAGACGTTTTGACAGCCCGTGATTTGGCGGATGCTTTGATGGCGGGTGCTGAAACAGCGTACAAGTCTGTGATGAAGCCTACCGAAGGCACAATTTTGACTGTTATTCGCAAAGCGGCAGAACGCGCGAACCAATTGGCCAAAGAAGGCGACGATGTCGTTATTTTGATGAACGGTGTCGTTGATGCGGCTCAAGAAGCTTTGGCTTCAACACCGGATTTGTTGCCGGTTTTGAAAGAAGTTGGCGTTGTTGATTCAGGTGGCCAAGGTTTGGTGTTTGTTTTGTCAGCGTTCGCACAAGTTTTGAGCGGTGAATTTGACGAAAATGCCTTGACAGTGCCTGATAATGCGGCTTTGGACCAAATGGTTGAAGATCTGCACGCCGGTGCGCAAGCAGAATTGGACCCAGCGGACATTGAATTTGGTTACTGTACTGAAATCATGGTGCAAATCGGCCAAGGGACAACTTTCGATCATGACTTTGAATATGACGAATTTTATGCGCATTTGGCTGACTTAGGCGATTCTTTGTTAGTCATTAACGATGATGAAATTGTCAAAGTTCACGTGCACACGGAAAACCCAGGTGAAGTTTTGGGTTGGGGAACGCACTACGGTTCATTGTTGAAGGTCAAAGTCGACAACATGCGTGACCAACAACAAGCCGTTATCGACGCCAAACGTGCCGAAGAAGCCCGCGAAGCCAACCAAAAACCAGTTGTAGCCCCAGAAACAGCGGTAATCACAATCGCTGCTGGTACTGGTATTGCCAACTTGTTTACAAGTTTGGGGGTGACAACCGTTATTTCTGGTGGTCAAACCATGAATCCGTCTACGGCAGATATTGTGGCGGCCATCGAAAATTCTGGCGCGAAGAAAGCTTTGATTTTGCCAAACAACTCAAACATTTTCATGGCGGCTGATCAAGCAGCTGAATTGGCAGAAATCCCAGTTGAAGTGGTTAAGACACGTTCAATTCAACAAGGTATGAGTGCCATGCTTGGCTTTAATCCGGAAGCAGAATTGGCCGATAATGCGCAAGCAATGGCTGAAATGATTGCTGAAGTGAAGTCAGGTCAAGTGACGCAAGCTGTACGCGACACAACGTTGAATGGCCAAGAAATTCACGATGGCGATTTCATGGGAATTATCGATGGTGACATCGCTTTGACAAATAAGAAATTGTTGCCGGCTGCTCGTGCAATGGTGGAACAAATGTTGGACGATGACAGTGAAATCGTGACGATTTTGTTCGGTGAAGGCGCGAAGCAAAAAGACGCACATGCGTTGGCTGACGCGATTGCTGAAATCGACGACGCATTAGAAATCGAAATTCACGAAGGTGGACAACCTTTGTACCCATTCTTGGTGTCAGTTGAATAATACGTGATAAAAAACAATGTCAAGTAAAAATACTTGACATTGTTTTTGTTTCATGCGATACTATTAAAGTTGAAAAAATATTGGAGGAAACATAGCAGTTCAACGTAACTGTTATGACATTAATAAAATGGCTGTTAAAATCCGTTTGAAGCGTATGGGTGCCAAGAAGCGTCCTTTCTACCGTGTTGTTATCGCCGACTCACGTTCACCACGTGACGGTCGTTTCATCGAAACTGTTGGAACATACAACCCAATCACACAACCAGCTGAAATCAACTTGGACGAAGCTAAGATTTTGTCATGGTTGTCAAATGGTGCACAACCAACAGGTACAGTTCGTGCCTTGTTGTCAAACGCTGGTATCTTGGCAAAGCACGTTGAAAGCAAGTCAGCTGCTAAGTCAGACGTTGCTGCTCCTAAGGCAGACACAACTGCTGCTAAGCCATCAGACAAGAACACAGTTGCTGAAATCAAGGCATACTTGGACGCACAAGGTGTTGAATACGCATCTTCTGCTAAGAAGGCTGATTTGTTGGCTTTGGTATAAGCATAATCAAAAGGTAGAGAAAGTGGTCATGTAGGTGACGATTTCTCTGCCTTTTTTCAATCAAGAGGGAAATCATGAAAACATTAATTTTAGGTGCCAACGGCCAAATTGCGCAATGGGTTGTTGCTGATAGTACCGACACAGACTTTGTTTTGACGAGTAAACATGCATCAGATGGCGTAATGGCATTGGATGCGGCGGATTCTAAGGCATTGATTGCAGCGATGCAGGGCGTGGACGTCGTGTATGCCAATTTAAACGATGGTGGCCGCACACCCCGCATTGCGCGCACGATTGTGCATGCGATGCATGAAACAGGCGTTAAACGCTTAATTTGGATTGCAACGATTGGGATTTATGATGAAATTTCAGCGGCCAATAAAGATTTGGTGCGGCTGCAATTAGGCACCATTCATGATGAAAATGCGTACATGGGCCAACAAGTAATGGCGGCGCAAATTATTGAAGCCAGTGACGTGAATTACACGATCATTCGGCCAAATGAATTAACCACTGAACCAGAAATTCACCCCGTTATTTTCCAACGTGATCATGAAGAATTACGAGCTGGCGGGCCAATTACACGCCGTTCCGTTGCCGCCTACGTGCGTGAGTTGATTGCTGATCCAACTTTGGATGTGCGTGCCAGTGTGGCAATTTCAGAATAAAAACCTTATTGAAAGACAACAATGAATCCATTGTTGTCTTTTTTTGTAACCAGTTACCGGCAAAATTCAACCAGATGGGTGAGTGCGTCATTTTCTGAGTCAAACACATGTTAAAATCGATTGAACGAATAAGTAGGAGAATATTATGCAACAAAATTTAATTCTGATAGCACTGCTGTTATTTATTTTGTATCGACAACTACGACCAAAATTAGTGAAGACGGAAGTGAAAATTTTTGTTATTTTAACGCTAATTGGTTTTTTTGAAGGTGCAGGTGCGCCGGGGCTTACGATTTGGCAGCTTGGTTTAATTGTTGTTTTGACCCTTATTTCTGGTGGGGCGTTTGGTGTGTTTCGGGCAATGACATTGAAATTATGGGTGGATGACTCAGGCATGCTGTGGCGACGAGGCACCTATTGGACGGCGTTGTTGTGGTTAACTGGTTTTGGTTTGCATGCGTTGTTGGGTGTCGTGGTGGCGCATACCGATGATTTTATGTTGTTTTACATCGGCATGACATTGGGACTGCAATATTGGGTAACACGTTATCGTGGTGAACAAAATTTTTCGACGGCATTAGCCATGAATCATCAAGTTAAGCAAGCGCAACATGCGGCCAAACATGAAGCAAAGCAGCAAAAGCATGCCCACAAATCACACCATCATCATTAAGAGGCAGTTATGAAAATTCAATTTAAACACAATGAAGCACTTGAAAATGATATTCAAGTGACAATTGAAGCCGCTGAACAGACGGCGGCCGTTCAAGAATTGACGACTTATTTGGAACGTTACGCAAAACCGGATTTGTTGATTACGGATACGCAAAAAGTGGGTCATGTTGTCGTTCAAAATATGATTGTCGCCATTACCGTCATTGATGACGAATTAGATATTCATTTGCAAAACGGACAACATATTTTGGTGAAAGACCGTTTGTACAAACTTTTAGCCCAACTGAATACGGATTTTATCCAAATCAATAAAAGTGCGGCCATCAATCTTTTTGCATTGGAAAAAATTAAACCAACGTTTGGGACAACGATGATTGCTGTGATGCAAAATCATGTTCAGCTGTCAATTTCACGGCAATATCTACCCGCTTTAAAACAAAAACTAACGGAGGGGCAACCTTATGGAACAACTGATTGATTTGAGTCGGCGTTTGGTGACGAGTATTATTCGTGGCGCATTTACTTATTTGGTGATTTTATTTATTGAAAATGCCCAGACCATTTCACGCGCTGAAATTGTATTTGTCGTGATTTGGAGTATGGCGGTCGGATTGGTCGCCTATGTATTTAACATTCCATGGCTGTCAATGTTTGATAAATGGCTATTGCATATTATGGGGATTTTTCTGATCGCATGGCTGTTGGGCGTTGTCTTACTCAAGGATCCATGGCCGATGGTTGTGCTGGTTACAGCGCTCATGTATTTTATGAACGTTATTTTAAATTGGTGGTTGGATTATCATGTCGCACACGGCATGAACACACAAATTCAAAAATTACATCAACAGGTAAAATAAATGATTGAAAAAAGTAAAAAACAAGCAACGATATCGCGTACATGGATTACGGCCGTCTTATTAGTGGGCGTTTTTGTGGCGATGCTGATGCAAACCGCTTTAGGAACGGCTCAACCCGCTTTGATGAAGGCATTTGATGTTGATGCAGCAACAGTGCAATGGCTGACCACCATTTTCTTGATGGCCAATGGGATTATGGTGCCGGTTTCAGCATTTTTAATTACCCGCGTCCCAACTCGAGCGCTGTTTATTGGCGCGATGGCCGTCTTTACTTTGGGGACAGGATTGGCGTATGTCGCACCCACAGATAAATTTTGGGTGCTCTTAGTGGCACGAGTTATTCAAGCGTTAGCTGATGGGGTGCTCATGCCGTTGATGCAGGTGATCTTGTTGACAATCTTTGATGCCGCTTCACGCGGAAAGGCGATGGGCATTAGTGGTTTGACGATTGGTATGGCGCCGGCAATTGGACCGGTGACGTCTGGCTGGTTGTTAGACAAAACACATCATGTTTTTGGTTGGACCATTCAGGCCGATTGGCGAAATGTGTTTGGGGTGATTTTACCCTTGTTGATTGTGGTGTTGATAGGCGCGTTTATTGTGATGCGCGACGTTTTGCCGAATCGACCAATTCGTTTGGACGTGCGATCATTGATTGAATCAACGATTGGGTTTGGTGCGTTGCTGTATGGTTTTGCAATGGTAGCGTCAAAAGGTTGGGGTGACTGGCTGAATGTGATTGCGCCATTGGGAATTGGTGTTGTCGTCATCGCTGAGTTTATGTGGCATCAAAATCGGATGGCAGAACCGTTTTTGAGTATGACGGTTTTCAAAAATCGTCAATTCACGCTAACGACCATTTTAGTATCCGTGGTGTTGTTATCAATGATCGGTGTTCAGATGATTTTGCCAATTTTCATGCAAAATTTGCGCGGGTTAAGTCCGTTATCATCTGGTTTGACTTTATTACCGGGTGCTTTGTTGATGGGGGTAATGTCACAAGTTGCGGGTGTCTTTTACGACAAATATGGTGTTAAACGCTTAACACAAGTTGGTTTGTTATTCTTAACGGTAGGCACAATGTCTTTCATTTGGCTCACAGTTGATACGCCGATGGTTGACATTACGGCGTTGTATACGTTACGCATGTTCGGTATTGCGTTGGTGTTGACACCTTTAATTAGTTCGGCAATGGCGGCCCTAAGTCCAGAAACAGCCGCCCAAGGAACGGCAGCGAACAGTACAATGCGCCAAATTGCGACGGGTTTGGGAACTGCGATTTTGGCATCAGTTTTACAAAGCGTCACAAATTCTCAAACGCCGCCAGCGAATCTGCAAGAACGTAATCCACTCCATTATACAGAAATGCTGACGCAAGCAACTTTGAGTGGTTTTCATAGCGCGTTTTTATTAGCAGCTGGATTTGCCATTGTGGCCTTGATTTTGAGTTGCTTCTTGCGCGATGAACAAAGAACTGCTTTGCGGCAACCGATTTCATCAAATGAATAGTGAGTTTAAAGACGTAACTAAGTTGCGTCTTTTTTTGTGAAAACTACTGTTGATTATCACGTGATAAATTTATCATGCTATAAAACTTTTTTGACAAAAAATAGCCCAAATAACTGTTGTATCAACGATTAAAACGGTTTTTTAACTTTGTGAAGAGTGTTGCAAACTTTGGTAGAGTTCGCTACACTAAAATCATCAAAGGAAAAGAGGAAACTGCAATGTTGAAGAAAATGAGTTTGTTTTTGGTGGCAGTATTAACTGTGTTGTCAGTTGGATCTGCGGCTAGTGCGGCAACTTTGACGACGGGTAGCTACACGGCTGCCGTTAGTTATGAAAAGTACGACACCAGTTCATCAGCGGACGCGCCTACCGGTACCGGCGAAGCTTCTATGATTCAAACTGATGGTATCTGGAGTACTAACATCGGCGTGACAGTTAATAGTTTGGGACAAGCAACTGTTAAATTGCACCAGAACAAATACATGGGTTTGATGAGTTATGTGAAATTTGATGGTTCAACGATGACAAGTTCAAACGTTGATAGTGTCGCTGGAACGGGTGACTGGACCGTTAAATTGAGCAAGACACAAACGGCTAAGTTGCAAAACGGCGCTAAAATTTTGGCGGAAATGAACTACACCGTGACAGGCTTGTTCACGCACACTGAATCCGTTTTGATTAACATCAATAGTGGTTTAAAGTAAACGAGAAATCGGGTAGATAAATGTTTAAGAGAATTTTTGCAACAGCTGTACTGGTGTTAGGCCTTATCGTGCCGAGCGCAGTGCAGTTTTCTGCCGTTTATGCAGCTGACAATGGCTTGCAAACTGGTGATTATAATGTAACGGTTTTGTACGCTAAAACGAACCAGGATTCACTTGCTGCAATTGGAACAGATGGTAATGATTTGCCAGACGTCCCAAATCAATCCAATGCGGCTAATTTTGTCGCGGATCCGGCGGTAAATGATGTATTGAGCACGCAAGTTCGTGTGCACATTGATGGCGATTCAGATGAATCAACGTGGTATTTTACCACCAAATCAACGGATGCCATTAATGATATTGATTTGTCTGGATTTGCTGACGGTTCACAAGAACCTGTTGAGACAGCAGCTGGATTTGAAGTCAAGATGGACAAGGATAGCACGTTAGGTACTTTACGTGATTTTACTTGGCCAAACTATATTGGCTTAAAGAGTGCGGGCACCTACACGATGATGGGTGTCACGGACATGCAACCGGTTCAAACAACCCAACCGCAAACTCTCGCGGATGGTGAATATAACGTACCAATTGCACATTACAAAACAGGCACCACGGATCCGTCAACAATGGATAAGTATTTTGGTTCATCGGCCAAAGTAGCTGTGGCGGGGGATCAAGCAACGGTCACTTTGTCGGTGACGGATAGTGGGCTGGATTATTTGACAGCGTACCGCTTAGACACACAATCAACAACGACTGACAAAACGGCGTTGAAAGATTTGTTATATAGTGACAGCGCAGCTGCTGATCATGCAAATTGGGTACCACAAACAGCCAATGTGACAGTAGATAAAACAGCAAAAACTTTTACAACGACTGTGCCACTAGCAGATTTGTCTGACACGATTCACACAGCAATGGAAATTAATGCTGGTTCGTATGGCATGATGTATCAATCAGCAGATATGGTTTTTGCTTTAGATCAGGCCCAAAAAATTGATGCAAGCTCAAGTTCAACGAGCAGTTCAGCGCAACAAGCATCATCAAGTAGTGCTGCTAGTTCAACGCCAAGTTCGAGCGTTTCATCTGCTTCGTCTGCGCAATCTAGCGCCGCATCAAGCAGTTCTGTTTCACAATCAAGTTCTTCGGCGGTTTCATCATCAAACAGTTCGGCAGTCAGTTCTTCTACAGCAAGTCAAACTGTTTTGCCGGATGGCACCTATCAGCTGAATGTCTTTTGGGATGAAGCCGGTGGAACGGCAAGTAACCCAAAACCAACTGGCAATCCGTCAATGATTCAAGGAAATGGTTTTTGGTCGAACGAAGTGACTTTGACAGTGAAAAATGGTGCTGCCAAATTAACGTTTACAGAGCCTAAAGGCATGGATTGGATGAAATATATCAAATTGGTGGGTGACCAATTTGGTACAGCTGATTTGCCGTTCACACCAACTGTTTTAACAACTGGTGACGACAGTTCTGGAACGGGCAAATGGTCGGTCAATTTAACGGCAAAGCAAGCTTTGAAATTAACGAACAATGCCAATATTTTGTTAAATCTTGGTTATTATGTACCGCAAATTAATTTTGATCATGAAAACGTATTGGTTTACATGGACATTAAATCTGGCGCACCAAAACCAGTGACCGTTAACGTACCAACTCAAAGTTCATCATCTTCAAGTGCGGCAAGTTCATCACAAACAACCAAACCAGTAACCTCAAAGTCAAATGCAAACAGCGTCCAAACATCGGACTGGGACATTGCAACAGCTAAAATGAACAAGTTACCTAAATTCACCGGCGCTTTGACGTATCAAATTTTGAACACGGCTGGACAGTTGGACACGCACGTGTCATCATTTTATGCACAACGCGGTGAAAGTACAACGAAAGTTGCCAAGTACGTCAAGAATGCGAACGGCACCTACGACGTATATGTTTTGGTTTATCAGCCCATGATCGGGCAGTTATACGCCATTACTTTGCCAAAAAGTGACTTGAACACGCACCAAGAAACGGTTGTGCAAAGTGTGCGTTTGGCAGACGGTAGTGAATTGAAAGCGTATAAATTTACGGTTAAGCAATTACCAGCCACAGGTAAAACGTTGGATGTGACGGAAGGCATTAAAGTTGCTTTTCATAACATGCCAAATGCTGGTTATCCAATTGTTTTGCGTTTGCTAGGTCAAAATGCAGTGGGTGCGACCGCGATTAATGGTGATCAAAGCGCTCCAATTGTGGCAGTGAATGGCGACACATCCTTGGCAAATGCGCCAGAAGTGACATCAGCACCGCTTGTTCAAGCAAGTATGACGGTGCAAAATTCGGCGCCTAGTCAACAAAAAGCAGTTGAATCAACCAAAAAGACAACCACCACACCGCAAACGTCAGCATCAAAAACATCAAATCAAGAGGGAAGTAAGCCAGCCGATGACACCACAAAACAAGCAATTATTGTCGCCAGTGTGGCGGCGATCGTTGGCATTGGTGGCGGTTTGATTTTTTGGAGGAAATGGTTTGTTTAAGCGATTAGGATTGTGGTTATTGGGAATGGTTGCGGTATTTAGCTTGACCAACACGGCTTTTGCTCAATCAACCAATTATCAAGTATTGAAATACGGCACCACCCAAACGTCGTACGCTGATGCTTATTTTGTAAAACCAGGGGATGTGAGCGTCGTGAATGGCGCTTATCAAATCACGCTGACAGTTGCGACAACGCATGACTTAGGGCGCTTTCCGGTCGTCATTTTAAATGTGAACGGTCAACAACCCACGGTTACCAAAAGCACGCAAGGCGATACGGATTATTATACGTTCCGTTTTACAAGCGCTAGCGTCACGCAAACGTTGAGTGGCAATATGAAAGTGGATATTGATAGCATTAACTATCATCATACGTACGGTTTTGATTTAAAATTTGATGCGAGTCAATTGCCAAGTTTGACCGCGTCATCATCTTCGGCGGCTAGCCAAAGTTCGTCAAACTCAGCCTCATCGCAGAGTAGCGTGGCTACGCAAAACCGTACGTCAACGACGGCAGCTAGTTCAAAAGAAACGTCGTCCGCGAGTTCTTCAAAGCAATCGCATCAAATTAAAAATCAGCCAGAACAACACAAAACCACACCTTTGTGGTTAGTGGCACTGGGCGGTTTGGTCGGTGGCTTTGTGGTGATGATGGGAATTGGATTTTTGATATCCCGCAAAAAATAAGGAGTCATTCATGCAGAAAAAAAGTCTGATTACTAGTATCAGCTTGTTGATTCTCGTCGCCTTGGGCGGCGTTTTTGTGTTTATGCGCGCACAACAAAACACGGTTGACACGCGCATTGTTGCGACCACCATGGCACAAACGGATGTGTTTGATCGATTGGGCATCCCGTTGGTTGGCGTGCCGACCAGCACCGAAAAAATGCCGACGCGCTATGCCAACGTGCCAAAAGTGGGGAATCACGTGAGCATTAATTTTGAGCAAATTATCAAAGTCAAGCCAAGCGTGGTGTATGTGGATAGCGAATTGACAGATGAATATGCTGGCAAATTAAAAGAACAACACATTAACATGCAAGCGTTGGATTTTCAAAATTATGTCAAACTGCGCACCGGCATTACGCAATTAGGCAAAACTTATCATAAGCAAAAACAAGCGCAGCGTTTGAATCAAGCGATTGCATTGCCGAAAAGTCATTTGAAAAAGCCAGTTAAAGTGTTGATTTTAATGGGGATGCCGGGCGGGTCATTTTTGGTGGCGAATGACCAGAGTTATATTGGTGATCTAGTCAAACGAGCCGGTGGTACCGTGATTGCCGGTGATCCGAATTCCATTTACACGACGGCTAATCCGCAAGCGATTGCCGAGGAAAATCCAAATGTCGTCATTCGTTTGGCGCACGCCATGCCGGCGAGTGTGAAAAAAGCGTTTGTGCAGACGTTTAAACAAGCGCCTTATCACACGCTCACGGCGACACAAAAAGGGCATGTTTATGATGTCACGGCGCCTGATTTTTCACCGAGTGCGAATTTGCATGTGAAAACGGCGTACGCTAAAATCCAAAAGTGGTTGGAGGCGGCCCAATGAAACATTTAAATGGATGGTTAGTCATTGGGGTATTGCTCGTTGGCGGCGTCACATTGGGATTGCCCTTGGGTGGAAATTGGCCTAATCCACAGATTTTGTGGCAGTTACGTTTGCCACGTTTCTTGTTTGCGGTGCTGGGCGGTGCCATGCTTGGCGTGAGCGCGGTTATTTTCCAAACGACGTTGCGTAATCGTTATGTGGACGGCGCGATGTTGGGTTTGGCAAGTGGTGCGGAATTAAGTAGTGCCGTGCTGATTGTGCTGCTGGCGCCAGCTTTGCCATGGCGTGTTTTAACCGGTGCGATTTTGGCAATGGCGTGGTTAGTCGTTTTGCGGGTGAGTATTTTGCGTGTGTTGCGGCAGCCGTTGTTGCTGTTGTTGGGCGGTTTAGCGATGGCGATGGTTTTGAGCGCGGTGACGACTTTGATCACCAGCAATCAAGGTTTTTTAGGGAAATCTTTAGCCACCGTGACCTGGCAAGATACGTGGTTGCTGGCCATGATTGGTTTAATCGGCGTCGTGATTTTGCAATTGTTGGGCGGCGGTTTGCATTATTTTGCTTTGCCAGCGTTGCATGTTGCCAAATTAGGCGTGGATGAGAAACGGCTGAGTTGGCCGTGGCAACTAGTCGCTGCTTTGTATGTTGGCGCGGTTAGTGCGGTGCTTGGCACAGTCTTCTTTGTGGGACTGATTTTAGCGCAGTTGATTGTGTTACAGCGCGGCGGCGGGGCGCAAAGTCGGTTAGTGCCAACGGGTTTACTGGGCGCTTTGGCGTTGAGTTTGGCAGATTTATTGGCGCACGATTTGTTTTATCCGATTGAATTACCAACGAGTGCAATGTTGATGTTGCTCGTCGCACCGTTTTTGTTGAGTTTATTGCGAGGTGAACGACATGGAATTTAAGCAAGTGACTTTACCGCGTGATTTATTAACGGCGGAGATGCTTAATTTACCAGATGGTCAAATCACGGTTTTGTTGGGGGAAAATGGTAGTGGCAAGTCCACTTTGTTGGCCGAGTTAGCCCAGCGCGTGTCTGCTAGTTCGTATTTGCCCCAAAAAAATGTGATGTATGACGCGATGCTGGTCGCCGATTTATTGGCACTGGGGCAAAGTCGGGCGACGGCTGGATTGGCAGTAGATGTGATTGCCGCCTTGGCGTTAGAACCATTGTTGGCGCGTGATGTGCAAAGTTTGTCAGGCGGGCAACAACAACGAGTCTGGTTAGCATTTGTTTTGTTGCAAAACGCGCCGCTGGTATTACTTGACGAGCCGTTAGCGGCGCTTGATTTACGTTACCAAAAACAAGTTTTGGCGTTACTGCCAAAGCTTAAAACAACGATTTTGGTGGTGTTGCATGATTTGAATCAAGCCGCTCAGGTGGCGGAGTTTGTTTGGTTGTTGCGTGAGCAACAGATTTTGGCGGGGCCGACCAATGAATTGTTGACGGCAGATGAGTTGTCGCAGACGTTTTCCGTGACGGTAACGCGATCGCGGGATGGTTATTTTATATTGTAAAAACAAAACGCTCGGCTGAATGCCGAGCGTTTTTTTAATGTGGTGGATGATGGTGTTCATGGCGTAATTCTGGTTCGATGTGCTTGATCATTTTGGTTAATAGAACATCGAGTTGTTGTTGTTCTTCGGGCGTTAAAGCATCGAGCAATAAATCGGAAGAATCATGTGGATTTGTCGTTGCCAAACCGTGTTTTGTTAGGGTGACAATCATGACGCGCTTGTCAGTTTCGGATTTTTCGCGCGTGATAAAACCTTTTTTTTCGAGTTTTTGTAATAGTTCAGAAGCGGATTGCGGTTTCATATCCAATTGCGCCACCAAATCTTTTTGAGAAATTGGCGATTGATCCACAAGAATGTTCAAAATTTTTCCCTGACCAATATTTAAATGCGTCAAAATATGATCGCCCAAATTGATTTTTTCGCGATAGAATTGATGTGAAATATTGACAAAGTAGAATATTTTTTGAATTGGCGTTAGATCGTTCATCTGTTAGTACCTCTTTATTATCTCTATTTTATCAGGTTACCGAACTTTTTTCAAAAAAAGGGTTGCGTAATTCATCAGGTGGGCTTATAATTCTAAAAGTCAGGTAGCCTGAGTAAATTAAGAAGGAGCAAAACACCAGCCTTGGACGCGAGGTTTGATGCAGTAAACAGATGACAACTTATGCGATTGAAACCCACAATGTGGTGAAGCATTTTAAAAATAAGAAAGCCGTGAATGGCATTTCGTTGCAAGTCAAAGAAGGTGAAATCTTCGCGATTCTTGGCCCAAACGGGGCAGGGAAATCAACCTTTTTGAAGATGATTACGACACTTGCGCCATTGACTAGCGGCAATGCGACGATTTTTGGTTATGATATTCAAAAACAAGCGAGCAAGGTGCGCCAATTAATTGGTTTGACTGGGCAATACGCGTCGGTCGATGAAGAATTATCCGGTTGGCAAAATTTGATGGTTTTTGCCCGTTTGAATGGTTTGGACAAAGGCACGGCTGTGGCGCGCTCAACGGAATTACTTGAACAATTCTCGTTGACAGAAGCCAAAGATCGTCCGATTAAGGAATTTTCTGGTGGAATGCGGCGCCGGTTGGATTTGGCGGTGAGTTTAATCACGAAGCCAAAATTGGTGTTTTTGGATGAACCGACGACTGGTTTGGATCCCCGCACGCGCGGTGAAATGTGGGACACGATTCGGGATTTGGTGAAGAGTGGCTCAACGATTTTATTGACGACGCAATATTTGGAAGAAGCGGATCAATTGGCTGACCACATCGCGGTGATTGATCGTGGCGTGATTGTCGCACAAGGCACGGCCGATGAATTAAAAGCCCAAATCGGCGACACTTATTTTGAAGTGGAATTAGAAGACGCCAATTTGATGGGCGTGGCTAGTGATGTTATTCGTCAAATAACTGGCGCACAACCAGTGGCTTTGCCAGAAATGACGACATTGTCCGTGGCGATTAGCGACACGCATGCGATGTTGGACATTTTGGTGGCGCTAAAAGACGAAGGCATCAACGTTGGGCAATTTGGCGTACGCAAGCCGTCTTTGGATGAAGTCTTTTTGAAATTAACAGGAGCAAAATAATGCAAACAGGAACTTATCAAAAAAATATGACATTGGGCAGCGCCATTGTCGACATTTTACAAATGGCAAAGCGCAGTTTAATTGTGTTCTTCAAAACACCGGAAAAGTGGTTTGACGTGACATTGATGCCGTTGATTTTCATGTTGATGTTTACTTACTTATTCGGTGGTGCGATTAGTGGGGACGTGAAAAGTTATTTGCCAATTATTGTACCGGGGGTGTTCGTGCAATCGATGATGTCGGCGGCAAGTGGTGCGGGCACACAGTTGCGTGAGGACATGGAAACGGGTGTGTTTGACCGCTTCCGTTCGTTGCCAATGGCACGTATTGCGCCTTTGGCGGGTTTGTTGGTCGCTGATATGGTGCGTTACGTGATTTCCTTGGCGGTCTCATTAGGTGTCGGAACTTTGATTGGCTGGCGGCCAGAAGCTGGTTGGGGTTATGCCTTTATTGCGATTTTATTGGTGTTGTTGGTGACGTTTGCGATGAGCTGGTTGTTTGCTTTAATTGGGTTACTTGTCAAATCAGCTTCAGCGGTGGCGGCCCTTTCTCAAGTCGGAATGATGGTTTTGACGTTTGCATCTGGCGCCTTTGTGCCAACGACGACAATGCCAAAAATTTTGCAACACATTGTGAGCGTGAACCCGGTTAATCATTTGATTACGGCGTTCAAAGAAGTCGCTAACCACGGGCAATTTACTGGCGAAGTGACGTGGGTTTTGTTGGTGAGTGTCGCGATGGTTGTCGTGATTGCGCCAATTACGGTCATGATTTACAACAAAAATGTTTAAAGAGAGAAAGTCCGCAAGCGCGGGCTTTTTTGGTATACTAGAACACATGGTAAAACAATTTCGAGTAGATAATTTAACAAGTACGTACGGGGAAAAGACGCTGTTTTCGGATGTGTCTTTTTTGTTGACACAAGGCGATCGGGTCGGGCTTTTGGGCGTGAATGGTAGCGGAAAAACATCGCTTTTGAACGCCATTACTGGTGTGGTGCCAGCGGATCGCGGCACGATTACCACGCAAAATGATTACACGATAGGTTATTTAACGCAGATGCCGGCTTTGAATCCTGATGAGACGTTGATGCAAGCGGTTTTGAGCGGTGAACAAGCGGTGTTTGGCGTGTTGCGCAATTATGATGAGGCGTTGCGGTTATTTAGTGCAAATCCAACCGATGATCGTGTGCAAACGCGTTTTGAACGGGCGCAAGCAGCGATGAATCAACACGATGCGTGGACTTTGGAAGCGCAAGTGAAAACGATTTTGACGCAATTGCATTTGTCAGAAAATGATTGGCAAAAGCCGATTGCGCAACTTTCTGGTGGGCAAAAAAAGCGTGCCGGGTTGGCGCAAGTTTTGGTGCAGGCGCCGGATTTGTTGATTTTGGATGAACCGACGAACCATTTGGATTTTGATTCGATTGAATGGTTGGAAAAATATCTCGCCAATTACAAAGGCGCGCTGTTGTTTGTGACGCACGATCGCTATTTCTTAGATGCAGTGGCGACGCGCGTGTTTGAATTGTCGTTTGGTGAATTATACGAATATCAAGGCAATTATCAAGCGTATGTTTCCGGTAAAGCCGAGCGTGTGGCGCAGGCAAAAGTGGCGGAGCACAAACAAGATCGGTTGTACCAACAAGAATTGGCGTGGATGCGCAAATCAGCACGCGCCCGTACGACCAAACAAACTGCGCGTGAAAATGCGTTTGCAGAATTGGAAGCCAATCGCAACACGTTGCAACTAGATGACGATGTGCAGGTAAATCTCGGGCAGAGTCGTTTGGGCAAAAAAGTGATTATTGTTGAGAATGCGACGTTGCAATTCGCTGATAAAACGATTTTGCGTGACTTTAATTTGCGCGTGGCACCGCATGCGCGCATCGGGATTACGGGTGCCAATGGTGCGGGGAAATCAACCTTTTTAAATGCGATTGCTGGCAAATTGCCGTTAACAAGTGGCACGATTGAAATCGGCGAAACCGTCAAACTCGCGTACTACACGCAACAAACTGAACCGATTCCAGACGACAAACGCGTGATTGAATATTTATCGGAAGTGGCCAGCTCAATTGTCGACAAAGACGGCAATCGCGTGTCGGTCAGTGAATTGCTCGAACAATTTTTGTTCCCAAGTTTCATGCATGGCACGTTGATTCGCAAGCTTTCCGGCGGGGAAAAACGACGTTTGTACTTGTTGAAACTTCTTTTGCAACAGCCAAATGTGTTGTTGCTTGACGAACCGACCAATGATTTGGATATTGGCACGTTGACGGTTTTGGAAGACTTCTTGAGCGGCTTTGCGGGCGCGGTTTTGACGGTCAGCCACGATCGTTATTTCTTGGATAAAGTCGCCAACGAATTATATGTCTTCAATGGCAAAGGCGATATCAGCCGTTTTGACGGCTTGTTCACTGAATATTTGGCACAACAAGTACCCGAACAGTTGGTCACTGCCAAACCAAAACCAGTGCAAGAAAAGCCAAAAACCAAGAAAAAACTCAGCTACAATGAGCAACGCGAATGGGCGGTCATCGAAGATGAAATTGCGGCCTTAGAGCAACGGGCTGCCGATATTGAAGCCGAAATGGCGACGGTGGTCACGCAATACACGAAACTAACTGAACTACAAAACGAATTGGATCTCGTCAACGACGAACTTCTCGCCAAAATGACGCGCTGGGAAGAACTCAGCGAATTAGTGGAGGGCTAAATGACACAATTATTCGGTTTGCTGGCCAATCCGGCCTTGCATTCAAAATCACCTGCCATGCAAAACGCCGCTTTTGCAGCGGCGAAAATTGAGGCGACGTATTTGCCGTTCGAAGTGGCGCGCACGGATTTAGGCGTGGCGGTGAAAGGCTTGCGCGCGTTGAACGCGGGTGGCTTTAACGTGTCGACGCCTTTTAAAACGGCAATTTTATCGTATCTGGATGAACTTGATTCGTTGGCGGAAAAGTTGCAAGCGGTTAACACGGTCAAAGTTGTAGACGGTCGTTTGGTCGGGTATTCAACGGACGGCGACGGTTTTTGGCAAGCGTTACAACACGACGTGAAGACGGTTGTGTTGATTGGAACGGGCGGCGCTGCGCGGTCAATCATGGCCACAGCGGCCAAATACGGCGTGACCAAGCTCATTGTGTTGAATCGCAAACGCGAAGATTGGGCAGTCAAAGTGGCCCAAGTTGCGGATTTGGCGGATGCAACGTTACAAGATTTGGCGGATGAGGCAGGGGTGATGGACGCGCTGGCGCAAGCTGATTTGGTGATTAACGCCACAACGGTGGGGATGCGCGATTTGGCAAGCCCGTTGTCGTTGGTGCAATTACGCGCTTTGCCAACAACAGCTTTGGTGGTGGATTTAATTTATCGCGCAGAACCAACGACGTTGTTGACGATGGCAAATAATTTACAACTTGCCACCCAAAATGGCTTACCAATGCTGGTCGGACAAGGCGCCTTAAGCTTTGAAATCTGGACTGGTCAAACCCCAGATCGCACGATTATGACCAATGCGATCACCACTAACGCCAATTAAAAAGCTGGAAATTTATACAAAAGCGACTTATTTTTAGTCGCTTTTTTTGACAGCCTAAAATGAGAGTGTTATCATTAAAGGGTATACAAATTTGTTTTATCTTACACAGACGATTGTCGACAGTCCTGTATTTTAGTTTTTGCCAAGTAATTTTTTTCTTGAAGGGAAGCGAGGGTACATTATGACAGAAATGGCAGAACCGGTTTATCGTGATGTTGAACAAGGTGATATCACGCTGTATGAAGATTTAGTAGATTATTTCAATTTTAAGCCGGTCGAGCAGCAGCTCCCGGTTAAACCCAAAAGTATTACGTTTGTCACGACCGGCGTTATACGTTTTGACGGTGGACAAACAACGATGTTGCATCTTGGAACCGCCTTACAAAAAGCGGGTTACGACGTGTATTATTTGAGTTACCGCCCGCAATCTGAAGACTCGATGCGGCGCAATGCGCAAGGCAATTATGCTGACGTGCAGGGTGAATTTTTGGACATGACTCATCTGGGCGAACATCAATCAGATATTTGGATTGCTACCCTGTGGGAATCGGCTTATGTGATTAAGGATTTTCCTGGGTACAAAATGTACTTTGTGCAAGATTATGAACCTTATTTTTATCCATTCGGTGATCAAAGTATTTTGGCGCGTAAAACCTATGAAATGGGCTTGCACATGGTGTCGCTTGGTGAATGGAATAAACAAAAAATTCAGGAATTGGCTCAACCTGTTGGTCAATTAGATGCGATAGATTTTCCTGGTGATACGAGCGGTTATGCGTTTAAAACACGTGATTTTAACCAATATGAAACGCAGGACAAACTACGGTTTGCCATTTACACCAAGACGCCTAGTCCGCGTCGTGCACCGATTGTGGCGCAATTATTTGCCCGTGAATTGCAAACGGCTTTGCGCGAACATGGTATTGACAGTGACTTTTATTTCTTCGGTTCCGACCAATCAGATCCTGTGATTGTCGGCGAAAATCTTGGCAAATTAGATAAAAAAGCGCTCAATGAGCTCTATCAAAAAGTCGACTTCGGTCTTGTGCCGTCGATGACGAATTTGTCGTTAATTCCTTATGAAATGATGGCAACCGGCTTGCCGGTGATTGATTTTGTAGAAGGATCTGGTCCGGCTTTCTTTGCACCTGATTCTGTCATTGAAACGGAAATTGATGCTACGAAGTTGGCCAAAGTGTTGGCGCGCTTAGTCGAAAAACCAGCCGAACTAGCACAATTAACGCAACGTGCAAAAAGTCATTTGCAAGACGTTTCTTGGGAAAAGACGATTAGTCAATTCTTGACGATTTTAGATCAGCTTGTGGTAACCGATGCTGACCAAACGACGACAGTTCAGGAGGTCAAGTAACATGACAAATCAACGTTTTCTACGACAAATTGCCACATCGGCGACGTTTGGGGCGATTTTGTTTGGTTATGATACTGGGGTGATTAACGGCGCGTTGCCGACGATGTCACGCCCGGATCAATTGAATTTGGATGCGGCTGGACAGGGAGTTGTCACCAGTAGTTTGCTGTTTGGGGCGGCGATTGGGGCATTTACCGGAGGGCGTTTGGCAGACCGGTATGGTCGGCGACGTTTGTTGATGGTTTTGGCGGTTGTGTTTTTACTGGGCACAATCGGAGCTGCTTTATCGCCTGATATGGTGGTGATTAGTGGTTTTCGCTTTATTCTTGGTTTGGCAGTTGGGGGCGCTTCGGTTACGGTGCCGGCTTATTTGGCTGAAATGGCGCCGACGGATGAACGAGGGCGCTTTGTTACCCGTAACGAATTGATGATTGTTTCTGGACAATTATTGGCGTTTGTGATGAATGCGATTTTAATGGTGAGTTTCACGGATCAACCCGGCATTTGGCGTTGGATGTTGTCAGTGGCGGCTTTGCCCGCGATTGCTTTATTCATCAGCATGGCGCGCATGCCCGAAAGTCCGCGTTGGCTTGTGATGAAAGGTTATACCAAACGCGCAACGGAAGTCTTAATCCACATCCATGGTGACAAAGCGCCGGAAGAATTAGCCTTAATTGAAGCGGGTTTGGCAGAAAATAAATCACAAAATTCACAGTGGCATTTGCTAAAAGTCAGCTGGTTCCGGCGAGTATTGTTGATTGCAATTGGTATCGCTATGCTAAATCAATTAGGTGGTGTCAATGCCGTGATGTACTACGGGACACAAATTTTAACCGATGCTGGTTTTAGCAGTAATGCGGCGATTGTGGCTAATATTGCCAACGGAGTCATCTCAGTTGCGGCGACATTTGGTGGGATTTATTTGATGAAACGCTTTGGTGTACGACAATTGTTATTTGCTGGTTTTGCGAGTGTGATGGTCGTCCACTTGCTCATTGGTGTCACGAGCGCATGGCTGCCACATCAAGGATTATTCCCATATTGGATTTTGTTGATGACGGTTTTGTTCATGCTCTTTAATCAAGGCATGATTGCGCCAACCACGTGGCTATTGTTGTCAGAAGTTTTTCCACAAACCGCACGCGGATTTGGCATGGGCATTGCTGTTTTGGTGATGTGGTTGACGAATTTTGCCATCGGTTTGTTCGTACCAAGTTTGCTGGCAAATATTGGTTTATCGGGCACGTTTTATCTCTTCGCCGGCGTGGCCTTGGTCGCGTTAATCTTTATTCGCCAGTTTGTCCCTGAGACATCTGGTGAAAGTTTGGAAGAAATTGAAGCAGATTTCCGCGGTGATTCAAAGCCGGTGGCGGTTAAAAAAGCGCATGTTTAAGTTGAAATTGGAGGAAAGACAGATGCATTTATTATGGGTTTTGATTGTTGGTGGAATTATCGGTGCAATTGCTGGTGTTTTAACGAGTAACGGCGGCGCTATGGGGTGGATTAGTAACATTTTGGCTGGTTTAATTGGCTCATGGTTGGGTGAAAGTCTACTCGGTGTATGGGGACCGATTGTCGCTGGTATGGCGGTTATTCCGTCAATCATTGGGGCTGTGATTTTGGTCGCAATTGTGAGCTTTGTGCTTGGCCGTCGTGCTTGAAATTTAATCGTTTAGAAAGGGCAAAAAAATGCGTAAAAAAGTATCAGATGCTGTCGTTGATGTTTTAATGAGTTGGGGTATTGATCATGTTTACGGTTTGCCTGGCGATTCTGTGGACACAACCGTTGATGCGTTACAACGTCGAAAGCACGTGATGAATTTCATTCAAGTCCGGCATGAAGAAGTTGCAGCGCTAACAGCAGCGGCTGAAGCAAAATTAACTGGAAAGATCGCGGTTGCCTTGTCAATTGGTGGGCCTGGCGCTATTCATTTGTTAAATGGTTTATATGATGCCAAGATGGATCACGTACCCTTGTTAGCAATTGTGGGTCAAGTCCCATCTGATAAACTTAACGAAGATTATTTTCAAGAAGTGAATACAGGTGAGCTGTTTGCTGATGTGGCAGTCTTTAACCGGACTATCAGTGCCAGTGATAACCTACCAGCGGTAGTTGACCAAGCCATTCGTAGTGCTTATGAGCAGCAAGGTGTCGCCGTACTGACCATCCCAGATGATTTGCCCGAAGCACCCTTTGAAGGCGAGTTGCACATTACAGCACCAGCTTTTTCATTAGGGACAAAGGCAGCCGATGAGGCAGCAATTCAAGCGGCAGCCGACTTAATCAAGTCTAGTGAAAAGCGGGTTGTTTTGGTCGGTAAAGGTGTCCGTGGTGCTGAAAATGAGGTGCGAGAGTTTATTGAAAATAATCAGCTACCATTTGTCGCGACGTTGCCCGCTAAGGGATTGATTGGTGATGAGCATCCGAATTACTTAGGTAATTTAGGTAAGTTAGGCACTAAGCCAGCTTATGAAGCAATGCAAGAAGCGGATTTGTTGATTATGATTGGCACAAATTATCCGTACACAGAATATCTGCCAGAAAATGCTAAAACCATTCAAATTGATGTGAAGGCTGAAAATATTGGCAAACGTCATGCAGTGGATGTCGCCATTAATGCGGAAGTGAAAGATGCGATGACACGTTTGAATGCTATATCACCACTGCGTGTCGATGATAAATTCTTACGCGCTACCCAAAAATCAGTTGAGCAATGGGAAGCGTGGATGGATGAAAAACGCGCCTTGGATACCACGCCAATTGCACCAGAAGCGCTATTTTATGAAGTGAGTCAAACCGCACCGGATGATGTGATTTACTCAATTGATGTTGGTACGGCAACGGCTTGGGCGGCAAGATTTTTGCCGGTTAAACCAACACAAGATTTTCTTATTTCTGCATGGTTGGGCACGATGGGATGTGGTTTGCCCGGAGCGATGGCAAGTAGCGTCGTTGCACCATTACGTCGTGCGATTTCAATTGCTGGTGATGGCGGCTTTGCGATGGTGATGCAAGACTTTGTTACCGCTGTCAAATACCAAATGCCAGTCATTAATATCATTTTAAATAATGAAAAATTGGCATTCATTGAATATGAACAACAGGCTGCCGGTCAATTGAATTATGGCATTGATCTCGCTGATATGGATTACGCGGCATTTGCTGAATCCGCAGGTGGTGTGGGTTTTACAGCACATAATTTAGCTGAATTTAAAGCAGCTTTGCAAAAGGCTTATACAATCAAAGATAGGCCGGTTTTGATTAATGCTTATGTTGCCGATGACGCACCACTACCTGGTAAAATTTTAGCGCCCGAGAAGAAAGGATACCTAGCCTTTGGCGAGCGCTACTTAGCTGAAAATAAACAACTACCTGAGCTACCACCGTTAAAAGATATTTGGCGGCAAATGTGACGGTCGACACTTGCTCTCCTTCAAAATATTTGCTACACTTAGAACAATTTAAAACCTTTAACCAAGTCCCGCGAGGCTTGTAAGGTGCGTTTTGTAGGCGTAGTCTACCCAAACCCAGCTCTCTTCGCGTGTGCTGGGTTTTTATTTGGAGAAAATGATGCCACACTTTTTGAATTTAAACGCAATGCCACTTCCGGTGGTGCAACAGTTGTTAACGCGCGCTTTAGCGTTCAAAAGAGGTGAAAAACCTGCCGACAAAGCAACCTTTGTGACGAATATTTTTTTGGAAAATTCCACGCGCACGCAATCAAGTTTTCAAGTTGCCGAAGCCAAAATGGGCATGCAACAAGTGAGTTTTGACCCCAAAACTAGCTCGCTTAGCAAAGGCGAAACTTTGGCCGACACGCTAAAATTATTTAAAGCGATTGGCACAGAAGTCGCGGTCGTGCGGCATTTTGAAGAACGATGGTGGGACGCTTTGCTGGCGGATCAAGGGCGAGCGCCGATGCCGAATTTGATTAACGCCGGGGACGGCAGCGGCCAGCACCCCTCACAAAGTTTGTTGGATTTGGTGACGATTCAAGAAAATTTTGCGTCGTTTACGGATTTGAATATTCGCATTGTCGGCGATTTGGCGCATTCGCGCGTGGCGCGTTCCAACGCAGAAATTTTGACCAAACTCGGCGCGCACGTGACATTTGCTGGGCCAACTGCTTGGTATCCGAATGATTTTGACGAATTTGGCGCGCACGTTGCATTAGATGATGCGTGGGAACAACAAGATGTTGTGATGTTTTTGCGCGTGCAACATGAACGATTGGGCGAGGCGCAAAGTTCAGAATTTGACGTGGCACAATATCACACCGCTTATGGTTTGAACGACGAACGGTATACGGCTTTGAAAGAATCGGCCATTATCATGCATCCCGCGCCGGTAAATCGTGGCGTGGAAATCGCCGATCATCTAGTGGAAGCGCCGCAGTCGCGGATTTTTGAACAAATGGCAAATGGCGTGTTCGCGCGCATGGCGATTTTGGAATATGTGTTAGGAGCTTAAAATGTTAATCATTCAAAATGCAAAAATTTTAGACACAGCCAATGCCTTGCGCAAAGTCGATGTGTTAATCGCAGGGGACAAAATCATGCGCATCGAACCGCACATTGACGTGGTTGATGGCACGCAAACTTTTGATGCGAACGGGGCGTTTTTGACGGCTGGTTTGGTGGACGTGCACGTGCATTTTCGCGAACCTGGTTTTGAATACAAAGAAACGGTTGCATCCGGTTCAGCGGCGGCGGCGCGCGGCGGCTTTACGACCGTGGTGGCGATGCCGAATTTGAACCCGGTGCCTGATAATATCGCCGCCCTTAAAACGGTTTTGGACAAAAATAAAAGTGATGGCTTAGTGCACATTGAACAATACGGCGCGATTTCGGCTGATTTAACCGCGGATAAAATTAACGACATCCAAGCGCTCTCAAAGGCTGGTGCCAAAGCGTTTACCAATGATGGACATGGTGTGCAACACGCAGATACGATGTATCAAGCGATGCAAGCCGTGGCCCAAACGGGCAAAGTTTTGTCCGCACATTTGGAAGATGAAAGCTTATTGCATAGCGGTGTGATGAATGCTGGTGAAGCAGCTGCCAAAATTGGTTTGCCCGGCATCACTGGTTTGGCAGAAAGTTCGCAATTAGCGCGGGACTTAGTTTTGGCAGAAGCAACGGGCGTGAAATATCACGTCGCACACATCTCAACGGCGCAATCTGTTGAATTGGTGCGCGCCGCTAAAGCGCGTGGTGTGCAGGTGACCGCCGAGGTCTCACCGCATCATTTGTTGTTGAGCGATGCGGATATTCCTGGTGACAATGCGTTGTTCAAAATGAATCCACCGTTGCGCTCAGAAGTTGATCGCGCGGCGGTTTTGGCAGGATTATTGGACGGCACGATTGATATGATTGCGACCGACCACGCACCGCATGGTCTAGAAGAAAAGGCGAAGTCTATGATTGACGCGCCGTTTGGCATTACCGGTATTGAAACGAGTTTCCAATTGCTGTACACACATTTGGTGAAATCTGGCGTGATGTCGCTGGCGACTTTGATTGAGCGCATGGTAGTGGCGCCGATTGACGTGTTTGATTTGCGCGCACCGCGGACTTTGGCAGTAGGTGAAAAAGCGGATTTGGCGTTGTTTGACTTGGCCGATGCGCACACGATTAAATTTGATGAGTTTGCTTCTAAAGGCAAGAACACGCCGTTTGTTGGTTGGGAAGTTTACGGTACGACCGTAGCGACCTTTGTTGATGGTGTGAAAGTGTATGAACGTGCTTAGGCACGTTTTTTTATTTGGCCAAGTTCAAAAAATGTCCGATAACATGTCAAAAATAGACTTGTTTACGACAAAGAAAGCGCTTACAATATAAGTATAAACTTCAAAAGGAGCGCAGACATGGCTTATAAACAACAAATTCCGACAGGTTTTCCAACTGATTTTTTGTGGGGTGGGGCCACATCGGCTAGTCAATTGGAGGGTGGCTGGAACCTTGATGGCAAAGGTCTAACGCAAGCAGAAGTTACACCGCGCAGTGAAAATCGACAGATGAATATCGCCAAAATCACGCGTGAAGACATCGAAATTGCCTTGGCTGATGAAACAGATACACGTTACCCAAAGCGCCGCGGCGTCGATTTTTATCACCGTTATGAAGACGATATTGCGCTGATGGCGGAATTGGGTTTGAAAGCCTTTCGTTTGTCCATTTCTTGGGCGCGCATTTTCCCAAATGGTACAGAAAATGAACCCAATGAAGCGGGTTTGGCATTTTATGATAGCGTGTTAGACACGTTAGCAAAATATCAAATTGAGCCGGTGGTGACTTTGTCGCACTATGAAATGCCAGTGAATTTGACATTGTTGCGAAACGGCTGGGCTGCGCGTGAGACAATCGATGATTTCACGCGCTTCACGGACGTGGTGTTCAACCGTTATCACGACAAAGTCACTTACTGGATGACGTTCAACGAAATCAACACGGCTCAATGGGGCTTTCATGAAACGGGCGCGGTGGACGCCGGCTTATCAGAAAATGAACAACTCCAAATCCGCTACCAATCCGTTCATCACCAATTTATTGCCAGTGCGATTGCGGTTAATCAAATTCACGCTTTGGACCCTGACGCAAAAATCGGCATGATGCTCGCGCGGGGCCAAGTTTATCCGCTCACACCAAATCCGGTTGACGTACGCGCAGCACAGTTGGAAGATCAATTGAATTTGTTCTTCACAGATGTACAAGTACGCGGTGAATATCCTGAATTTATGAACCGCTATTTTGCTGAACATGACATTCACTTGGATTTTGAACCAGGGGATGAGGCGCTTTTAGCTGAAGGAAAAGTCGATTATTTGAGCTTTAGTTACTATAGTTCTAGCACGACAAGTGTGACGGGCACGGACATGACGGACGCGAATATGGCGGTTGCCGGCGTGAATCCATATTTGAAAGCATCAGATTGGGGCTGGCAAATGGACCCAGTTGGCTTGCGGATTACGCTAAATGAGCTTTGGGATCGTTACCGCGTTCCGTTGTTCATCGTGGAAAATGGTTTGGGCGCGATTGACGAATTAACTGCCGATGGCAAAATTCACGATGATTATCGCATTGATTACCTGCGCCAACACATTGAACAAATGAAAGAAGCCATCATTGACGGCGTGGATCTCATCGGGTACACGATGTGGGCGCCAATTGACATTATCAGTTTTGGCACGTCAGAAATGAGCAAGCGCTACGGCTTCGTTTATGTCGATCAAGACGATGACGGCAATGGTTCTTTGACCCGCTACAAGAAAGATTCATTTTACTGGTACCAAAAAGTGATTGAAACAAACGGCGAAGAACTTTAGAAAAAACGGGTGTTAGCCCGTTTTTTTGTGTATAATTTGATACAATATAGAAAAACTTTTGGAGTGATGATGAAGCCAGCACAGCATTTACAACGTGAATTTACCGATGTCTATTTGTCAACTTTGAAATACATTGAAGAACTCATTTCGCAACCGACTAGTGTATATGGTCTATCTTTTGAGCAGTGGCTCATCATGGACACGGTGGCAAATGCGGCGGAGCCGGTAACTTTGACGCAGTTAGCTACGCAACGCAATGTGACAAAAGGCGCGATTGCTCGGCAAATGAAACCACTCCTTGATCAAAACTATCTCGAGCAACAAACGGATCCAAGTGATCGTCGTCGGTCATTTTTACAACTATCCGCAACGGGTGAACAGACACAACAAGAAATTGCGCGAGCGGTGGAAGCACGATTTTCCAATTGGATTGAGGTGTTTGGGGCTGACGATGCCCAACAACTGCTTGGCTTATTGCGCCGATTTGATGATGTGATTTTACGGCAGTCCTTACGAAAAAATTAAGAAGTTAAGTCTTAGACTTGACTTCTTTTTTTTGAGCGTGGATAATATTAAAGTTCTGCCAAATTAGTTTATGGCATAAAAAGTTTATGAGGGATACGAAAATATGACGCTATGGGAAAAATGGGGCGTGCTACCAATCGCGGTTGCTGCACCACTACTAGTCACTTATGCGGGTGCAAAAGCCTTAGATCACGTGCAGCATGCCCAAGGCAGCCACGTGAAAGTTGCGGTCGTTAACGATGATCAACCGGTTCAAAACGGAGATGAAGTTGTTAATATCGGCGCAAAAGTGATTAAAAAATTAAAAGCCAATCATCAAGCTGATTGGACGTTTATGAGTGCAGGAGATGCGAAAAAAGCTGTTAAAAATGGCCAAGTGTTATTGGCAGTGACTTTACCACGAGATTTTTCGGCGAATAGTTTGACCGTGACTAGCACGCAACCTAAACAATCGGTTTTGCAAGTGCAAGCTGCCAAACAAAACACAGCCGTTTCACAGTTGGTTTTTAGTGCTGTTGTGAATAACTTGCAAGCTCAAGTAACGCAAGAAATTCAAAAAGCTTATGCAAGCACCTTGTTGACAGGCGTGCAAACATTGGCTGACGGAACCCGCCAAACAGATAACGGCGTGCATCAATTGGCGAATGGTATGGTGCAATTAAGCACTGGTAATACGCAGCTGAACGCAGGAACGCACACATTAGCAAACGGTATTAACACATTAGAAGCTGGGGTTAGTCCGTTAGCAACAGGTGTTCAACAGTTGACTGACGGTGGGGCACGTTTGGCAAATGGCTTAACGACTTTTCAAAGCAAAGCCAGTGCATTGCCAAACGGTGTTACCCAGTTGACGAATGGTGCAGATCAGTTAGCAAATGGTTTGACAACTTTGCATGGAAAAGTTGTGGCCTTACCAGGTGGTGTCCAAAAGCTGACAACTGGAGCGACACAATTGTCAGCCGGATTAAAGTCGTTACAAACACAAACGGCAACTTTGCCTGCTGGGACAAAGGCATTGAATGTTGGTGCCCAACAATTGTCAGCTGGTTTAACACAAGCGACAACGCAAACTGCCAGTTTGCCAGCGGGAACGCAACAATTGGCTGATGGCACGCAACAATTAGCGGGTGGATTAGCACAATTGCAAACACAAACCGCGGCTTTGCCAACCAATGCTACTGCCTTAGCGACTGGTGGTCAACAAGTGCAAGCTGGTGTGACGCAATTGATTGATACGCTGCAACAAGCAGCTGAAAAAATCAAACAAGGCCAAACAGATAGCGCAGCGCAGTTGACGGCATTAAACGCTGGTTTGACACAAGTCACGGCGGGGTTGAAGCAGTTGGGTGCAGATGATGGTTCAACGGTTACTAATCAATTGACTGCAGTCGGTACGGCCGTTCAAACGGCGGGCGCAGATACTAAATCATTGGCTAGTGATGCCGATTTCCAAGCATTTTTGGCGGCGCATCCAGCTTTGGCAGCGAAGTTTGGTGATTTGGGTCAACAATTACAAACTGCTGGTACGGGCGTGCAAACATTGGCGACAACGTTAACGACGATGCAAGCACAACTCAAACAGCTAGCCACCGGTACCCAAGCGACAGCGGGTGCTCAACAAGCCATTGCCAGTTTGTCAGCTAACTTAACTGATATTCAAACGCAATTAGCGAATGGTGCGACGAACGGCAAAGCATTGGTAGATGGTAGTCAACAATTGGCCGCTGGTTTGCAAACATTTGCTCAACAAGCCCCAGATTTGGTAGCCGGTATTGAAGCCTTGGCTGATGGCGCGACGAAGGCTGATACAGGTATGCAAACATTGAATGGTCAAGCATCAACGTTGGTAACCGGTTTGCAACAATTGCAAGCAGGGTCAACCCAGTTAGCTGCGGGCACGGACAAATTGCAAGCAAATATGCCAGCATTGACCAGTGGGGTAACGCAATTGGCAAATGGTGGTCAACAATTGGCTGCGGGGACTGACCAGTTAAACGCACAAGCACCGGCATTACTAGCTGGTGTGAGTCAATTGAGCGCCGGTAGCCAACAAGAAGCCGCTGGTTTGCACACTTTGAACGGGAATGTACCGGCTTTGATGACGGGCGTGACGCAATTGCAAACAGGTTCAACGCAATTAGCGACTGGCCTGCAAACATTGAACAGCAAGGTGCCAACCTTGACAAACGGTGTGAGCCAATTGGCAACCGGGGCAAATACCTTGGCTGCTGGTTCTGATACATTCGCAACCGGATTAAACAAAGCCGGTAACGGCGTAGTAACTTTGCAAACCGCTTTGGACAACGGTGTGACGCAATTGCCAGCTGTTACTAGCCAACAAGCCAACATTGAGCAAGTTGTGTCACCGGTTGGATCTGCAGATGCCGATACGTTGACTTTGGCAACGGATTTGAAGAATAGTTTGGCACCGTTATTGTTGTCACTTGGTTTGTTCTTGGCAGCGATGTTTAGTCAAATTCATGAATTACGTCGTCGTGACGCAGAAATAACGCTGGCAAATTGGCAACATGGTTTGCTAATGGTACCAGGATTGAGCGCAGTAGCCGCCTTTGCCGGTGTTGTGTTGGCGGGCGTTAATGTGGCACACTTGGGTTGGTTGATTCCAACGGTGTTTGGGGTGAGCGTTGTGTTTGTTGCTTTGACGCATTTGATTGGTCGTTTGTTTGGCCGTGTTGGCTTAATTGTGACGGGCTTAATTGCCGTTGTACAAACACTTTTGACTGGGCAAATTGTGCCGAATCAATTCCTTGGCGGTATTTTGCACTCGATTGCAGCCGTTTTGCCAATGACATACAGCAACGCGTTGTTTGATGCAGTTGTTAATGATTTGAGTGCTGTGCCGGTGACTGTTTCTGTGATTGTTTTGGCGGTCTATGGGGTAGTTAGCTGGGGTTTACCACAAGTCATGGCACGTCAAGCATTGACAAAAGAAGTTTAATTTAAAAACCTAGCATAATGCTAGGTTTTTTTGTGCAAAATATTTGCCCCTAAAAATGAGCGTGCTATAATAAAAGTACAAGGAAAGCAATTTCCTTACACAATTAAATTGTTTTGTAGGAGGTGTTGATGATGGCAAATTTAGCCAAATTTGATCCATTTGCAGAATTTGAATCGTTGAAACGTCAATTTTTCGGCGATGATTTTTTGACGCCACGTCAGGGCAGTCGCGTGCCGACGACTGATGTGTACACTGAAGACGACAAACAATTAACCGTCGAAGCGCATTTGCCAAACTTCGCTAATGAAGATGTGGACGTGCGCATTGACGACGGTGCGCTTGTCATAAGTGCTGAGCGTCACGAACGCGAGGAAGATAAGCAGAAAAAATATGTGGTGCGGGAAAGCAGCTCAAGCTTTTATCGCCGCATTCAACTGCCTGAGCGCGCGGATACGACAGCCGTCGTGGCAGAATTTAAGCAAGGCGTGTTAAAGGTGATGATCCCGTTAACTGCTTTGCCAGAACCACAAAAAATTACCGTTAAAACCGATTAAAAACTGCAAATGTTAGATGTTACCTTGACGGGTAACGTCTTTTTTATTTGTATATAATGCATAAAATTACGGAATTTATTACTAAATAGTCAGTATATAATCTGTAATTATGAATATAAATTCATTTTATATTGCGTTTATTCTCTATGTACGTATAATTAAAAACAATTATTAATAAACGCGAGGATATTAGCATGACTGAAAAATTGATTTTAGCATATTCAGGTGGGTTGGATACGTCGGTGGCCATTCCGTGGTTGATTGACAAAGGCTATGACGTGACGGCGGTTGTTTTGGACGTTGGACAGCATGGTAAAGATTTGGATGCAATTCAACAAAAAGCGTTGGCAGTTGGTGCCAGCGAGTCAATTGTCATTGATGCCAAAGATGAATTTGTGCAGGAATATGTCGCGCCGGTCATCAAAGGGAATTTGATGTATGAAGGCGAATATCCATTGGTGTCAGCCTTGTCACGGCCGTTGATCATCAAAAAATTAGTTGAAATTGCCCACGTGCAACACGCGACCACGATTGCACACGGCTCAACTGGACACGGAAATGATCAAGTTCGTTTTGAAGCAGCCATTCATGCCTTAGACCCAGCTTTGAAAATTGAAGCGCCGATTCGGGATTTCCAGTGGTCACGTGAAGAAGAAATCGACTATGCCAAAGCCCACAACGTGCCAATTCCTGTGGATTTGGATTCGCCGTACTCGATTGACGAAAACGTGTGGGGGCGTGCTAACGAAGCTGGTATTTTGGAAAATCCTTGGCATGAAGCACCAGAAGACGCCTTTGCGTTGACGGCGGCTTTGGAAGTCGCACCGGATGCGGCTGATTATGTGACGATTACGTTTGCGCAGGGGTTGCCGGTGGCGTTGGATGGCAATGATTTGTCGTTGTTGCAGATTATTGAACAACTCAATGTATTAGCTGGCAAACACGGCATCGGCCGGATTGATCACATTGAAAATCGTTTAGTCGGGATTAAATCACGTGAAGTCTACGAAGCACCAGCCGCAGCCGTGTTGATGACGGCGCACAAAGATTTGGAAGATTTGACTTTAGAAAAAGACGTGGCGCATTTCAAACCATTGATTGAACAACAACTAGCCAACTTGGTTTATGAAGCCAAATGGGTGTCACCGTTGTTTGACGCTTTGCAAACTTTCATTGACGAAACGCAAAAAGTGGTCAACGGCGACGTGAAAATGAAGCTGTTCAAAGGCAACGCGATTGCCGTGGCGCGCCAATCAGCGACGAATTCGCTTTACAACGAAGAACTCGCAACATACACGGCCAGTTCATCATTTGACCAAGCTGCTGCGGTTGGCTTTATCAAAATTTGGACGCTGGGCAACACTGTTTATGAGCAAGTCAATCACATCCATTCACCAAAAAAGGAGTAAACATGACGGACAAATTATGGGGCGGACGCTTCACCCAAAGCGGCGCCGAGTGGGTGCAAGCCTATGGCGCTTCAATTGAAACGGACCAAAAAATGGTGGTCGAAGACATCACCGCCTCAATTGCGCACGCACAAATGTTGGGCGCACAACAGATTATTAGCGTCAACGAAGCGGACGAAATTGTCGCCGGTTTGCAAGCGGTTTTAGCGGATGTGCAAGCTGGCAAAGTTGATTTCCAGATTGCACACGAAGATATTCACATGAACATTGAAGTGCTGCTCACTCAAAAAATTGGCCCCGTCGCTGGCAAACTCCACACCGCGCGTTCCCGTAATGACCAAGTTGCTACCGATTTTCATTTGTGGGTGACCAATCGCACGCCTGAAGTCATCGCTCAAATCAAGACGTTCCAGCAAACACTAGTGCAACTCGCCCAAACGCACGCGGGCACGTTGATGCCGGGGTACACGCATTTGCAACACGCTCAGCCGGTCACATTTGGTTATCATTTGTTGGCGTATGTGGCGATGTTGCAACGGGATGTGGAACGCTTTGAATTTGGCTTGCAACATGCGAGTTTGTCACCGTTAGGCGCAGCGGCTTTGGCGGGGACGACGTTTCCGATTGATCGCTTACAAACCGCGCAGAGCTTAGGTTTTGCCGATGTTTATCACAATGGCATGGATGCGGTGAGTGATCGGGATTTCGCATTGGAGTTTTTGAGCTCGGCGTCGATTTTGTTGATGCACTTGTCGCGTTTGAGTGAAGAAGTGTTGTTGTGGAGTAGTTTTGAATTTAATTTTGTGACATTGAGCGACGCTTTTTCGACCGGTTCGTCAATTATGCCGCAGAAAAAGAACGCGGATTTTGCCGAATTAACCCGGGGCAAAACTGGTCGGGTGTACGGTGATTTGATCGGTTTGTTGACGGTGATGAAAGGGTTGCCGTTGGCGTATAACAAGGACATGCAAGAAGATAAACACGGCGTTTTTGACGCGTATGAGACGTTGATGGACGCGCTACACGTCTTTGACGGCATGTTTCAAACACTTAAAGTCAACACGGAGGTGATGGCCGCCAGCACGCAAAATGATTTTTCAAATGCGACAGAGTTGGCTGATTATCTCGCCAGCAAAGGGTTGCCATTCCGGCAAGCCCATGAAATCGTCGGCAAATTAGTTTTGCACGGCGTACAAACACAAACGAATTTACAAGACATGAATTTAGCGGATTTACAGGCCGCCAGCGCGTTGATTGAGGCGGATGTTTACGACGTTTTGCAGCCACTCACCGCGGTTAATCGCCGCACGTCTTTGGGCGGAACAGCGGTGGCGGAAGTCATCAAACAAGCACAATATTACGAAAAATTGATTGAAGGTTAGCAAATGAAAGTAGCAGTAGTCGGCGTCACCGGTTATGGCGGCAAAATTTTATGGCAGTTATTGCAGCAACATCCAAACGTCACGGCAGTGACCGTTTACACGCGCCAAGCCGATTTGACGGCATTGCAAAATCAGTTGGCTTGGTCAGCAATCAAGCCATTTACGGTGGCGAACTTTGACGTGGATGAACTGATGGCAAATAACAATATGGCATTTTTTGCGACTTCGGCGGGTGTGACCAAAGATTTGGCGCTGACGTTCATGCAAGCGCGTTTTCCGGTAATTGATTTGTCCGGGGATTTACGTTTGCAAGACGGTGCCCAATATCAGCAATGGTATCAAACGGACACGGCGGCACCCGCTGAAGCTTTGGCGCAGACGAGTTATGGTTTGGCGGAGTTTAACCAAGCAACTGGTGCTTATATTGCCAATCCCGGTTGTTATGCGACTGCAACTTTGCTGGGCTTAGCACCGTTGGTGCAAGGGGATTTGGTGGATTTAGATAGCATTATTGTCGACGCCAAATCCGGTGTGAGCGGCGCGGGTAAAAAGCTCAGCGACAGCACGCATTATGCCAACGTGGATGAGAATTTTTCGTTGTACAAAGTCAATGCGCACCAGCACATTCCAGAAATCATGCAACAATTACAAGTCTGGCAACCGCAGATGCCGCCGTTTCAATTTACCACCGGCTTATTGCCGTTAAACCGTGGTTTGATGGCAACGATTTATGCCAAAGTTGCCCCAGCAGATGTGTTCGAATTTGAAGAAAAATTGGCGTTGACGTTGGAAAAATTGTACGCGGATCAGCCGTTTGTGAAGGTGACGGGTCAACAGTTGCCAGATTTAAAAGCGGTGGTGGGCAGTAATTTGACGGCGATTGGTTGGCAATTTAACCCGCAAACGCGCACCGTGATGGTGGTCAGTGTCATTGACAATCTGGTCAAAGGCGCGGCGGGACAGGCAATTCAGAATTTTAATCAGTTATTTGGATTTGCGCAAACCGCGGGGTTGGGGCAATTACCATTTGATATTTAGAGGTGAAAAATGGCGTTTGAGTGGCCGAACAATTTTTATAGTGATGGGATTCACGCGCAGTTGCGGCGCAATCCGACCAAGCCAGATTTTGGTTGGCTAGTGTCTGACAAACCGGCTCAAGTTGCCGGCGTGTTTACGCGCAATACATTTCCAGCCGCGCCCGTGCAAATCAATCGAAATTTGGTGGCGACCGGAAAAACGGTGCGTGCCGTGGTGGTGAATTCGGCTAATGCAAATTCATTCACCGGCGTGCAAGGTTTAAAAAATGCACAAGCCACGCAAATGCTGGCTGCCCAAAAACTCGGCGTGCAAGCTGATGATATTTTGGTCGTGTCAACCGGCATTATCGGTCAGCAATTGCCAATGGACAAAATCAGTGCGGGTCTTGAACAGTTGAGCACAAGCGATCCGATGAATTTTGCTAAAGCCATTTTGACGACAGATTTAGTGACCAAAACGGCGCAACTACAAGTCGGCGATTATCAAATTAGCGGCGTGGCCAAAGGATCCGGCATGATCCACCCAAATATGGGCACGATGCTGGCTTTCATCGCCACGGATGCGACGATCAGCCACACAACTTTGCAAAACTTATTGCGCGAATTAGTCGATGTGACGTTCAATCAAATTACCGTTGACGGCGACACATCAACCAATGACACCGTGCTGATTTTGGCAAACGGTGATGATTGGGACAATGAACTCGTCGCTGACACACCAGCATTTGAAACGTTCAAAATTGGTTTGCAACAAGTCCTTGAAAATCTCGCCATTCAAATTGCGCGCGATGGCGAAGGCGCCAGCCGGTTGATTGATGTGACGGCTTACGGTGCGCCGAGTGCAGCGATTGCGCGCAAGATGGCTAAAGCGGTGGTCGGGTCAAATTTGGTGAAAGCCGCGGTGTTTGGTGCTGATCCAAATTGGGGCCGGATCGTGGACGCTTTGGGCAACGTTGGCATTCAATTGGCACCCGAAAAATTGTCGATATGGATAAACGCGGTGCCGGTTGTGATAAACGGCGTGATCCGTTTGGATTTGCAACCAGCCGCCCAAGTCATGCAGCAAGACACAATCAAAATTACGATTGATTTGGCTGCCGGCAAGGCACAAGGACAAGCGTGGGGCAGTGATTTGACGTACGAATACGTCCAAATCAACGCCGCGTATCATACGTAGAAGGAAGCGAGCATGATTGTTATCAAAGTTGGCGGCAACGCCATTTCACAATTGAATTTAGCATTTTTACAGCAAATTGATGCTTGGTTAAATGCGCGTGAAACGGTGATTTTGGTGCATGGCGCCGGCCCAATGTTTGATGAGGCGCTTGCATTTGCGCAAGTGCCCGTGACCAAAATTGACGGCTTGCGTTATACTGATGAACCAACGATGACGGTCATGCGTGATGTCTTGCAACAACAAGTTCAGCCGCTGATCCAACATTTGTTTGCGCAGGCACATGTAGCGGTGAATATTGTCACGAATACCGTCACGGCGCAAGTAAAAGCTGCGGGCAAATATGGTTTGGTGGGTGAAGTTGAACACATTCATTTCACACCAAAACCGGGCGAATTAATGGTGGTTGGGCCGTTACTGGAAAATGCAGCGGGTGAGTGGTTGAACGTCAACGCCGATGAAGTGGCGCTGGCAGTGGCAAAACATTTTCAAGCTGATGCGTTGTATTTTGTGACGGATGTGGCGGGCGTTTGGGATGAAAATAAAGTTATTCTAGACCAGCTCACGCCAACATTGGCGGCTGAATTGATGCAACAAAAAATTGTGACAGCCGGCATGTTTGTCAAGCTCAACGCAGCTTTTGCGGCGTTACAAGCCGGCGTTAAACGCATTCAACTCGGCCAAACGCTGACTGATGGTACAAAACTGATTTTGGAGGAAACAACATGAGTCATTTATTTCAAACTTACGCGCGTGCCGATACGACGTTAGTGAACGGCCAAGGCGCCACCGTCGTGGATGCCACTGGTAAAAGTTATTTGGATTTTGGCGCGGGCATTGGGGTGGTCAATCTCGGCTATCATCATCCCGCCGTTCAAGCCGCCGTTGAAAATCAACTTCAAAAAATTTGGCACACGTCCAATCTTTACCAAAGTCCTTTACAGGAAAAAGTGGCTGAACAGTTGGTTGGGGATGACGATAAATTGGTTTTTTTCGCCAATTCGGGCGCCGAAGCCAACGAAGCAGCCTTGAAACTCGCGCGCAAATACACTGGTAAACACAAGATTTTGAATTTTGAAAATGCGTTCCATGGTCGGACCTATGGCGCGTTGGCTTTGACGCCAGTGCCCGCTTATCAAGCTGGTTACGGCGTGGATGATGACGTCGTGACGGCGCCTTTTAATGATTTTGCGAGCTTGGATTTGCTTGATGAATCCTTTGCGGCGGTGATGTTGGAAGTTGTGCAGGGCGAAGGTGGTATTCACGTTGCGGATGTGGCGTGGGTGCAGGCTTTGGTCGCGAAGGCACAATCGCTGGGCGTGCTGGTGATCGTCGATGAAGTGCAATCTGGCATGGGCCGCACGGGTTATTTGTACGCGTATCAAGCGTTTGGCATTGAACCAGATATTGTAACAGTGGCCAAAGCTTTGGCGAACGGTCTGCCAGTCGGAGCGATGATTGGGCAAGCAGCACTGGGAACGGTCTTTCAACCGGGCGCGCATGGCACGACTTTTGGTGGGAATCCAGTGGTCATGAGCAGTGCGCTGGCGGTTTTGAAGACACTCAATCCGATTTTCCTGGAAGCTGTGAAACAAAAAAGTGCCGCTGCGCTGGGATTTTTAATCACGCAAACTGCTGATATGCCGCAGGTCAAAGAAGTCCGCGGCACCGGTTTGATGTTGGGATTGGAATTGACGGTTGATGTGAATTTAGTCGTTGCCAAACTGCGTGAGAACGGGATTTTGGCTTTGTCGGCTAAAGGCAATACGTTGCGCTTGTTGCCAGTTTTGACGATGAGCCAAGCCGATTTGTTGGCGGGGTTACAAGTGATTTTGGACACGATTGGAGGATTTTAAGATGACCAATATTTTCCACGGCCGCTCGTTTTTGGCGGAGAAAGATTTTACCGGTTCAGAAATTTACACGCTCATTAAATTGGCGCAACATTTCAAATATTTGAAACAAAAAAACATCCCACATCAGTATTTGGCGGGTAAAAACATCGCGTTGTTGTTTGAAAAAACGTCAACGCGGACGCGTTCGGCCTTTACCGTGGCCGCACATGATTTGGGCGCGCATGCTGAATTTTTGGGTGCAAACGACATTCAGTTCGGTAAAAAAGAATCGTTGGCCGACACGGCAAAAGTGTTGGGATCCATGTTTGATGCCATTGAATATCGTGGTTTTTCACAAACATTGGTGGAACAACTGGCAGCATTTAGCGGTGTACCAGTTTGGAACGGCTTAACGGACGACTGGCATCCCACGCAAATGTTGGCGGATTTTATGACCATTGATGAGATTTTTGGTCATTTGCAAGGCTTGAAGTTGGTTTATTTGGGCGATGCGCGTAATAATGTGGCAAATTCTTTGCTCGTGACTGGGGCGTTATTGGGCGTGGATGTGACATTGGTTGGACCAAAAAATTTGCAACCAATCACAGCCATTCAACAACTCGCACAAACATTCGCCGCCCAAAGCGGCGCCACGCTAACGTTAACCGATGATGTGGCAACGGGCGTGGCGGGTGCGCATGTTTTGTACACGGATGTGTGGGCGTCGATGGGCGAAGAAGCAGAATTTGCTGCGCGCATCAAAGCTTTGCAACCGTACCAACTAAACGCCGCTGTGGTTGCACAAACTGGTCGTCCAGAAACGATTGTTTTGCATGATTTGCCGGCGTTCCATGATTTGAACACAACCGTTGCGCAACAAATCTATGACGAGTATGGTTTGACGGAAATGGAAATTACCGATGAAGTCTTCAATGCGCCGTACGCCAAGCAATTTCAGCAGGCCGAAAATCGATTACATACCATTAAGGCAATGATGGCTGCTACATTAGGCGATATATTTTTACCATAAGGGCTTGAAATTAAATGAGTTTTGCGGTAGGATAATAAAAATTACCTTTAAGCAAGTCCAGAGAGGCTTGGAAGGTTCCACGTTCAAAAGCAGGTGCAGTGTACCCGCAGACTAGGCGCAGACCAACCAAACCCGACGGACTTGTTGTTCGTCGGGTTTTTGTTTGGCATTTTGAAAGGAAATCAACATGAAAAAGCGTTACTTGGTTTTGGAAAATGGATCAATTTACGAAGGAGAAGCCTTCGGTGCGCCGGCCAATGCGGCTGGTGAATTGGTTTTTAACACGGGGATGAGCGGTTATCAAGAGACCATCACGGATTTGTCTTACCACGGCCAAATCATTGTGTTCACGTATCCTTTGATCGGCAACTACGGCGTGAACCGTGATGATTTTGAAAGTTTGCGTCCGGCTGCCACGGCCATCGTCACGCATGAAATCGCACGCCGCCCAAGTAACTGGCGTTCAAATATGTCAATTAACGAATGGGCAGAAAAGATGGATTTGCCGGGCATTACCGGCGTTGACACGCGAGCTTTGACGAAGGAATTGCGTGATTACGGCGTGATGAAAGCGGCTTTGGTAGATGAAGTGACGGACACGACGGTCGCTGATTTGCAGGCGACGAACTTTGCAACAAGCCAAGTTGAAGAAGTCACGACCAAAACAACGTACCAAAACCCAACCGAAGGCATCAGCGTGGCGTTGATTGACTTTGGTTTGAAAAATTCAATCTTGCGTTCATTGGCCAAACGTGGCGTGAACGTGATGGTTTTCCCCGCTGACGTCGACGCACAAACTGTCTTAGACGCTAACCCTGACGGCGTGATGTTGTCAAACGGACCTGGCGACCCCGAAGACGCCGCGTATGCAATTCCAACCATTCAAACTTTGCAAAACGAAATGCCGTTGTTTGGGATTTGCTTGGGACACCAATTGTTCTCAATTGCCAATGGTGCATCAACGTACAAAATGAAGTTTGGTCACCGCGGCTTTAATCACGCGGTGCGTCAACTTGGACAAGACCGTTTGGACTTCACGTCACAAAACCACGGGTACGCCGTGGATCGTTCAAGCCTTGCTGACACGAATTTGGAAGTGACACATGAAGAAATTAACGACGGCACCGTTGAAGGGGTGCGTTTGACTAACCGTCCAGCCTTTTCTGTGCAATTCCACCCCGACGCCGCACCTGGTCCACACGACGCAGAATATTTGTTTGATGATTTCTTAGCTTTGATTGAAGCTGACAAAAAGGAGAATGCCCATGCCTAAGCGCGATGATATTCACAAAGTTTTGGTGATTGGTTCTGGCCCAATTGTGATTGGTCAAGCCGCAGAATTTGACTATTCTGGGACGCAAGCCGCTTTGTCTTTGAAAGAAGAAGGTTATGAAGTGGTGTTGGTCAACTCAAACCCCGCTACCATCATGACGGATAAAGAAACCGCTGATAAAGTTTACATTGAACCAATCACATTGGATTTCTTGTCACGCATTTTGCGTAAAGAACGCCCAGACGCCATTTTGCCAACATTAGGTGGCCAAACTGGGTTGAACATGGCCAAAGATTTGTCAGAAACAGGGATTTTGGCGGAATTAGGGATTGAATTATTGGGGACAAAGTTGTCTGCGATTGAAGAAGCCGAAGATCGTGAATTGTTCCGTGACTTGATGAATCGCTTGGACGAACCCGTGCCCGAATCTGTGATTGCCGTCACAGTTGCAGAGTCAGTGGCGTTCGCTGAAGAAACCGGTTATCCCGTGATTGTGCGGCCGGCCTACACGTTGGGCGGAACTGGTGGTGGAATTGCCAACACACGCGCAGAATTGGAAGAAATCGCGGCGAACGGTTTGGATTTGTCACCGGTGACACAAGTTTTGATTGAAAAGTCAATTGCTGGTTTCAAGGAAATTGAATTTGAAGTGATGCGTGATGCGCATGACAACGCCTTGATTGTCGCAAGTATGGAAAACTTTGATCCGGTTGGTGTGCACACGGGTGATTCAATCGTGTTTGCACCGGTGCAAACTTTGTCCGACCGTGAATACCAAATGATGCGTGATGCGGCTTTGAAAATTATTCGCGCCTTGAAAATCGAAGGTGGCGTTAACATTCAAATGGCGCTGGATCCAGCCAGCTACAAGTATTACATCATCGAAGTTAATCCACGTGTGTCACGTTCATCGGCTTTGGCGTCAAAAGCAACGGGTTATCCAATTGCTAAAATGGCCGCTAAAATCGCGGTTGGCTTGACTTTGGATGAAATCATCAACCCAGTTACCGGCACAACTAAAGCGGAATTTGAACCGGCTTTGGATTACGTCGTTGCCAAAATTCCGCGTTGGCCATTTGACAAATTCGCTACGGCGGACCGTCGTTTGGGCACGCAAATGAAGGCGACTGGTGAAGTCATGGCCATCGGCCGGAATTTGGAAGAAGCGTTGTTAAAGGCCGTGCGTTCGCTTGAAATTGGTGCACAAGGTTTGAATGATATCACGTTTGATGATTTGAGCGACGAAGAATTGTTGGCGGCTTTGATGCCAGCGCGCGATGATCGTTTGTTCATGTTGGCTGATTTGTTGCGCCGCGGCGTATCAGTGGAGACGATTCACGACAAGACAGAAATTGATTTCTTCTTCTTGGACAAATTACAACATGTGATTGAAATCGAAGCAGATTTGCAAGCCAATGTCGGCGACAAAGACACGTTGTTGATCGCTAAGAAAAACGGTTTTGCCGACGCCACGATTGCTAAAATCTGGGGCCAAACAACGGCTGACATTCGCAGCGCGCGTCAAGCGGCTAACATCAATCCCGTTTATAAAATGGTCGACACGGTGGCGGCAGAATTTGCCTCACAAACACCGTACTATTACGCCACTTACGAACGCGAAAACGAAAGCGTTGTGACCGACAAAAAGTCAGTTTTGGTGCTGGGTTCAGGACCAATTCGAATTGGGCAAGGGGTCGAATTTGACTACGCGACGGTGCATTCCGTCAAAGCTTTGCAAAACGCCGGCTACGAAGCAATCGTCATGAACTCAAACCCAGAAACTGTGTCAACGGATTTCTCAATTTCTGACAAATTGTATTTTGAGCCGTTGACACTTGAAGACGTGTTAAACGTGAGTGATTTGGAACAAGTTGAAGGCGTTGTTGTGCAGTTTGGTGGGCAAACAGCCATCAATTTGGCGCAACCGTTGGTTGATAATGGCGTGAAAATCTTGGGGACGACCGTGGAAGATTTGAACCGTGCTGAAGATCGTGAAGCATTCGACCAAGTGATTAAAAAGTTGCAATTGCCACAACCCGTTGGAAAAACTGCCACGACGGTGGAAGGGGCTTTGGCTGCGGCCGAAGAAGTCGGTTATCCGGTTTTGATTCGCCCAAGTTATGTATTGGGTGGACGCGCGATGGAAATCGTGGCGGGCGCTGACGAATTGGTTGATTACATGCATCGCGCCGTGCAAGTTTCCAACGATCACCCGGTTTTGATCGATAGTTATTTGGTCGGGGAAGAAGCTGAATTGGATGTTTTGAGTGACGGGCAAACGGTTGTGATTCCGGGCTTGATGGAACACATCGAACGCGCCGGCGTGCACTCAGGGGACTCGATGTCAGTTTACCCACCACAATTGTTGTCACAAAAAGTCAAAGATGAAATGGTCGCCGGTTCAATCGCTTTGGCCAAAGAAATGAACACGATTGGCTTGATGAACGTGCAGTTTGTCATTCACGACGACACGGCTTACGTGATCGAAGTCAACCCACGTGCGTCACGGACAGTGCCGTTCATTTCAAAGGTCACACATTTGCCATTGGCACAACTGGCAACGCGCGTGATGTTGGGGGAAAAGTTGGCTGATATGGGCTTTGAAACAGGTTTGGTGCCCGAAGATAACATGGTCCACGTCAAAGCACCAATCTTCTCATTCACCAAATTGCCAGATGTTGACTCATTGCTCGGACCAGAAATGAAGTCAACCGGTGAAATTATGGGATCTGACACGACCTATGCCAAAGCTTTGTACAAAGCTTTCGTCGCGTCAAACACGAAAGTACCAACCCACGGAAGCGTCTTGTTTACTGTGGCGGATGCCGACAAAGATGAAACAGTTGCTTTGGCAAAACGTTTCCACAACTTGGGATTTGCTTTGGTGACAACCGCTGGAACTGGGGCTAAATTCAGTGAAAACGGTTTGCCAGTGGAAGTGGTCGACAAGATTGCTGATTCACAAAATAACTCGGTAACGGCTTTGCGCGCCGGGCGCATTCAAATCGTGGTAAACACGACACGCGCCGATGAACAATCAGAAAACGATGGCCGCGTGATTCGTTCGGCGGCAGTTGAAAACGCCGTGCCATTGTTTACCTCATTGGACACCATTGCCGCGTTCTTGGAAGTTTTGGAAAGCCAAGCCTTTAACGTGAGCGCAGTTCGCTAAACAAAAAACTTACAACGACAAGTTGTAAGTTTTTTTGTTGACAAGACTAAACTTTTCTTGTTATAATTTTCACGAAGTTTAAAAGTGAAAACAATCACAAAAGGAGCATTTCCCCATGTCAATCGTTATTATTGGCGCCAGCCACGCCGGCGTTTCTGCAGCGCGTACAATTCGTAAAACCCAACCAGATGTTCAAATTACTATCATTGAACAAAAGATCGATATTGCCTTTATTTCCTCAACCATTGCGATGCAAGCAGCTGGAGTGGTGGCTGATTTGGCACAAACCGTTTATATTACCGAAGCTGGGATTGCAGAACTTGATATTGATTTGCGTTTGGACAGTCGCGTGACGAATGTGGATGCTCAAAAGCAGGTGGTGCATTATGTGCATGACAACACAAACGAAACTTTGGCGTTTGATCAATTAATTATTGCGACCGGGTCAACGACGTTTGATTTGCCAATTCAAGGCTTTAATGAAAAGCGGGTTTTGCCAGTGAAAACATTGGCCGACGGTCGACAAATTGAACATTTACTCGCAACGCCGAGCAAAGTCGCAGTTCTTGGCGGCGGGTACGCCGGTCTTGAAATCAGTTATGGTTTGTCAAAAAATCACGACGTGACGTTGATTGAACGCTTGCCGCATTTGGGGATGGCGTATTATGACGCGCCGATGATTGATTTGTTGGAGGGGCATTTTGCCGATGATGGCATTCAAATTTTGACGAACACGAGCGTTGGGGCGATTACGCCGCTTGAAAATGGTTTGCATTTGTCCGGCGATAATTTGGATTTGGACGTGGATTACCTGGTCGTGACGGGCAATATTCGACCAAACGAAGCGTTGTTGCCGTTGACCGATGACTTTGACACGCGTCAATTGAAATTCAGTGACGCGCCGATTTATGTGATTGGCGACGCGGGTGTGAGCCAAAGCGGCGTGAATGCCACGCAGCGCGTCAACATCATGTTGGCCGCCAAAGCCGTGCGCCAAGGCGAATTTGTGGCGTATCACATGTTAGATGATACCCTGCGTTACTCGGGCGATCAGGGCAGTTCGATGTCACGTTTTGGCGATCTCATCGTCGCATCTGTCGGTCAAACATTTGCCGCTACGCAACAACAAATTCCGGATGCAAAGCTCATTACGTTGTCGGATTTGGCAAACGAAGTCATTGACGTTTTGCAAACCGAAAATAAAACGACGATTAGCGTTGTGACCGATGCAACCGGCAAAGTGTACGGCGCACAAATTATTTCAAAATCAGCGCACATCGCAGGCCTAGTAGACGTCTTTTCTTTGGCCATTCAAACCGGCGTGAAGTTGCCGGAATTGGCATTTAGCGACTTTGCGTTCTCGCCGTTTTTGAATACGCCATTTAATCCCATTCATTTGGTGGCGCAACAGTATTTGTTGGAAAAAGACTAAGTCTTGTGAATTGCGCTAAACTTTGCTATACTATTAAAAATTACCTTTAACCAAGTCCAGAGAGGCTTGGAAGGTTTCAGTTCGTAGCGGGTTTTACGCCCAAAATCTACCCGAAATCTATCCAAACTCAACGGTCTTATCGTTGAGTTTTTTCTTTAGAAAAAGGAGTGGCAAATGACGTGTTTACAAGTTGAATTACCCGGTTTATCGTTGAAAAATCCTTTGATGCCGGCCAGTGGCAGTGTTTATTATGCATTGGATGATTATGGTTACGATTTGAATGCGCTGGGCGCAATTGTGCTTAAAACCGTAACGCCGCAACCCAGAAGCGGGAATGCGCGGCCGTGGGTCAAAGATTTGCCGCACAGCGTGATGAATTCAGTTGGTTTGGCCAACCCGGGCATCGACGTGGTGGCAGATGAGATTTTGCCGGCTGTTCATGCGAAATTCCCAGAGATGCCAATCATGCCGTCAATTGCTGGGGACACGGTTGATGATTACGTGTTGCTAGCGCAACGTTTGGCTGACAAAGCTTATGTGAGCGCGCTGGAAGTGAACTTGTCTTGTCCAAACACGGCCAACGGTGGTATGGAATTCGGCGTGGATCCGCAAACAGCTGCCGAAGTCATCACGCGCATTCGCGCTGTGACCGACAAGCCGCTTTACGCCAAATTATCACCAAACGTAACCGATATCAAACCAATCGCTTTGGCCGTGGAAAGTGCTGGCGCAGCTGGTTTGGTGTTGATTAATACGGTGGTTGGCATGACGATTGATTTGGAGCAACGCGCACCGGTTTTTGCGCGGAAGATGGCCGGTATTTCCGGTCGTGCGGTGCACGAAATTGCCGTGCGCTTCATTTATGAAGCGGCCAGCGTCGTGAACATTCCAATCATTGGTGTTGGTGGCGTGTACACTATCAAAGATGCGCTGGAGTTGATGATGGCAGGCGCTAGTGCGGTGCAAGTGTGGTCAGCGACTCGTGAAAATCCACTGGTTTTGCCAGAAATTTTGGCCGCCATGCCCCAGACTTTGACGATGCTTGGTTTTGAAAATGTGACGGAGGTGACGCATGCGCTCAAATAGCCCAATTTTTATTGCTTTAGATTTTCCAAATGCCGAGACAACATTGGCTTTCTTGGATCAATTTGACGGCGTGAAACCAGCTGTGAAAATCGGCGTGGAATTATTTTATGCCGAAGGGCCAAGTATTGTGCGCGCGGTGCGCGAGCGTGGTCACGAAGTATTTTTGGATTTGAAATTATACGATATTCCTAACACGGTCGCGCACGCGGTCAAAAGTTTGGTGGCGTTGGATGTGCAATATTTGACGGTGCATGCGAGCGGTGGTGCAAAAATGTTGCGCGCCGCGGTTGATGCAGCGGGCGATATGCGGATTTTGGCGGTGACGCAGTTGACGTCATTTAGCGAAGAAGAAGTGCAAACAACGCAATTGACGTCAGCGACACTTGAAGAAAGCGTGGTGAATTTGGCCAAAATCGCCGCTGAAGCCGGCGTGGCGGGCACGATTAGTTCACCGCTCGAAGCGCAGTTAATTGCTGATGTGACGAGCGCTGACTTTTTACGCATCACGCCTGGAATTCGGTTGGCCGGGGATGACGCGGGCGATCAGACACGCATCACAACACCCGCCAAAGCCCGTGAAATCGGAAGCACTGGCCTGGTGGTCGGGCGCAGTATCACCGGTGCGACCAATCCTATCAGCGCCTATCAACGTGTCATGACAGAATGGAGTAATTAAAATGGATTATGCAAAGCAAGTTGCCAACGATTTATTGGAAATTGGGGCAGTCAAATTCTCACCAGAAGCGCCGTTCACATGGGCGTCAGGAATTAAAAGTCCGATTTACACAGACAATCGCATGACGATTGGTTTTCCAGCCGTGCGGGCAAATATTTTTAATGGTTTGGCCGAATTAATTCAGGCTGAATACGGCGATGTGGACGTGATTGGTGGCGTGGCAACGGCGGGCATTCCGCACGCGGCCTGGGTTGCAGAAGTTTTGCAGAAGCCAATGATTTACGTCCGTTCTAAGCCAAAAGATCACGGTGCTGGCCGTCAAATTGAAGGCGACAGCGTGACGGGCAAAAAAGTTGTGTTGATTGATGATTTGATTTCAACTGGCGGTTCTGTACTGGGCGCGGTGGAAGCTACGCGCAAAGAAGGCGCCGATGTAGTGGGTGTTGTTTCGATTTTCTCTTACGAATTGGCGAGCGGCGTGACGAATTTTGCTGCGGCTGGTTTGCCATTTAAGGCGTTGACAACTTACTCACAATTGATTGAAACGGCCGTTGAGCGCGGTGATTTGAATGAAAATCAAATTGCTACTCTGCAAGAATGGCGTGAAGATCCTCAAAGTTGGGGGAAGTAAAACCATAAAGCGAGAGCTTGAAAACCCATGTCACAAAGCGTATAATAAGGCTCGTTAAGTTTTTGGAGCTATGGCAGAGTGGTAATGCAGCGGACTCGAAATCCGCCGAGCCGTCTTAGCGGCGGTGCGCGGGTTCAAATCCCGCTGGCTCCTGAAAACAGCCTAAAAAGCCTTGCATTTGCAAGGCTTTTTTATTTTATCGCGCAGGGTGTATACTAAATTGAAAGTCATTTTGATAAAAGGGGTCGCAAATGTTTCAAGGTATGCTCATTACAAACGACGAAAACGGTTATCGCAGTCAATTGCAGACGCTAGACGACTCGTATTTGGCGGATGGCGATGTCCGCGTAAAAATTGATTATTCTACGCTCAATTACAAAGATGCGCTTGCGGTGACCGGAAAATCACCGATTATTCGACAATTTCCGCTCATTGCGGGCGTGGATTTTGCGGGAACGGTTATCGAAAGTCAACATCCGCGCTATCAAACGGGTGACGCCGTGGTGTTAAATGGTTGGGGCGTCGGTGAAAAAACATCCGGCGGTTTGGCGCAGGAAGCCCGCGTCTCGGGCGATTGGTTGTTGCCTTTGCCAGCGCTGTTAACGACTCGGCAAGCGATGGCGGTTGGCACGGCGGGATACACCGCGATGCTGGCGATCAATGCTTTGGAACAACACGGCATTATGCCGGCCAGCGGACCGATTTTGGTCACGGGCGCTAACGGTGGCGTCGGTCATTTTGCCATCTCATTTTTAGCAAAATTGGGTTATCACGTGATTGCTGCCACTGGTCGCACGGATCAAGCAGAACATTTACGCGCCTTGGGTGCCAAAGAAATTCTGGATCGCGAAACTTTGAATGCACCGGGAAAACCTTTGGGCAAAATGCGTTGGGCAGCGGCAATTGACAGTTTAGGCAGCCACACTTTGGCAAATGTATGCGCCGGTTTGCAGTATGGCGGCGTGGTTGCGGCGTGTGGTTTGGCGCAGGGGATGGATTTTCCAGCCACGGTGGCGCCGTTTATTTTACGCGGGGTGACTTTGGTGGGCATTGACAGTGTGATGGCACCTTTTGAAAAGCGTCAAGCCGCGTGGCAACGTTTGGCAAACTTGATTGATGACGACTTATTGGCGCAAACGACCGCAGAAATTGGCTTAAGCGACGTGATTGAAATGGCGCCGCGCTTGTTAGCCGGTGAAATTCGCGGCCGGTTAGTTGTAGATGTGAATCGATAAAGGAAAACAACATGATAAAAGAATTCTGTGCAGAAAATTTTACTGATATGCCACGCGCGATTGCAGTGGGCGCCACGCGAATTGAGTTGTGTGATAATTTAGCGGTTGGTGGCACCACGCCAAGTGCAGGCGTGATCGCTGCGAGCGTGGCGTACGCCCACGCGCATGATGTACCAGTTTTTGCGATGATTCGCCCGCGCGGTGGGAATTTCGTTTATCAACCAATTGAAATTGACATGATGGTACGCGATATTGAAGTCGCCATCGCGGCCGGGGTTGATGGCGTCGTGTTGGGTGCATTAACTGCGGATAATTGGTTAGACGAAGCCGCTTTGGCCAAATTGCTGGCAGCCGCGCAAGGCGTGGCGGTGACTTTTCATATGGCTTTTGATGAGATTCCGGTGGCACGCCAAAACGAGGCTTTGGATGTGTTGCATGAACTTGGTGTGGCACGGATTTTGACGCATGGCGGCGATTTGGCAACTGAAATTGCGACAAATTACGCGCACCTGGCGAATTTGGTACAATATGCGCAAAATAAGTTGGCGGTGTTAGTTGGCGGGGGCGTTAATTTTAATAATTATGCTGACGTGATGCGCGCCACTGGGGCGGTAGAAGTGCATGGTACAAAGATTGTTGCGTTGTAAAATCCAGCTTTGAGGCTGGATTTTTTATTTATTCTTGACAAAGTTAACCAGTTAACTATATGATGTAGTTAACCGGTTAATTAAAATAGAACGTCTGACGATGTAGAGAGGAGAAAGTATGTAAAAACAAGATTTATCATCGGCTTATCGCCGTTTGAAAAGCCCCAATATTAAAACACGGGAACGCGCACAAAAGTTGATTCGTGAATTTAAGCGGGCTAAACAGCTAAAAAATTTAAAATGAGTTGACAATGTTAACTGGTTAACTATATACTTAACTAGTTAAGTAATCGAAAGATGAGTAAGACAATGAAAAAAATAACACTGTGGTTACCGCTGGTCGTCGTGGCGGCCTTGATTGGCTTGATTATTACGACAAGTGTGAAAGACAACAAGTCACAAGCGCCGTCTAATAAGTTGCAAATTGTCGCCAGTTTGGATTTTTATGGCGAAATTGCGCAGGCTGTGGCGGGGAAAGAAGCGACCGTGACGTCGGTAATTGATAATGTGAATGTCGATCCGCATGATTTTGAACCAACTGCAAAAACCGCGAAACTTTATCAAACGGCAGATGTGATTATTGAAAACGGCGCTGGTTACGATGCTTGGAGTACACGTTTTGCGCAACAAAATACGGGGGCGGCCGTGTTGGATTTGGCAAAATTGCTGAATTATCAAGCCGGTAGCAATGAACATTTGTGGTACAAATTGGAGATGCCAAAGGTATTGGTAACGCATTTGGTGAGCGAGTTGAGTCGTTTGGATGCGCAACATGCATCAATTTATAAAGCCAATGGGGCGGCGTATTTGAAAACATTAGCGCCGCTAACGGCTTTGGAAAACACAGCCAAACAGCGCTTAGCCGGCGTGCATTATTTGGCAACCGAGCCGGTTTATGATAATTTCTTGACGGCATTGGGCGCAGAAAATGATTCACTCAAATTCGCGCAAGCAATCGACGAAGGCACTGATCCGACCCCAGCAGAAATTCAAAACTGGCGCCAATCAGTAAACAGTAAACAAGTGGAATTTGTGATTAACAATCCGCAAAACACGAGTCGGAGCGTGACACAAGTCGTGAATTATGCCAAATCACATGGCGTGCCGGTCATCAATATTACCGAAACGAAACCAGCACAAACAACGTATAAAGACTGGCAAATCAAGCAATTGCAAGCGGTCTTAAAGGCAATTCAATAAGCAAACGAAAGCAAAGTTATCCAAATGGATAACTTTTTTTATTTTTTTACAAAAGTAAACTTGACTAAACGATCAGTAAACAGTATACTAATAATTGTTAATGAAAGCGGTTACAAAAATAGAAAGAAGGATTCCTTATGTGGGATGAACTGCAAAAAACTTTCGTCGAACAATTTGGGCATGCGCCAAGTGATCAATTTTTCTCACCTGGTCGGATTAATTTGATTGGGGAACACACTGATTACAACGGCGGCCATGTTTTTCCAGCGGCGATTACGATTGGGACGTATGGCGTGGCGCGTTTGCGTGACGATCGCACGGTGAAGTTATATTCATTGAATTTCCCGGAGCAAGGCGTGATTGAATTTGCGATTGATGATGAAACGAAACTTGCGCATGGCGCGTGGGGGAATTTTGTCAAGGGCTTTTTGCAAGCATCACGCGGTTACGGCAATCAATTTGAAACTGGTTTTGAATTGGTGGTTGATGGCAATATTCCAAACGCTTCGGGTTTGTCGTCATCTGCTTCATTGGAATTGCTGATCGGAGTGGTTTTGCAAAAGTTGTACGACTTGAAAGTGCCACGTTTGCAATTGGTTGCGAGCGGCCAACGCGCTGAAAATGATTTTGTCGGCGTGAACACGGGCATTATGGATCAGTTTGCGATTGGTTTTGGTGAAGAAGCGCAGGCGATTTATTTGGATACGAACACGATGATTTATGACATGGTGCCGGTTGATTTGGGTGAGCATGTCGTCGTGATTATGAACACGAACAAACGCCGTGAACTCGCTGATTCCAAGTACAACGAGCGCGTCAAAGAAACGCAAGAAGCCGTCTTTGAACTCCAAAAGGAATTGTTCATTCAGTCACTCGGCCAATTAAGTAGTGAGGAATTTGAAGGCAATGCGGCGTTGATTACAAATGAAACAGTCCGCCGTCGCGCGCGGCATGCCGTCACGGAAAATGAACGTACGCAACTAGCCGTTGAAGCGTTGCAGGCCAACGATTTGGTACGTTTCGGGGAATTGTTGAACGCATCGCATGAATCGTTGAAAACAGATTATGAAGTGACGGGCGTTGAACTGGACACCTTAGCAGAAACTGCCCAAACGTTGGATGGCGTGTTAGGCGCGCGGATGACCGGTGCGGGCTTTGGTGGCTGTGCGATTGCGCTGGTTCATCGCGATGCAGTTGAGACTTTGAAGCAAACGGTTGGTCAAGTTTATGAAGATAAAATCGGTTATGCACCGTCATTTTATGTGGCTGAAATTGGTCAAGGTGCACACTGGGTGGGGCAGGTAGCGCAATGAACACATCAGCTGTTGTCCGCGGTTTTGTCCAGCGCATCATCGCGAGCACGGATTATGACGAACTCGATACGAATTATTTGACGAACCAAGTCTTAAGTTTAATCGGTCAAACGACATTTGATGCGACGGTGACAAGCAGTGACGCTGACACGTTGGATTTGTTGGATAGCTTGTTAGTGATTGGGATTGAGAATGGCGTGATTGCGGATACGGCCGCCGATCGCGACGTGTTGGGTGCGGAATTGATGAACTTTTTTGCACCACGGCCGAGTGTGGTAAATGCCCGATTTTGGCAATTGTATCAGGAAAATGCGCGCGCGGCGTTGGCGGATTTTTATGCCTTATCGCAGAAAACGAATTACATCAAAACGCGTGAGATTGCGCAAAATATTTCCTACACGGCGCCGACAAAATACGGTGACATTGATATTACGATTAATTTGTCCAAACCGGAAAAGACGCCGGCTGATATCGCCGCGGCGCGCTCAGCCCCACAAACGACGTATCCAGCCTGCCAATTATGTTTGGAAAACGAAGGCTTTCACGGTCATGCGAATTTTCCGGGACGAACCAATCATCGCATTGTCCGTGTGGATTTGAACGGTGAAAGTTGGGGCTTTCAATATTCACCGTATTCTTATTTCAACGAGCATGCGATTGTGATGGCGCCGGTGCATCGGCCAATGAAAATTGATCGCGATAATCTGGCGCGTCTGTTTGCTTTTGTGGACTTATTCCCGGATTATTTCATCGGTTCCAACGCGGATTTGCCGATTGTGGGCGGCTCCATTCTCACGCACGATCATTTCCAAGCTGGTCGTTATGAAATGCCGATGGCACGCGCTCAAATCAGGAAAAAACTTGATTTGGACGTGGCGGAAGCGGGAATTTTGAACTGGCCGATGTCTGTCATTCGCTTACGCGATGCAGACGCGCAAAAAGTGTTAGCGGCCAGCGTCAACATTTTGGAAAAATGGCGCAGTTATAGCGATCCGGCGTGTGATTTGGTGGCCGAATCAACGGATGGCACGCCACATCACACGGTCACACCGATTTTACGCAAACGCGGTGATGTTTATGAAATGGACATCGTGTTGCGCGACAACAACGTGTCGGCGGAATTTCCGGACGGCATTTTCCATCCGCATCCCGATGTTCAACACATCAAACAAGAAAATATTGGTTTGATTGAGGTGATGGGCGTGGCGATTTTGCCACCACGTTTGAAAACAGAACTGGCGGCAGTTGCCGATTATTTGGTGGACGGCCAAACGCCAGTCGCCGATAAACACGCCCAATGGGCGCAAGATTTACGAGGTCAACATGCCGTTACACAAAGGGCAGAAGCCCAACGTTTGGTAGAACAATCAGTGGCTGACATCTTCGCACGGGTTTTGGAAGACGCGGGCGTGTTTAAAAATAATGCCGATGGTCAGGCAGGATTTGACCAATTTATTCAAACGCTACACGAGCACGTGTAACGTTTCATTTTTACCACAATATGTAAGCGCTTACTAAAAAGGAGTAAGAAAATGACAAATTCAAAATGGAAGCAACGGATCAGTTACGCCCTCGGGGCCTTTGGTCATGATGCTTATTACATTACGTTAAGCACGTACTTCATTATCTTTGTGACGAGTTCGATGTTTGCTGGTTCGCCAAATGCCAATCGCATGATTGCGACGGTCACATCCCTGGTGGTCGGGATTCGTTTGGTGGAAATTGTGTTTGACCCCTTGATTGGGAGTGTGATTGACAACACACGCTCGCGTTGGGGGAACTTTAAGCCATGGTTGGTGGCTGGTGGTTTAATTTCTTCTTTGCTGTTGGTCTTGATGTTCACGAACTTCTTTGGCTTGGCAACGGGGAATGAGACCTTGTTCTTGATTGTTTTCACCATTGCTTTTATTCTATTGGATTCATTTTATTCTTTCAAAGATATTTCATTTTGGGGAATGATTCCAGCGATTTCAACGGATTCTAAAGAACGTGAAAAGTTGGGAACGGTCGCACGTTTTGGTTCATCTTTGGGACAAAACGGAACAAGTATGGTTGTGGTTGGTTTGACAACGTTCTTTACGTATTTGGTCACTGGCAAACATGAACAAGGCGCTGCGGGTTGGTTCTGGTTTGCGGTGGTCGTCGCCATTGTTTCTGGTGGAACGGCTTTGATTACGGCTTGGGGCACCAAGGAAAATGACTCCATTGTCCGTCAAGCTGAAAAGCAAAAAGTGAAGACAATTGACGTGTTCAAAGCGATCACAAAAAACGATCAATTGCTGTGGTTGGCCTTGGCGTACATTTCATATGCGTTGGCTTATGTCGCAACAACTGGTGTGTTGTATTACTTCTACAAGTTCGTATTGGGTGAACCTGGTTCATTTTGGTTAGTTGGTTTGACGGCGACAATTACTGGCATTGTGGCGGTACCATTGTTCCCAGTTTTGTCAAAGCTAGTGACACGTCGTTGGGTATTTTTGGGTAGTATCATCGTGCAAGTGATTGCTTATCTGCTTTTCATTACCGGCGGACACAGCACGGGCGTTGTGACTTTGGCAACGGTTTTGTTCTACTTCCCATACCAATTGGTCTTCTTGTCAGCTTTGATGACAATTACTGACGCGGTTGAATACGGCCAATTGAAAAACGGCGTCCGTAATGAAGCGGTGACCTTGTCAATTCGTCCTTTGTTGGACAAAATCGCCGGCGCCTTTTCAAACGGAATCGTTGGATTTGTCGCGGTGGCAGCTGGCATGACCGGGAATGCAACCGCAAAAGACATCACCACGCATCAAGTGGCAACCTTTAATGCTTATGCCTTTATCTTGCCTGGTATTTTGATGGTGTTTGCCATTGTGGTCTTTGCTTGGAAAGTGAAGTTGACAGAAAAGATGCACGAAGACATTGTCAATGAATTGGAAGCAAAGTTGGCAGCAGAACAACAATAAGGCGGAGGTGACGCATGTCACAAAATTTAGCAGACATTTTAGCACGTCGGGATTGGGAAAATCTCGGCGTGTTCGCCGTTAATCGCCTAGCGATGCATGTGCCGTTAGGTTATTGGCGCGCTGATGAAAAACTAGTTTACGGCAAACGCAGTTTAGCCGTTCAATCACTAAATGGCGCATGGCAATTTAGTCATTTTGCGCGTCCCGAATTGGTGCCGGAAACCTGGTTGCATACGGATTTAGAAACACGGCAAAGTCTACAAGTGCCGGGTAATTGGCAATTGCAAGGTGATTATGATGTGCCAATTTATACCAACGTGGCGTATCCGTTTCCCGTGAATCCGCCGTTCGTCCCAGAACAAAATCCGACTGGTGCGTACAGTCGGACGTTTGAAGTGGCGCCAGAATGGCTGACGGCCGGCCAAGTGCATTTGACGTTTGAGGCGGTTGGTTCGGCATTTTATGTGTGGGTGAACGGGCAATTTATTGGTTATTCTGAAGATAGCCGTTTGCCGGCGGAATTTGACGTTAGTGACGTACTGGTTGCCGGTGAGAATCGTGTGGCGGTGCTGGTGTTGCGTTGGAGTAAAGGTAGTTATTTGGAAGATCAGGACATGTGGCGTCTGGCGGGGATTTTTCGTGATGTGACTTTGGCGCATGTACCAGCTGTGCGTTTGTTGAATTATCAAATTGAGACGCGACTTGATGCAGATTTTGATCAAGGCGTTGTTCAGATTTTAACGACCAGTTCTCCTGAGGCGCAGATTCAAGCGGATTTGTATTGGCAAGATAAGCTGGTTGCGTCGCAAAGTGGCCAACCGGGACAAACAATTGTCGATGAACGCGGGGCAAATGCTGGTGAATTAACGCTGAATTTGGCTGTGGACCAGCCGTATTTGTGGTCTGATGAAGTGCCGAATTTATATGAATTGCGTTTGACGGTATGCGATGAGCGTGGTGTGGTCACGCAAATTGAACACGCACAAGTCGGCCTAAGAGAAGTTGCCATCAAAAACGGACTGCTCACGTTAAACGGCAAACCAGTGCTCATTCGCGGTGTCAACAAACACGAATTTCACCCCCAAACCGGCTATGTCGTTGATGAAAAAACGATGCGACAAGACATCGAATTACTGAAAAAATATCATTTTAATGCCGTGCGTTTGTCGCATTACCCAAATCATCAGCGGTGGTATGAATTGGCCAACGAGTATGGTTTGTTGTTGGTGGACGAAGCGAATTTGGAGACGCACGGCATGACGCCGATGAATGGGCTGACGAATAATCCGCAATATTTGCCACAAATGATTGAACGTGTGACCCGCATGGTGCAACGTGATCGGAATTTTCCAGCCATCATTATTTGGTCGTTGGGAAATGAATCGGGATATGGTCATAATCATGATGCGCTGTATCAATGGTTGAAACAAAGCGATCCGACGCGACCGGTTCAATATGAAGGTGGCGGCGCAGATAGTCCGGCGACGGATTTGATTGTGCCGATGTATGCGCGTGTTGACCAAGATCAACGCGATGTGGTCAATGATAAGTGGTCGTTGAAACGTTGGATTGCCAAACCGGGTGAGACGCGCCCGTTGATTTTGTGTGAATATGCGCATAATATGGGCAATAGTCTCGGTGGTTTTGCCAAATATTGGCAGGCTTTTCGGCAATTTGAACGGTTGCAGGGCGGTTTTATTTGGGATTGGGTCGATCAAGGTTTGGCCAAAGACGGCGATTATGTCTATGGTGGCGGTTTTGGCGATGAACCCAATGATCGGCAATTTAGTTTGGATGGTTTGTTATTTCCTGATCGTACGCCAAAACCTGCTTTGCAAGAAGTGGCTTATCAACAACAATATTTGCAATTTTCTTTGGCTGACAATGTGTTGACGATTGCGAGTGAATACTTGTTTAAGCAGGTGACGTCAACTGTTGAAATCACGTTATCCGTTAATCACGAAGTGACCTGGCACAAAGACGTCGACTTTACTTTGCCAGCCAGTGAAACCATTCATATTGATTTGGATTTGCCAAAATCAACTGGTGATGTGTTCGTCAATGTGCGCGTTGAAGCGGAAGGTTACGAGCAATTTGTTTTGGCACGCGCAATTCCGGCAATGCCGATTTTCCAACAAGCACCGGCGGTTTTGACAACAGAAAAAATGGTTGAAATCGTTGGGACACACGCGGTTTGGCAATTCGATCCGCAAAGTGGCTGGTTGACGAGTTGGCAATATCAAGGTCATGAACGTTTGTATGCGCCCTTGATGGATAATTTCACACGCGCGCCAATCGACAATGATATTGGCGTGAGTGAAGTACAAAATCCTGACCCCCATGCCTGGGAAGCGCGCTGGCGTGCCGAAGGTTGGTATGATATGCAACCAGAATTGCAATTCTTTGATGTGGCGCGCAGCGGCGAATTTGTGGAAGTTGTAACAAGGCACGGTTTTTGGTCGCAAAATCAGCAACTCATTCAGTCCACGAAAACGTATCGTTTTGACAAAAACGGTCAGTTGCTGTTGAGCGTTACGGTCCGCCGTGACAGCCAACATTTGCCGCCAGCACGTGTTGGGGTACAAATGGCTTTGGCGCCTTTTGCGCAAATTAGTTATGTTGGTCGTGGGCCATTTGAAAATTATCCAGACCGGCATTCGGCCGCTAAAATTGGCCGTTGGCAGCAAACGATTGCCGACTTTTATACGCCTTATATTTTTCCGAGTGAACATGGTTTGCGCACGGCCGTCACAGAAATTGATTTGCCACAGCAACGCATCGTAGCTAATCTGCAACCTTTGGCATTTAACGTGAGTCATTATGCGCAAAAGGAGTTGGCGCAGCGCGCGTATCGCACGCAATTAGTGCCAGATGATGCGGTTTGGCTGCAAATTGACGGTGCGCACATGGGCGTTGGTGGCGATGATTCGTGGTCGCCGAGCGTAGCAGACGCGTATTTGTTAACGGAAACGACGTATCATTATGAAGTGCTTTGGCAGGAGGTGCCAGATGATTAACATAACAGATTTTGGTGAACATCACGGGCAACGCGTGGTGCGTTATACTTTGGAAAATGCGCGTGGGACGCGCTTAAGTGTGCTGAATTTTGCCGGGATTGTGCAAGAATTTTCAATTTTAGATGGCGATGAACGGGTGAATTTGGTGTTGTCGAGTGATGATTTTGACAAATTAATTGCGGATTACAACATTAATCGCGTCATTGGCCGCACGGCGGGGCGGATTCGCGATGGCCGCTGGCAACAAAACGGGCATGAAATCAGCACGCCATCAAACGAAAACGGTCATTCTTTGCACGGCGGCGCACAAGGCGTGGGCGAACAATTCTTTGACGTAAAAGTCGCTGAAAATGCGGATGTGTTAACTCTGACACGTACGCAAACGCCTGAAACTGACGGTTTTCCCGGAACTTTGACAATGACCGTGCAATATGAATTAACCGCGGATGATCAAGTTAAAATAACGTTTACTGGCGCGCAAAGTCAAGCCGATGGCGTCTTTAATCCGACGGTGCATACGTATTTTAATTTGGCTGATAACGGTGTTGAAGATGTGTTGACGCATGATTTGTGGCTGAACAGCACGCAGCATTTAGCCGTTGATGCGGACAAAGTGCCAACTGGTGAAATTTTAACCAACGCCAACACACCGTTTGACTTACAAAGCCAATCAGATTTGGGCGTTGTTCTACCGCAAATGCGCGCTCAAACGCGCGAAGGTGGCTTCGATGATGTCTTTGTGGTGAGTCCGAGTTTGACGCGACCGGTTGCGACTTTGACGGATCGCGCTTCTAAACGGCGCGTGTCGATTTATTCAGATCGCAACGCGGCGGTCGTCTTTACCGCGAGCCAATTGGACGACACGGTGGTTAAAGGCCTAAATCGCGGTGACGGTCATCCGTGGTTGGCGGTCGCTATCGAAGCGCAGAATTTGCCAGACAGTCAGCACCACAGCAATTTTGGCGATGTGACGTTGTTACAAGATGAGCAAGTGTCGCATACGATTATTTATGCTTACGATAAAATTTAATTTGTTAATCACACGGATTAAATTAATGAATGAAAACAGCGCAGTGACGCTGTTTTTTTAGTGCTATAATACAAGTAAATTGGAGGTGAAACACATGTCAGAATTACTATTAGCCAATCAACCTTTGCCAAAACGCGCGCAAGATACGCTTGCCAAATACGGCATCACCGTCGTCACAAAAGAAGCCATCCAACCTGAACAACTCGGCCAAGTGACGATGATGTACGTCTGGGACGAGCAATTAGGCCAGCAAATATTAGCCCAAGAAAATCAGCTAAAATGGGTGCAAAACATCGGTGCCGGTGTGAATAATTTGCCACAAAAACAACTCGAAAAAGCCGGCGTACAAGTTACCAACGCCAGTGGTGTCAAATCAAGGCCGATTGCCCAAACAGTTTTGGCCTACATTTTATTTGTCGCGCGCGGCTTGCATCATTACGTGGCGCAACAGACGTGGTCGGAATTTACCGATCAGTATTTGTTGAGTGAATTGCCAGTGTTGATTTTTGGCACGGGTAGTATCGGCGCGCAATTGGCCGAGTACATTCAAACTTTGGGCGGCACGGCGTACGGCGTCAATACGCGTGGTCAGGCGGTGGCCGGTTTTGATAAAGTGGTAGCGCTAAGCGATGTGGCGGAACTTTTGCCAAAAGTCAAAGTGATTGTCGATACTTTGCCAGCCACTAAAGCGACACAGCATTATTTTAATGCGACAATTTTTGATCAAGTGGATGATTTGATTTTGTTTGCTAACGTTGGTCGAGGTGATACGGTGGACCAAGCGGCTTTGCTGCAAGCATTAGATTCTCAGAAAATTCGTTTTGCCGCACTTGATGTGACGACGCCAGAACCTTTGCCGGATGGTCATGAATTGTTGACGCATCCAAAAATTTTGGTGACGCAACACACCAGCTGGGCCGAGCATCAACAACCCAAGCGTCCGGACGCGCTATGGGATATTTTTGAGCAAAATCTGCCTGCTTATTTGGCTTGGGAGAAATTGACAGTGAATCGGGTAGATTTGACGCGCGGCTATTAGTCGGTTTTGTGTTTAGTAAACAGCGTGTGCTACAATATGTTGAAGGGGTAAAACATGGTTAGCATTCGTGATGTCGCGCGGCAGGCTGGCGTTTCGCCAGCGACAGTGTCGCGCATTTTAAGTGAAGATCAAACATTAAAAGTGACAGCCGATACGCGTGCGCGCGTCATTGATGTCGCTAATAAATTACATTATCAACCACGCGCCAATCGGCGTTTGATCAGCAAAGCAGGCGAACAAAAATTGGCCGTGGCGCTGATTAGCACGTTTGATGAAGAGCGTGAGTTGAATGACCCGTACTTCCGCTCAATTCGCACGGGTATCGAATTAGCCGCCACCCGTTGGCAAATGCGCATTGAGATGGTTTTTCGTTTGGTGGACGCGCACAAAGATTGGCAACGGCTGGCCGATTTTGGAGCGGTCATAATTATCGGCAATCCCACCGATACGCTGATGAAGAAAATTTTGGCCATCAATGCCAATGTGGTCGTGGTCGATGATGACCGGCCAATTCAAGGTTACGATATTGTGCACAATGATTTTTCTGCGCAAAGTTATCGCGTGCTTGATTTTTTGGCAGAAAAGGGGCATCAAAAAATTGCGTTTGTGGGGGCCGATGTGGCGCTTTATGATGAAGCAGGTGTGGCCGTCTCAACGCATATTGACGCGCGCCACCGTGTTTATGAAGCATGGATGACGACGCATCATTTGCCACCACAAACGTATTTGGTCGGGTGGGACACGTTAAAAGCGCTGGAGATTGTCCCAGAATTATTGGCTCAGCAACCAACCGCAATTGTTGCGGCTTCCGATCCGATTGCCATCGGCTTGTATCGTGGTTTGCAAATGGCGGGCATTAAAATTCCCACCGATATTGCAATTATCAGTTTTGATGATATCGAAGTGGCGGGCTTTTTGACGCCGTCTTTGACAACCGTTCATCCCGAAGTTGAAGAAATGGGCAAAGCCGCGTTGCGTCTGGCCCGCGAACGCATTGTTGGCGAGCGACAATTACCCGTGGAATTGACGGTTCCATCAACGTTAATGGTGCGCGAAAGCGTTTAAAGGAGAGGATTATGACACAAGTTGGTTTGGACAAAATTGGTTTTTATACGCCACATTTGTACGTTGATTTAGTTGAATTAGCGCAAGCGCGCGGCATTGATCCGAATAAATTCACAATCGGCATTGGTCAAGACGAGCAAGCCGTCATCCCAAATTCACAAGATGTGGTGACCATGGGCGCCAACGCGGCCGTTCAATTTTTGACTGAAGCGGATAAAGACGCGATTGATATGGTCATTTTTGCCACAGAATCAGGTATTGACCACTCAAAATCAGGGGCGGTTTACGTCCAAAATTTGTTAGGCTTATCACCATTTGTACGGACAATTGAATTAAAACAAGCTTGCTACGCCGGCACGTATGGTTTGATGCAAGCGCGTGATTACGTCGCGCGCCACCCAGAAAAAAAGGCGCTCGTCATTGCCAGTGACATTGCGCGTTATGGTTTGGCTACGGCCGGCGAAGTGACGCAAGGCGGCGGGGCCGTGGCGATGTTAGTGGCGGCCGATCCACAGATTGCCGTGATCAACGACGATTCGGTTTACATGAGCCAAGACGTGATGGATTTCTGGCGGCCATTAGATCGCACGGAAGCGCTCGTCGATGGTAAATATTCAACCGAAGTTTACAAGGAAATGTTTTTGACTTTGTACCAACGCGCCGGTCGTTCTTTGACGGATTTGGCAGGCGTGGCTTTCCATTTGCCTTATACCAAACAAGGGAAAAAGGCGTTGGATCAAGTTATTGAAACGGTCGATGAAGCGACGCAAGTGCGTCATTTGGCAGCCTTGAGCGCGAGCCAAACTTATGCACGTCGGGTGGGGAATTTGTACACGGCGTCAGTCTATTTGGCCTTGTTGTCTTTGTTAGAAAATGGCAAAGTGCAAGCGGGCGACCAACTGGGCGTGTTTAGTTACGGCAGCGGCGCAGAAGCCGAATGGTATAGCATTACGCTGCAACCTGAATTTGCCAAAGGTTTGGGCGCATCGGTGGACGCATTATTGGCCGCGCGCCAACGTGTGAGCGTCGCAGATTACGAACGCATTTTCCAAACAGCGGTGCATGGCAGTGCCGATCAAATCACAGATTATGCACAAGACACAGCGCAATTCCGTTTGACGGGCGTGCGCGACGGCCAACGTTTGTATCAAGAATTTAAATAAAAGCCGAGCTGATGAGCTCGGCTTTTTAAGTGAAATCATTTGCTATTTTGATTAGTTAAGACTAGAATTATTAAAAAGTGTGAGTGTGTTGGTGCTATTGTTTTTGTTCAATGGTAGCCGGTTTTGACGTGATGTCAGGGAGATGGTGGAATGAAAAATAAAAAAGCACTGAGTGTTGTGTTGATCGGTATTTCGCTTACAGCAATTGGTTTTGGAAGCGTAATGTTCAAAAGTGAAGCACCTGCAGTCGTGCCCAGTACACCAATTAGTACTAGTGAAAAAGAAAATCCAACTATTCTGGCTGCATTTAAGTTTTTGGCACCAATGAGTGCAGCCGACCGTGCAGATTGGTTTGGTGATCGAGATGATGCCACGCCTGTTTTGTATGCGGATGGTGGTTTTCTATCGGGTCCGGGAGATTTTGAAATTTCTGCCGGTGGTGAAAAACAAATTTTGACACCTGCAACTGATCCGAACGGTACAACACTCGGCGAAATTAAAGCACGATTGGCAGAGTTTGATGCGTTGTCTGCGGATAGTGAATCGGGAGAATAACAAAAAATGGCAGTGCCGATCAAGTGACGGATTATGAACAAGACACAGCGCAATTCCGCTTGACGGGCGTGCGCGATGGGCAACGTTTGTATCAAGAATTTAAGAAAAAGTGCGAGTGCGAATGGAGATTAAATTTTTCGGGGTTATTTTGTTGGATGTGAGTGTGCTGTTGCTATTGTTCTTGTTCAATGATAGCCGGTTTTAGTGGAATGTAAGGGAGATAAGGATATGAATAAACAGCAAGAACAAGTAAAATTACAAAAGCGATTGCCATTGATATCGTTAAGTAATAAACAATTTACGGTACCAAAACAAACGATTGCCGTTTTACATGAAGCGTATTTACAACAGGCACGGCAATTGAATAATCCCGCGATTAAACAGTCAGCTCGTAGTCTATTCTGGTTTAGGGGAGTCGTGCTAATGAGCATTTTTGCCATTATACCGGCTGTATTGGGAATGATTTACACAATTGCGGGTTTGGCAGTACATCTGATTGCATGGCAAGTCAGTATCATGTTTCTGATTATTACGGTTACTTTTGGCTATTTCCCGCTCATTAATTGGCGTAATTATCGAATTTGGCGAAAAGGTGCGTTGGCTTTTGAAGGCGTGGACGTTGAGCAAGATTTTGTTTGGCATTATGACGAGCATTTAGCGCGTGTTTCTGATCGACGCTGGCAATTATTTACGGTTTGGGAAACAGTTGACTATTATATTGCAGATTGGGTGTATAGCAAATCCATCTTAGTGCCGATTAAACAAAAAGTGCAGTATTTACCCAAAAATTTGTTGTCAGATGTCGATGCACAAAAGTTATCGGACTATTATCATGGTCAATTTGGTTTTATTTTGGACACTGAAAAACAGCAACTTGAACCAGAAAAAATTACAGAAATCACACAACAATATCAACAAAAAGTCAAAACCATCACCAATGAAAGAGATACGACATACGAACAACAAAGTTTGTTAAAGTCGATGATATCTATTATTGTCGCACTTGTGATTTTGATAATGGTTTTTATTGACTTATTCTGGCAATCCTCGCCAACAATCGCAATGGTGTTGATTGTGCCTTTTGCTATTATTTATGGAAATTTCGCGCTGAATGCCTATCGATCACGGCAGTTTTTACGGCAAGCACTCACCAATTTTTTGGACGTAGAACCCACGTTAACAACGAAAATGAATATTTCGACTTATCGTGCGCAAAATGTGTATCGATTTAACGATGTGTATGTCCTTGAACTTTATCAACTAAGCGTTGGGAAAACACCGCTGGTACGGACTTTAGTTTTTGTCGAGGAACAATATTTGACGAATGATAATAAAATACGTCTGCACAATAAAGACGCAAAATTCTATGAATGACAAAAAACTGTTCGCAAGTCGAGCAGTTTTTATTTACGTCATAAAAATAAAGCCAGCTGGCGATGAAAAACGAATGAATTCGGTTTCATCATTTACAATGTTAAAATATGGGCAAGAGATTAAAAATGAATCTCAGAAGAGGAGGGAATAATGGTTAACAAAGTAGCGATTGGTGTAGTAACAGTATCTGTACTGGGCCTAGTCGGCCTTGTAGGTTCGCAAATCATGCATCAAGCAAACGACAACCAAAACATTGAAAAACAAACGAAACAATCGGATTCATCGGCAACTACCAGTAAGCAAAGTAGCTCAACCAATGAATCGTCACAATCTTCATCAAGTAGTTCAATCCAGAAACTAGCAATTAACGATTCTGATGAGGCGATTAATCAAGTCAAAAAATATTTGAATAATGATCAATTATCTTACACTTTCATTGGGAAGGAAGATAATATTTATGCGGTTGGTGTAGCTAGTCCCAATGCTGATGATGTGGCGGGTCAAGTGGGGGATTATTTGGTATACGCCAGTGATGCCACTGTCAAACCCGCAAATCAAGTTGGAGAAGACAACAAAAAATTTGCTAAATATAAAGGCATAGATCCTAGTTCTCCCGCATATAAAACAACCTACCAAGTCGTTGTTCACAATAAAGAAGAAGCTGCAAACTGGCTACAACAAAAGTTTCAGAAAAGTGGGGAAGACGCTGGAAATGGCGATTTGACCTATCAAGGATTTGCGCTGCCTAATGGCACTTATTCCGTCAAAGTACAGTCTAAAGCTTTGAAAGAGCAAGGTGGTGCGACTGGAACTGTCGGCAACTGGCTTGTTTTGCCAAATGGTTCGACGACTTTACAACAATAAACCGACAAAAAAAGCTGTCCGCAAAAGCGGGCAGCTTTTTAATAAATAGCATCACGATAAAGTCCGACAACTTTACCCAAAATGGTGACATGATTCAAAATAATTGGTGCCATCGAGGTATTTTCCGGTTGCAAACGGAAATGATCGGCTTCTTTGAAGAAACGCTTAACCGTGACTTCGTCTTCTTCGGTCATGGCGACGACAACTTCACCGTTGTCGGCGTTGTCTTGCTTGCGGATGATGACTTTGTCGCCGTTCAAAATCCCCATGTCAATCATGGAATCGCCTTTGACGTTCAACATGAACAAATCACCGTCGTATTGGACCAAGTGATCAGGAATTGGGAAAAATTCGGTTGCTTCTTCAGCGACGGCCAAAATCGGTTGCCCCGCAGTTACCATGCCAATGACTGGAATGCGACCGGCGGTGGTTGAAATGCCTAAGATTTCTAACCCTTTGTCGGTGATTTCGATGGCGCGGGCCCGTGGCTTTTCAGGATCTTTGTTAAGATAGCCTTTTTTTGCCAAGCGTTCGATGTGACCGTGAATCGTTGATGATGATGAGAGACCAACTGCTTCGCCAATTTCACGAACTGTTGGGGGAAAGCCGTTGTTTGTTTGCGCTTCGTAGATGAATCGCAAGACGGCGATTTGTTTGCTTTCTTGAACCATGGCGTTTTTTCCTCGATTTATTCTATGGTTAGTATACCGAACCTGATACGAAAAATCAAACACACGTTCGCTAAATTTAGTAAAAACAAAATAAATAAGCGAACAACTTTAGACAAAGTTAAAAAACAAGGCAAAAAACCGGCAAACACCGTGGAAAAATACCGTTAAAATGTGCTATTATTAACGTTAGTTAGTTTAAAGGAGAAATGTCATGAGCACAGGATTAGTGATTTTGATTGCCGTGTTGGCCCTTGTGGTTGGCTTGGTAGCGGGATTCTTCTTGGCACGTAACTCAATGAAGTCTTACTTGCAAAAGAACCCACCAATCAACGAAGACATGTTGAAATCAATGATGGTATCAATGGGACAACAACCTTCACAAAAGAAGTTGAACCAAATGATGCAACAAATGAAAAAGCAACAAAAGTAATGAAAAAACCCCACGCAAGTGGGGCTTTTTTAGTCGTTATTTTTTGGATTAGGATCCACATAATGCCAAGCTGGATTGACTTGGGCGTCCAAACGATCGAATGCTGTTTGCATTTCTTGGGTGTAAGCGGCGATGGTGGCATCGTCTAACTTTGTTTTGCGATCGATGACGATTGGATCGCCGAAAGCAACCACGGTGTTGTTGCGTTTGAACAAATCACTGAATTTCACGGGACCTTGATAAACGGCTGGCACCAAAGGCACGCCCGCCATGCGCGCAATCAGCAAGGCACCAGATTTCAATTCGTTAGAATGGCGCGAACCAGAAGGGAACATAATCAGCGAACGATCGCCGGATTTCAATTCTTTAACCGGGATTTTAATCACGCTTGGGCCGACATTGTCGCGGTCAACTGGAAAAGCGCCTAATTGGCCAATCAACCAGCCCAAAGGTTTGAATTTGAACAATTCAATTTTGGCCATGAACACAAAGCGTTTCGGATAAGCCGCCAATGCATACCAAACGGGATCCCACCACGTCCGGTGCGGACCGACGAGCACGTAGTTTTGATTTTTAGGTAATTTATCTTGGTTTATATAAGTAATTTTGCCGTTAATCAACCAAATTAAACCAGCGGCAATCTGGCGAATGAAAGTGTATAACATCCTGATTTCTCCATATTTATCATCAATTCAACAAACGCGTTCACACGTTCGCTTTAATAGTGTATCATATTCCACATGAGCGATAAACTTTTAAAAGCAGGCGAACGCATTGACGGCCTGACTTCTCAAAATATCAAAATTATTCAAAATCCGGACATGTTTGCTTACTCATTAGACGCTGTTTTGTTGGCGCACTTTGCTGGCGTTAGTAAACTTGGGCGCGGTCTGACCGTGGATTTAGGTGCGGGGACGGGCGCGATTGGTCTTTTTTATGCCCGTAAAGTTTTAGGCAAAGTTGCGTTAGTTGAAATTCAACCAGATTTGGCGGAGATGGCGACGCGCAGTGTGGCGTTGAATGATTTAACGCCGCGTGTGCAGGTCATCAATCGCGACATGAGCACGGTGTTTGAAGAACTGGCGCCCAATAGTGCCGAGACGGTTTTGACGAACCCGCCTTATTTTGCGGATGAAGCGCGGCAGAATTTGGATGAACATTATCGTTTGGCGCGACATGAAGTGACGGTTGATTTGGCTGGTGTGGTCAAAGTCGGTGCGAAATTGCTCAAATCCGGCGGTAAATTCTACATGGTGCATCGCCCAGAGCGTTTGATGGAAATCATGGCGGTGTTTGCGGAACGAAAATTGATGGTCAAACGGATTCAATTTGTCTACGGCAAACCCGATCGCGAGGCAAATATGGTGCTCATTGAGGCAATCAAAGCTGGGCGTCCAGGCGGCGTCCGGATTTTGCCAGCGCTGGTTGCTTATGATGCAAACAACGATTACACGCCGGCCGTGCATGACATTTTATATGGAGAAAAGTGGTCATGAAGCCGTATTATTTTTACGTGCTTTACACAGCGGATGGCATGTTTTACGGCGGTTTTACCGATGATGTAGGCAAACGCTTTGCCACGCATCAAGCCGGTCTCGGTGCCAAATTCACGCGCGTTAAATCCCGTCATCCGCTAAAATTGATTTATGCCGAAGCTTTTGCCACGAAAAGTGAGGCGCTAAAAGCCGAGGCGGCTTTTAAAAAATTATCTCGTGCTCGCAAAGAACAATTCTTACGCGAACATGCGGTCAAGTGGTAAAAAAGGGTTGCCAGAGTCTTTAATATTTGGTAAACTAATTGACGGCAATCAATTGTCAAAAACACACAGCAAATGAGTACGTTGAGGTGCAGCAATGTAACAACGCACGGCGAGTTTGCTGGAGGAAAAACCTAAGGAGGCCATATCATGGCAGTTATTTCAATGAAAGAACTCCTCGAAGCAGGAGTACACTTCGGTCACCAAACACGTCGTTGGGACCCAAAGATGGACGAATACATCTTTACAGAACGTAATGGTATTCACATCATCGACTTGCAAAAGACAGTTAAGTTGGTCGACGAAGCTTACAACTACATCCGTAACGCTTCACAAGACGGCGCTAACATTTTGTTTGTTGGTACAAAGAAGCAAGCTTCAGACGCAATTGCTGAAGAAGCTAAGCGCGCTGGTCAATACTACATCAACCACCGTTGGTTGGGTGGTACTTTGACAAACTGGAACACAATCAAGACACGTATCCAACGTTTGAAGGATTTGGAAGCAATGGCTGAAGATGGTACATTTGATGCTTTGCCAAAGAAGGAAGTTGCTTTGTTGAACAAGCAACGTGAAAAGTTGGAAAAGTTCTTGGGTGGTGTTAAAGACATGCCTGGTTTGCCAGACTTGATGTTCGTTGTCGACCCTAAGAAGGAAGAAAACGCCGTTAAGGAAGCAAAGATGTTGAACATCCCAGTTGTGGCTATGATCGACACAAACGCTAACCCAGACTTGGTTGACGTTAAGGTTCCAGCCAACGATGACGCTATCCGTGCGGTTCGTTTGATCACAGCCAAGATGGCTGATGCTGTTATCGAAGGCCGTCAAGGTCAAGATGGTGCCCCTGAAGACGCATTTGTTGATGGTGACGCACAAACAGAATCAATCGAAGAAATCGCTAACATCGTTGAAGGCGAAAACGCTTAATTTTTAATTATTGGTAATGAGTACCGTCCCACGCGGACCTGTTTGGGGCGTGGGACGGTTTTTTACATTTTTTGAAACACGTTTATATTTAAATCTAAGGAGCATGAAAATGGCAGACGTAAAAATTTCAGCCGCACAAGTAAAAGAATTGCGCGAATTGACAGGTGTCGGAATGATGGACGCTAAGAAGGCTTTGGTTGAAGCTGAAGGTAACCAAGAAAAGGCCGTCGACATTTTGCGTGAAAAGGGAATGGCTAAGGCCGCTAAGAAGGGCGACCGTGTGACAGCTGAAGGTTTGACTTTCGTGACAGTTGACGGCGACAAGGCCGTTGTTGTTGAATTGAACTCAGAAACAGACTTCGTGGCTGGAAACGCTGAATTTAACGCTTTGTTGCAAAACGCAGCGACAACAATTTTGGCTGGAGAACCTGCTGATGTTGATGCTGCTTTGGCTTTGCCATTTGGTGAAGGTACATTGGGTGACGAAATCATCCGTACAACACAAGTGACAGGTGAAAAGATCACTTTGCGTCGTTTTGCAATCGTGACAAAGACTGCTGGTCAATCATTGGGTGCTTACACACACGCCGGTGGTTCAATCTCAGTTTTGGCCTTGTTGGAAGGTGCAAACGAAGAAGTTGCTAAGGATGTTGCAATGCACGCAGCAGCTATTGCTCCACAATACACATCAGCTGATGAAATTCCTTCAGAAGTTTTGGAACACGAAAAGTCAGTTCAAATGGCTTCTGAAGACTTGGCTGGTAAGCCTGAAAACATCAAAGAAAAGATGGTTGAAGGACGTATCAACAAGTTTAAGGCTGAAATTTCATTGGTAGACCAAGCGTTTGTTAAGGGTGACGGTAAAGAAACTGTTGGTGCATATGTTGCTGCCAAGGGTGGAAAAGTGTTGTCATTCGTGCGCTTCCAAGTTGGTGAAGGTATCGAAAAGCAAGTTACAGACTTGGCTGAAGAAGTTGCTAAGCAATTGAACGCCTAATTAATTGAAAAAGTGCGCGCTGGCGCCTTTTTTTATAGGTACCAATAGATTGGAGACAAAAATGTCAGATGTAAAATATAAGCGTGTTTTGATGAAATTATCTGGTGAAGCTTTGGCAGGTGACAAGGGCCAAGGAATTGATTTGGATGTGGTTAAAACAATTGCTGAAGAATTAAAAGACGTGCATGATTTGGGCGTTGAAATTGGAATTGTTGTCGGTGGCGGTAACTTGTGGCGCGGCGAACCTGCGGCAGCCGTAGGAATGGAACGTTCACGCGCGGACTACACGGGAATGTTGGGAACAACGATGAATGCGTTGGTTTTGCAAGACGCTTTGGAACGCGCCGGCGTTGACACACGTGTGCAAACAGCCATTGAAATGCGTCAAATTGCCGAACCTTATATCCGTGGACGGGCCATTCGTCATTTGGAAAAGGATCGGATCGTGATTTTTGCGGCGGGTACTGGTTCACCGTACTTCTCAACCGACACAACGGCGGCTTTGCGTGCTAATGAAATCAATGCGGATGCCATTTTGATGGGTAAAAACGGGGTTGATGGCGTGTACGATTCTGATCCGCGTAAAAATGCGGCGGCTGTGAAGTTTGAAGAATTGACACACTTGGACGTGTTGCAACGTGGTTTGAAAATCATGGACACGACGGCAAGTTCTTTGTCAATGGATAACGACATGCCAGTGGTGGTCTTTAACATGAACACACCAGGTAACATTAAGCGAGTTGTTTTGGGTGAAAACATCGGAACAACCGTTAAAGGAAAGGACAACTAACATGGCTTTTGATTTTACAACTGCCAAAGAACGGATGCAAAAAGCACAAGATGCATTGCAACGTGAATTGGCTAGTATCCGCGCCGGACGTGCAAATCCAAATTTGTTGAACCGTGTGGAAGTTGATTATTATGGTGTGCCAACACCCGTGAACCAATTGGCTTCAGTGACAACGCCAGAAGCGCGTGTCTTGTTGATCACACCATTTGATAAGACGGCTTTGGATGGCATTATCCAAGCAATTATGGTGTCAGATTTGGGTTTAAATCCAACTTCTGATGGAAACGTGGTGCGTTTGGTGATTCCACAATTGACCGAAGATCGTCGTAAGGAATTGGCCAAAGACGTGAAGGCTGAAGGTGAAAAAGCCAAGGTTGCCGTGCGTAACATTCGTCGTGATGTGATGGATGCCATCAAAAAGTCAGAAGATTTGACTGAAGATGACAAGCGCAAAGCAGAAGAACAAGCTCAAAAAATTACTGACGAAAACATCAAGGGGATTGATGGTTTAACGGCAGAAAAAGAAAAAGAATTACTTGAAATTTAAGTTCAAAAACCCGTATTGCAGCTGCAATGCGGGTTTTATTTCGGAAAATTTTTCAAATTTATGTGACAAAGACGCTGATTTACTGTATACTGTGTAAGTAAAAGGCGTTCTAGGAAATAATGTTCGTGTTTTGCCACTAATCTGAAATGAATAGGAAGTAAACACATGTCAGGCGTAATTGTAGTTGGTAGTCAGTGGGGTGACGAAGGAAAAGGCAAGATTGTCGATTTCTTTGCGCGCCAAGCAGATGCGATTGTTCGTTATCAAGGGGGGAACAACGCGGGTCACACGATTTATCACGGTGAAGAAAAGTTTGAACTGTCAGCTTTGCCTTCCGGTATTTTGACCGAAGGCCAGTTGGCGATTTTGGGAAACGGGGTTGTGATTAACCCAGAAGCTTTGTTGTCAGAAATTGACAGCGTACAAAGTCGTGGCATCAGCATTGATGGTTTGCGCATTTCTGATCGCGCTCACGTGATTATGCCTTATCACATCGCGTTGGACAAAGCTAGCGAAGATGCCTCTAACAACCGTATCGGTACCACCAAAAAAGGGATTGGACCAGCGTATACGGATAAAATTTCTCGGACAGGAATTCGCATTGCGGATTTGATTGAACCAGAAATTTTTGCCGAATTGTTGAAAGAATATTTGCCATTTAAAAACGCGCAATTGACAAAATTGTATGGCGAAGAAGCGTTAGATTACGACACAATCTACGCGCAATATGTTGCCTTTGGCGAACGTTTGAAGCCATATGTGGTAGACACTGCGTACTTGTTGGGTGGCTTGATGAAAGACCGCAAGCGCGTGGTCTTTGAAGGGGCGCAAGGCGTGATGTTAGACGTTGATCATGGGACGTATCCGTTTGTCACATCTTCTAACCCAACGGCCGGTGGGGTCATGAACGGTGCTGGTGTTGGACCAAACCAAATTCAAGACGTTGTGGGTGTCATTAAAGCTTACACGTCACGTGTTGGTGCTGGGCCTTTCCCAACCGAATTGTTTGACGATGTTGCAGATCAAATTCGTGAAGTTGGCCATGAATACGGTGTGGTCACCAAGCGTCCACGTCGGATTGGTTGGTTGGATGCGGTGGCTTTGCGTCACGCAGTCCAAGTTTCTGGTTTGACGAAGTTGGCCGTTAACAGTTTGGATGTGTTGTCTGGTTTGACAGAATTGAAAATTGCGGTCGCTTATCGTTTGGGTGACGACATTATCAATTATTTCCCAGCCAACCACCGCGATTACGACAAGTTGGAAGTGGTTTATGAAACTTTGCCGGGTTGGGCAGAAGACATTACTGACGCGCAAAAGTTGAGTGATTTGCCAGTGAATGCGCAAAATTACTTGAAGCGTGTGAGTGAATTGTTGGAAGTGGAATTGTTGAGTTTTGCCGTTGGGCCAAAGCCTGAACAAACACACTTGTTGCAAGAAGTTTGGAATTAAATAAATTGAAGGACAAGGGACGACCCTTGTCCTTTTTTATTGTTCGTAAATGACGTCAGCAAAATCGGAACATTCGTTATTTGTTGGTTTTGTGGTGCTATCGTTCGGTTATAACGAACGATAATGTTCAAAGTGAGAAAATATTTATAATTTAACCGAAATATAGCGCGAATCGTCGCTTATACTAAACATAAAGTAAGCGAAATGGAGCAAAGCATGGCACGAGTAGCAGTGGTAATGGGATCGATTTCAGACTGGGACACGATGAAATTAACGGTAGCGCAGTTAACGCAATTAGGCATTGACGTTGAAAAACACGTTATTTCAGCACACCGCATGCCAGGACAATTGCAAACATTTGCAGTTGAAGCGGCGGATAAAGGCATTCAAGTGATTATCGCCGGCGCCGGTGGGGCGGCGCATTTGCCAGGAATGCTGGCTGCCAACACCTTGGTGCCCGTGATTGGTGTACCGGTTAAATCGCGCGCCTTAAACGGCATGGATTCATTGTTAAGCATCGTGCAAATGCCGGCCGGCGTGCCTGTTGCAACGGTTGCGATTGGCGAAGCGGGCGCAAAAAATGCTGGCTTACTCGCTGGGCAAATTTTGGCCTTACAAGATGCACAAATCGCCGAAAAATTAGCCGATTTTCGTGCCAAACAAACACAAGCAGCAATCGAAAGCGAGGCGCAATTAGATGACTAACGTAATTTTGCCACCAGCAACAATTGGCATCGTCGGCGGTGGTCAGTTGGGGCGAATGATTACTTTGGCAGCCAAACCAATGGGGTATCGCGTGGGCGTGTTGGACCCAGCCGAAAATTCACCGGCTGGTCAAGTCGCGGATTTTCAAATTATCGCACCCTACGACGATGCGGCCGCGCTAGAAAAATTAGCCACTGAATCTGACGTGATCACTTATGAATTTGAAAATGTTGATCGTGTGGCTTTAGCGACGGTTGAACATTTGACTTTGTTGCCGCAAGGTTTGTTGTTACTAGAAATCACGAGTAATCGCTTGCGCGAAAAAACTTTTATCCGCGAACAAGGCGTGTCGGTGACTGATTTTGCTGAAGTAACGTCAGTTGAAACCTTTGGAAAAGCGGTTGAAACGGTTGGTTTGCCAGCAATTTTGAAGACGGTTAGTGGCGGTTACGACGGCCATGGGCAATGGGACGTCAATTCGGCGGACGATGTGGCGCAGTTAAGCGCGCATTGGCCTGGCGATGCAAGCAGCGTCTTTATTCTAGAAAAGCGAATTGTTTTTGAGCGAGAAGTGAGCGTGATGGTTACGCGCGATGGCGCTGATCAAGTTCATTTTTGGCCGGTTGCGGAAAATGTGCATGCCGATCATATTTTGAAAACATCGTATGCACCAGCGCGTTTAAATGCTGATTTGCAAGCTCAGATTGCAGATATCGCGACTAAAATTGCCAATGGTTTGCAATTACGCGGTGTGTTGGGGGTCGAAATGTTTGTGACGGCGGACAACGTCTATGTCAATGAACTGGCGCCACGGCCGCACAATTCGGGTCATTACACGATTGAGGCGACCAACGTGTCGCAATTTGAAGGGCATGTGCGTAGTATTACGGGCTTGCCAATTCCCAAAATTACGCAAGAGCAACCGGCGCTGATGTTGAATTTGCTAGGGGATGACTTACAAGCCGCGCGCGAAGCGTTGGTTGCACAAAGCGATTGGCATTTTCATGATTACGGCAAAGTTAAGATGAAACCGGGCCGAAAAATGGGACACATCACTGTTTTGGGCGAAACTGCGATTGAAAATTTACAAAAATGGAGCACGCAACATGGTTGAAAAACGCGCATTAATCACCACGGGCAAAGCTAAATCTTTGTACGAAACAGATGATCCGACGTTGGTTTGGGTGCATAATTTGGATCAGGCCACAGCTTTGAATGGCAAGAAAAAAGAAGCGATTGAAAACAAAGCTTTTTACACCAACGCCATTTCCGGCGCGTTGTTTCAGTATTTGACGCGTCAAGGCATTGACAATCATTTCGTGGTGGCCTTATCTGACACCGATGCACTCGTGAAAAAACTGACGATGGCCAAAGTTGAAGTCGTTACGCGTAACTTCGCGTCTGGTTCGTTTGTCACCAAATACGGCGTCGCCAACATGACGCCACTGACGCCAACCGTGCAAGAATTTTATTACAAAAGTGATGCGTTGGATGATCCAGTTTTGAATGACAGCCAAATTTTGGCGTTGGGCTTGGCGAGTCAAAGTGATTTAGACACGTTCCGCGCCCAAGCGCTGGCCGTCAATCAGGCTTTACAAACTTTGTTTGACAAAATCGGCATCACGTTAGTCGATTTCAAAGTTGAATTCGGTTATACCGCTGATGGCACGGTGTTATTGGCAGATGAATTGTCGCCGGATAACATGCGCTTAGTCGACAAAAACACACATGAATCATTAGACAAAGATGTGTTCCGCAAAGGCACGGGCAATATTACCGCCGTTTACGACGTTGTCTTGTCACGCTTACGAGCAGAATTAGGAGAATAATATGTACCTCGCAAAAATTTATGTTACTTACAAACCATCAATTTTGGACCCACAAGGGGAAGTTATCAAATCAGCTTTGCACCGTTTGGAATATGTTGGCGTGCAAGCCGTGTCACAAGGAAAATATTTTGAAGTGAAATTGGATGCAGCAACCGTTGATGCGGCCGAAGCGGAAGTGAAATCATTTACTGAAGCGTTGTTGATTAACCACAACACCGAAACGTACCGTTATGATTTGTCATTGTTGGAAGACGAGGTAGAGGCATAATGAAGGCGGCAGTGATTAGTTTTCCGGGGTCAAACTGTGATTTTGACATGTATTATGCGTTGAATGAATTTGGCGTGAGCACGGATATCATTTCTGCGAACACGACGGATTTGAGCACGTACGATGCGATTTTCTTGCCGGGTGGCTTTGCGTACGGTGATTACTTGCGCACCGGTGCGGTGGCGCGCTTTTCACCTGTGATGTCAGCTGTTTCACAAGCGGCTTATGAAGGCAAATATGTGGTTGGCATTTGTAACGGTTTCCAAATTTTGACGGAAGCTGGTTTGTTGCCAGGGCAACTACGTGGTAATGCCAAACCTGGTTTTATCTGTGACGAAGTTTTGTTGAACGTGGCAAATGGTAACACGGCTTTCTCATCAAACTACGGTGAAAACGCCCAAATCAAAATTCCAGTCGCGCACGGTGAAGGGAACTTTTACGCAGATGACACGACGTTGCAAAGTTTGCACGACAACAACCAAGTAGTCTTCACGTACAACGAAGACATCAACGGTTCAGCTGACAACATCGCCGGCATCACGAATGAAAAAGGCAATGTCTTTGGCATGATGCCTCACCCAGAACGTGCCATTGATGAATTGTTGGGCAACACAGACGGCCAAGGTTTCTTTAAAAGCTTGGTGGAAACGCTAGTCGCAAAGGTAGGTTAAAATGAGCGAAGTTAAAAATCCAATGTTGGGCGAACCAACAGCGCAACAAATCCGTGACACAAAAATCTACCGTGAATGGGGTTTGACGGACGCGGAATATGAATTGATTGTGACGAAATTAGACCGTTTGCCAAACTACACGGAAGCGGGTTTGTTCTCCGCGATGTGGTCAGAACACGTGTCGTATAAGAAATCAAAGCCGATTTTGCGTAACTTCTGGTCAAGCAACGAACGCGTTTTGCAAGGACCTGGTGAAGGGGCTGGCATTTTGGATATTGGCGATGGCCAAGCCGTTGTTTTCAAAGCCGAGAGTCACAACCATCCATCCGCCGTTGAACCTTATGAAGGTGCGGCTACTGGTGTTGGTGGGATTTTGCGTGATATCTTCTCAATGGGTGCGCAACCGATTGCGGTTTTGGACTCTTTGCGGTTTGGGGAATTGGACAATAACCACACAAAATCTTTGGTCGACGGCGTCATTGCTGGTATTGCCGGTTATGGCAATGCGATTGGCATTCCAACGGTCGGTGGTGAAATTGCCTTTGACAAATCTTACGAAGGTAACCCGCTGGTCAACGTGATGGCGGTTGGTTTGATCGATCAAAATGCGATGCAAGTCGGCAAAGCCGAAGGGGTCGATAACGCGATTATCTACGTCGGTGCCAAAACTGGGCGTGACGGTATTCACGGCGCAACATTTGCGTCCGCTGAATTTTCAACCGAAGAAGAAAGCAACCGTTCGGCCGTGCAAGTTGGTGATCCTTTCATGGAAAAGTTGGTGATGGACGCGACTTTGCAAGCCGTACGTGATCACGCTGACATTATTGTTGGTATTCAAGACATGGGGGCAGCTGGTTTGGTGTCATCTTCTTCTGAAATGGCCGGCAAAGCCGGCATGGGCGTGAGCTTGAATTTGGACTTGGTACCACAACGCGAAACGCATATGACACCGTACGAATTGATGTTGTCTGAATCGCAAGAACGCATGTTGTTGGTCGTGGCTAAGGGCCATGAACAAGCCATTTTGGATTTGTATGCGAGTTATGATTTGGATGCGGTGGTGATTGGTCGAGTAACTGATGATGGGCGTTATCGTTTGTCATTCCAAGGTGAAGTGGTTGCTGATTTGGACGTTCAAACATTGACTAAAGCACCAAGTGAAAAGTTGCCAACCGCAGTTCCTGCACGTTTACAAAATGTGGCGAGCGGACAATGGCAACCGAAAATCACGGATGTGAACGTCACTTTCAAACAGTTATTAGCCCAACCAACAATTGCCTCAAAGGCGGATTTGTTCCGTCATTTTGATTCAATGGTGCGGGCCGACACAGTCGTTAAGCCGGGCGGGGATGCCGCAGTCGTGCGCATTCGTGGCACGAAAAAAGCTTTGGCGATGACCACCGATGTCAACGGCCGATACTTGTATTTAGATCCTTACAACGGTGCGAAAATGGCGTTGGCTGAAGCCGCGCGCAACGTTGTGGCAACTGGTGCGTTGCCAATTGGCATTACCGATTGCTTGAACTTTGGTAATCCTGACAAACCTGAAGTCTATTATGAATTAGACCAAGCGGTGGCAGGTATTACGGATTTGGCAAAGCAATTGAACACGCCGGTTATTTCTGGAAACGTATCTCTGTACAACGAAACAGACGGGGAAGCAATTTACCCAACGCCCATGATTGGTTTGGTTGGTTTGCACGAAGATGTCAAAGACATCACGACAATTGCCTTCAAACAAGCCGGTGACGTCGTTTACGTCATTGGGGATACAAACGCCGACTTCAACGGTTCTGAATTGCAAAAAATGCAAACGGGCAACATTGCCGGTGAATTGTTTAACTTTGATGACGCCGTGGAATTGGCTAATCAAAAGTTATTGTTGGACGCCATCAAAGCTGATTTCATTGCCAGTGCGCATGATTTGGCCGAAGGTGGTTTGGCGGTTGCGGTGGCTGAATCAGCGATCAAGGGTAACTTTGGGGTTGCTTTGACAACGGATTTCCCAGCTGCATTGTTGTTTGCGGAAACACCAAGTCGTTTTGTGGTTTCCGTTCCAGCTGATAAAGCGACAGCCTTTGAAACTTTAGCCGGTGCACAAGCGACAAAATTGGGCACCGTCACAAACGAACAAACGATGACGATTAAGACAGCTGACCAAGTTTTGGCAGTGCCAGTTGCCGATGCAAAGCAAACTTATGAAGGAGCTATTTCATGGCTTTTGGAGAATTAAGAACAGAACTTGCGCAACGCGGTTTGAATGAAGAATGTGGTATTTTTGGCACGTGGGGACGCGAAGATGCGGCGAATTTGACTTATTATGGTTTGCATGCTTTGCAACACCGTGGTCAAGATGGCGCGGGCATTGTGGCCAATCACGACGGACGATTGTGGCAAGAACGCGGCTTGGGTTTGTTGGCGGATGTATTTGCTGATCCACGTCGCATCCAAGCTTTGAATGGTCACGCCGCTATTGGGCACGTGCGTTATCCAACTGCGGGTGGTTCAGGTATTGAAAATATTCAACCTTTGATGGTGAATTTTTCTGACACGCAAATGTCACTAGCGCACAACGGGAATTTGACGAATGCGTTGACATTGCGCAAAGAATTGGAAGCGGCCGGTGCGTTATTCCAAACATCATCTGACACTGAAGTCTTGTTGCACTTGATTCGCCGCTCTAAAAAAACCACTTTCCGTGAAAAATTGATTGAATCATTGAATACGGTGCGCGGTGGTTTTGCTTTCTTGTTGTTGACGAGTGATGCGTTGTACGCGGCCTTGGACCCGCACGGTTTCCGGCCGTTTGTGGTGGGACGTATGCCAGAAGGGCAATACATTGTGACGTCTGAAACCGCTGCTTTGGATGTGGCGGGTGCTGAATTTGTTCGCGATGTGCAACCAGGTGAATTGATCACGATTGATGACACCGGCATTCACATTGAAAACTACACGGACAACACGACTTTGGCAATTGATTCAATGGAATACATTTATTTTGCTCGACCAGATTCTGATATTTATGGCGTGAACGTGCATCAAGCTCGCAAGCGCATGGGGGCGAATTTGGCCAAAGAACAACCAGTTGCCGCAGATATTGTTGTTGGTGTGCCAAATTCAAGTTTGTCCGCGGCGGCAGGATTCGCCGAAGCCGCCGGTTTGCCAAATGAAATGGGCTTGGTCAAAAACCAATACATCGCCCGTACCTTCATTCAACCTACCCAAGACAAACGTGAAAAAGCCGTGCGCATGAAGTTAAGCGCGGTGCGTGGCGTTGTCAAAGGCAAGCGCGTCGTCCTCGTTGACGATTCACTGGTGCGCGGCACCACGTCAATGTACATCATCCGCATGTTAAAAGAAGCTGGCGCAACCGAAGTGCACGTGCGTATCGCCTCACCAGCGTTCAAATATCCAACATTTTACGGGGTTGATATGCAAACAACCGAAGAATTATTTGCCGCCAACAACACACACGAAGAAATGGTTGAGAAATTAGGCGCTGATTCATTAGCCTTTTTGTCAGTAGATGGTTTGGTTAACGCGATTGATTTGCCGTATCACGGAGAAGGTACTGGTTTGACCACGGCGTATTTTGATGGTCACTATCCAAGTCCGATTTATGATTATGCGCCAACTTTGGCTGAATTCGTTAAAGATGATGTGGTTGATTTCAAACCAGAACCGACGACCAAATATCAACCAACACAAGTAGACACGTTAAAAGAACAAATAGGAGCCATCTAAATGACAGAAAATGCCTATCAAAAAGCTGGCGTTGACATTGAAGCCGGTAATCAAGCCGTTGAAGCGATGAGCGCGGCCGTTAAAGATACTTATACCGAAGGTGTTTTGGCCGGTTTGGGCGGTTTTGGCTCGGCTTTTGCTTTGGGGACGGGCTTTAAAGATCCTGTTTTGATTGCGGGTGCGGATGGCGTCGGCACGAAATTGTTGTTGGCGATTGCCGCTGACAAACACGACACGATCGGTCAAGATTTGGTCGGCATGGTTGCTAATGACATCGTCGCACAAGGGGCAAAACCAATTTTCATGTTGGACTATTTAGCCGTTGATAAAATGCGCCCGGCCGTGGTTGCTGAAATTGTCGGTGGCGTGGCGCGTGCTGCCAAAGCGTCTGGCATGGCTTTAATTGGTGGGGAATCAGCGGAATTACCCGGTTTGTATGCTAACAAACATTATGATTTAGCGGCGTTTGCTTTGGGCGTGGCTGAACGCGATCAATTGTTGAGCAACGACAATGTTCAAGCCGGCGATGTGTTGATTGGTTTGCCATCATCTGGGATTCATTCTAACGGTTATTCGTTGGTGCGTCATGTTTTGGGCATCGGCGATGGCAGCGGTTTGGCTGATTTGTCAGCAGAATTGCAAGCTGCTATTCTCACACCAACTGCGTTATATGCCAAAGCCGTTTGGCCGTTGATTGAAAATGGTTTGGTACACAGTATCGCCCACATTACGGGTGGTGGGATTACGGAAAATTTGCCGCGCGCCTTATCTGATCAATTAGCTGCTCAAATTAACTGGGGCTCATGGCCGATTTTACCGATTTTCAAAACACTGCAAGCAACTGGGAATTTGTCGTTGGCTGACATGTTGTTGACGTTTAACAACGGCTTGGGCATGATTTTGACAGTGCCGGCTGACAAAGTGGAAGAAACTTTGGCAACGTTAACGGACCAAGATCAAGCAGCGTTTGTGATTGGTAAAGTGGTTGCGCGCCAAAATGATGCCGTTGTCTACACAGGAGATGCGCCATGGTCGTAAAATTAGCAGTGTTTGCGTCCGGACGGGGCACGAATTTTTCGGCAATTCAACAAGCCATTCAAGCTGAGAAAATGCCTGCTGAAATCGTGCGCGTTATTTCCGACAAAGCCGATGCTGGTGTGTTGGAATTGGCGTCGCAATTTGGTATTCCGGTGACAGTCGTTGATTACAAACAGTATCCAGATCGGATTAGCGTGGAACGTGACATCATTGACGTGCTGCGCTTGTCAGGCGTTGACGGTATTTTGTTGGCGGGGTACATGCGGATTTTGACGCCGGTATTATTGAGTGCTTATCCGAACAAAATTATCAATATTCATCCGGCCCTCTTGCCAAGTTTTCCCGGTAATCATGGCATTGAAGATGCGTATAATTATGGCGTGAAAGTGACTGGCGTGACCGTGCATTTTGTCGATGCGGGGATGGACACGGGCAAAATTATTGCCCAACAACCCGTTATCATCGAACAAGGTGACACGTTAGCGGTCGTTGAAACAAAAATTCACGCCGCAGAACATATTTTATATCCCAAAACGTTGAAAACGTTGCTAGAAAAAGGAGTATTTAACTGATGACACGCGCATTATTGAGTGTTTCTGACAAAACAGGTTTGGTGCCTTTTGCCGAAAAATTACAAGCTTTGGGCTTTGAATTGGTGTCAACCGGCGGCACGTTAAAAGCGTTGCAAGACGCTGGTTTGAACGCCATTTCAATTGACGAAGTAACGGGTTTCCCAGAAATGTTGGACGGTCGCGTCAAGACTTTGCACCCCCGCGTTCATGGTGGTTTGTTGGCGCGTCGGGATTTGCCAGAACACATGGCAACAATCGCTGAACATGACATCGAGCCAATTGATTTGGTGGTCGTGAACTTGTATCCGTTCAAAGCAACGATTCAAAAAGACGGTGTCAGCGAAGCTGAAGCGATTGAAAACATCGATATTGGTGGTCCTTCAATGTTGCGTTCAGCCGCGAAAAACTTTGCCGCGGTCTTGCCAATCGTTGATCCAGCCGATTATGACGTGGTAATTGACGGTTTGACGAATGACACGATTACGCCTGAATTCCGTAAAAATTTGGCGGCCAAAGTTTTCCGTCACACCGCCGCTTATGATGCGTTGATCGCCGGTTATTTGACTGCGGAAACCTATCCTGAAAATTTGACGTTGACGTATGAAAAGTTTGACGACTTGCGTTATGGTGAAAACGGCCACCAAACTGCGGCGGCCTACCGTACGGCTTTGCCAGAAGCATATTCTGTTTTGAGCGCGGATATTTTGCACGGCAAGCAATTGTCATACAACAACATTCGCGACGCCGACGCGGTTTTGCGCATTATTGCTGAATACAGCGAACCAACGGTGGTGACGGTCAAGCACATGAACCCAGCCGGCATTGGGCAAGCAGACACGATTGAAGTGGCTTGGGATAAAGCATTTGCAGCTGATGATGTCTCAATTTTTGGTGGCATTGTCGCTTTGAATCGCGAAGTAGATGCGGCCACAGCAGCTAAGATGAATAAAATTTTCTTGGAAATCATCATTGCGCCAAGTTTCACGCCAGAAGCGTTTGAAATTTTGTCAGCTAAGAAGAATTTGCGTTTGTTGACGGTGCCATTTGAAACGGTGCCACAAGCTTATGAAGTGACGTCTGTTTTGGGTGGCGTGGTTGTTCAAGATCGTGATTTGGCAGCCGAAGAAGTGGCTGATTTCCAAGTGGTTTCAAAGGCACAACCAACCGCTGACCAATTAGACGCCATGGTTTTCGCCCAAAAAGCGGTGAAGCACGTCAAGTCAAATGCCATTCTGGTCGCAACCAAAGGCCAAACATTAGGCGTTGGCGCCGGTCAACCAAATCGGATTGATTCATTGCGTTACGCGGTTTCAAAGGCGAGCGAGAAGCCTGGTTTTGAAGACGCTGTGTTAGCTTCTGATGCCTTTTTCCCATTTGATGACAGCGTGCAATATGCCGCTGAACATGGTATTAAGGCGATTGTGGAACCGGGTGGTTCACTTAAGGACCAAGATTCAATCGACAAAGCCGATGAATTAGGCATTGTTTTGGTCTTTTCCGGCACGCGTCATTTTAAGCATTAAGATTTTTGATGCGCTATTCAGCAATTTAGGTTGCTGAAATACATATTTTTCAAGGAGAAGTTGGATGACGACAACAGTTTTGGTAGTGGGATCAGGTGCGCGTGAACACGCTTTGGCAAAGACTTTCTTGCGCAGTCAGCAAGTGGATCGCGTGCTGGTGGCACCCGGCAATGACGGGATGACCGATGCAGGACTAGAACGCTTTGACGTGGCGTTAAATGATTTGCCCGGTTTACTCGCATTGGCGCAAGCACAAAGCGTGACGTTGACAATGGTAGGATCAGAAGAACCGTTGGTGTTAGGTATTGTCGACTTATTTCGCGCCAATCAGCAACAAATTTTTGGGCCAAGCAAAGTCGCAGCGCAGTTAGAAGGTTCAAAATCATTTACCAAAGATTTGTTGTTGCGTCACAACATTCCAACTGCTCAAGCCCGCGTGGTTGATAATTTGGCTGATGCACAAGCCGTTTTGGCTGAATTTGGCGCACCGATTGTTTTTAAATTAGATGGTTTGGCTTTGGGCAAAGGCGTGTCGGTCGTGCACACCGTTGAAAAAGCTAACACGTATTTAAACAACATTTATGCGAAAAGCGCCGATGAAAAATTGGTAATCGAAGAATTTTTGGACGGCGTGGAATTTTCAATTTTCAGTTTAGTTGGTGAAAATGGCGTCGTGCATGCGCCGATTGCCCAAGATCACAAACGCCTCAACGATAATGATGAAGGCCCAAACACCGGCGGAATGGGTGCTTATAGTCCAGTGCGTTGGTTAGATGATGACGTGGTGCAACAGGCAATTACGACGTTGGTTGAACCAAGTATTGCCGCGATGAAAGCCGATGGCACGCCCTTTACTGGGATTTTGTATACGGGTGTGATGTTGACGAGCAAGGGGCCGAAAATCATTGAATTTAACGTCCGTTTTGGCGATCCAGAAGCGCAGGTGGTTTTGCCGCAACTGGAAAGTGATTTATATGAACTGTTGACGGATTTGTTAGCGGGCCAACAACCACAAGTTAACTGGCAAACGCAAAACGTGTATTTGGGCGTGGTACTGGCTGCACCTGGTTACCCGGTTGCCCCAGAAAAAGGGTTAGCGGTGCCAAATGTCAAGAATGTTGACATGATTGACTACGCAGGTGTTAAACTAGTAGAAGAACAGTTGATGACCAACGGAGGTCGCGTGGCGACGGTTGTGAGCCATGCGGAAACGGCCAGTCAAGCACAAGAAAATGTGTACGCGGCAATTAGGGCCAGCCAAACAGCGTTACATTATCGACACGACATCGGCTATCAAGCCGTTAACGCGGAAAAGGAGATTTAACCATGCCAACAGATATTGAAATTGCGCAAGCAGCAACGCTCAAGTCAATTACCGAAATCGCTGAAAAAGGGGGTTTGCAAGCACATGAAATTTTGCCATACGGTTATGACAAAGCCAAAATTGATTTGGATGAAACGCTTGCTGGTCGTGACAAGCTAGGCAAATTAATTTTGGTGACGTCAATCAACCCCACGCCAGCTGGTGAAGGGAAGTCAACCGTGACGGTTGGTTTGGCGGATGCGTTGAGTTTGGCGGGGGCGAACACGATGGTGGCATTGCGCGAACCTTCTTTGGGACCTGTGATGGGGCTAAAAGGCGGCGCGACAGGTGGCGGTTACAGCCAAGTTGTGCCAATGGCCGATATTAATTTGCATTTTACCGGTGATTTTCATGCTTTGACGAGCGCGCACAATACGTTAGCGGCGTTGATTGATAATCATATTTATCAAGGGAATGCAGCCAACATTGATCCGCGTCGTTTGATTTGGAAGCGGGCTTTGGACGTGAACGATCGGGCTTTGCGCAATGTCGTGATTGGTTTGGGTGGGCCGGTTTCTGGTGTGCCACGCGAAGACGGTTTTGATATTACGGTGGCGTCTGAATTGATGGCAATTTTGACTTTGTCAACGGATTTGATGGATATGAAGGCGCGCATTGAGCGCATCGTGATCGGTTATACGTATGACAAACAACCCGTGACGGTGCAAGATTTGGGCGTGGCGGGCGCATTGACAACTTTGTTAAAAGACGCCATTAAGCCGAACTTGGTGCAAACTTTGGCGCACACGCCGGCAATTGTGCACGGCGGACCATTTGCCAACATTGCCCAAGGCACGAACTCAGTGCGCGCGACGAAAACAGCGTTGCGTTTGACAGATTATGTGGTGACGGAAGCGGGCTTTGGTGCTGATTTGGGTGGCGAAAAGTTCCTGGACGTCAAAGTGCCTTTGTTAGGCAAAACACCAGATACGATTGTGATTGTTGCGACCGTGCGCGCTTTGAAAATGCATGGTGGCGTTGCCAAAACTGATTTGGCGACCCCAAATGTGGCGGCATTGCAACGCGGTTTGGCAAACTTAGGCCAGCATATCACGAGCATGCAACGCTACGGCGTGCCGGTAGTGGTGGCGATTAACCGATTCACCGCTGATACACCAGAAGAATTGCAAACTGTGAGCGATTATGTCGCTGGCTTTGGGATTACGGCGCACACGGCTGATGTTTGGGGCCAAGGCGGTGCGGGTGCACAAGAATTGGCGGCGCGTGTGATTGAAACCACGGCGCAAGCGCACGAATTTGCACCCTTGTACGCCGCTGATGCGAGTGCGCTGGATAAAATCAATGCGATTGTCCAAACGATTTACGGTGGGGCAAACGTTGTTTTGAGCGATAAAGCAACTAAGCAATTAGCTGACTTTGCACAATATGGTTGGGACAAGTTGCCAATTATCATGGCCAAAACCCAATATTCTTTGAGTGACGATGCCAAAGCTTTGGGCGCACCAAAGGACTTTACCATCCACGTACGGGAATTCATTCCAAAACTCGGCGCTGGCTTCTTAGTGGCTTTGACAGGGAATGTTTTGACCATGCCCGGCTTGCCAAAGCACCCAGCTGCATATGATATTGATATTGACGAAAATGGGCAAATTACAGGCCTTTTCTAGGAGAAAATAAAACATGATTGAACGTTATTCACGCGAAGAAATGCGTCAAATTTGGTCACTGCACAACCAATACCAATCTTGGTTGGATGTTGAAATTGCCGTGACGGCTGGCTGGGTTAAAGCCGGCGTTGTGCCACAAGCAGACTTGGACGCGATTCGGGAAAAGGCGACTTTTGACGTCGACCGCATTGCTGAAATTGAAGCGCAAACGCACCATGATATTGTGGCCTTTACGCGCAATGTTTCAGAATCACTTGGCGACGAAAAAAAGTGGATTCACTATGGTTTGACGTCAACGGACGTTGTTGATACGGCGCAAGCTTTGCGTTTGCGTGATGCCAACAAAATTTTGTTGGCTGATTTGGAAAATTACCGTGACACCTTGGGCGAGCTAGCGCGTAAGTACAAAAATACTGTGATGATGGGACGTACGCACGGGGTTCATGCGGAACCAACGACTTTTGGTTTGGTGATTGCGCGTTATTATCAAGCGGCCGTGCGTGATATCGAACGTTTACAACGCGTGGCAGCGGCCGTTGAAACCGGAAAATTGTCGGGTTCAGTCGGCACATTTGCCAACGTGCCACCACAAGTTGAAGTTGATGCGATGGCGGAATTAGGTTTGACGCCACAACCAATCGGCTCACAAGTGTTGCCGCGTGATTTGCATGCAGATTATGTGCAAACTTTGGCGTTGATCGGCACGACTTTGGAAGAAGTTGCCGTGGAAATTCGTGGTTTGCAACGTTCTGAAATCCACGAAGTGGAAGAAGGCTTTGGGCACAACCAAAAAGGCTCATCTTCAATGCCGCACAAGCGCAATCCAATCGGTTCAGAAAACATTGCGGGCTTGTCGCGGGTTTTGCGTGGCTTTGCGGTAACAGCTTTGGAAAACGTGCCGTTGTGGCATGAACGTGACATTTCACATTCATCGGCTGAACGCATGATTTTGCCTGATGCAACGGCGACTTTGGACTACATGCTGAACCGTTTGACGGGTATTTTGAAGAATTTGGTCGTCTTTGAAGACACGATGAAAGCCAACATGGACCGTACTTACGGCTTGATTTATTCTCAAAAAGTGTTGATTAAGTTGATTGACAAAGGTTTGTCACGCGAAGCCGCTTATGACACGGTACAACCTTTGACGGCGCGTTCGTGGGATGAAGGTTTGATGTTCCGTGATTTGGTGGAAGCTGATGACACGGTGCAGGCGAATTTGACAGCTGACGAAATTGCTGATGCGTTTGATTATCGCAATGATTTGAAATTCGTTGATGACATTTTTGAGCGTGTTGGTTTGGATTAACGTACAGGCGGCTTCGGTCGCGATACATAAGGATTTAAAAATATGTCTAATTTAAAAATTGACCTTGAGCAAACTTTGAATACTTGGCTGAACGAATTCAATCACAATCATGATTTTATACAACCAAATAAATATCCAGTTCAATTTCAAATTGAAGAAGGAAGCAAAATTATTGGTGGTATTACTGGTTATATTCAAGGCTCAGCAGCGTATATTACACTGTTGGCGGTTGATCCTGATAAACGACAGACAGGAATTGGACGACAATTACTTTTTAAATTTGAAGAAGCTGTTGCTAGTAAAAATGTCGAAACGATTTCGTTATCTACTTATTCTTTTCAAGCACCGCAATTTTATGTGAAAAATGATTACGTAATAGTCGGCACATTGAAGAATACACCTAGGAATGGTATTGATAAAATTTACTTGCAAAAATTTTTAAATAATAGCATAGAAAGAAGTAGCAAATGAATAAATTAGCACAACATCCCGCCATCAAAGGTATTTTGGCGGATGAAACACAATTGCAGGCGGCCGTGGCGCAAGTGGCGACGGCTTTAACGACAAAATTTGAGCAGGTTGAGCGACGGCCAATTTTTGTGGCGGTCTTAAAAGGTGGCGTGATTTTTGCCACGGATTTATTGCGTCAAATGCCACTAGATGTGGATTTGGACTTTATTGATGTGAAAAGTTATGCCGGCGACAGTTCAACTGGTCAAGTCAAAGTGGTGCATGACGTGAGCATGGACGTGACGGGCCGCGATGTGGTGATTGTGGATGAAATCGTCGATACGGGGCGGACTTTGCAGTGGTTGAAAAACTACTTTAATTTAAAAGGCGCACAAAGTGTGACGACCGTGGTTTTGGCGGACAAAAAAGCCGCACGTGTGGTCGATATTGATGCTGATTACGCGGGGATGGTTGTGCCGGACGAATTTTTGGTTGGGTACGGCATGGATTACAACAACTTCTTCCGGAATTTGCCGGTGATTGCAATTATTGACTTTGATAAGTTAGATTTAATCAAGTAAGCAATTGACTTGACATGTGTTCGCGGACACTTTATGATAAACAGATGAGTTTTTGCAAACGAAGAAACGGGGTGGCGCCTGTGGAGTGACGCAAAACAGAGGAGTGTCTGACTTCGGTCAGGAAATCAGGTGGAACCGCGCGCAAGCGTCCTGATGTCAAACATTTTTGGCATTGGGGCGCTTTTTTTGGCCGTATGCCGCAAAGGAGTAGAAATGGGAAAGACAAGTTTGAAAAAAGAAGTTGGGCTATTTGGGGCTTTATCAGCCGTGATTGGGACCGTGATTGGCGCGGGTGTGTTTTTTAAAATCGCTTCGATGGCGGACCGCACTGGTTCCGCGAATTTAGTGATTGTGGCGTGGGTTTTGGCCGGCATTTTCACAATTGCGGGTGGTTTGACGGTCGCTGAATTGGGCGCGATGTTCCCGGAAACAGGTGGTGCGGTTAAATATTTGGAGCACACTTATGGCGCAATCTGGGGATTTTTATTTGGTTGGATTCAGACTTTGGTGTATTATCCAGCCAACATCGCCGCACTGGCGATTATTTGGGCGACGCAGTTTGCTAATTTGTTTGGCATGCAGCAAGATTATCGCTTGATTTTAGTGGCGATTGCGGTGTTTGTCAGCGTACTTGTCATCAACGCGTTGGGTGCCAAATTCGCGGCGCGTGCCCAAGCGTTGTTCACGGTTTTGAAATTAATTCCGATTGCCGTGATTGTGTTGGTGGGCTTGTTCTCAAAAGCCGAAGTGCATTTTGATTTGTTACCATTGGCGGCTGGTCATGACATCAATCCAATTTTGGGTGTTGGTGGTGCAATGGTGGCGGCGATGTTTGCCTTTGACGGCTGGATTGGAATTGGTAATATCGCTGGAGAATTGAAAAATCCAAAGCGGGATTTGCCAATTGCTTTGACCGGTGGTTTAGCCTTTATCGGGCTGGTTTATTTGCTAGTTTCAATTGTGATGCTGCGCTACATGCCGATTGATCAAATCATGGGCAACAAGGACACAGCTAGCCAAGTTGCGCAAATGTTGTTTGGCGGCGTGGGCGGCAAAATCGTCACGATTGGGATTTTGGTGTCGGTTTATGGTGCTTTGAACGGGTACACCTTGACCGCGATTCGCGTGCCGTACGCATTGGCGAGCGAAGGGAACTTCCCGTTTGCCAGCGTCTTTAGCAAATTAAACCGCTTTGCGAGTCCACAAAACGCGTCAGTTTTGATTTCGGTCGTGGCAATTGGTTTGATGTTGTCTAATCAATTTGATCCGTTGTCTGATTTGGCTGTGTTTGCTAGCTGGGTCTTTTACATTTTGTTGTTCATCGCGGTCTTTAAATTACGCCGCACCATGCCAAATAAAGAACGCTCATACAAAACATGGGGTTATCCAGTCACGCCGATTATTGCGCTGATTGGGGCGGTCTTCATCATTTTGAGTTACGTGACCAACTTGGCGAATTTGCCGTTTTTCTTGTTTGGTTTGGTGATGTTGTTGATTGGTTTTGTCGTGTTTAAGCAACTTAAAAAATAAGACTTTTCACACTTTTTGAATAGCTATTGCGTTCTCATAAAAAGTCGCGTATATTACTATCAACAACTAAAAAGTCATTTGATTTGCAGATATATCCTCGAGAAATGGTCGAGAGTTTCTACGGTACCCCAAAAGTTACCACTATCCGCAAATGCAGAGCGTGGAAGGTGATTTCGGCTTTAGCCGAAACGAGAAGCGTTGCGTAAGTTTCGGGACTGCACCAGCGCCAAAGGCGGTGGTCAGGGCAGGGACTTACGTCTAGCTTCTCGAACCTGCAACGCGTTTCCATTGGAAAAAGCATTTGTGGACTGTATCGGTCTCAAATGCTTTTTTCTGTAGCCAGAAAGGAAAAACAATGACAAAGTTTAGTGCAAAAAACAAGTTCGCCCCAATGGGTTTGACCTTTGAAGATATGAAGTTGGTGTATGCCGCCAACTCTGCTGTAACCCCTGAAGAAGTCGCGTTGCAAACGACTTTGACACCAACATTGAAATTGAACATTCCCTTGATTTCAGCTGCGATGGACACCGTGACGGAATCACGCTTTGCCACAGCAATTGCGCAATTAGGTGGTTTGGGTGTCATTCACAAAAACATGTCAATTGCCGCGCAAGCCGATCAAGTGCGTGCGGTCAAAGAAGCCGCATTTGACTCAGCAGAATTTCCAAATGCCGCCGTGGACGCCCAAGGACGTTTGTTGGCAGCTGGTGCGGTTGGTGTGACGTCAGACACGGTGACACGTGTGCAAGCGATGGTTGATGCGGGTGTGGACGCCATTGTTTTGGATTCAGCCCACGGTCATTCCGAAGGTGTTTTGCGCAAAGTTTCTGAAGTACGCGCGGCTTTCCCGGACGTGAACATTATCGCGGGTAACATTGCAACCCGTGAAGGCGCAGCCGCTTTGTATGATGCAGGGGCTGACGTGGTGAAAATCGGAATTGGACCAGGTTCAATTTGTACAACTCGTGTCGTGGCTGGGATTGGTGTGCCACAGTTGTCAGCTGTTCGTGACGCCGCTGATGAAGCAGCCGCACGTGGTAAGGCAATTATCGCCGACGGTGGTGCCAAAACTGCACAAGACATTGTCAAAGCTTTGGCATCTGGTGGGAACGCCGTGATGTTGGGGTCAATGTTCTCAGGAACAGAAGAAACACCCGGTGAAGCCTTTGAAGAAAATGGCCAACGTTACAAAACTTACCGTGGCATGGGCTCAATTGCCGCTATGGAAGCTGGCTCAAAGGATCGTTACTTCCAAGGTGAAGTCAACGAAGCCAAGAAAATGGTGCCCGAAGGTATCGAAGCCCGCGTGCACTACAAGGGCGCTTTGGCCGATGTCTTAGCTGACATGTTGGACGCCATTCGTACCGAAATTGCCAAAATTGGTGACAAGTCATTGGCTGATTTGGTCGCAAATCACCAAATTGACCGTGATATCACGGTCATTGACTACGAAGCCTACTTAAAAGACGTTAAATAAGGAGATCAACACGATGACAGAAAAATTTGTTGGATTAGGTTATGACCAAGTGTTGTTGGTCCCAGGTGCCTCAAACGTTTTGCCACACACAGTTTCAGTGACGGCGGATTTGGCTGCTGATTTTAAATTAAACGTGCCGTTGATTTCTGAAGCATTTGGTCCAGCAACGGATACGCGCGTTGTGCCAATGGCTTTGAACGGTGGTTTGGGTGTTGTGGCGGAACAAGCTGATTTGGCTGCTCAAGTTGAAGTGGTCGCTTCAGCCAAAGAAGCGTACGTGTCAGCGACGGCTTATCCAAAAGCTTTGGTGGACGCACAAGGTCGTTTGCGCGTTGGGGCTGAAGTTTGGTTGACGCAAGGTGCTGGTGAACGCGTTTCGGCTTTGGTTGGCGCTGGTGCGGATGCAATCTTCTTGTATTTGCAAGCCAGTCTTGATGACGAAGCGATTGCTTTGGTACAAGGTTTGCGCGCTGATTTTCCAGCGACTTTCTTGGCCGTTGGGGTAATTGAAGCGCCTGAGCAAGCCCAAGCTTTGTATGAAGCGGGTGTTGATGCAGTTTTGGCTGGACGTTCAGTTGATTCTGATTTGCCAAACGATGTCACTTATCCATTTTTGACTGTGACAATGGGCGTGGCGGAAGTGGCTGCGGCGTTTGACAAAGCAACAATTGCGGTTGGTGGTGTGCACTATTCCGGTGACATTGTCAAAGCAGTTGCTGCCGGTGCGGATGCAACCATGGTCAATGATTTGTTGAAGGGCAGCACTTTGGCCGATGATGGCACGGTAACAGCCGGAGATTTGTCAATTGATGATGCGATTTTCCAAGCCGACGGTGGTTTACGTGCCGGCATGGGATACACAGGATCTGCTTCATTAGCTGAATTAAAAGCTGGCGGTCGCTTCGTTCAAATCACCGACAACGGTTTGCGCGAAAGCCACCCGCACGACGTAGAAATCACAAAACAAGCGCCGAATTATTAAGAGTGTGATAGGTGGTTTCGGCTTCGCCGAAACGGGAAGCGTAACGTAAGTTACTCAGCTGTGCCAGCGCTTTAGCGGTGGTCAGATGAGTGACTTAGGTCTAGCTTTGCAGAATCTAGAACACGTTTGCAGAAAGGTTAATCATGGCTCACGATAAAATTTTAGTATTGGACTACGGTTCACAATACAACCAATTGATTACACGTCGCATTCGCGAATTTGGTGTATTTTCTGAATTGAAGTCACACAAGATGACTTTGGCAGAAATTAAAGACTATAATCCTAAGGCAATTATTTTGTCTGGTGGACCAAAGTCTGTTTATGAAACGGACGCTTTTGGCATTGACAAAGGTGTCTTTGAACTTGGCGTACCGGTTTTGGGCGTGTGCTACGGCATGCAATTGATGGCTCAAGAATTGGGCGGTAAAGTTGAAGCCAACCCCGGCAACGGTGAATTTGGCCAAACAACTTTGCACGCTGAAAACGACACGAAGTTATTGGCAAACACGCCAGCTTCACAAGTTGTTTTGATGAGTCACTCAGACAACGTGACGGCTTTGCCAGCAGGATTTGTAGTTGCTGGTGGTTCTGACAAAACGCCGATTGCGGCCATCGCTAACGATGATGCACGTTTGTACGGCGTGCAATTCCACGCCGAAACGACTTTGTCAGAACACGGCAAACAAATTTTGGAAAACTTCGTATTAGACATCGCCGGCGCCAAAGCTGACTGGAAAATGGACAGCTTCATTGATGAACAAATCGCCGCTATTCGCGAAACAGTCGGTGAAAAGCGCGTTTTGCTTGGCTTGTCTGGTGGGGTGGATTCTTCAGTGGTCGGCGTGTTGTTGCAGCGCGCGATCGGCGACCAATTGACGTCAATTTTCGTTGATCATGGTTTGCTTCGTAAAAACGAAGCCGATGAAGTGATGGCATCTTTGGGTGGCAAATTCGGTTTGAACATCATCAAAGTTGACGCACAAGACCGCTTCTTGGGTAAATTAGCCGGCGTGACAGATCCTGAAAAGAAGCGCAAAATCATCGGTAATGAATTCATTCAAGTTTTCGATGAAGAAGCGTCAAAACTTAACGGGATTGAATTTTTGGCCCAAGGCACGTTGTACACGGATGTGATTGAATCAGGAACGGAAACGGCCCAAACAATCAAATCTCACCACAACGTGGGTGGTTTGCCAGAAGACATGCAATTCAAGTTGATTGAACCACTTAACACGCTGTTCAAAGACGAAGTGCGCGCGTTGGGTGAAGCGTTGGGCATGCCGCATGAATTGGTTTGGCGCCAACCATTCCCGGGTCCTGGTTTGGGCATTCGCGTGATGGGTGAAATCACTGACGAACGTTTGACAATTGTCCGCGATTCAGATGCAATTTTGCGCGAAGAAATTGCCAAAAATGGATTGGAAGCAGATATTTGGCAATACTTTACCGTGGATACTGGCGTGCAAAGCGTTGGTGTAATGGGTGATTACCGGACCTACGATCACACGGTGGCGATTCGTGCAATCAAGTCGGTTGACGGCATGACAGCTGATTTTGCTCAAATCGACTGGAACGTTTTGGCCGAAATTTCGCGTCGTATCACCAACGAAGTGGACGGGGTTAACCGCGTAGTCTATGACATCACGGCAAAGCCACCAGCAACGGTTGAATGGGAATAGTAAAAAAGCTAGCAAGTGTGCTAGCTTTTTTATTTGGTTTCTGGTTTACATAATATGGATGTTAATTTTAAAAAACGTTGATTTATCAACCTTCAAGCAAACATAAGGGACTTGACAAATTTCACCAGACGCACTATACTAGTATTCCAGTTGACAAATTCCTTAGGGATTTTGCGCGCATTTTTTCGGAAAGGACGGTGTGGCAAATGGCAGGATTGATTCCCGATGAGCTGATTACGCGGGTGCGGGAAGCGACGAATATTGTCGATGTGATTGGGCAATACACGACTTTGACGAAAAAAGGGCGCCAGTGGAACGGGATTTGTGCGTTTCATGAGGAGCGCACGCCGTCACTTTTTGTGGATGAAAACAAGCAGGTTTTTAACTGTTTTTCTTGTGGACGCTCAGGTTCTGTGATTCAGTTTGTGATGGAAAAAGAAGGGCTTACGTTCCCTGAAACCATCATTCACTTGGCTGAACAAGCTGACATTCCTTTGGAAGGCGTGCAAACGCAACGGACTGGCGTGAATGAAACAACGCGCCAGTTGTGGCAATTGCAAGACGAAGCGCAACGTTTGTATCATCACATTTTGATGAACACGAATAGTGGCGCGGACGCCTTGGCGTATTTGCGCGACAAACGGCAATTGACCGACGATGTGTTAGATACGTTCAAAATTGGTTTTGCGCCGACTAACAATGCGCTGTTGACGTATTTCAAAGAGCAACAGATTTCGCGCACCGTGTTACTGGCGTCAGAATTATTCATTGAAGATGACGCTGGCGAATTACGTGATCGTTTTGCTGGACGGATTGTGTTTCCGTTGCGCAACGAGCGCGGGCAAGTGGTTGGATTTTCCGGCCGGGCGTTAGATGCTGGCAACAAAATCAAATACATGAACAGTCCGGAAAGTCCGTTATTTAACAAATCACGTTTGCTGTTCAACTTTGATTTGGCGCGGGCGGAATTACGCCAGACGCGCACGGCGATTGTGTTTGAAGGGTTTATGGATGTGATTGCCGCTCAAATCGCTGGCGTGCCGACTGGCGTGGCGACGATGGGAACGGCGCTCACCCCTGAACATGTTCAATTATTGCAGAAGAATGTTGATCGCATTTTGTTAGCATATGACGGCGATGCTGCCGGTCAAACCGCTACAAAACGGGCATTGAGCGTCATTCACGACGTGAATCCGCAGTTAAATGTCGGGATAATTCAACTACCAGACAAGCTGGATCCCGACGAAGTGCGTTTGAAATACGGCGCATCTGCTTTGGGCAAAGCATTACAAAAGCGCATCCAAACGCCACTTGAATTTCAAATTCAAGCTGCGCGGGCGGATAAAAATTTGAGTCAAGAAAATGACTATTTGGCGTTCATCAACGATGTGCTCCAAATTTTAGCCACCGCGACACCGGTGGAACAAGATTTGCATTTGGCGCGCTTGAGTCAAGAATTCGGCACGAGCCGACAGGCGTTGTTTGAACAGTTGCAACAAGTCAAGCCACGCCAAGTACAATCAGCGCCGAAACGGCAAGCACGTCCCACTGAGCAAAACTGGATCCCAGAAGCGCCAGCGCGGATGCGCGAGACGGTGGATTATGTCGAGCAAGCGGAAAAAGCGTTGGTAATGGCAGTCTTAAAAGATGCGCAGATTTACACGCAGGTAGCGCAAATGGCGAATTTCCAATTTGTGCACCCGGTTTATCAGACGTTGTTCTTGATGGCCGGCATTTATCATCAACAACATCCCAAATTCCAGCTGGCCACCTTTTTGGACTTATTGCAAAAGCCGGATTTGAACCAGAAAATGATTGGCATTGACCGCGCGTTTGGTGACGAACCGGTCAATCAAAGTGCCGTCAATGACCATTTGAAAATCATTTTGGAAAATGGCCCGTTAGAACAACAAATTAAACGCGCCCAAATGCAATTACAAGAAGCCATTGCGCAACAAGATGACACGAAAATGTTGCAAGCAACGGCCCAATTAGTACAACTCAGAAAAAAACAACGAGGAGCTTAGGATGACAGACAAAAAAATCAATACAAAAAGCACCGTCGCAGATTTGAAAATTTATTTGGATAGTCAAAATATTGCGTACACATCAAGCATGAAGAAAAATGACTTGTTTGATTTGGCAACGGGAAAGACTGACAAAACAGCCAACAATCCCGCTTACGACAAAGCTTTGGCAGCAACCATCAAAGAATTCAAGCCAAGCGGCCAAATCAAGTTCGATGACTTGCAAGAGAAATTGGCCAAGCCATTTGAATTGGATCAAGACGGCATTGAAACGATGATGGAAAAAATTGAAGACGCTGGTATTTCAATCGTTGATGAAAACGGTGAACCAGCCGAACAAGTTTTGAAGTCAAAAAAAGAAACGCCAACCAAAGAAGAATTGGCAGACGAAACAATTCCAGCCAACATCAAAATCAATGACCCCGTGCGCATGTATTTGAAAGAAATCGGCCGCGTGTCTTTGTTGAACGGGGAAGAAGAAATTTCGATCGCTAAGCGTATTGAAGCTGGCGGTGCGGATGCAGAATTTGCCAAGCAAGAATTGGCGGAAGCTAACTTGCGTTTGGTGGTGTCGATTGCGAAGCGTTATGTCGGTCGTGGCATGCAATTCTTGGATTTGATTCAAGAAGGTAATATGGGCTTGATGAAGGCCGTTGAAAAGTTTGATTACCAAAAGGGATTTAAGTTCTCAACTTATGCCACTTGGTGGATTCGTCAAGCGATTACACGTGCGATTGCCGACCAAGCCCGCACGATTCGTATCCCGGTTCACATGGTGGAAACCATTAACAAATTGATTCGGATTCAACGTCAATTGTTGCAAGATTTGGGGCGTGAACCTTTACCTGACGAAATCGGTGCTGAAATGGATTTGGTGCGTGACAAGGTCAGTGAAATTTTGAAAATCGCCCAAGAACCTGTGTCATTGGAAACGCCAATTGGTGAAGAAGATGATTCACATTTGGGTGACTTCATTGAAGACAACGAAGCGATTTCACCAGCTGATTCAGCCGCTTACCAAATGTTGCGTGAACAATTGGAAGCCGTGTTGGACACGTTGACTGACCGCGAAGAAAACGTTTTGCGTTTGCGCTTTGGTTTGGAAGATGGTCGTACGCGGACTTTGGAAGAAGTCGGTCGTGTATTTGGCGTGACGCGTGAACGTATCCGTCAAATCGAAGCAAAGGCGTTGCGCAAGTTGCGCCACCCAAGCCGTTCAAAGCAATTGAAAGATTTCATGGAAGAATAAAAAAGCGACCGCAATGCGGTCGCTTTTTTACATCTCTAACGATTGGATTTTATCATCAAAAAATGTCACATGATGTGTCATCACAGCGGGACTACCGGGAAAATTACCCGTGACTTTTACCTTGATTATCTCGCCATCAAATGCCAATAGTTCGCTGGTCATTTGATAAGCGTCCAAAGTTTTACGCATCCATTGGGCAATTTCGAGTAGACCTTGATAACGTTGACCTTCATCAACCACGATGGCGTGATCTGTAAAAATAGCCGGTAAGGCGTCAAAGTTACCTTGATTATGGGCAGTTAAATAAGCTTCGACAACTGATTGCATGTTGTGCCTCCAAAAATTTGATAAGCTAACTGTAACAATTAGAGCGCGCTCTAAGTCAAGCGCTGGTTTTCAGGTGCGAAACTATTTATAATAAAGACATGACAATCGATGAAGTAGCTCAGACAATTGGCTTAACGCCTTATACCATTCGTTACTATGAAAAAGCAGCGCTCATTCCACCAGTTACGCGACTAGCAAATGGCCGGCGCGTGTTTGGCAAGGAAGATTTAATTTGGTTAAACATGGTGCAAACGTTGCGCATGGCGGGGATGACTGTGCAACAAATTCGCCGCTATGTGGCCGAAGTGCAAGCAGGTTGTGTCGCGTCAACCAATGAACGGATTGCCTTGTTGACACAACAGCAACAAATTTTGCAACAAAAATTAGCAGACATCACCTTGCAAGCACAGCACTTAAAGCGGACTTTAGCAGCGGTACGAAAAGGGGATGATGTACCTGAATAGCGCAACAGCGTCTAACGGCGCTGTTTTTTCATGTGATAATCTGCTAAAATAGTAAAGACTATGAACTTGAACTTAAAGGAGGGAAGCGTTTTGGCGCTTTTCAAAGCTTCGACCCCACTTGCGGAAGTGGCAGTAGATTTACAAATTCCCAAACACGTTGCCATCATTATGGACGGTAATGGTCGCTGGGCCAAAGAACGGTTAATGCCGCGTGTTGCTGGCCACAAGGCAGGCATGCAAACGGTGAAAACAATTGCTAAAGCCGCCTCAAATGCAGGCGTGCAAGTCTTATCTTTATATGCTTTTTCGACGGAAAATTGGTCGCGTCCTAATGACGAAGTTAGTTTTTTGATGAAATTGCCGATTGATTTTTTCAATGATTTTGTGCCGGATTTGATTGCCAATAACATTCGCGTGAACGTGATTGGTGATATTGACGGTTTGCCGGAAAACACGCAAGTCGCCGTGCGCAAAGCAATGGCGGACACTGCGCACGGTACCGGCATGGTGTTGAATTTTGCGTTGAACTACGGTGGTCGTTTGGAAATCGTTCAAGCCGCCCAACTGCTTGCACAGCAAGTGGCAGCTGGGACATTGACAGCCGCTGAAATTACCGATGAAACGTTTGCGGCGGCTCTGACGACGGGTGCGTTAGGGGCGTTGGCGGATCCGGATTTGGTGATTCGCACGTCTGGTGAATTACGCTTGAGCAACTTTTTGCCTTACCAAACGGCGTATTCAGAACTTTATTTTACGGATAAAAAATGGCCAGATTTTGCAGGGGATGATTTGAACGAGGCGATTGTGGCGTTTAGCAAACGGCAACGTCGCTTTGGTGGTTTGAAGGAGGATGACGCATGAAAACTCGGGTGATTACGGCGGTAGTCGCATTGGCATTGTTCGTGCCAATTGTTTATATTGGTGGCGACTGGTTGTTGGGCTTGGCTTTGATTTTAGGGGCTGTGGCTATGAGCGAATTTTTACGGATGAAAAAGCGTTTGCTGGTTTCACCAGAAGCGTTGATTTCAACGGCGGCGGCATTGGCGCTGATTTTACCAAAAGGTTTTTGGGCAAATATTCCGATGATTCACGGCGCTTATTTGTTTTTTTACTTGATGGGGTTTTTATTGTTGGGCCACACCGTTTTTTCACGGCACAACTTTAATTTTGATGACGCGGGTTCTTTGTTATTAGCGGCGTTGTACGTCGGCACGGGCTTTCATTACTTTGTTGCCGCGCGTGAAACTGGTTTGGCGACGTTGATGTTTGGTTTGTTGATTGTGTGGATTACCGATTCTGGTGCGTACTTAGTTGGCCGCCAAATGGGGAAAAACAAGTTAGCGCCGAAAATCAGTCCGAACAAAACCTGGGAAGGTTCAATCGGCGGGAGTTTGGCCGCCGTTATCTTGGTGGTTGTCATTTACACGCTGGGCGGGTGGTTGACTTATAACTGGTTGGAATTGGCTGGCTTCGCCTTGGTTTTGTCGGTTGCAGGTCAATTGGGTGATTTGGTTGAGTCTGCTTTCAAACGTCATTACGGCGTGAAAGATTCTGGCACTATTTTGCCGGGACACGGTGGTATTTTGGATCGGTTTGATTCGATGTTGATTGTGTTGCCTTTGATGGGTATTTTGGGGATGTTGTAAAATTCGCGTGTTTTAACACGTTTCATGAAGGAATTCATATGACTTTAACTTCGATTTTAGCGTTTATTTTTGTCTTCGGTGTCTTGGTGGCTGTCCACGAATGGGGACATTTTATTGCGGCCAAAAAATCGGGCGTGCTCGTGCGTGAGTTTGCCATTGGGATGGGCCCGAAAATTTTCCAAACGGTGCGTCAGCACACGGCTTATACGCTGCGCATTTTGCCCGTTGGTGGGTACGTGCGCATGGCGGGTTTGGATGAAGGCGCTGATTTAAGTGCGGGCCAACGGATTTTGTTAACGACGAATGCGGCCGGCGTAGTGACCAAAATTGATCAACGCGTTGACGACATGGGCCAACGTGGTTTGTTGGCGGTCGTGGATACGTTTGATTTGACCGATGAATTATTTATTCAGACGGTGGTTAATGATGAAGCGCGTCGTTTTGTCGTTGATCATGACGCGGTTTTGGTGGAACAAGACGGCACAACGGTGCAAATTGCGCCACGCGATACGTGGTTTCAAAGTGCCAAATTATGGCAACGTGCCGTCATCAACATTGCCGGTCCTGTGATGAATTTCATCTTGGCATTGTTGGTCTTTGTCGGTCTTGGTTTTGCCCAACCAAGTGTTGGTTTAAATGAAAATATTGTTGGCGAAGTGACTGCTGGTTATCCTGCCAAAGCCGCTGGTTTGCAAAGTGGTGATAAGTTGGTGGCAATCGACGGTGTGAAAACACCAGATTGGAACGCCGTTTCAAATCAAATCAGTGCGCACAAAACAAAAATGACGATTACTTATGAGCGCAATGGTCAACAAAATAAAACAGCCATCACGCCCAAAAAGGTGACCGAAAGCGGGACAACACGCTACGTGATTGGGATTACGCAACAGACGCACACAGATTTGGCATCGCGGATCAAATACGGCGCGAGCGCCACTTGGAGCATGATGACGCGCGTGGTCGATGCGATTTTGCATTTGTTTAGTGGTGGTTTTAGTTTGGACAAGTTGGGCGGTCCTGTTGCGATTGCCAAAGAGACATCAAGCGCCGCGCAAGCTGGTTGGTTAACGTTATTTGGCTTTATGGCGGTGTTGTCGATTAACTTGGGCTTGATGAATTTGTTACCGATTCCAGCCCTTGATGGGGGCAAGTTGTTATTGAATTTGGTAGAAGCGATTTATCGCAAGCCGTTGCCAGCGCGTTTTGAAACCGGCGTCACCGTGGTTGGTGCTGGTTTGTTGGTGCTGTTGATGATTGCCGTTACGATTAATGATTTATTGAGATAAGCGAAAGAGGATTTTATGAAACAATCAAAATTATTGATGCCAACGTTGCGCGAAGTGCCAGCGGATGCAGAAATTAAAAGTCACCAATTATTACTAAAAGCAGGTTACATCCGTCAAATTTCGGCTGGAACATACGCTTATTTGCCGTTGGCGCAACGTGTTTTGAACAAAGTACAAAATATTATTCGCGAAGAAATGGCCGCAATTGACGCCAATGAAATGTTAGTGTCAACGCTTTTGCCAGCTGAATTGTGGAAAGAATCAGGTCGCTTTGACACGTATGGACCAGAATTGTACAAATTAAAAAACCGTCAAGACCGCGACTTTATTTTGGGACCAACTCACGAAGAAACCTTTACGCAATTGATTCGTGACGACATCAAATCTTACAAGAAGTTGCCACTGTTGACCTACCAATTGCAAACAAAGTTCCGTGATGAATTGCGTCCTAAAAATGGTTTGTTGCGTGGGCGTGAATTTATCATGAAAGACGCGTATTCATTTAGCGCGGATCAAGCTGGTTTGGACGAAGCTTACCGCAACATGGAAGGCGCGTACCGCAAGATTTTTGACCGGATTGGCTTGGATTACCGCGTGATTGTCGGTGACGGTGGTGCAATGGGTGGTTCTGATTCCAAAGAATTTTCCGCAGTTGCCAACGCCGGCGAAGACATTATCGCTTATTCCGACGCAACGGATTACGCAGCGAACTTGGAAATGGCCAAAGACGGTTATCAACGTCAAACAAACACGGCCCAAGCAGCCGAATTGACAAAAATTGACACGCCAAATGCTAAGACAATTGAAGACTTAGTGGCGCAATTCGACGTACATGCCAATGAATTGGTCAAAACAGTTGTCTTTGCAGCGGACGGTCAATTGGTGGCGGTTTTGGTGCCGGGTGATTTTGAAGTGAACGAAGTCAAAGTCAAGAACTTCTTGAACGCCGATAATTTTGATGTGGCGGATGAAGCAGTTGTCTTTGACGCATTTGGTGCGCATTTTGGTTCGTTAGGACCTGTTAATTTGCCGGAAAATGTGACGCTTTTGGTTGATGAACGTGTGGCCGACATGGCTAACTTTATGGCCGGTGCGAACGTTGATGGCGTGCATTACCAAAACATCAATTTTGGTCGTGACGTGCAAATCGACGACGCGCAAGTGGCGGATTTCCGCACGGCGCGCGAAGGTGATTTGGCAATTGATGGCCAAGGCAAATTGGTCTTTACCAAAGGAATTGAAATTGGTCACATTTTCAAATTGGGCACGCGTTATTCAAAGGCGTTGGGCGCACAAGTTTTGGATGAAAATGGTCGCCAAATTGACGTCATCATGGGCTCATACGGAATTGGTGTATCGCGCTTGTTGAGTGCGATTACGGAACAAAAAGCCGATGAAAATGGCTTGGTTTGGCCAAAAGCAGTGGCACCATTTGACGTGCATTTGGTGCCGGTGAATTTGGGCGATGAGGACCAAGCACGCGTGGCTGACGAACTGGAAAGTTTGTTAACGGCGCGCGGCTTGGAAGTGTTGGTCGACGATCGTAAGGAACGTCCTGGCGTGAAGTTTGCCGATGCAGATTTGATTGGTTTGCCAATCCGAATTACCGTTGGTAAAAAAGCCGGCGAAGGCATCGTCGAAGTCAAAGTCCGTCAAGGAGGCGACAGCATTGAAATGGCTGTCGCCGAAGTCGTGGACAACATCAGTGTTTTGTTGGAAAATGCTTAAAAAGGCGCTGCAATTCTGCAGCACCTTTTTTGTTTGTTCGCTATCAGCGCCATCAAAAATTTGCTATAATAAAATTAATCTAAAAGTCGGCCAGCGTGTCGACTTTTTCAAATTAAAGGAGGCTGTGGCGTGGCAAAACTCACTCCCCAAGCACAACTTGAACAACTTTTGGCCCAAATTCAACTGCCAGAGGAACTCCATTCGCATTTTGAAAACGGTGAATTGACGAGCGTTGATGTTTTTGTGCAGCGCAAGCAATGGCATTTTTCATTGAAATTGGCCCAAATTTTGCCAGTCGATGTCCTTGTTTTGTTGCAACGTCAAATGCGCGCCAATTTTGAAAATATTGCGCACACAACGTTAGCAATTACGGTGGAACAAGCGGTGTTGGCGGATAATTTGATTGAAAATTATTGGCCATTTATCGTGCAACAACTGCAATTACCAAGTGGCGCGGCGCAACAATTGGTGACCAACACGGATTTGCAAGTGGCGGGTACGACGTTGACTTTGGCCACTGGCAGCCAACAATTATTTGACTATGTACAAATGAATTTAGCCGCTGATTTGCGGGCGACGTATGCGCAATATGGTTTTCCAGCGTTGGACTTTGTGCCGAAGTTGGATCAAAATTTGGCGCAACAAATTGCCCAAACGGCTGAAATGCACCGCGCAAACGGCCACCAAATGATCAAAGAAGCCGCGAAAAAAGCAGAAGAAGAGAAACCAAAAGCGAACGGCGAAGTGGTCTTGCAATTGGGTCGGAAAATCTCGCCTGACGCTGAATTAACGCGGTTAGAAGACATTGTTGGCGAAGAAAGTTCCGTGATTGTCGAAGGTTATATTTTTGATTCTGAGATTCGTGAATTGAAATCTGGCCGTAAATTGCTGACGCTAAAGTTAACCGATTATTCGTCATCAATTTCCGCAAAAAAATTCTCACGTGATGAAGGCGATGACGCGGTCTTTGATAATTTGGGCAAAGGCTTGTGGGTGCGTTTGCGCGGAAATGTGCAAGAAGACACGTATCAACGCGAGTTAGTTTTCAATATTTATGACTTGCAAGTGGTTGATCATCAAAGTCGCGCCGATGATTACGATGGTGAGCAAAAGCGCATCGAACTGCACGCGCATTCCAGCATGTCGGCGCTTGATGCCGTGACAACCTTTAGCGATGCGGTCAAATTAGCCGCCAAATGGGGCCATGAAGCATTCACGGTTGTGGACACCGGCAACGTGCAAGGTTTCCCGGAAGCAGCCGGTGCGGCCAAGAAAAATGGCGTGAAGATGATTTACGGCATGGAAGCCAATGTTGTGGAAGATGGCGAGCCGATTGCCTTTAATCCTGCGCCGGTGAATTTGACGGATCCTGACACGGTTTATGTTGTTTTTGATTTGGAAACGACCGGTTTGTCGGCGATTTATGACAAAATCATTGAATTATCCGCGGTTAAAATGCAAGCGGGAAATGTGATTGGTGAATTTTCTGAATTTATCAATCCTGGTTTTCCGTTGAGTGAAACGACGATTAATTTGACGTCAATCACGGATGCGATGGTGGCGAACGCGGATACGGAAGAAAATGTATTCCGTAAGTTTCGTGAATTTTACGGCGATGCGGTGCTGATTGGGCACAACGTGACCTTTGATGTCGGCTTTATGAACACGGGTTTTCGCCGTTACGGAATGGCGGAATTTACCAATCCGATTATCGACACGTTGACGTTGGCGCGATTCTTGCACCCGGATTTCCGGTCATATCGTTTAAATACGTTGGCCAAAAAATTTGGCATTGTGCTTGAACAGCACCACCGGGCGATTTTTGATTCGGAAACAACCGGTCATTTGGCATGGCAATTTGTCAAAGACGCCAAAGCGCGTTATGGCATTGAGCGTCACGATCAGTTGAACGATTACATGACCGAAGGTGACGCTTGGAAACACGCGCGGCCATTCCACGCGACGATTTTGGTGCAAAACCAAATTGGCTTGAAGAACTTATTCAAGTTAGTCTCCTTATCAAACACGAAATTTTTCAACCGTGTGGCACGAATTCCGCGGAGTTTGCTACAACAATATCGCGAAGGTTTGTTAATTGGATCGGGCGATAATACCAACGATGTTTGGGAAGCATTGATGCAAAAAGGGGAAGATGAAGCGCGCGAAAAGGCGAAATTCTACGATTACCTCGAAATTCAACCAAGCGCCAATTACGCCCCGCAAATTGAAGCAGAACTGATTTCTTCCACCGAAAAATTGCACAGTTTGCACAAGCAAATGCTGGCCCTCGGTGATGAACTGAATAAACCAGTGGTCGTGACCGGGGATGTGAAATATTTGAACCCCGAAGATGCGATTTATCGCAAAATTTTGCTGGCCACACAAGCCGGAAATCCCGCTAACCGCTACCAACTCCCAGAATTATATCTGCGGAGCACAGCGGAAATTATGGCTGATTTTGAAAGCTTTTTGGATGAAGCAACTGCGCGTCAGATCGTCATCGACAATACGCATTTGATTGCGGACATGATTGACGACGTTGCGCCGATGAAAGACGGTTCTTATCCGCCAAATATTCCCGAAGCGGCCGATCAGCTACGTGAAATGACGCGCAAAACCGCGCTTGCATGGTACGGAAATCCAATTCCAGATGAAATTCAAGCGCGAATTGACTTTGAATTAAACGCGATTATCGGGAACGGATTTGCGCCGCACTACATTATCGCGCAGCGTTTGGTATCAAAATCGGAAAAAGATGGTTATCTGGTTGGTTCGCGTGGTTCGGTCGGCTCGAGTTTTGTCGCGACCTTAACCGGGATTACCGAAGTGAATCCGTTGCCGCCGCATTATCGCAGTGCGCACGGCGATTATTTGGAGTTTGTGGATCCAAAGGCTTATGAATCAGGTTACGATTTGCCAGCCAAGGCCGATCCCAATCATCCGGGTGAGTGGTTAATTGGTGACGGGCAAAACATTCCTTTTGAAACGTTCATGGGCTTCAAAGGGGACAAAGTGCCTGATATTGATTTGAACTTTTCCGGAGATTATCAACCAATCGCGCACAATTACATGAAAGTGCTGTTTGGTGAAAATAATGTTTACCGTGCCGGCACGATTGCGACGGTGGCGGAAAAAACGGCCTTTGGTTATGTCAAAGGTTACGAACGCGACCACGAATTAACGCTGCGTAGTGCCGAAGAAGAACGTTTAGCCGCCGGAATTACCGGTGTCAAACGCACAACCGGTCAACACCCAGGTGGAATTTTGATTGTGCCTCGCGAATATGAGGTGTATGATTTTACGCCGGTGCAATTCCCAGCCGACGATCAAAGTTCGCTTTGGCAAACAACCCACTTGGATTATCACTCAATTCACGATAATTTGTTGAAGATGGATATCTTGGGTCATGATGATCCAACCATGATTCGCACGCTAAAAGATATGTCAGGTATCGATCCAAAAACTATTCCAGTCAACGATCCTGGGGTGTTAAGTTTGTTCACATCGCCAAAAGCATTGGGCGTTGAACCCGAGCAGATTTTCTCCAAAACAGGGACGTTAGGTCTACCAGAATTCGGGACCAACTTCGTGCGTGGCATGTTAGAAGAGACGCAACCCAAAAACTATTCCGAACTCCTCCAAATTTCTGGTTTGTCCCACGGCACGGACGTGTGGTTGGGCAACGCCAATGAATTGATCGAGCAAGGTTTGGCGACAATTGGAACGGTGATTGGGACGCGTGACAAAATCATGACTGACTTGATCAACTATGGTTTAGAACCTTCTGATGCCTTTAATATTATGGAAAAAGTCCGTAAAGGAAAGGGCATAACAGAAGAATATCAAGCTGTTATGCGTGAACATGATGTACCTGAGTGGTACATTCAATCATGTTTGAAGATTAAATATATGTTCCCGCGGGCGCACGCGGCTGCGTATGTGTTGATGGCGTTGCGGATTGCTTATTTCAAAGTCTATTTCCCAGCGATTTATTATGCGGCGTACTTCTCCGTGCGGGCGTCCATGTTTGATATTGTGGCGATGGCGCGTGGAAAAGAAACGACCAAAGCCGCAATTCAAAAGATTAAAGCATTGGGTCGCGAAGCCACGATGAAAGATAAAGAAACCCAAACTGTTCTGGAAATGGCCAATGAGGCCTTAGAACGCGGTATTGTCTTTAAAATGGTTGATTTGGATCGCTCCGAAGCACTCGATTGGGTGATTGATGGCGACACGCTCATTGCACCATTCATCGCTTTGCCGGGGTTAGGTGATAACGTTGCCAAACAAATCGTCGCGGCCCGCGCCGAAAAACCATTCTTATCAAAAGAAGATTTGAAAAAGCGCGGAAAAGTGTCACAAACCTTGATTGACTTCATGGATCAAAATCAAGTGTTAACCGACATGCCCGATGAAAATCAATTAAGTCTCTTCTAAAAATGTTCGGACTTTGAACAAAAAATAGTTTCAATGTAAGGAAACCTAACAATCTAAAAACGATTGAATTGGTCTACCTGTTATCATGAAATTAATGAAAATAAATGAAAAAAGGTGAGCTTCATGAATACAGGTGATATTGCTTGGGTATTGGTGTCAGCAGCGTTAGTTTGGTTGATGACACCGGGTTTGGCATTGTTTTACGGCGGTTTGGGTGAACGCAAAAATTTGTTGCACACGATGTTTGTTCCAGTGGTGATCATTGGAATTGCTACATTGGTCTGGTTTGCGGTTGGTTATTCAATGGCATTTTCAGGAACGAATGATTTTGTCGGAAACTTGGACAAAGCTTTCTTTAACGGCGTTGAGTTCAGTAAGTCAACGCGTGATTTGACGATTCCGGATGGCGCATTTGCGTTGTTCCAAGGGATGTTCCCAATTATTACAGCCGCCATTATTACTGGTGCGGTTGTTGGACGCGCACGGATTAAGGCGTTGATTGTCTTTATTACGTTGTGGTTGATTGTGATTTATTCACCTTTGGCCCACATGGTTTGGGGCGGCGGTTTGATTGCTAAGCTTGGTGCCATTGACTTTGCTGGTGGAACGGTTGTCCACATTTCATCTGGTGTGTCTGGTTTGGTATTGGCTTTGTTGATTGGTCATCGTAATCAAGATCGTCACATTCCAGTGCGTCCTTCATATGTTTTGATTGGTGGCGCGCTGTTGTGGTTTGGTTGGTTCGGCTTTAACGGTGGATCAGCTTTGTCAGCGGGTGAAGATGCGGTCTTGGCCTTTGTCAACACGTGGTTTGCTTCAGCGGCTGCGGTCGTTACTTGGGGAATTGTTGAATACGCTGTGACCAAGCGTGTGGCGGTTTCTGGTTTGATTTCTGGTGGCGTGGCTGGTTTGGTTATGATTACACCAGCTGCCGGTTTTGTTGATCCTTGGGCTGCGGTTGTGATGGGCTTGTTGGCCGGTCCAGTTGGTTACTTGGGTGTCACAGGTGTGAAAGCCCGCTTTGGCTACGACGACACATTGGACGCCTTTGGGATTCACGGTGTCGTTGGGATGGTCGGTGCGTTGTTGACTGGTTTGTTTGCTGACAAAGCCGTGGGCGGCTTCGCAGGTGCGGTTAACGGCGATTGGTCATTGGTTTGGAAGCAATTGGTTGCGATTGTGATTACGGTGATTTTCTCAGCGGTTGGCACTTATTTGATTGCGAAGTTTACTGGCTTGGTTGCGGGTCCATTGCGTTTGTCAGATGAAGATGAAGAAATCGGTTACGACTTGTTGTTCCACGACGATTCAGTTGAAGTTTAACGTCAAACGCCTGCTAGACAGGCGTTTTGCTATGTACGAAAGTACGTTCGTAAAAAATTAAAAAAAAGCAAACAAAAGGCTTTACATGACTGTTATATTGTCGTATAATAGTTTACGTTATTGACTAAGCAAATTAAATTTTAAAAAACATTCACACCACAAAGGAGTCTGCACATGCGCGTACATGTTGTTTTAGGTAATGATGAAACTGGTGAACGTATTTACTTGACGTCAAAGAACCGTCGTAATACACCAGATCGTTTGGAATTGAAGAAGTACTCACCAAAGCTTCGTAAAGTTGTGACATTTAAGGAGATCAAGTAATGGCTAAAAAGGCAAAGATTGAAAAGGCAAAGAAGATCGAAGCCATGGTTGCTAAGTACGCTGATAAGCGTGCTGAATTGAAGGCAAAGGGCGACTACATTGGGTTGGCTGCCTTGCCAAAGAACTCATCAGCAGTTCGCGTTCACAACCGTGACATGATTGACGGACGTCCTCACGCTTATATGCGTGAATTTGGAATGTCACGTTTGAACTTCCGTAAGCTTGCACACAAGGGTCAAATTCCTGGTGTGAAGAAGGCTTCTTGGTAAGTTTTACCAATTAACAGCATTTCGATGCTGTTTTTTTGTGTTCATTTTCTAATCATGTTATAATAGATTTACAAATAAGAAAGGTGGATTTATTTTATGAGTTTAGAAGATGAAGTAAAGGCAACAAAGGATCAGGTCGTCGGCGCAACAAAGGAAACAATTGGTAAGGCCACTGACGATGAACAATTGACAACTGAAGGTCAAGCCCAAGGTTTGCTTGGAAAGGCCCGTGGTGCTTTGGGAGACGCAAAAGACAAGGTATCAGAAGTTGTTGAAGATGCACGCGAAAAGTTAGATGACGCGTTGCACTCTGATAAGGATTAATCCGAAAAAAGTCGATTGATATCGGCTTTTTTTATTTTAAATAATTCATAAAGTCCGTAGGCGCTGTGTGCGATCGCATGTTAAACTAGCTACAAAGGTAAGGAGTTGACTATGTTTGAAACATTGCGGACGCGGATGACAGTTCACCCGGATTTGTCACGGGCGAGTGTGGCGGTAATTTATGGTTTGATTGTGGCGGCAGCGTTGAACTTTTTTTTGCGGCCGGGGCATATTTATTCGAGTGGTTTTACGGGTTTGGCGCAGATTATCAGTGCGTTGAGTGGCGATCGTTTAACGGTGCCGATTGCGATGTTTTTGGTGAATTTGCCGATGTTGATTTTGGCTTGGGTGAAGCTGTCACATCGCTTTGCGCTGTATTCGATTTTGGCGATTGGGTTAGGTACGGTGATTTCTAATGAGATTGCGATTCAGCATTTAGTGTCAGATCCGCTGATCAATGCGATGTTTGGTGGTGGTTTGAACGGTTTGGCGACGGGATTGGCTTTGCGCAACGGCGTGGCGACTGGTGGTTTGGACATTCTCGGGATTTTTGCCAAACGCAAGTACAATCTTAAAATGGGACCGGTTAGTTTGGCGTTTAATGGGTTCATTACGTTGGCGGCTGGGGTCATGAATGGTTGGCCGTATGCATTTTACAGTATCATCGGTATTATCGTCAGCGCGACGGTGTTGAGCATGGTTTATACGTCGCAACAACAAATGCAAGTGATGATTGTCATTGACGATGCGGCGGTACTGGCGGGCGCTATCAAAGAACGTTTGCATCGTGGTGTGACCGTTGTCGATCAAGCGCACGGGGCTTACACAGGGCGACCTAAGCAAGTGATTTTTACGATTATTACGCAACAAGAGCAATTTGATTTGCATCAGGTGATTCGTGAAGTTGCGCCGGGGGCGTTTGCTAGTATTTGGAAAATTGAACGCACGAGTGGGAACTTTACGGAAAAGCAGCTTTGATTGCTGCTTTTTTTGTGTTAGAATTGTCTCATTAACCGGAAGGAGGCTGTGTATGGAAGCGAAGTTATTTGCGCATTTGAAAGAAATTGCGTTGTTGGAAGAAAATTTGGCATTGATTAATTGGGATCAATTAACCGGCATGCCGGCCGCCGCGGGGGAATTTCGCGCCGAATTGATGAATTATGTCAGCTCGAATTACTTCGCTTTGTTAACCGGTGAGCAGACCGCCGAATTGGTGGCGTATTTTACAGCAAATGAAGCGGAATTATCGGCTTTTGGTCAGTTAGTTTTTGCACGGGTGAAAGAAGATTTTGAACGTGATCGCAAAATTCCAGCCGCTGACATGGCGGCCTTTCAAAAAACAACCACCGAAGCGCAAGATGCGTGGATGAAAGCCCGTTCGGCCAACGATTATCAACTTTACGCACCGTATTTGGCAAAAATTATTGGGTTTAAACGTGATTTCGTAGCGAAGTGGCGCACCGATGAAGCGACACCGTACGATGTTTTGTTGAATCAATACGAAAAAGGTTTGACAGTTGCGCAACTTGATGAAACGTTTGCCAAAGTAAAAGCAGGCGTGCTCGCGTTACGAGCGCGCATTGCAGCGGACGGTGTGGTGCCAAATGCGGATTTTTTGACGCGCCGAGTGACCAAAGTACAGCAACGCGAATTTAGTTTGGCAGCGGCGCAACGGCTGGGTTATTCGCTTGAACAAGGGCGTTTGGATGACACGATTCATCCGTTCATGGACGCGCTAAACCGCTTGGATGCCCGCATTACGACGCGCTGGGACGAAGAGAATTTCCAGATGGCTGTGATGGGCATTTTGCACGAAGCTGGTCACGGCGTTTATGAGCAAAATGTAGATGGCAAATACGATTACACACCGTTACGTGGTGGCACTTCGATGGGCATTCACGAGAGTCAATCGTTGTTCCAAGAAGTGATGGTTGGTCGGTCTTATGCTTTTTGGGAGGCTGAATTTCCAAAGTTGCAGGCCACAGTGGCGCCGACTTTGGACGATGTGACGTTGACGCAATTCTGGCAAGCGTGGGTGAAAACAGACGCGACGTTAATCCGAACCGAAGCGGATCCATTAACTTATCCGTTGCACATCATGATTCGTTATGAAATTGAAAAAGCGATTTTCAATGATGATTTGGATGTGGCAGAATTGCCGGCAATTTGGCGTGCGAAGTACAAAGAATATTTGGGCTTGGACGTACCAGATGATTTGACTGGGATTTTGCAAGACATTCATTGGGCGGGTGGTGATTTTGGTTACTTCCCAAGTTATGCGTTGGGACATTTTTACGCCGCGCAGATGCGCCATGCGATGCAGGCGGAATTTGACGTGGATGCGGTGTTGCGTAGTGGTGATTACACGCCGTTAATTGATTGGCGGCGTGAACATGTCTGGCAATATGGTGCGAGTTTGACACCCGCTAAAATCATTGAAGGTGCAACTGGAGAAGCGTTGAACGTTGATTATTGGTTGACGTACGTCACAGATTTGTATACCAAAGCTTATCAGTTGTAAATAAAAAAGCGCCGTTGGGCGCTTTTTTTATAAGTCGTTTTGGAGACTGTAAATCGTGTCTTTGACGGCGGTAGCGTTTTTGACATTCTTTAACAAAATGTGATCGTCACCACTTTGAATATCAAGGGCGGCCCAACCAAAGATTTTACCGAGCAAAGTTTCGTTAATCTGCACATCGTTGACGTTACGCAGCGACACGGTGGGGTGGGTGTGAATAATCAAACCGTACTGCAACTCAATGCTGGCTTCACGCACCCAAGCGTGTTCTGTAATCGCGCGCCGTGGGCCTTTGGCAATTCCGAGTGTGAAAATAAAGCCGAGATAAGACCAAAAACGCGCGAAGCGGTTGATTTTGATTTCGGTGATAATGTCGTTACTGGTGGTGTAATTTTGTGCCATGAAGTTGCTCCTTGTCCTTGTTGATAGGTTTATTATAACAGGGATAATCTTTAATTTCAGACTTGACGCTGTTTATTGGATTTGCTAAAATAGATAAGTATTGTAAAGGCATGTCGTATAGAAATATAACGAAATAAAATGCAAGAAAGGAGGGAATCGAACATGGCAAAGGTTGTTGTACGTAAGAACGAATCTTTGGATGACGCATTGCGCCGCTTTAAGCGTGGTGTTTCTAAGGACGGTACTCTCCAAGAATACCGCAAGCGCGAATTCTATGTTAAGCCTTCAGTTGCAAAGAAGTTGAAGTCTGAAGCAGCTCAAAAGCGCAACAAGAAGAAGGGCCGTTAATTCGACCTGAAAAAACCACGCCAAGCGTGGTTTTTTTGTGCTAAAATGACTAGTAGAGTGTGCAGGACGCACGTTGTAAATTTTGAAAGCAGGAAAATAAAATGAGCTTATTAGAACAACTTAACAACGACATGAAACAAGCCATGAAAGACAAAAACAAAGTGGCTTTGTCAGTTATTCGCATGGTTAAAACAACCGTGACTAACGAACAAATCAGTTTGGGACATGATTTGACGGAACAAGAAGAATTGGCGGTTTTGTCACGTGAAGTCAAGCAACGCAACGAAAGCATTAACGAATACAAAGCCGGGGATCGTGAAGATTTGGTAGCCGACGTTGAAGCTGAATTGGCGGTGTTGAACAACTATTTGCCAGAACAATTAACGGAAGCTGAAATTGACGCAATTGTGGCCGACGCGATTGCCAAAACCGGCGCTACCCAAGCCAAAGACATGGGCAAAGTGATGGGTATCGTCACGCCACAAATCAAAGGTAAAGCAGACGGTAAAGTTGTTGCTGATAAAGTCAAAGCAGCTTTGAGCTAAAGTTTGACAGAATTTATACAAATGCGCTCGTTTCGGCGGGCGTTTTTGTGTGGATGTATGTTAAAATAGACTGAAACATTAATTAAAAGAGGTTGCAATTTTTGACAGCACAAGTGCAGCAAATTTTTCAGTTTGAAAATGCCGAACAGCAAACAGGTTTAATCGGTGTCAATGACCAATTTTTGGTATTGATTGAAGAAGGTTTGGACGTGAAACTCCACGCCCGTGGCGATCAATTAACGATTAGTGGTGATGATGACAAAGTTCAATTGGCGCTTGCAGTCGTTCAAGCGCTCACAAAAATCATCAAAAAGCAGGTGCGTTTAGCAGGAACGGACGTCGCAAGTGCGATCACAATGGCGCAACGCGGCACGTTGGAATATTTTGGTGATTTATATGACGAAACGTTGATTCGGGATGCCAAAGGTCGCCCGATTCGCGTTAAAAATTTTGGTCAACGCCAATATATTCAATCGATTCGCAAAAACGATGTGACATTTGGCATTGGACCTGCGGGAACTGGGAAAACGTTTTTGGCGGTGATTATGGCGATTGCCGCGCTCAAACGCGGGGATGTGGAACGTATTATCGTGACACGGCCAGCGGTTGAAGCGGGTGAAAGTTTGGGGTTTTTGCCGGGTGATTTGAAGGAAAAAGTAGATCCTTATCTCCGCCCAATTTATGATGCAATGCACGCCATTATTGGTGCCGAACAAACGGAACGCTTGATGGACCGCGGGATTATCGAAGTTGCGCCGCTCGCCTATATGCGTGGGCGGACGTTGGATGACGCGTTTATTATTTTGGATGAAGCCCAGAACACGACCAATCAACAAATGAAAATGTTTTTGACGCGACTCGGCTTTGGTTCAAAAATGATTGTCAACGGTGACATCAGCCAAATTGATTTGCCGGGGAAAGTGCAATCAGGCTTAATTACCGCCCGCAAAGTGTTAAAAGACGTTAATCGCATTCAATTCGTTGAATTTGACGCCGCTGACGTGGTGCGTCACCCAGTCGTCGGTTTGATTGTCAAAGCTTACGATTCTGCAGAAAACAAGGAGCAAAATTAATGGATTTAGTGTTAATTGACGAAACCCCTAAGGGCGTCAGCCAGTTTCATTTGGATTTGGTGACAAATGTCTTGGAATATGCCGGTAACTACATCAAATTGCCGGAAGACACGGAAATGTCGGTGACGTTCATGGACAACGAGAAAATTCACCAATTTAACAAAGACTATCGCGGCGTGGACAAGCCAACCGACGTGATTAGTTTTGCGATTGAAGATGGTGATGAAGCATTGATTTTTGATGAAGACGACGCGCCTGCATTGAACATTGGTGATATTTTGGTCTCCGTGGACAAAGTCGGGGAACAAGCTGAATTTTTGAACCACAGCTGGGAACGTGAATTAGGATTTTTGGTCGTTCACGGGTTCTTGCATTTGAACGGTTACGACCATGAATTAGGTGACAAAGAAGAAGCAGAAATGTTTGATTTGCAACGGGAAATTTTAGACAACTATGGCCTCACACGATAATAACGATCGCCGCGTGTTGCGTAATTCGAGTTTTATACGCGCGCTGAAAAATTCATTATATGGGATTTATACCATGTTGGTGCGCGAGCGCAACTTGCGGATTCACGTGGTGTTGGCAGCCTTAGTGGTGGCCATTGGGATTTATTTTAAATTATCACGATCAGATTGGTTGTGGTTGTTCATTGCCGTGTTTAGTGCGGTGACGAGTGAATTTGTGAATACGATTATTGAATCAGTGGTTGATTTGATTGTCGAGCACAAGTTTCATCCATTAGCTAAAGTTGCCAAAGATGTGGCTGCTGGTGGCGTGTTGATTGCGGTATTCTTTGAAATTCTGGTGTTGGTGATTATTTTCCAACCTTATTTCTATGAATGGATGGGATGGCCGCCGTTGCACTTTTTCCACCGCGAATACTTTGGTTAAGCCAAACGCATGCTAGGCCATGCGCAGAAAGGGAATTATGACAGAAGAAGTTTTTAAATCAGGATTCGTCGCGATTGTCGGCCGTCCAAACGTTGGGAAATCAACGTTGTTAAATCGGATTGTGGGCGAAAAAATTGCCATCATGTCTGACAAAGCACAAACCACGCGTAACAAAATCCAAGGCATTTACACCACGGATCAAGCGCAAGTTGTGTTTATCGACACGCCCGGTGTGCACAAGCCACAAAATTCTTTGGGCGATTTCATGGTGAAATCAGCTTTCTCGGCTTTGCATGAAGCGGATGCCGTTTGGTTTGTGGTGGATGCGACGATGCCACGTGGACGCGGGGATGATTTTATTATCGAACGTTTGAAGCAAGTCAAAGACACACCAGTTTATTTGTTGGTGAACAAAATTGACGCGGTGACACGCCAAGATTTGTTAGGGATTATTGATAGTTACCAAGCCGATGCGCCTGAATGGACTGAAGTTTATCCAATTTCGGCCCGTGAAGGGGATAACATCGAAGATTTGTTGGCTAATATTGTCGACAAATTAGACGAAGGACCGCAATATTTTGACGCAGATCAATTGACAGATCACCCAGAACGCTTCGTTATTGGTGAATTAATTCGGGAAAAAGTCTTGCAATTGACACGTCAAGAAGTGCCGCATTCAGTTGCGGTTGTGATTGACAAAATTGAGCGTGAATCAGAAAATCGCATTAACGTGCAAGCGTCAATTGTGGTGGAGCGCCCAACACAAAAGAACATTATTATCGGTAAGCAAGGCGCCATGATCAAAGAAATCGGGACGCGCGCGCGCCGCGATATCGAACGTCTGATGGGGGACAAAGTCTTCTTAGAAACGTGGGTCAAAGTTGAACCACGTTGGCGTGATCGCCCGCAAGCTTTGCAAACATTGGGCTACAACAACGACGATTATTAATGCAGAAAGGAAAACGACGACCGATGGACGTGCGACGAACAATTAAACAGTTCATGCCACGACAACGATTTGTCGTTTTTTTATATGGGAGCAAGTGATGGCAGATACGCTCACGGGTATTGTGCTTTACACGCGCCAATACAAAGACAATGATTTGCTCGTGCATATGTTAACGCAAGAAGTTGGTTTGCAAACGTTTTTAGCACGTGGCGCCAAAAAGCCAAAATCAAAACTCACGGTCGGCACGCAACCTTTTACGTTAGTGACTTTCCTCGGCGCACTCCCCAAACGCGGCGGTGGATTGGGGTATTTGAATGACGTACAAGCTGCGCAGCATTTTCCGGAATTGACTGAAAATTTAACTGCGAATGCCTATGCGACGCTGATTGGCAGTTTGCTAGATGCGGCTTTTGATGAAGGCGTCGCCTTGCCAAAATGGTTCACGCAGTTGACGATTGTTTTGAACAAATTCCAAGCTGGGTTAGATCCGCAGATTTTGGCGAATATTTTTGAAATTCAGTTGCTACCCGAATTTGGTGTGCCGGTGAATTGGCGGGCGGATCCAATTGACGGGCAGATGGACGGCGAATTTGATTATAGTGAAAAATTCAACGGCGTGCTGGGCGCGCAACATTACGACTTGGACGAACATCGTTTGCAAGTGACGCCAAAAGCGATGTACTACTTGCGGCTGTTTAGCGCCGTTGATTTGACCAAAGTCAACACGATTAACATTGCACCAAGTGTCAAACGTGAAATCCAGCGCGTCATCGACCACATCTACGAGCGGCAAATCGGGTTAAAACCGCGCGCCAAACAGTTTATCGAGCAAATGCAAGCGTGGGATAATCAAATCGCTAACATTCCAAAACGCGCACCAAAAGGAGATGAAGCATGAAAAAAATTCTAGTTTTGCACACGGGCGGCACAATTGCGATGAGCGAAGGCGCCGACGGCCAAGTGGCGCAAGGTACAGAAAATCCTTTGCTCAAAGCGGCTTTGAAAGTTGCTGAAGACGTGGAATTACAAGTTGAGGATATTTATAATTTGCCTAGTCCACACGTGACGCCGGCGCACATGCTGGCTTTGAAAGAACGGATTCAAGCCGCTATTCGCAACGAAGCCGTATTTGGCGTGGTGATTACACATGGCACGGATACGTTGGAAGAGACGGCATTTTTCTTGGATTCAACGATTGCGAGTGCAACGCCGATTGTGATTACTGGCGCGATGCGCTCGTCCAATGAGTTGGGCAGTGATGGTTTGTACAACTATCTGAGCGCAATTCGCGTCGCTAGCGATGAACAAGCGCGTGGGAAAGGCGTTTTGGTGGTCATGAACGATGAAATTCACGCTGCGCGTTACGTGACCAAAACCCATACCACTAACGTCGCCACATTTGCCTCACCGAATAACGGGCCAATTGGCGTGATGACCAAAAAACAAGTAGTTTTCTATCACCAATTGACTGAATATGCGATTTATGATGTTGATAGCGTGGCGGGAAAAGTGCCCGTTGTCAAAGCTTATGCGGGGATGACCGGCGATATTTTTGATTTGTTAGCGCAACATGATATTGACGGTTTGGTGGTTGAAGCTTTGGGGGCGGGAAATTTGCCACCACAAGCCGCGCAAAGTTTGCAGCGGTTAATTGAAGCTGGCACGCCAGTGGTTTTGGTGTCGCGCTCATTTAACGGCATTGCTGAACCTGTCTATGATTATGCAGGGGGCGGTGCGCAATTGGAAAAACAAGGGGTGATGTTTGCCAATAGCATGAACGGGCAAAAGGCGCGTTTGAAATTGTTGATTGGCTTGAATGCGCATCTGTCCCGTGCTGATTTGATGCGCTATATTCATGACTAAAAACCGAACAATCACGTTGTAAAATGATGAAATTATCATGTTGCAGCGTGATTTTTTGGTTTATAATAGAACTATTAACTCACCAAGGAGCTGTTCATGACTTACAAAGAATTAGATGCAGAAGTTTGGGATGTCATCGCCCAAGAAGAAGCCCGTCAAGCCAAGACAATTGAATTGATTGCGTCAGAAAACTTTGCCTCAGCCGGTGTTCGTGCCGCACAAGGCTCAGTTTTGACGAACAAGTACGCAGAAGGTTATCCTGGCAAACGCTATTACGGTGGTACCGAATACGTTGATATCATTGAAAATTTGGCGATTGAGCGTTTGAAAGAATTGTTCGGTGCTGAATATGCCAACGTGCAACCACACTCAGGTTCACAAGCGAACTCAGCTGTTTATGCTGCTTTCATTCAACCAGGTGATCGCGTCATGGGGATGGATTTGGACGCCGGTGGTCACTTGACGCACGGTTCATCAGTTAACTTTTCAGGTAAATTGTATGAATTTGCATCATATGGTTTGAACGCAGAAACCGAACAATTGGATTATGACGCTATTCGTGAACAAGCACTTGAATTTAAGCCAAAGTTGATTGTTGCTGGTGCATCAGCGTACTCACGCACAATTGACTTTACAAAGTTCCGCGCAATCGCTGATGAAGTTGGCGCCTTTTTGATGGTTGACATGGCACACATTGCCGGTCTTGTGGCTGCTGGTTTGCACCCAAGTCCAGTTGGCATTGCTGATGTGGTGACGTCAACAACGCACAAAACATTGCGTGGTCCACGTGGTGGTGTGATTTTGTCACAAGAAAAGTATGCCAAGAAGATCAATTCAGCCATTTTCCCAGGTAACCAAGGTGGACCTTTGGAACACGTGATTGCTGGAAAAGCGGTGGCATTCGGGGAAGCTTTGAAGCCTGAATTTAAAACTTACCAAGCCCAAATTATCAAAAATGCGCAAGCAATGGCCGAAGTTTTTGCCGCGAGCGAAGACGTGCGTGTCGTGGCTGGCGGCACAGACAACCACTTGTTCAACTTGGATTTGACCAAAACTGGTTTGAACGGTAAGCAAACACAAGAATTGTTGGACTCTGTTTCAATCACAACCAACAAAGAAGCTTTGCCAAACGAAACTTTGAGTCCATTCGTAACGTCAGGTATTCGCGTGGGAACACCAGCGATTACAACGCGTGGTTTTGTGGAAGATGATGCGCGTGAAGTGGCGAACTTGATTTTGACGGCCATTCACAATCATGACAACGCGGAAGTTTTGGCGGACGTTAAAGCGAAGGCTGAAGCGTTGGCTTTGGCACATCCGTTTGATTAATCATCCTTAAAACCGGCACTTGCGCCGGTTTTTTTGTTAGAATATGAGCTAAATCTAACATTCATCTCCGCAAACTGTGTATTTTTCGATATAATAGGAGGGAGGTTTGAAAATGGATAGTTTAAATTTATCACCGCGTTTACAGGCGGTGGCTGAATATGTCGCGCCGGGTGCGCGTTTAGCTGATATTGGCTCGGATCACGGGTATTTACCAGCGCATTTATTATTAACGAACAAAATTACATTTGCGGTCGCCGGTGAAGTGGCGGCTGGCCCGCTGGAAAATGTGCAAGATGAAATTGACGATCGCCAGTTAAGCGATCGCATGATTGCACGTTTGGCGAATGGTTTAGCGGCGATTGAAACGGCTGACAAAATCGACACGGTGACGATTGCCGGCATGGGTGGCGCGTTGATTCGCGACATTTTGGCGGCTGATGAACGACGTTTTGCGCAATTGATTTTGCAACCGAACGTCGATGAAAAAGTCGTCCGCACGTGGCTGAATGCCAACGGTTATGCGATTATCGCCGAAAATATTGTCCAAGAAGGCAAACATTTTTACGAAATCATCGCCGCTGAACGGGGCGAACAAAATTTGTCGCAAGCCGATATCTTATACGGTCCATTCCTGCGCCAAGCTAAATCTCCAGTTTTTGTGGCGAAATGGGAAAAAGAAGTGGCACGAATCGACGTGATTTTGGCGCGCTTGACGGCCAGCGACCAAACTAAAAGTGAAACGTTTGCACAATGGCAAGCAACGCGCGCTGAAATTTTGGAGGTGCTGGCATGATTGCACAAGATTTGATTGACTTGATTGAAGGCTTTGCGCCGGTGAATTTGGCGGAAAAAGGCGATCCAACTGGCTTGCAAATTGGCAATCCGAACCGGGAAATTGACCGCGTGATGACCACACTTGACGTGCGTCCGGAAGTGGTGGCTGAAGCGATTAACAACCAAGTGGATTTCATTTGGGCGCATCATGAAGCCATGTTTTTCCCGGCGAAAAATTTGGATTTACGTGACCCGCAAAATCAAATGTACGCAGATTTGCTTAAACACAACATTGTTGTTTATGCCTCGCACACGAATTTGGACGCTGCGCAAGGCGGCATGAACGATTGGTTGGCCGCCAAACTTGGTTTGCGTGATATCCAACCGCTTTTGCCAAATGACGATGGCGTGACCGGTTTAGGTCGCATCGGCTCATTAAAAGAAGCCATCACGGTTGCCGATTACGCCGCTCAACTTCGCGATACGTTCAAAGTCAAAACACTACGTGTGATTGCCCCAGACACACAACGCCCAGTCCAAAAAATCGCCGTTATCGGCGGTGACGGGGGCAAATATTGGCGTACCGCTCAACAAGCAGGCGCGGATGTCTTGGTGACGGCTGATGTTTATTATCATGTTGGTCATGACATTATCAGCAACGATTTTGTCGTCATCGACCCAGATCATCATATGGAAGCCGTTGCAAGTGACAAAATGGCCGAAAAAGTCTGGCAATGGTCGGTCGCACAAGGCTGGGACTTGAGTTACATCGGCGCGACCCACGCTAATACAGATCCGTACACGTATATTTAGAAAAGGAATTTAACCATGACAGAAAAATACCCAAACTTAACCGATCGTTTCTTGCGTTACGTCAAAATTGACACGCAATCCGATGAAAATTCAACCACCGTGCCTTCATCACCAAAAGAAGTTGCTTTTTTGAAAGACTTGGCCGTGGAATTACAAGAAATTAGTTTGCAAGACGTACAAGAGTTGCCAGATGGCTATGTATTTGCAACTTTACCCGCAAATATTGACGCAACTGACGTGCCAACGATTGGTTTTTTAGCGCACGTGGACACGGCGGACTTCAATGCGGCTAATGTTAATCCGCAAATCGTTGAAGATTACGATGGTGAATCAACGATTTTGTTGAATGAAGACTATGCTTTGGATCCAGCTGAATTCCCTAATTTGAAAAATTATAAGGGACATACGTTGATTACGACTGACGGAACAACGTTGTTGGGCGCCGATGACAAAGCCGGTGTCAGCGAAATTTTGTCCGCAATTGAATACTTGATTGCACATCCAGAAATCCAACACGGCACCATCAAAGTCGCTTTTGGACCAGACGAAGAAATTGGGATTGGTGCTGACAACTTTGACGTTGAAAAGTTTGGCGCAGACTTTGCTTACACGATGGACGGTGGGCCTTTGGGCGAATTAGAATGGGAAACATTCAGTGCTGCCGGCGCCAAAATTGACGTGCAAGGTCGCAATGTGCATCCAGGCACTGCCAAAGACACAATGATCAATGCGTTGCAAGTGTTGATGGATTTCCACAACGAATTGCCTGCAACTGATCGACCTGAATTAACCGCTGGACGTGATGGCTTCTGGCACATGATTGATATGTCTGGCTCACCAGAAGCCGCCACAGCGCGTTACATTGTGCGCGATCACGACCGCACCAAGTTTGAAGCACGTAAGCAAATGTTGTTGACGATCGCTGATAATTTGAATGAACAATTCGGCCAAAAGCGTGTCACGGTAACTTTGCAAGACCAATACTACAACATGGGCGAAATCATCAAAGACGACATGACGCCGGTGAATTTGGCAGAAGAGGCCATGCGCGCCTTGGACATTGAACCTTTGATTGAACCTGTTCGTGGTGGTACGGACGGTTCAAAGATCACGTTCTTAGGTTTGCCAACGCCAAATATTTTTGCCGGTGGTGAAAATATGCACGGCCGTTTTGAATACGTGTCAACACAAGTGATGGCACAAGCAACGGATACAATCGTTAAGATTGTCGAATTAGCCGCGCAAAAATAAGCGCATATTGCCATGTAATAAAGCGACGCGAGACGTCGCATTGCAAACAAGGGGGATTTCCTGATGAAAAAATTATTGATTGCTAACCGAAGCGAAATTGCAACGCGTATCATTCGTTCTGCGCGTGAATTAGGTTTGGAAACGGTGGCGATTTTCGCCAAAGAAGACGAATTATCTTTGCACCGCTTTAAAGCCAGCGAAGCGTACCAAGTCGGTGCGGGTAAAAAGCCAATCGAAGCGTATTTGGATATTGAAGACATCATTCGCGTCGCCAAAGAACACGGCGTTGACGCGATTCATCCCGGTTATGGTTTCTTAAGTGAAAACGCCGATTTTGCCCAAGCTGCCCAAGCTGCTGGCATTAAATTTGTCGGGCCAAAGGTCGAACATTTGGCAATGTTTGGAGATAAAATCAAAGCCAAGCAGGCTGCTATCGCTGCTGATGTCCCAACGATTCCAGGAACTGAAGGACCCGTTGATACGGTGGAAGAAGCTTTGGCATTCGCGGATAATTTTGGTTATCCAATCTTCGTCAAATCAGCCGCCGGTGGCGGTGGAAAAGGCATGCGCGTGGTGCAAAGTCACGACGAATTGGCCGAAGCGTTCACGCGTTCCGCCAGTGAAGCCAAAGCGTCATTTGGTAAATCAGATGTTTACCTTGAAAAATACCTTAAAGACCCAAAGCACGTTGAAATTCAAATTATCGCCGATGAACACGGTGAAGTGATGCACTTGTTTGAACGAGACAGTTCTGTGCAACGTCGTCACCAAAAGATCATTGAATTTGCCCCAGCGATCGGTACGCCAGAACCGTTGCGTCAAAAAATCCAACAAGCTGCAGTGAAGCTCATGCAGTCGGTCGGTTACCAAAATGCGGCAACTGTTGAATTTTTGGTGGACGGCGATGAATTTTATTTTGTGGAAGTGAACCCCCGTGTGCAAGTTGAACACACTGTTACCGAAGTGGTGACAGGCGTTGACATCGTCCAGACACAACTGTTAGTCGCCCAAGGTGAACGTTTGCACGATGCGCGGATTAATTTGCCGGCCCAAATGGATTTGGAAGCGAACGGCGTGGCCATTCAAGCGCGTATTACGTCAGAAGATCCCGAAAATAACTTCATGCCAGATACTGGTCGCATTCAACAATACCGTTCGCCAGGTGGCACGGGTGTGCGTTTGGATGGCGGAAATGCCTTTACTGGTGCGGTTGTTTCGCCATATTTTGACTCTTTGCTGGTCAAAGCCATTGTGAGTGCGCCAACGTTTGCCCAAGCGAACACGAAAATGGCGCGCGCGTTGAATGAATTTGTCATTCGTGGTGTGAAAACCAATATTCCATTTTTGAAAAACGTCTTTGCTCATCCCGGCTTTTTGTCAGGACAAGCGGCGACAACTTTCTTGGACACGACACCAGAATTATTTGAAATCAAAGGTGAGACGCAAAATTCAACGCGTTTGCTAGATTACATTGCCGAAACAACCGTCAACGGTTACCCCGGTGTGGATCGTGAAAGTTTCAAAAATGCGTACTTGGAAACGATTAAATACGACAAAGATTTCCCAGCGCTGCCAGCCGACTTAACCACGGCCAAAGATATTTTGGATCGTGATGGTGCCAGTGCGGTTAGCGCTTGGTTGCAAGGACAAGAACGCATTTTGTTGACGGATACGACGATGCGCGATGCGCACCAAAGTTTGTTCGCGACGCGCTTGCGTCAACATGATAAACTCGCAATTGCCGGTAAAACACAACGTGCTTTGCCACAATTGTTCTCAAGTGAAGTTTGGGGTGGCGCAACCTTTGACGTGGCGATGCGTTTCTTGGGCGAAGATCCTTGGCAAAATTTGCGTGAACTCCGCGCAGAAATGCCGCGCACGTTACTGCAAATGTTGGTGCGTGGTTCCAATGCGGTTGGCTACCAAAACTATCCGGACGCCGTCAACAAGCGCTTTATTGAAGCCGCGGCAGCCAATGGCATTGATGTTTTCCGGATTTTTGACGCGTTAAACTGGATTGAACAACTCAAGTTGCCAATTCAATACGCCCGTGAAACCGGCAAAATCGCGGAAGCAGCCATGGCCTATTCTGGTGATATTTTGGACCCAACGCGCACAAAATACACGCGTGATTACTACGTGAACTTTGCCAAAGAATTGGCGAACATGGGCGCAAACATTATTGCCATTAAGGACATGTCTGGTCTTTTGAAGCCAAAAGCGGCTTATGATTTGGTGTCTGCTTTGAAAGATGCCGTTGATTTGCCAATTCATTTGCACACGCATGACACGACTGGTAATGGCATTCAAACGTATGCCGCTGCTGCGGCTGCGGGCGTTGACGTGGTTGATGTGGCAAGTTCAGCCTTTTCTGGAACGACTTCGCAACCGTCAATGGGGGCGTTGTATTACGCTTTGGATGGCCACAGTTACCAACCAGATATTGATATCAACAATATTGAAGCCATTGATGATTATTGGAAGCAAATTCGGCCGTACTATGCCGTCTTTGGGGCTGAATTACACGGTGCACAAACTGATATTTACCGCACAGAAATGCCTGGTGGTCAATATTCTAACTTGCAAGCACAAGCGATTGCCGTTGGTTTGGGCGACAAATGGGACGCGGTCAAGGACATGTATCGCGAAGTCAACACGTTGTTTGGTGATATTATCAAAGTGACGCCAACTTCAAAGGTGGTCGGTGACATGGCGTTGTTCATGGTCCAAAATGGATTGACGCCAGCGGATGTGTTGTCACGTGGTGAACAAATTGATTTCCCAGATTCTGTGATTGAATTCTTCCAAGGTGACTTAGGTCAACCTGTGGGCGGTTTCCCGCAAGAATTACAAAAAATCATCTTGAAGGGACGCGACTTTATCACCGACCGACCTGGTTTGCACGCACCAGAAGTTGATTGGGCCGAAGTGGCGGCAACGGTTGATGAAATTGTCGGCCGCGAATCAACCCAAGAAGAACAACTGGCATACTTGATGTATCCAGCTGTTTTCAAAGACTTCATCGCCAACCAAAAGAAGTACGGTCCAGTGGAAAAGTTGGAAACACCCGTCTTCTTTGGTGGCTTGCGTGAAGGACAACGCACCGATATTGAACTAAAACCGGGCCGCACGGTAATTATGCAATTGCGTAATATTAGTGAACCAACGCCGGAAGGGCAACGTTCGTTGTTTGTCGATGTGAATGGTCAAACCCAAGAAGTGGTGATTCAAGATGTGAACGCCGCCATTCAAACAACCAGCCGTCAAAAGGCTGAACCAACCAACGCCAATCATTTGGGCGCTACAATGGCAGGTTCAGTTGTCAGCGTACTAGTAAAAGCTGGTCAAAGCGTTAAACAAGGGCAACCAGTGATTGTCACGGAAGCCATGAAAATGGAAACGACAATTCAAGCACCATTTGACGCGACAATTAAGTCTGTTTATGTTGTCGATAGCGAACAAATCGACGCTGGTGACTTGTTAATTGAATTGGAAGCTTAACAAAAGGAACCGTAACGGTTCCTTTTTTGATAAATAACCTAACATTTGTTGAAGATAAAGTTTAAAATATGTTAAAATTAATAAAAGAAGTTGGAATGGAGACAAAATATGGTTAAATTAGGAGCCAGCCAGCCAAGCATCACGAGTGGGTGGGGCAAATGAGCAAACAACAACGACTTATCGAACAAGCTTTACTAGTGATGATGGTGAACACGCCGTTTGACGAAATTACAATGTCGGATTTAATCACGCACACTGGTTTGGGGCGTGCGACTTTTTATCGCTATTTTAAGTCAAAAGTTGATATTCTAGACGCGATTAATGAGCGGATTCGCCTTGATATCGAAGCAAAATTGCGTGAAACTGTCCAAAAAATTGGTCCAGGTCAGTCATTTATCGTGTATGTTGCTGAGACACTGGATGCGTACTATGAGCATCGTGATGAACTTAAAATTTTGTGGGGCGAAAACACCACGGGTAATTCCGTCATTCGTTTAGTCGAACAGGCCAAACCGTTTTTGGGAAGCTATGTGAATGTGAAGTCCGCGGATACACGGCATATACCGACCGATTACGCGATTAATTTGTCTTTGGGCACGTATGTGACAATGATGATTTTTTGGTTGACCAAGCCGTTACCTGAAAAGCCAGAAATTTTTAAAACGATTTTATTGAACGCGTTTAATACACCGCCAATGAATTTGATTGAAAAAGTGTAGTAAAAAAGCACCCGCTTGGGTGCTTTTTTATTGCAAACCTTTGTAAGATTTAGTTGACGCAATTAACGTCCCAGCCGCATCGGTTGGTGTGAAAACAATCGTCACATTGGCGTCGTTTGTGCCTTGCCACACGGCGTAAGCGTATTTTTGATCAGAAGTTAAATACGTTGGCGCGCCGTAGCTTGCGATGATGTTTTGATAGGTTGTCGAACCGAGTGCTACGCCGTCGTAGGCGGCTTTGGTCCAGTTGCCAATCGCTGCGACTTCGCTGCTGCTTGCAGCACTAGTATCAGATGCTGCTGAACTCGTCACGCTGCTGGTTTGGGCAGGAGTTGTGGGAACTTTTTCACCAGTCGCGTCTTTGGTGACTTCGGTCAAAACGGAACTGGCGACACTACTGTCGGCAACCGATGAAACACTCTCACTAGATGCGGCGTCAGCTTCGTTGACCACCGTGATGGCGCTGCTAACCGCCGAGCTAGCAGCGTCTTGGGAAGAAGACGTGCTGCTGCTTGATGATTTTTTGCTGGATGAACTTTTTGTGACAGGTGTGTTATCTGATGAAAATAAGTTTGAGGCGAGGACATAACCGCCACCCGCAAAAATAAGTGCTAGTAGGATAAACCAAGGCCAAAATGGCCGCCGTTTTTTAATTCGTGAACGTTGCATGTGTATTTGCCGTGTGTTGCAGCCGGAGTTATGGGCGCGCCACACGTTTCCTCTCTATATTTTTAAACATTATACCGTTTTTTGGCTTATAATAAAAATATGAGTTATACACCGCTACAATTACATAGTGCTTTTAGCTTGCTGAAGCATCCAAATCGGATCAGTCAAATTGTGCAAACGGCGGCACAACGCGGTTACGAGGCGCTGGCTTTGACCGATGACGAGACGCTTTATGGCGCGGTGGCGTTTGTACAATTGGCGCGCCAAGCTAATTTGAAGCCGATTGTTGGGTTGACGTTGCACCTTGGTGGTTTGGTCAATCAAGCCACGCCGTTTCCGGTGGTACTTTTGGCGCAAAATCAAACCGGCTATGAAAATTTATTAGCGTTGTCAACGACCAAAATGGGTTTGGACGATGGCGAATTAGATTTTGAGGCTTTAGTGGCGCATCGCGAGGGGCTGTTTGTGATTTTGCCAGCCAACAGCGAATGGCATACGTTATTGCAAATCCAACCTGAGCAGGCCGCCAATTTAGCTGATCAACTCAAAAAGACGTTTGGCGCGCAAGTTTTTATCGGTGTGCAACCGGCGATGTCACCTGAGATGTTAAGTGCGGTTCAACAAAGCGGACTAGCACCGATCGCGCTTGCGACCGTGGATTATTTGAACCCCGAAGATGCGTTTACGACGCGTGTTTTGCAAGCGATTGATTTAAATGACAAATTGCCGGACCCCACGCAACTTGCGCGGCAAACGGGGATGAACATTTTGGCGGCGCGTTCCGTGGTGGAACAGCAATTTGAAGCGGCTGGTTTGCAAGAAGCGTTGCGCAATAACGCGCAGGTCGTGGACGCCGTGACGTTTGATTTGCAATTTGCCGAACCGCAGTTGCCGCAATTTCCCACGCCAAATGGCCAATCTGCGCCAGCGTATTTGCGGGAATTAGCCAAAAGCGGTTTGGCGGCGCGTTTGAAAGGCCGGCAAATTGATGTGGCGGTTTACGAACGGCGTTTGGCACATGAATTAGACGTGATTGAGGCGATGGGCTTCAGTGATTACTTTTTGATTGTGGCGGATATTTTGCGCTTCGCGCACGAACAACATTTTCAAACTGGTGCGGGCCGTGGCTCGGCGGCTGGTTCTTTGGTGGCTTATGTGTTACGGATTACGGACGTAGATCCGTTGGCATTTGGTTTGTTGTTTGAACGATTTTTGAATGCCGAACGTGCGCAGATGCCGGATATTGATATTGATTTGCCGGATAATCACCGCGAAACCGTGTTGGCGTACTTGCATGACAAATATGGTCATGAACACGTGGCGCAAATTATTACGTTCGGGACGTTGGCGGCGCGCCAAGCGTTGCGGGACACGGCGCGCGTGTTTGATGTCGACACGCGGACTTTGGCGCGTTTGAGCGCGTCTTTGCCGGCGCCGGTTAATGGCCGTCAGGCGAGTTTGGCGCAAAGTTTTGAACAATCCAAAGCATTGCGTGAGATTTTAGCTGACATGCCAAACGGTCAATTGTTGTTTGAAACGGCGCAAAAAATCGAAGGTTTGCCGCGAAATTATTCGACCCATGCCGCCGGATTGGTGCTAAGCCAAACACCGTTGGTGCAAACATTGCCACTGCAACCCGGTAGCGAAGGGCGTTTGTTAACGCAATATGAAAAAGGCGCGGTCGAACGCGTCGGTTTGCTCAAAATTGATTTGTTGGGCTTGCGGAATTTGACGTTATTGGACAATGCGTTGAAATTAGCGGAAAAGCAATTACCAAAAGACTTTGATATGAGCAAAGTGCCGCTGGATGATGCCCAAACGTTGGCGTTGTTTGCCAAAGGTGATACGAACGGGATTTTCCAATTCGAATCGGGCGGCATTAAAAATGTGTTGCGCCAGTTGCAGCCGAATACCTTTGAATTGATTGCCGCGGTCAATGCGTTGTACCGACCCGGGCCGATGCAAAACATCAATGCGTTTATCGATCGACGCTTTGGTCGGGCGGAAGTGACGATTCCTGATCCGTCGTTGAAGACGATTTTGGCGCCGACATTTGGCATTATTGTTTATCAAGAACAAGTGATGCTGGTGGCAGAAACGTATGCTGGCTTTAGTCTGGGCGAAGCCGACATTTTGCGCAGTGCCATGGCGAAAAAAGACGTTACCAAGATGGCCAAATTACGGGCGCAATTCATTGCCGGCGCCGTTTCAAAAGGCCATGAAGAAGCGCAAGCGGCTAAAATTTTTGCTTATATTGATGAATTCGCCAATTATGGTTTTAACCGTTCGCACGCCGTGGCGTATAGTAAAATGGCGTTCCAGCTCGCCTATTTGAAAGCGCATTTTCCAGTTGCGTTCTTTGCGGCTTTGTTGAATGCGAATCTTGGTAATCAGGACAAAACGCGTTTGTACGTGGCGGAAGCTAAGGCGCGCGGGATTCAGGTTTTGGGACCAGATGTGAACCGCTCGCAACGTTTCTTCATCGTGCGCGACAATCAATTGCAGATGGGTTTGCATAATATCAAAGGTTTGCGCAGTGATTTTGTCAAAGCTTTGTTGGCAGAACGCGAAAACAGCACGTTCAAATCACTGCAAGAACTGGTGGCGCGTTTGCCAGAAAAGTTCCGCAAAGTCGACACGCTCACACAATTGACGCACGCGGGTGCGCTGGATCATTTTGGCCACAATCGCGCTGAAATTTTGGCGAGTTTGCCGGAATTGATTGATGGTGCGCACTTTGGCTTGCTGATTTTGCAAGAAACGCAGATTAAACAGCGCGAAGATTTGCCATTAGCCGAGCGTTTAAGCGCCGAGAAAAATGCGATTGGCGTGAATTTATCCGCGCATCCGCTTGATCGTTTTGCCACGGTCAAACGTCAGGCTGGTTGGCCTGATTTGGTCGATGTCACGACACCTGATACGCAAGTAACGGTATTGGGCTTTGTGGAAAATATCCGCACGATTCGCACGAAAAAGGGCGAACCAATGGCGTTTGTCACGTTGAGCGACGCGTCTGGTAGCTTGAGTGTCACGATTTTCCCCAATGTCTACAAACGCGTTGAAGCGCTCATTGAAGCCAACGCCGTGTTGCAAATCAGCGGGAAAGTCGAAATGAGCCGGCAATTGAGTTTAATTGCCAACACCGTCCAAATACCGTCCGAACCGACAAAAACGCCGGCACAACAAGGCGTGTGGTACCTGACGTTTGACGAAGAACATGATAATAATGCGTTGAAAAATCAATTATTACAGTTTATTTTGGCGCATCACGGCACGGCTAAAGTCGCTACGCGGCAAGGCAATCAAGCGTATAAATTCCTGCCCGCACAATATGATTTGGCGGATTCAGCGCAATTGATGCGCGGTCTAGGTGATATTTTAGGCGCTGAAAATGTCATTTACCGGCGAGAAACGAAGTAAATTTCCTTGTCCGCGTTTGGCTAAAAGCCGGCAACGTGGTAAACTGTAAAGGAAATAGAAAACGAGATAATGACCAAAAAAGGAGTTTTTTCAATCATGAAAAAGACGAAGATCGTCGCAACACTTGGACCAGCCAGTTCAGACGTGGCTACCATTGCAAAGTTAATCGAAGCGGGCGCAAACGTCTTCCGCATGAACTTTTCACACGGGAACCACCAAGAACATTTGGCACGAATTGAAGCCGTTCACGAAGCTGAAAAGTTGACGGGCAAGATTGTTGGGATTTTGTTGGACACGAAGGGTGCCGAAATTCGCACAACGGTTCAAGCTGTTGAAGGTGGCAAAATTCCGTTCAAAACCGGCGACCAATTGCGCATCTCAATGGATGACACGTTGGAAGGTACGGCCGAAAAGATTGCGGTGACGTACTCTGGTTTGTATGACGATGTGAAGGTCGGCGGTTCAGTTTTGTTTGACGATGGTTTGATTGAAATGATCGTTTTGGCAAAAGATGAAACGACGCGTGAATTGGTTGTCAGCGTTCAAAACGACGGTTTGTTGGGGTCACGCAAGGGTGTTAACGCACCGGGCGTGTCAATTAATTTGCCAGGTATTACGGAAAAAGACGCCGAAGACATTCGTTTTGGTTTGGAAAATGGCATCAGCTACATCGCCGCATCATTTGTCCGTAAAGCACAAGACGTTTTGGACATCCGCTCAATTTTGGTGGAAACAGGCAACGAACACGTGCAAATCATTCCAAAGATCGAATCGCAAGAAGGGATCGACAACATGGACGAAATCTTGGCCGTGGCTGATGGATTGATGGTACCGCGTGGTGACATGGGTGTCGAAATCCCAGCCGAAAACGTGCCTTTGGTCCAAAAGGAAATGATTCGCAAGATGAACGCCGCTGGTAAGCCGGTGATCACGGCAACGGACATGTTGGATTCAATGATTGAAAATCCACGTCCAACACGTGCGGAAGCTTCCGACGTGGCCAACGCGGTCTTTGACGGTACGGATGCGACGATGTTGTCAGGTGAATCTGCGAATGGTTCATACCCCGTAGAAGCCGTTGCGACAATGGCCGCAATTGATGAAAAAGCCGAATCCGCTTTGGCAATTAACGGTCGTACAATCACGGCTGGTTTGTTTGACAAAACTGATGTGACAGAAGCGGTGGGAAATTCAGTCGCTGCAATCGCTTCAAACGTTGGTGCAAAGGCAATTGTTGCTTCAACCAACTCTGGATACACAGCGCGTATGATTTCAAAGCACCGTCCAGACGCACCGATTTTGGCGGTAACGTATGCGGAACAAGTGCAACGTGGTTTGACTTTGAACTACGGCGTTGTCCCTGTTTTGTATGACGCACCGGAAACAATTGATGACATGGTCGCTTTGGCGAAAAAAGCGGTTGTGGAACAAGGTTTGGCAGTCGAAGGCGACACAATTTTGATCGCTGCCGGTGTGCCAATGCAACAATCTGGTACAACAAACATGTTGACGGTTCAAACAGTTTAAATTTTAAAAGCATTGCCAGTTGGCAATGCTTTTTTTGTCAAGTTTATACGTGTTTTAGTTTTAGGCTTTGGCAATTTCTGCACGGGCAGCTGCCACAAGTTCTTCATTGGTATGCGCATGGCCGGCCAAACCCCAGCCACCGGCAACCGCTTGCGTGAGTAATACCCAGATTTTATTGCGATAGATATCGGGATCGGTCGTGGCATTTGCAACTAAATCCGTCATTTGGCTGGTTAACGCTAATTGTTGTTCGCGACTTAAAGCGTCAACGTTGGTTAACACTTGAACACGAATGTAGTCATCGTCACCATCAACGTTTGACATAATGGTGTTTTCGTGAATAAAACCAGCTGTATTTTGACGAAACATCGCAATGTTGGGCACGGCTTCGATGGTCATCACAAGTTGTGCGGTCGCTTGTGCGAGTTTTTGTGGTTCGGCAAAGGTATTAGGTTTAGCATAAATATCGATCATTGGCATAATTTGAACGTCCTTTTTTGATTTGAAAACTTGACAAGGTTAGCTTATCACGCTAGAGTTGGTCTAGCGCAATGCAAGTGAGGAATAAAAATGATTAGTTTACAACAGGCAATGGTTGAGTGTGAGATTAGCGTGCACACCATCCGTTACTACGAAAAAGAAGGTTTGTTAAAAATTGGCCGCAATGCACGGGGAATTCGCGAATTTGATGAACGGACATTTGATCGATTAAAAACAATTGTGCATTTTCGCCGTTCTGGTATTCCTGTCAAATCGATTAAACAAATTTTTGCTAATGCACGTGACGAAGACATGATTATTGATGTTTTAGAGACGGCCGAGGCACACATTGTCACTGAATTAGCGCAGTTAACCGAAACATTAGAACATTTACGCTACAAAATTGACTTACATAAAAGTGGTGCGTGGCGAGAGCAACAGGCGGGAAATAACTGAGTGTTTGGACAACAACTACGTTGACGGGTAATCAATATTCTGATATGCTAAGCATAATTTAAGAAATGAGGTATGATCCATTGAAAAACTAATCCACTAGGAACTGCATAGTAAAGGTGTTATTTTTGCTGTGCGTGCTTACTGGAATTGGTTAGGTGGATTGTACGTTATTTTGACGCACGATTTTTTTGCGCCTCCAATTCCGTGTTGAATTGGAGGCTTTTTATGTCAATTATTCAATTAAATCACGTGACTTTTTCGTTTGCACAACAGACACAATCAATTTTTCAAGATGTTAATTTGAATCTTGATACGAGTTGGCGTTTGGGATTAGTCGGGCGAAATGGTTACGGGAAAACGACTTTTTTACGCTTATTACAAGGCGATCTGCAGCCAGATAATGGTCAAATTGTGCATCAGATACAATGGCAATATTTCCCGCAACCTGTGGCAGATGCTAGTACAATCACGTTTCATGCTTTGGCTGAAATGGAAAATGTTGCGCAGTGGGAAATTGAACGAGAATTACGCTTGTTGCAGGTGGATCCTGCTGTTTTGTGGCAACCGTTTGAGACACTGAGCGGCGGTGAACAGACCAAAGTTCGTTTAGCGTTGCTGTTTTTAGCGGAGGATGGCTTTGCGCTGATTGATGAACCGACGAATCATTTAGATCAAAAAAGCCGACAGCTTGTTGCCGATTATTTGAAGGAGAAAACGGGATTTATTGTCGTCAGTCATGATAGGCAGTTTTTAAATCAAGTCATTGATCATGTGCTAGCGATTGAAAAATCAACGGTGATGTTACATCAGGGCAATTTTGCTTTGTATGAACGCGAAAAGCAATTACGTGATGATTACGAAAACCAACAAAATACGCAACTTAAGCGCGACATTACACGTTTATCAGCGACTGCACAACAAAAGTCGTCTTGGTCATCAAGTCGTGAAAAAGAAAAATCGCCTACTGTAGACAAAGGCTTTACGGGAGCGCGAGCAGCGCGCATGATGAAAAAAGCTAAAAATCTGGAAAAACGCATGAACGCTGAAATTACAGAAAAGCAAGCGCTTTTGAAAAACATTGAGACTACGACTGAATTGCACTTGAATTTTCAACCTGACTATCATGAAGTGCTTTTAAGTGCCACAGATGTGCAAGCAAAAGTTGAGGGAAAACCGCTGATCGAACCGGTTTCATTTGATTTAAAACAAGGCGATCGGCTAGTGATTCGAGGCGAGAACGGCATCGGCAAATCTGTGTTGTTAAATGCCATCGTTACGGGCGACAACGTCCAACGTTATACCAAACAAATCAGTCTTATCCAACAACAAGATGCGCAATTACATGGCACTTTATCCGATTATGCGCAGCGCTATCGCATCTCGTTTGAAGATTTATTTCGTCAATTGCGCCAATTAGGTGTGGGGCGTGATGTGTTGACGCAACCGATTGAAACAATGAGCGCCGGTCAACAAAAGCGCGTTGCTTTGGCACGGTCTTTGGTGGAGCCAGCCGCACTATATATTTGGGATGAACCATTGAATTATTTGGACGTGTTCAACATAGAACAAATCACACAATTATTAGTTCAAACGAAAGCGCCGCTGATTATTGTCGAACACGATGAACTTTTCACGCAAACGATTGGGACAAATTTTTTGGATTTAAGGCGAGCAGAGTAGTATTATGTTAACCACTCTGGTAAACTAAAGATAATCAAAACCGTAAGGGAGACCGCTGTGTCAAATCTGGGAACTATTATTAAAGCACAAGTCACGGATGAAAATGAACAATTTTTCTTCGCGCAAATCGATGGGATGACATATCAAATCGATAAATCTGAATTAGAAAAGCCATTAAAATTAGGTGGTTTTGTGACGGGATTTGCTTATGAAAATGAGCATCACCAACGTCAAATCACCAAAAATATTCCCGCCGTGCAACAAAATCAATTTGGTTGGGGCGAAGTCGTGTCAAGTCGGCAAGACTTGGGTGTTTTTGTGAACATTGGTTTGCCAAATAAAGACGTGGTGGTTTCGGTCGACACGTTGCCAACGATGAAAGAATTGTGGCCACAAAAAGGCGACAAGTTGATGATTTCTTTGTACACCGATGACAAAGACCGGTTGTGGGGTGAATTAGCGACGCAAGAATTATTCCAAGCTGTTGCGCGCCGTGCACCAAAAACATTGCACAACACAATGGTCAAAGCGACCGCGTATCGTTTGAAAATGGCGGGGACGTTGGTGATGACTGACGATTATTATTTGGGCTTCATTCATCCCAGTCAACGAAATGAAGAACCACGTTTGGGGCAAGTTTTGGATGCGCGCGTGGTTGGTGTTCGCGACGATGGAATTTTGAATTTGAGCTTGAAACCACGGGCGTTTGAAGCGATGGATGAAGATGCGCAATTCTTGTTGACGCAATTGGAACGTCGCGCCAGTCGCGCGCTGCCTTTCAATGACAAAAGTGATGCGATTGCGATCCAACGTCAATTTGGCATGAGTAAATCACAGTTCAAACGTGCCGTTGGACGTTTGATGAAAATGCGTAAAATCAAGCAAATCGAAGGTGGCATTGAATTAGTTGATGGAGAATGATTTCGCTCGACAATTAGAAGATTATTTGTACCAATTGCGCGTGCAACGCGGTTTGTCAGAGAACACGATTATCAGTTATCGACAGGATTTGACGGCCTTTGGGACGTATTTAGCCCAACAAAAATTAGCGGTTGGGCAAGTTGATCGTGATGCGTTGAGTCAATGGTTGGCAAAATTCCAAGATGAAGCGCACGCGACGAGCTCGATTGCGCACATGGTGACGTCTTTGCGACGTTTTTTTGCTTATTTACGCGCGGAAAATTTGGTTGACAACGATCCGATGCAACAAGTGAAGCCACCAAAAAAGCAAGCCAAATTGCCGGTGGTTTTGAGCATGGAAGAAATTGATCGCTTATTGGCGACGCCTGATGTGAACACGACGTTGGGTTTGCGGAATCGGACTTTGTTGGAAGTGATGTATGCGACTGGTTTGCGGGTGAGCGAATTGGTGAATTTGAAACAGCGCGATTTGCATTTGGAATTGGGCTTAATTCAAACGCTGGGAAAAGGCAATAAAGAACGGATTGTGCCGATTGGCGAAGTGGCTGCCGATTGGTTGACGCGTTACTTTGAAACGGCACGGCCGCTTTTGGCGGGCGATTTGGACACGCCGGAAATCTTTGTGAATGATCATGGCGGCTCGATTAGTCGGCAAGGCATTTGGAAAGTGATTAAGTCGCTGGTGACAGAAGCAGGCATTACCAAAAACGTGTCACCGCACACGCTCCGTCACTCTTTTGCGACGCATATTTTGGAAAATGGTGCTGATTTGCGGATTGTCCAAGAATTACTCGGGCACGCCGATATTTCGACGACGCAAATTTACACGCACATTTCGCGAAAACGTTTGACAGAAGTTTATCAAAAGGCGCATCCACGCGCTTAGGAGGTCAAAAAATGCTAACAATTATGCGACCAGATCAAGAAAAAACGGTGATGGGCCTGATGGCGTTGTTACCCGGTTTAAAAGAAATTGATCATCTACAAGCTGAAATGGCGTGGTACGCCAACGATCCGGCACGTGAAATTTACACGTGGCACGAACCACAAAGTGGCCAAGTTCAAGGCGTAATCGGCATTGAACGTTATGATGATGAAATCACGCTCGTGCGCCATATTAGTTTATCACCAGAAATCACGTCTGATGAGCATCTTGGCGCTTTGTTGAGCGAGTATAAACAACTTTTCCCGACGCAATTTATTATGGGGACGCTACAAACCCAAGCAATTATTAACCAATGGAGTCAAGCCGTATCACCGAAGCAAGTTTAACAATTAAAATTTCTGATTTTGAAGGTCCTTTAGATGTGTTATTGCATTTGATTAAAAAAGCAGAAATGAATATTTTTGATTTGCCGATCGCTGAAATTACCGCGCAGTACGTGGATTTTTTGCAGGCACAACGTGCGTTACAATTAGACGTGGCGGGTGAATATTTGGTGATGGCAGCCAATTTATTGCGCCTTAAATCACATGATTTGTTGCCGGTTGAACAAGCGGCGGACGAAGAATTGTTTGTGGACGAAGTTGACCCGCGCGAAGCGTTGATGTTGCAATTGTTAACTTACAAACAATTCCAAGTCGCCGCTGAAAATTTGCGTGAACGCGAAACTGCTCACCAACAATCCTTTACCCGCTTGGCAACCGTGCCGGCAGAACAAATTTTACCACCACTTGCACCGGGACTTGGTTTGGTTGATTTGCAAACAGCGTTTGCCCAAATCCTAGCGCGGCATCAACGCCAAAAACCGTTGAACCGTCGTGTGGTCAACGATGCGTACACCTTGCAAGATGCGCTCAAAAACATTCGCACGCGGTTGGCAAAATTGACGGTTGATCACGCCCAAACGTTCACCAGTTTTTTTGCTGATTTGCAAACACGCGAGGCGCTGGTGATGAATTTTTTGGCCATTTTGGAATTAGCCAAGACGCGTGTTTTGTTGTTAGAACAAGGACCAGATGATATTTTAATTACTAAAGGAGACGCAACATGAATTCACCTTTAGCGCAGTTAGAAGCGTTGTTATTTGTGGCAGGTGACGAAGGCGTGACGATGAGCGCGTTGCAACAAGCAACACATTTTGACAAACCCGCCATCACGCAAAATTTACAAGCACTCGCCCAAAAATATGCCGGGGACGATCACTGTAGTTTAGAATTACGATTCGTCGATGACGTCTATCGCATCGTGACCAAAGCTGGTTTTGGTGAGGTCATTCAACAATTCCATCAAGGCAGCGAAAGTGCGACTTTGTCCCAAGCGGCGATGGAAGTGCTGGTGATTGTGGCGTATCAACAACCGATCACGCGCGTTGAAATTGACGATATCCGCGGCGTGCAATCATCCGGTACGCTCCAAAAACTGGTTTTGCGTCAACTTATTGCCACAGTCGGGCGCAAAGAAGACGTTGGCCGGCCGCTTTTGTACGGCACAACGGCCACATTTTTAGATTATTTCGGGTTACAAGATTTATCACAATTACCAAAGTTAGCAGAATTTGAAGAATTATTAGCAAATGGCGTCGATGAAGGTGAATTATTCGCCTCACAAACTGCACAAGGAGAAAATTGATGGCAGAAGAACGGTTACAAAAAGTCATTGCACAAGCTGGTTTTGCCTCACGTCGTGGTGCAGAACAATTGATTTTGGATGGTCGCGTCCAAGTGAACGGGGAAACGGTGACCGCGTTGGGCACCAAAGTAGACCACAGCGATTACGTAGAAGTGAATGGTGAACCCATTGAAAGTCGTGAAAAGTTGGTTTATTATTTGCTCAACAAACCACGTGGCGTGGTGACGACCAACAACGATGAAAAAGGCCGCCAAACGGTTGTGGATTTGATGGAAGGCGTTGATCAACGCGTTTATCCGGTTGGTCGGTTGGATTATGACACGACCGGCGCGTTGTTGTTGACCAACGATGGCGATTTAGCCAACCAACTGACGCACCCAAAATACGAAGTCAACAAGGTCTACATTGCCAAAGTTAAGGGCGTTGCCAAGGCTGAACAATTAGAACCTTTGCGCAAAGGCTTGGTGTTAGAAGGCAAGAAAACAGCACCGGCGCAAGTGACGATTCAAGGTGTGGATCATGCGAAGAAAACCAGCATGATTCGTTTGGTAATTCACGAAGGTCGTAACCACCAAGTCAAAAACATGCTCGCTAAAGTCGGTTTGCCAGTGGACAAATTGAAACGTGAACAATACGGCTTTTTGGATTTGGTTGGTTTACAACCTGGTGAATTCCGCGCGCTGAAATTAGACGAAGTTAAGCGTTTAAAGCGTGGCGATAAGCGCGTTGTCCGCCGCAAGTAAACGATGCTTGCGCGAAATATCAGCGTGTGCTAAACTACTTTTGTACTGAAAAGTACGGACAATTGAATATACTTCAGGGCAGGGTGTAATTCCCGACCGGCGGTAATGCGCGCAAGCGTTAGCCCGCGACTCATGGTGAGTGATCGAACTGGTGTGATTCCAGTGCCGACAGTAAAGTCTGGTATGCAGAAGTTTAAAGAATGGATATAACCGTTTTTTTGTGTGGCAAACCCTGAGCACAAAAAGGCGGTTTTTTACGTGTTTACACGTAATTTGGAGGTTTTCTCATGCAACAAGTTTCACGTACACAACGTTTGGTTGTGATTGCCGCACTTAGTGCGATTTCGTTGATTTTGATGGTTTTTGTGCAATTTTCATTGCCAATTTTGCCACCAGCGGCCGACTTTTTGAAAGTCGATTTGTCGATTGTGCCCATTTTAGTAGCTTGGGCTTATCTTGGCACGGGTGCTGCCTATTGGGTCTTGGTTGTGCGGAGTTTGTTAAAAATCTTGTTAGCCAATGAAGGTTTGAACACGTGGATTGGTTTGCCGGTCAATGTGTTAACAGTGGGGGCGTTTGTCGGTGTTTTTGCTTTGATTGCGCGCCGGCGTTTAGCACCACTTTGGTTAATGGCCGCCGGTGTTGGTGCGACGGTGGTTGCAATGGTGGTCGCGTTGTTGATTAACTGGTTGGGTGTTTTGCCACTTTATGCGCACTTGATGCATTTTGATGTGGCCCAAGTTTTTGGAAGTGTGACCGTATATCTCGCGGCAATCGCCACGCCGTTTAATTTGATTCAAGGATTCATTTGGACGGTGGTTGCAGTTATTTTACTACCAGCTTTGAAACAAATTTTACGTTAATTTAACCACTTTAGCGCGCATTTATGATAGGATAATGGTTGAGAATATCAAACATTCGGTGCGATATTAGACTTCTAAAAAATGGGGGACCCAACCATGGACCAAAATCCACAAAATTCACGGCGTGCGCGCTACAGCAATAATGCTAAGCCACCACGTCAACCTTTGGAACCAAACTTTTCACGCAACCCACGTGGTGGACGAGGCAAATTAATTTGGACATTGATTGCGATTGCAGCTTTGTTGATTGCCATGGCAATTCCGTTGTATGGTTATTTGAAAAATAACGGTGGTGCTGACAAATCAACGCAAATTGCAACCAGCTCATCTTCAAGCAGTTCAGTTGCTAAATCAAGTAGTTCTGCGAGCTCAAGTTCTGCTGAATCTTCATCAAGTGAAGCAGCTAGTTCGCAAGTCGCATCAAGCAGTGCCGTTTCTTCAAGTAGCTCTGCGATGAGCAGTTCAAGTTCAGCCGCATCATCTTCAAGTGACACACCAGCTAGCGGCAGCACCTATACTGTTCAAGCTGGGCAAGGTTGGTACCGTATTTCGGTGAATACCGGTGTGCCAGTGGCAACTTTGCAAGCGTTGAACCCAGGTGTGACATTAAGCCCTGGTGTTGTTTTGAAGACACAATAAGGAGTTTTTTAACATGCAAATTGCTATTGACGGTCCAGCTTCGGCTGGTAAATCAACGATTGCCAAAATTTTAGCGACGCAATTAAGCTATATTTACGTTGATACAGGTGCTATGTATCGGGTGATGACTTTGGCAGCGCAAAAAGCAGGCTTAGCTTTTAGTGATGAAGCGGGCATTGCGGCATTATTGCCAACCACGACCATTCGTTTTGAACCAGGTGAACCTGTTCAACGGGTGTTCTTAAATGACGAAGAAGTGACTGAAGCGATTCGTTCAACGGAAATCACCAACAACGTCTCACAAGTTGCTGCTTATGAAGCGGTGCGCGCGGATTTGGTAGCACGTCAACGTGACATTGCCAACAGCGCATCGGTCATTATGGATGGCCGCGACGTCGGTACTACGGTCTTACCAAATGCCGATGTGAAAATCTTTTTGGTGGCCAGTGTTGATGAACGTGCTGAACGTCGTTTTAAAGAAAACACTGCCAAAGGCATGAACGTTGATTTAGAAACGTTAAAAGAAGAAATTCGGGCGCGTGATTATAAGGATTCACATCGTGAAATCAGTCCTTTGACGCAAGCTGAAGACGCAATTTTGGTCGATACGACGGGGATGAATATCGAGCAAGTTGTGACAAAAATTAAACAGATCATCGAAGAACGCCAATCTGCCTAAGATTGGCGCTTTTTTTACTAGCTTTTAGTAATTGTTTCTGGTAAACTATTCACATAGTGTAAATGTAGGAGGACGTTAGACGTCATGAGTGAAACAAACAACGAGCTGTTGGCAGCTCTCGAAAGCGCAGATCAAATTAAGCAAGGTGACATCGTTACTGGTGAAGTTGTCGGAATCGACAGCAACAACCAAGCTATTTTAGGTTTGTCTACTGGTGAGGAAGGAGTTGTGCCAGCCCGTGAGTACTCTGACGATCGCAACATCGATTTGGCCAACGAATTGAAGATTGGTGACAAGTTGGAAGTTCTCGTAATTAGCAACGTTGTAAGCGACAAGGAAGGCGTTGCCTACTTGTTGTCAAAGAAGAAGTTGGACGCGCGTAAGGCATGGGACAACTTGTCATTTGGTGAAGGTGATGTTGTTGATGCTAAGGTTATCAACGCCGTTCGCGGTGGTTTGACAGTTGAAGTTAACGGTATCCGTGGCTTCGTACCTGCATCATTGGTTGCAGACCGTTTCGTATCAAACTTGGCAGCCTTCAAGGGTCAAGACATCAAAGCTGAAGTTATCGAAATCGACGCTGCTAACGCACGTTTGATTTTGTCACGTAAGGCAGCGGCTGCTGCAGAACGTTCAGCTGCTTTGGCCGATGCAATGAGCCGTTTGAATGTTGGTGACATCATCGAAGGAACTGTTGCCCGTTTGGCTGACTTTGGTGCCTTTGTTAACTTGGGTGAAGTTGATGGTTTGGTCCACGTTTCTGAAATCTCACACGACCGTGTGAACAACCCTGCTGATGTTTTGAAGAAGGGTGACAAAGTCAACGTTAAGGTTTTGGCTTTGGACGAAGAAAAGGGTCGCATCTCATTGTCAATTAAGGCGACTGAAGCTAGTCGTTGGGACAAGTTTGCGCAAGAAGCACCTGTTGGAACAGCCTTGGAAGGTACAGTTAAGCGCTTGAAGGACTTCGGTGCCTTTGTTGAAGTTGCTGACGGTATCGAAGGATTGGTTCACATCTCACAAATCGCTCACGAACGTATCCAATCACCTGCTGACGCTTTGACAGTTGGTGAAAAAGTACAAGTTCAAGTGTTGGATGTACGTCCATCAGAAGAACGCGTGTCATTGTCAATCAAGGCTTTGTTGGACAAGCCAGCCCGTAACAACGACTTCGACGACGACCGTCGTGATGGCAACCGTGCCTCACGCGCCGACATCGCAGCCTACGCAAAGGGTAACGATTCAGACCGCGCAACTTTGGGTGACTTGTTCTAATTCGTTATGACTTAAAGAACTGGGTTATCCAGTTCTTTTTTTATGAAATAAGGAGGTAAAACAATGAGTGCACCGATTGTTGCTATCGTTGGCCGACCTAACGTCGGCAAGTCGACATTGTTTAATCGCATGGCGGGTGAACGCATCGCCATTGTAGAAGACAAACCAGGAATCACACGGGATCGCTTGTATGCACCGGCTGACTGGTTGAACTATGAATTCCGCATGATTGATACCGGTGGAATCGAAATGGGTGATGAACCTTTTTTGGCGGAAATTCGCGCACAAGTTGAATTGGCTTTGGAAGAAGCTGATGTGATTGTGATGGTGGTTTCCGGTCGCGAAGGTTTGACAGATGCGGATGAAGTGGTCGCTAAGATGCTTTATAAGCAAGACAAACCGGTGATTTTGGCTGTTAACAAAATTGACAACCCAGAAATGCGCACGGATATTTATGATTTCTACGCGCTTGGTTTGGGGGAACCTTTCCCAGTTTCTGGTTCGCACGGACTTGGTTTGGGAGACTTGTTGGATGAAGTCATTAAGCATTTCCCTGACGAAGCGGCTGAACAAGAAGATGACGCGATTCGTTTTTCAATTATTGGCCGACCAAACGTGGGAAAGTCTTCAATTGTCAATGCGATGTTGGGTGAAGAGCGTGTCATTGTGTCAGACATTGAAGGCACAACGCGTGACGCGATTGACTCACGTTTTATCACGGCTGATGGCGATGAATTTGTCATGGTGGACACGGCTGGTATGCGTAAGCGTGGTAAAGTCTGGGAAAACACCGAAAAATACTCTGTGATGCGAGCGATGAAGGCCATTGATGACTCTGATGTCGTCATGGTGGTCATTGATGCGGAACGTGGAATTGTTGAACAAGATAAACACGTTGCTGGTTTTGCTCACGAAGCGGGCCGTGCGATTGTGATTGTCGTTAACAAATGGGATGCCATTGAAAAGAACGATAAAACGATGAAAGAATTTGAAGAATTGATTCGTCAAGAATTCAAATTCTTGGATTACGCGCCAATTGTCTTTGTTTCCGCTGTGACGGGGCAACGTTTGGAACGTCTGCCACAGTTGATTAAAGACGTGGACGCTAACCACCGTAAGCGCATTTCATCTTCAACGTTGAATGACGTGATTATGGATGCAATTGCAACCAACCCAACACCGACCGATAATGGGCGTCGTTTGCGTGTTTACTATGCGACGCAAGTGGCGGTGGAACCGCCAACGTTTGTTATCTTTGTCAATGATGTTGAGTTGATGCACTTTAGTTACGAACGTTTCTTGGAAAATCAGATCCGCAATAGCTTTGATTTCACGGGAACGCCATTGCGCATGATTGTGCGTGAACGTAAGTAATATGACAAAAATGTAACTTTTCACTTGAAAACACGTTACAGATGAAAAAAATCGCGCAAAACGCTAGCGTGGCGCGGGTTTATATGTTATTCTAGTTGCATAACGTAACTAAATGAGTGACGTAAAATAAATCTCTAGGAGAAACAACATGGCTAACAAGCAAGAATTAGTAGATTCAGTTGCAAAGTCAACTGGTTTGACAAAGAAGGACGCTACAGCTGCTGTTGAAGCTGTTTTCGGTTCAATCGAAACAGCTTTGAAGGCTGGCGACAAGGTTCAATTGATCGGTTTTGGTAACTTCGAAGTTCGTACACGTGCTGCTCGTAAGGGTCGCAACCCACAAACTGGTGAAGAAATCTCAATCCCAGCATCAAAAATCCCTGCTTTCAAGCCTGGTAAGGCTTTGAAGGACGCCGTTAAGTAATTTATTTAACGTCACAAAAAGACCACTCAATTGAGTGGTCTTTTTTAGATGAAAAAAACGCTCAACTGAGCGTTTAAGATTGATGTTGACGATACCAATAAACTAGGCCAAAAGGAACCAAACTTTCAGTGCCGTCAAGAATGCGTGCCACGTTGCCGCGGTGACGATAGATAACAAAAATCGTTAAGCCAATCGCAATGATTGATAAAATCCAATCGTGATACGTAAATGAATAAACCGAAGCAAACAAGAAACCTAAAATTGAACCGACGCTGACCATTGAGGTAAGCAAGAGGCTTAAAAGTAAGACCAAAACCACAAACCAGAAAAATTTAGGTTCATAAGCTAACAAAACACCGGCGCTGGTTGCCACGGCTTTACCACCTTTGAAATGAATCCATGGTGAGAAAGTATGTCCCAAAATCGCTGCGGCACCGACAATAAACGGATGAATATCACTATGGAACAGCAGGGGCAAAAGGCCTGCGGCAGTACCTTTTAAGATATCCAGAACCAGCGTGACGACCCCAGCTTTTGTTCCGAGGACACGGAATGTATTGGTGGTGCCGATGTTGCCGGAACCTTCTTGCAAGAGGTTTTTATGATAGAAAAATTGGCCAATCCAATAGCCAGGGACAAGGCTACCTAAAAGATAAGCGATGACCCACATGACGAGTAAACTCATTGATGTTCTCCAAATACTTTTTTAAGTCCTATACTATTTTATCACAAATCAGATTTGTACTAAAAGCCGTTTTACGTTATTATAAGTTTTTAAGAGTGTGGAGGACGGTTCCGGCAAAGCCGGAATGGGAAGCTTGGCGTAAGGGGCACGTTGATGAAATGCGTAGCATTTTGGCAGCGGGGAACTTAGGCGGGGCTTTCCAAGTCCGCAACACGTTTCAACTCAAAAAGAAGTAGGAAACAATTCGTGGCACAAAAACCCGCTGATTATAATCAAGATTCGATTAAAATTTTAGAAGGACTCGAAGCAGTCCGCAAGCGACCTGGTATGTATATCGGGTCAACGGATGGTCGCGGTTTGCACCATTTGGTTTATGAAATCGTGGACAACGCGGTCGATGAAGCGTTAGCTGGTTTTGGTGACGAAATCAACGTGACGATTCATAAAGACAATTCGATTACCGTGGTCGACCATGGTCGTGGGATGCCGGTTGGTATGCACGAAAGTGGCAAGCCAACGCCAGAAGTAATTTTGACGGTGTTGCATGCCGGCGGAAAGTTCGGCCAAGGTGGCTATCCAACGTCTGGTGGTTTGCACGGGGTTGGTTCTTCGGTCGTGAACGCTTTATCGCAAAAGTTGCAAGTGACGATTGTCCGAGACGGACATAAGTGGCAAGAAGACTTTGAAAATGGTGGTGAACCGGTTGGCACGCTGCGTGATTTGGGCGCGGTAAAAGGTAAGACGGGAACGACCATTACTTTTAAGCCGGATCCAAGTATTTTTAGTACGACGGTTTATAAATTTGATACGTTGGCCGAACGTTTACGTGAGTCAGCCTTTTTGATGAGCGGTATTAAATACACGTTGACGGATGAACGTGTGACACCAGCGCGCCAAGAAGTGTATTTATATGACGATGGTTTGACGGCGTTTGTTAACTTTTTGAATGAAGACAAAGGCACGATTGGCAATGTGATGACCTTTGATGGGGAACAAGACGGTATTGTCGTCCAAGTTGCGGCGCAATATAACGATGGTTATTCAGAAACGTTGTTATCCTTTGTCAACAACGTGCGCACGCAAGACGGTGGGACGCATGAAGTCGGTTTCCGCACGGCGTGGACCAAAGCGTTTAACGAATATGCGCGTAAAGTGAATTTGTTGAAAGACAAAGACAAGAATTTGGAAGGATCGGACGTGCGTGAAGGTTTGGCGGCGATCATTTCTTTGCGTGTGCCGGAACAATTCTTGCAATTTGAAGGCCAAACCAAAGATAAGTTGGGCACGCCGGAAGCGCGTGGGATTGTTGATGCGATTGTCAATGAACAACTGAGCCGCTTTTTGATGGAAAACGGCGACTTTGGGCAAAACTTGATTCGCAAAGCCTTGCGAGCGCGCGAAGCGCGTGAAGCGGCGCGTAAAGCCCGGGAACAATCGCGTTCCGGCAAATCAAAAAACGCGCGCGATCGTGTTTTGTCAGGGAAGTTAACGCCGGCTCAATCCAAAAATGCTGCTCAAAACGAATTATTCTTGGTCGAAGGTGATTCCGCCGGTGGTTCAGCCAAACAAGGACGCGACCGGAAATTCCAAGCGATTTTGCCGTTGCGTGGAAAAGTTTTGAACACGGAAAAGGCCAAGTTAGCCGACATCATGAAAAACGAAGAAATCGCGACGTTGATTTACGCGATTGGCGGCGGCGTTGGGGCTGATTTCAACGTGGAAGACGCGGCGTTTAACAAAATTATCATCATGACCGACGCCGACGACGACGGCGCACACATTCAAACGTTGCTGTTGACGTTCTTTTATAAGTACATGCGGCCTTTGATTGAAGCTGGTAAGGTTTATATTGCCTTGCCGCCTTTGTACCGCGTGAAATTCGCGTCTAAAAAGGCCGGAGAGGCGTTTGCTTGGACGAATGATGAACTTGAAAGCATCACGAGTGAAACGAGCGGACGCTACGAATTAACGCGTTTTAAGGGTCTTGGGGAAATGAATGCGGATTTGTTGTGGGAAACAACGATGAATCCGGAAAACCGGACTTTGATTCGTGTCAAAATCGACGATGCCGTGCTGGCCGAAAAGCGCGTGACCACGTTGATGGGTGACAAAGTTGAACCACGACGCGATTGGATTGAAGCCAACGTGGCGTTTACTTTGGATGAAGCGGGGTCGATTTTGGACAACGTGGATGGTGATGTTCGCGCTGTTGAGCCGGCAATTGTCACTGATGAAGATGAAAAAGCGCCAGAATTGGTCATCAAATCTTGGCAAGATGGTCAAGAAAGTTTGTTTTAAGGAGCCATAGATGGCAGACAGAATTACAGAACTATCACTTGAAGCGGTCATGGGTGAGCGCTTTGGTCGATATTCAAAATATATTATTCAAGAACGTGCTTTGCCAGATATCCGTGATGGGTTAAAACCCGTGCAACGGCGGATTTTATTTGCGATGAACCAAGACGGCAACACGCATGATAAGGCGTATCGTAAGTCGGCAAAATCCGTGGGAAACGTGATGGGTAATTTCCATCCTCACGGTGATTCGTCGATTTATGAAGCGATGGTGCGTTTGTCGCAGGACTGGAAAGTGCGCGAACCGTTGATTGACATGTCCGGAAACAACGGATCAATTGACGCTGATCCACCGGCCGCCATGCGTTATACGGAAGCGCGTTTGTCAAAAATCGCCGCTGAAACGATGGCGGATTTGGACAAAGAAACCGTGGAAATGGTTTTGAACTTTGACGACACGACTTATGAACCAACCGTGTTGCCAAGCCGCATTCCAAACTTGTTCATCAACGGTGCAACCGGGATTTCAGCGGGTTATGCAACGGATATTCCACCGCATAATTTAACCGAAATCAACAAAGCCTTGTTGCATTTGTTGGACAAACCAGAAGCCACCGTTAAACAATTGATGCGCTTTGTTAAAGGACCGGATTTCCCAACTGGCGGTATTATTCAAGGCATTGACGGCATCGCCAAAGCTTATGAAACCGGCAAAGGCAAAATTATTGTCCGCGCCAAAACCGAAATTCGGGCAATCAAAGGCGGCAAACAACAAATTGAAGTCACCGAAATTCCTTACGAAGTGACGAAATCAACGCTGGTCGCCAAAATTGACACCATTCGTTTGAACAAAGAAATTCCGGGAATTGCAGAAGTTCGTGACGAATCGGATCGTGAAGGGTTGTCAATTGTGATTGAATTGACCAAAGAAGCCAATGCGCAAGGCATTTTGACTTATTTGTTCAAAAAAACCGATTTACAAGTGGCGTACAACTTCAACATGGTGGCGATTCATAATCAACGGCCAGAACGCGTGAGTTTGAAAGTCGGTTTGGTGGCGTTTTTAGATTTCCGGCGTGAAGTCATTTTGAAGCGATCAGCGTTTGAATTGGCCAAAGCGCAAAGCCGTCAGCACATTGTTGAAGGTTTGATTCGCATGATGTCGATTCTTGATGAAGTGGTGGCCGCCATTCGCGCGTCTAAAAACCGCAAGGATGCCACGCAGAATTTGGTCGATCAATTCCAATTCAGTCAAGCGCAAGCCGAAGCAATCGTGACGTTGCAACTTTATCGTTTGACCAACACCGACGTGGTGGCTTTGGAAAACGAACACGCTGAATTAGCGGAAAAAATTGCCACGTTGCAATTGATTTTGAGCGATGAAGACGCGTTAAAAGACGTGATTCGCACCGAAATCAATGCGATTAGCAAAGCCTATGGCTCACCACGTCGCAGTGAAATCGAAGCGGAAGTCGAAGCGCTTGAAATTGATGCGCAAGCTTTGATTGCAGAAGAAGATGTGGCGGTTTTGATTTCTCGTAACGGCTACTTCAAGCGCGCTTCATTGCGTTCTTACACGGCGTCTGGTGACGAAAACGGTTTGGTGGATGGCGATGTGGCGATGTTTGAAGCGACTTTGAACACGCGCCAGCATTTGTTGTTGGTGACAGAACAAGGGAACGTGATTTATCGTCCTGTGCATGAATTGCCTGATGCCAAATGGAAAGATGCGGGCGCGCATTTCTCACAACAATTGACGAATTGGGCGAGTGAAGATCGGATTTTGGCGGTGTTCGTCTTGGACGACATGAACAGCGAGCAACCGATTACGCTGGTGACCAACGACGGATTCATCAAGCAAACCACAATTACAGATCTCACACCAGGCCGTACGTACAAGAGCAAATCCGGCATGGCTGTTAAGCTTAAAACCGCGCAAAGTCGTGTGATTGCGGCCTTTATGCCAGTAGACGATGCTGGCGATGTCGTGTTGTTCTCACATGACGCTTTGGCGTTGCGTTATCCTTTGGCAGAAGTGCCGATTATTGGGGCGCGCACGGCAGGCGTTAAAGCGATGGATTTGCGCGGTGAAGATCGCATTATGAGTGCAGTTTTGGTTAAAAACGATGCAGATTTGTTGGCGATATTTGCCCAAAACGGGGCGTTTAAAACGATGAAGGCTGCTGAAATTGCGCCAACTTCACGCGCACGCAAGGGCGTGCAAATTTTCACACAAAAGAAGACAGTGGCGTACAACGTGGCCGCCGCCATTAACGTGGAAAGTGCGCCAGCCTTGCAAATTATCACGGATCGTGAGCAACTCATCGAACTCCAAATTAGCGACTACAAACCATCGCAGCGCGTCGGCAATGGCCAATATGTCATTGACACGGCTAAAATGGGTACACCAATTTTGGTGAAATTGCTTGAATTGGCGCATGAAAACGCTTAATATTAAGTGAACACTTTAAATCGATTTTCAGAAAGGAATGTGCCTAGCACAAACTTTAACCATGACAAAAAAATTAGTTTTCGGACACCAAAATCCTGATACAGACACAATCGCCAGCGCGATTGCTGCCGCTTATTTCTTCAACCAAATCGGTGAAGAAGTAGAAGCCGTTGCGTTGGGCAAGCCAAACGACGAAACCCAATTCGCTTTGGACGCATTCAAAGTTGCAACACCACGCGTTATTGACGCAGCCGACACGCAACAAGTGTACTTGGTTGACCACAACGAAGCCGCACAATCAGTTGCCAACATTGCTGATGTGGAAGTAGCGGGCGTTTACGACCACCACAAAATTGATTTCCAATCAGCTGCGCCTTTGTGGTTCAACGTGCAACCGGTTGGTTCAACGGCGACGATTTTGTTTGGCGAATTTAAGCGCGCAAACATTGCCATTCCAGCTGAAATTGCTGGTTTGTTGGCGTCTGCGATCATTTCAGACACGTTGTTGTTGAAGAGTCCAACGACTTCTAGTTTTGATGAACCAGCTTTGCGCGAATTGGCAACAATTGCCGGCATTGATGATGTTGAAGCTTACGGCTTGGATTTGTTGAAAGCCGGCACGAATTTGTCAGCTAAGAGCGAAGACGACTTGTTGAATGGCGACGCTAAGTCATTTGAAATGGGTGGCAAGATGGTACGCATTGGGCAAGTTAACACAGTTGATATCGCCGATGTTTTGACGCGTCAAGACGCTTTGGAAGCCGCAATGACTGCTCAAAACGCTGATAACGGCTACGACGCTTTCTTGTTTGTGATTACAGACATCGTCAACTCAAATTCAAAGGCAATCTTCATTGGTGAAGGTGCCGATGCCGTTGAACGTGCTTTTGACGCAAAGTTGAGCAACAATGTCATTGATTTGCCAGGGGTTGTTTCACGTAAGAAGCAAGTTGTGCCTAACTTGCAAAACGCTTTTTAAGCTATTAAACGCTTAAAAAGCGTTTTTTATTGCTATTTTTTAGTGTATTATTTATAATAGTACATATAATCAAACAGGGGGATCAACGTGTGGCTCAAAAACTCGCATTATTTGAACAATTGTCACAACGCATTTATGACGATATTCTTCACGGCGTTTATCAAGTTGGCGATAAAATGCCGTCCGTGCGGCAATTAGCAGTTGCCGAAAAACTCAATCCGAATACCGTGGCCAAAACCTATCAGCATTTGGAGCAAATGGGCGTGATTGAAACGATTGTCGGGCGCGGAACATTTGTCGCGGAAAACTGGCGTCAAGTCCAAACTGACGAAGTACAAGCGCTGTGGGAAGCGCTAGATGCGGCCATCGACCGGCTAACGGCTAGTCAAGTGCCGAATCAATCCATTCAAGCGCATGTTTTGCAGAAGTTACAGGGAGAATTACGATGACATTAACAGTAACGCAACTTTACAAACATATCGACCAACAACCCGTCATTGACGGCGTGGATTTTCAATTACCATTAGGTCAAATCGTCGGTTTGGTGGGGCGCAATGGGGCAGGAAAAACGACGTTAATGCGCTTATTAGCCAATGAAATTTTACCGGAACGCGGTACGATTACTGGGGCAGAATCCTTGTTTTATTTGGATGTGCCAGATAATTTCATGAAAAATTACACGCTGAATCAAATCAACAAAATTTTGCCGATTACGTATCCAAAGTACGCTGCTGAAACTTTTTGGCAAGTGATTGATGAACAAAAAATTGACCACAATAAAACCGTTGGGACTTTGTCAAAAGGGCAACGGGCTTTGGTTTATATTGCGGCTGGGTTGGCGAGCCGCGCCGATTATATTTTGCTTGATGAACCGTTGGACGGTTTGGATGTGTTGATTCGCGATACGGTTAAGCGTTTGTTGATTGACCATTTGGCGGCGCATGAGAGTACGATTTTGATTGCCTCGCATAATTTGGTGGAATTGGATAGTTTAACGGACCGGATTTTGTTTATGAAAGATGGACAAATTTTCCGTGATTATCACCCTGGTACCGACGAAAAACTGGTCAAAGTGCAATTGGTCTTTGAGGGCGATCAATTGCCGCGTGATCTAATCGGCAATGCGCACGTGCTTGAACAGCGCGGACACATGTGGGTTTTGCTGTTTGAAAGTTATACCGATGAAACCGAAGATATTTTGGATATGGCCGGTTTGAAATACTTTGAAGAATTGCCGATTACGTCTGAAGATGTGTTCCGCGCGACTTTTGAAGCGCAGGGAGGCTTGGTATGACAACAGTAAAATTATACTGGCAGTTGCGCAAAAAGTATTTGTTGGCATTATTAGCAGTCATGGCGTTGGTTTCCGTTTGGATGAATGTGCGTGATTATCAGCAATTTCATTATGCGGACACGCATTTTACACAGTTGTTTCCCGAGGAAAAATATGATCAAGCCAAAGCATTGATTGCCGAGCGCGCAGCGAAGACGCCGAATAAAGTAGTTGGGGACGATGAGCGTAGCGCGAGTGACACGTTAGTTAATGGTTTGGCTGGAACCAGTGGTTTGTACGATCAAACGTATAAGGAACTAAACCAATCTTTGCCAACGTCCTACGCGCAATTCAAAACCGATGCGTTGTCGTTCTACGGTGATTTGTCCGTTGAGCCAAACTACGGCGCGTTCAATATTCGCGGTTATCAAAACCACGTGATTTGGACGTTGGATGATTATAATTCGACCTTCGATTTTGAGACGTCGTATGTCAATGTGCTGCTGTACAGCGTTTTGATTTTTGCGGGATTTGCGCTAATTTTATTATTAGATCAATCGCAACAAATCAACGCGTACCTCTTACAAGCCACTGCGCGCCGGCAAAACGTGCTGATGGCAAAAATGATTTGGTTGTTAGCGGTGCCGACCGGGGCTTTACTGGCGTTGTTTGGGGCAACGTTAATTTGGCGGCAAATGGCGTATGAAGCGCAATATTTGGTGGTTGATTGGCATGTATTACTGGGAATTGCGGGATTTTTTGTTAGTCTTGGGCTGTTGGTTGGCAGTTATTTGTTCGCTATTGATAGCTTTATTGGGCGCAATTGGCAAAAAGTCGGGACGGCGATTGCTGGAGGATTTGCGGTTTTAATTGGGGTCAGCACAACGTACAATTCTAGTGAATTGCGGGTCGCTTTGTACGGCATGACTTTGAAAAACGCCCTGTTGATTTTTGTACTTGGTGCGCTAATCTTATTGCTAGCCGCGACTTATTTTTGGTCGCGTTACAGCATTGAAACTAATCACGGCTACGTGCGCTTGCGTGCTTGGCGCTGGCCGTTCTTTATTTTTGTTGGCGCGGTGGCCTATCTGGATTTTAATTGGCACAGTAGCCTAGAAATTTGGTGGTTGACGCCGGTCATTATGCTCGTGATGTTGTTTTTGGTGACGGATTTTCACCCGCGCGACTTGCTCACGAAATTGCATTTGGGGATATAGGGGGATTTATGAAACAAGCCATTAAATTATATTATGAAATGCGCAAACCCTTGATTTGGCTGGGTGTATTGGGCATTGTGTTGATGACGGCGATCGGGATTTTTCAAGAAAATCGCGCTTGGCATCAAGTTCAACAACATTTTGCCCAAAGTTTAACACCAGAAAATTATCAAAAAATGCACCAAAGCGTTGTAGATGAAGATTTTGTCATCACCACGAAGAATGCGGATCAAGCTCAAAAGGGCACGTTGTCAAAAGCTGAGGCGCGTGATGTTGATGCGACGTTTAGTCAGGCGGTGAGTTTGCTGCGTGTGCCGTATAATACGGCTACTGCACAGTCATTTTTGCCCGCCAGTTACGCGCAATTTCGCACGCAAGCTTTGAATGTGTACACGGCCGCCGATGTAGATGCGCCGGATCGCGCTTACAACATTGGCAGTACGGACGTGACAACGCAAGCGAAACGTCATTTTCAATTTTTGATTCATGATACGACTGCTGATGGTAACCGTTCTGGTGACGATTATACGTTTAACTGGTTTGGGCCGTTGAGTAATAGTTGGGCAATCGTTGTCTTTGTGGCGGCGGTGTTGTTAGCTGATGGTTTTGGCAGCGTGAATGCGTACTTGTTTGCGCAAAATAAGCGCCGTTGGCAGGTGATTTTGGCAAAATTGTTCTGGTTGTTGGTAGTGCCGGTGGTGGTTTTGGCTGTCGCTGGTGTGGTGACGATGCTTGCGCGTTATGCGTACATCGACCCCGCATACTTGACAATTGGACGTAATGGCGTGCTTGTCATGTTTGAAAGTGCGGCTTACTTGCTGTCAATGCTGGTGTTTTTGGTCGCTTACTTGTTTGCGGTTGATATTTTTATCGGTCGTCAAGTGGCCAAAATTTGGGTCGCTGGATTGGGTTATGGATCCATTTCGATTTTGCTGAATCGCTTCTTTGGCAGTTATTATCAGGAGGCAAACTGGGGAAATGTTTGGCATCAGATTGGGGAGTTGTGGCTTGTGACGGCGATTTTGACGGCGGTTAGTGCTTATATCGTGCCGCGTTTGAGTTTGGAACAAAATACGCAAGTAGTGCGCTTGGCGCACTTACGTTGGCCGTTTTTGATTTGGATTGTCATCGTGGCAATTTTGATTTTTGGCGACGGCTATGCGTTAGGCGATAGCAATTTACTCGTCACATTAATGATTGCTGCTATCATTGTTTTTGCCTATCAACAAATTTTTAAAATCAATTTTCGAGAAATGTGGCGTCGCATGCGACGCCGAACAAGTAAATCTTAAACGGATAACCACGCGAAATGCGTGGTTTTTCTTTTATTTAGGCTTAAAAATTGGTAAAATGATTTGATAGGAAATGAGCACATTTATGGATAAAGAAACTTTACAAACATTACAAACGCGTCAAGAACATATTCGCAATTTCAGCATCGTGGCGCACATTGACCACGGAAAATCAACGATTGCCGATCGAATTTTGGAAATGACCAATTCGGTTGCCGAACGTGACATGCAAGCGCAATTGTTGGATTCGATGGACTTGGAACGCGAGCGTGGCATTACAATCAAATTAAACGCGGTCGAATTAGCATACACGGCCAACAACGGCGAAACGTATATTTTTCACTTGATTGACACACCGGGACACGTCGACTTTTCGTATGAAGTGTCGCGTTCTTTGGCGGCGGCTGAAGGGGCAATTCTGGTGGTTGATGCCGCACAAGGCGTTGAAGCACAGACTTTGGCCAACGTCTTTTTAGCGTTGGATAACGATCTTGAAATTTTGCCGGTCATCAACAAAATTGATTTGCCAGCCGCCGATCCTGAAAAAGTACGCCAAGAAATTGAAGACGTGATTGGATTGGATACAGAAGATGCCGTGATGGCCTCTGCCAAAATCGGTTTGGGCATTGATGATTTGTTAGAGAAAATTGTCAAAGTTTTGCCAGCGCCAACCGGTGATTTGGAAGCGCCATTGCGTGCCTTGGTCTTCGATTCTGAATACGATCCTTACCGTGGTGTGGTCGTGAATATTCGCGTCAAAGAAGGGATTGTGCGGCCCGGCGATAAGGTGCGCTTCATGAATTCCGGCGCCGAATACGAAGTTACCGAAGTCGGCGTGTTCTCGCCGGATGCTCGTAAGCGTGAGTATTTGATGGCCGGGGATGTCGGTTATTTGACCGCCTCAATCAAAGATATTGGCGCAACACGTTCTGGTGACACCTTAACTTTGGTCAAAAATCCTGCCGAAGAACCTTTGCCGGGTTATCGCACGATGACGCCGATGGTTTATTCTGGTTTGTACCCAACAGACAATGCGAAGTACCAAGATTTGCGTGAAGCGTTGGAAAAGTTGCAGCTCAACGATGCGGCTTTGGAATTTGAACCGGAAACATCGCAAGCTTTGGGCTTTGGTTACCGGGTCGGCTTCTTGGGCTTGTTGCACATGGACGTGATTCAAGAACGTTTGGAACGTGAATTCGGATTGGATTTGGTCACAACCGCACCGTCGGTAACGTATCACGTGGTGATGACCGATGACACCGAAGTTGACGTGATGAACCCGTCTGAAATGCCCGACGTGCAAAAAATCCGGGAAATTCAAGAACCGTACGTGCACGCCAATATCATGGTGCCAAACGATTACGTGGGCGCGGTTATGGAATTGGCGCAACGCAAACGCGGTGAATTTGATACGATGGAGTATTTGGATGAAACGCGTGTCAGCGTGAAATACTACATTCCATTGGCGGAAATTATCTTTGATTTCTTTGACAAACTCAAATCGAACACGCGTGGTTATGCGAGTTTGGATTACGAAATGGCCGGTTTGCGCAAATCTGATTTGGTGAAGATTGATATCTTGTTGAACGCGGAACGCGTTGACGCCTTGTCATTTATCGTGCACCGTGACTTTGCCGCCGAACGCGGTCGCGTCATTACCGGCAAACTAAAAGAAATTATTCCGCGCCAAAACTTTGAAATTCCTGTTCAAGCAGCCATTGGCGCTAAAATTATTTCTCGGACCAACATTAAGGCGTATCGTAAAGACGTTACGTCAAAGATCCACACTGGGGATCCGGATCGTCGGGCGAAGTTGCTTGACAAGCAAAAGCGCGGTAAAGCGCGCATGAAGTCGGTGGGAACAGTTGACGTACCGCAAGAAGCCTTTATGGCGGTATTGAATACGGAGGGTGATGAGGATTATGCCAAAGGACATTAATTCACGCCGCAGTCGTTGGCAAGAATTACGTCGGTCGCGCACGCTCATGATCACAACACTTGTGTTATTGGTTGTGGTTTTAGCGCTGTTAGTGAGTCGTTTTGCTTGGGGATTTGATGGCGTATCGCAAAAAGCCCGCGTGCAAAAAGCTCAACTGGTGGCACAAAGTGCGTTGAATTTTGGTTTGACCGCTCAGGATGTTGCAAGAGAAAAAAGCGCCATGCCAATCAAACAAAATGCGTGGCGCCAAGAAATCACGGCCAGCATCCGCAATTCGTTGGATAACAACGTGACGCTCGCCAAAAAAGTGACGTACGGAAAAACAACGTATTATCGCGATGACGTGTTAGATACACTAGCTAATCAATATGTTCAAACTTTGGCCACAGATCGGTATTTTAAAATCACGAAAATCACATTTGATCGCTATCATAATGCCAATGTGCGCTACGAAGTGACACCGATTAATTTGAGTGCCGCGCAAAGTCGCGTCCAAAAGTACGTCGATAAACAAATCAAGTCTGATAACGCAGACATCACGGATTTGTCATCGGCAGAATTAACGTTGCTCGAATATGCCTTGGTGGCGGTTAACTGGCAGCGCGTGTTAGATGATCAATTACCGACCGCCAAAACGGTCAATGATCAATTTAGTTTGGATTACAGTAGTCAACATTTACGCCCACACTATAGTTTGAATAAAAGTGAGCTCAATCATATTTTAAACAGTGGCTTGACTGAATAGGCAAGCTCAAGGAGGCAAACATGTCACTTTGGCAAAGACTTTTTAAACCAAAAATGACCGCAATCGGTTTTACGCAAGCCGATGAAGCGTTCAGTGCACGACAAATTAAACAACCAACGCCAACCGGACACGATATCCTCGTCAAAGTAACGGCCAGCGCGGTCAATCCCGTTGATGTCAAAATGAAAGCCAGCTACATCGGTGATAATTTCCGGGTGTTGGGTTTTGATGCAGTTGGCGAAGTGCTGGCAATCGGAGATGCTGTCACGCGCTTTGCGGTGGGTGAACGCGTTTTTTATGCGGGCAGTCAATTGCGAGCGGGTTCACAGCAAGACGTTCAGTTAGTCGACGAACGTTTGGTTGGTTTTGCGCCGGTGAATTTGTCGGATGAACAAGCCGCCGCGCTACCATTGACGAGTTTGACGGCTTATGAGATGCTCACCGAAGCGTTTGAATTGCCGTTCAAAGCAGGCGCTGGGGCGGGTAAAACCGTTTTGATTATCAATGGTGCTGGTGGTGTTGGTTCAATTTTAATTCAATTGGCCAAATATTTAGGTTTGACCGTTATTGCAACTGCTTCACGGCCTAATTCAGTGGCGTGGGTGGAGCATTTGGGTGCGGATTTTGTGTTGAACCATCACCAAAATCTGACGGAACAATTGACGCATTTGCAATTAGCGCAAGTTGATTATGTCGCTATTTTGGCTGATACGGCGGCTTATTGGGAAGTGGCGACTACCGTCATTGCGCCGTTTGGTCGGATTGCAAGTATCGTTGAAACGGACGAGCCGCTACCTTTGAATCGTTTGAAAAACATTGGCGCGCAATTTAAGTGGGTCTTTATGTTTGCCAAAGGAAATTACGAACATGAGATGTTAAGTCAGGGCAATGCACTCAATGAGATCGCCGCGCTTGCGGATGGCGGTGTGATTGAATCAACGACCAGTACGGTTTATCGAGGTCTCAATGCGGCAAATGTCGCAAAAGCACATGCGCAGTTGCAAGCCGGTCATACGATTGGCAAAATTGTGATTGTGCATGAGGAGGAAAATTAATGGAATGGCAAGCAATTCATGTCACCACGCAAAGTGAAGCGGTAGAAGCTGTTTCAGATCTTTTGGTTACTTTGGGTGCCGAAGGTGTTGAAATTGAAGATGCGGCGGATCGTGAGCATTTTGAACCGAGCCCAACGGCTGTTTTATTGGACTGGAATACGATTGACCACCGCCAAGAAGGTGCGATTGTGACTGCTTATTTCCCTTTGGAAACGACAGAACTTGTGGAAACGGTGCAGACGCATTTGGCAAGTTTAGCGGAATTTGGTGTGAATGTTGCCCCCGCAACGGTCGCAGTTAGTCAAATTGCCGATGAAGATTGGGAAAATACTTGGAAACAGTATTATCAAGCGGCGCGCTTGACGCGTCATTTCACGGTGGTGCCGGTTTGGATGGATTTCAAACCGCAACAAGTCGATGAAAAACCTTTGATTTTGGATCCGGGGATGGCATTTGGGACCGGTGCGCATCCGACGACACAGTTAATGTTGCAAGCTTTGGAAATCACCGTTCGTGGCGATGAAACCATGCTCGATGTCGGCACTGGCTCAGGAATTTTGTCAATTGCTGCTAAACATTTAGGTGTGGCATCGATTTTGGCCACGGATATTGATGAAATGGCAGTTCGTGTGGCGCAAGAAAATTTGGACTTGAATCCAATTGCCGCCGACGTCCAATTACAAGTTAGTGATTTGTTAGCCGATGTAAAATTGGCGCAACCCGTTGATTTGATTGTGGCCAATATTTTAGCAGATGTGATTGAATTGCTGATTCCACAAACGCTACCAGCGTTGCGTGACGGCGGTTATTTCTTGGTATCGGGCATTATTGCGCAAAATGCGCCGGCGATTAAAACGCAGCTTTTAGCGCATGATTACAGCGTTGAGCAAGAATTGATTATGGGTGATTGGCACGCATTTATTGCGCGCAAACCCGTTTTGGAGTAAGTATGCAACGGTATTTTTTAGCGGACAAAATTGAATTTCAAGTGGGCGACACATTTGTTTTGCCAGCTGAGGATGCGAATTTCCATCATTTTGCCCGAGTTTTACGCGCAAAAGTGGGGAGTAAAGCCGAATTTGTGAGTGCTGGGCACTTGGCGGTTGCCGAAGTGACACGCATCGATGCGCAAACCATGGATTTGGCGGTTATTGATGTGCCCAACATCCCCAACGTGGAATTACCGTTTCGCGTGACGGTGGTGGTGTCGCCTTTGAAAAACGATCGATCTGATTGGTTCGTTCAAAAAGCGACCGAATTAGGCGTCAATCAGATTATTTTCACCAAAATGACACGTACCGTCGCTGATTGGACCAAGCAACAAGCCAAAAAGCAAAGCCGTTTAGAAAAAATTGTTCAAGGCGCAGCAGAGCAGGCGCATCGTTTGGCAATACCGACTGTCAGGTTTGCCACATGGCAAGCAGTTCAAAGTTTGCCGAAAACTGCGGGCTTGGTGGCGTGGGAAGAATCCGCGCGAGCAGGCGAGCAAGCGCAGTTGGTGCAAACGACGAAAAGCTTGCAAGCAGGTGATGAATTAGTGTTGGTTTTTGGTCCAGAAGGTGGTTTGACTGACGCTGAAATTGCGGATTTACAGGCGGCAGATTTTAAAGCGGCGGGGCTTGGACCACGGATTTTGCGCGCCGAAACAGCGCCACTTTATGCGTTAAGCGCTGTAAGCGTGTTAGCGGAACTAGGAGAGTAAGATGTTAAAAAAAGCACGGCCAATTTGGCTTTGGATTGTGATTCCTGTGATTTTGGGTTTGGTGTTACCATATTTTGCTAAGCACACCTTGCATTTAGCGACTGTGACCAAAATTCTTTGGTTGTATATGCTTTTAAATGTCGCTTATGCTTTATTTATCGGTTGGTATACGCGTCATCATGGTTTGAAAGTGTGGACTTTGGTCGTTTTGCCAGTATTGTTCACGCTAGCCACGGTCTTAAAGTTGGTTAAGCCACAATATGGTTACACGTTTGCTGCTTTATACGTGATTGTTAGTCTATTCACGTTTTTGGCAGACACACGCGACGATCCTGACGAAGATCAATTCCCAATTGAACAATAAAAAAGCGCTCCGGATTGGAGCGCTTTTTTAGTTACCAGATTTCTTTTTTGAAGAACTACTTGTGGATGGACCATCAGGATCACTAACAGCCACACCTTGTGAGAACGTTGTCTCAGGAAGACCACCGTTGCTCCAAGAAGCATCTTTAACCATGTATTCGGTCTTACCACCTTTGACAACAGAAGTGACAGTGTCAGGTGCCGTCCAGTCATCATTTGGTTGGTTCGCCATGGCATATTGCATGACTTCCTTGTATACTTCTTCCGGCAGGCCTTGATCATCCCAACTGATATAGCCTTTTTTGGGTTCATCATAGCCGGTCCAGACAGATAATGAATACTTCTTTGTATAACCTGTGAACCAGGCATCCTTAATGGCACGATCTGGCATTCCTTCATTGTCACCATAACTAGACAAACCAGATTTACCGGCTTGATGTAAACCAGGAATGATGGCTTCAGGGGCAGTAGCATTAGATTGAATAACGTCTTTTAGCATATCGGTCATCATAAAAGCGGTACTGCTTTTCATCGCGCGTGTGCCTGTCACACCGTAGTTGTGCGTGACACCATCAGATGTCACAATCTTGGTGACGTAAGTGGGTTTATAGTAAATCCCACCATTGGCAAATGCTGCAAATGCTGCCGCTTCTTGACGCGTTGATAGGTTCATGCCGATTGCATCCTGACCACCCGGATTAACTTCGTCATACTTATCTGTTTTAGCATTGTATTGTAAGTTCTTGATACCCAGCTTGTTTAGGAATTGTTCAGCGTTTGAGCCACCGACATCTTCCAGAGTATGAACGGCAGGAATATTTCGGGATTGAGCTAGCGCTTTACGCATGGTGATATTACCCATGTATTTACTGTCCCAATCGGTCACTGACTTGTTAAGACCTGGATATTTGTAGGCTTTGTCAACCACTGTTCGGTAGGTTGGCCAATTCAAATATTCGATTGCCGGCGCATAATCAACTAGCGGTTTCACCGAAGACCCGGATGAACGTCCAGATTGCGTTGCATGATTCCAAGCACCAATTATTGATGTTTTTCGGCCACCAATTTGAGCGATGACACGACCAGTGTTGGGATCAGTCATTGTAGCACCTACTTGTAATTTATCTGAAGCGAAGTAGACAGATCCATCATTAACTGTGTCGTAAAGTTTTTGTTGAATATTGCTGTCCATACTGGTGTAGATTGTGAGGTGATCTTTTTCTAGGTTATAGCCTAATGCTTTCACTTCATCTTTGACAGATTGAACGTATGAATCAACTTTGATACTTTGCGTCTGGTTGGCAGCTTGCTTAGCTTGCAAATCGACCAAACCAGATTTGATGCTAACTTTTTTAGCAGCGTCTGCTTGTTTTTGCGTAATAATTTTATTGATTACCATCGCATCCAAAACTAGGTCGCGGCGATATTTAGCGTATTTTGGATACGTATAAGGATCATAGCTGGTTGGGGATTGCGGAATACCAGCAATTAAAGCCGTTTGTGCCAACGATAATTCAGTCAACGGTTTATCGTAATAGTATTCAGATGCGGTCTTCATACCATACACACCGTGGCCCATGTAAACTTTGTTAACGTAAAAGGTCAAAATTTGATCCTTCGTAAAGTTTTTTTCGACCCGCATGGCTAACCAAGCTTCTTCAGCTTTACGTTTAATGGTCTGATCTGAGGTGGCGGTACTGAATTTTGATAATTTAACTAATTGTTGCGTTAAAGTTGACCCACCTTGCAAACCAAGAGATGATCCTTTAATGTTGGCAACCAAAGCACCAGCAATTCGGACAGGGTCGACACCGTTGTGTTTGTAAAAACGACGATCTTCGATGGAAACAACCGCGTTTTTCAGCACCTTAGGAATTTCGTCACTTTGCGCGTAATCACGTTCTTCCGTAGACGCATTCCAAATAACATTGCCTTTACTATCTAAAATACGAGAGGAATTAGCAGAGGCTAACTCTGATTCGGTCAAATTCGGCGCATCTTTTGCATATTGGAAGAAGATAGCGGCACCAGCAAGAACGGCAATCACGCCCAAAGTTGCCAACCAGCCGACAATCAGCCCAACAATGCGCCAAGCTGAGCGCTTTTTCTTGCGGCGCGGGTTTGTTTTCTTTTTGGATGCCGGCGCGGGGCGTCGGCGGCTCATATTTTCATTTGCCATGGGTTCACTCCTTGTTATCTAAATTCTCTAACCAAACATCAACTGCGCGCAAGTAATCTAAGGCAGGTTGCAACTGTTTTTCGATCAAAAAACCGTCGCGTGCGATATCAGCATAGGGGATTGATTTTTTACCGTCTTTGGCTTCGTAATGCGCAATTAACGCCTCAGCCGGGTAAACATAACTTTCATCTAAACTCGTAAATCTAATAATAACAAATCCAACGCCACCTTGGATTAAAATCCGCTTTAAATGCAGCATTTGATGCTCATGAAAATTTTTCAGTGGAAAATTGGTTTTGTTACGGGTTTCTTTCGCGTCAAAATCGATGTATTTACCTTGATACAAGCCGTTATAATCAGTTGTTGAAGCTTTGTTAAAATAGGCTTCGGTGATTTTGGCCATGGCGCGGTTGGGGTAATCCACTTTGACAATCGTAATCGGCGTTGGTTTTTTGTGAATGACCGCCAGATTATTCGCCAAATAATAGGCATTGGCTTCGTTGATTTCATCTTCTAAGCCAATGCCGCGTTTTGAAAAGGATTTAATATCTGTTTTTTGTTTTGCTTGGACAATCGCTTTAGCTTGACGCGGTTGGAAGCCTTTTGGATATTGAACAGTCATAGCGTGCTTTCTAAAAAAGTTATATGTTATTATTATATCAGAGAAAGGCAGAATTATGCGACTTTGGGTTACAGGCTATCGTAGCTATGAAATTGGTACATTTGGGAATGATGACCCGAAAATCACGGTGATTCAATATGCGCTTGAGCAACGTTTGCGGGAGCATTTGGAAAACGGCTTAGAATGGGTCATTACCGGCGGGCAAATGGGCGTTGAGCAGTGGACAGTTGACGTCGTGGCTACTTTAAAGCCAGAATTTCCAGATTTGAAAGTGGCGATGATGTTACCGTTTAAAGAATTTGGTAGCCAGTGGAGTGAAAATAATCAAGCTGAATATCGGCGGCGTGTGGCGCTCACGGATTTTGCCGAAAGCGTTTCTCAGCAACCTTATCAAAATCCTAAACAACTTCAAAACTATCAAAAATTCATGTTAGAACATACCGATGCCGCGTTGATGGTTTATGATGCAGAATTTGTTGGTAAAGCGCAGTATGACTGGGTTGCAGCGCAAAATTTTAGCGCCGCTCAACCGTATCCAATCAATCAAATTGACATGGATAATTTGCAAGATTACGCCACAGAATACGAAGAAAGTCAGCAAAACACTTTCTTTGACGCGTAAAATTTGCTAAACTAACTTACAGTTAAAAAGATAAACGAGGGCTTATATCGTGGAACAAGTAAAGTACACTCAAAAAGATATTCTTGAACGCGCTTTTAAGACGAAGCGTGTTGGGGTTGGTTATGATCCAGAAGACGTTGACGGCTTCTTGGATGACGTGATCAAGGATTACGGCGCTTACAACGACCGCATCAAAGGTTTGCAAGAAGAAGTTGCCAAGTTGCAAGCGGCTTTGAAGCAAACACAAGATCAATTGGTTGCCGCTAAACAAGCAACACCAGCGGTGGCAACGCCAGTAGCACCTGCTGCACCAGTCGAAGCACCAAAGCCTGTGGCAACAACGAACTTGGATTTGTTGAAGCGCGTGGCTAACTTGGAACGAGCCGTATTTGGTAAGACGAAGGAAGAAGCGGAAGCTTCTGCTGAATAAGGTTTGAAACGTGTTCCATGGTTCGGAAAGCTACGACGTAAGTCATGACAACGAAAAATGCTTTTAGCATTTTTCGTTGTCACCACTTACGCTCCGCTTCCCGTTTCGGCATAGCCGAAACCACCATTGCACACTCTACGTATTATCGGGTAATTGCGCATCAGCTTGACTGATGTGAGGAAGGTCCATGCTCGCACCGTCTGCGATGGCGGTAGTGTTTGTGTCAGGATATAAAAAATAAACCTGAGCGCCGTAAGGCGACGGCGGTGAAACTACCTAAACGTTTAGCATGGTAGGATTAGCCTGAAAGTGCCACAGTGACGAACTGCCAAAGAAATGCGGCAGGTGGAACGCGGTAAACCCCACAAGCGGGCAACCCAAACTTGGTAGGGGCGGCTGGTACGGCGAATTGAAGCTAAGTACTGGTATGGTTGATTTGTCAACTTAGATAGATGATTACCGAAGGTTGCGTGCCCCTGAGCGCAACTGGAACAAAACATGGCCTACAGATAATACGACAGGAAGTCCGCTTTGGCGGGCTTTTTTATTGCAAACTAACGTGGTAATACAAGTGGATTTGTCCTATAATAGAAATTACATATTTAAGGCAGTGTAGCTTGCAAACAAGTTCATTGTCTTACCGAGAAAAGTAGGTGAAGTGCATGGCAAAGCAGAAAGTTTGGCAGGATCAAGAAGTTTTGGCGATGGTGCGGGATTATATGGCGCCAGCCGATGCGGATTTGGTGCAGGCGGCGTATGAATGGGCCGCGGATTTACATCAAAATCAAGTACGAAAGTCGGGTGAACCGTACATTGTGCATCCCGTTCAAGTGGCGGGAATTTTGGCAGAATTGAAGATGGACACGGCGACCGTGATTGCGGGATATTTACACGATGTGGTGGAAGATACTGATGCGACTTTGGCAGATGTCAAAGACAAATTCGGCGAAACGGTGTGCACCATTATTGACGGCGTGACGAAATTAAGCCGGATTGAATACAAATCAAACCAAGAACAACTTGCCGAAAATCACCGAAAATTATTGTTGGCCATGTCAAAAGACATTCGCGTCATCATCGTAAAACTCGCCGATCGCTTGCATAACATGCGCACATTGGGCGCTTTACGGCCGGAAAAGCAAAAGCGCATTGCCCAAGAAACGTTGGATATTTATGCACCGTTGGCGGATCGTTTGGGAATTAGCACCGTCAAATGGGAATTAGAAGATTTGGCGTTGAGTTATTTGAATGAACCGCAATATCACCGCATTGCGAGTTTGATGAACATGAAGCGCGACGAGCGTTTGACGTATGTGTCGGATTCTATTGGGCAAATTCGTGCTGCGATTGCGGATTTGAATTTGGAGAACGTTGAAATTTATGGACGGCCCAAGCATATTTATTCAATTTATCGCAAAATGACCGACAAGCATAAGCAGTTTGAAGAAATTTATGACTTGTTGGCGATTCGAATTTTGACGAATACGGTGGCGGAAACGTATGCGGTTTTAGGCGCGATTCACACCAAATGGAAGCCGTTACCTGGCCGCTTTAAAGACTATATCGCGTTACCAAAAGCCAACGGTTATCAAAGTTTGCACACCACCGTTTTGGGACCAAACGGTCAACCGTTAGAAGTCCAAATTCGTACTTACGAGATGCATAAAGTCGCTGAGTACGGGGTGGCCGCTCACTGGGCGTATAAGCAAAATAAGGGTTCAGAAAAAGAAGCCCGTGCCGACGACAACCAAAAGCAATTGAACGTCATTCAGGGCATTTTGGAATTGCAACAAGAAGCCAAAGACGCCGAAGACTTTATGGACAGCGTGCAAGGCGATTTATTCTCGGATCGTATTTATGCCTTTACGCCAAAAGGCGATGTGTTTGAACTGTCTAAAGGTGCAGGTCCGTTGGATATGGCGTTTGCCATTCATAGCGGCGTTGGCTCACACACCGTTGGTGCCAAGGTTAACAACAAGATTGTGCCGCTCGATTACACGATTCAAACCGGTGATATCGTTGAAATTATGACGAGTGATTCAGCTAAACCCAGCCGTGATTGGTTGAATTTGGTGTCAACGCGTCGTGCGCGCAACAAAATCAAGCAGTATTTCAAACAGCTTGATCGCGATGAAAACATCCGTGCGGGACGGGATTTGTTGCAACAAGCGCTGCACAATTCCGAGTTTGCTACCGAGGATGTTTTGACAGATGACAAATTAGCCGCCGGTGCTGAAAAATTGCATTACAATAACGCTGACGATATGCTGGCCGCCATTGGTTATGGTGATTTGGCAGCACCTGGTGTGATCAACAAGTTGACCGAAGAATTACGCGCTGAACGTGAAAAAGCCGCCAGCGAGCAATTGCAACGGCAAATGTTAGAAGAAGGTAAGTCGCTAAGCGACACCAAACTAACGCCAAAACAAAAAAGTTCCGGCAACGATATTGTGATTGCCGGGGTTGATAATTTGTTGGTGCGTTTGGGCCGGTGTTGTACGCCGGTTCCGGGTGATGACGTGCGCGGTTACATTACCAAAGGCCGCGGAGTTTCAGTGCATCGTTTGGGATGTCCGAATTTGGCAGCGGCAGAAAAGCAAGGTCAACGTGTCATTGATGTCAAATGGGAAGACGAAGAAGGCGCAAAGCCTAACTACGACGCTGATTTGATTTTGAATGGTTCAAATCGTAATGGCTTGGTCAACGACGTTTTGCGGACAGTCAATGGTCAAACCAAATATTTGAATTCGGTCAACGGTCGCGTTGATAACAATGGCATGGTGCAAGTGTCGATGTCAGTCGGCGTGCGGAATTTGGAACAATTAGAACGCATCATGGGCTCATTGACGAATTTGCCAGACATTTACGAAGTCAAACGCGCCTTCCATTGATGCGGCTTAAGGAGAGCAAATTAATGAATGAGAACCTCGTTTTCATCCGAAAAATCAAGCAAAATGGGCAATTAGGTAGCTTGGTATGGGATGTTAAAGCCAAGCGGGCGTGGTTTACGCCGGAAATTTTACCGAAAAGTCGCGCTTTGCGTTGGTTGATGTGGACGGTTATTGTAAGTGGAATTTTGGTGACGCCATATTGGTTGTTTGACAAAATGTTGAATTTACCACATTTTCCAATTCACAACGACGTCTTGTGGTGGTTGGTTTTGTTGACGAGTTTATTGTTGCCAGCGGGACTTTGGTGGTTTGGCCGGCAAAAAATTGGTTATGATGTTGCGCAATTGCAATCTTTTGAACGGGCGGTGAGTAACGCCGAAGTGGCTTTGCGGACGTGGTTGATTGAACGTTTGTGGGTGTGGACGGTTTTGTTTTTGTTGCCACCGACGGTTGCGTTGTTCATCGTGTTGTTCGTGGGGAAACGTGATCCGTTAGATGCTTTATTGATTGTTTTGCACGCGGCGTTGTTTTTCCGTCGCGCTATTCCACACGCCGTATCCCGTGTGTCAGTGAGTGCAAAACGGATTTTGGAGGGCTAAATGCGAGTCATTTTACAACGCGTCCAATCGGCGGCTGTTGTCGTTGAAGGCGCAACAATTGGCGCGATTGACCGTGGTTATTTGTTATTAGTTGGTGTTCATGGCGATGATACGGTTGAAGATTTGGCGTATATGGTGCGCAAAATCACGGCGTTACGCATTTTTGAAGATGAACAAGGCAAAATGAATCGCAGTTTATTGGACGTTGGTGGTGAAATTTTGTCGGTGTCGCAATTCACGCTATATGCGAACACGAAAAAGGGCAATCGGCCGAGTTTTACTGATGCGGCTGAACCAGTTTTTGCCAAAGCCTTTTATGAGCAATTCAATGACGCTTTGCGGGCGTTGAATTTGACGGTGGCGACGGGTGAATTTGGTGCTGATATGCAAGTTTCATTAGTCAACGATGGTCCCGTGACAATTATTTTAGATAGTCAAGCACGTTAAAAACGCCCAAAATTGGGCGTTTTTTTATGGTAAAATTAAACACAGGAGTAAATTATGACTAGTTATTCAGAACAAATGCTTAGTGCCTTGGAAGACGGGCAATTAGAACGTGCTCAGGAATTGTTTACGCAAGCTTTGCGTGAAGATGAGGACGATATTTTATATAGTTTGGCCGAAGAATTATACGCGTTGGGATTTTTGAAGCAATCGCGCCGCGCGTATCGTTTGTTGTTGCAACGCTATCCGCGCGAAAATCAATTGCGGACGGCTTTGGCGGACATTGCCATTGAAGAAGGCGAAGTGGATGTTGCTTTGGATTATTTAGCGCAAATTCCAGCGGAATCAGATGCTTATTTGCCGGCGTTATTGGTCAAAGCGGACTTGTATCAATCAGAAGGTTTGCCGGAAGCGGCGGAGCAAAGTTTGTTGCAAGCCGAAAAATTGGCACCCGATGAAGACGTGATCACGTTTGCGTTGGCAGAATATTATTTTGATGCGCAAAGTTATCAAAAAGCGTTGCCACGTTATCGTGATTTGTTGTCGCGTGGCGTGCGGACGCTAAGCCAAGTGGATTTGGTGGCCCGCATTGGGGTTGCTTATGCGCAAACCGGGCAATACGACCATGCCGTTGGTTATCTCGAACAAATTAAACCGGCGGAACAGACTTTGGCGGTGAAATTCCAATTGGCGGTGATCTATCAGGCTTTGGAACGTGATGATGACGCGATTAAGTTGCTGCAAGAAATTTTGGATGTGGATGCGAATTACACGTCAATCTATCCAATTTTGGGGCAATTGTATGACAAAAAGCATGATCATGAAATGGCTTTGCGGACGTATCAAGCAGGATTGGTCGCCGATCAAACCAATCCTTATTTGTATCGTTTAGCTGGTTTGGCGGCGTTGGATTTAGGGGATGCACAAACAGCTTTAGCTTATTTCAAAGAAGCCTTGCAGTTGGATGATGAAGATTTGCCAAGTGTTTTGGCGTTGTCGCAATTGTATTTGCGTGATGGACAAGACGACGAAAATATCGCCTTGTTGTTGCCATTTGTGGAAGGCGACGACGTGGCGCCCGAATTATATTGGCAATTAGCTCAAAGTTACGCGCGCCAAGAAAACTTTGTGCAAGCGGATAAATTCTATGACTTGGCGGCACCTGATTTGCAAGAAAATGCGGCTTTCTTATCTGACGTAACGGCGTGGTACCGAGAAAACGGGGATATGGCGCGCGCCGCAAGTGCTTTACGTGCGTATGTAGCGCTAGTTCCCGAAGATTTGGATGCGCAATTTATGTTGCAAGATTACGATTTACAAGGTTATTAACATGACAAAAATGACGTTACCGCCCGCGTTTATTGACGCGTTGCCGGTGCTTGAAAAAATTGAAGCGGCTGGTTTTGAAGCGTATTTTGTGGGCGGTTCGGTCCGTGATACGTTGCTGGGCAAACCGATTCACGACGTGGATATTGCCACCAGTGCTTTTCCAGCGGAAATCAAAGCGTTGTTTGACCGTACGGTTGATACGGGGATTCAGCACGGCACTGTGATGATTTTGGATCATGGCGTGGGTTATGAAGTGACCACTTTTCGCACGGAAAGCACGTACACGGATTTTCGTCGCCCGGACGATGTGACATTTGTGCGTGAGTTGCGTGAGGATTTGAAGCGGCGTGATTTTACGATTAATGCGTTGGCATTGCGTGCGGACGGTGAATTAGTTGATTTATTTGACGGTCAAACGGATTTGGCAAATGGCGTGATTCGTGCAGTGGGCGAGGCGCGCGAACGTTTTACCGAAGATGCATTGCGGATGATGCGCGCGTTGCGGTTTTCAGCGCAATTAGATTTTGCCATCGAAGCCCAAACGCAACAAGCGTTGCAAGCATTAGCACCGAATTTGACACGGATTTCTGTTGAACGGATTCAAGTTGAATTGGAAAAGTTGTTACAAGCGTCGAGTGCAAAGCGTGGTTGGCAGGCGTTGGTGGTTAGTGGTGTCTTGGCTTATTTGCCGGGAAACGTCGATTGGTTGAGCGTTGCGGACGTGATTGCTGCTGATTTAAAACAGGCGCGCTTAACGAGTGTGGCGGGTGTCTGGGCGTATTTGGTGGTGCGCTTGGGATTGACGCGCGCTGAAATTAGTGACTTTTTACGCGCTTGGAAAGTGTCGCGGGCTGTTTTGCAAACGGCACAGGCGGTGGCCGACTTTTATCGGACCGAGCAGCGCGATGCTTGGACGTATTATTTGGTGGCAAAAGACGCTGCCACTTTGCTAGAAGTTTTGGCAGTGTGGCCGATTGTGCCAATTGAGGTGGCGAAAAAACAATTAGCAGCGTTGCCAATTCAAGATAAAGCCGAGTTAGCGCTGACTGGCAAAGACATCATTCAAGCCGGCGTGTTGCAACCAGGACCGCAGCTAGGACAAACGCTAGCGCAACTGGAAACCGACGTCGTGTTAGGCAAAGTCGCCAACGACTACGACGCGTTGATGGCACATGTGGGAGGAAAAGGATGAAAATTCAACTGATTTGGGCGCAAACAACCAATCGCGTGATTGGCAATCAAGGCGTGATGCCGTGGCATTTGCCCAACGATTTTAAATTCTTCAAACAACAAACCAGTAACACGATGGTGGTGATGGGCAAACGCACGTGGCAAAGCATTGGCAAACCGTTGCCAAACCGAGTGAATGTGATTTTGACGCACGATGCAGCGTTTACGGTGCCGTTTGACAATGTTAAAATTGCGCATAGTGTCGAAGAAGTGGTGACTTTGGCAACGGAATTGGGGCAAGATTTGTCAGTGATGGGCGGTGTGAAAGTTTATGAAAGCTTCATGCCACTGGCGACCGATTTATACGTGACCGAAATTGCCGCCGAACTAACCGGCGACACGCAGATGGCGCCAATTGACCAAACACAGTTTGTCCGTGGTGAAATCATGGTCACGCAAACCGTTGATGAACGGCACGATTATGCGTTTGAAATTGTTCATTATCGGCGTTCACTGTGAAAATTTGGTATAATAACAAGCACATAGAGGAGTAAGCACATGATTAAAATTGTAACTGATTCAACCGTGGCGTTGACGCCGGAAGAACGCGAAAAATATGATATTACCATCGTGCCATTGACGATTCAAATCGACGGAACGGTGTACGAAGACGGGGTCACGTTGGACCGTGAAGAATTTTTGGATTTGATGGCCAATAGCAAAGCGTTGCCAACGTCATCACAACCTGCTATCGGTAAATTTGTAGACGTTTATGACGCTTTGTACGCGCAAGATCCAGATGTTGAGATCATCAGCGTGCATTTGTCATCTGGCTTGTCTGGCACCGTTCACGCCGCCGAACAAGCCGCACAATTGACCAAAGCTAAGGTGACGACGTTTGATTCTTTGACGACGGATCGTGGACAAGCATTTATCGTCTTAGAAGCAGTGAAAATGGCCCAAGCCGGCGCTAGCGTTGCTGAAATCATGGAAAAAATGATTTTTGTTCGTGAACACCAACATGTTTATTTGAGCTTTACATCTTTGAAAAACATGGTTGCTGGTGGCCGTTTAGGTAAAGCTGCTGGTGCAATCGGTGGTTTATTAAACATCAAAATTGGCGCAACAGTCGATGACGAAGGAAAAGTTGAAGTGGTCATGAAAGGCCGCGGCATGAAGTCAATCGAAAAATTCCACGAACAAATCATTGCAGAAATGCAACAATACAAGGAAATGATTTCAATTGAAGTGGCACACGCCGGCATTCCTGAAGTCGCTGACAAAATGGCCGATCGGATGCGTAGTTTGTTCCCAAATGCCGAAGTAGTCAGCATGACGACAACGCCCGTCATTAGCACACACACGGGTGTGGGTGTCTTGGCAATTTTGTTTTACGCCATTTAAAGTGTAAGACGTTAACGATTAAGCGTGTTTTTCCAAAAGAATTTGTTATAATAGATATAGACAAAAATTTTGGAGCGCCTAAAATGATTAAAATTGTAACCGACTCAATCGTTTCACTATCACCAGAAGAAATTGCCCAATACGATATTACGGTCGTGCCGTTGACGATTCAGTTTGGGGATACGGTTTATGAAGACGGGGTGACGATTTCACGCGAAGAATTTATTGATTTGTTGGCAACACATGATACGCTACCAACGACCTCGCAACCGTCAATCGGTAAGTTCAAAGATGTGTATGATCAGCTTTATGAAGCCGATAATGATGTGGAAATCATCAGTATTCACGTGTCAACTGGTCTGTCAGGCACGGTTCATGCCGCTGCCCAAGCCGGTGAATTGACGCATGCCAACGTGCACACGTTTGACACATTATCAGCTGATCGCGGCATTGCTTTTCATGTTTTGGTCGCAGCGAAAATGGCCCAAGCCGGCGCCAGCGTAGCTGAAATTATGGCCGAATTAGAAAATGTGCGCGCGCAAACACATGTCTCATTGACGTTCACCTCTTTGAAAAACATGGTTGCTGGTGGACGTATCAGCAAAACAGCCGGTCTGATTGGGAGTTTGTTAAACATCAAAGTCGGCGCAATCATGGACGAAACTGGGCACGTGGTCGTCGCCGTCAAAGGGCGCGGCATGAAAACGATTGCGAAATTCCACGATGACATCATCGCGGAAATGCAAAGCAAAAACGAAGTCATTGCAATTGGTTTGGCGCACGTTGGCATTCCCGAAGTCGCAGCCAAACTAGAAGCGCGTTTGGCAGAATTATTCCCGAACGCCCAAATTCACACGGCGCTTGTGACACCAGCGATTGCCACGCACGCTGGTTTGGGGTCGATTGCGACAATTTATTACGCAAAATAAAACAGATGAACGAAAAAGTTGGGCAAATGCCCACTTTTTTTGTTATGCTAGAAAAAAGGATGAGATGATGCGGAGAAGTTTTTATCAATGGCTGATGACTCAGCGCAAAACCGAACACGCCGATGAAATCCAACAATTCGCTAATAATGCGTGGTTGGATACGGCATTTCCCAAGCAAAGTCAAAGTTTTGACACGATTAGCCAATATTTGGAAGAAAATGCGCCTTATTTATTGAGCATGAGCACGTTTGATGAAGCGTGGCAACAGTATTTGGCGTCGGAAAATTAGGAGGATAGAATTATCGCTCAAATTATTCAATGGTATCCCGGACACATGGCTAAGGCCTTCCGGTTGATGCGCGAAAATTTAAAATTAGTGGATATTGTGTTTGAATTGGTTGATTCACGGATTCCGCAAAGTTCACGTAATCCGCAAGTTGACGAACTGATTGGCGATAAGCCACGTTTGTTGATTATGAGCAAATCAGATTTAGCGGATCCGGTACAAACACGCGCTTGGAAAGCCGAATTTGAAAGACAAGGACACAGCGTGTTGGTTTTGGATACCCGTGATCCACGAACGCCACAAATCGTCACCAAAGCCGCTCGTGATGCGTTAAAAGCGCAAAAGGCCGCGGATTTGGAACGCGGGATTATGGATCGCCCTGTGCGGGCTTTGATTGCCGGCATTCCCAACGTCGGTAAGTCAACGTTATTGAACCATTTGGTGACCAAAAACGTTGCGCCAACCGCCGATCGGCCCGGCGTCACGAAAAAAGTCGTTTGGTTGAAAACACCGACAAAACTTGAATTGTTGGATTCACCGGGAGTTTTGTGGCCGAAATTTGAAGACCAAACCATTGGTTTGAAACTCGCTGTTACGGGTGCGGTTAAGGACACGTTGTTTGCCAAAGATGACGCGGCTTTGTGGGTGATTGATTTTTATCGGGAGAATCATCCAGAAGAAATGATCGCGCGTTACCATTTGCCTGAGGATATTTTTGCGCAACCGGCAGTCGATATTTTGATGACAATTACCGCGAAATTAGGCTTTAAAGATGATTACGACAAAGCGTCAGAACGGTTGTTAATTGACTTGCGCAAAGGCCGTTTAGGTGGCTTTACGTTGGATCATGTTGGAGTGGCAGATGCTGACGGTCAATGACATTCAAGACCGTTTGCAAACGATTACAGCGCCAACCGATCCATTTTTAGCTGAAATTTCAACTGATCCACGCGCGGGTGTCCAAAAAGCACTAGCACGTTGGCACAAAAACTACGCCACGCAACAAAACAAACGCACGGCTTTTCAAGCACGTTTTAGTATTGAACGCGAATTGTGGCAACAAGGATTTGCCCACATTGCCGGGGTTGATGAAGTTGGCCGTGGGCCTTTGGCTGGTCCTGTGGTCAGTGCGGCAGTGATTTTGCCCGATAATTTTGAAGTTATCGACGTGATTGACTCTAAGCAACTTGCCGCTAGCAAACGTGATGAATTATATGAAGCGATTGTCGTACGTGCGCTCAGCATTGGAATTAGTGTGATTGACGCGCCCAAAATTGATGAAATCAACATTTATGAGGCTTCGCGTTTGGCGATGACCGAAGCGATTGCGCAATTGTCGCCTGCGCCGGATTATATTTTGGCAGATGCGATGACGTTGCATTTAGAGACGCCGCAACAGTCTTTGATCAAAGGCGATGCGCGGAGCAATTCCATCGGTGCTGCCAGTATTATTGCCAAAGTCACACGCGATCGGTTGATGGCGGATTATGCCAAACTTTACCCGCAATATGGTTTTGAGCAACATGCCGGGTATGGCACGGCGCAACATTTAAAAGCGTTGGCGGAATTTGGCGTCACACCGTTGCATCGACGCAGTTTCAAGCCTGTTTTAGAATTTTTATAAGATAATGTCGTGTGGGCATCGTATCATACCTTGAAAGGGAAAAACGATGGACAAACGGCATTTTTTATTGGGATTACATTTAACAGATGGTATCGGCGCGGCAAGTGAAGCGTTGGTGATCGATGCATTTGAGCATGAAGACGTGCAAAATTGGGCGTTGCCGTGGGACTTTGAGCAATTGGCGTTGGTTTTAGGTGTGAGCGACACGCAACGTTGGGAGCGGATTCGGCAAGATTATGCGGCGGCTTTGCAACGCGCTGAAGAGTTGAAGGCTCCGTATCTTACGTATTTTGATGCAGCGTATCCAAGTCAATTACGCGAAATTTATCAACCACCGCTGATTTTGTTTTATGAAGGACAGTTGGCTGCTTTGCAGTTGCCGAGTTTAGCCGTTGTTGGCACGCGCACTGCTACACCGTACGGCTTGGCGGTTTTACGTGAATTGCTGCCACCGATTGTGCGTAGTGGCGTGGCAATTGTATCCGGTTTGGCGCGTGGCATTGATGTGATGGCGCACCAAGTGACTTTTGCTAATAATGGTGTGCCGATTGCAGTGATTGGCACCGGCATTGATATTGCTTATCCAAAAAATAACGGCGCCTTGCAGACTTTGATTGGGCAACAAGGGCTGGTGTTAAGTGAGTACGCGCCGGGCATTGGGCCGCACAAATCACATTTTCCGGCGCGCAATCGGATTTTAGCGGGACTGGCGAGTGCCACTTTGGTGATTGAAGCCAAGCAGCGCTCTGGTAGTTTGATTACCGCCAATTTGGCTTTGCAGAATAATCGGGAAGTTTTGGCGGTACCGGGACCAATTTTTTCAGAGAATTCGGCGGGCACTAATCAATTGATTTCAGCGGGTGCAAGAGTCGTTACAAGCACCGCTGATATTATCGAAAGTATGATTCAATTTGACAAATAAAAAAATCGCATATATAGTAGGAAACATCAAGGATTGTCCGCAATCCCAGAAAGAAGCATACTATTGGTAGAGAAAAAGACAACCAAAAAGACGGCAACGAAGGCCAAAAAGAACTTGGTAATTGTTGAAAGTCCGTCAAAAGCGAAAACGATTGAAAAATACTTAGGAACTGGTTACAAAGTCGTTGCGAGTCTCGGTCACATTCGTGATTTACCAAAATCACAGTTGGGCGTGGACGTCAACAACGATTACGAACCCAAATATATTAATATTCGTGGTAAAGGCGACACCATCAAAGCGTTGCGTAAAGAAGCCAAAGCCGCCAAAGCCGTCTATCTCGCATCCGACCCGGACCGTGAAGGTGAAGCGATTGCATGGCATTTGTCACACATTTTGGATTTGCCAGCGGATGCGCCTAGCCGGGTGGTGTTTAACGAAATCACCAAAGACAAGGTGAAAGACGCGTTCAAAACACCGCGCACGATCAATCAAGATTTGGTTGATGCGCAACAAGCGCGCCGCATATTGGATCGTTTGGTTGGCTACTCGATTTCACCAATTCTTTGGAAAAAAGTGAAACGTGGTTTATCAGCAGGACGTGTGCAAAACGTGGCGCTAGGCTTGATTATCGCGCGTGAAAAGGAAATTCAAGCCTTTGAACCGGAAGAATACTGGACGTTGGATTCAGAATTTAAAAAAGGCCGGACAAAGTTTAAGGCTGCTTTTTATGGATTTGATGGTAAGAAGCAACCTTTGCCCGATAATGATGCCGTTCAAGCTGTGATGAAGCGTTTGGATACGGTGGCGGATTTCACGATTGAACAAGTGGATGCCAAAGAACGTAAGCGTCAACCACAACCACCATTTACGACGAGTACGATGCAACAAACGGCCAACACGCAATTGAATTTCCGCACGCGCAAAACGATGATGGCGGCCCAACAGTTGTATGAAGGGATTAACTTGGGGCGCGGTGAAGGTCAAGTCGGTTTGATTACCTATATGCGTACCGATTCAACGCGTATTTCAGATGTTGCCAAAGGCGAAGCGGCACAATACATTGTCAACGAATGGGGCGCTGAATATGCGCGAGCAAAACCCGTTACCGGCAAGGCGCAAGAAGGGGCGCAAGACGCCCACGAAGCGATTCGCCCAACGAGTGTGACGCGTACGCCTGAATCCGTCAAAGATAAGCTAACGCCTGATCAATTTAAGTTGTATTCATTGATTTGGTCGCGTTTTGTGGCGAGTCAAATGACGCCAGAAGTGTTGGATACGATGGCGGTGACGATTGAACAAAACGGCGTTTTGTTCCGTGCCAATGGTTCAAAAACAAAGTTCCCCGGGTTCACCAAAGCTTATCCCGCAGCAAAAGAAAAAGATAATGCGTTGCCGGCGTTGGCGCAAGGGGATGCAGTTCAATTGGCTAAAACAAGCCCCGAACAACATTTCACGCAGCCACCTGCACGTTATTCTGAAGCGGCTTTGATTAAAGCTTTGGAAGAAAATGGCGTCGGTCGGCCATCAACGTATGCACCGACTTTGGAAACGATTCAAAAACGGGCGTATGTGCGCATTGATGCGCGGAAATTTGTGCCGACTGAATTAGGTGAAATTGTCCAAGAAATTGTGGAACAACAATTCCCCGATGTTACGGATACGCATTTTACCGCCAAAATTGAAAAAGAACTCGATGAAATTGAAACCGGCGATAAACAATGGGTGCCGGTTTTGGACGAATTCTACAAGCCGTTTGCAAAAGAAGTTGAGCAAGCGGAAAGTTCGTTGGAAAAATTGACGATTCACGACGAATTAGCGCATGAAAACTGTGAAATCTGTGGCGCGCCAATGTTAATGCGGATGGGCCGTTATGGCAAATTCATGGCCTGCTCGCGCTTCCCAGATTGTCGTAACACCAAAGCCATCATGCAAGAAATTGGATTGGCATGTCCAAAGTGTGGACAAGGTCAAGTGGTTGAACGCAAGACCAAGCGTGGCCGCACATTCTACGGTTGTTCACGTTACCCAGATTGTGACTTCATGAGCTGGGAAAAGCCAACTGACAAAACGTTAGCTGATGGCACAACGCCAAAAGCAGCCAAATAAAAAAGCACTCGTTTGAGTGCTTTTTACTTTGCGTTTGGTTTTTGTAGCATGGCGGCAGTGATTGGTGCTTGATTATCGTGCACCGCTTCATTGGCGAGCCATAGTACATACACAGCCAAAATGAGCATGATTAGCGCTGCTAAAATGCGCATCGGGCGCCAAAAGCCACGTTGTGGTAGCATTTGAGGATCGTCCAAAACATCAGGATGTTCTTGAACGTAACTTTGCCATTGCGCTGCTTCTTGGGCTTGCGCGTCACGGTTAGCGATCGCATTTTGACCAAAAGCGTGCAAATGATTTAAAAGTTGTTGTTTGATATGATGGAAATTAAATTGAAAATGGGGTTGCAATGTTGGGTTTTTCATAGCGACCACCTCCTAAACTTTGATTTCATCATAGCATGTTCAAAACGATGCGGGTTGAAATATGCTGGGATTTTGACGAACGCTAAACAATTTAAACAAATCGCAAAATTTGAACGCGTATAATGAAGGTTATGAAAGATTTTTTGCCACAATATGAACAATATTTGCGCGTGGAACGCCGTTATACGGAGCCGACGATCAAAGCGTATTTGGGTGACATCACGCAATTTGCGGATTTTTTGCGTGAAAACGGTGGTTTTACCACCTATCAAGCCATCGACGCGCTTGACGTGCGCGTTTATTTGAGTGACTTGTACGAAACGCAAAAAGCGCGTAGCACCATTGCGCGTAAAATTTCTAGTTTGCGCATGTTTTATGCATTTATCCAGACGCATACCGGCCAAGAAAATCCGTTTGCTACGATTGCTTTAAAACGCCAGCAAGGCTATTTGCCGAAATTCTTTTATGAAAATGAAATGACGGCTTTGTTTGATGCGGCGGCTGATTTAAAGCGACCACTGCATCAGCGTGATACGGCTTTGTTGGAATTGTTGTATGCCACCGGCATGCGAGTGACTGAAATTGCCACGCTCACTTGGTCTCAAATCGACTGGGATATGCAACTTATTTTGGTGCATGGAAAAGGGCAAAAGGACCGTTATGTGCCATTTGGTAAGCAGGCGCGTGAAGCGTTAATTCGTTATCGGGATAATATTTATACAGAATTAATGGCCAAATATCAGCAAACGCATCAGCAGGTGTTTATCAATCATCGCGGCGCGGCGCTAACGACGGCGGGCGTGACGTATGTGCTAAATGAGATTATTCAACGCTCTTTGCTTGATGCCGATATTCATCCCCACATGTTACGGCACACATTTGCGACGCATTTGCTTAATAATGGCGCCGATTTACGTACCGTGCAGGAATTATTGGGGCATGAAAATTTATCAACGACCCAAATGTACACGCATGTGACCCGCGAAAAGTTGCAGCAAAGTTATGCCGATTTTTTTCCACGGGCCAAGAAAAAAGACTGACAACGCTTACAAAAAGTGATAAAATAACGATATGGTAAAGCTTGAGAATGACAATTTAGTGGTGACAATTAATGAGGCGGGTGCGGAGTTGACCAGCGTGTTCAACAAAGACGCCGAATTGGAATATATGTGGACGGCCGATCCCAAATATTGGGGCCGTCACGCGCCTAATTTATTCCCGATTGTAGGTCGTTTGCGGGGCGATCAATTTAGTGTTAACGGGGAAAAATACCATTTGAACCAACACGGTTTTGCGCGGAATATGATTTTTGAGGTGGTGGAAGCAACCGACGTGCATGCGGTTTTGCGTTTGACGGAGAGTCCGGAAACGTTGCGTATGTATCCTTTCAAATTCCAATTTGACGTGGTGTTTGATTTGGCGGCGGATGACACCTTATCAATCCAGTACGTCGTCAATAATCCTGATGAAGTCGAGAGTTTGTTCTTTAGTGTCGGCGGACATCCTGGTTTTAATTTGCCTTTGGATGGCGGAAAATTCTCGGATTACTATGTCAGCATCGAACCGGAAAAAGTTTTTCACCGCGTACGGTTAGTTGGTCCGTATTCAAACCCAACGACACCGACGCCATTTGATGCGAAAATTCCGTTACGCTTGCGGCATGAAGATTATCATGATGATGCGATTATTTTACGTACGGAACGTCAACCTGTGTCCTTTTTGCTTGCGCGTTTGGCTAACCAACACGGTATGCGCATGACGGTTGATAACGCGCAGTATGTTGGTATTTGGACGCCGGAAGGCAAAGAAGCGCCATTTATCTGTATTGAACCTTGGTGGGGAATTGCGGACACAATTGATGCAACTGGGAATTTCAAAGAAAAATATGCCATTAACGTGCTTGCCGCCGGTGATACGTTCACGGGAAGTTACAGTATGCAATTCTTTTAAACAAATTGTCATAACGCCGTAATGGCGTTTTTTGTTTGCGATAATGTTTATTCGTTATGATGATTAAATCAGTAGAAAAGAGGCGTTTTATGATTTTAGCGTTTATTTTAGTGAGCTTCGTGATTGTCGGACAAATACTGAGTGCGTATTTGGCATTATTCGCCACGCAAAGGCAACAAGCGCACTGGCTAGGCTTTGATGTGGTAATCATGCGCGTGCCAGAAATGCAACTTTTGTTACGCCAACAAGGGGTGACAAGTTTGAGCTTAGCGCTGGTGATGGCGTTAGTTTTAATTTTTGTGGGCACCAAATCACCGCTAGTTTTGCTATTTTTGATGGGCTATGTTGTCGTAATTGGTGTTAGCCATGGTTTGAGTTTGAATCGAAAATTTTTGTTTGTGGAGAGTTTACCAGCGTTATTGGCGTTTGTGAGCTTGCTATTTATTTAAAGCATCCAACTTGTTTGGATGCTTTTTTTGCGTTGTTATGAAAAAATTACATTCGTTTACAGCATATTTCTTGACAGTTTTCATCCGTAATCTGTAACATATAAAGTAGCGAGGAAATCGCTGTCAAACGAAAGGATGCTTATGACGTATTTTTGCTGGAGCTACGCGCTCAATAATGGCTTTGTAATTGCCTATCCGATTTTGATGTCGTTGGTTTGGTTAGTTGGTTCAACGTTTAATCATTTTTATCAAACCTACACACGACGTCTTGTTCTCAAAGAAGAACCGTTCGTGTCGATTTTAATTTCTGCTTACAATGAGGCTGACACCATCGTCGAAGCGTTGCATGGCTTATTTCAAATTCATTACGATAACTACGAGGTGATTGTGGTGGATGACAAAAGCACCGATGAAACGCTGGCTTTATTACAAACTATTCAACACGAGAAATTACATATTTTACCGCTCGCCAAAAACGGTGGGAAAGCCGCTGCTTTAAACCAAGCCTTGCAAATCGCCCGTGGCGAACACGTGCTGGTGATTGATGCTGATTCGGTTTTAGATAAAAAAGCGGTCACACATTTAGCGACAACGTTAGCCCAACAACCCAAATTAGGAGCGGTTACCGGCAAACCAATCGTGCGCAATCGCTCAACTTTTCTCGGTAAGTTACAGGCTTTGGAATACGTGGTGATTATTGACGGCATTAAACAAGCGCAAAATTTTTTGTACAAAAAAATCATGTCGGTTTCGGGCGTGCTCGTGATGTATCGCAAATCTGCCTTACAACAAATTGGCGGCTTTGATACAACCGTGATGACCGAAGATATCGACGCGACGTGGCGTTTGTATCGCCATGGGTGGCAAGTTGGTTACAACGCGAACGCGCGCACATTTATTTTGGTGCCAGAGACGTACCGCGGTTTGTTTCGCCAGCGCAAACGTTGGGCGATCGGTGGCTTAGAAGTTTTTGGTAAAAATGCTCAGTGGGTGTTACAAAAAGGCGATTTGGCAACGCGCTTATTATTAGGCGATATGCTCCTCAGTCATATTTGGGCGTGGCTGATTGTCATTAGTTTGCTGGAAAAAGCCATCATGGTACAAGTGATCACGCACGAATTGGCGTTGCCAGGCACGATTATCGTGGTTTACGCGTTGATTTCAATGCTATTATTTATGACGGCTTTAATGCGTGATCGTGGGGAAAGTTATTTGTCATTAGCGGATCAGTTAGCATTTCCGCTTTATATGATGTTTTATTGGTTAATTATTTTGCTGACTGTCTTTTTTGCGGAGCGAGATGTGGCATTTGCCACGACTTCGCAAGGAAAATGGATTAGTCCAGATCGGGGGAAACGATGAAGGCTTATATTATTCACCGACCAACGGCCGTGGAACGCACGGGTCAATTGGTTGTTAGTTATCTTTTGTTGGGGTTGGTTTTGATTTTTGTTGGCGTCGGGCTAACTATTGGGTTAGATATCTGTATTGAAATGATCGATGTGTTACAAATGATGTTGGGGATTGAACGCCAGAATTTGTTGCTGGTGTTGAGTTTGATGACAATTTTGGTCGGTTTTTTGTTGATTGTAGCCGTCATGATTCTCATTGCAAATCGGTACCAAGACGATGTTTAAACGCAGTCGTTTTGTGTTTTTAGCGTTTATTTTGTGTGCCGTTATCATCAGTGGTTGGCGAATTTATATGGCTTATCTGGATTGCGCGTTGTTGCAACCAAAAACCTATTCGTACAAAAATAATTTGGCACAGACCGATACTGGCGTGATTATTTTGTCTTATCATCTGGTTTTAGGTGATAACGTCGTGACCGAAAACGCCACGAAAATGACCGATAATGTGCAACTCAAAAACTTTTCCGTGACCAAAAAACAGTTAGCCGACCAGCTCCAAACGATGGCGAAAAACCACGTCAAAGTCTATTCGGTTCCGCAACTAATCGCCATGCACAAACAACACAAGGTACCGAAAAAAGGCGTGGTATTAACGTTTGATGATATTGATTACACGGTGTATACGAATGCCTATCCGGTTTTGAAAAAAGCGGCTGTACCGGCAACGTTTTTTATCATCACGGGTGAAACGGGCCAAAATTTAGCCGGCACGCGTTTGGCAACTTGGGCACAAATTCAAAAATTAAGTCGGGATTCAAAGATGACCATGGGCTTGCATACGAATAAGATGCACTATTATCAAGCAAACGGTAAACCGATTTTGACATCAAAAACTTTAAGTCGCCAGGCAATCATGGCAGATTTTCAAAAATCACAGCAACAATTTGTCAAAAAACTTGGGCAACGTGGTAAGTATTTTGCGTATCCTTATGGCGAGCAAAACGCTTTTTTAACACGTTATATGACGCAACAAGGCATTGAAGGGATTTTTACTTTGGAGACGGGATTGGTTGATAATGCGACCTCGTTACAACATTTGCCACGCTACATTGTGAATCAAGATAGTTGGCCAGTGATTAAAAAATGGTTGACACACAAATAAAACCTACCAGTTACTGGTAGGTTTTTTTGAGGAAAAAGAAAGTGGTCGTTTGATACCAAACAATGGCCAAACTTGCGCCGGCTAGCACATCGGTTAAATAATGCGCGCCAAGATAAATGCGCGACAGGGCAACCAAACTCACCCAAATAACGGCGGCAATGGCCAACCAGCGGTGCCGGTTTTTGAAAAAGGTAAGTAGTAAGAGCACAAACAAAGTAGCAGACATTGTGTGAATACTTGGAAATGAGAAACCCGTTTCAGGTAATAGTTGATGAACTGGGCGCGCCCGTGCAATCAAAAATTTAATACCAGTTGCTAAAACATCCGCGACGCCAAAGGTACCTGTAAACCATGCTGCAACAAAATAGTTCCGCTGAAAAACGAAATAAGCACTGACCAACACCGCCAGACCAATCACAATTGCTGGATCGGCAATTAACGTAATGCTAGTAAAAATGTGGGTTAAAAGGGCTGTTTGTTGTGCTTGAAGGCTGTGTGAAAAAGTTAAATCCACTGTGTTGAATGGCGAAATAACCACAAAACAGGCCAGTGCGATTAGTAAAAATGCCGCTACAAGCGTTAATTTAGTCGGTAGTAATTTTATCATCATGAATGAGAGACCTTTCTATTGCTTAAACGATGAATGAGCATTGGCAAAACTGAGAGTATAACAATTGCCAATACGACGAACTCGAAGTGGGATTTAATGACGGGAATGCTGCCAAAATAAAATCCAGCGAGCGTCATGAGTGAAATCCAAGTCACACCACCAATCATATTTGTCTGGATGAATTTCGTTGCTGGCATGCGACTCATCCCAGCTACAAAAGGCACGATTGTCCGCATGATAGGCGTGAAGCGCGCTAGAATAATAGCGCGTGCACCGTAGTTTTGGAAAAAGCTTTGGGCTTGTTCGAGGCGTTTTTGGGGTAGGAACTTAGATTGAGTAAAGATGACGCCAAATTTTTGACCGATTTTGAAATTAACAAAATCACCTAAAATTGCTGCCAAACTCAGCAACAAAATCACAAGGATTAAATTCACGCCTTGCAATTGCCAAGTTGCCAATGTGCCAATCAAAAACAAAATCGCATCCCCAGGCAGAAAAGGCATAATCACTAAACCCGTTTCGATAAAGATGATCAAAAATAGTAAACCATAAACCGCAAACGGATGTGACGTTGCCAATGCGGGGATGATATGTTGCAAGTTGAAATATTTAAATATAAGTGATGTTAGCATATTTTTAACCACTTTCCTATGTGTTGACCTTATTGTAAAGCGTGCTTCACTTCGCAAGTAGCGCATCGCACTGAAAATTCACTGAGAATTTTTCAGATAACACTTGTTATATATGTCGTATGCGATATAATAAATAACGAGGACAGCAAATGGCAACTTATGATGAGTTATTTTTATCAATTTATCGCACGAATCGTTTATTTCAGCGGGCTTATACGCAAGTTTTGGATGAATTTGAGCTGACGTATTTACAACATATGTGTTTGGTCATCATTCATAAACGCCACGAGGCGAAATTGATGGACATTGGTCACGTTTTGGATTTATCAAGCAATACGTTAACGCCGGTGATTGAAAAATTGGTGGCCAAAAAATGGCTCATCAAGGCCCGCAGTCAAAGCGATCAACGCATTAACGTCCTGAAAATCGCCCCAGAAAAAGCCGCAGAAATGCAAGCGATGCTGACGGCGGTCGATGACATGCGTGAAGCGCTGATTACACGTTTGGACAAACCATTAGACTTACTATTAGCTGAAAATCAAAAACTCAATCAAACAATTGCCGATTTAATGGCGGAAAAAAGAGGAGAAAAATAAGATGATTGCACATATTTTAACGGGATTGGTGGCGCTGGAAGCAATTTACATTATGTATTTGGAAATGTTTGGCGCACCAGCACAACAATCTAAAGCCTTTGAAGTAGACGAAAAGATTTTGATGATGCCAGAAGTCAAATCATTATTTGGTAATCAGGGCGTCTATAATGGGCTGTTTGGGACGTTGATTTTAGCGACTTTGTTTTTGTTGCATGGCGACCAACAAAATTTGATGTTGATTTTGGAAATGTTGTTCGTCTTACTAGCGGCCATCTATGGTAGCTTGACTGCCGCGCGCAAAATCATTTTTGTTCAAGGGTTGCCTGCGTTGATTGCGCTGGTTGCTTTGTTGATTTTATAACGTCAAACACGCTGAAAGCAGCGTGTTTTTTTAATGTCTGGATAAAGATGTGTTGATAATATGGTAAAATGAAAAAGGACTTAAAAAACAAGGAGCTCAAGCATGAAACCCATCCGCGGACATTTTCAACCATTAGATTTAACCAGTCGCATCGGCTGGTTATGGTGGGGCGTTTTGTTATTGGTGAGTTTAATCGTTTGGATTGAATCAGCATACCAAATCACGCTCTTAGCCAGCGGTTTGTTAATTTTAGCCGTGATTGGCGGCTTGCTGTTATGGCTTCGGCGTTCCGCTTATTTGGTGGGGAGTCACTTGTATTTAGGGCAGATCGTGGGCGAAGAATTCCGCAATATTGATTTGGCAACGGACAGTTATCGTTTGGATAAACGCACGTTGATTTTGACGGCCAATGGTCGTAGCAAATCATTTTGGCTTTCAAAACGCCTCCGACAAGCAATTTTAAAGGCAGACTTAACATGATTACATTAAAAATGACAATTGAAACTGGCCGTTTGGACGCGGTTTTAGCGCAAAAAGAATTACCATATTCCCGCACAACTTTGGCAACTTGGATCAAAGACGGGCGCGTGGCCGTCAATGGCAAGCCCGAGAAGCGCTCTTACAAAGTCGCCGCCGGTGACACGATTACGATTGAGCCGGTAGAAGAAATTATTGCCACTGAACTTGTGGCTGAAGATATTCCGCTTGATATTGTTTACGAAGACGATGACATTCTTATCGTCAATAAAGAACAAGGCATGGTCGTTCATCCGGCTGCGGGGCATGCGACGGGCACATTGGTGAACGCGTTGCTTCATCACGCGCCATTGTCAACAATTAACGGTGAATTTCGACCGGGCATCGTGCATCGCATTGACCGCGATACCAGCGGTTTATTAATGATTGCCAAAAATGATGCGGCACATCAAAGTTTATCAGCACAATTAAAAGCCCACAAAAACGAACGGGTTTATTACGCATTGGTGCACGGTGAATTCGCTGAAAATGAAGGCGTCATCAAAGCGCCAATCGCCCGCCACCCAAACGACCGCAAGAAACAAGCCGTTGTAGCTGGTGGTCGTGATGCAGTGACGCACTTTAAGGTTGTGCAACGTTTTGTTGGCTATACTTTGCTTGAAGTACGACTCGAAACAGGTCGCACCCACCAAATCCGTGTGCACATGGCCTACATTAAACATCCAGTGGCCGGCGACACAGTTTACGGGCGCACTAACGAGCCATTTGCCAGTGCTGGTCAAATTTTGCATGCGAAGACTTTGAGTTTGACGCATCCAAAAACTGGCGAAGAAACGCGCTTTGAAAGTGAATTACCAACGTACTTTACGACAATTTTGGCCGAAATGACGCCATTACAAGGAGTAGAATCATGAGCAACAAAGAAGTTTTAGACGCGGCGAGTTTGCAACGCGCTTTGACACGAATTACGTACGAAATTATTGAACGCAACAAGGGCGGACAAGACTTGGTTTTGGTCGGCATTAAGACGCGTGGTGAATTTTTGGCAAAACGCATTGCGGATCGTTTGCAACAATTAGAAGGCGTGAAAATCCCGGTTTTGGCGATTGACGTGCATGATTTTCGTGATGACATTGAAAATGGACGAGTTGAACCAGCTTTGATTTTGGAAGGCGACAACGTTGATATTAAAGACAAGCCGATTGTGTTGGTCGATGACGTCTTATTTACTGGGCGCACAATTCGCGCGGCCTTAGACGCCTTGATTCACGCTGGTCGTCCAAAAAACATTACACTAGCGGTTTTGGTGGATCGAGGACACCGTGAATTGCCGATTCGCGCGGACTTTGTTGGAAAAAATATCCCGACTGCGCAAGCCGAACGCATTCGCGTGTTTGTTGATGAAATTGATGGCCGCGACGCCGTTGAAATCGAGCGTTAAACACCCCTAAATTTTGTCAGAGAGGAGCAAACTCTTGGCACAACGACATTTAATTTTAGAAGATGGCACGACGTATGTGGGCGAAGGTTTTGGCGCACCCGCAACGACGTTTGGTGAAATCATTTTCCATACGGCGATGAGCGGCTACCAAGAAATCATCACGAATCCTATTTACGACGGCCAAATTTTGGTTTTCACGATGCCGATTATTGGCGCATCTGGCATTCAAGCGCAATCGTATGAATCCGTACAACCCAAAGTCAAAGGCGTGATTGCCCGCGATTTGGCGGAAGTGTCGACCAATCGGCAACGGCGCATGAATTTGGATCGTTTTTTGAAACATCATAATGTTCCGGGGATTTACGGAATTGATACGCGGGCCTTGACGCGGCATTTGCGGGAAACGGGCCCACAAAAAGCAGCGATTGTTGATTTTGCCGATGATCACGCTGTCGACCAACTGCGGGCCACAGTATTGTCAACGCAACAAATTGCCAATACTGCTACGCCAAAACCTTATGCCAATCCGGGACGTGGTTTTCATATTGTCGTGATCGATTTTGGTTTAAAGCACGGAATTTTGCGCATGTTGGCGGATTTTGATGCGAATGTGACGGTTTTGCCGTACACGACGACGGTTGACGAAGTGTTGACATTGGATCCGGACGGGATTGTATTGTCGACAGGACCGGGCGATCCGCACCGTGTGTCAGAGGACGTGTTGACGTTAATCCGTGTCTTACAGACCAAAGTGCCGTTATTTGGGATTGGTTTGGGGCATGAATTGCTGGCTTTGGCAAATGACGCACAATTAAAATCATTGCCGGCTGAACATCACGGGTACAGTCATCCAATTCAAGAAATTGTGACTAAACATATTTTTTATGCGATGCAAGGTCAGGGGTACACGGTTGATCGTGCGTCTTTGGATCGTGATAAATTATTTGTGACGCACGTGGATTTGATTGACGGGGCGGTGCAAGGTTTGCGCCACCGTGATTTTCCGGCGTTTAGTGTGCAATTTTTCCCAGATGCTGCACCGGGGCCTTTGGAAGCAGCGGATATTTTTACAGAATTCTTTGAAACGGTAGCAGAATATCATCAAGATGACGACGACTTTGACAGATAAAACAATTTTATTAATCGGTGGCGGTGAAAATGATTTTGCGCGCGAAGGCGAAAGCGATTCTGCATTGGTCAAAGCGATTACCACGTTCCAGCAACTTGGTTTGCGCGTGGTGATTATTGATGAAAATCCTTTTTCCGTGAGTTTGGAAATGCCAAATGTCACACCGATTTTTGCGCCGATGACTGTGGTTGGTTTGCAAGCAATCATTCGCGAATATGCGGTGGATTTTTTGCTCCCGTTTTTGGGTGGCGAACGCGCTTGGCGTTTGATTGCGCAAATGGTGTTGGATTGGGAAACATTGGGCGATGAGCCGTTTCCGGTTCAAGTGCTCGGTTTTCCGGTTGCACAAACCCGTTTATTAGCGAATCCAACCGGCATTATTGATTATTTGGATCAATTTGATTTGCCGGTGATTACTAGTGAAGTGGTTGCGGATTTGGATGAAGCGACGGATTTGATGCGTGAAGTGGGTTTGCCTTTAATGGTAAAAGCGTTAAATCCAAGTCAGGAAAACACGCGACGCTTAATTACGCGCTTAGACGACTTTGAACCAGCAATTACTGCGGTGCAGGGACAATCTTTGACAAATGAAATCGTGATTTCCCAAGCGATTGGTGGCTTTAAAGAGATTAGCGTGGCGGTGGTGCGCGATGCGCAAGGGACGTTAATTCAAGTCGGCGCGAGCGAAGATATGGATCCAATCGGGATTCATACGAACGATTCGTTGAGCGTGACACCGATTGTGACGTTGAGTGACCACAATATTCAATTACTCCGCCAACATGCTTTTGATGTGGCGAATGCGTTGAAAATCGTGGGTGCGTTGCACGTGCAATTTGCCATTGATGAAGACAGCCATGAAATTTATGTGACCAAAGTAACGCCGTATATCGACGGTTTTTTGTCCTTAATTGAACGCGCAACGGGTTATCCTTTGGTGCAAGTTGCTAGTCAATTAGCGCTCGGCATTGCACTGCCTGACGTGACTTTGCGATCAGAATTTGCGCCACAAGCGGCTTTAATTGCGCCGATGATGGATCATTTGGTGGTGAAATTACCGATTTTCCCATTTGGTGATTTGGAAGCAGACGGCGTGCAAGTCAATCGCCAATTGACCACAATTCAAAAATCAGTTGGGGCGACATTTGGATTTGGCCGCACCTTCATTGAAGCTTTGGAAAAAGCGATTCGCGCGGCGCATTTTAACAACCGCAGTTTTTCGCCAACCGTGATGCAGGCCATGAGTGATGACGAGCTGATTCAACAGCTGATTCATCCACAAGATAACCGCGTGTTGCTGTTGATTGAAGCTATTCGCCGTGGTTATGAAGTCGACGAATTGGCGGAATTAACGGATATTGATGAATTTTATTTCCACCAATTGCGCCGTTTGGACCAGTTGGAAAGTGATGTCGTGGCTAAGCCGTTTGACAGTGATGTTTTGCGGCATGCCAAAGCTTCTGGTTTGTCAGATGGCTTGATTGCGCGTTTTTGGCAAACGTCATTTGAATTTATCCGCCAATCGGCCGCCGATAAACAAATTAACGTGACTTATAAAGCCGTTGAACCGTCCGCTGGCGAATTCCCTGATCGCGTTCGCCGTTATTATTCAACCTTTGAAAGTGAAAATGAAAGCACGCAAACGGCGACGAATACGATTTTGGTCGTGGGGAGTGGCGCTTTTCGCCTTGGTGACGGGGCTTCGGCCGGATACGTCACCACGATGGTACTTTCGGCGTTGCGTCGCCGTGGGTTCACGACGGTTTTGATGAACAACAACGCGCATGATGCAACGCTCGTTTCGGCGTTATCTGACAAACAATATTTGGAGCCGTTAGAAATTTCGGATGTGATGAACGTCGTTGCGTTGGAAAAGCCGCTGGCCATTTTTGTGCCCGGCAACCGTCAAAAACTCATCGACGCTTTGCGCGAACAAGGACAAACGGTCTTTGTTTTGCCAAAAACAAAGCACACGCCACTTGGACCAGCCATTGACGAAACGATCACCTGGCAGATTGCTAGTTTTGACGGCGAAGCGGTGACGGCGCTAACGGCAGTGGCGCAAACGCAGCGTAGTTTGCAGGTCGTGCCGACCGCACCGTTGCCAGCATTAGAAACAACAGAATTGTTGCCGGGCTTGTATCAAATTGATGCGCAGGACAATATTGTGCCGTTGAGCTACACGTTGATTGCGTTTTTGAGTCAAATTTACCGCGTGAATTTGGTCGATTGGTTAGTCGGTATGCAAATCGGTGAACAATTACCAGCGCCCAAACTCACAACCTATCAACCGTACCAATTACAAATCAGTGACACGAACTTTGCCTTGCATTTACAACCTGAAGGTGAGTTAAATGCCTTTAAATTCGCAATGGGAACAGTGATTAAAAAAGTTGAAACGTAATGTTTCAATTTTTTTTATTTGTTTTTCAGGACTAGACCAATTATGGTTATTGGTTGACTTTTGTTTGGAAGAGGTGTTAAATAATAGATGTTAGCCATTGCGATTGCAGTGGACCAATTTTTGAAAGGAAACGCGTGCGCGTGGGTGCACGTACTTAATTATTATGTGTGGAATTGTTGGATTTACAGGTATCAACCAAGTTTTGCCTGCTTTGTTGACGGGTTTGCAAAAGCTTGAATATCGAGGTTACGATTCAGCTGGAGTTTACGTGAACAACAGCGCGGCCGAAGATTATTTGGTCAAAGTCAAAGGTGGTGTAGACAACCTACGTGAAGCCACTGCCAAAGTTGATATTGAAGGTACGGCCGGCATCGCGCACACACGTTGGGCAACGCACGGTGGCGTTACTGAAGAAAACGCCCACCCACACATGAGTGAAGATGGCCGTTTCTACTTGGTCCACAACGGTGTGATTGAAAACTACGACGAATTGAAAGCCGACTACTTGCAAGGTGTTAAGTTCCATTCACAAACGGATTCAGAAGTTGCCGTTCAATTGATCGACAAGTTTGCCAAAGAAGGTTTGTCAACGTTTGACGCTTTGCGTAAGATGATTTCTTTGTTGAACAAAAACTCAGCTTACGGTTTCTTGTTGATGGATAAAGAAAATCCAGATGTGATTTTCGTAGCGAAAAACAAGTCACCAATGTTGATTGGTGTGAGCCCAGAAGGTAACGTGGTTGCTTCTGACGCCGTTGGTGTTTTGGACATCACACACGAATTCATGGAATTGCACGACGGTGAAATTGCTGTTGTTGCCAAAGACAAAGTTGATTTGTTTGACCAAGATGCCAAGCAAATCACGCGTGAAACATTTATCGTTGACATCGACGCGACGGAAACAGACAAGGGCATTTACCCTTACTACATGCTCAAAGAAATCGATGAACAAGCGATTGTGGCACGTACTTTGGCGGAACACTACTTTGACGAAGCAGGCAACATTGTTAACATTTCAGACGATATCAAAGCAGCGATTAACAACGCTGATCGTTTGTACATTGTGGCGGCTGGAACAAGTTACCATGCTGGTTTGGTCGGTGCGCGTTACTTTGAAAAGTGGGCCGGCAAACCAACTGAAGTGCACATCGCCTCAGAATTTGCTTATGACCAACCTTTGTTGAGCGAAAAGCCATTCTTTATTTTCTTGTCACAATCTGGTGAAACAGCCGACAGCCGTGAAGCTTTGCAAAACATCAAGCAATTCCCGTCTTTGACGATTGCTAACGTGCAAAACTCAACGTTGACGCGTGAAGCTGATTTCGCTCTGCCATTGTTGGCTGGTCCGGAAATCGCGGTTGCTTCAACCAAAGCGTACACGGCACAAATCATCGTTGAAGCCATCTTGGCCGCTGCGGTGGGTACCGTTCCGTTCAACTTGAAAGAAGAATTGGCGAAAGTGGCCGTTGAAATGCAAGCGGTCATCGATGAAAAAGACACTTTCAAAACATTGGCCGAAAGTGCTTTGCACAACCAACGCAACGCCTTTTACATCGGCCGTGGTTTGGACGCTCAAGTGTCTTATGAAGCAGCTTTGAAATTGAAAGAAATTTCTTACGTGCAAACAGAAGGTTTCGCCGCTGGTGAATTGAAGCACGGCACGATTTCTTTGATTGAAGAAGGCACACCCGTGATTGGTTTGATCACGCAAGCTGCAACGGCTGGTTTGGTTCGCTCAAACGTGGAAGAAGTGAAGTCACGTGGCGCAAACGCTTTGATTTTTGCTTCGGCAAGTTTGGCCAAGGACAGCGACGCCTTTGTTTTGCCAGAAGTTGAAGAAAGTTTGATGCCATTGATTTCAGTTATTCCAACGCAATTATTGGCGTACTACGCAACTTTGGATCGCAACTACGACGTTGACAAGCCACGTAACTTGGCGAAGTCAGTGACTGTGCAATAATGATTTTAAAAGACTAATCTCTTAGGGATTGGTCTTTTTTGCAACCGATTACATTTAAGCGTATACTATTAAACAGAATATACGTTAATAAGGAGGAAATATGAACGAAGTAGAATTGATTGTTCGTTTATTGCTTGCGACTGTGGCGGGATTGCTGATTGGTTTTGAACGCCAAAATCGTTTAAAAGCAGCTGGCATTCGGACGCATGCGTTGGTGAGTTTGGCGGCGGCTTTAATGATGATTGTGTCGCAATTTGGTTTTATGGCGACGTTGCAATGGCATAACGTTGCCTTAGATCCGTCCCGAGTAGCAGCTCAAATTGTGAGCGGCATTAGCTTTTTGGGCGCTGGTATGATTATTGTGCGTCGCGAATCGCTACATGCTATTGCTGGTTTAACGACGGCGGCTGGTATTTGGGCCACCGCTGGGGTCGGTATGGCGATTGGGGCAGGACTTTACGTTGTCGGCATTGCGGCGACAGTGGTTTTGATTATTGTGCAATTGGCGTTACATTATTTCCATGATTTCAGTGCACAACAAACGTTCTCAGTGCAAATACAAGTCGCAGATTTAGCGCAATTAACGCGTTTCCAAACGAAACTACAAGCCGAACAGATGAGCTTTAGCGTCCTTGAATTAGCGACGCGCGAACAACAAATCGAAGCGCAACTCCGTCTGACAGCCTCGCGGAAATTAGAGATTGCAGATGTGGCAAATTTATTAGCGACTAGCGCAGAGTTACAAGCCTGGAAAATTATTAATTGAAAAACCACCGTTCAAATGCTGGACGGTGGTTTTTTAGCGAAGAATAAATTGAATTAAATAATTGCAAATGTTAATTCCAAAAACAGGTGCTGGTTGTTATCTTTTTGCATGGGAGCAGCCAATGGTTTGCCTAACATGCCCAGCTTGGTTGTACCGCCTTCACGTAAGGCGACATTCAATGCAGCATTTTGACTGTCAATCATCGGATTACTCAAAGAGTTGCCCTTACTAGATACCGCATTATTGTCCTTCAGCGGTACTTGTGTGAGATAGGCGAAATAGTTACCAGCAGCTCGGGTCAAGATATAAGGCTTTTCGATGTTTGTAAAGTCTAGACTGTTAAGCTTTTCTTGTGTGATGCTAGGGTCATTAATTTTGGTAGCGATTCCATATCCCTCGGTAAAATTTCTCAGACTAAGCGTCTTCTCGTTGAAAAACATAACAATTGGCGTGTTGTCACCGAGTCCAATCTGCTGGCAGATTTTTTGGAAGTCATTCAAATTTTGCAGATATTCAGAAGTATCGACGATGGGAGCATTCATAACTAAGTAAGATTCCTTTGGAAGGGATTTAATATGCCAATCACCATCTTGAGGCTTTTCACCCCAACTTGTAGTCAGTTCGGTGTGTAGACTGCGTAACTGCTTTAAATAATCACGTTTCTCTTTTAATTCTGTTATGCGTTGATCTAGTAAATTGATTTGATCGTTATAAAAGGAATCAGTTTCAGGCAAATTGCCATTGTTATATGCTTTGATTTGTTCGAGAGAATAACCAATACTTTGAAGCGCCTGAATGACATTAAAATCAATTATTTGTGTTGCAGAATAATAGGCGTAGCCGTTGGTGCCAATTTGAACAGGTTCTAATATGCCCAGTTTACGATACCAGCGGAGAGTGGCTTTCGTAGTACCGCACAAGTTCGCGAATTCACTTGCAATCATTATTTTATTCATTAGCTTCTCCTTACATTTATTTTTTTAATATTGTGCTTGACTGTGATGTAACATCATAGTTTAGCATAGTAGCAAGTTAGACACAAACAAATGCGCTAACTTATAAAAAAGGAGAACTAAATATGATTAACATACGAATCTGGTTACGGAAATATCCGTTACTAACGGCTTTTTTTGCCTTAACAGTTGCTTTTATCATTTTGCTGACTGTTCCAGCAGGTGACGCGGTACTAGAAAAATTACGCCAAGAGATACCACTGACGCTATTAACGTTGCTACTTCTTATCGGTATTGGTGGCAAGAAACTGATCGTCTTCAGAAAAACAGGGATTGGGTTTACATTTAGAAAGAGTATTCTTTATCTTGTACCAGGTATTTTGGGATCTGCGGCGACCATTTTTGCTGCTATTGCTGCCAATCGACACGTTCAACCTAATTGGGCGATGATGCTTTTGCAAGCAGTCATTTTCTATCTATTGCTTGGTTTGTTTGAAGAAGGGCTATTTCGTGGTGTGATTTTACAAGCATTATTAGTCAAACTAGGAAAAACACGCAAAGGTTTGATTTCAGCGGTTGCTCTTGGTGGTTTTATTTTCGGTTTTGCTCATATCTTACTTTCTTGGTTACAGACAGGTTTGGACTTAAGTGTGATGGGCTTACTGCAAGCACTTTTGAAAACAATTAGTGCTGGGATGGGCGGTTTCTTTTTAGGTGCTATCTACTTGAAAACCAGAAACATTTGGGGAATTGCTCTTGTTCACGGTGCTTCGGACTTGCTACTTATGGTAGGATCACTTATTTTTTCTGGAACGAATTCGGTTTCTTATATCAGTTCGGATCCTTCACAGGCGATGTCTTCACTGATCGTCAATACTGCTTTTATCGTGATTTATATTCCGCTTGTTATCAGTGCTTGGCGCCAGTTAAAAACAATTAAATTACCTGAAACAGGAATTTATGAAGAATATTGGGATTAACTAACTCATTTAAAAATAACAAAACCACCGTTCGAATGCTGGACGGTGGTTTTGTTTGCCTGGCGTAAGTGGTAGAATGAATGGCGGGAAAATGAAATGAGGCGCTTATGGCAGAGGTTAAGCTGCAAGTCACCAAAGCGGTGGCAGAAAAATTATTATTGTTGCAAACGACGAGTTTGGCGGCGCGTTTGGATGGGCAAGAAATTGTGCTGGCGCGTGAGCCGTTGAGTAACGAACGCGATCAACGAACCGGCTTGCGATTAGCTGGGGTGGCCGGTGTGCTAACGGCTTTGATGGCGTTGGCAAATTTTTTGTGGCAATCAAATCGTTTAGTACCGATTACCGGCAGTAATTCGATTACACAACTTAGCATTTATCTAGGGACGTTGTTTAGTGTTTTAGCTTTTAGCTGGACGTTATTACAGATGCGCCGATCTGGTCGTTTTAAAATGCGGTTTTATCATACGGTCACGATGAGTATTGCTTATGGTTTGGTCGCGTTCGTTGGTTTATCGTTATTTATGCGATTGTGGGAGACGGCGTTTTATGGAATGCGCTTAGACATTTACACGGCGTCTTTGATTATCGGCGCATTGGCCGCCGTGATGAGTTATATCATGGTGTTGGCGGCAACGAGTTTACGATTTAACACGATTGTGTCGGTTTTAACGATGACATTGGGCGGCGGCGTTATTTTGTCGATGGTGTCAAATGGGAGTGCCGGCTGGTGGCAATATAATTTTAGTTATTTAGGCACGAGCGTAGTGCCAAATGGTTGGATTTTTAATTTATCGTTGATTTTTTCGGCGTTGATTTTGTTGGCTTTGTTGGATTATTTATTCACGTGGCTGGGGGCGCGTTTGTCAGAAAACCGCGGCTTGTTTTACTTACGTTTATTGTTGACGTTAACGGCGCTGACTTTAGGCGGCGTTGGCGCGGTACCAAATAACAGCGGCTGGATGCACTCAGTCCACGACGCGCTAGCGCAGACGCTTGTTTTGTGGATTTTAGCGATGATTATTGCCTTGCGTTGGTTATTGCCAAATGCACATCCGGAATTTTTGATTACGTCATATGGTTTGGCCGGTGGCTTGATTGCGGTAGATTTTTTGTTTCAGGGGATGCATTATTTGTCGCTAACGGCTTTTGAAATGATTGCTTTTGGTTTGGCATTTGGCTGGATGATGCTGTTGTTACAGTATTTGCGGAGCATGGCTTTGCCAAGTTCAGAGTCGGTGATGGTGACTGTCGAACAACTTGATTAAACAGCGCGGGGCGCTGTTTTTTTGTGGCGTGGTATAATGAATTTTAGAAAACGCTTACAAAAGGAGCTGTTATGACGATTGATTATAGTAAAATGACGTACAAAGCCGCTGGCAATACAGGTTTGCAACTACCGCAATTAGCGTATGGTCTGTGGCATAATTTTGGTGATGACGCGGATTATGCGCAGATGACCAAATTATTGACGACCGCACTGGATGCGGGCATCACGTATTTTGATTTGGCAAATAACTACGGTCCCAAACCCGGCGCGGCTGAACGCCACTTTGGTGAAATTTTAAAAGGCGAGTTTGCCAATCACCGCGACGAATTGCTTATCAGCACGAAAGCGGGCTATGAAATGTGGGACGGACCGTACGGAAATTGGGGCAGTCGCAAGCATTTGATGGCGAGTTTGGATCAAAGTTTGCGCCGTTTGCAGTTGGATTATGTCGATATTTTTTATCATCACCGCATGGATCCGAATACGCCGTTAGAGGAAACCATGCAGACGTTGGCTGATATTGTCCATCAGGGCAAGGCGTTGTATGTTGGGCTGTCCAACTACGATGGACCGACTTTGCAGCGTGCGACGGCGCTTTTGGCGGAATATCGTGTGCCGGTTTTGGTCAATCAAAATCGCTATTCGTTGTTAGATCGCAAGATTGAGGAAAATGGTTTAAAAGCAGCTGTGACGGACTTGCAGCAAGGTTTAGTTGTTTTCAGTCCGCTGGCGCAAGGCTTGCTTACCAATCGGTATTTGGATGGCATTCCGGTTGATAGTCGGATTAAAACGGACGGCCGCTTTTTAAAGGCCGCAACTTTGAGTGAGACGCATGTCGCTATTTTGCGTCAGTTGAACGACTTTGCATTGGCGGCGGGTTATAGTTTGGCGGAATTGGCTTTGAAGTGGTTGTTGCAACAACCATCGGTGACCAGTGTGCTCATCGGCGCGTCCAAACCGGAACAGATTCTGGAAAATGTGGCAACTTTGACGTTGCCGGATTTGACGGCGGGGCAATTGCTTGAAATTGAGGCGATTTTGTCTGGATGGATGTGATAAAATGATTTATAAATATTAACAATTAGTTAAGGAAACGAAAACATGGCTAAAAAAGTTGTGCGCGCCGTAAAATCGGAACAAACTACAAACTACAAACTACAAACTACAAACTACTAGCTGCTAAGACTCTACTTTCTAGCAGCAACGAGGTGTCTCATGATTAGAGATAACCTCCTACATAATGAACACGTAGAACCCAACAGCGCCACGTTGGCCAAATTGCAACAAGCTTTACCGGAATATTTCAGTTCGGCAAGTACGTTTGATTTGGAAAAATTGGCGGCTGACTTACGTGCGCACAATACCCAAGAGTTAAACAGCGGTTATCAGCTGGATTTCATCGGGAAAGACTATGCCAAAAAACAAGTTGGCGAACGCCCGACCACGGTGATTGTACCTGATAACACACATAATGCTGCTGAAGTAAACGTCCAGAGTGAAAATCTGTTTTTTACGGGCGACAATTTAGAAGTTCTGCGACACTTGCAGGCTAATTATCAAAATAGCATTGATTTTATTTACATCGATCCGCCCTACAACACAGGATCGGATGGTTTTGTGTACCCAGATAAGTTCGAGTACAGTGATGACACGTTAAAAAATCAGTTCGGCTTGGACGACGATGGTCTAAAACGTTTAAAAAGTATTCAAGGTAAATCGACGCATTCGGCGTGGTTGACTTTCATGTACCCACGTTTGGCTTTGGCAAAGAAGTTGCTTAAAGATAGCGGTGTTATTTTTGTCTCAATTGACGATAACGAACAAGCGAATTTGAAGTTATTGATGGATGATTTGTTTGGGGAAACGACAGAGCAATTGGTTTGGAACAAAGAAGCCGAAGGAAAATCGGGAACTTTAAAACAAGTTTCTAGATTTAGAAACGTTCATGAATATGTGACAATTGGTTATAAAAATATCAATAGCGTAGAATTTTCAAAAATTCATGAGGCCTTAATTGGCCGTGAAAATGAGTTGCAAACAGCCAATTTAGCTGTTAATTCAGAAAGAGAAAATCCAAATCACGAAAATTACTTTTCTATTACCAATCCAAATGGAGATGTGTTTACGAGGCAATGGAAATGGAATCAAGCTAAGATTAAAGAATTAATTGCAGAAGACTTGATTTTTTGGGGTAGCGATGGTCATAAACAACCAAGATTAATTATTCCTACCGATGAACGTCGAACCACCTATCTTGAATCGATTTTAAATTATGGTGGCACAACATCTGGACGCAAAGATTTCGAAAAATTATTGCCAGAAGGTGTATTTTCATATCCAAAGCCCGTTGTGTTGATCAAAAAAATACTAGAAGCAGCTACAAAAAAAGATGCGACTATCCTCGACTTCTTTGCCGGTTCATCTACAACCGCCGATGCCGTCATGCAACTCAATGCCGAAGATGGCGGAAATCGGCGCTTTATCATGGCGACTTTGCCAGAACCTACCTTTACGGTTAACGCGGCTGGCCAGCAAGTCCCAACTAAAGGCGGAGAAGTCGCGTTTAATGCGGGTTTTAAATCAATTGATGAAATTTCACGCGAGCGCATTAAGCGCGCGGCTGCCAAAGTTCAAGCAGAAAATCCTAATTGGCAAGGAGATGCGGGCTTCAAACATTTCCGAATGGTCGCACCAACGCAAAAAACATTGGATGACATTGACAACTTTGATGAATTAGCAACGACCCTTGATTTGTTCGATGATATGCTCACGCCATTTTCTAGTGATGAATTACAGGTCAGTGGGGATGCCACCGGTTACGACACGGTACTCCAAACTTATTTGGTGGCGGACGGTTACAGGTTCGATGTAGCGGTTGAAAATTTGACGGTTGCGGGCTATCAGTTGCCATATGTGGATGGTACGCGGGTTTACATTATCAATTCTGGCTGGCATATCGCTCAGACAAAAGCGTTAGTAAACGCTGTGGGAACCAACGAATTGGTGTTGCAGACAATTGTCGTTTACGGTTATTCATTGAGTTTGGAAGACTTACGCGAACTAGAAATTGCGCTTGCGCAACTCGATAGTAAAGTAAACCTAATTGTCCGCTATTAAAAAAACGACCTATTGGTCGTCTTGAAATAGCGTGGTGTATTGTTGTTTTGTGTGATAAACATGCATGATATAAATGCTATCACCTGTCATATCATACCGATAAATAATGGCATACACACTGATGATGACGCGTCGATAGGCCAAAGCCTCGCGCAATGGTGCCCCAGATTCCGGAAAAACAGCTAGTAAGTTAATGCGCCGTTTTAACTGTTGTGCAACGCGCCGAGCGGTAATCGGTGATGCTAAGTCAATCAAAATATAATTGATGAGTTGCTGAATATCGTCTTGAGCATTTTGTGTGACGACAATCTCAGTCATGGCTGGTTTTCCCAGGTTCATATTGGATAATATTTTCGGCGACAGCGTCAAAAACATGTTGGACTGAATCAACGCGGCCAGCATCAATATCGGCCTCGGCTTTGGTCAAGACTGCTTGTAATTGTTTTAGCTCCCGTTGTTTTGTCGCTTGTAGGTCAAACGGAAGTGTTTGTTGCCGGACAACTTGATCTAGAAATAGGTTAAGCGCCGTAGATAAATCTAACTGCATGTCATTTAACACTTTTTCCGCGTCTAAATGTAATTGTTTATTGGTTCGGAAGCTAATCCGATCATCTTTGACAATTGAACTCATATTTTACTCCTTTGTTATCACTTTGTATGTACATTGTACCATAAAATAAAAAATCTATGAAAATTCAACTTGAAGAATTACAACATCAGGCCGAAGCGCTCCAAGCTATTCATGAAGCGTTTCATGGTTTAGAAACCAGTGCGTCAACCAGCGAAAATTCAGATTATGTTTATGCGAATCCGTTGATTCGCGGGCGCTATACTGATAGCGCTAATATTGATATTAAGATGGAAACGGGAACGGGGAAGACGTATGTCGGTACGCGGGCGATGTTTGATTTGCACCAGCAATATGGTCTATTTAAATTTATCATTGTCGTGCCGACGCCCGCTATTAAAGAAGGTTGGAAGTCGTTTTTGACGAGTGATTACGCCCGACAACATTTTTCCCAGTTCTATGAAAATACACAACTGGATATTAACGTCATCAATTCGGGTGATTTTAAAGCTAAATCTGGTCGCAATAGTTTGCCTGCGCATTTGCTGAACTTTATTGAAGGTTCTCGTTTGAATGCGAACACGATCAATGTTTTGCTCATCAATGCGGATATGTTGCGCTCTAAGTCTTTGAATAAGGATTACGACCAAACAACGCTAGCGGGTGAAGCCAATCCAATGGCTGCGCTACAAAAGACACGCCCAATTGTGTTCATTGACGAACCGCACCGTTTCCCCCGCGACAAAACGAATTATGGCGCCATCACCCAACTTCAACCTGAAATGACGATTCGCCTAGGGGCGACTTATCCGGAAGTCACCGAAGGACGCGGTAAGGCAAAAGTGACCCGCAAAGATTATTATCGCGGACAGCCAGCATTTGACTTGAATGCGGTGCAAAGTTTTCGCCAAGGCTTGGTCAAAGGAATTGATATTTATTACCCGACGTTGCCAGAAAGTGCAGTGCGCAACGCGTGGAAAGTTGATTCCGTAACGGCCAAAGAACTTGTTTTGGCACAAGGCAATACAAAACAAAGTTATGGCGTGGGTGATGATTTAGCTTTTGACGGCGATATTCGTTATGCTGGTGGCAAAGTGTTATCAAGCGGGTTGGAATTGGCTAAAGGCATGACCTTGATTCCGGGAACCTATACGAATTCATATCAAGAACAAATTATCGCGGATGCCATCGAGAAACATTTTGAAGCGGAACAAGCTAATTTTATGCGAGATGGTGCACGGGTTAAGACGTTGAGTTTGTTCTTTATTGACGCGATTGATAGTTATCGGCAAGAAAATGGTTGGCTGAAAACGACTTTTGAACGGCTTTTAAGTGCAAAATTAGCTGCATTAGTGACTGATTATCAAAATCGTACCAATCGGAGCGAGCGTGAAGATCAATATTTGGATTTCTTGCGAGTTACACAGGTGCATTTGCAGGATGATGTGCATGCTGGTTATTTTGGTGAAGATCGTGGTACTGGGGATGAAGCAATTGCAGCGGAAGTTGACGATATTTTACGCAACAAAAACAAACTGCTCACCTTTAAAGACGATCGCGGTAATTTGCACACACGCCGATTTTTGTTTAGCAAATGGACTTTGCGGGAAGGTTGGGACAATCCGAATGTCTTTGTGATTGCAAAATTGCGGACTTCGGGTTCTGAAAACTCTAAATTACAAGAAGTTGGGCGTGGGTTGCGTTTGCCGGTGGATGAAAACGGCCAGCGCTTGCGCGGTGATTTTCGCTTGAGCTTTTTGATTGGTTACGACGAACGTGATTTTGCCAAAACATTAGTTGGTGAAATTAATCAAGACACGACATTTGATTTCAGTCAAACAAAGCTGACTGACGATATGTTGGCAAAAATTGTGACCACAACTCAGCGACCAGAGTTGGAATTGCTGATGGAATTTGTTGGTTTAGGTTGGATTGATACAGCGCGTGAATTCCAAGGGGATGGCTTAGAAAAATTATTGCAGGCGTATCCTGAAGTGACGAATACAAACGGCAAAGTACGTGAAAATCCAACACAGGCCCGCCAAACAGTTAAGTTAAAAAAAGAAAATTGGCGCAGTATTCAAACGTTATGGCAAAAGCTGGCCCAGCGGCATGTTTTGCATTTTGAAAAGTTGGCAGATAGCGATAAATTACAACTGTTGGCTAAAATTTGGACAACCAACACTTTCAATGAACAAGTTGCTATGCAAGTACGTCAGACAATCAAAATCGACAATGAAGCGAGTTTGTCGGAAAATCCTGTGGATTATGCGACGAAACGCGCGGTTGGTCAAATGACATATGGCGCATTTGTGCGCCAATTTGTGCAACGGACGCGCATGGACATTCGTTTAGTGCACAAGAGTTTGGCGCAACATTTGCTTGATTATCCCAAACATCGTGATTGGCTAAACGATTTGTCTTTACAGCAAGCAATCAAAGCGTTTAATGGGGCATTTGAAAAAGAATATGCACAAAAATATGCATATGATGCCTTGAATTTTGAGGCGAATACAACTGTCTATGATGCCGTCAAACATGATTTTCGAGATGAAGTATCGGCTAGCTTGATTGGGGTGAATGAAGTGCAAGCCAATGATGATGCACGTTACTTGTACGATCGACCACCATTGCGTTATGATTCGGAAAATCCGGAGCGGGAATTGGTTTTGAATGAGTATCAACCAGCGGTGACATTGTTTGGTAAATTACCAAAATCTAGCATTAAAGTGCCTAAATATACGGGTGGCACGACCACGCCGGATTTTATTTTTACGGTGAATCATCAATTGCATCTGTTCGTCGATACGAAATCAGACAATGAACGACGCGGCGATGAGCAAATTATCGCCATCCAAAAGAAATTCTTTGCAGATTTAAAGCTCGAAAATGTACGCTACGTCGAAGCAAAGAGTGCCCAAGATGTTAAAAATGCGTTGAATAAGTTAATATAAAAAACTCGCCGTTCATGGCGAGTTTTTATTTTGTTTGCGTATGATTTTTAATAAACTGACTAAGACCATTAAAGACGTCTTGTGTGACTAAATCTTGATATTTCGAATTTGAAATTTGTTTATAGTCGTCGTCGTTATTGATGTAACCATTTTCTAGTAGCACCGCGGGACGGTCATTATCACCAGTTACGGTCAAATCCTGGTAGGCAACCCCACGGTTTTCTAGTGGCAAATTATTCAGTTGCTTGCTCAATAGTTGGGCCAATTCGAGTGAGCCGTTTTTGGTGTGATAATAGTATTGGGTTACACCACTTGCGACGTTTGCACCAGCAGTTGAATCAAAGTGAAACGAGATAAAAGCGTCTGCTTTGGCTTTGTTAGAAATAACCGGGCGAGCCGCGACACTCAAATACACGTCTTTATCACGGGTCATGATGACACGGGCACCAGCATTTTCTAGCGTTTTTCGCAACTTTTTGGCATAAATTAAGGTATAGGTTTTTTCGTAATGTTCACCGTCACTGGTTTTAGCGCCCGGATCCGATCCACCGTGTCCCGGATCCAACACAATCGTGGCTTCGCTAATTGGCGTGGCGGTTTTGATGGTGGTGGATTCGGCGACCCAGCTGGCGATCCAGCCGGTTTGTGAGTCGTCTTTGTTGTCGTCACGACGGACTTTGTACCAACCGTTTTGTTTGTCTAGCACAATCAAACGCGCGCCGCGATTCAAGCTGGTTAGCGGTTTGGCCGTGCGGCTGGGCGCATTGCGTAATTGTAAATGATCAACGCGATTCGTAATCACACTAGCGTTTAGAAGGGAAATAATCAAGCCAAAAGTCGTTAACAGCATCACCGCAGTAATCACGACACCGATTAAATTCCGGAGTAACCATTGTTTTAGCATAAATGGTAGACCTCAATTTTTTAAGTTAATTTTATTCTAGCAATTTATGCGAATGCTTGCAATGAGGGCTTGGAGAATGCTATAATTCAATAGTTAAAACCGTTGAAAAGGCGATAATATTTCTGGCAAACAGCGACTGAGTGGTGGTGAAAACTCAGCAAGGAATTATGAAGCGGACACCTTGGAGGTTTGGCGAAAGCCCGTGGTTGCGCGATAAGCAAACGAGGACGATTCTTTCGTCAAACTAAGGTGGTACCGCGCTTTTTGGCGCCCTTGGCAAGATTTTTTCTTGTTGAGGGCGCTTATTTTTTTAATTTAGAATTGGAGGAAACGCGTTACGAGCTTGGCTAGCTAGTGCTAAATCATTTGGTCGCACAATGACTATGGCATTATCCGCTCGAATAATTTAGCATACGCTAACCATCCGGCGCTGCCGGAACGCTCTTCACGCTCTATTATTATGGCAAAAGCAACATTTAATCGCCCCAAGGGCACGGCAGATTTCTTGCCACAAGACACAGCCATTTGGCAACACATTGAAAGTACGGCGCGTTTGTTATTTGGCGACTACGGTTTCAAAGAAATTCGCACGCCGATTTTTGAAAGTTACGACGTTTTCAGCCGTTCGGCCGGCGACACGAGTGATGTGGTCACCAAAGAAATGTATGATTTCAACGACAAGGGCGATCGCCACATGGCTTTGCGCCCAGAAGGTACGGCGGGTGTGGTGCGCGCTTATGTTGAAAATAAATTATACGGTCCTGAATTTGACAAGCCTTACAAAGTCTATTACACGGGGCCAATGTTCCGTTATGAACGTCCCCAAGCTGGTCGTTTCCGTCAATTCCACCAAATCGGGGTGGAAGCATTGGGCGCCGATTCTGCGGCTTTGGACGTCGAAGTCATTGCGATGGCTGTTGATTTTTTCCAAACATTGGGTTTGAGCAACTTGAAAGTCGCGATTAACTCATTGGGAGACGCGCAATCACGTGCTAACTACCGCCAAGCATTGGTGGATTATTTGACCCCACACTTTGACGCATTGAGTGCGGATTCAAAAGCGCGTTTGGACAAAAACCCTTTGCGCGTGTTGGATTCAAAAGACGCCCAAGATCAAGTGATTGTGGCTGGTGCACCGTCAATTTTGGACCATTTGACACCAGATTCTGCGCAACGTTGGGCGCAAGTTCAAGCTTTGTTGACAGCGTTGAATATTGATTACGTCGTTGATGCGAACATGGTTCGTGGTTTGGATTACTACAACGACACCATTTTTGAAATCATGACTGAGGACAAAAATTTGAAAGGCGCTGCAACAATCGGTGGCGGCGGTCGTTATGCTGGTTTGGTTGAAGAATTTGGCGGACCAGAAACACCTGGCGTTGGCTTTGGCATTGGCGTTGAACGTTTGGTGAATTTGTTGGCTGCGCAAAATGTTTTGCCAGAAGTGGACACGACTTTGGACTTCTACGTGGTTAACATTGGCGCTGACACTGATGTGGTAGCTAGTCAAACGGTGCAAGCGATTCGCGCCTTTGGTTACGGTGCCGAACGTGATTATTTGGCACGTAGTCCAAAAGCACAATTCAAATCAGCCGATCGCGCCCATGCCAAATTTGTCGTGACCATCGGGCAACAAGAACTTGAAAACAAAACAGCTAATTTGAAAAATATGACGACTGGTGAACAGTTTGCCGTTAAATTGACGGATTTGTACACGGACTTACCAAACATTATTGAAGCAGGAGAAGAAGCATGAAGCGAACAAACTATGCGGGTTTGATTGACGAACAATACATCGACCAAACGGTGACCGTGCAAGGTTGGGTACAAAAGCGCCGGAATTTTGGTGGTTTGATTTTTATTGATTTGCGCGACCGTGAAGGTTTGGTGCAATTGACTTTCTCTGAAAAATTTGCCGATGCATTGGCGGTGGCTGATGAAGCGCGCAATGAATTTGTCTTGGAAGCAACAGGTGTCGTGCGTCGTCGTGGCGCCGGTCAAGAAAATGCCAACATCAAATCTGGTTTGATTGAAATCGAAGTGGCGCAAGCCACGATTTTGGCAGAATCAAAAACACCACCGTTTTACATCGAAGATGGCGTGAATGCTGGCGAAGAATTGAAGTTGCAATACCGCTACTTGGATTTGCGCCGTCCGGAAATGCAACGCAACTTGCGCTTGCGTTCAAAGATCATGGCCAGTTCATTGAAATTCATGGACGAACATGACTTCATCAACATCGAAACGCCAATTTTGGCCAAATCAACACCAGAAGGTGCACGTGATTATTTGGTGCCTTCACGTGTGCACCCGGGCAGTTTCTATGCGTTGCCGCAATCACCCCAAATTTTCAAACAATTGTTGATGGGCGCGGGCTTTGACCGTTACTTCCAAATCGCCCGGGCGTTCCGTGATGAAGATTTGCGTGGTGACCGTCAACCAGAATTTACGCAAATGGACTTGGAAACAAGCTTCATGACGCAAGACGACATTCAAGCGTTAGTGAATGATTGGGTGAAGGCCATCATGAAAGACGTGGTGGATGTTGATTTGGACATTACTCAAATCCCAACGTTGACGTACGATGAAGCGATGCGTCGTTTCGGGACGGACAAACCTGATTTGCGAATTGCTTATGAATTGCAAGACGTTTCTGAAGTGGTGGCCGATAGTGAATTTGGCGTGTTTAGCGGCGCCATTGCTAATGGTGGACAAGTGAAAACCATCGCTGTTCCCGGCGGTGCAGACGCATATTCCCGTAAAGACATCGACAAATTCACCGATTACGTCAAGCGTTACGGCGCCAAAGGTTTGGCATGGTTGAAAGTCGCAGATGACGCATTGACTGGTCCAATTGCCAAATTCTTCACCGCCGACAAACAAGCTGCTCTCATCGAAGCCACCAAGGCAGTAAATGGTGATTTGTTGTTATTCGCCGCTGACAAAGCCGATGTGGTTAATGCAACTTTGGATTACTTGCGTCGTGAAACGGCGAAAAATTTGCAATTGATTGATGACAATCAATGGGCATTTGCTTGGATTATTGACTGGCCATTATTTGAATATAGTGAAGAAGATGACCGTTGGATTTCAGCGCACCATCCATTTACGATGCCAAATGTGGCGGATTTGCATTACTTGGAAGACGGCGAAGACCCACATCAAGCGCATGCGCAAAGTTATGATTTGGTCTTGAACGGCTTTGAATTGGGCTCTGGCTCAATTCGTATCCATCGCATGGACATTCAAGAAAAGATGCTTAAAGCATTGGGCTTCACCAAAGAACAAGCCCACGAAGCCTTTGGCTTTTTGCTAGAAGGCATGGAATACGGCTTCCCACCAATGGGCGGGATCGCGTTGGGATTGGACCGCTTGGCCATGTTACTAGCCGGCCAATCAAACATTCGTGAAGTCATCGCTTTCCCGAAGAACTCAAAGGCGACTGAACCGATGACCGAAGCACCAACGCCGGTTGAAGCCAAGCAATTGGACGATTTGGGTTTAGCAACACAAGATTAAAGAAAAGCTGACAGCCGTCGGCTTTTTTTATTGCCCAAAAGGGCAGTAAAGTATGCCCCCTTGCCGGTAGTTTTTCCAAATTTCTTTCGATAAAATTAGAAATGAATTTGGAGGAATATATGCAAAACTTACTCGCAAAACTGGGGCGTTGGATTTATCGCCACACCATTATCACATTAGTCATCGGGGTCATTACGATTGGGGCTGCAATCGGTATTGGCTCACATGTTGGTTCAAATATCCATGAATTGACTTTTTCAATCAAGGGAACACCTGCGCAAAAAGCACAAGATACTTTGAAAAAAGACTTTCCGGCGTTCAATACAGACAACGGGAACATCACAATTGTTCTGCATGCTAAAAACAAAGCTATTTTGCAACAGGACAAATTACAACGTGCTATGCAAGATTTAGCCAAAGCGATTCAAACACAACCGCATGTTAAGACTGTGGTACCAGCCTCTGCCCAAACATTGAGCAAAGATGGTAAAACGACTTACATTCAAGTCATTTATGATCAAAAAGCCGCTAAAATTAGTCAAAAGTCAGTTGATCAAATTCGCGCAGTGGCAAAATTGACACGTAACGCAGGATTACAAACTGAGTTAACCGGGTCGGCTACGATTACAAAAGATAGCGCTGGGAGTGCAGCTGAGGGAATTGGTATTTTGTTGGCATTTCTCGTTTTGGCCGTCACGTTTGCTTCGTTTTTGGCAGCTGGCTTACCGATTTTAGTCGCCGTGTTTGGTTTGCTTTTGAGCACGATGGTCGTGACGATTTTGTCACACTTCACGCCTTTTTCAAGTGTCGCGCAGAGTTTGTTGTCAATGATGGGCTTGGCAGTGGGGATTGATTATTCACTGTTTATCATGTCACGTTATCGACAAAATATATCCGCAAAAATGAACCGCGAAGACGCATTATCACACGCTTTGGTAACTTCTGGAAATGCCGTTGTGTTTGCAGGATTAACGGTGATTGTCGCACTTTTGTCAATGATGACATTGGGAATTGGTTTCCTAAGTCAAATGGGATTAGCTGCCGCAATCGCCGTCTTGGTGGCAATGTTAATGAGTTTAACTGTGACACCGGCCATTTTGGCGCTCCTTGGATCGCGTGTGACGGGTGAAAAACCTAATTTCTTGTTACACTTGATAAGTCGCTTACGGATTAAAGGCGGCTGGGGCGCTTTGGTGACCAAAGGTAAAATTTTCTGGGCAATTTTGAGCATTGCCGCTTTGACGATTATTGCTTTGCCAGTGATGCACATTAATTTTGGAATTCCAGATAACGGTTCACAACCCACAACGCATACCGAACGACGTGCCTATGACTTACAAAAAAAGGCTTACGGTGAAGGTAGTCAAGCAAAATTGATTGTGTTAGTTCACACGAAAAATGCGCAAAAAGTTCAAGAAACACGCACTAAAATTAAGCAACAAGCTGATATTGCTGAAATCAGCCAATCGCTACCAAGTGAAAAATTGAATGATTATTTAATTTCAGTGACGCCAAAACACGAAGCGACGGCTGCTAGTACGCAACAACTTGTCAAAGCGATTCGGGCATTGAGTGAAAAAAATGGTTTACCAGAAATCACGGTTGCTGGTCAAACAGCGGTAAACGTTGATGTGACAAATATGGTAAGTAAAGCAGTGCCAAAATTCATTGCGATGATTTTGATCTTTGCATTTGTTTTGTTAATGGTGGCGTTCCGTTCATTGTTAATTCCACTCGTTGCAGTTCTTGGATTTGGCTTATCGTTGGCAGCAGTGTTTGGGACTGTTGTTTGGATTATGCAAGATGGGCATTACATGGGCTTATTCGGCATTGCCGGGCGTTCGGCGATTTTGATGTTCTTACCAATTTTGGTGATTGGTGTGTTATTTGGTTTGGCAATGGATTACGAGGTGTTTTTTGTCAGTCGTGTACGAGAAGAATATGATCGCGGCGCCAACAATTTAGAGGCAGTTAAATTAGCCATGCGTGAGAGTGTGCCGGCAATTATTGCCGCTGCATTGATTATGGCAGGCGTTTTCATCGGCTTTATGAGCACCACGGATCCAATCTTAAAATCAATTGCGCTGGGATTGATTAGCGGCATCTTATATGACGCGGTGATTGTGCGCCTAATCTTAGTACCTGCAACAATTGCTTTGTTCGGTAAAGCAAATTGGTATTTGCCAAAATGGTTAGACAAAATTTTGCCGAAATTGAATTTAGATTAAAAACAAGCAAGCTAGTCTATAATGGAATTAGACTAGCTTTTTGGTGAATGAAATGACATTGGAATTAGCGATACAAAAACAACTTTTATCGGAACTGCGCTGGGTTTATGCTTTTTTCATGACCTTGCTCTATTACACAGCCGCACACTCTGACGTTAATTCGGTATTAACACAGCCTCATTGGTATTATTTTTTGGCCATCTTGCAAATCCTAACCGTGTTTGGACCACCATTAAAAACGGGTTCAATAGCGGCACTTCGACTGCTGGCGCAGTTCATTTTGTTTGCTTTATCGGCTAGTTTTCTTGGTAATGGCTATTTTGTACTCGTCATTGGTGGATTTCCAATATTTGTGATGGAAATTTTGTACCTATTCAAACGGCCACAATGGCTATTGATTTTGATGCTGATTTTTCAAATCAGTTTTATCGCGTGGAATTGGCTTCACTATGGTGCACGCGATGTTGGTTGGCTATTGATACGAACACAGCTTTTGGTGAGTATCTTTTTTGGTTTATATTGGTTTTATTACAGCCGTTTAGTTCGCCAAAAAGTGATGGCTCAACATTTGGCAGAAGAATTACAGATTGCCAACCAACAAGTAAAAAGCGCGGCAACGCGCGACGAGCGTGAACGCATCGCACGTGATTTACACGATACAGTGATGCAAGATGTGGCGGGTGTTGCTATGCAATTAGAGGCTTTGCAACGGATTGATAAGCAAGATGCCCAATACGATGCCATTTTTTCTCGCGTGTTAGACTTATCACATCAAACGATACGTGATGGTCGCCAAACTTTAAGTGCTTTGCGTCAAACGCACATGAAAGCCACATTTAACGAACGAATCACCTTATTGTTAGAAACCATGGCACATAATTATCAATTGAACGTATCAGATAAGTTACCGCTTATCGAACTAGTGGACGACAAAGCCGATGAGCTATTACGGACTATAACCGAGGCTTTATTGAATATTACCAAACATACGCAGACGCACACCGCACTTTTGAAGGGCCAAATAGTTGAGGATGAATTGGTAATACAAGTGATTGACTTTGGGCAAGGATTTAACGTCCAAAAGGGCCGGCGCAAACAAAATCACTTTGGTTTGACGAGCATGTATGAGCGCATGGCACAGCTCGGCGGCCGCGTAGAAATTGATAGTGCAATCGACGAGGGAACAACGGTGACCTTATTTATACCGATAGGAGTAGTGAATGATAAAAGTTCTTTTAGTTGATGATCATGTTATTTTGCGTGAAGGGTTAAAACTCATTTTTGCCACACAAACTGATTTTCAAGTTGTTGCTGAGGTTGGTGATGGTCAAAGTGCGCTAGAAATTTTGGCAAATGAGATGATTGACGTGGTTTTATTGGATGTCAAAATGCCTATTTTAGACGGTGTTGAGACGATGGCGGCTATTCATCAGCATTGGCCTGAATTACCGGTTGTTGTTTTAACGACATTTGATGAACCCCAAACAATTCAAAAGATGTTGGAAAATGGTGCGCGCGGTTATTTACTTAAAGACGCCAGTGCAACAACTATTTTTCAAACAATTACGCGTGTTTTAGCTGGAGAAGTTGTTTTGCCAGTCGAAATTGCCAGCAAAGCTTTCGCCAAAATTACCGTGACGCCGGTGCATCATTTAACAACGCGAATGCAAGAAATATTGCAGCTCGTCGCAACAGGTGTCCGTAATAAAGATATTGCGCTGCAATTGCACTTGAGCGAACGCACAATCAAAAGCGAATTGACCCAAATTTATCAAGAATTAGGCGTGGTTTCGCGCGCAGAAGCCGTGGCTGTTGCATTGCGAGAACAATTAATTTAATGAGCTGACAGATGTCGGCTTTTTTATTAGAATGGAAACGGAGGTGAGGCGTGTGCAGAGCATTTTGAAACAATTAATCACGGATAAAACCGTTTGGGTCACGAGTCTTTTGAGTCTGGCCGTTTTTATTTTGGGGCGCGGACGAGTGGCTGACATTGATTGGCAGACGATTTTGGCGTTGCTCGCGTTGCTGATTTTGATTACGTTGTATGAAACGACCGGCGTGCTGACTTATTTTGCTGCGTTATTAATTGACAAAACTCGCACGGTGCGGGGATTGGTTTTGAGTTTATTGAGCCTGGCATTTATTGAATCGCTATTTTTCACCAATGATGTGGCAATTTTGACCTTAATGCCGATTTTATTCAAATTAACCAAGAAAATCACGTTGCCAACGGCTGTTATAGCCGTGTTACTAGCCATTTATGCTAATTTGGGCAGCGCGTTGACGCCGTTTGGTAATCCGCAAAATATTTATATTGCGCATCATTATCAGTTGACCGCGGGCGATTTTTTGACGATGTCATTGCCGCTTGGTTTGGTTAGTTTGGTGTCGATGTTTGGCGTGGCGCATTTTTTTGCCAAAGACGTCTTTGAATCGCTAGAAATGACGCGCCCAAAGCTTGTTGGCGCGCATTTATGGATACTAAGTGTAGCAACCGTTGTGATTTTCCTTGGTTTGTTAGCGATTATTCCGGTTGGTTACGCGGTGTGTGCGGGCGTTGTTGCGCTGATTTTGATTAATTGGCGGACGTATACCGAAGTTGATTACGGCATTATCGTGACATTTTTGAATTTCTTTATTGTTGTTGGCGCGCTAGGGCGTTTGCCGGTTGTTGATCAGTTACTGCATCACGTTAGTCAGCAGCCAGTTGGGGTTTATGGTGCGGGAATTTTGGCCAGTCAAGGAATGAGTAACGTACCAGCCGCTGTTTTGTTATCCAAATTCACGAGCAATGCACAGGCTGTTTTTCTCGGCGTGACGGTTGGCGGACTTGGAACGCCGATTGCCTCACTGGCAAATTTGTTGATGTTACGCCAATATAGCGCTTGGCACAAAGCGGATTTGGGACGCGTTATGCGTGTATTTGGCATTTATAATGTTATTTTCTTGTTTCTCTTTGGCATTGTTGGGTGGCTCCTTCTGTAATTTTTGTGCATAAATTCACTAAATAAAAACTAAATCACTAGAAATTTTAAGCAAATCAGTTGACTGGAAAATGTATATATGCTTTAATATAATATGTAATATGCATTAACTAAAGAGGAGGAAAAAACATGCATTGGTTATGGGTTTTGATTGTCGGTGCCGTTATTGGTGCCATTGCCGGAGCGATTACAAGCAACGGTAAGTCAATGGGTTGGATTAGCAACATCATCGCTGGTTTAGTTGGATCTGCCCTTGGTGAAGCTGTCCTTGGAACATGGGGACCAGTTGTGGCTGGTATGGCTGTGATTCCGTCAATCATTGGTGCCGTTGTTGTGGTTGCCATTGTAAGTTGGTTGCTTAGTCGATCAAAGTAAAAAAAGCTGACTTCGGTCAGCTTTTTTTCATGCGCCAAATTAACATAAGCGCTAGACTAATAATAATTAAACTTGCAATCGGGGTGGATGGAACACCAAAAGCACTTACCAGATAACCGCCACTTAATGAACCGACAGTAATACCCACGTTAAATGAGGCGACATTCAGAGCTGAAGCCATATTAATGTCTGCTGGTAATTCGTGCTCCGCAGTTTGTAACATTTTCAATTGCAAAGCAGGAACGCTCATAAATCCAAACAAACCTAAGCCAAGCAAGGCAATCAATCCAAACCAATGCTGTGTGATGGTCAAACTAACAATAATTAAAACACCTAATTCCACCCACAAAACGCGTTGCAACGCCTGCAACGGTTGACTGTTTGCTAAACGGCCACCAATTGTATTCCCAATAGCAACCATCAAACCGTAACCAATTAGGATGTAAACACTCATCGTTGTAGACCAATGTTGATTTTTTAATATGGCAGATAAATACGTATAAATCGGAAAACTTGCACCAAATGCCAGGGCGGTCAAAACCATATTGGCACGTAAACTTGGCACTTGAAACAAACGACGAATACTACCGGATTTTAAGGGCGCAGGTTGTGGTAGGTTTGCCGGTACCAAATACCAATCAGCCAACAAAGCGATCAAGCCAATCGCTGCCACAAAGATAAACGCACCACGCTAAATCACATGTTGGGCAATAAACGTACCAAGTGGTACGCCAGCCACGGTCGCAACCGTTAGCCCAGTAAACATCATAGCAATCGCGGAGGCGCGTTTGTCAGCGGTCACCACTTCAGAGGCAATGATGGAAGCAATTGTCATAAAGACACCGTGCGCCATTGCGGCAATTACACGACCAATCAATAGGATGGTAAAAGTCGGCGCGAACGCGGTTACTAAATTCCCAACAATAAAAGTCATCATGGTCAATAATAGTAGTCGCTTACGCGCGATGTGTCCCGTCACTAATGTTAAACTAGGCGCACCGATTGTAATGCCAAGCGCATACAAAGTGGTCGTCAGACCAGCTGTTGCTAATTGAATATCAAATGCTTGCATCAACATGGGTAACACGCCCACACTAATAAATTCAGTTGCACCAATGGCAAAAGCACTCAAGGCCAATGCTAGTAACGTCCAAGCAGATTTTGTCATGAAACTCTCCATTCTTTTGTTAATTAACAGTATGTTATTATAAAGGAGAATGAATAAAAGTAACAAGTACGTACGAAAAAGTAATATAGATACTTTTTTGTACCTATGAAAGGATGTCTATGCTTAAAACTTATAATATTGGCGCTGAAGCTACCATGGAAATCATCGGTGGTAAATGGAAAACGATTATTCTATGTCATTTGCGACACCAAACGATGCGTACGAGTGAATTAAAACGCGCCATTCCAAATATTACACAGAAAATGTTGACGCAACAGCTACGAGAATTAGAAGATGCACAAGTTGTGACACGTACCGTTTATGAAGTCGTGCCGCCAAAAGTGGAATACCAATTAACTGCTTACGGTGAAAGTTTGGGCACGGTGCTTGATGCGATTTGTTCGTGGGGCGAAAACAATGTTGATCGGCGTGTGGCACAAGGAGAAGCGGTGACTGTCTTGCAACGTGATGCCAGCTAACACATTACTTGACCTCTTATGTAAGAACGTGTAAACTTACTTTTAAATAGTAAGTACAAAAGAGGAAAATCATGGCTGACATTAAATTTGGTTTGGACACATTTGGCGATTTGCCAACAAATGATCACGGCGAGTTGTTGAGTTACGCAGAGGCATTGCGCGAGGTTGTTGCAGAAGCTGTCTTAGCTGACAAACTCGGCGTGGACGTCATTTCTTTGGGGGAACACCACCGCGAAGAATTTGCGATTTCAAGCCCGGAAACGGTTTTGGCGGGAATTGCGACGCAGACACAACGCATTACGTTGTCAACTGGGGTCACGGTTTTGAGTTCAGATGATCCAATCCGTGTCTTTGAACGCTTTGCGACGTTGGATGCTTTGTCAAATGGCCGCGCGCAAGTGATGTTGGGGCGTGGCTCATTTACAGAATCATTCCCGTTGTTTGGTTATGATTTGCAAGATTATGACGCATTGTTTGAAGAAAAAATTGCGATGTTTGCCAAAATCTTAGAAGAGGGCAAACTAAATTGGCCAGGCGGCGAATTTACGCAAAAAATTGATAATTTGGATATTTTCCCAAAAACGGCGAGTGGCAAATTAGATACGTGGGTTGGGGTCGGCGGTTCACCAGAGTCCATTATTCGCGCCGCGCGTTACGGTTTCCCCGTGATTTTGGCGATTATCGGGGGCGACCCGGCGCGCTTTAAGCCCTACGTTGAACTGTACAAACGCGCCGCGGCACAACTGAACACGCCGATTTTGCCAATGGCGATGCACTCCCACGGCTTTATCGCCGACACACAAGAAGAAGCCGTCGAAATGGCCTTTAAAAACATCAAAAAAGCCTTTGACAAAATCGGGGTGACTCGTGGCTGGGCGCCGATGTCACGCGAACATTTTGAAAATGAAATCAAAAACGGTTCATTTTACGTTGGAACACCTGAATTTGTCGCGCAACGTATCGCAAAGTCCATTCAAACTTTGGGTGTGGAACGCTTTGATTTGGTTTATGGTGCGGGTGAACAACCAGTTTCCGCCCGTCAACACATGATTGAATTGTACGCAAATGAGGTCATTCCCCGCGTCCGCGAATTGTTGGCGGAGGCAAACAATGAAGATTAACACCATTGGCATTTTAGGCGCCGGTAAAGTTGGTATTGTGTTGGCGCAACTGGCTTTAAAAGCAGGTTATGACGTTGTCATTGCCGGTTCTGGCGCGGTTGACAAAATTGCCTTGACGATTGAAGTGCTAGTTCCCGGTGCCAAAGCGGTGACTGCTCGTGAAGTTGGCGAACAAGCTGACGTCGTGATTTTGGCCTTACCGTTAAGCAAATATCAGACGCTTCAAACCGATACTTTGGCTGGCAAATTGGTTTTGGATGCGATGAATTATTGGTGGGAAGTGGACGGCGTACGCGCGGATTTGACCAATCCAATTCAGTCATCTAGTGAATTGGTCCAAAGTTTTTTGACTGAAAGTCGCGTGGTCAAAGCCTTTAACCATATGGGTTATCATGATTTATTTGACGAGACTGCACCGGCAGGGACGCCCAATCGCAAAGCTTTGGCCATTGCTGGTGACCAACAAACTGATCTTGAAACAGTCAGCGCATTGGTGGATCGCTTTGGTTTTGATCCGTTGGTGGTCGGCTCGCTTGCCACTGGCATCAAACTTGAGCCCGGCAGTGAAGTCTTTGGTGCGAATGCCACTAAACCGGAATTAAGCGCGATGTTAACGCGTTTTGATCACAGTGAACGCGGTGAGTTAATTCGTGTTGCGCGAGAAAAAGCGGGCCTTGAGCGCATTTAATCGTTGATCAAAAAGACTTCAATTGAAGTCTTTTTGTGTTATAATGGAGATATCAAGAAACAAGGAGGCTTCAAAATGACTGTAACTAGCTTGCGTCTAGAAGACGAAATCTATAAAGAAATCAAAGATTTGGCAGCTTTTCATGGCGAAAACGTAACCACATTTATGCGGCGTACCATCCTTGAACGTTTAGAAGACGAATCCGATTATCGTGACGCCGTCGCCGCCAAGCACGAAAGCAACGGTGAAACGGTTAGCCGGGCTGAAATGTTGAAACGCGTAGGTCTATAAATGGCCGTTTATACATGGGAATTTAGCAAAAAAGCCGCAAAAGAATTTTCAAAGCTCGACCAGCAAATTCAACGCCGCTTAATTCGCTGGCTTGACGAACACATCGAGGGCAGCAATAATCCGCGTGCGTGGGGTAAAGCATTGGAAGGCGAATTGGAAACTTTTTGGCGCTACCGAGTTGGTGATTTTAGAATTATCGCCGATATTCAGGACGGACTATTTTTGGTAACAGTTGTCAAAGCTGGCAAACGTGGCGAAATTTACCGCCGCAGTTAAAAACATCATCTGATAAACAGGTGGTGTTTTTTATTGGCTAATTAGGCGTAAACCTTCTATAATAAAGGTAAATTAAGGAGGATTTCTCATGACAAAATGGCAGGATTACATTGCGGCTTCACGTGGATTGCTGATGGTGGCGACAAGTTTTTCAGATGAGCCGAGCCTGCGGATGATGGGCTTTGCGGTGGATCCCGAGCGTGAAAATGTTTGGTATTTGCTAACGCAGCCAACGGCTTTTAAAGTTAAACAATTGGAAAAAAATCCAAAAGTCGCCATCATGACACCGCTCAATGAAGCCGGCATGCGGATTGAATCCAATCAAGTCACCATGGTACGCTCTGACAAAAAGTGGTCTGAAATCGAACCGCTGTTTGCCGAACATACCGCTTGGCATCACGGCCACCCGCACCCGGAAACGGAATTGATTTATGAATTGACGTTCGCATCAGCGCGGCTAGCGTCATGGCGCGAAACTGAAAACATTCATTTTTAAAATAAAACACCGCTGAATTGGCGGTGTTTTTATTTTACGTCCCTGAATGCCAAAGTTGGTTTATAATAAAGTATGCGAATTCTATTAATCGACAATTTTGATTCTTTTACGTACTTGCTGGCGCAATATTTGACCGAATTAGGCGCAACTGTTGACGTGGTCACTGAAAATGACGCCGAAATGGCGCTCAATCAAGCTGCGGTCAAAACCAAGTATCAAGCGATTGTGATTTCACCCGGTCCAAAAACACCCGCGGATGCAACGTTTAGTCAAGCTATTGTCCGGACTTATGCCACTGAATTACCGATTTTGGGTGTGTGTCTGGGCCATCAAGTCATCGCGCATGTGTTTGGCGGGGAAGTTGTGGTCGGTGAGCGGCCGGTTCATGGCAAACCTGCAATTCTGACGCATGCTGGTACGGGACTTTTTGCGGGTTTAAAGCCAGATCTGCGGGTGGCGCGCTATCATTCTTTGCAGGTTAAGGAGATTAGCGACGCATTCGTGGTGGATGCGCGCAGTGAAGACGGCGTCAATCAAGCGATGCATCATCGCACATTGCCGCTGTATTCGGTGCAGTTTCATCCGGAAAGTTTTTTGACAGAACAAGGCCATGAATTACTTGGCAATTTTTTGATGATGGTGAAAGATTTTGAAGCAATTTCAACGCACTGATTTAGATATTTTAACGATTTTTTTGGCAACTTATCAACTTGATGAAGAAGTTGTTTTTTTGCATTCTGGACAAAATTCGCCGGATGCGCGTTACAGTATTTTGGCGCATTTGCCGTTTGCAAGCGTTACGCAACGTGATGAAACCGTGCGCGTGAACGGAGAACCAACCGATTTAGCATTTGGTGATGCGGTTGATTTATTGCGCGCGCAATATCCATTTTCGTTGGCTGATTGGCCATTGCAGCCTGAGTTGATTGGCTTTGTCAGTTACGAGCAAACGCCGGCGCGCTTTGCCGCTTATGACGAAATTTTGCTAATGGACCATCAAACACAAGTCCTACATGTCGTACAATTTGGGCAAACAAACGGGCCATATTGGCTCACGCCAACCAATCAACTTACTCGCCCAAATGCCCAACCCGCGCCCCGGACACCGGCTGCTGTTTTCTTTGATCAAGTGCGCGATGAATACGTGCAAACCGTCGAGAAAATGCGAGATTATATGGCGGCGGGGGATATTTACGTGGCTAATTTGACGCAGCAACTAACGATTATTTCGGATTTATCGCCGCTGCAAGTCTTTGACAAATTACTCGCGACCAATCCAGCACCGTTTGGCGGTTTTTATCAATATCCGGATTGGCAAATGACGCATATTTCAAGCTCGGTGGAGCGTTTTGTGCAAATTGATCACCGGCAATTACGGACAAAGCCAATTAAAGGCACGATTGCGCGCGGCAAAGACGCCAAAAGCGACGCACAACAAGCACAACAACTAGCTTCAAGTGCAAAAGATCGGTCCGAATTACTGATGGTGACGGATTTGTTGCGTAATGACGTCAGTCGCATCAGTGAACCGTTTAGTGTACAAGTGCCGAACTTTGCTGAAATTGAAACTTTCGCGCATGTGCACCAGCTGGTCACGACGATTACGAGCACGGTCAAGGCGGATTTGACATTCGCTGAATTTTTACGCGCGTTGTTTCCCGGCGGATCGATTACTGGGACACCAAAAAAGCGGGCACGTGAAATTATTGCAGCCCTAGAAAAGCAACCGCGTGGTATTTACACCGGCATGCAGGGGTGGATGAGTCATGATTTGCAATTGGACATGAATATTGCGATCCGGACGTTGGCATTTGACGGGGACAAATATCAACTGGGTGTGGGCGGCGGCGTGACGTTTGATAGTGATGCGCAGCAAGAATTCGATGAATTATTGGTCAAAGCGCGGCCGTTTTTGGAATTATTCGGACTTGAGGGCGAACCGCAGCGTTTGTTTAGCACCATGCGCGTGGAAAATGGTGAAGTGGTGAATTTACCAGCCCATGTGGCCCGTTTAGGGCAAATTTATCGCGCCGCCGATCTCACCAATCAGCTACAAACACAAGCGAAAAAACTTGAAAATGGTGTTTTACGGGCAGAAACTGACGGCTATCATTGGTGGTTTTCAACGCGTGATTTAACCAATTCTGCCAACTATCGTGCCCAAATCGCGCCAACGAGCATCCCCACATCAAAGCTCTACGCCTACAAAATTTCCGGCGAACGCTACCAAAAATCCCATCAACCGGTGCTACAAACAGCGCATGAACATGGCTTTGACGATATGCTGTTTCATATTGACGGGCGGGTGACGGAATTTTCAATTGGTAATTTTGTCGGTGAGCGCGCCGGGAAATTTTATACACCAGCGCGTGATGCTTTGCTGGGCACGGAATTGCAACGCTTTGCGCAAACGCACGATGTGATTTGGACGGATATTTATTTGTCTGATTTAACCACTTTTGACGTGATTTATATGACCAATGCGGTGCGTGGTGTGGTCGCGGTTGAGCTGACTCTACCAAACAAAGCCCAGCTCCGCCAGCAACAAAAAGCGCGTCTCAAAGAAAGTTTGACCAAAGACACGCAAACCCAAAATTTATTAGATCAACTTCAAGCCACAACCAGCTGGCAAAAAGCTAAAACCATTGGCATCACGCTGAGTTTGCCGTTTGAACTCAACACCGACGTCATCATCAAAGCCGCGTGGGAAGCCAATAAACGCGTCATTGTCCCAAAAGTCGTGGGTCAAACGCTTAGCTGGTTTATTTTAACGCCGGAAACGTCGCTCAGCGCTGGTGCGATGGGCATTCGAGAACCCACGCAAGCTGCTGAAATGATCACTGTTCAAAGCGCCGATTTGTTGATTGTGCCCGGCTTGGCCTTTACAAAAACAGGGCAACGGCTTGGCTTTGGCGGAGGATTTTACGATCGCGTGTTACGTGATTTTGCTGGTGACACCGTGGCGCTGGCGTTAGCCGAACAACTTTTACCGGCACTGCCCACCGAATCACATGATCAGACCGTTCAACAAGTGCTCGTCTATACACCTTCTTGACAAAACCTTGACGGCTTTTTGACAGGAAATTGCTACACTGAATGTAAGAGGTGAGCGATGCATATTCAACGTTTATGGTTTAAATTTTCACCGGCGGAACGCGGCTGGTTGTTCTATGACTGGGCTAATTCTAGCTTTTCATTGATTGTCGTGACCGCGGTTTTGCCGAGTTGGTTAGCAACAGTTGGCCAAAATAGCGGGATTAGTACCGCCAGCACCACGGCCTGGTGGTCGTACGCCAATTCTGCATCGACCTTAATCGTCGCCATTTTAGCGCCGTTGTTAGGCACATTAGCTGATTTTCAAGGTTGGAAAAAAGTGATGTGGGGCATTGCGACGTCACTTGGTGTGATTGGTACTTTGCTACTAGCTGCGGTCCCTGAAAACGGCTTTTGGGAATTATTGGCCCTATTCATGCTGGCAAATATTGGTTACAGCATCGCCAATTTATATTACGATGCTTTTTTGACCGATGTCACGACAACGGCGCGCATGAGTCAGATTTCGAGTTGGGGATTTGGCATTGGTTATATTGGCGGTGTTTTGCCGTTTGTGATTTTTTATCTTGTTCGCGGTCTGATGAGCGGCGAGGCGGGCGTGTTATTTGCTTTTATTTTAGCTGGCTTGTGGTGGGGAATTTTTTCTTTACCGATGCTGTTTAACGTCCGGCAGAAACATTATTTGGTCGTGCCGGTACAGCCTATTCGCGCAGCCTGGCAACGTTTGCGCACAACTTTGCGCCATCTGGCGGCTTATCCCAAAATTGTTGGTTTCTTGGTCGCGTATTTCTTCTACATTGATGGCGTGAACACGATTATCACGGAAGCGGCGCTATTTGCTACTGCGGTGGGTATTCAAACGACAACGCTATTGACGATTTTGCTCGCGGTTCAGTTGATTGCATTTCCGGCGTCGATTATTTTTGGTCGATTAGCCAATAGCTTTGGTGAACGCCGGATGATTTTGGTTGGCATCGGTATTTATGCGTTCATTGCGGTGTTGAGTTTGTTCATCCGCGCAGCGTGGGGATTTTGGTTGATGGCCGTGCTCATTGGTTTGGCGCAAGGTGGGATTCAAGCGTTGAGTCGCTCGTATTTTGGTCGCTTAATTCCAAAAGAACGGGCGAGTGAATTTTTTGGTTTTTACAATATTTTTGGCCGCTTTTCAGCAGTGTTAGGACCCGTTGTCTTTGGGACAGTTTCCGCACTCACCGGACAAGTGCAATTCGGTGCGGCTTCCTTGCTGATATTCTTTGTTCTTGGCGGCTGGATTTTTTCGAAATATGCATGAAAAAAGGACTTCACAATGAAGTCCTTTTTGTTATTTATTGATATGTTGCCAATCATCAAAACTGTTCACAATCAAACCAATCACCAGCACAACCGCGGTCAAAATCGCCAGCTGTTCAAAACCATGATTCATCACTAGGCGTAAATCAGGCAAAATTTGGCTTGGCAAATGACTGGCCGCCGTGGCGTCACTGATTTTGTCAAACCAACTTGCTTGCCAATTACTGTGCGTCCGCAACGCCGTCGTAATCGTTTGGTTCAAACGCATGGCTAAAATGGACAACACCAGCGTCGAGCCCAAAGTCCGCAGCAATGCATTAAAGGCAATCGCCGAACCGGTCTCTTCAGGATGCACACTTTCTGGAATGCCAGCTTGAATCACGGAGATGAACAATCCCATCAACAAACCAAAAATCGCACTAATCACCACCAAAAACCAAATATTTTGCGTCCACAACAAGAACAAATCACTGATTAACAATAAGGCAAAACCAAGCGTCACCAAACGCTTTTCTCCAAATCGTTGCACGGCGCGCCCGACAAATTGCGTACCGATCACCATCGTCAAAGAACTCGGCAACAAAATCAAGCCACCAATCAACGACGACACGCCAAACACGCTTTCAGACCAAGTGGGGAAGTACGTCGTGTAAAAATAAAAAGCGCCATATTGCATAATCATCGTCAAATTTTTCAACACATAACGATGATTACGGAACAAAGTCAACGGCACCAACGGATCAGCGACACGGCGTTCCACCAAAAGCAAAACCACCAACGTGCCAATCGCAACGCCAAATTTCGTCCACAACAAAGCAGGTGAACTGCCGGCCTGACTCAATTGTTGCAGTCCAAGCATCAACGCCATCACGGTTATCGCCAATAAGCCCGCGCCCACAAAATCAACTGGTTTATCATGTTTTGGCAAATTAGGTCGGAAATTCAACGCAATCAGCGTAAACAAAACGATCGCCAATGGCAATGGCACCAAAAACATCCAACGCCAACTCAAATAATGAACAATCACACCGCCCAACAAAGGCCCAATCACAGACGCCAATGAAAAGACAGTCACAATCCGACCAAACGCCGCCCGGCGCGCATCACCGGCAAGCAAATAGCCGTACGCCACTAACGGCAAAGAGACCATGGCGCCCGTACCAACACCTTGCACGGCCCGCGCCACCAGCAAAGTGACCATATTAGGGGCAAATGCCGCCACCACTGAGGCAATCAAGAAAATAGTCGTCCCGACTAAAAACATTTCCCGTAAACCAAATCGTTCCGCCAATTTTGCCCAAATGGGGGAACTAATCGCTGATCCGAGCAAATAAGTTGTCACAATCCAACTCATCAAATCAACATGATGTAAATCAGCCACAATGCCGGGCAACGCAGTCGCAACGACTGAACCTAGGATGCCAGCAATAACATTGGCCAATAGAAAACTATTGATACTGATTTTTAATTGTTTATCTGTCATGTTTTCTCCTTTCGTACTTGACAAAAGTAAGTGTAGCAGGTTAGACTCACTCTAACGCAAGCTTTTTTAAGCAAGGAGAAAAAATAATGACATTAAGCATGAAAGAAGTTCTCGCGGCGTGCAACATTACCGCCCACACGATCCGTTATTATGAAAAAGAAGGTTTGCTGAGCATTCCGCGTAACATGCATGGCGTGCGGGAATTTGACGAACCGACTGTTGCGCGTTTAAAAAGTGTGGTTCATTATCGCAACGCGGGCATTCCGGTCAAAGCGATCAAACAAATTTTTGATCAACCCAACAACGTTGATTTACGCTTAGAATTTATGTACGAAGCACGGCAAAATATTATTGCCGACATCGAAAAAATGCAAGAAACACTCGGTTATCTCAATAACAAAATTAATTTGCACACAAAAAAGAACGCGTCTTAAGCGTTCTTTTTACTTGAAAATATTTTCCAAAAACCGGTCTGCGGCCGAAGATAACTAAAGCCTTCACCCAATTGTTCTTGCGCCGTTGAAATCGACACGAACGCTTTAGGATCCACTTGGTGGATAATTTGGCGCACAACGTTCACTTCGGTCGGATCAACCACCGCATACACAACCAATTGATCGCGATGCGTGTAGCCGCCTTCAGCTTTTAGCAAACTCGTGCCACGTTCCAATTGTTCCATAATCGCATGCGAAATTTCTTCTGGATATTGCGTGAAAATCATAAACACACGGGCAGAATAGGCACCTTGTTGAATCAAATTCACGACTTGCGCGAAGATAAAGGCTGCAATCAGCGTGTACATCATTTGTCGTAAATCTACGTAAATCAAAGAGGCAACTAGCACGATAAAGTCCAAAGCAAACAACGTTTTACCCATTGGCACGCTCAATTTTTGCTCAAAGATCCGTGCGACAATGTCTGAACCACCGGTCGTGCCACCGAAGCGGTAAATCAAACCAGAACCCGTTCCAGCAACCGCTCCCGCCAACAAACCAGAAATCAACAAGTCGTTATGCAAATTAGGTGGGGTCGGGAAGTGCTGCCACACCCAAATCCAAGCCGACAAAGCAACCACGCCATAAACCGTATAAACAAAGGATTTACGTCCTAAAATTTTATATCCAATAATCATCAACGGAATATTCAGTAATAACGTGGTGTAAGCAGGGTTTAACCCGAGTGTCGCCCGCAAAATCAACGTAATTCCAGACAGACCACCTTCCGCCAAATGATTGGGAATATTAACGTTCACCAAACCCCAACCGTACATGGCCGTGCCAATGGTAAACACGAGAAAATCTCGTAGCCGAATTTTTTCAAGATTATCCATCAAATTCAAGCGCTCCTAACTTAGAAGTTTTTAACTTCATTTAGTATACCAAAACTAACATGAATTGCGTCATCGAGCTTGAATTTTGCTATACTTATTTTTAATGACGATTAGGAGGAGTGGCATGCCGAAAAAATTAGTGACGATTGCGGGGTCAGACGCTTTAGGTGGCGGTGGTTTGCAAGCTGATCTGGCAACATTTACCGAAGCTGGATTTTTTGGTTTGAGCGTGATTACGTCCATTGTGACCATTACGCCAACTGATTTTCAAATTTTTCCAACTAACGAAGCTATTTTAGCCGCGCAGCTCGAATCGACATTAGCGGCCGATGACATTGCTGGGATTAAAGTCGGTTTGCTGCCGAATTTGGCGGCGTTGCGACTGGTGGTTGACGCTTTGCAACCGTTCGTCAATAAAGTACCGATTATCGTCGATCCAGTAATGGTTTTCAAAGAAACTGACCAACGCGCCGATCAATTAGTCACCGCGTTCAAAGAAACGTTGTTACCATTGGCGACTTTAATCACGCCGAATTTGGCCGAAGCGAGTCTGTTGACTGGCCAAACAATCACAAATCAAGCGGAAATGGCCGCTGCAGCACAAAAGTTACAGCAACTCGGCGCAGCAAACGTCGTGATTAAAGGTGGCAATCGGTTAGACGGGGCGTTAGCACAAGACGTGTTATTAGCGGATGACGCGCTAACTTTGTTGAGTTTGCCCAAAGTCGGAACGGGTCAAATCAATGGCGCCGGATGTACGTTTGCAGCGGCGCTCACCAGCCAACTCGCCCAACAAAATGGTTTGTTAGCCAGCACCGTGGCGGCCAAAATTTTTGTCCACGCGGGCATTGTGCATGCCGTCTCTGGTAATGTTTGGCAAAGTGCTGCGCGTCTACAACCAATTAATGAAGCAGTAAAAATGGAGAAATTATCATGAAAACAAGTCGTAAAATTGCTATTGTTGCCGTGTTTGTGGCGTTGAATGTGGCGTTGTCCTTTGTTTTGCACGTGCCCACACCAACTGGGTATGTGAATTTAACTGATGCCGGCATTTTCGTGGCGGCTTTGGTATTTGGTCGAACAATTGGTGGGTTAGTTGGTGCTTTGAGTGGGATGTTGTTGGATTTGATTTTGGGTTATCCGCAATACGCCTTGTGGTCATTGCTCGCGCACGGTGTTGAAGGCTATTTGGTCGGCTCGTTGCGCCGGGGAAATACTATTTTGCGAGTTGTTGGAATGGTACTTGGTGGCATCTGGATGGTTGCTGTTTATGCTAACGCAGAAATGGTGCTCAGCAAAAGTGTGGCGGCTGGTTGGGCAACGATTCCAGCTAATTTGATGCAAGCAGGTGTTGGTTTAATTGTGGCGTTGATTTTGGTGCCATTGGTACAACGGGCGACAAAACGCCTTTAAAAATCCTGGTCGTTGCTTGATTGCGACGGCTTTTTTCATGGGGAATTACTATTTTCAAAACGGAATTTGTGTTAAAATGAACAAGTATGAAGACGGAAAAAACAACAGATTTTGATTTATTACAGCGCTTAGATGCAGCGCAAACCAGTGCTTATTTTGCTAGCCCTGATGGTGCCACGCGTTTGTTTGCCTTTGGTGAACGGGCGCATTGGCAGAGCGGCGATGGCGATTTGATGGCATGGGTTGCCCGCCAACAAGCGCGCTTTGGGGCGGATGTGTTCATTTTTGGTGCACCAGGTTTTGAAGCGCACAGTGAGGCTGGCTTTTGGTTTGTCCCAGAAACCGTGATCGATGCGCACGACATTATGTTGGCAACAAGTGCAGTGCCAACCAGTCAAATTTTGACCCAGCAAGACGAAGAAGATTGGCCAACTCGCGTGGCAGAGGTGATTGACAAAGAACTTTTGCCGGGGCATTTACAAAAAGTTGTCTTGGGCCGTCAACGAGAATTAACAGTTTCTGCACCGCTTTTAATTGCCGACGCACTACAACAATTACGTCAGCAGCAACCGCTAAGTTACCACGTTGCGCTCAAACACGATGGACAAGTTTTCATTTCAGCGACACCTGAGCGCCTTGTCAAAGTCCAACAAGGTGAAGTGGCAACCGCCGGCGTTGCGGGCACCACCAAACGCGCCAGTGATCCGATTGCGGATGCGTTGCTAGGCGAACAACTTTTGGCCGACGCCAAAAACCAACATGAACATGCTGTGGTGGTCCAGACAATCGTGGCGCAATTACAAGACTTAACCCAACAGTTGCAAGTGCCTGCTGCGCCGATTTTGTTAAAAAACGCACAAATGCAACATCTATACACGCCGATTACCGCAAAGTTGGCTGATGACGTGACCTTGCTGGACGTGATGCAACGTTTGCACCCAACACCTGCGTTAGGCGGACAACCACGCCAGCTTGCTTTGGCCGTCATTCAACGCGTCGAACGAGACGCACGCGGATTATTTGCAAGCCCAATTGGCTTTTTTAATGGCTTAAATGATGGTGAATTCGTGGTTGGCATTCGTGCTTTATGGGCGCGTGACACCACGGTTCGTTTGTTTGCCGGGGCGGGGATTTTATCAGATAGCCAACCGGCCAGTGAATATCAAGAAACAGATTTAAAAATGCGTCCGATGATGACGCTCTTTGAAAACGAGGTTTGACATGCATACAGCAGAATTATTAGCGGATAATATTCATCATTTGATTAGCGCGTTGCAGGCCAGTGGCGTGCGCGATGTGGTGATTTCGCCGGGCTCACGTTCAACGCCGGTTGCGCTGATGTTTGCTGAACGCGCCGCTCATGACGACACGTTGGCACTGTATGTGGACGTGGATGAACGTTCAGCGGCGTTTTTTGCGCTGGGTTTGGCCAAAACAGCCCAACGGCCGGTGGTTTTGTTGAGCACATCAGGCACGGCGGCGGCCAATTATTACCCAGCCATCGTAGAAGCTGCTATTTCACACGTGCCTTTAATTGCGCTGACAACTGACCGGCCCAGCGAATTACAAAACGTCGGCGCGCCACAAACGATTGATCAAACGCATTTATACGGCCATTATGCCAAAGCTTTTGTGAACGTGAATTTGCAAGACGACCATCAAGACGTGACCAGCTACATTGATTTTCGTGTCCAAACGGCGATCAAACAAGCAACCGCTGCACCAGCAGGACCAATTCAAATTAATTTGCCATTGCGTAAACCACTGATGCCGGCTTTCAACCGACAAGTTCCCGCAGTTTTGCCCTTACAAACGACCGCGGACAGCACACCAAATCTGGATTGGTTAGCCGAATTAGCAGCTAAAAAAGTGCTCGTGGTTGCCGGACCAGCTGAAACGACCAAAACTGATTTGACTGCCGTGGCGCAGCGCTTTGGCTGGCCGATTGTTGCCGATGTCCTATCTCATCAGCGCCGTGATCAGGCTGTTTTTGGTATCGATGCTTTGCTTGGTAGTGGCGCGTTGACGGCAGCTTATTTGCCAGATGTGGTGCTGTGGTTTGGCGCGACGCCGGTTTCTGCGCAGCTGTCTCAGTGGATGACGCAAGCGGAAGTTTGGCAAATGGGAAATATTTCGGTTGGATTGGACCATACCCGGCACGTGCGTCGCGTCATTGAAGCGCCGGAAACGGCGCTGGTTCAATCATTAGCACAGCAGACACCCGTGATTTCGGAAGAGCAACAAACATTTTTGGCGCAATGGCAAACTTTGCGTGCTAATTACGCGGCGCAGTTGGCGACCCGCACACAGAAATTTGATGAAATGGCGGTTGTGGAGACGTTGGATGCGCATTTGCCGGACGGCAGCGCTATTTTTGTGGCCAACAGTATGCCGATTCGCGACATGGACGACGCATTCAGTAACCGCGGACAGCATTTGATTTATGCAAACCGCGGGGCGAATGGCATTGACGGTGTTCTGTCTAGCGCGTTTGGGATGGCGGCGGCCACGCCTGAGCGTGCGCACGTTTTGTTGACGGGTGATTTGACGCTTTTTCACGATATGAATGGTTTGATGATGGGTCGCACGCATGATTTGGAGATGACGATTGTCGTGATCAACAATAATGGTGGTGGTATTTTCTCATTTTTGCCCCAAGCGCAGGCGGATTTGTATTTTGAACAACTTTTCGGCACACCGTTACCACTTGATTTTGCCAAAATTTCGGCACTTTATGGTTTAGATTATCAACTAATTGCCGATCAAACGGCGTTGGAAAATGTGCTTGCTCAATCAGGCAAACACTGGCGTTTGCTAGAAATTCAAAGCGAACGTGAGCAAAACGTTCTTGACCACCGCGCTTGGAAACAACAATTAGGCGAGGCGCTGCGATGACTTTGGATTATCAACAAGACAATTGGGACGCGAAAGGGACGCCGCTGCTCTTGATTCATGGCTTTATGGGATCGCTGCACGATTTTGACTCGCTAGTTCCGCATTTAACGCAACCGATTTTGCGTGTGAATTTGCGTGGTTTTGGTGTTCAGCCAGCGTTTGAAACAGATTTATCAATGGCAGCGCAAATTGCAGACTTGATCGCTTTATTAGACGAATTAAGCATCAACAAAATCGATGTGCTCGGCTATTCAATGGGGGCTCGGGTGGCGCTTGGTTTGGCCATGACGCATGCTCAGCGTGTGGCACATTTGATTTTGGAAAGTGGAACAGCGGGCATTACCGAGGAACAGGATAGAGTAGACCGCGTCCAAACCGATGAATTACAAGCTCAAGCAATTGAACAAGATTATGCGTCCTTTGTCACAAAGTGGGAAACGCTGCCATTATTTGCTAGCCAAAACAAGTTATCTAATTCACAAAAAGAAGCTGTCCGTCAACAACGTTTATCACAGACACCTCAAAACATGGCGACTTCGTTGCGTCAAATGGGGACGGGGACACAACCAAACTATTGGCCGTTACTCCCTGATTTGACAGTAAAAACCTTGTTTTTAGCTGGTGAATACGATACTAAGTTCCAAACAATTGGTCAAAAATTGACACGTGCATTACCGAACGGACAATATAAAAAAGTTTTAGAAACTGGTCACAATATCCATCTGGAATCACCAGAATTATTTGCATTAATTATCACAAAATGGCTATCAACTGGCATAATTTAACAATTTATCATGTGGGTTTACCACTCAAAACGGCGTTTCAAACTGCGCAAAGCACAACCACCGTTCGCCAACTTTTCATTTTATCGGCAGACATCACGCTTAATGGCGTCAACGTCAAGGGGTTAGGCGAGGTGCAAAGTTTTGAAACGCCTTTTTATACTGATGAAATTTTGACGGATGATTTAGTCGCGTTGCAACAACTTTGGCCAACATTACGTGACCAAACTTTTGCTGATCTCAATGCGTTGGTTGCTTGGTTGCAAGTCAAATTGCCCAATCAACCATTCTTACGCGCAGGATTAGAAATGATTGTCTGGGACGCGCGAACTAAAGTCACGCACCAAACATTGTCCGAATTAATCGGTGGCTCAAATCAACCTGTCCCAATGGGTATTGCGCTGGGCGTATCAGCAAACCTCGCCACTGAGGTGGAAAACGCCTACACACAGGGCTATCGCCGAATTAAGCTGAAAACACCGCCCAATACGGATTTCAAGGCGTTGGCACCTGTGATTCGTGAATTTTCTGATGTCCAATTTTCCTTTGACGCGAACATGAGTTGGACTGAGCTGTCTGCCCAACAACTGCGAGAAATTAATTTGCTCGGTGTACGTTTAGTGGAACAGCCATTTGGCAAAAACGATTGGTTGAAACATCAAAAATTACAACAAAATTGGTCAAACACAGCAGTTAGTTTGGACGAAAGTCTGCAAAATTTCGCCGATATCCAACGCGCGTTAACGCAAAACAGCGCCGATGCTTTCACGATTAAGCAAGGCATGCTGGGCGGTTTAAGTACTGCTATGAAAGCAATTGAGCTGATCCAAGACGCTGGTAAATTAGCCTGGATTGGCGGTATGCTCAGCAGTAATATCGGCCGTGCGTTTGATATTAGTTTAGCGAGTTTACCAGCTGTTCGTGATTTCCCCGGTGACATTTCAGATAGCGCGCGTTATTTTGAACACGACGTGACAACACGTGCTTTTGTAGGCGAACATGGGTTGATGGCTGTGCCGGATTTTGAATTGCGTTTAACTGATGATGTGTTGCTGAAATACGGAATTCAAACGATATATTTTGATTGACATCGCCAAACACGATTTGGTTTACATAATATATATTATCGAAAGTTGTAAATTTGTGGCGCTGTCAAGTTGTCAAGTAATGATGCAATGCCCTGCTAAAAAATACCGGAAGCTTAAAATATTTGGGTGTTTTTTTGGATTTATTTAATCGCTTTGCTGATATTTAACGAACCATCATATAAAAAACGTCTCTAATTTAAGAAACGTTTTTTAAGCCACAAAGTATCTCTAAATTTATTCTTTATTTACGATAGCCATTTTTTCTGCCAATAATCGTAAATAATTATGATTACCAGTTTCTCCCTGATGCACTTGATCCATTGCAAACCATTCTGGATATTGTTGCGCGAGTGCTTGCCAATTTACAACGTGTAAATTTTTATAATTTTGTTCAGCTAGTAAGGCATTGTTACGGTTTTGCCATTCACGTGTGGGAACATGGTTATTCATCCAATATACTTGAGTATTTGCGCCAACAATAGTCATAATTGATTCAATTTGTTGTGATGTAATCGCCCCATTAGTGCCTAAGACTAACAAAATAGTTCTAGGAATTTTATGTTGTCGGGCATCATTTTCCAGAATATAGATGGCGTCTTGTACTTGACGCCCAACTTGTGCATCCACAATTGCTGTGGTATTAATCTGTTGCAAATCAGGTGCCACATCCAACAAAACCGAGTCACCAATCGCTAATAATGATGATGTTGAAAGTGATAAAAATTCTTGCTCTGTCATACCATACTCACGCGCCAAAGTTTGTTGTTGGGGAGTTAACTTATTTGAGCTAGACATACTTGACTGACTAGAATGTTTAGATTGAGCTTTTTCAGCTACCTTATTCGCTTTAGACACTGCGGATTGATTAGCTGTTAATTTTTTCTCTAACGCTGTTTTTGGGGCTGATTTGTCAGATTTACCATTCAATAAGCCACTACCAATCACTACTATAAAAGAAAAAAGAACGAGTGATACCGCAAAAAATCGTATTCGATTTTTTGCTAGCCAAGAGCTAATATTTTTAAAACTGATGCCTTTTCGAAACGGTTGCTCAATAAAACGATAACTAAGTTCACCTAATCCCAAAACAAGCAATATTTGTAAGAGATTACCTGTAATTGAAACAGTATAATTAGGTACTAATTTTTCGTAAAAAACAAAAACTGGTAATTGATACAAATAAAGGCTGTAGGATCGTTGCCCCAAATATTTTAAAATAGGGATTTCTAAAAACGTTGATAAAGTAGATGTGTTCGGAACGACAACGGCAATTAAAGCACCCAAAATAATTGTGGCTAAGAACATACCGCCGGAGTATGTGCCCCACCCTGTGCCATCTAGCATAATCAATAAAACGATTGTACTGGCAAAGACACTCCAAATAAACCAATTGCGCCACTTCATTCCAACTAGTTGTGATGAGTAACCAAAAGCTAAACCTGTTCCCACAAGAATTGCAAAAACACGTGTATCTGTGCCGTAGTAAACCCGATTAATGTCCGTTGGATTATACAATATTGCCATGACAATCGCACTCATGACTGCAACGATAAATAAGCCAAGGGCTACCCATTCTTTTGGTAACTTGAATTTCAGTAATACCCAAACAATAAATGGCCAAACTAAATAAAATTGCCCCTCAATTGATAATGACCACAAATGGGTAAATGGCATTTGGCCACCAAATTGCTGAAAATAGGAAGCGCCATTATCAATTGCCCAAAAGTTATAAACATATCCTAAATTAGTTAATACTGACGGCCGCAGTTGATAAATCAAATCAGGCACGAATACAATAATGATAAATGCCGTTAACATTAACATGACTAAAAGTGCCGGATATAAACGCCACAATCGACGTTTGTAAAATGACCAAGGTGCAATTGCACCAGTTCGATCAAATTCCTGAATCAATAAATCAGTAATTAAATAACCCGATAATACAAAAAATAGCGGCACTCCCAGCCAACCACCAGATAATTTTGTCGGCCATAAATGAAAACTCATAACACCAACAACCGCTAATGCACGTAACCCATCGAACCCCCGAATGTATCGATGCGTAACTTCCCCCTTATTGTGTAACATATAATGCCCTCTATATATTTATTTCCATGTTTTAGTCCTATTAAAATAATGAACTAAAGCCATTTTGCAAACTAACTGTTTATTCTTTACATCATAATATTGAACCCCATTTCAATATTACAGTGCTTATTTTATAAATAAAGTCATAATCAAGCCAATCAATCCAATTACAGTGATCAAACCGTTATAAAAAAGGTGTGTCATGATATTTTGCCAAATATTCCGATTGCCAAAGTGATACATCAATTGGAAGAATACACCCATTACGAAGTACATAAACAAATATGGAATTGATCCACTTACATTGTTAATATGAACCGCTGCAAAAATTAAGTTTGCAATAATAGAAGCCAAGACATATACCCCTTTACGACCAGCAAATGGAGCGATTAAGGCATGATGATAAACAATTTCTTCCGTGAAAGCTTGTAATAGTGGAATAAACAGCATTAACATAGTTGGTAATGTCGTTTGTAAAAGAGCTGCTGCAACTGGTGAATTTTCAACCGTACCACTGCTCAAGATGTAACCACTAATGGCTTTTGCACCAGGCACTAATACAACCATCATTACAATCATCGCAATCAAAGCAAAGAATGCATTTCGCACCCAATGTTGACGCCATTTTTGCCATGATGGTTTTAAAATACCATCACTCCAATAATAAATAGCTGCAAAGAAAAGCGCTAAATAAATACCAAATCCTTGTACTAAATTCCAGCTCCATGAAACTTGTCCATCAATACGAGTACTCGTAGAGTTTGTCTCGTTTAATCCGAGTAATCGTGGAATGAAAATTACAGCAGGAATAATAATCAAGGCAGTTAAGTATTTAACCCAGTTTATTTTTTGTGTCGTCTGAATTGCTCTTTGATTCATTTCGTATATCCTCATATATTCGCTTACTTTTGATAACATTTAATATATTATCAAATTAAATGTACTAGGTAAAATAATACGTTTAGATATACCACACAATAATTGCTAATGCTATTATAGGAGTCTTAACCAGTGATCCATTCACCTAGCTACATGAATTCATAAACTCCGCCTCATCTCTCAAAGACATGACAGTTCTCTCTTGTGACAAAATAAAAAACACTTAAAATTAAATGTTCAAGTGTTTTTTATAAATTTCCAACGCTAATACACCAAATTGTTTTTCTTGTTCAGGAGAATAAATCGTGTAAGTGTCCGCAACCATCTTATCAGCACTTTCAGATTGCTCGGCACCGACCTCAATCGCACTAAAATGACTATATAACGCCTTAAACGTCTCAAATTTATATATTTTTTCAATATTGACCGTTAAATTTTCATCCGTTTCAAGGTCGACAAATGTCACATCGTCGCCCGCTTTTAACACGGATCGTTTTGCGTCATTGAGTCGTATTTCAATTTTTTTCGTACCAGCTTTCATGCGTATGAACTGATCATGATTTAATCCCATCAACATCAATGACACCTCTCAAATGAATATATTTATGAAAAAAGAAGCATCTGTTATGCTTCTTTTTTATCGTTGCCACCAAGCTTACTTTAACGCCTGCAACGCCAAATTATGCGCACCCAAATTATCTTTTTCAGGTACCCAATCAATCAAAACTAACGAAAAGTGGACCACTAGGTCATCAATCACATCGACTTTATCCTGATAATGCTTAGCATAATGCTTATGCAAAGCATCATTTAAAATTTTTGAATCCGTATAAATCTGCAACATGCTTTCATCAGATGCTGGCAAATGCTGCAAAGCCCAAATCAACGCGTCAAACTCAGCTTCATGATTGTCCCTCGTCGCATTTAGAGGCGCTTTGAGCTGGGTTTGTTGATTATTGATAATCACCACGGCGCCCGCCGCACTACTGCCATTGACTTGGCGTGCGGCGTCAACTTTTAACGTGATCATCGCCCGAGCACCTTTTTAAGCGTTTTGTAGAGCCAGTATTTTGGTGGATTGATTGGCATGATAAAACTGCCGACTTTTTGTTCAGCTAAGCCACCAAAACCTTGTTTGAATTTCAACACACCATCTGTGCCATCAAAAATCCCGGAAATACCGTAGAAATTATAGCTTGGAATGCTTTTTTCGACCGCCATTTTCAACATGTAATCTTGCACTTGATACGGTCCGTAAAAATGTTTGTACTGATCGTACGTGCCAGAATACAAATAAATCATCTCGGCCGGTGTTTCAAGGAACAGAGCGCCTGCAATCACGACTTTGTTCTGGCCGGCCGTTTGTTGCATCTGTTGCGCTTCTGTGATGCGCTTGATGTGTTGGTCGCGTTGATCAGCAAATTCGGCGCGTTGCCGCGGTAGCTTTTTATGATTAGGTTTTTCAACGATTTGAGCGTCAAGTTTGGCCAATTTCGCATCTAATTCGGCAATCTTTTCATTTTGGCCCGCGATATACGCGTTAAAATCCATCTCGGCAAAGACAAAATGCGCTTGATCACCAAAGAGCTTAAAGGCTTTTTGATAGAAATCTAAGTCTTTATCGTGGTAATCTAAGCGATCGGCCGTGTGTTGCGTCAATGCTTTAAAATCACCGAGTTCATCGTAGCCAATTTCACGGATTTGAATGCCGAATTGCTTGTTTTTCTTAAGATAGTACGTGACATCTTTGCTATAAGTTGCCTGCAAGGCGGTCACATCAGTGATATCGCGCAAATCTTTACGGAATTGCCAGGCCGGCGAAGCAGCGGTTGTCCAACCAAATTCAACTTGTTCATGCGCCAAACCGTATGTGGTCAAGGCCGCAATAACAGAATCATAACCCGCATCATCGGCCAATTGGTGACCAGCTTCATCAAACTGGCGCCAGATTTTATTAGGCGTAATGCGCAAAAAAAGACCATTTCGCACATTAGCATACGCATCAACACCATTCAAAAAGGCGCGCACGTGCGCGGGATTGCTATAATCACCCAGCCAGCCGCCGTCAATTTGGAAGTATTGCCCAAAACGAATCGCGGTATTCGTCATTAAAGCTGCTGCCACGACCTGATCATCTTCCAGCACACCAATTAGATGCGTGGTTAAACCACGCGCCTTCAGTAAATCACGCATCTGCAAAGTTTGTAAGTAATTGCCGTCTGCGTGCGTGTCCGCAAAATTTTGAAATTGTGTATCCGTTAAGTTTTGAAAAGTAAGCACCGAGCGTCACCTTTCCTTCCTAATTCATCAAATATCTGTCTTTAATTGTAACATATCCGCCGTTTTCTAAATTAAGACACAATAAAATTATAATGATTCCACTAAAAAATAGGTCATTTTTTTATATCATTCCAATCAATTATCGGGTATACTTTTTCTATGATAAAATCCACATTAAAGAAACAAACTTTTAATTTAGTAACTGGAAACTTAGCGACAACATTAGGCAGTACCATGTTTGAATTTGGGGTTGGCTTGTATTTATTAAAGCTCACTGGTTCATCTGCTATCTACTCGTTCGTTTTAATAATTGGCCCCGTAGTGATGCTTGCTTTGTTGCCGTTTTCTGGTGCAATAATTGATCGATTTGATCATGCCAAAATCATTCGCTTTAGTCAATTTTTTAATATTGGTGCGTTACTTAGTTTCTCACTTTTAGATCAATTTCTGCCTCAATTTTTCTTGTTTGAAATTTTCATTTTAGTCACAGTTTTACGTATTACAGCACTTTTCACTAGTAGTACATTGCAAGCCTCATTGAATAAGCTTGTGACTGACAATGCTCTCCATCGTGTTAACTCTTTAAATCAAACAAGCGCTTCTATTGCAAATATTCTAAGTCCTGTTTTGGGCGCTATTTTCTTTAGTATCTTGCCCTTTGAAGGTTTTAGTTTAATGATGCTCATTACGGAAATATTGACGCTTATTTGCTTTTTACGTTTAGATTTTGCGTTTGTTCCCGCGAAAACAACATACTTAAAACGTGAAACTAGTCTCTTTCAGGATTTCAAAGCTGGTCTAGCATATGTGCTACGTACACGATTACCCCAAGCAACAACGTTGAGTAACGTTACAACAAACTTTTTTATCGCCAGTATCAACGTAGGTATGGCGTTCACTGAAGTCACCTTCTTGCACATGACTAATGCTGAGTTTGGATTGACAGAGATGGCATTCGGTGTCGGTATGTTGTTAAGTGGTTTGTATTTATCCATTCGACCACAATTTATTTTTCCTGCACGCGCATCATGGTTAGCTACAGTCGTTCTTGGATTATCACTGATTTTATTCGGATTGCCGCAATGGTTGCAAACCTCACATTTAACGAACGTTATTTTATTTTCCATCTATAATTTGGCAGCAGGCATTTTGGTCGTAATCAAAAACACACCAATCTTATCATTGTTGCAGCAACAAATTCCTAATCACTTACAAGGTCGCGTGTTTACATTGCAAACAACCTTAGGTGCTATTTTAAGCCCCGTAGGTTCAATTTTTTATGGTATTTTGTTCGGTTTGTTAACACCGGCCCCGATTTATCTAGTAACGGGATTACTTTTGGCCGGACTAACTTTATTGATTTGGTGGCGATATCGAGATGTCGCGGCCATCAAAAAAAGCTGACTCAACAAGTCAGCTTTTTGCTTACTTCACAACGCGAATACGGTCGTGATCTTCGTTAAATGTTTTGTTCGGGTTCGCTTCACCTTCGATTGAACCAAAGTTCATCTGCGCGCGCAAACGCCAGTGCGCTGGAATGTCAAATTCAGCGGCCACCAATTCGTCAATCAATGGATTGTAGTGTTGCAAGTTGGCGCCTAAACCAGCTTCGGTCAAAGACAACCACGTTGCCATTTGCGCAATTCCTTGGCCTTGTTCAGACCAGTCGTAGAAATTAGCGGCGTACAATGGGAAAGTTTCTTCAAATTCTTCAACCACATCTGAATCCGTGTAGAACAAAACCGTTCCATAGGCGGCGCCGAAGCTTTGCAACTTTTTGACTGTGCTTTGGTAAGCAGCTTCGTCCGGCACTTCACTGCGCAAACGTTCGGCCGTCAAGGCCCACAATTTGTCTTGCTTGTCACCCAAAACCAATACGGCCCGCACCGTTTGGTTGTTGAAAGCTGTAGGGGCGTGTTTGACAGCTTGGTTTACCAACTCTGTCAATTCTTCGTCACTCAACGTTACGTTTTGCCCCAAAGCGTAGTGTGTGCGGCGTTGCTTTTCTAAATCTAAAAATTTGTCCATTTTAAGACGCTCCTTACTTTTATATAGTTATCATACTAATTTTTAGTAAGGTCGTCAAGGCCAAAATTTGTCTCTAAGCTAACAATAATTGGTACGCCCAACGCGCCCCTTCAAACTGCACCACGCCCCGCTTCACAAACCCTTGCTTGGTCAAAACATGTTGCATAACCGTATTTTCAGGATGGGTGTCCACGCGCACATCAAAAATCCCACGCGCTTGCAGCAAAGTGAACGCCGAATTAAACAGCAAACGCGTCAAACCTTGTCCGCGAAAATCCTGACTCATCGCAATTCGATGCAAAGCCGCGTAATCCGTTGCCTGTGGCCGCTCCCACGCACCTTGTTCGATGTTCGTATAAGCCGTTTCTTCACCAATAATTAGCGCGGTGTACCCGGCAATTTGTTGGTCGACGACTAACACGTACCCGACATTTTGGGCGATATCCGCGGCAATATCAGCGCTGGCAGGATACGCATTTTGCCATTGATCGATCTTTTGCGTGGCTAAAAATGCACGACCTGCTTCAATGAGCGGCATAATTGCTGGTAAATCTTGCGCGACGGCGCGGCGTAAAAAAGTAGTTGTCATTTGTTCGTCCTTAAAATGAGAATAACCTTATCATACGCGATTCTAGCGCGTCTGCCAAGGGCTATGTTATACTTACTTTTAAAAAGGAAATGACGCATGACTTTAGAACAAAATTATCAAAATTTAACCTTGTTGCGCACGATTTATCAAGCAGAATTTGAACAAAATCAAGCAGCGGCCGCTGAATTACATCAGTTTTTGAACTCGCGGATGATTTTAGATCCCTTAATGGCGCTGGTTGACGCCGGTTATGTGACGTTCACGGACACAGGCGTGCATTTGACGCCGAGTGGCAAATTGTATTTTGAATTATTGCAATAAAAAAGCACGCGTCATAGCGTGCTTTTTTATTTAGTTGCTGGCATGACTTTGCGGACAACATCCGTCGGTTGAATCACGTAATCTGCATCCACATCAGGATCCAAAATATCGTACGTGCCATCTTTGTGAATCACGCGAAATGTACCCGCTGCGCCTTTGACAGATACTTTCAAAGCTTCTTTTTGTTGATCTGTCATTAAGCTTTCATCACTCAAACCACCCGGCACAGCGGTTGTGGTATTGCCCGCACCATCAGTTATGCTAGCAACCGTTTGTCCGGGTTGAATCACTTGTTTAATGCTAGAAGCAGGCGTCAGTCCGACGCCATCCGTCTGCCAATACGTCAAACCACCAACCGTTGCAACGCCAATTAAAGCGCTTAGCACCACTTTTTTTCTCATGCTCATCTACCCGTTTCTGCGACCAGGTCGCCTTCAGCCGTTTTTATTAGGATAGCGCTATCAAAATAATTGGTCAAACAAAAAGCACGCAAACTGCGTGCTTTAATTAAATAATTTTGTGAGCAAACTTACGCATTGGCAAGTTCGTCAAATCCAAACCGTTGATTTCATCAACATTATCCAACACCAAACTGGCGCCGATTGCAGGCATCAAGTTCATCGCGTCTTTGTCCATGTCACCATGACCAATCACAACGGCTGGCTTGTTAGCGGCCACCATGTAGCCGATTTCAAAAGCCGTCCCTGAATCGGGATTAGCCACTTCCAAAACCCCAACCAACATGTCGGCATTTTGCATAGCAATCACGTCAGCTTTGTACGTCATCACTGCCCATTCAAAATCAGGGTTGAATTCGCCGTCAACAATTGGGTTGACACCTTCGTATTGGTTCAACAAAGGCACGTGGATTGTCCCGACTGTTGGGTTATTTGACAAAGCTTGGTAAAGTGCCACCAAACTTTCTTCTTGTTCATCGCTAAACCAACCGGCTGCCAAATACACATTGCGCGCACCGGCAACAGAAGGCACTTTGTTACCGTCTTTAATCGCTTGCAAACGTTGTGTGACTGTTTCTACTGACATGATAAGTCTCCTAGTTATTGAATAAATTTAGTGTAACATGTCTGCTACTTTGTGTCGATAATCGTCCCGTTTTCCAAATAGTTCAACGCGTCTTGGAAAGTACGCACCGGAATAACTTTGACGCTTGGCGCGTACTTTTTGGCGGTGGCAACTGCCATTTGGTAGTTGGTTTGGTGGTTTTCTTCATACTTGAGTAACTCTTTGGTTGGCTCAAGATATGGGGCAAAGAAAACGGTCGAACCGGCTTTTTTGGCAGCGATAATTTTCTTGTCGATGCCGCCAATTTCGCCGACGTTGCCTTTGGCATCAATCGTGCCAGTCCCTGAGATGTTCCGTCCAGCACGGATATTTTTTCCCGTTAATTGATCGTACATTTGCAAACTGAACATCAAACCACCCGAAGGACCGCCGATTTGGCCGGGATCAACTGTGATTTTTGGCTTGGTCGTCACTTGCACGTCATCCGTCAACGTCACGCCAACGCCGTAACGTCCTTTTGGATATTGTTTGTCGGCTGTGTTGGGCAATTTGATGGTTTTGCCTTTGGCCGTCGCGGTTTTACCGTCGCGTTGATACGTTAACGTGATCGCCGTGCCGGTTTTTTTGTCGGCTAAATAGTTGATATACCCGGTCGAATTGTCAAAGTGATGACCGTCGACTTTCGTGATTGTATCGCCCACTTCAATTTTATTTTTGAAAGTTGACTTATCGCTGACGCTGAGCACGTAAATGCCACGGTAATCGAGTTTCACGTGCTGATTGGCTTTGCTATACGCGACTTGTTCCGCGTTGGCGATGGCGCTTTGCATGTAAAAATTTTGAATTTTGGCATACGTCGCGTCGTCTTGGTCACCCGTAATATCAGCGGTCGTTTCAAAAGCGGTATGTGGATCAATTTTTGTTTTCAGATAACCAAACACATTGGCTTTGCTTAAATAAACTGATGTAATGCGGTATGCGCCTTTGCCATTGTCTTGATGACCATCAATTTTGACAAAATTCGCCAAATTATCCGCGCGCCCTGGACTTTCCACATAACCGTTGACCGGCCAAAGTAACGTCACGGCGGCCGCGATAATCAAAAAAATCGCGCCAAAACCAATTATTTGCTTTTTATTTTTCATATAAGCGTTCCTTCAAAGCGCTGGCGATGTTGGCCGGCACTAAACGGCTGATGTCTGCGCCGAATTTGGCGACTTCTTTTAACATTGAGCTTGAAATGTTTTGATTTTCCGGCTTTGCCATTAACAAAACCGTTTCAACACCCGCCAAACTAAAGTTCATCGTCGCAATATCGCGTTCGTATTCGTAATCCGTGGTGTTACGCAACCCGCGCACCAAATATTGCGCGTCAATTTCTTTCATGAAATTAACGGTCAAACCGCTCATCGTTTGGACTTTGATGTTTGGCAAATGCGCAATCGCGGTTTCAATCAACGCGATTTTTTCATCCGGTTGAAAAAGTGGCGCTTTGGACAAATTCGTCCCCACGCCCACCACAACTTCATCAAACAAAGCGCTCGCGCGCTCGATAATGTCCAAATGTCCGTTGGTCAAGGGATCAAAACTCCCCGCAAATACTGCTTTACTCATGTCCGTCCTCCGAAAATTCATAAATAGTCACGACCGTAATCCCGTAATGCTTTTGCGTAATCACGTCAAATCGCGCATCACCAGCCGGCAAATTCGCCGCGTCGTTACTTTCAGCCACTACAATCGCGCCATCATTTAACAAACCATGATCCGCCAAAAAATTCATATCTGCGGCAATCGTTTCTTTGGCATACGGTGGATCCAAAAAGATTAAATCAAACGTTTCACCTTCGGTCACGAACTTTGCCAAAGCTTGTTGCGACGGCATTTTTAACAATGTGAATTTTTCTGGCGCGTGAGTTTTATCAATATTTGCGGTAATGACTTTGGCAGCCGCAAATTGGCGATCGACCAAAATCGCCGCATCCATGCCTCGCGAAACCGCTTCAATACTCAAACCGCCCGTCCCAGCGTACAAATCCAACACTTGACCGCCATCTAAATATGGCATCAACATGCTAAACATCGCTTCTTTTACTTTGTCGGTCGTGGGGCGCGTCGCGTCCCCGCTCACTGCTTCCAAACGTAATCCGCGAAATTTACCGGCCACCACTCGCATCAGCATCTTCTCCTTCCGTGACATAATTTTCAAAAAAGACCGCATCGTGCACATTATCAAAATCCGGATTGATGTCAGGTTTTGGTGAAATCAACACTTTGCGCACGAACTTATATTTGTAGAGTTGCTCAACCGTATTGTCAACTTGTGCGTCATCTAAATACAACATCACAAAATTCATTTTGCGTGACGTGTAAGTCACATCACCGAACTTGCGCATCATATTCGCGTAGCGCATATTTTTCAAATAAACATACACCGCACGGCGTTTTGTCATGGTAAATGTCATCAGCCACCTCCAACTTTCTTTCGGCGATTAGATATGTTCAACGCCAAACCAACCGCAATACTTAAGACCAAAAATGACGAACCACCATAAGAAATGAACGGGAACGTCACTCCAGTAATTGGCAAAATGCCTAATACACCGCCAAAGTTAACTAAGATTTGCACGAACAAGAACGTCGCCAAACCAAACAATAATAAGCGGTAAAACTGCTGTGATTGGCGAATGCCCAACAACATAATCCGCCAAATCAAAAGAAATTCCAACAACAAAACCACCGTCGTCAAAACGGCGCCTAATTCTTCAACCATCACGGCCATAATAAAATCCGTGTTTGGTTCAGGCAAATAACCCTGCTTCAAAATCGAATTTCCCAAGCCAACGCCAAACAACCCACCGTGCGCAATCGCATAATAAGCAATAATCAATTGGTGGCCGGCGTCCGCATTTTCCCAAGGATTCACAAAAGCCGTTAAACGCCCCAGTTGATAATGCGACGCACCGTTCAAATGCAACAACGCCAGCACTTTTGGTAACAAAAAGCCTAAAATCAGCGCGCCAGCACTGACAATAAAGGCCCACCAGCGCCGCATGCCGCTCAACAGCAGCAAAACCAACACAATCACGCCGGTAATAAACAAGTTTCCTAAATCCGGATAAATGAAAATCAAGCCAAAACTACCCAAAATCGGCCAAAAAGCATGATTTCGACTCGGCTGGAACAAACTTTGTTGCGTTAAACCACGTCCGATTTGCCACGGATGTTTGCTCATGAAATCAGCGATGTAAATAATCAAAAAAACTTTGAAAAATTCAACGGGCTGCAAACTAAAACCCGGCAAAGGAATCCAACCGTGCGCCCCGTTGACCGCTGGCAAAAATTCCGTCACCAATAACACACCACCTAGCAAGTAAACCACGGTCGGCGTTGCAATCATGCGCCGCAACGCCTGCATGTTCAACGAAAGCAAAAAGACAATCGCCGCAATGCCAACACCAACGAAGGCGGTTTGTTTTAACAAATAAACCATCGCGGATCCGGACGCCATGTTTGAGCTCGCTGAAAAAACCATGACAATCCCAATCACACTTAAAATCAAATACGGGCCGGCAATCCACCAATCCAATTGTTTGAATTTTGTTATCATTATTGCAAAATCAACTCCAATGCACTCTTGTCTAGGTTTTGGGCAATCGCTTCAATAAATGCTTGGGCGGCTTCAAAATCAGCAATCGACCAAACCGTTTGGTGCGTGTGAATATAACGCGAGGCAACGCCCAACGCCACACTTGGTACACCAGTTAATTCAACTTGCGCACTCGCCGCGTCCGTGCCACCGTGTGACACAAAATATTGATAAGGAATGTGATTGTCTTCGGCCACACTCAACAAAAATTCTTTCAAACGCAATGGCGTCACCACCGTTGGATCAAACACCCGAATCAACGTGCCTTGATCCAACACGCCTTGTTTACCAGCGGCACCAGCTGTGTCATCGGCCGCTGATGAATCAACCGCAAAGAAAATATCCGGTTTCATCAAATTCACGCCACCGTGGCTACCGCGCAAACCAATTTCTTCTTGCACATTAGCGCCGACAATCAACGTATTAGGCGTGTCTTGCACGTTTTCCAATGCCCCCAACAAACTCACCAAACCAAAGCGATTGTCCCAAGCCTTAGACATGACGCGCTTTTCGTTGGCAGTTTTAATCGTGGTTACGGCCGGCACAATGAAATCACCTGGTCGTACGCCAAATGCCGCAGCTTCTTTGTCATCCATAAATCCGGCGTCAAATAACACATCATCCACCGTTGGCAAAGCCGGTGTGCCGTTACCACCGCGCAACAAATGCGGCGCCACAGAACTTGACACCACCGGATAAGCGTTATCGCGCGTGAACAATGTAAAACGTTGCGATGAAATCACGGTCGGATTCCAGCCACCCACAGCCGCGACTTTGAATGCGCCACTAGGCAAAATTTGTGTGACGATAAAGCCCACTTCATCCATGTGGCCGGCAAACATCACGCGCGGTGCTTGCGCATCAGCGTGCTCACGAATCCCAAAAACACCACCTAAGCCATCTTGTTCAACGCGATCAACCAACGGCGCCAAATCTTGTTTGAATTGCGCGCGAACCGCGTGTTCTTGGCCACTTGTGCCCTGTAATTGCGTATATGTTTGAATGCGTTGCCATGTTTTGTCGTTCATTTTCAACTCTTCTTTCAATCAGTTCTCTCCATTATACCAAAAATAACCGCCACGAACGACGTGACGGTTATTTTTAAACTTCTTTGCGATTCAAATACAGACTTGCGCCATAAGCCACCACTGTTAAAGCAATGGCGCCAAAGAAAATGCTGGACAAGCCAAAACCAGCCACCATCGCAGCGCCAACCGCCGATCCCAAAGAAATCCCGAGATTAAACGAAATTGGATAAACGGATGATGCCAAAACCAGCGCTGCTGGATATTTCTTTTCTGCGACGGTCAAAAAGTGCATCGTCACCGGTGAACCAAACAAATACATTGCCACCCCTAACAAAAGTAACAACACTAAACCAGCAGCCGTAAAATGCAACAACAAGCGCGATAAAATAAACAAACCAATCGACACCAAAGCTGTCATAGAAACGCCCGGCAGACCAAAACGTCGGTCTAAATAACCAGATAATTGATTCGAAATCAACGCTGTTGCACCATATATGACCAAAATCAAACTGATGGTATTACTATTAAAATGCATGATATCACGCAAAATGGGCTCTAAATACGTATAAAAAGCATAGACACCAGCCGCACTAAAAATAACAATCGCCATCCCAAGCAAGATTTGTACATCTTTAAAAATCGCAAACTGCTTAACGACAGAATCAGCACTCACACCATGCCATTTTGGCAAAATAAGCGCTAACAAAATCGTCACGATAAATGACACGACGCCAATCACCACAAAGGAAAAGCGCCAACTAAAATGTGTCGTGATGAACGCATACAACGGCACACCCAAAACCGACGCAATTGAAAAACCAGAAAATATCCACGTCACTAATTTAGAGCGATGGTGTGCTTCAGCAATCTGTGTTGTAAACGACAACGCCAGCGCAATCAACGTACCAATCAATAAAGCAGACACAATGCGACTAATCGCAAAAGTGACATAATTGACTGTCATTGCACTGACAAAATTACTCACGGTAAACGTTGCCAGAAAAACAATGAGCTTTGTGTAGTTGCCCCATTTTGCGGTTAAGCTCATCATCACTGGAATACCAGCCGCATAAACCAAGGCATACATCGTAATTAAATACCCCACCGCACTGACAGACACATGGAATTCACGCGCCAAATCCGACACAATCCCTAAAATAATAAATTCGTTACTCCCCAACGTAAAAGCCAACATCACCAAGCCGATGAGTTGTAATTGTGATTTTGTCATTATTCTCCTATTTCTTGGCTGCTTATTATTCTCGCAGACCACTTGTTTCAATTAATTGTTGTAACACGGATATCACACCGCCATTTTCATTGCTATCAGTCATAAATGTCGCGTATTGATGCATCTCTTCGCTTGCGTTTGCAACTAGATAACTATACTTGACTGCTTGTAACATTTCAATATCATTGTAAGTATCACCAAAGGCCATCATTTCATCAGCTGAGATAGCCAGTTTATTTTGCAAAATTTGCATGGCATGCCCTTTATCAACGCCAAAGTTCATAATATCAATCCAAATCGTATCACCGACAGTCACCGAATACTTGTCGCTATAGCGTGGTTTAAACTCATTTTCAAATTGCGTGATACTATCTTGATTCGGAAAATAAATCGTAAATTTATCAGCTTTCGTACTGAGTGTTGAGAGATCCTCGACATATTGTACATTCGTGTAAAATTGTTTTAAAAACGAATCGAATTCAATATATTCTCGCTTTACATAAGCGGATTCTAGACCACAAATAATCGCAATACCATCAGTTTTTGTTTCAACAAATCTAGCCATTTCTTGATAAGCAGCCGTGTCTAATAAACTTTCAAATAACACTTCACCACGACGAACGATCACACCGCCATTATCACTGACAAAAGACATCTCATCAGCGACGTTAGCAAATAATTTTCGCAGCGTATACAAAGGTCGGCCGCTGGCTGCAACAAAGTCAATGTTAAGCTTTGACAAGTCGCGAACTATCTGTTCGATGTTCTTTGGTAATTCACCTGACTCATTCAACAATGTGTGATCTAAGTCTGAAGCGATTAATTTAATTTTGTTCATGATTAGTTCCTCCACTTTCTACCAATAGATTATCAAAACAACAATGAAAAGGCTTTCAAAATAATCGATAAAAATAGTAAAATAGTCCAGAGGAACAAATTATGCAACCAAACGTTCAAACGGACCTATCTGAAAAAATGAATTACAATACGGATGTTTTTCCTTTATATGCACACCGCCATAAAATTGCTGATTTTGATTTTCGCGTCCTACAACACTGGCATCCAGATGTTGAATATTTACTAGTCGAAACTGGTCGTATACAAGTTTTTGTGAATGACAATATCTTGACGCTTCATGCTGGGGAAGGCATTTTCATTAATAGTAATCGCATGAATTATAGCTTCTCGCATACTGAAGCCACCTTTATTGCAGTCATTATGGACTTACGACGCTTTTTAGATGCCACGCCAGCTACTCAACAATTATTTATTGAAAAATTTGGCCACGAGAGCACAGACTACTTATTATTGTCTCCTAACATTGACTGGCAAAAGAAAACCCTTCAACTCATTACACAGTTACATACCGCCAGCGAAACCGCGCCTATCTTAACTCGTCTTCAACTGATTATGAAAATCAATGCTGAAATCAGTCAACATTTAATATCAACTCATCATCACAGTGATCACCGGCTTCAAAATGATTTATGGGAAATGACGCACTTTATTCAAAATCATTTTTCAGCCGACATCACCGTTCTCGACATTGCAAACGCTGCTCATGTTTCACGTAGTCAATGCTTTACACTTTTCAAAAAGTACCTCAACACCACACCAAATCAATATTTAACAACTTATCGCCTTTCAAAAGCATCCGATATGCTACGCGATACTTCTTTGAATATTTTAACAATCGCGTCGCTTAGTGGTTTTACGAGTAGCAGTTATTTTACACGTATTTTTCAACGCTATTTTGGTATGTCACCGAAAAATTATCGCAAAAACCAATAAAAAAGTCCTTTCAAATCCGAAAGGACTTTTTTATGTTAGTGTCTGGGCAAACGCCTGCGCAATTTCAAAGTAACGCAACTTCTGCGGGAAGCCAACATGAATCGCGCCATCCCAAACATCGCCCGCCAAACTATCCGCGCGGTGCATAAAGCCATAAAAATCAAGCCCACGAAATTCTGCCCAAGCAAAAAAGGCGGCCATTTCCATTTCAACCACGGACGCACCAACGCTTTTGGCCAGCGCTAAACGTTTAGGTGTTTCGCGATAAAACGCATCGGTGGTCCACGTCGTGACGACCTCGTGCGCCAAATCCTGCGTCTTGAAAAATTCAACTAACTGTTGCACATTTTTGTCTTTGTTGGCGATAATGCCGGTTTTATCGGCGGTGTAATGCCGGCTCATGCCCTCATCGCGCAAAGCTTTGGCCGGGATGAAAACATCGGCAGCCGTCTCCGTCAATAAACCAACGGTCCCAAACGCCACGACGTGCTGCACGCCCAGCGTGATCACCTCTTCCAAATGCCCGATTGCGCCAACCGCCCCCACCGGTACGTGCCCAAACAAAAAATCCGACGTCTCATCATGCCAACGATAAACATTTCGCCAACCGTCCAACGCGTGCTCGCGCGCCACAATCGACACATGTTTTTCCGCGGCCAAAGCCTCAATTACTTCAATTGAAAAACTCCCGACAAAAACAGTTGGCAATACTTCGCTCGTTAAGCGATTAATCTGCGGACTGGCAAGCCCCGCGCCCGCATCAAATTCTGGATGAAATTCCATTCTAAACACCTCTCTCATTTATTTTTAATAGTATAACAAAAAACGCCACTGTTAGGTGACGTTTTGCGCTTATTCAACAATCATTTGATGTGGCTTGACCACGAACTGTGCAATCAACAAAGCAACGGCATACAAAACCGCAATGGCCAAGAAAACCGCGTGATAACCCCAACCTAAATCATTGCGGATGAAGCTGGCCAATTGGTTCCCTGACAAGCCGGCAATCGCCCAAGCTGACAAGGCCAAACCGTGAATTTTAGAAATGGCTTTCATACCAAAACGATCGCTCAACAACGGTGGCAAAGATGAGAAACCACCGCCATAACCAGCGTTAATCAAGAAGAATGCGGCCACGGTTGCGATCACCAAAATCCCACTTTGTTGCGGCAAAACATACGCCAGTACCGCCACAAACAATTGAATACCAAACATTAATTTGTAGACAGTATTGCGGTCGCCCAAGCGGTCCGACAAAGACGCAAAACCAATCCGCCCAGACGCATTCCAAAACGCGTCAATGCTGACCAAAGTCGTAATCGCGCCAACCGTCAACACCGCCGCCCCAGCACTGTTCGTCAAACCAGCCAAAATATCTTTTTCTTGCGAAATAATCGCCAAACCAGCCGTAATGTTCAAATAAAACATCAACCAAATCCCGATAAAGCTCCGGTTTTTCAAAAATGCACTAGGTTGAAATTTGTTCACCAACGGCATTTCGACCCAATCGGCTGGCTTTTGAATCAACGCTGTTCCCAATAACATCATCACGGCAAAGACTACCGCCAAAATCACAAACATTTGCCACAAACCAACATTTGTCATCAAACTCGTCATGATTGGTGTGAAAATCATTTTGGCCAAACCAAAACCAGCCACCGCCAAACCCGTGCCGAGTCCTTTATTTTCATGGAACCACAACATCAAATTTTTGACCGGCGTCAAATAGCCAATCCCAAGTCCGATACCCATAATCACGCCGTAAAAGACATAAATGCCGAGCAAAGAATGCGCATAAACACTCCAACCCGTGCCAGCCATCCCAATCGTGAACAAAATGGTCGACAACAGCGCCGATTTTTTAATATCTTGTTCAACAAAGTGCCCCAACACCGCCGCGCTCATCCCCAAAAAGAAAATCGCCAACGAAAAGGCCCATTCAATGTTCGCAACTGGTGTTTGGATGTAATCGGCAACGTTTTGTTTGAACACACTCCACGCATAAACCGTCCCGATACTCCCATGAATTAGCAACGCTGGCAATGCCGCGCGACTCCATTTATTGTTCACTGCTGACTCCTCATTTCCATTGATAAGTTCATTAAACCAATCACGGCGCGAAAAGTAAACATTATTCGATTTATTTTATGTACCGTTCGGTTTTTATCAAAAACCTGACCGAACGTTCGGGATTATTAATCGCTGGGTTTCGTCCACGGATCAAATAAATTAACCAAAAAAGCAACGACCAAAATAATACCACCAAGCACCGCCAATTCATGCATGCCTGTATACATGGTGTGCCTTAATACCGGCAGCATGTGTGCGTTAATTAATTGAGCAGCCGTACTATCTGATATTTTATTCAACAAATTAAAAGTTAAGTTGGCATGATGACGCACCGCATTAGAGAATGTTTGGTTTAAACTTAACGCCAAAACAGACAAAACCAATGACGTGCCCAAAGTCCGTAACAAAGCATTCAGCGCCGTCGCGGCACTAATCTGTTGCGGTAACACACTTTCTTGAATGGCCACTTGAACCGTTCCGTTCGTCAACCCAGTCGCCAAGCCTAAAATCGCACCGGCAATCATTAACAAGCTCACAGAAACTTGCTGAGGTAACAAAACCAACACGATATCGCCGACAATCATTGTGCCCATACCAATGACAACCATCATTTTTTCTGAGATAACTTTAAGCAAGGGTGTGGTTACTTGCGCCCCAACAACCAATAAAATACTTGCGGGAATAAGAATCAACCCACCAACGACTGCGGTGTTTCCCAATACACCTTGCCCCCAAGTTGGCAAATAATTGGTATAAAAACCAAAAAAGCCATATTGAAGAAACATCAAAAGGTTTTTGGCCATAAAGCTGGTGTTTTTGAACAAACTCAGCGGTACAATTGGATCCACCGCCCGCCGTTCAATCCACACAAAGGCCACCAACATCACAAGCGCAAATAACATTAAACTACCAACTGTTGACCAAACAATTGGCACGTTGCCCATAAACTGCAAGGCGAGCATTAAGCTAACAACCATCAGCGATAAAACACTCGCGCCCATGTAATCAACGCGTTTGAGATTCGGCGTAAACGGCAAATGAAAATTACGCCAAATACTGTAAATCATGCCCAAACCGATTGGCAAGTTGATATAAAACACCCAACGCCATCCCAAAGTGACCACAATGAAACCACCAACGATTGGTCCCAACACACTAGCAATCGCATAGGCAGACGTTGCTTTACCAAACTGCTTGCGGCGTTCCGTTGGTTCCAACCACAAACCGTAAATCACAAATGGTAACTGTTGCATGGCGCCCGCACCGATACCCATCACCACTCGCGCAAGCAATAAAATGGTCATATTAGGTGATAGTGCCTCAATTAAACTAGCCAAAGTAAAAATTAACGTCCCTAACATGAACATTTCTTTTTGCCCAAACCGTTCGGCCAATTTGGTCCAGATTGGCGTCGTAATCGCCATGGCTAACATGAATAAGGCAATGACCCAACTCATCAGCGAAATACCTTTTAAATCAGCCATCATCGCTGGTAAGGCCGTTGCAATAATCGTTCCTTCTAAACCGACCATCACATTACTAAACAAAAAGGTCAATAATGACCGTTGCTTTTGTTGTGCTGTCATTTACTTTCTCCTATAAAAATTACTTTTAAATTAGTTAAACGGACATCAGGTTGTTTGTAACCTTCATCAGCTACTTTTGAGTGATACCGCTCATGATAACTTTCAAGAATTTTTTGTTCTAATTGTTGATCCTCTACCACGCTTTGAAAGCGAACGGCATAAGTTTTGTTCTCGATGATGATTTTGCCTGTTTGATATTGAATGGCCGATTGCCACCACGTTGAAGTCGTGCCGCCGGCACGAATATACATGTCACCATCAACCAGGGCAAACCAGATCCACGTTGGTCGATGCCCCTGCGGATCTGGACTCACATAGATATCTTTCACATCATTAAATAACGTTGCGTCTATCATATTGAATTCCTCCTTGACTTTATTTTTAAGTGTAATAAACTAGAGTCACTCGAGGTCAAGCCTTTTATTTAAGAAAGTGAGCAATAACATGGCAACCATTACAGAAATAAGCCAAGCAACGGGATTTTCAATTCACACCTTACGTTATTATGAACAAGTCGGTCTACTTTCGGTCGCCCGCACAGCCGGTGGTCACCGTGACTATACGGAAGAGAATCGACTACGGTTAATCGCCATTAAACATTATCGCAACGCTGGTATTTCTCTAGAACAAATCAAAACCATTTTTCAACAAGATGATCACAACGCTAAGCTCGTTTTGTTTCATGAACGCAAAAAAGCGCTCCAAGAAGAACTTGAAGCACTACAAGAAACCATTCGCTATTTAGATTATAAAATTGACTATTTCACCAACAAACAATTATCTGATTAATTTTTCGCTACCAAAATCATTTTGGCAACTTGAAGTAACGTTTCTTCATTGCTGTATTGCGGTTGCCAGTTCAGCAAACGTTGCGCTTTGGCGTTGCTCATTTTCTTGACGACGCCCAAATCCGGCACGGTTTGCTTCAAAAGTGGCACCACCGGCGCTAACAAACGTAATAACCAGCTTGGTACCGAGCTCTTTGGCAGTTTAGCCGTTTCTTCTGCCGACAAATTCGCCCGCAAAATCCGGGCGATTTCCGCTAATTTCATGCCATTGCCGTTTGACAAAATAAAGCGCTCGCCAGCCACATCGCCCTGCAACGCCAAAACATGCGCCCGCGCGACATCACGAACGTCAACAATCGGAATCGCAATATCCAACAAACCAGGCATCGCACCCGTTAATAGCATTTGAATTAAATGATTTGAACCATTCGCCTCGCCGCCCAAAAGCGGTCCTAGAACTGCCACCGGCAACATCGTGACCACTTCTAAGCCGCTTTGGTCGGCAAAATCCCACACGGCACGCTCCGCCAAAGTTTTACTTTTGTAGTAGGCATTCATCCCCGGTCCATCCAAAACCGCCCAATCTTCTTCGGTAAAGACATGCTCATTATCCGCGCGTCCCATGCCAACTGCGCCAAAAGCTGACGTCATCACTACGCGCTTAACGCCTGCGGCATGCGCTGCTTGCATCACACGGAGCGCACCTTCTTTGGCGGGAATAATCAAATCGTTTTCATCTTTTGGCAAATCCAATGGCATCGGCGATGCGACGTGCAGCACAAAATCAATGCCGTTCATCGCTTCTAACCAACCATCGTCATGCGTCAAATCGGCCGCGACAAATTCGACACCACTTGCATCGGCGCCTAATTCTGTTAAGCCAGCCCGTACTTTTGCTTGGCTTTTGGCAACGTTACGCACCGTCGTCCGCACCGCATAGCCAGCTGCCAATGCTTGCGCCATCACAAATTGCGCCACATATCCACTACCACCTGTCACCAATACTTTTTCCATCATGAATTCCTCGTTTGCATTTGATAAAGAATATGATAATATAGCCGTAATTACTTAGGCAGTTCGCGCCTTATCCTAGGACTGGTACCACCATGTTAACTCGTCAAAAAGCACTCGCTGACTTTCTCAAAGCCAAGCGCGCCCAATTACAACCGTTAAATTCAGCCACTCGCCGACGCACACCGGGTTTGCGCCGGGAAGAAGTTGCTTTACGCGCCAATGTCAGCATTTCTTGGTATACGTGGCTAGAACAAGCGCGCGATGTGCAACCGTCAGAAACGGTGCTGCGCAACATCGCCGCTGCTTTGGCGCTAAGCGAACAAGAAACCACTTACCTCTTGAATCTCGCTTTTCCAAAAACTGTCGCACCACTTTCTGATTCCGTCCCTGATAATACGTTACAGGTGCTCAACGCTTTGGCGGATTCGCCAGCGATTGTGATGGATGCGCACTGGCGCGTCGTGGCCTGGAATCAAGCAGCGTTAAAGTTGATGCCAGCCTTTGCCAAAATTGATTGGACGCAAGAGAATTTGTTATCGCTCATGTTTTTGAATACTGATTACCGTGCGCTATTTGATGATTGGGCAACTACGGCCCACAATATGGTCGCTAATTTCCGTTTGCAGTTCGGTGAGCGCGTGGCGGATTCTTGGTTTGCAGAATTCATCACAACCTTACAAGCACAAAGTGCAGAATTTTCTGACATGTGGGCAGCACAAAATGTGCATTTGTTACCTGAGCAAAATAAAATTTTGCATCACCCAACGCTTGGTACAATGCAGTTTGCGGAGACAAATTTGTTGATTCCGCAGCATGAAGATCTGCTGGTGCATATTTTTACAGCTATTAAATAAAAAAGCTTTCAGTTCATAGACTGAAAGTTTTTTGTTTACAAACGATTAATTAAAAATGCACGATCTGTGCGCTCCAAGCCAATTTTTTCATAAAAACCAACGGCAGTTGGTGCAGCAATCAAGACAACTGTCACGTCATCGCCTAAAAACTGCTTCGTTCCATCAATTAGACTTTGACCAATATGCTGTCCTTGATAACCTGCGGCCACAGCTAAATCGGCTAAGTAGCTTACATATACATCATCACTGAGCGAACGGGCAACGCCAATTAACGTTTCATCATCCCACGCGGAAACAACCAAATTAGCATGTGCATACATGGCGGCAATGCGTTGCTTATCTTCAATTGGTCGGTTGATACCCGAACTTTGATAAACGCGAATGATATCATCTACTGCTAGTTCCGCATTGATTTTATACGTAATTGCCATTTATAATCTCCTACATCATCCTTGCGCAAAAGCCGTAGCATTCGCATCAGGATTGTTCACACGTACCAAATCCAATGCCACCAAGCGTTCAGCGATTTGCACGGTATTCCAAGCAGCGCCCTTCAGCAAATTATCAGAAACGACCCACAAATGAAAATCACCAGGATTTTCCAAATCCGCCCGCACGCGGCCAACGAATGTTTCACGCTTGCCGACTGCGGTGGCAGGTTGCGGATACAATTGTTCGGCGGGATTGTCTTGCAAAACCACCCCCGGTGCATCCGCCAAAGCTGCTTGAATGCCTGTTACATCAGCATTCACATCATCCACTTCAAAATAAACCGTTTCGCCGTGACCGACTGGCACTGGCACCCGCACTGCGGTGGCCGTGACTTTGATGTCGCGGCTATTTTTGTCACCGAGCATGATTTTTTTGGTTTCGTGGATCATTTTCCACTCTTCTTTGGTGTAACCGTCAGCCACGAATTTATCAATTTGCGGTAATAAGTTGTATGCCAAAGGATAATGTTTGTCCGCGCTCGCAACTGGCAAAATGTTCGTTGGCACGGCCGTTTCGTGGTTGTAGGCTTCACTCTGGGCGACCATTTCGTCCCACGCGTTCTGCCCCGCACCGCTGGCTGCTTGATAAGTCGACACAATCACGCGGTTCAAACCGTATTTTTGGCGAATTGGTTCTAGGGCGACGACCATTTGAATGGTTGAACAATTCGGATTAGCGATAATGCCTTTGTGATTAAAAAGCGCGTCTTCGTTGACTTCAGGGACAACCAGCGGCACATCATCATGCATGCGCCAATAGCTGGAATTATCCACGACCACCGCGCCGTGTTTGACCGCTTCTGGTGCCAAACGCGCCGAAACATCGCCGCCACCAGATGCCAACACCAAATCAACGCCATCAAAACTGTCGGCTGTTCCTTCTTCAATCACAATTTCTTGGCCATTGAACACGCGCGTCTGCCCGGCTGAACGTGAGGACGCCAACAATTTCAAATTCGCCACCGGCACACTAGATTGCGCCAATTGTTCAATCAAACGTGTGCCCACCGCACCCGTTGCGCCCAAAATCGCCACATTTAATCCCGTCATTCCAACACACTTTCTAGGCCAATTGTTAGGCCATCAATCTCATCAATTCCACGCAACGCCGCCAAAATCCCCGGCACAAACGCCGCGCGACTCGTCGTGCTTTGCGTCAACGTTAATTGCTCATCGTTGCCACCAAAATAAACACTTTGCTGCGCGACATATCCCGGCAAACGCAAAGCATGAACTTGCACGCCGTCAATCGCTTCTCCACGCGCGCTTTGTTCATCGCCGTCACGGCCGCCGCGCATTGCTGCAATGCGTTGCGCCGTTACTTTTGCCGTACCCGATGGCGCGTCTAATTTTGCTGGGTGGTGCGTTTCGACAATTTCCACCTCGGGAAAATACTGTGCTGCGCTCACCGCAAAACGCATTAACAACACCGCCGATAAACTAAAATTCGGCACAATCAAAACATTGCGACCAGCAGCAACTGCGCGTTCACGCAAATCTTCAATTTGCGCATCCGTCAAACCAGTTGTGCCAATCACAACTTGCAAACCACGCGCCAAAGCAAAAACGGCATTATCATACACGGCACTTGGCGTACTCAAGTCCAACCAAATATCAGCATCAACATCAATGTCAGACAATCCCGTCCAAATCGCAACATCCGCGTCATGAACAGAACCACTCAAAATTCCAACAACATCAAATTCCGTCTCCGCCAAACCTGCCACAGCGGCCGAACCTAATTTGCCAAAACCACCGGCTACAATTACTTTTGTCATATTTGTTCCTCCAACCAAGCCGCTTCGTCAGCATTTAAAGGCAACAACGGCAAACGCACATTGTCATTTGGCAAAATGCCTTGCTGTGCTAACAAATATTTCACCGGTGCTGGCGAAGGATAAGCAAACAACGCGTTCATGCGCGGCGTCAAATAACGCTGTAAACGCCCCGCTTCAGCTACATCGCCACTTTCAAGTGCAGCAAACAACGCCGTCATCTCATCACCAAAGATGTGCGAAGCGACTGAAATCGTCCCCGCACCGCCAACCGCGGCTGCACTCAGCGTTTGCGCATCTTCGCCAGTGTAGACGGCGAAATTCGTTGTTTGGGCGATAATCGCTGCGACATTGTCCACGGTGGTCGTTTCTTTGACCGCAGTAATATTGGGATGTTGCGCCAACGTCACGACGGATTCAACAGTCAAACCCGCCACCGAACGCCCCGGGATGTTGTACAACATCACAGGTTTGCTTGACGCATCTGCAATTGCTGTAAAATGCGCAATCATGCCGGCCTGTGAAGGCTTATTGTAATAAGGCGTCACGGCCAAAACCGCATCCACGCCGGCCAAATCACTGAATTCACGTGCATTGGCGATACTTTCAGCCGTATTATTTGTACCAATATTGGCAATAATCAACGCGCGCCCCGCGACTTTGTCAATGACATAATGCGTTAACGCCAACTTTTCAGCATGTGTCAGCGTGGGGCTTTCACCCGTGGTGCCGGCCACGACCAAACCTTGGGTGCCGTGCGACAAAAGATGTTCGATAATCCCATCAACTGCATCAAAATCCAGCGTGTTCTCAGCCGTAAACGGCGTCACCATCGCGGTAATCAATTTCACATTTTCATACATTAAATTTGCTCCATTCGCCAAATCAAAAAGTCACGTAAACCAACAAATCCAGGCCACAAAGCCGCTTCATCAATGTTCAAATGCGGACTGTGCAACGGATTCACATCATCCACACCCAGCCACAACATCGTACCGGGAATTTGTTGTAAGAGATAGCCAAAATCTTCGCCCGTCATCGCCGGCTCACTTGGAACAAAGGCAATATCCGGCCGTTTAGCAAAGAAATCCAGCCAATTTTGCGTCAAGCTCGCTTCATTTTCCACCGGCAAATAACTACCCGTTTCAACACGTAAATCAATCACCACGTCAAAGGCAGCAGCGACACCGGCGACAATCGTTTGCACACGTTCGATCATCGTTTGCAAACCACTTTGCGTGAGGCTACGAATCGTGCCTTGCAAATCCACTTGTTCGGGAATAATATTCGTGCGCGTGCCACCATGGATTGATCCAATCGTCACCACGCCGCCTTTAATCGGATCGACATTCCGCGAAACTACCGTTTGCAAAGTCGAAATTAATTGCGCAGCCACGACAATCGGATCTTTGGTCACATTAGGATAGGCCGCATGTCCGCCGACGCCTTGAATGCTGATATACAATTCAGCCGTCCCAGCAAATAGCGTGCCAATCCGCGTACTAAACGTCCCCGCCGGCAAACTAGGTTGATCGTGCACCGCATAAAATTCATCGGGCCGCCATTTTCCTTCAAAAAGGCCCAAATCATAAGCCACTTTGCCGCCACTTTTGTCCTCTTCAGCTGGTTGAAAGAAGAAAACCAAGTTATCGCTTGGTTGATTTTCTGCAAAATAATGCACCAAACCCAACGCCAAACTCATATGCACATCATGGCCACACGCATGCATCACGCCCGCGTGTTGCGAGGCAAATGACAAACCAGTTGCTTCATCCAACGGCAGCGCGTCAATATCGGCGCGATAACCAATCGTGCGCTTAGGCGCCGTTCCTTCTATATAAATGAATAAAGCGGTCGGTAATTCTGGCACTTCACGAATCGTCATGAACGGCGCTTGCCAGTCGCGCACTTGTTTCAATAGATAGGCATGTGTTTGAAACTCTTGCATGGCCAATTCTGGAATTTGATGCAAAGCGCGTCGATAAGTTGTCAATTCTTCTACTGCTGTCATTTTACAAATCCCGTAATGCGTCAATTAACGCGGTTTTTTGTTGTGTTTGTTCGTCGATTTTTTTAATAATTTTGGCAGGTACGCCCGCGACAACGACATTTTCTGGGACGTCTTTGGTCACAATCGCACCGGCCGCAACAACCGCGCCATCGCCAACTTGAACGCCTTCAATCACGACGGCATTGGCGCCAATCAACACGTTATTGCCAATGCGCACCGGCTGTGCTGAAGCTGGTTCGATCACACCAGCCAAAACCGCGCCGGCACCAACGTGGGAATTTTCACCAACAATCGCACGGCCACCAAGCACCGCACCCATGTCAATCATCGTGCCAGCGCCAATTTGCGCACCGATGTTAATAATTGATCCCATCATAATCACGGCGTTGTCGCCAATTTCAACTTGATCACGAATGACTGCACCAGGTTCGATACGCGCGTTAATCGCTTTTTTGTCGAGCAAAGGTACCGCCGAATTCCGCGCGTCGTTTTCAACGACGTAATCTGCTGGGTTGAGTTCTGTAAGCAACGGCGCGACATCCGCCCAATCACCAAACAAAATACCAAAATCCCCGTTATCAAATTGCTGAACGGCTTCGGTTGCTTCAATTCGTCCGCGGTACGTGACTTTCACCGGTGTTTTCTTTTTGGCTGTGGCAATAAAATTGATGAGTTCTTGTGCTGTTTCCATGTTTAATTCCCCTTATAATCTAAGTCCAACGCCGCCACGTGGGCATAAGTTTCGCGTTGAACAACGAGTTGTGCTGTTCCATTTTCGACAAAGACCACGGCTGGGCGTGGATTGCGGTTGTAATTTGACGCCATCGCATAACCGTAAGCACCGGTTGCCTGCAGCGCCAAGACATCGCCAGCTTGTGTTTTTGGTAAAGCTTGTTGCCAGACCAACACGTCACCGGATTCACAGTATTTACCAGCCACGCGCACAACTTCTTCACTTGGTGCGGCTGGGTTATTGGCTAAAATCGCTTCGTATTTGGCATCGTACAAAGCCGGGCGAATGTTATCACCCATGCCACCATCAACACTCACGTACGTGCGCAAATCAGGAATTTCCTTGCGCGCACCAATCGTGTACAACGTCTGCCCCGCCGGTCCAACCACTGAACGCCCCGGCTCAATCCAAATCGTTGGCATCGTCCAACCGTATTGTTCAGCGCGTTGCCGAATCACCTTCACAATCGCACTGACAAAGACATTTTCAGCAATCGGTTGATCCTCATCGGTATAACGAATGCCAAAACCACCGCCGGTGTTAATGATTGCCGGCTCCCAGTTCCATTCATGCGCCAAATCCGCCAAACGCGCCGCCACCGCTTCAAAACCACTCACATCAAAAATCTGTGAGCCGATGTGCGCATGCAAACCTTGGACATGCAACCGATCATCAGCTTGCGCCAAATCAAAAGCCTGCTTGGCTTGGCCGCTAGCTAAGTCAAAACCAAATTTACTATCGGTTTGACCGGTACTAATAAAATCATGCGTATGCGCTTCAATTCCTGGTGCAATGCGCAACAAGACATTTGCGACCACATCCAATTGCGTGGCGACTTCGTGCAAAAGCGTTAATTCCAAGAAGTTATCAACGATAATCGTCCCAATGCCAGCGCGAAGCGCCATTTCAAGTTCGGCGACTGATTTGTTATTGCCGTTAAAACTCAACTGCGCCGGATCAAAACCGGCGGCCAGCGCGGTATGCAATTCGCCGCCGCTCACCACATCAGCATGAATGCCTTCGCTTTGCAAAACTTGGTACATCGCCTTAGTGGAAAACGCTTTTGACGCATAGCTCACGACGTACGGCACCGCTTCTTGTTCAAAAATTTGTTTAAACGCCCGCAAGGTTTGGCGGATTTTCGTCACGTTATAAACATACAGCGGTGTGCCATAATCCTTTGCCAAATCAAGTGTGTCCACACCATCCACGGTCAAATGGCCTTGGCTGCTAACTGGGTTTTGCATGTAAAAATTCCTACTTTCTGAAATTTAAGCCTAAAAAAATCGCTCGGTTGTCCGCAAAAAGAGCAGAAACAACCAAGCGATTACCAAATGTGCTTGATATTTCCATAGCTCACCGTTGCGTAACAACGACAGTTCAACGTCTCTTAAACGTTGCCCCAACACTTTGCCTTTGTAGTGGCAAAACATTTCGGCGGTTTCCCCTTTCAACACGCTTCCACTGCTACAACAGCTCCACGTCCTAATCTTGTCAACCGCGACCTCTATGCGAAATCTTAAATTACAATCAGTCTAACCGACTGACAAAAAAATGTCAAGACGCTAATTTTAAACTTGACACTTGACAAGTAACCTCTAATCTGATTATCATAAACCGCAAACCCAGCAAGGAGGAAATGTGCTCTTGACTTGGAAAGCTCCGTATAAGATTGCCAGCCGAAAAATGCGTTGCATTTCACGGCCGACCACCTTATACACCGCTTCCCATCGCGCTGCGCGCGAACGTCAACCGCACTCTAACAATCATGAAAGTCATCAAATTCGGCGGCAGCTCCTTAGCTGATGCCACGCAAATTGCCAAAACTTTGGCCATCGTCAAAGTCGACCCCGACCGCCAAATCATGGTCGTTTCGGCCCCGGGCAAACGTTTTGACGGTGACACCAAAGTCACGGATTTGTTTTTGCAATACGCCCAAGCCGTCATCGACAATCGCCCAACGGCCACACTCCAAGAAGAAATTAGTGCCCGTTATCAACAAATTGCGACCGCATTTGACCTTGATGACGCCGTTATCAGTAGCATTCACGACCAAATTTTGGCCCTAGAGAAGCGTCATTTTCCAAGTTTCGATCATTTGCGCGCCGCTTTTGCCGCACATGGTGAATTGTTAAATGCGCAATTGATTGCCGCGGTCTTTACCGCCCAAGGTTTACCCGCGCGCTTTGTGTCCCCAAAAGACGCGGGTTTACTTGTCCAAGGCGCACCACGTAACGCGCAATTGGTGCCAGAAAGCTATCTCACTTTGGCAAAAAACTTGCAGCCAAATGGCGAAGTGTTGATTTTCCCTGGTTTCTTCGGGTTTACCAAAGACGGTTGGATTTCAACTTTTTCTCGCGGTGGTTCTGACATTTCTGGGGCAATTGTCGCACGTGCGCTGCAAGCTGATTTGTACGAAAACTTCACCGATGTGGATGCCATTTACGCCGCCCACCCGGGCATCGTCGCGGATCCAAAAGCTATCACACAACTCACGTATAAAGAAATGCGCGAACTGGCTTATGCCGGTTTTGCGGTTTTCCACGACGAAGCGATTATTCCCGCCATTGAAGGCAACGTTACGATCAATGTCAAAAACACGAACAATCCCGAACAACCCGGCACTTTGATTGTGCCAGAAGATGTGCATCAACCCGACAGCATTATCACCGGCATTGCGCATTCTAATCGCTTTGCGGCGCTGTATTTGCATCGTTATTTGCTGAACCGCGAAGTTGGTTTTACCCGCCGCTTGTTGAACATTTTTTACGAACACAATATCAGCTACGAACACATGCCGTCTGGAATTGATGATTTAACCGTTATTTTTGACAAAGACCAACTCCAAGATGTTGTGATTGCGGATTTGTTAACCGAAATCCAAGCTGAATTACAACCAGATACGCTAGAATGGCTCGATGACTATACAATTATCATGGTTGTCGGCGAAGGCATGCGCAAACGGGCGGATGTGCTAGGCAAAATCATCGGTCCACTCTCCGATCAAAATATCCCCATTCAAATGGTCAACCAAGGTGCCAGCCAAATTTCAGTCATGCTTGGCATCCAAACCAAAGACACCAAACGCGCCGTACAGGCCATTTATCAAAACTTTTTCTAACCCTAAACGAGTTGTCCGCAACTCGTTTTTTATTGTTCCCGTTATCATCAGCAAAGTTTGCTTGTTTTTGGTAAAATAAAAGAACTGATAACAAGGAGATAACGACATGAAAGACCTCACACAAGGCAAGCCCATCAAGTTGATTGTGGCTTTCACATTGCCGTTGATTGCCGGTAACTTATTCCAACAACTTTACAGCCTCTCAGACACATTAATCGTTGGTCAAACACTTGGCGTCAAGGCTTTGGCAGCGGTTGGTGCCGTTGGCTCGCTCATGTTTTTGATTTTAGGTTTCGCCCAAGGATACGCTTCGGGATTAGCGATTATCACCGCGCAGCGCTTTGGTGCCAAAGATTATGCTGGCGTGCGTCAATCAATGGCCACCAGCTTGATTTTGTCAGGCTGGGTCACGTTAATTACCACGATTGTTAGTCTGATTATTTTAAAACCACTCCTCAAAATCATGCAAACACCGGCGGAAATTTTTAATAATGCCTTTTGGTTTATGGCCATTATTTTGATCGGTTTGTTTGCAACAATGGCTTATAACGTTGCCAGCAATGCCATGCGAGCAATTGGTGAAAGTCGCGCCCCCATTATTTATTTGATTATTGGGATTTTTGCCAATATTATTTTGGAATTGATCTTTATTTTGATTTTCCACTGGGGCGTGGCTGGTGCGGCCGTTGCAACGGTAATGGCACAACTGATTGCGGCGTTACTCAGTTTTTGGCACATTTATAAATACAATCCTGTGTTACAAATCACGCGCGCTGATTTGCACATGTCCCGTACCGACGCTCGCCAACATTTGAACGCGGGCTTGCCAATGGGCTTCCAACAATCAATCATTGCCATTGGTGCCTTGATTTTGCAAAGTGCGTTGAACACGTTAGGAACAGATGCGGTTGCTGCTACTACGGCCGCTCAACGTATTGATCAAATTGCCGTGTTGCCACTGATGAGCTTTGGTGTTGCCCTCGCGACTTTTACTGCACAAAACTATGGCGCTAAGCAATATCACCGGATTTTGGTCGGCGTTCGTCAAGCAATTTGGGTATCTTGTGCCGTGGCAGTGGTACTTGGTTTAGGTGAAATCTGGTTAGGCCGTTGGCTAGTTAGTGGTTTTGTTGGCGCCGATGCGACACAAGTTTTGGATTTTTCACAACAATATTTCTGGGCACATGGTTTGTATTACGCTTTGTTAGCTATTTTGTTCATTCTGCGTTATACGCTCCAAGGCTTAAACGATGCCCGCACCCCAACATTAGCGGGTATTGCTGAGTTGATTATGCGTGCGGTCGCTGCGCTAGCGTTAGTGGGACCGTTTGGTTTCTTCGGGGCTAGTTTAGCTGATATGCTGGCCTGGATTGGTTCGGTGGCGGTTTTGACGCCAGCCTATTTGAAAGTCACCCGTCGTTTAAAAGCTGCTGAATAAGCAGCTTTTTTGGTATAACCGAACATTTATTAGGTGCCGTTCGGTTTTGAAGCGCTTTCATGATTATCAATGAGAAAATTATTATTTATTTTGACCAAAATTAGGCTGTTTTTTCTGAAAACAGTTTCATCATGGTGCTAAACTAGACTTTGGACTTATCGGTCACAAAATTTTATCTTAGGGAGTCAATCTCATGTCTGCGATTGCAAAATACTTCAAGTTCGACGAACTCGGCACCAACTTCCGTACGGAATTTATTGCTGGTTTGACGACATTCTTCTCAATGGCGTACATCTTATTCGTCAACCCATCAATTTTGGCTGCGGCTGGAATGGATGAAAAAGCTGTCTTTGTCGTTACGGCATTGGCTTCAGCTTTTGCTACTTTGTTCATGGGAATCGTTGCCTTCTACCCAATTGCTTTGGCACCTGGTATGGGCGCAAACGCTTTGTTCGCTTACACAGTTGTCTTAGGGATGGGTGTTAAATGGCAAACAGCCTTGGCTGGTGTTTTGGTTGCTTCATTCATCTTCATCTTGTTGACAGTCTTCAAGGTGCGTGAAATGATCATCGACGCTATTCCAGCCGATTTGAAATCAGCGATTTCTGCTGGTATCGGTTTGTTTATCGCTTTGATTGGTTTGAAGGGCGCTGGCATCATTGTCCCTAACAAAGACACTTTGGTTTCATTTGGTCATTTGACTTCACCAACCGTTTTGTTGGCCTTGTTTGGTTTGGTTGTAACGGTTATCTTGATGAGCCGTAAAGTACCTGCTGGTATCTTTATTGGTATGGTCGTGACTTCTTTGGCTGGTATCTTGACTGGTTTGATCAAGTTGCCTGGTTCATTGGTTAGTGGTGTTCCTTCAATTTCATCAACATTTGGACAAGCGATTTTCCACTTGGGTGACATCAACTCATTGCAATTGATTACTGTTGTGATTACTTTCTTGTTGGTGACATTCTTTGATGCAACAGGGACAATCATTGGTTTGGCAACACAAGCTGGCTTTGTCAAAGACGGCAAGTTGCCTCGCGCTGGTCAAGCTTTGATGGCTGATGCGGTTGGTATGACTGCCGGTGCCGTTTTGGGAACATCACCAGTTGGTGCATATGTTGAAAGTTCAGCTGGAATCGCTGCTGGTGGACGCTCAGGTTTCACTTCAGTTGTCACAGGATTCTTCTTCTTGTTGTCATTGTTCTTCTCACCTTTGTTGGCCGTTGTGACTGACCAAGTGACTGCACCAGCTTTGATCATGGTTGGTGTCTTGATGGCTGGTAACTTACGCAACATCAACTGGGACGACTTCGCCTCAGCTGTGCCTGCCTTCTTCATCTTTGCTGGTATGCCATTCACGTACTCAATTTCTGACGGAATTGCTTTGGGCTTCATCTTGTACCCAATCGTAATGGTCGCAACTGGTCGTGCTAAGAAGGTTCATCCTTTGATGTATGCCTTGGCTGTGATTTTCTTGATTTTCTTGTATTTGATTGCGAAGTAATTATGTATTGAAAACCGCTAGAATGCTTATAATGAGCGTTCTGGCGGTTTTTTATTTGATATAAAACTTGCTTTTGCTTTACAAATTTCTTATCTGGTGGTTTAATAGATATGTAATGAAAAGCCACAGGGGTCGGATCCTGTGACCTTTCGACCTTAATGGACACACAAATTCGTGGTTAACGCTCTGTCTTACGACGGGCGTTTTTCTTTATCTTAAACGCTGTAGCATGACGGATTTCCCACCTACCAATAGCGCCCAAGATGACTGAAAACGCCAGCGCAAACTCAACCATCTGTGCATCCTTTCATGAATATTTTGCATCGCAATCACCGCCTTAACTGGACTGTTCGGTGATGTGGTGCGTTATCCACTAGGTCAGGCTTGCTCAGGTCATGACTCCTTTGCTTACCGTACTTATATAACAACATTAGAATGATGCAAAGTCAATGGTTATTTTAACTTTTACAAATAAAAAGGCGTCTCTTGAAGACGTCTTTTTTTGTTATTGATTCAATTTAAAATGAATAACAGATTTTGCTGAATCTGTGTCTGAACCAGACAAATTTTTAAATACTGCGGTATTACCATCAATATACCAATTCAAATCCAAATGAACGTCTTTGTTACCCTTTACAAATGACGTAACATAATACTGTTTGCCATCTTCACTGGAAATATAGAGTCTTCCGCCCGGTGCGCCAAAAACAAAACCACCTTTATCTGGATTTTTACCAGCTTGGGGTGTGATATTAAGCCATGCTGTTTGGCCATTATTCGCTTTAAAAGTTAAACGTAACAATTGACCAGCCGGAACCGAATGATTATTTGTCATAATTGTGGAAGATAGCGTTGTTTTTGGTATGTTCATTATCATACACACGCCAATTATCACCACCATTATGCTAGTTAACCCTATGATAAACCATTTTTTCATACTACCAATCCCCTACGCATAGTTTACTACATTCAGCAAATAGTGGGTAATTTTTTAGTTCCAATTGACAAAAGGAACGTTTGTTCGTATAGTTAAAGCAGACTTATTTCAGTTTGGAGGTTTGCCGATGTACGACTATCATTTAGAAAATAAACGGGTTATTTTTATCATTGATACAAAATCTTTCTACGCCTCGGTTGAGGCGGTCGCGCATGGTTATCATCCGATGAAAGTGCCGCTAGTCGTGATTTCAACCGGCCCAAATGTTAGCGGTGGCGGGCTTGTGCTCGCGACTTCCCCGCTTGCCAAAAAGTTATACGGCCTCAAAACAAACGTCAGCCGCCTGAAAGATTTGCGCGGTCTCAAAGGATTAATTCAAGTCGCACCTCGCATGAATCTCTACATTCAAAAGAACGTAGAAATCAATAACATCTACCGACATTACGTGGCGGATGCGGATTTACACCCCTATTCCATTGACGAAAGTATTCTCGACATCACGGAAAACTGGCATTTATTCGGTCAAACGCCGCGTGAGGTGGCGCGCCGGATTCAATTAGATATTCATGCACAAACCGGCCTTTACACCACGGTTGGTATCGGCGATAATCCCATGTTGGCCAAAGTCGCCTTGGATCTTTATGCAAAAAAGGAACCATCTATGATTGGTGAAATTCATTTTGAAACCGTGCCTGAAAAAATTTGGCCGATTACGGATTTGAGTAGTATTTGGTCCATTGGCCACAAAACAGCTGAAAAATTGAATTATTTGGGCATTTATTCTATGGCAGATCTGGCTCACATGAATCCTTATAAATTGCGCAAATTCTTTGGTCCGCAAAACGGCTTACGCCTTTATGCACTTGCTTGGGGCGTCGATCGCACGCTCATTCGTGAAAAATCCGCACCACAATCGCGTAGTATCGGCAATTCTCAAGTACTTCCTGGCGCGTACACCAAGCCCGATGAAATCGCCCTTGTCATCCGTGAAATTACCGAACAAGTCGCCACGCGCCTGCGCTTTCAAAAATTATTGGCCGGCACGTTAAGCATTCACGTCGGTAACGAAGAAGCCGGTAAAAGTATCCACAAAACCATTCGCTTACAAACGCCAACCAACGTCACCCAAGTGCTACAAACAACCGCCGTTGAACTGTTTCAAAAACATTGGCGCGGTGGTTCAAGCCGGCGTTTAGATGTTTATTTTGGCGAATTGAGTTCGGCTGGCGTTGAACAATTGGATTTGTTTTTGGACGCGACCGTTACCGAAAAGCAGCAAAAATTGGATCAAGCCGTGGATTCAATTCGCCAAAAATTCGGTTTTGCCAAACTCGTGCACACCTCTTCTCTAGAAAATGGCGGCACAGCGATTAGTCGCGCTAATCTAGTTGGCGGCCATAACGGTGGTAACGCATATGAATGACCACTATCCTGACTATGACGAAAACTGGCCCAACTATGTTTTTGAGCATTTGTATCAAGACCAAGGCATGAAAAAATGGGGCGGCTTTTATTTGTCAGATCACACAGCCGTTTTACATCAAAATGCCAAAGCTAACGCCGAGCAATTACAGCGGACGTTAAAGCCACAAATGTCATCCGATGAGATAACGAAAATTATCAATTTAGCCCTAGTTAAAAATCTGCCGGTTCAACTGCAACTCAACACGCTGATGCTACAAGATGGCGAATTCATCGTGCCGGAAATACTGACTGGCATGATTAGCGGTGCGGATAATGGTTTTTATTTGGATGGCTTGTTAATTGCTTTTGATGAAATTTACTGGATTCAACTCAAAAACGCGCGAGATTAATCGCGCGTTTTTACGTTAAATTAACTGCGTACGTGCTTCAATCGTTTGAAAATCTTCCGGATAGAAATCGCCATTCTCATAAACAACGCGCAGTACATCGTCACGCTCATCATCAAAAGCAGCCGTTTTTAATTGCTGCCCTTCGTTGTAGACGACTTTGAAGCGACCTGCTTTTGAAGTTTTCGTCGGATCAGTTTTGGGTTGCTTATGGAGCAAAACGGCTTCGCCGTTGATTTGTGCGTAGCTCGCTTTAATCGCAAAACGCTCCGTATCGCGCGTCATGCCCTCTTGAAGCAAACCGCCACCAGAGCCTACCACCAAATTATCCGCTGACCAACCAGCCGCTAAAATCCCTTCGTACAATGCCAAAATCGTTTCGCGTTTCATGCCGTCGCCTTGAATCACGCCCACATTTTCTTTTAACACCCGATAACCTTTTACATTGATTTCATGGCCAAATAACGCATCTAACTGGTCTAAAATCTGCAAATCCATGGTGAGCGGATCACCTGAATCAGGTCGCAGCACAACCCGACCGGAGCGTTGCTTGATTTTGGCCAATACCGTGGGATGTCCAATGACGTCGGGGACGAAATTTTGCGCGTCGTAAGAATCAATAACAATCGACACAATCGCGTCATCGCCGGCGCGTTCCAGTTGCGCCAAAACATAATCAATTTCACCTTGACCGGGGCCATACGCCGTCGCGACTGAATGTTCGGTCGCCCACACCGACAAAGCCCGGCCAGCTTCTTGATAATGATCGGCAATATATTGACTCGCCGCCAAATTATCAGAGCCGCGGAAATGCAACAAATGCGCCGCGCCACCACGCGCACCACTCAGCAGGCTCGTCGCACCGCGCAAACCAAAATCATTCACTGCCAAAGCCAAACCAGCCGCCGTCCCAGATTTGTCAAATAACGGCGCCAAATCCCGCTTAATGTACCAAGAATTCGTCGCAATCGTCGTCGGATACCAAACATGCATCAGCACCGTTTCCAACGCATTCAGTGTCGTCGCAAACCATTCTTGCGTACTTTCCAAAGTAAACAACGGCACGCCAAGCGGCACTTCTAAACCTTCCGGCAACGCTTTAATCCGAATCGGCAAGTAACCCAAATCCCGCACGCGCTCCCACACATCACGATTGAAATAAGCCGTTGTACCAAACGTCAAAGCGCTTAATTGTTCAGCCTCATCAATCATCTGCGTGGTAATCGGCGCTAACAAATGATCGGCAATCACCGCCTGCAAACCAAACCAGCTCACGGTTGGAAATTGACCGCCTACACGCGCTTCCGCGTAGCTATACAATTTTGTTAAACCACTCGGATACTGCAAGTGGTGCGTTAATTTATAGGCATCTGTTGCCACAATTAAATTCTGCATGTCAAACTCCTTATCGCCACCAACTGTCATAAATCGTCGCTGGCAAATGCCGTTTGTGCTCAGAAGTCAGATAATGCTGGGCAATTTTTTCAGCAACTACCGTACTGACTTCCTTACCTTCCAAATAATCATCAATCTGGTCGTACGTCAAACCAAGCGCCACTTCATCGGCTAATTGCGGTCGGTCATCTTCCAAATCCGCGGTTGGTGTTTTCTCGTATAAATTGGCTGGTGCGCCTAATTCGACCAATAACGCGCGCCCCTGTCGCTTATTTAAACGCCAAATCGGATTCACATCCGTGCCACCATCGCCGTATTTGGTAAAGAAACCAGCGAACGCTTCACTGGCGTGATCGGTTCCCAACACCACACCGGCATGTTCGCGCGCCACGGCGTATTGGGCAATCATACGCATCTTCGGCTTAATGCTGCCGCGACTCATGTCATCAACGGTCAAACCAGCCGCTCGCAAAGAAGCAGTCATCGCATCCGTAGCCGCTTGAATATTCGTTTCAACCACCAAATCTGGTTGGATAAAATCCAGCGCTTGTTGCGCATCACCTTCATCTTGCTGCACGCCATAAGGTTGGCGAATTGCAATCAAACGGTAGTCATCATCTGCCATACCGTCAATCGCCAAACGCGCTAAACGGCCCACCAAAGTCGAATCTTGACCACCAGAAACGGCTAAAACTAAACTTTTATACTGTAAATTAGCCCGTAAAAACTCCTGTAAAAAAGTCACACTGCGCTGAATTTCAGCAGCCGGATCAATCACTGGTTGCACTTGCAAGGCTGCAATAATTTCACTTTGTAATGGTTGCATTTAGTCAAACTCCTCTGCTCGTTGTAAAATATCAGACCAATCTTCGGGATAAAATTGCCCATTTTCTAGTAAAATGCGTAATTCATCGGGGCGCAGATCGTCTACTTGAACCGTTGTTAGTTGTCCTTCAATTCGCACAACTTTGAAACGCCCCGCTTTTGAAATTTTGGTCGGATCTGTTTTAGGTTGCTTGTGCAAATTCACGTCTTCGCCGTTAATTTTGGCGTAACTGGCTTTAATCGCAAAGCGTTGCGTGTCGCGCGTAAAGCCTTCTTGCAACAAACCACCGCCCGATCCGGTCGTCAAATTATCAACAGACCAACCGGCTGTCATGAGCGTTTTGTACAAATTGACAATCGTTGTCGCATTCATGCCATCGCCTTGCATCACGCCAATGTTGCCGTTCAGCACGCGATAACCTTTGTCATTGACCGTACTGCCAAATATCTGCGCCAACTGCGCTAACACAGCCGGCACAACTTGGGTCGGTTCACCTGAATCTGGTCGAAAAATCGTCCGCCCACGGCGCGCTAAAATCTCCTCAGCAAACACCGGCACAACATTTGCCACAAAACCCAATGTGTCATAAGAATCAATCACAACCGACACCGGCAAATCAGCTGGCGCACTGTCCAGCTGCGCGCGTAAATACACTAATTCACCTTGTTCCGCGCCAAACGCCGTGGCAACCGAATGTTCACTCGAACGAATCGAACGACCATAGTCACCGTGATAAATAGCTTGCAACAAACTCTGCGCCGGCAAAGTCGCCGTCCCCGTAAAATGCAATAGATGCGCCGCGGCACCCCGCGCACCACTGAGCAAACTCGTCGAACCACGCAGACCAAAATCGTTGACCGCACTTTCCAACAAAGCCACCGTCCCACTTTGCGCAAACAATGGCGCCAAAGCGCGCTTAATGTACAAAGAATTTGTCGCAATCGTCGTCGGATACCAAACATGCATCAGCACCGTTTCCAAAGCATTTAGCGTCGTCGCAAACCAAACTTCCGTACTTTCCAAAGTAAACAACGGCACGCCAAGTGGCACTTCCAAACCTTCTGGCAGCGCCTTAATGCGAATCGGCAAGTAACCCAAATCTCGCACGCGTTCCCACACATCACGATTGAAATAAGCCGTTGTACCAAACGTTAAGGCGCTTAATTCCTCCGCTTCATCAATCATTGCCGTGGTAATCAGCGTCAACAAATGTTCTGCCACCACACTTTGCAAGCCAAACCAACTGACAGTTGGCGACTCGCCGCCAACGCGCGCTTCGCCATAACTATAAAGCTGCGTCAGCCCCGCAGGATATTGCAAATGATGCGTCATTTTATACGCATCGGTCGCTAAAATCAAATTATCAATCACAATATTACCCTTTCTTGTGATTATCATCTTACCACTTTTTTGTGCATAATAAAAGTATCGTGTACTTTTACACGATACTTAAGTTGGTGGGTTGTGGCATTTTCAAATCAGGATTTGCCGCGATGTAATCGGCAATTAATTGCGCAATATCGAGTTGGCTATCGTAAATAACTTTGTCATGACCAAAGCTCTCAAAACCGCCGGCACCACCCGCACGATAGTTGTTCATCGCCACATCATAGTAAGTCGCATCGTCCAAAGGCGCCCCATCAAACGACACGCTAACCACGCGCTGGCCAAGTGGCCGATCAATATCAAATTGATACGTAATCCCACTCCAAATATCATAATCAAAATGCCGGAGTTTGGGTGTGGTGTACGCCGAACTGACCGTCAGTTCTCCGTTTTCTTTGGTGAAATAACCAGCGCTTACTTCCAACGCTGCTTTGATATCAGCACCAGATAAGCGCTCAACGACTAGTGTATTTGGATAAATATAATTGGTTAAAATATCACGTAGCGTCACCGCGTTAGGCAATCCGCGCATTTCATCGGTAAATAACGACGTTGCTGCAATTGGCGCATTTCCCGCGGCCATTTGCACGCGATTTACGAGCTCCACAAAGGGATGTGAGTGGACACGCGCGGCGAAATGATCCGTCAACAATAAATTATCGCCAACAAAGCCAATTGGCACATCTAGCCAGTCATTAGTTGCCGTTTGAATTGATTGTGTCTTGTCAACCAGCTTTGCTTGTTCTGCAAAATCTGCTGTTTGGAATAATTCAGCTTTGGCCTGCGCGACTTTGCCATCTGTCACGGTTAACGTCATCACACCGACATTGTTGCCGCGGTAACCGGGTTGCGTTGTTGGCACACCGCCCACCACTTCGGCAATTGCGCGGTGCTGATGTCCGGTGACCAGCGCATCAATTCCCTTCACTGCTAACAAATCATTGCCTTGGTTTTCCGCGGTTTGGACTTCAATTGCATTATTTGTTTGCAAGTCACGATTGAAGCCGCCGTGATAAGCGACCACGATCACATCAACTTGATCGCGCAAATTTGCTACGAGATCTTGGGCCGTTTGAACAGGGTCTGCAAATAACAAACCTTTGATATTTGCAGGTTTTTCCCATTGTGGAATATAACTCGTCGTCAAACCAATCACTGCAACTTTAAGCTCAGCCCGGTTGAAAATACGATACGGTTGTCCCACAAACGGTTTGCCTGTCACGCTATCCAAAATATTGGCATTCAACAACGTCTGGTCGTCCGCAAACAATTCTTCCAGATACGCGCGCCCGTAGTTAAATTCATGATTTCCCAACACCCGCACGTCATAACCGATTGCACTCGCCAACTCATGATAAATACCATCCGCTTCCGGCGCTTGTTTTTCAATGTAACTGGTCAGCGGTGAGCCTTGGATAAAATCACCATTTTCAATGATGATTGTTGCATGTTCAGTGCGGAGTTGGTCAATGACACTAGCCGCGCGCGTCAAACCAAAACCATCATTGATTAGAGGTCGCCGAAAATCATCGGCTTGAAAATAGCCATGCACATCCGATGTCGATAAAATTTGAATTGTTGCCATGTTACTCTCCCAATTTGAAACTATGTACACGAGGTTACCCTCGTTAAAATTTATTAAACTAAGCGCTTACGGATTTGGCCAGAAATAAAGTCAATCAAGGTGACCATCACGACAATTCCCAGCAAAATAATGCCCACACGCGGCCAAGAACGGGTTGAAAGTGAGAAAATCAACGGTGCACCAACACCACCGGCACCAACCATTCCCAAAATCGATGCTGAACGCACTGAAATTTCAAAACGATACAAGGTATAACTCATAAATTCTGGCAAAACGGCTGGGAAAGTGGCCAATGACAACGCGTCAAAGTTATTACCACCAGCTGCTACAATCGCTTCGTTTGGCCCGCGGTCAATGTTTTCAATTGATTCAGAGAACAATTTTCCCATCATACCAATTGAGTGGAAACCTAACGCCAACACACCAGCGTAAGCGCCCGGTCCAACGGCTTTGATGAACATAATTGCCAAAACCAATTCCGGGAAAACTCGAATCGCAGTCAACAAGAATTTACCAAAACCAGATCGTGGTGCAAAGAAATTCTTCTTAGTTTTTGCCGCTAAGAATGCAAATGGCACGGCCAAAATTGCGGAAATAAAAGTTCCCAAAAAGGCAATCGCCAACGTTTCCAACAAAGCTGAAACCAAATCTTCACCAGAACCATCGTAAACATAGGTCCAATCAGGATGCACCAAGCCATTTAAAATAGAGCCCAATACTTGTCCAGCCGTTGGTTTGATACTGTTAACTGGCACGCCAGCAAATCCCCAAATCAAGATTGCCGCGACAATTAGCCCAATGAACCAAGGCCGTAGTCGTTGCCACAAAGTTTGTTTTACTACAATCATGCTAATGCCTCCCGCAAACGGTTTGAAATCGTGTCAACAATGACGACGACAACCAAAATGGCAATAATGACCACTGCCGTGCGATCATAACGGAACAAAGCCATCGTCGTGCTCAAGTACAAACCAATTCCACCGGCACCCAAATAACCAAGCACCGTTGACGCCCGGACGTTAATTTCTAACGTATACAAGAAAAAACTCAAAAATTGGTTGAATACCTGTGGTAACACGGCGTACACAATAATCTGAATGCTATTGGCACCCGCCGCTGTCATCGCTTCCATTGGCCCCACTTCGATTGTTTCAATGGCTTCATACAGCAATTTGAACATCATGCCAAATGAAAACACGACCAACGCGCCAACCCCAGAAAATGCCCCGATCCCAACGACCGCCACAAACAACGCCGCCAAAAGCATTTCAGGTAATGACCGAATCAAGTTCATTACAAACCGAATCACACCACGTAAAGCACCATTGCGCACAATATTTGCCGCAGCTAACAGTGCCACTGGAATCGCCAATAAACTACCAACAACCGTCCCCACAATCGCCATTTGCACGGTTTGGGCTAACGGATTGATAATGGCTGGCAAATAGGACCAGTCAGGATGTGACATTTTTTTCCATAAATCAAAAAATTGATCCCAAGAAAACTCTTGCCCAACGCCTGTCAACGAAGCAGAACCCAACAATAAAATAATGAACAGCAAAAACGTCCCAAAACCAATGATGTGCCATTCATCCATAAAACTGCGCTTCGGCAATTTCGTCTCCATTATTTGTCCCCCGCTTCAGCATAAATGCCGTCAAAATCAGCCGCACTCACTTCAGCAATTGGCTTGTCATACACCAATTTTCCAGCGCGCAAACCAATAATGCGCGTTGCATAAGCCATCGCCAAATCAACTGAGTGCAAGTTCGCAATCACAGTCAAGCCATCTTCTTCATTCAAACGCTTCAAATCGTCCATCACCACTTTAGTGGTCTTTGGGTCCAAACCAGAAACCGGTTCGTCGGCCAAGAAGACCGCCGGTTGTTGCATCAAAGCCCGCGCAATGCCGACACGTTGTTGTTGTCCACCTGACAAATCACGCGCCCGCGTGTAATATTTGTCCAACAAATTCACGCGTTCCAAACTTTTGGCGGCACGATCTTGATCTTCTTTGCTAAACAGTCCAAATGCTGATTGGAACGTTGAATAATAACCCACACGTCCAGACAAAACATTGCGCGCAACAGTTGAACGCTTAACCAAATTATAGTTTTGGAAAATCATCGCAATGCTGCGGCGCAATACACGCAACGATTTACCAGTGGCTTTGGTAATGTCTTCGCCGTCAATTAAAATTTCACCTTCGCTCACATCGTGCAAACGATTCATCGCCCGCAATAAAGTGGACTTTCCGGCACCAGAAAGTCCAACAATGACGACAAATTCGCCCGCTTGAATATCTAAATTGATATTATCCAAACCAACCACACCGTTGGGATAGATTTTTGATACATTAGTTACCTTGATTGTGCCTGCCGACATGTTCAATCTCCTTTTTATTTGTGGCTAAACCACTATGTAATAAAAGCGCCACCATCCGCGATGGTGGCGCTTTCAATTTAACATTTTTCGTACCTATTTGTCAATTTGACGTTAGGCATTACTTAATGTCTTCAACCTTCTTGTCATAGTCGCGTACGATATCAAAGTTTGAGTCCTTTGATGATACAACACCGGCCCATGAGTAAACCTTGTTCAAGATGTCCTTACCCTTAGCAGTCTTTGACACAGCGATCATTGCCTTCTTGATTGTTTCTGAATCCTTAGCAGAAACACCTGAACGCAATGAGATTGTGTCGTTAGGAATACCCTTTGTGTAGTACAACACGCGTGTGTCCTTAAAGACGTTAGGTTGGTCAGCCTTCACAACGTTACGAGCGTCATCAAAGACAAACGCTGCATCTGTGTCACCATTCAAAACTGACAAAACACCTTGGTCGTGGCCCTTAACAGTCACTAATGTTGAATCCTTGACAACGTTCACACCCTTGTCGTTCAATTCAGCAACTGGGAAGATGTACCCAGCAGATGATGTTGCATCTTGCACGGCAATCTTCTTACCCTTCAAGTCTTCAATTGACTTGATTGGTGAATCCTTTTTAACAACTACGATTGACTTGTAGTTATCTACCAAACTTGTTGTGCTGTCACCAGTGTTGTCATCTTTCAATCCCAAACGTGTTGATTGCAAGATAACCTTAGCACCGTATTGCTTGTGAGCTGTTACGTATCCGTCAGGTGGCAAGAAGCCCATGTCGACCTTCTTTGAACCCATTGCTTCAATGACTGTGTTGTAGTCAGTTGAAACAGAAACGTGAACAGGCACACCCAATTCCTTTGACAACAAACCTTCCAAAGGCTTTGCTGTGGCCAAAATTGTGCCAGCGTTTGATGAAGGAACGAATTGGACGTTCAATTCCTTCAAAGAAATCTTAGCTGATGACTTTGCTGAGCTTGCTGAGTCTGACTTCTTTGAACCGTTTGTTACGGCAAAGAATCCACCGACCACAACAACCAAAGCAACGATCGCTGCAACGATTTTCTTCATGATGTATTCTCACTCCTCGTATTTTCGTACTCATTTCCGGTACTTATATAAGTATACGCTTTCATCGTAATAAGTCATTACTTGTTAATGTAAATATTATGTAAAGAAGGACGTAATTTGAGGTTTTTTACAAAAACGTTCGGTTTTTAGAAAAATAATTATCAAAACCCCAGCAAAATCCGAACAACCAAAAATAAGGACACTTTTTTGGATTTTCCCAACAAAAAAACACGAACTCTATTTTCATAAAGTTCGTGTTCTTCAAATAATTAACCCTTACGACGCTTAGCAGCCTTTTCACGTTCAGACGTGTTCAAGATTTGCTTACGGATACGTACGCTTTCAGGTGTTACTTCAACGTATTCGTCATCGTTCAAGAATTCCATTGAAGCTTCCAAGTCCATGATCTTTGGTGTCTTGATTGAAGCTGTTTGGTCCTTGTTTGATGAACGGACGTTTGATTGTGGCTTTGGCTTTGTCACGTTGACAGAGATGTCGTTGTCACGTGAGTTCATCCCAACGATCATACCTTCATAAACATCGACACCGGCACCGATGAACATTTGTCCACGGTCTTCGACACCCATGATTGAGTAGTTCGTTGTTGAACCTTGTGTGATTGACACCAAAGCACCGTTACGACGACCTGGTTGCCAGTTTTTGATTACTGGACGGTATTCTGCATACGTGTGGTTGTAGATACCGTATCCACGTGTCAAGGTCATGAATTCTGTTGCATAACCAATCAAACCACGTGATGGCGCCATGTACGTCAAACGTGTTTGGCCGTTACCAACAGATTCCATGTTTTGCATTTCACCCTTACGTTGGTTCAATGAGTCGATAACTCCTGAAGCCCATTCGTCTGGTGTGTCGATTTGAACTGATTCAAATGGTTCTGAAAGTACACCGTCAACTTCACGGTAGATAACTTCAGGACGTGAAGCTTGCAATTCGAAACCTTCACGACGCATTGTTTCAATCAAGATTGACAAGTGCAATTCACCACGTCCTGAAACCAACCAAGAACCAGCTTGGCCTGTGTCTTCAACACGCAATGACACGTCTGTTTCCAAAGCACGCAACAAGCGGTCTTCGATTTGACGGGCTGTGACAAACTTACCTTCACGACCAGCAAATGGTGAGTCGTTTTGACGGAATGTCATTTGCAAAGTTGGTTCATCAATACGCAAGATTGGCAAAGCTTCTGGGTGAGATGCGTCCGCAACTGTTTCCCCAACGTTGATGTCATCCATTCCGGCCAAAGCAATCAAGTCACCGGCAACGGCTTCTTGAATTTCAACACGGTCCAAACCAATGAAACCAAACAACTTTGTCACACGGAAGTTCTTTGTTGAACCGTCCGTCTTCATCAATTCAACGTTGTCACCAACTTTGATCTTACCACGCTTAACACGACCGATACCGATACGACCAACGAAGTCGTTGTAATCCAACATTGCAACTTGGAATTGCAAAGGTTCGTCTGTGTTGTCAACTGGTGCTGGGATGTGTTCAAAGACCAAGTCAAAGACTGGGTTCATTGTGTGTTCTTGTGTGTCCAAAGCTGGATCCAAAGAAGATGTTCCGTTCATCGCAGAAGCAAACACAACTGGGAAGTCGATGTCTTCTGAGCCCAATTCAATGAACAATTCCATTACTTCGTCCACAACTTCTTCTGGACGTGAACCTGGACGGTCAATCTTGTTCACAACAACGATTGGTGTCAAGTTTTGTTCAAAGGCCTTCTTCAACACGAAACGTGTTTGTGGCATTGTACCTTCAAAGGCGTCAACGACCAACAAAACTCCGTCAACCATTCCCATGATACGTTCAACTTCACCACCGAAGTCCGCGTGTCCAGGTGTGTCCAAGATGTTGATTTGCTTGTCACCAACCTTAACGGCTGTGTTCTTTGACAAAACCGTGATACCACGTTCTTTTTCGATATCGTTAGTATCCATTGCACGGTCGTCAATTTCTGTACGAGCGTCCAAAGTGTCTGATTGTTTCAACAATTCATTGACCAATGTCGTCTTACCGTGGTCGACGTGGGCAATGATTGCAATGTTACGAATGTTTTCGCGAGTTGCCAATGTTCTTTCTCCTTGTGTTTAGCCAGTATCCGTCACCTGTGTTAGGCCCGCAACTTAAGCATGATAAAAGCTGGGACGCTTGTCCCAGCCTATTGCAATGCTAGCATATCGGCTTGTGCGCGCGGTGTCGCCACTAATACTATGTTTGATTTTAGCATATCTAGGGGCTGTCCGTCAATTTGTGACACACTTAATTTCATCCCCGTGGCTAAAACGACGCCGGGTGCAAAGTCCCATGGATTTTGCAAAGACGCGTAAGTCGCGGCTTGGCCTTTGATCATACGGACAAATGATTGCGCTGAAACGCCTAAAATTCGCAAGCCTAATGAATGTTTGGCGAATTGTTCATAATGATAATCGCCGTCCATCATGCGTGCTGAACTCACCAAAAACAAGCCTTCACCCAAACCATCATTTGGCACGGGTGGCAATAAACGTTCATTTTCAAAGACGCCCAGTGCCGGTCCGCCGTGATACAACAAATCCCGCATCACATCATAAATCCACCCGAGCACCGGCTGACCGTCGATATACAACCCGAGCATGATCGCAAAATTTTCGTGTTCTTTGACAAAATTCATCGTGCCATCAATTGGATCAATGAACCAAACAGCGCCCGCCATGCTCGTCACGGTATCGCCAAAGCCTTCTTCACTAACAATTTTGTCGTTTGGGAAAGCTGCGCGGATTTTACCAGCGAGCAATTCCTCATTGGCTTTGTCCACGTTGGTCACCAAATCACGCGGGTTGCTTTTGGTGGCCACGTTTAAATGATCCATGTGTGATTTCGTTTGGGCGGCGGCTTCTTTTAGCCATGTTTGGACTTGTGCGTCTAGTTTTTGGAGTGTTTCTGTATTCATGTCAACTTTACCTGTTTTGTGGACGTGGCTTGCGCCGTTTTGATCGTTTGGAAAATGCTGATGTTGGTATCTTGTTCGATTTGACGTTCGAACGTTTTTTGTTCACTCTTGGCTGGCAAAACTTGGCGATAGGCGTTGTACAACGCTAACAGGCGCTCACGATCAACGCCTTGTTCATGCGCGGCAAAAACGGCATCGACAAATTCGCTCACCGCAATAATTTCAGCAGTGGTCCAATCTAAATCAATTGGCAATTGGTAATCATCTAAATTTTTCATGCTTTTATTCTACCAAATTTTACGTGGTTTCGGGGTTGTGTTATCATGTTTTTAGTAAAAAATTTGTGAGGAGAACGCAAATGTTCTTAATGAAAGATATTGTGCGCGACGGGCAACCCGTTTTGCGGCAACAAGCTCAAAAAGTCACTTTTCCTTTGACACCGGAATTGGAACAATTAGCCGATGACATGATGGAATATCTGGTGATCAGCCAAGACGATGAACAAAACGAAAAATACGGCTTGCGCCCCGGCGTTGGTTTGGCCGCACCGCAAGTTGGTTATGGCTTGCAAATGGCCGCTGTTTTGGTACCATCTTTGGATGAAGATAGCGACGAACCTTACTTTAAAGACATCATTTTCAATCCAGTGATTGTTAGTGAATCCGTGAAACGTGGCGCTTTACAAGTTGGGGAAGGTTGTTTGTCAGTTGATGAAGACATCCCCGGCTTTGTGCCACGCGCGGATCGCATTAAAGTGCGTTACCAAGATCGTTTGGGCGACACGTACGAAATTCGTTTGCGTGACTATCCTGCAATTGTTTTCCAACACGAAATCGATCATTTGCACGGCGTGTTGTACTACGACCACATTAACAAAGAATATCCTTGGCACGTCGACAACGACACCAATTATATTGATTAAAAAAAGCGACCGGTTTGGTCGCTTTTTTATTTGATTACCCGATATTCACCACTTTTTAAATCAGCCAAATGATAATCACCAATATGTGTCCGCACCAAACGCAGCGTCGGCAAACCAACTGCCGCCGTCATGCGCCGCACTTGACGATTGCGCCCTTCTTTAATACTGATTTGCAAAAAACTCGTTGGTTGATTTTTGCGTTCCCGAATAGGCACTTCCCGTTCCCAAAGCCATTTAGGATACGGTATTTTTTTAACTTTGGCCGGCAAAGTCAAGCCATCTTTTAGTTCCACACCGGCAATCAATTGCTTAATTTGTTGTTTGGTCGCGACACCTTCAACTTGAACCACGTAGGTTTTGTAGGATTTTTGCTCGGGGTCGGTCAATTGATGATTGAGCTTGCCGCTGTCCGTCAACAAAAGTAATCCTTCGCTATCCATATCCAAACGCCCCGCCGCATAAACTTTGGGAATATCAATATAATCCGCGAGTGTTGGTCGATTTTCAGTATCCGTGAATTTCGTCAAGACGCCGTAAGGTTTGTTAAATAGTACAATCATTGCTTATTTCCGCCCGCTACGCCAATAAGTGTACGCCGTGACCAACACGAACACCACCAATGCTTCCCATACATAATTCGCCAAAGGCGGAATAATCCGGCCACCATTAAAGAAATAGTCAAAGATTGACCACAAAATTGGCAAAATAATCGCCATCACCACGCCACTCAAAAGCGCTTGTTTCGTTTTTTCTGACATACCTATCACCTCTTTTTATTAGTTTACCACACAAAAACCCACGCATGGCGTGGGTTTGCTTGCTTATGACCGATATTTGGCTAACTTCTCTTCAGTTGTCAAAATATGGGCGCTGGGTGCGTAGGTCAGTTTAATGTAATTGCTGATTTGTTCAGCACCGGCCTGCACGGCGTCTTGTTGAATTTTTTCGATTAACACAATTAAATCCGTCAAATCACCTTCAACCGTCGTTTCAAATGCGCCGACTTCATATGCTAAGCCGCTCGCATCAATAGTCGCAATTGCCGCATCGACAATTCGCAATAATTCCGCTGTATCCGTTGTTTTTGGGACCACTTGAATGGCCATCGCTGCATTCATGTTAATTTACCTTCGCCCTTTCGTAGCGTATTTCATCCGTCAATAAATCTAATTCGTCAAATAATTTTTGATGAAACGTGCCTTGCCCACCAGCTGCCAAACGCGTTTTGAGCGCCGCTAATTCCCCAGCAACGTCAAACGCCACCACGGCATTCACGGCCGCAAGCAACCAGTTGTTCGGCTGTTGCGCGGCCCAAACTGCAATCACATGTGACAACACATCACCAGTCCCAATCAAACGCGGCATCATCTCGTCACCATTGGCAATGCTGTACGTGGTGTGGCCATCACTCACCACATCAATCGGCCCGCTCATGACCACGATTACCTGTTGTTCAAACGCCACTTTTTGGGCCAACTCCCGTCCAGCTTTCAAATTATCAGCGGTGATTAAATCAGCTTCCGCCGCATCAACGCCGCGCGTTTGGCTTACTAAACCACCAAAAGCTTGAATTTCCGACACATTTCCGCGCACAATATCTAATTTGACTTGCTGGCGCAAGGCTTGTGTCGCTGCCGTGCGAAATGCCGTGCCACCCAAACCAACCGGATCGAAAATAGCCGGATGCCCAGCGGCATTAGCATCTTGTCCGGCAGCAATTAACGTGTCTAAATTATCGGCCGTCAGCACGCCTAAATTAATCACCAAAGCATCGGATCGTTGTTGCGCTTGGGCAACTTCGGCCAAATTTTCCGCCATGCTTGGCGTGCCACCCGCCGCTAACACGCCATTGGCGCAATCGTTGACCGTCACTTTATTGGTCAAACTATGAATGAGTGGCGTGTTGTTTGCTTGTTTTAAAAACCAATTTTCCATGTTAGGCTCCTAATTGCTTTTTGAGTTTGGCCAATAAACCGGTACCTTGCAAACTGTACAACACCAAGCCGCCTAACACCGCACCAACCAAAGCCGACGGGATGAAAAAAGGAATATAGTAGTAGAAATGTTTCAAATCCAAGCCGTAAATATATTTCATCACCGGATAACTCAACAGCGCGCCAATTAAACCAACGCCTACCACTTCACCAAATACAGCGGCCCAGATTTTACCAGTTTTTTGATATAAAATAGCTGCCAGCGCTGGTGCAACCAAAATACTGACCACACTGGTCGCCGGCCGTCCTTCAAATCCCATTCGTGACAAACCCGTCACTAACGCGGATAACGTTGCGTACCACGGTCCTAAAAACACCGCCGCAATCACGTCGGCAAAGTGTTGAAACGGCGCCATATTTGGAAAAGTAATCGCGGTTGATAAAGCAAAACTCACCGCTGACATCATAGCGGCGAAGCTCAATTTTTTTCGTGTTTGTTTGCATGTTAAAATGCCTATTTGTCGCGTAAGCGACCCTTTCTCTTTGTCATTTGCTCGTGGTGCAAGCACCAATTTCGGTCGTGGCCGCGCGCCACCTCTCACCCTGCGTTACCGTCAGGTTCCCTAACAAATTCGTCGAGTGATGCTGAACATAAGTGCTCCCTTATCCTCAGTTGAAAGCGTTTTTGCGCTTTCTCATCCAATTACCGTCACCTCCAAAAAACAAAAAACGCCGTTTCATCCACTCGAAAAGTAGATAAAACAGCGCTAGAAAACGTCATTTTACAACTTACTTTCCTCCGCATGTCTTAACATGATCAGGTTCAAGGGTTCGCTTGCGCGTCTCAGCCAAAATGGCGCCCCTAGTAAGGTCTTATTTATCATAACTGATTACGCGTCGGCTTTCAACTGGCCGCCAACGGCGTAATGTTCTGGTTGCATTTCGCGGAGAATCACGTGCACACTTTGCGCCGAAGCACCGGTGTTTTTGGCGACCGCTTCCGTGACGTCTTGCACTAAGCCGCGCAATTGTTCCGGGCTACGCCCAGCAAGTAACTCGATTTGTACGATTGGCATTAATTTTCTCCTTCCAGAATTTCTTCAACCTTTGGCAAAGTCGCTTTGCGCATCGCTTTTTGTCGATCCGCATCCCAAAATTCACCGGCCACGCTCACCGTGTTCATCAAGTTAATAAACGCTTTTGGATCAACTTGGTGGACGATTTGTTGCATTTCAAACAATTCATAGCGCGACAAGACCATCATCAACGTCGTTGAATCCAAACGTGAGTAAGCCCCTTTGGACGGCAAAACTGTAATCCCACGAATCAAATCGCCGTGCAAAGCGCTAATGACTTCATCGCCTTTGCTCGTAACAATCATCGCGGTAATCTTTTGGTAACCAGTGTGGATTTTGTCAACGGCTTGACCTGTGACGTACATACCAATCAGCGTGAACAACGCGTTTTGCCAGCCAATGACAAAGCCCGCTAAAATCACGACGACCGTGTTAATTCCGGTCATCGCCGCGCCAACCGAACGGCCCGTGCGCTTTTGGACAATCATCGCCACGATGTCCATACCACCGGTTGAAAAACCGTAACGCATCGCAATTCCAATTGCCGCACCAATCAGCAAGCCGCCAAATAACGAAGCCAAAAAAGTATCATGCGCCACGTTCACAACCGGGGCAAAGATTTGTAGGACGGACACAAACATAACGTTTGCGAAACTTAAAATCGTAAATTCACCACCAATCATGCGCCAACCCAAAATTCCAATCGGAATGTTAAATAGCAAAATAAACATTCCCACTTGCAATTTCACGCCAAACAACGTTTGCGCTAAAATGGTTAGCAACTGCGCGATACCATTTAGCCCGCCGGAAAAGACATTCGACGGAATCAAAAAGGCGTTCAGCGCAATCACTTGCACAATGGCACTCAACACAAAGGCAATCGCCATCAAACTAATTTTTCGTAAATTCAAGTTATATTTTGTCATACCAAAAGTATAAGGCATTTAACTTAAAAAATCATCCGTTTTTAGCGAGTTGATTCACGAATAATTAATTCAGGTTCCAACAAAACCGATTCGGCCGGTCGATTTTCAATTAAAGCCAAAATACCTTGCGTCAACGCTTCTGCAATTCCGGGCATCGGTTGGCGAATTGTTGTTAATTGTGGCTCGGCCAATTGATCAATAAACACGCCGTCAAAACCGACAATGCCAATTTCTTCTCCCACAACAAAACCTAATGCTTGAGCAGCGCGCAACAAGCCCAACGCAATGCGATCACTGCCCGCCACAAACGCCGTATCTTTGGTCAATGGCGTACGCAAGTGTGACAAAAGCGCTTCGGCGGTCACCGTATCATTGGCAATGCGATACAACTCAGCACGTTTGCCGGCCGCACGCATCGTTTCCAAATAACCCGCTTCGCGCTGACGTTCAAATTGTTCTTCCAACGCAATGCCGACAAAAACCACCCGCTCATAACCGCGTTCTAGCACATGTTCGGTCGCCAAACGCGTTCCCTGCGCATTATCGACATCCACGAATGGCAAACGCGAGCTGTTTTCCCCGTACAACATCATCGGCACATCAAACGTCAATAAGTGCGCCAAATCCAACTGCCGAAAACCAGACACAATCACGCCATCCACTTTTTCGACGTTGTGCGTTTGGTGCACAATTTCCAACGCGTAACCGGCCTTTTGTAAATTCGTCGCCAAATGCAACAATAACTTCGCATAATAAGGTTCAACGGTTTCCACGTCTTCCAAAATCATCATCCGCACCACAAAAGATTGGTGTCGCGCCAACGCCAAACCCGCCCGATTGGGCTGATAATTCAATTCTTTGATCGTCCGTTCCACCACCAAACGCACGTCTTCGCTGACCATATGCGGATGATTAATCACCCGACTAACAGTCATCTTACTAACATGAGCCGCACGCGCAATGTCGTTTAATGTTGTCATTATTATATAGAGTGTGGAGCGGTGTTTTCGGCCTTTGGCCGAAATGACAAGCGGAACATAAGTGATTTTCTGGTGCAATCGCAACGCGATTGTGCGAGAAAATGGCTTATGTAGTAGCTTGTCAAACCGCGCAGCACGTTTTCAAAACACCAAAAATGTTACAAAGTAACAAATCAACGTCCAAAAACGCCACACATTCTCCTTGTTTTTTGGTAACGGTAACATCTACAAAGGTCTTGTAACCGTTTACATTTTCATTGTAACATATTCCAGTAAGCTAGCTACGAAAATTTTTAGGAGTTCTATAAATATGCAAACACAACCGACGCGCACTTTACCGCGCCTATCTACTAAAACCATCATGTTGATGACCTTTGGCAACTTGGGCGTTTCCATGGCTTTCTCTTTGCAATCATCGTCAATGGGCCGTATTTTCCAAACACTGGGTGCGGACCCCGGAAAACTCGGTTTCTTCTTTATTTTACCGCCGTTGATTGGGATGTTGGTGCAACCAATTGTCGGTGCGGCCAGTGACAAAACCTGGTGGCCAAAAGTCGGTCGCCGTTTGCCGTACTTGATTTTGGGGGCATCCGTTGCGGTCTTGATGATGGTGCTTTTGCCAAATTCCGGGTCGTTTGGCTTTGGTTATGGCTCATTGGCGGCCCTTTCGTTTGGTGCTTTTGCGATTTTGTTCATGGACTTGTCATCCAACATGGCCATGCAACCGTTCAAAATGATTATCGGTGACATGGTGCCCGATGAACAAAAGAATTTTGCTTGGTCTTTCCAAACAATTTGGGGCAATATCGGTGGGATTTTGGCAACCTTGTTACCTTTCTTGCTCACCGCATTTGGTGTGGCGAACGTGGCGACCAAAGGTGAATTGCCCAACTCCGTGATTTGGGCGTTTTACATCGGCGCGGCGATTTTGATCATCAGTTCTTTGTTCACACTAACTTCGGTCAAAGAATACACGCCCGCGCAGTATGCGCAATATCACCACGTTGATACCGCTGCAAAAAAAGAAAGCTTCCTCGATCTTTTAAAATCTGCGCCCAAAGTCTTTTGGATGTTAGGCGTTGTGCAATTCTTCGCTTGGGCCGCTTTCCAGTATTTGTGGACGTATGGTACTGGTGCGGTGGCGGAAAATGTTTGGCACACAACTGATCCTTCAAGTGCGGGTTACCAAGCGGCTGGTAACTGGTTTGGTATTTTGTCCGCAACCCAAGCGGTGGCGTCAGTTGTTTGGGGCTTGCTTTTGTCACGAACGACGATTGCCCAACGTCATTTGGCTTACGCTGGTGGTTTGTTCTTAGGGGCAATTGGCTTTGGTTCCGTCTTTTTCATTCACACGCAAATGCCTTTGATTTTGTCATTTACGTTGATTGGGATTGGCTGGGTGACGATGAATGCCATTCCATTTATGTTCCTCACATCTGCTTTGCAAGGTAAAAGCGAAGGGACATACTTGGGCTTGTTCAACACGTTTATCTGCTTGCCGCAAATCGTTGCAAGTATCGCCAGCTTCGCGCTCTTCCCCGCTTTGGGCAGCACGATGCCGGCCATGTTATTAGTTTCTGGTGTTTTGATGGCCTTGGGCGCATTAAGCACAACATTAGTTAAAAATTAAGGAGTCAATCATGACACAAACAAAATGGTGGCACAACGAAGTGATTTACCAGGTTTACCCACGCAGTTTCCAAGATTCTAACGGTGACGGCATTGGTGATTTGCAAGGGATTATTTCGCGCTTAGATTATTTGCAAGACCTTGGTGTAACCATGATTTGGCTGTCGCCTATTTTCAAATCGCCAATGGTGGATATGGGCTATGATATTTCTGATTATCAAGACATTGACCCACAATTTGGGACGATGGCCGATTTTGACGAATTATTAGCAGAAACCAAGCGCCGTGGGATCAAAATCATTCTTGATTTGGTGGTGAATCACACGTCTGATCAACATGATTGGTTCCAACAAGCTTTGGCCGATCCCACTTCAAAATACCACGACTACTACATTTTCAAAACAACCGCCGATGGCAAAGAACCTAACAACTGGCGTGGCATTTTCGGTGGTTCAACCTGGACAGCCGTTCCAAACGAACCAGGAACTTACTTCTTCCACACTTTTGCGCCCGAACAACCAGAATTAAACTGGGAAAATCCTGCATTGCGTCGTGAAATCTACGACATGATCAATTGGTGGCTTGAAAAAGGAATCGCTGGTTGGCGTGTCGATGCGATCACCCACTTGAAAAAAGATTTGGATTGGGCGTCAATTGAAGCAGACGGGGATGATGGTTTGGCCAATGTCATTAAAAAAGGTCAAAACCGCCCCGGCATCGATGATTTCTTGTTGGAATTGAAACAAGAAACCTTTGACAAATACGGTGCATTCACAATTGGCGAAGCCTACGGCGTGCCGGATGAAGATTTGGCAAAGTACATTGGCGATGATGGTTATTTCTCAACGATTTTCGACTTCAGTTACATGAACATTGATGTGCGTGACGTCAATGATTGGTATTTGGGTCAAGCTAATTGGACGACCGCCGATTTGAAACGTGCCCTCTTCCACGCCCAAGACCAAGCCTTGTCAGTAGATGCGTACTTGGCAACTGTTCTGGAAAATCACGACCAACCGCGCGTCTTATCAAAGTTGGTCTCAGATCCGCAATGGCAAACGCCACAAGCCGCCAAAGCTTTGGCAACGATGTACTTCTTATTGCGCGGTGTACCGTTGATTTATCAAGGTCAAGAAATTGGCATGAAGAACTTCCATCGTCAAAGCATGGCCGAATTCAACGACGTGTCAAGCTTAGACAACTACCGCATGGCGATTGCGGCTGGTTTCAGCGAAGAACAAGCTTTGGCAAGCGTCAACGCCAAATCTCGTGACAACGCGCGCGTCCCAATGCAGTGGGATGACAGCCAAACCGTTGGTTTCACCACCGGCACGCCTTGGCTAAAAATTGGCGACGATCGAGCTGGCATCAGCGTGGCCGAAGAAATCAACGCCGACGATTCAACATTGACGTTCTATCGTGATTTGGTTGCCTTGCGTCAAAACGAACGCTTCCATGACTTATTTGTGGCTGGTGACTTGATTGAAGTGAGCGACGTGGCCGACGACGTGGTCGCCTTTGATCGTGTGTTGGGCGATGAAACGGTGCATGTGCGCGTGAATTTGGGTACACAGACGCAAAGTGTGGCTGGCACGTTGACTGATTTGATTTTGACAAACAGTGAATTGACGGTTAGTGATGATGTGATCACTTTGGCGCCTTATCAAGCTGTGGTTTATCGTTAAGCAAAAGCGTGAGTAATCACGCTTTTTTTGATACCTGACATGATTGATTGGCGTGAATGCTGGCTGTGTTATACTAAATTTTATTTGGAGGTGGCTGATGAATATTCGTCGCGCACGGGCAGCTGATTTGCCCCAGTTAGTTGCTATTTATAACCAAGCTGTTGTTGCGGGTGGCATTACCGCTGATTTGGTTGAACAAACGATTGCCGAACGCCAATCATGGTTTGACGCGCATCAAACACCAGAAAATCCATTACTGGTCGTTGAAGATGACACACGTGTTTTGGGGTACGCTACGTTGTCCCCTTATCGCAGCAAACCCGGTTGGGCTAGCGTTGCCGAAGTGTCGTATTATTTGGATTTTGAGGCACGTGGTCAAGGTCTAGGGAGCCAACTTTTGGCAGAATTGTTGCGCATTGGCGCGGATTTCCCCTACACGCATTTTGTCGGTGTGATCACGGCTGAGAATGCGGCCAGTCAGCATTTGTTGGAAAAATATGGCTTTGTGTATCATGACACCGTTGAGAATTTTGCTTTGAGCACCACGGGTTGGATGAATATTGCCACATATATAAAAAAAGTGTGACCAGCGTCACACTTTTTTTGTGTCTTGCAAATAATGATAGAACAACAGCAACATCAACTGCAAAATGCCAAACCAGCCGACAAACGCGAGACTGTGTTCGTTCAATGACGCTAAAATTGCTTTGAAAGTTGACGCAAAATCCATCGCCAAATCCCACGTGTTTAAACGCAAAAAGCGGCCAACATAAATGCCAAACGCCGAAACAGCCGCTAAAAATCCGTAGAATAACCACAAGGCAATCATGTTTTGACTAAACAAACGCTCAGCCATCATGCGCGCGCTGGCCAAACCCAGCAACACGCCGATGAAAATGCCACTAGCCAAAATCGCATAGTTCAAAAACTGATCCAACGTGCTCAAATCCGTGCCGATTGCTGATAAATGCGCAAAATCTGTGATCATGTACATCGCATTTGGGAAGAAAATTAACCAGATTAAACTCAATAAAAAGACCAACGGCTTGAATTTAAGCCATTTGAGCACCAAACTCAAATCATAAGGAATCAAAGCCAGCGTCACATTCCAAATCAAAAATGTGAACGCCGTTGGTGAATTTGCCACGAAAGCAAAATATAACAAAATAAAAATATGAATAATAACGATGCGTTTCATAAGTCCTCTTATTGACGCGCAATGGGATCCATTGGAATCGTCAGATTGGGTTGCGGCGCCGCCTCGCTCATGTATGTTTGGCCTTGGCGCTGTTGTTTGGCAACTTGCGCTGCCGTTGGCGTTTGGATATTATTTTGGCGCCAGTTTAACAAAATCCGTTCGATGTAGCGCAAGTTACGCACGCCGTTTGCGACGGCTTCTTGGAGCGCGAGCAACATCATTTCCGGTTGATAATGTTCATTGTCAAACCATTTGCCAATCGTGCTCATTTCAAGTGGCGACAATGGCCGGCCAAATTCTGCTTCAATACTTTGGAAAATACTGCGGCGAGCTTGCGCCCCGTCGTTTTCAATTTCAGGTGTGTTGGTCGCCGCTGCACCAGCAACTAATTGTGTGTACAACCCTTGCCAGTCGTAGCTTTCAACGCCACTTTGGGTGCTTAAAGTCAATAATTTTAATTGCATCAAATGGCGCAAGCGCGTCGTCACCACTTCTTCGGTGACTTGCAAACGACGCGCCAAAAGACCTGGCGTCGGCAAAACATCCCCCTGGTTTTTTAAAGCTTCAATTTGTAAAAAAAGCGCCAAATCATCATTGGTCATGCCCAGCTGGCGATAGCGTTGCAACAATAAATTACTCACGCTGGTGTGACCCGCTGTCAAAAAATTTTGCCAGTCCATGCGTTACTCCTATAATAAAAAACGTGCCAAAAAGCACGCTTTTATTTTAACATATTTTTGCCATCGGCCGATAAATTTTATGGCTTCAAACGCGCAATCGTGCGTGGGAACGGAATCGCTTCACGAATGTGATCCTCGCCGGTTACAAAACGCACCATGCGTTCTAACCCAAGACCAAACCCTGAATGTGGCACGGAACCGTATTTACGCAAGTCCAAATACCAGTCGTATTCAGCCATGTCCAAACCTTCTGCTTCAATACGTGACTTCAAATAATCATAATCTGTGTCACGTTCGGAACCACCGATAATTTCGCCGTAACCTTCCGGTGCCAACAAGTCAGCAGATACCACAACATCATCACGTGTGGTGTGACGTTTCATGTAGAATGCTTTAATCGCTTTGGGGAAGTTCACAATAAAGACTGGAATACCATAATGTTCAGAAATGAACGTTTCTTCTGGTGAACCAAAGTCGACACCCCATTCAATATCAAAATCATTGTCTTGCAACAACTTGACCGCATCGTCATATGACACGCGTGGGAAATCAGTATCAACATACTTTTGCAACAACGTCTTATCACGTTCTAACAAATCCAATTCGTATGCATTTTCAGTCAAAACCGCATTAATCAAATACTTAATCATGCGTTCTTGTACATCCAAACTGGCTTCTTGATCCATCCAAGCCATTTCAGCATCCATCATCCAAAATTCATTCAAATGACGACGTGTCTTTGACTTTTCAGCACGGAAAACAGGGCCAAAGTCGTACACTTTCCCAAAACCAAAAATAGCTGCTTCAATATAAAGTTGCCCTGTTTGTGACAAAAAGGCACTTTGACCAAAGTAATCGGTTTCAAATAATTCTGTTGTGCCTTCAGGACTTGATCCCGTCAAAATTGGTGAATCAATACGGGTAAAGTTTTCTTCGTGGAAGAAATTTGCCACAGCGCGATACAACGTATCGCGAATCTTCAAAACCGCAAACGGCTTCAAGTGACGCAAGTACAAGTGACGTTGGTCAAATAAAAATTCCACGCCGTGTTCTTTTGGTGTGATTGGATAATCGACACTTTCGCCAATCACTTCAATCCCTGAAATCGCCATTTCATAACCAAAATCTGAACGATCGTCTTCGTGAATTTCACCAATCACATACAAACTTGATTCTTGCTTCAAACCTTTGGCCACTTCAAACAACTCATCGCCAACAACTGCTTTGTTCACGACACCTTGCATAAAGGCCGAACCGTCGCGCAATTGCAAGAATTGTAATTTGTTGTTGCCACGCTTACCACGCAACCAACCGCCAATTTTAACGGTTTCTCCCACGTGATGTTTTGCATCAATAATGTTAATCGTGTTCATGAAAAAATTCCTATCTATACTTGCATATCTGCAAGTTATTCTCATCTAGTATACCGTCTTTTCCGCACAAAAAAAAGACGCTAAGCGTCTTTTAACGTTAAAAATACTGCCCGCATCCGTGCCATATCGGCCGGTGCACCCATTGAAAACCGTAGGCGTTGCACAGCCGGATAAGCTTTCACCTGAAAACCTGCTGCCAAAAGCTCCTGTGCGTAGCGTTTTGCATCGGAAACGGCAACATATACAAAGTTCCCCTGCGACGCATAAAAATCATAGCCTTGTTCGCGCAAAAATGTTTGCCACTGCTCGCGTTCTTGTTGCACAACGGTCACAACATTGCGCAAATAAGCTTGATCACGCACTGCCGTCACCGCGGCAGTTTGCTGGAAAGTGGACAAATTATATGGCAAGCGCACGGCTTGCATGGCGCTTAACAACGGCTCGTTCATGACCGCATACCCCACGCGCAAATTCGCCAAGCCGTAAGCTTTCGACAACGTACGACCAACCACCAAATTCTCATATTGTGCGACCAAAGGCAGCACCGTCGCCACTTCTTCGGCAACAAATTCAAAGTACGCCTCATCAACAAACAAGGTCACCTCACGCGGTAATTTATCCAAAAAACTGGTGATATCAGCGACCGATTCAAAGACGCCCGTGGGATTATTCGGATTCGTCAACACCACCAAAGCCGTCTGTTCATCAACTGCCGCCAGCATGCCCGCAAAATCAACGTGCCCGTCTTCAAGCACCGGCACCGCTTTCGTGTGGCTGCCTTCAATGTCGGCATGCAATTCATATTCAGAAAAGGTCGGCGTGGCCGTGACAATATTGGCCGTGGGCGTCAGCAAAACCCGACTTAACAATTGAATGATCTCATCTAAGCCCACGCCAAGGACAAATTTTTCGGCGGCAATGCCGGTCAATTGGCTCAATGCTTGGCGCAACGGCGTTGCTTGCCCGTCTGGATAATAATTAATCGTATCCGCCAGAAAATTTTGGAGCGCTTCAGCTACTTTTGGCGAGGCACCAAAGACGTTTTCATTCGCCGACAAACGCACAACGTGCGGGTTGGGAACTTCTGGTTGATACGCTGCTAATGTGCGCACTTGTGGCTTCATTTTCATGGTTAACTCCTTTAATAATCGGTGACGTCTGGTCGTTCTTGCAAGCGCGATGTTTGCCCAATGCGTGCGCCTAGTTCCTGTTCAATTTCGGCCAAACTCACCCCTTGATTGACCAGCAAAACCATCAGATGAAACAACAAATCCGCTGTTTCATAGCGTAATTCACCGGTATCGTTTTTAGCGGCGATGATCACTTCGGTCGTTTCTTCGCCGACTTTTTTCAAAATTTTATCCAATCCCTGCGTAAATAAATAAGCTGTATAAGAACCTTCTTGCGGGTTTTGTTGGCGGGATTTCACCATTTCATATAATTCATTGAGCGTTTGTGTGGTCATGATTGCCTCCGATTTGATTGAAAAAACACGAAACAGCGCCCGTGTGACAAGCGGGTCCCATTGGCTCAACTTGGACTAAAATTGCAGCTGGTTGTGTTTGATAGGACAAACTAATAACAGTTTGAAAATTGCCTGATGTGGCGCCTTTATGCCATAATTCTTGACGGCTACGTGAATAAAACCACGTCTGGTGCGTCGCTAAGGTTTGCGCGAAGCTTTCAGCGTTCATATATGCCAAAGTCAAAACTTGTTTGGTTTGGGCGTCTTGGACAATGGCTGGTACGAGCGTCTCTTCAAAATCAACGCCCGCAGCGTTAAATGTGCTGTCAGTGGTCATCGTTTGGATTAACGCTGCGTCACGATCACAATCCAAAATCGCCGTTTGATCCACTGCTAATGTGCCGTACGTCAAACTTTGAACTTGGCCGGTTGTTTCATTTTGCGTGATTACGGGCATTGTCATTGGCGTACCTCGATTCCTTTTGCCGCTAATTGGACTTTTAGATTAGGTATTTCAATTTCACCAAAGTGAAAAACCGAAGCGGCTAGTGCGCCGTCCACACGTGTTTGGGCGAAAACATCTACGAAATCTTGAGGCGAACCTGCCCCACCAGAAGCGATAATCGGCACGTCAAGTGCAGCGGTTAATTGTTGATATAAAGCCAAATCATAACCCTTTTTCATCCCATCCGCGTCCATTGACGTGACCAATAATTCACCGACACCTAAGTCTTGTAACTTCTTGGCCCAAGCGATTGCTTCCCATTGCGTTGGCACGGTCCCACCGGCCACGAAGACACGATAGAACTGAGCGTCTTCGTCCCATTTCACATCAATGGCACCCACAATTGCTTGTTTGCCAAAGATTTCTGCGCCGGCTGTGACTAATTCAGGTTGTTTGATGGCGGCTGAATTTAAGAAAATTTTGTCCGCGCCGGCTGCAATTAAAGCGCGCATTTGATCCACGCTGGTAATTCCACCGCCGACTGTCAAGGGAATAAAAACTTCTCGCGAAACGGCTTTGACCACGTCAATCATCGTTTGGCGTTGCTCAAGCGTCGCGGTGATATCCAAAAAGACCAGTTCATCTGCACCCGCGGCTTGATACGCTTTGGCAGCTTGCACCGGATCGCCGACCACTTGCACGTTTTGGAATTGCACGCCTTTGACGACCGCGCCGTTTTTAATATCTAAGGCTGGAATTAAACGTTTAGCTAATGTCATTTGCCGCCTCCAACTTCACCAAATCAGGCAAGGTCACTGCACCATCAAACAACGCTCGGCCGATAATCACGTCCTTAATGCCAGCAGCTTTCAGTGCTTGAATGTCTGCAACCGTACTAACGCCGCCAGAAGCCACTAATTGAGCCGTTGGAAATTGCGCTTGCAAACTTGTCAACAACGCCAAATTCGGTCCAGTAAGCGTGCCGTCGCGCGCAATATCCGTCACGACAAAGCGTTGCACGCCTAAGGCTAGCATGTCGCTTAACAAGTCAGCAAACGTTTTATCCACCACATCTAGCCAACCTTGAATGGCGATTTTGCCACCTTTGCCATCCAATCCCACCGTCAAATGCGCAGGACCGAATTGTTCAATTGCCGTTTGGACCAAAGTCGGATTTTGCCAAGCGATCGATCCCAAAACCACTTGATCAACACCCATTTCTAAATATTGCGCAATCTGGTCCAAGGTCCGAATGCCGCCGCCCACTTCAATTTTGAGTTGCGCTTGTGTCACGATTTGCTCGATAATTGCTTGATTAACTGGTTTTCCCGCCACGGCGCCGTCTAAATCAACGACGTGCAAATGCGTTAAACCAGCATTTTCAATCCGTTGCGCTTGACTAAACGGCGTGGCTTCAATCAACGTTTCTTGGCCAAAATCGCCTTGATATAAGCGCACCGATTGGCCATTTTTCAAATCAATTGCTGGATACATCACCATTTATTTCACCATTTCAGCAAACGCGCGCCAAACGTCTAAGCCGACCTCTCCAGATTTTTCGGGGTGAAATTGCGCCCCCATCACATTTTGCTTCACCACCACACTGGGCACATCAACAACGCCATACGGCGCGCTAGCCACGATATATTCGGCTGGCGTTTGGGCGTAAAATGAATGCACAAAATACGTGTAGCGTTGATTCAATTGCGCGCTAAGTGGATGTGCTTGTTGCACCACATTTTGGTTCCAACCCATTTGCGGCACTTTAAAATCGGTTTGTACCGGCAATCCTTTCACCACGCCCGGAATCAAACCCAACCCTTGCGTCAAACCAAATTCCTCCGACGAGTCAAACAACAGTTGCATCCCCAAACACACGCCAAACAACGGCTTGCCTTGTTTGGCAAAATCAATTAGAACGTCACTTAAACCACGTTCGTCCAAACGTTGCTTCGCACTTTTGAACGCGCCCACGCCGGGAATGACGACCGCAGCCGCATTTTGAATTACCGCTGATTCAGCCGAAACTACCGGTTGCAACCCGACAAAACGCATCGCTTTGAGCACATTATCAAGATTGCCGGCGCCATAATCGACCACGACGACTTGTTTTTCAGTCATTTACAAACTTCCTTTCGTTGAATTCAAACCTGTAATAGCAGGATTGATGGTGACTGCTTGCCGTAACGCACGACCAGTCGCTTTAAACATCGCTTCAATTTTGTGATGTGTATTACGGCCATACAGCACGCTAATGTGCACGTTGGCGCCGATTTGATCCGTAAAACCTTGCCAAAAATCTTCGATGACTTCCGTTTCAAGTTGACCCAATTGCGGCGCCGTCAAATCCGCATCAAACACTAAATAACTACGTCCCGACAAATCCACCACGCTGCGCACCAACGTTTCATCCATCGGCGTGTATTGATAACCGTACCGTTCAATCTGTTGTTTATCACCGAGCGCTTGTTTAAATGCTTGCCCGAGTGCGATGCCCACATCTTCCACCGTGTGATGACTGTCCACCTCTAAATCGCCACTGGCTTGCACGGTCAGACCAAAGCGACCATGTTTAGCAAATAACATGAGCATATGATCTAAATAACCGACGCCGGTTTGAATGTTGCTTGTCTCTTGATTGTCGATGTCGAGTGTCAGTGTAATTTGTGTTTCGCTGGTTTGGCGATTAATGATTGCTTGTCGTGTCATGATTGCTCCTTTTTTGGAAAACGCGCTTCAATGGCGCGGGCGTGTGCTTCTAATCCTTCAGTTCTGGCCAAAGTCGTAATCGCACCTTGATTTTGCGCCAATGCGGCTGGTTCGTAGTAAAGATATTGCGACATTTTTTGAAAATCCGTCACATTCAGCGGCGAACTAAAGCGGGCGGTGCCACTCGTTGGCAAAATATGGTTCGGTCCAGCAAAGTAATCACCGACTGGCTCAGATGCATAACGCCCCAGAAAAATCGATCCCGCATGGCGAATTTTGTCCAACGCGGCCAACGGCTCCGTCAGCTGGATTTCCAAATGTTCTGGCGCAATTGCATTCATCACTTCGTACAACTGCGCGTCTGTTTGGACGAGAATTTGATAGCCAAAATCGGTCAATGATTGACGCGCGATTTCTGCTCGTGGCAAAGTCGCCAACTGTGTGTCTAATTCAGCCGTAACCGCTGCTAGCAAATCCGCATCCGTGGTGACCAAAAATGTGCGCACCCGCACGTCGTGCTCAGCTTGTGATAACAAATCTGCCGCAATTTCAGCTGACTTTGCTGTCTCATCGGCAATAATGCCGATTTCTGAAGGACCGGCAATCATATCAATATCAACAAAACCATAAACCTGCCGTTTGGCTTCCGCGACGTACGCGTTACCCGGACCGGTGATTTTGTCCACTTTTGGCACGGTTTGCGTCCCAAAAGTCAGCGCCGCCACCGCTTGTGCACCACCAATTGTATAAATTCGATCCACACCAGCAATGTCAGCTGCCACCAAAACAGCGGGATTGATGCCTTCTTTTTGCGGGGGTGTGACCATGATAATTTCACTGACCCCAGCAACTTTGGCGGGAATGGCATTCATCAACACCGACGACGGATACGCAGCAGTCCCGCCAGGAACATAAATGCCGACGCGTTCTAATGGCGTGACTTTTATCCCAAACTTCCCTTCTGGTCGCGTCGCCTCAAAGCTTTGTAAGCCTTGTTTTTCATGAAACCAGAAAATATTGTCAGCCGCCGCTTGCAAACTCGCCACAACCGCTGGATCAATTTGTTCATATGCCGCTTGAATCGTGCTGGCCGGCACCAACAAATCCGCTAACGTCACTCCGTCAAATGTTTGCGAATACTGGCGCAAAGCGTCATCACCATTTTTTTGAACTGTCAGCAAAATCTCGCGCACCGTTTGGCTAATCGCCGCGTTGTCGGCAGTTTGTGCGTCTTGTTGTAACCCGTTTAAATCGGCTGGCGTTTGGTAGTTAAGTCGTTTCATTCGTGAAACCTCCTGTTAATTGCATCAATTTTGTCAAAAGTGGCATCAATTGCGCTTGGTGACGGCGCAGCGATTGCCGGTGGACGACTAAGCGCGTCGAAATATCGCCTAATTCATCAAACACGGCTAAATGATTTTCCCGTAAAGTCGCGCCCGTTTGCGTAATGTCGACAATCGCATCGGCCAAACCGGTCAAAGGCGCCAGCTCGACTGAACCACTTAATTTCACAATATCGACATCTTCGCCGCGCTTGGCAAAGTAATCGCGGGTGCGTTTGGGGTATTTGGTGGCAATGCGTTTGCGACCGCTGGTGGTCATTTGCCAATCCGTTTTTGAGGCCAGTACAAACTGGGCTTTGCCCGTGCGTAAATCTAACATGTCAAAATGTTGATGAACCGCTTCATACAACGTGTCGGAGCCCACCAACCCCACATCGCCAATCCCATTGTCTAAATAGCGCAATACATCATCTGGTTTGACCAAAATAAAGATGCTTTGACCATCCGCTGATTGGAAAAACAGTTGTCGTTTGGCAGAATCGAGCACGTCAATATCGACCCCTGCCGCAGCCAAAAGTGGTTTGGCGTCTTCGGTGACACGCCCTTTGGCCAACACATAAATCAGCGGTTTTGTCGTGGCCATCGCAATCGGATTGAGCACATGTTCAATATCAAATCCCGCCCCCACCGCTGACAAATGCCGGCCCGTCGCATCGACTAATAACTCATCATAACGGCCACCGGTGAACACGTAACGCCCTAACTTTGGCGCAAATGCTTTAAACATCATGCCCGTGTAATACGGTTGTGTCGGTGCCGCCGCCAAATCAAAACGTACCGTCACGATATCAGTCGTCAGTTCATTTTTGAGCGTCTGCCAAGCTTGTAAAATCGTTGCCAACGCTGGTGTGTCCGGCAATAAGTCAAATACACTTTCGTCGCGACTCGTAGCAATCGGCCAATTAGCAAGCAACGCGTGCACATCATTCGTGACATCTAACGCGTCCAACTGGACCAAATAACTGGACCAATCTTTGTTAAAGACAGCTTGTTTTAACGCATCTTTTGCACTTGGTGCAATCGTAGTTGTCTCCAACAAAGCATCAGCAAAGCGAACGTCCGCTAATTCAATTTCCAACGGACCGATGTCAAGTTCATGTGCCAAATCAATCAACGCCAGCAAAGCTTGCTTCTCTCCAAGCAAATCTGGTTGATCAATCACTTCAATGCCCGCTTGACTCATTTGATTGTACGCACCCGACATCGGTTCTGAGGCATGAAAAACATCGCCCACATAATACAAATTAACCGGCGTGGTCATTTGATTAGCGGCCATGAAACGCGCAATCGGCAACGTCATATCCGAGCGCAAAGTCACCGCTTCGCCAATGCGATCGTAAAAATGAAATTGTTCGGACACTTTATCTGCGGCAAACACGCGTGATTTTTCAATCAAAGGCGTGCTAATTGGCGTATAATTTTGGGCTTCAAAAAAAGCACTAATGCGTTGTTTTAATTGATTTTTCGCGCGTAACGCCGCCCCATATTCATCGCGTGACCCTAACGGTAATGTATTTTCAACCATCAAAAACTCCTTTGCTAACAAAAAAAGTCCTCAACAACCCGTACAATTCCTGTACTAGTTGTTGAGGACGACAAATCGTGTTCCCACCTCAATTCGAACAAACCTTACGATTTATTCCTCATTCACCTACGAAATAGGCGACGTCTGATAAACGAGACGAATCGTCAAAAACCGATGCCAAAGCATCTAACGGGTGTGGTTCGCCAACAATCATGGTCGCCATCCCAGCACTTTCGTTTAGCGACTCTCTTAGCATGATTTATTGGTTACTCGTCCGTAAAATTTTTAAATATGATTAACTTGAGTAAATTATGGCACTTAACTCATTTAATGTCAACATTTTTATTTTAAAATCATTTTTAATTGCGCTTCAACTTGCGCATAGCCTTGGCCAACAGCTGCAACTTCATGCGCATCTGAGCCGTAAATCAACGGAATTTCCAGCGCTGCCGCCTGTTTTAAAGTTTGAAAATCTGGATAAATTTCTTGGGCATACGGTTTGAATAAACCGGCCGCATTCACGTCGAGTTGATAATTTTTGTGTTGCATCACCATTAAAATGTTGGTGATTTGCGCGCGAATTTCAGGATTAAAAGCTGGGAAATCGAAATAACGCTGGAACTTGCGAATCAACGTCAAATGCCCCACCCGCACAACTGCCGGCAAGTTCAAATCAGCTTTGACAGAAGCCAAAACCGTGTCATAGTAACGTTTAAACAGTTGATCTGGCGTCATATTGACCAAAAATTCCCGCTGAATAGTTTCCGGATCGCCGTCAATGACATAAATAAGGCCGCTTTGATTCGGCATAAAATGCACGGATAGCACCACTTCATCAAGTTGTTGCGCATATTGATCCAGAATGGCTTGCGTTTGCGCCTCATAACCGACCAAATAATCCACTTCCAGACCGGTTTTAAGCGCGATTTTATCCGCAAAACGTTGCGCTAAATACGCCATTTGTTCAAAATACAACTCTGCTTCGGCTGGCGTCATCGCGGATTCTGCCAAATATTGCGCCTCTTGAGGATTGTCCGCCACAAAATCCGCCGGCAATGGCGCATGTTCGGTCACCACATATTCCTCAAATCCCAACGCAATCGCTCGCTCAATATAAGCCGCCACGTCCTCCAATGAGCCATGATGTGAAAATTGTGTGTGCGTGTGTCCATCTTTTTTAATCATTTAGTTGCCACCATTTTTTAATCTTTGCCAAAAGCATAATGAATTTTAGAAAAAAATGCAACAAAAAAAGACGCTAAGCGTCTTAATCCTCAAAAAATACCGTCAACCGGCGCAAAGCCTCGTCCAACGTCGCTTGGTCTTTGGCGTAACCCAAACGCAAATATCCCGGCATACCAAAGCCTTCCCCAGCTGGCAAAGCAACGTGCGCTTCGGTCAAAATTTTCAGTGCTAACTCATCTGTTGATGTCACGCCGTGCGCGGCAAGTGCGGCATCGTCGACTTTGGGGAACAAATAAAATGCGCCTTGCGGCTTGTGGGTCAACGTCAAATGCGGCACTTTTTGCAAACCAGCAAACGTCGCATTCAAGCGTTCTTCAAATGCCACGCGCATCTCACCCAACGCATCGCTGTCCGTCGTCAAAGCAGTTAACGCTGCGTATTGCGCCACTGCGCTGGGATTGGACGTCATGTGATCCAACAAATTGCTCATCGCATTAATAATGGTCGCATCGGCCAAAGCCCAGCCAATCCGCCAACCCGTCATGGCATAAGCTTTTGACACACCGTCGATAATAATTAATTTGCTATCGCTCAACTGGCGCAACGCTAAACCAGAGGTAAATTCGGCATCGTTATAGACTAATTGCCCATAAATTTCATCCAAAATCACATACACATCGTTGGCATCCGCCCAGTCCAACAACGCGCTTAATTCAGCGCGAGAATAAACCGCCCCGGTTGGATTATTCGGTGAATTCAAAATGAACACTTTGATTTTGCCATCGAAAGCACTTAATTCAGCTGGCGTGATTTTCAAATCAGGCGCAGCTGGCACGATTGCGGCCAGCCGACCACCCGCTAATTTGACTTGTTCGGAGTAACTCACCCAGTACGGCGCAGGCGTGACGACAATGTCATTTGGGTCAACCAGCACTTGCATCAAGGCGTACAACGCTAATTTTGCGCCGGCAGTTACGACAACTTGCTCGGCGGTGATTTCCTGGCCGGTACGTTTGAAAGTATCCGCTGCAATCGCTTGGCGTAGTGCTGGCAAACCAGCCGTCGGCGTGTAAAAACTCGTTTGCCCGGCGTCCATGGCGGATTTGGCACCGTCCACAATATAATTTGGGGTTGTAAAATCAGGTTCACCCACCCCCAAATTAATCACATCAATGCCGGCCGCTTGCATTTCTTTGGCTTTTTTTGCCATCGCAAGGGTTGGTGAAGGGGCGATTTCCGTTGTGCGTTGTGCCAATGTCATGGTGATCTCCTTTTTGCTATAAACCGCTGATTGTGCGGTAGGCTTTACCAGTTTTAAAATCCAACGTCAAATAATTCAAACGCCCCGCACGATCCGTGTAAGTCACTTCCCAAACGGGCGTTTTTTCATACAAACTTGGTGTGATTTTCAAAATATCTTTGGGCTTGTATTTGGTCTGGACAAAATTTTGAATTTGCGCATCACTCATGCCTGATGAGCGCTTGATTACAGTAATATTTTTGGTTTGTCCCTTGGTAAATAAGGCCACTTCTTGGGTGCCGGCGTCGTTTTGACCGATAACGGCATAGGTTGTTTTTTGGCGGTCATCGACATAGAATTTGGCAATATGTGTCAAATCAGTATGTGCAAAAACCGTCTGGCGCGCCTCGTTTTGTGCGGTGCGCATCGGTGCCAAAGCCCCGTATAACAACCACATCACAATCACGCTGAGCACCAAAAAAATGCCAATTCCCCAAAACCAAACTCGGCCCCAGTGAATGCGACTGTTATTGCGTTGCTGGCGCAACATCACTTGTCGTTCTAATTGCATCATGCGGCAAACCCGCTCCTTTTATCATAATGAATTTTTCCGCCCAGCGGTTCATTTTATGTCAGTTATTCTGACAACAAATCCCGATATTGGGCAGCTAATTTTCGGCTCTCGGTCAAAGTTTGCACCCTAACCCCTGGTAAAGTAAACGCCACGTTGGCGACTAACAGCGGGTGCTGGCTGTTTTGCTGTAACGTCGTTTGAATGGCGCGCAACAGCATGTCATTGGCGAGTAAGCCATTTGGCCAAACAACGACCGACCCAGTTTTCGCGCCAGTTTCTAATACAAAGCTTGGCGTGGTGAGCAAAATCGTTTGTGCATTCGCGGTCAACTGCCGCAAAATTTTCTCGCGGCTGCCATGAATTGCTTCCGCCAAAATCGTTGTATGCGGCGCTAGGCCATAACGAATTTTGTTGTATAAGGCGTCCACTTCGGCTTGTGTTGGCAAAATGACCGTGATTTGGCTTAATTCCGGCACCGCCGCCAATGCTTGTAAATGTTGTAAAATCGGCCATTCACCCGGCAACACCACGGTTAACACCGGCAAATTTGGATTGTGCACCACGCGCTCGACGTTGGTCCATTTTTGTTGCGTACTTTGTTCAGCAATAAAATCGCGCCATTCAGGCGTAAATAATTCGCCCACTATCCAAATTTTAGCATGTTTTGCCAAAAAATAATGTGCCCAAAGCCAATTTGGCGTCACCGACCAGCGTAAATGCGTCGCGTCGTGGTTGATTTGGAGCGCGTCGTCGCTGACATCGCTCAAAAACGCCCAGTCCTGCATCGCTTGTAAATTCCGGGTCACAACGCTCAAAACCGTCGCAAAATCATCTTCGTGCGCCAACTCAACTTGCAACAAAGCCAGCTGCGCCAACAAATGATCCACGGCCGTGCGCGTCGTCTCAGTCGTGGCTTTTTTCAGCCATTGCAACGCGCTGGTGCCGGCGGCGTGAATGTTGTGTCGGCGCGTTTTTGACCAAGCGATTGGTAGCGTCGTTTGCGTTAAAGTCAATAAGCTTTCACGCAAATCTTGGACCGCTAAAGTCGCTTGCCAAGTTTGCGCCAATTGCGCTAACAATTGCAAAGGATTGTCCACCAATAACAATGATTTGCGCCCGTCCAACAAACGATCCAACGCCGTTTGTTCCCGTAAAAAGCTGGCGGTGTCGAACAACCAAATGCGACTTTGGCGCGCTTTTTGCCAGGCCGCTTGATAGAAACTCACGCCGCTATCGTGGCTGTCGGCTTGTAATTCCGCTAATAATTGCGGCACCAATGGCACTTGAATTTCTGACAAATCACCGGTTGTGGTCTGCGTCAACCAGACAAGCAAACGCGCTTTTTGTAGCTGGTACGGCGCGCTTTCAACCGTTTGCAAACGCGCCACAAATTGGCGCAACGACAAATACGCACCGGCTTGACGCAGCAACGCAAATGGCACGCCCGCCTGTTGTAACGCGTGCGCTTGCTCATCACGCAAATCCGCGTCATCACTAAGCAAAATAACTGGTTGCGCTAGCTTTTGAATTGCTGCGACATAAGCTGGAATTTTGCCTATTTTCGGTGCAACTTCCCATTGGACAAACGGCAATTGTTGCGTGTGCGCCAATTGCATTTGCTTCATAAATTGCTTTTGCGACGCATTAAAACTGGGCGCTTGCGCATTGGTCGCCGGTGCAACGACTTCGCGAATCATCACCGCATTATAGGCGCGCTTAAACTGCGCATTGTCGGCGTGACTCGTCATTAATTTGAAAAAATCTTGGGTTTGACGAATGAAACGCCATTGTCCGGTTGCTAGTTGTGTCAACGTTTCAGCCGGTAAATGCGCCGCCAATTCCCACAAGCGCAAAAACAACGCTGCCGTCGCATCAGAATCCGCGTTGGCTCGGTGCGCTTGCGTCAATTCAATCTGCAACGCCGCGGTGACATCGCCCAAACGATAACCCGGCGCTTCTGGCAACAAAACTTGCGCCAACGTCACCGTATCAATCGCGTCATTGGTCAAAGCCGGCAAACCCGCTTCAACAAACGCCGCACTTAAATAAGGATAATCAAAATTCACATTGTGCGCGACAATCACCGTATCCGCCAAACGCGCCGCCAAAATCGGCGCAATTTCCTCAAAATACGGCGCATGATCCACGTCACTTTGCGCAATGTGAGTGAGCTGTTGAATGCCACGATCTAATAACTGACCCGGATTGACAAACGACTCAAAGCGATCCACGATCTGTCCATTTTTTACAAAAGTAAGGCCGATTTGGATAATCTTGCCGTTTTGACGGTAACTTTGCCCCGTCGTTTCCAAATCCAAGACCGCAAATAAAGCATTTGGGCGCATTTGTCACTCCTTTTTTCATTTAATTTTAGTTTATCATATTAGCGCCCAGCTTTACTCAAATAGTTGCCTCCATTACTTTTTTCTCAACTTTTGAAGAAATTGAGATATAAACTTACTACGAAATTGATTTATACCTAACGTCTGAGGGTTGCGCCCCTTAGGCGTTTTTTTGCGTCTTAATTATCACGAAGCACGCTGGTCGGTCACCATTTAAATTTCTCGATGTGTTTCTTGATAATCATCTAAATCCCACAAGCCATAAGTGGCTCGGCGAGAATTGCCAATGTAGGTCGGCGTTAGCTCCTTTTGAACTTCACGCCATTTTTCATCATTGTGAACACGCAGATAGTCGCGCGCTTCCTGTGCTGACTTCTGTTAATTTGGATAGCCCCGAACTTTGTCAGCAGGTTGTTTCATTCGTGGCACCGTGCCTGCCTCCTTTCTGATATAATCAACAAGTGGTCACACCGGCCACAAATTTTTAGCAAAGGTGGTGGTTCTTTTGACCCAACTTTTGTACAACGGTGTATCAGTGTAGTTAACTTTCAAAATCGTGGACCGTTTTATCTGGGGCTAAGGTCGTGGACGGAGCGTGAGATTTTGTAGTTTGCTATCAAGTCAGCACCGCAGGGGCGATACTGCCAAGTGACTTAGGCCAAGGGTTATTTGTCCATTGATAATAATTTCCGCAACGACCAAGCAATAGCCCTGTTTGGTCGTTTTCTTTTGCTCAGATTCGTGGCCGGTGTCACCACTTGTTGATTATTTTGTATAATGTTGTTGCTGGCTCATTCGCCTGACACTAGGAGAGGAGAAATGAACAATGGATAAAGAATTTCCATATCACCACCGTTTACCAAGAGATTTTCAATTTAAACTTGAAACACCTTCTGCAGAAGGGCGCATAATTGAACAACTTGGTAGTAGCAAAGCCGTTCGACAAACCTTTGCTAACGGTGATGAACTGTTTACTTTATTTTCAGACGACTACGTTGACATTTTTAGTACGTTTGAAATCACAATCACAGAGTACTAGTTGTTTTGTCCCGGTACTTCACGAAGTCCGTTCTTGGTTTGTTCGTAAACCTTTTCAGCTGTGATTAACACATCTCCCAATCGCATATCTGGTTGGGGACTAATTTTGTTTTGAACAAACGTTGTTGAACCTTCAACAGCAATCGCTTCACCCTTCAAAGTAATGTTGTCGTCATTGACGATGATATTGCTTTTTTCTTTGCTTTCCATTTCGGCTCCTCCTTTCTGTTAAAACTTATTAATATCCAACTGCAATGCTGCTGCCAATTTTTTTGCCGTGCTCAACATGATGTCTTCACGCTCACCTTTGATGATTTTGTAGATCACCGCTTCCTTCACACCGCTTATCTTAGCCAACTTGTACGGTGTTATTTGAGCACGTTCTAGTTCACGATTTATTAAGATTTGCAAGGTCATATAGTGTCCTTTTCCTTTCCTAACTTATGTTGTATACTCTTACTTACCCAAACATTTGTTTGCGGTAACGACCTTGATTTCCGATTATCCCTTCGTGACATTCAAGAGAAAGGAGAAAACAACATGGCTAAAAGTTCAAGTTCTAAAACTACTTCTTCCAAAGTTGCCAAAGCCGCTTCCAAGGCTTTGAAAAGCAAGTCCACCAGCAAGACAACCAAATCATTGGCTGGTAGCGCCTTGGCTCAAGCAAAATCACACAAGAAGTAATTCTCTAAGCGTCCTGAATGGGCGCTTTTTTAAATCCCTTAACAACCGTTTCGGTATCTATTTGGACTGTCAATGAGTCAACCAGCTCCGTCAAACTCTTAATGACGGCTGATTGACTTTTGATGGTGTCGAGCAAATTTTCTTCCATTTCGTTTTCTCCTTTCCTACTTGCGCATTTGCAAGCAGTTTCTCGTTTACGGTTAACTTTTGGTTAACTTAGTTTGCAAAAAATTAGTCCACACATCATCAGGTGTCAAATTAAGCTCATCTTTTAAGACTGCAATCTGATCACTTTGCCATGACAATTTTCCGTGCATTTTCTTGCTGAAAGTTTGGCGCGTGATGCCCATTTTTTCAGCAAGATAGTATTGTTTAAGGCCTTTCTAGCCAATACGTTCTTCAAGTTCAGGGTACATCATTTACCTCCTGTGTTAATCAGAATGCTCATTCGCAACTCTGTAAATACAGTTTAAAACATAGTTAACTTAAAGTCAACTGTTTTGTAACGAAAAAGTTAACTAGGTTGTTTACTTTTAGTTAATTTAGTTGTATTATATGAAGTATGATGAATGACTCACAGACAATCTTTATAAAAAACTTGAACGCCGCGCTTGACGCGTCACCATACAACAAAGCAGATTTAGCCAAAGCCTTGAATGTTAGCAAGGCAACTGTGTCAAAGTGGTTTGGTGGCGAAAATGGCATCAGCCAAAAATATTTGCCAGAGGTCACCCGTCTGCTCGGTCATGACGTTCCGTGGTTTTACACAGATCACTCGCTGGAATCTGAACAAGAATCAGCGTCCAAAAACCTGTCTCCCGTCCAAAAAGACATTGCAGCACACATCGACCCGGACACTCCTGAAGAAGAACGTCGCGCCATTTTAGAGTACGTCGAGCTACTCAAGCAGAGTGGAAAATACCGAAAACTGTAGTTAGGAGGTCGGATGGAATGACCGACATTGAAAAACTTGTTGATTTATATCCTGAATACACCTTTTACATGCTGACAGATGAGGACGTTGACCCCCGATTTCACGGTGAAATTGACGGCCGCACCATTTGGTTCAACGGAAATGACACATTTAACACTTGGTTAGACACGATTTACCACGAATTGGAACACGCTGGCGACGGCAACGTGTTAAATGACGTTCGTCAAGAATATCGCACCCGAAAACGTGCAAAACGGTTTGTTAGTCGTGAACAAGTTATCGAATTGTTCAAGCAATTTGACGACCAATGAATACGCAGTTGCGGCCGAATTGGACGTGTCGGTGGCTTATCTTAAACAACTTGTCCGCGATTTTGAATTAGTTGATTAATACGCATTCGTTGCGTACATATACGTGCAATTCTGATCCACGTTAAAAGCTAGAAAATTCGAGAATAGTTATGGATAAACAAGAATTCGCTACTAAGATTAAAACATTGTCTACCACGTTGGAAACCTTGCGTGACAGAATCAATAACGAAGAGCAAACAAAAAATTCACTGATTATGCCATTCTTCGTTGCTTTGGGATACAACGTATTTGATCCGATGGAATTTCGGACGGAATTTACCGCTGATGTTGGTATCAAAAAAGGTGAGCGTGTTGACTATGCCATTCACCTAGATGAAGATATCGCAATGTTAATCGAAGCAAAAGAACTTAATGCTGATTTAAATAATCACTCATCACAACTCCACCGCTATTTTAACGTGACTGAAGCTCGCTTTGCTATTTTGACTAATGGTGCTGAGTATCGCTTTTTCACTGACTTAGATAAGCCAAACATTATGGATGCTAATCCTTTCTTGACGATTAATCTTGAAAGCGTTAAAGACTCTCAAATCAATGAACTGTTCAAGTTCGTTAAGGAAAACTTTGACAGTGAAAAGATTGCAAGCACTGCTTCTGACCTCAAATACGTCAGTCAAATTGCTGAATTTTTTACAAAAACTATTGCTGATCCCAGTGATGAATTTGTACGCTTAATGCTAAACGCTATTGGATTCGAAGGACAAAAAAATGCACGCATTATTGAAGACTTCCGGCCGATGGTTAGTCGTGGAGTTCAAACACTCATCAATGAACGTGTGAACGACCGGCTAAGTAGTGCTCTGAACTCTACTAAATCCGCTGATGAACCAGAAAAAACTGTTATTTCAGTTAGTGACGAAGATACTCCAGATGCTACAGTTAGTGAAATCGTTACAACCTCTGAAGAACTAGAAGTATACACAATTGTAAAAGCAATTTTGAAAGACACCATTACACCTGATCGCGTCTTCTATCGTGACAATACAGCGTATTTCAACGTTTTGGTAGATGATAATATCCGCCGCTGGGTTTTGCGAGCATATTTCAACTCAGTCCGTTCTTGGGTAGTGATTAACGATGGAAATAACACTAAACTTGAATTTTCAAATCCCGTAGATTTATTAAATTATTCTGCACAAATTGTTGAAGTGGCTAATCAATTTAAATAAATTACTTCAATGCCCTTTTGGGCATACATATCAGAATTACGAACCATATTACTTGAGGAGGTTTACCGCATGAAACGCGCTTATTACGCAACAGTACTAGTCTTAGCATTTGCATCAATTACTCTCGCCTTGCTTGATATTGCGGGACGTATCAATCTATCCAAACCGCCTCTCATGTATTTGGATATCGGCATTCTAGTATTTTTCTGGGTCGACTACATTGTCAGATTTATACGCGCGGAGAATAAGGGACAGTTTTTCAAATCTAATTTCTTTGATTTATTGGCCATTATTCCCTTCTCCTCATTTCTGTATTTCTTCCGGGCATTCCGAATTTTCCGATTATTGAAACTTCTTCAACTTCTACGCATTATTGGATTTACTGGGAAAATACACATTCAAGTTAAGCGATTCTTCAACACTAACGGCTTCATCTATCTGGTCATTACAGCGGTACTAATCATCTTAATGGGAGCCGAGGCTTATTCGTTCGCTGAACATGTTAATTATGAAAATAGCTTATGGTGGGCCATTGCCACAACCACCACGGTCGGCTATGGCGATATCTCACCTCACACAGCAAGCGGTCGCGCTATCGCCGTTGTTCTAATGGTGGTTGGTATCGGTTTAATCGGCAGCATTACCAGTACAGTCACAGCCTTTTTCTTAACTGAACGATCTGATAAAGAAAATGATGAACTTCGCGACGAGTTAAAGCAAATAAAAAAGACGTTGAATGAGCTTAAGGACAAATTGGATTGAGTTGACAACGCACATTGTTTGAAGCCCACTTGGGTGTACATATTTTGGGAATAAGAGCTGCAAGGATCCTCTTTAAAAGACTTTTGGGAGAATACAATTATGAATAAACAGGATAAAAAAAATCAAATATCTGCGTTGAAACAAAAAGGCAAGTATTTGATTGAAGAAATAAAAAAGGTCAACCAGCAAGACCAAAGCCGTGAAGAGAAACATGCTGCTAAGACGCAGACTATCTTTTGGACCATAGTGGTGCTCACATTAGTTGGTTTTGTTATCAGTGTTTTCATTAACAAAAGTAATATAGCAACTGATTGGTTCATCAAACTCATAACTGTAGAATTTTCTATGGTTGGAGCTCTCATACCTTTTCTCACAGGTTATTTTATCAGTTTATTATGGGAATTTTTCAAAGAAAACAGCAAAGAACAGTCGTCACTGCATGACCGTCGTTTAATTCTACAAGATAACTTAGCCGATGTTGATTTTGCATTAACGGAATTAGGTCAATCCTCTAGTTTTTTGAAAAAACTCCAAAAGCTATCTAATTCAGTTGAAAATCATCCTGAATTAACCGAAAAAAAGACAAAAAACTGGATTAAAGAAATTTGGCTTGGTTGGCCAACAACAATTGGCCTTTTACTAATCGGAACAATCATCGTATCCATCAACCACGATCAGCTTGTCATAGTACTGATTACAATAGTTATCCTTTTATTTTTGATGATTCTATTTCGAATTGGCATAAACACTACTTCATCAGTAAATTCAAGTACAGCTAAGGGACTATATTTGGCTGTTGTAGCTTTGGCCGCTGTTTTTGTTGCCTTCTTTGTTGTATTCCCCTTTGCTCAAAAAATCACTGACAGTATGTCGGATGCAATCACTTTAACAACTTGGCTCGTAGGTGCATTTGGTCTTGTATATAGTAGTTTCAAACCAATGCCACTCTTTTTTGGAAGCTCTAGTAAAGAAAAATCTGAACAAGAATAAAATAATTAATTGCCCGATTCGGGCTTAGCCAATCTGGAACGTGGACGCCAGTTATTAAAAGATTGCAAATAAAAAACACGCACACCCTCTCCGGCAAGAAAGCTGTGTGCGTGCATCAAGATAAACCACGGTAAACCGTGAGCTTTTCGTGTATCATCTTATCAAATAATTGCGACCCGGGCAAGTCGCTATAAACTACCCTGTCTATTTCAAAATGCTGGTCGGTCACCACATGGAGGAAATCATGACAAAATACACAAAAGAACGTCGAGACGGACACATCGCATGGTATGACAAAGGCGGACAAAAACGTTGGCGCGTGCGCATGGTGCTTTCAGCACACGGACAAAGTAAGGAATTTAAGAAATCCGGATTTGAATCGTTTGCCGAAGCATCACAATGGAAACAATCGCAAGTGCAGTGGTTTGAATCAAATAATGGCGTGATTGCAAACTATACTTTCAACAGTTATTGGCTTATATATTCACGGCGAAAAGTAAATGTTGGTAATTGGCGAGAGACAAGTTTTGAAACAACGCAACGCAACCTAAAGCATGTTTTAGAAAAATTTGGTGATCGCGAATTGAACTCATTAAACCGTGGCGAATACCAAGACTGGCTAATAGAGCTTTCAAATGAGCATGACTACACTCGTAAGACAAATTTCATCCGGCATAGTGCATTTATGTCGATGCTGGACGAAGCTGTCTTAGACGGCGCGCTGGTGGCTAATCGTTTAAAGAAAATCGACATCCCCGGTCGCCCATCGCGACAAATCGAGATGTCGGAATCAGATTTTAAAAAGATTATCCGCACCGCTGTCGAGATTTTGAAGCCACAGGATTTGTTGCGCGTTCGATTAGCTTCAATGGGTTTGCGTCGTGGAGAAGTCACTGCCATTCGCATTGGTTCCTACAAAAACAGTCGTCTAACTATCAGGCAACAAATAACGTCTAAAAATCGTTTACAACCTGTAAAGACAGCCAAAGCGAACCGCACTATCCCACTCCCACCAGATATTTGCGATTTGTTTGAACAAGTGATTGGCATTACTCGTCAGATTTACAAGGACAATGCCATCATTCCTAACGATGAAAGTTGGCTCTTTGTCAATAAACACGCTGTCGTACGTCCCTATTCTTCACTTTATGAGTTGTTTAAGCGCATTCGTCGTCACAGCGGTGTCTATGTCTATCCGCATTTGATGCGTCATGCTCTCGCTACGTTCGCTCTAGATCAGTCGACTGGATTGAATCCACGAGACGTGGCCAACTACCTTGGTCACACAACCATTCAAATGTCGATGGATTACAACAGCGGCACTCCGGAAGGACAAGAACGCGTTGCAAACATCTACAGCCGTTTTTAGCCATAAAACGGCCATATTGATAGTGCAAAACTGTACAAAGAAGTGTCTATTTAGGGTTTTACTCGCAAAAATAGGCATTTCCTACATAGCGTCCAAGTGCCTATACAAAGGCATTTGTAAGGTGTTTAAAAAATGTTTTAATTAAATATCATACTTTGCATGTTAAAATATTATCGAACCATTTTTTTGGAGGGTCTTATGACACCAGATGCACAAGGTTTTGGCCACGGTTTAGCCCACGCCAAAGTTATTCTCATCGGCGAGCATGCCGTCGTTTATGGGCAACCAGCGATTGCCATGCCGCTTTCAACGTTAAAAGTCGAAGCGATTGTTCGGCCTGCTGCCAGCGGGCAAACGATTGTTTCGCCACCATTTACCGGCGATTTAGCCGAAGTTGGTGATAGTTTTGAAGGCTTGCGCCAATTGCTTTTGCAGTTGTTGCGCCGATTTAATCAAGTTGATTGGGCGTTTGAATTACGCGTTGACACCAATATTCCTGAAGAACGCGGTTTGGGCTCATCAGCGGCTTTTGCCACTGCGATTACCAAAGCGTTCTTTGATTATTTTGAAGTCCATTTGACGCACGCTGAGCTGCAATATTTTGCCAACTTAGAAGAAAATATTACCCACGGCAAAGCCAGTGGTTTGGACGTGGCAGCCGTCAGCGCCAGTGCGCCAGTCTGGTTTATTCGTGATCAAATCTTAGAAAGTTTTGACATGAATATGACACCAGCCGCGCTTGTCATTGGTGACACAGGTGTCCACGGCCAAACAATTCGCGCCATCAGCGTCATTCAAGAACAACTGATCCTTGCCCAAAACCAGACAACACAACAAATTGAACGTCTAGGTGAATTGGTTGCCGATGCGCGCCATGCGCTAAGCGATCATCATTTGCGCGCGCTAGGTGAGATTTTCAACCAAGCGCAAAGCGTTTTAAGCGACCTTGGCGTCTCTCATCCTCAACTCGACAAACTCATTGCCGCCGCTCGTCAAGCCGGTGCGCTTGGTGCCAAATTAACCGGCGGTGGGATTGGCGGTGCGATGATTGCCCTAGCCAAAAACCCCACTGACGCCCAAACAATCGCCACTGCTCTGAAAAACGCCGGTGCGCGTGATACTTGGATTGCAGATTTAAATTTTGAAATGGATTAATTTATGGTTACAGCTACTGCCCACACCAATATTGCCCTCATTAAATACTGGGGAAAAGCCGATGCGACGTTGAATTTACCAACAACGTCTTCTTTGTCGTTGACGCTAGACGATTTTTACACCACCACCACCGTTACTCGCGCTGACAAAGACACGTTCACGCTAAACGGAGCGCCTGCCGACGGAACGCGCGTCTTTAAGTTTTTAGAAACGCTCCGCGGTGAACTCGGTGATTTTGGTGGTTTAACGATTGATAGTGTCAATCACGTGCCAACCAGCGCGGGGCTCGCCTCTTCTGCGAGTGCTTTTGCGGCTTTGACGGGGGCTGTGACACGTGAATTGGGCTTGGATTTAGACACGGCGACACTTAGTCGTTTGGCCCGGCGTGGCTCGGGTTCAGCTAGTCGCTCATTTTTTGCCGATTTTGCTTTATGGCACGCTGGTCACGATGATGCGTCTAGTTTTGCGGAAAGTTTAGCTTTGCCCGCCGATGACATTGCGATGTTGGTGGTCCAAGTTTCCGCTGCCCAAAAAAGCATCGGCTCAACGCTAGGCATGCAACGCGCGCAAACCGCCCCAACTTACGCTGATTGGGTCGCCAAAAGTGCCGCTCAACTCAACGACATCCAACGCGCCCTCGCCGATGCTGATTTGGCCAAAGCCGGTGAAATTGCTGAAGCAAACGCGTTAGCCATGCACCGTTTGAACGAAACGGCGCGCGAACCGTTCACTTATTTCACAGACGAAACGCGCGCTTTAATCGCTTTCGTCCAACAATTACGACAACAAGGTGTGTTGGCGTTTGTGACGATTGACGCAGGTCCAAATGTAAAAATCATTACCAACCGCACGACAGTCCCAACCTTGCAAACCGCACTCAAACAAGCCTTTCCAGCCCTCCCAGTGACGGCTGCTTACCCCGGCGGAGGAATCACTTATGCTTGAATTAAATGTCCCCGGTAAATTATTTTTGGCGGGCGAATACGCCGTGACGCGTGCGGGCAGCCAAGCGCTGCTCGCCGCAGTTTTTCCGGGTGTGACGAGTCAAATTACGGCCAACGAAACAATTGCCGTGACCAGTAACATCATTGCCGGCACTTGGCCAGCTGATGACCACGCCGATTGGCGGTTTGTCGCGGCGGCAGTGCGCTTAATGCAAGATTACGCAACGTTGCACAAGGCGCCTACGCCCCCTTTTTCTTTGACCTTAACGACACAATTGGCGCCGAATGGTGACAAATTAGGTTACGGTTCATCGAGTGCCGTGGTGGTTGCCGTGGTTAAAAGTCTCGCGCAGTTTTGGCAGTTAGAACTTGATTTATTGACGCAATTCAAATTAGCGGCAGTTGCGCATTTGTATGTGCAACAAAACGGCTCGTTGGGCGATGTTGCCAGTAGCACCTTTGGCGGTTTGATTGCTTATACGAAACCAGATTTTGCTGTTCCGGCTGAATTGGATGCGCGTTTGGTTGACCAAGATTGGCCGGATTTGGCAATTCAACCGATTGCTTGGCCGGCAGATTGGGATTTGTTGGTTTTTGAAACGCATGAACAAGCCAACACAAAAAAGCATCAAGCCAAACACTATCAAGCCGATTTTGAGGCTGATTTTTGGACCGAAAGTGATGCAATTGTTACTAATTTAATCACCGCTTTTCAAACGCAAGACTACGACGCCGTGACGACCGAATTAGCATTTAACCAAGCCTTGCTGGCCGGTCAATTGCCGGATGACTACATCACCGACAAGTTGGCGGACGTGTTGGACTTGTTAATGGACATGGAAGCCGCTGGGAAAATCAGCGGTTCTGGCTTTGGTGATAATGCGTTTGCGATCGTTGAAAATGGCAAAGAACTGCCGACTTTACCCGGAATTTTAACCCGTCGCACGGCCTTGGCGCCGGCACAATAAAGGATTTTATGAAAGATACAGCTTCACAACAAGCTCATCGCAAAGATGAACATTTATCATTGGGCGTTAAAATTTGGCGCGATCAACAACGCAGCGAAAACGGTGCGCCTTTTTCGGCTGTGCGTTGGGTGCCAAATGCGCTCCCAGAAATTGCCGTCAGTGACGTCGATGTCCGCGTCCAAACGTTGAATCAAACGTTTGATTGGCCCTTTTACATCGAAGCGATGACCGGCGGTTCACCGCGCACCAGCATCATTAATGCGCAACTTGCCCAAATTGCCGCGGAAAATCATTTAGCAATGGCGGTTGGCAGTCAAAGTATTGCGCTCAAAGAACCTGACGCGCGCGAAAGTTTTGCTCAGGTGCGCAGATTGCATCCAAATGGTTTTTTGATTGCCAATCTGGGCGCCAATCACCCGCTTGAAAACGCTCGACGCGCCGTTGATATGCTCGAAGCCAACGCGCTGGAATTGCACGTCAACACTGGTCAAGAATTGGTGATGGCTGAAGGCGACCGTGATTTTCACTGGCTGGATAATATCAACGATGTCGCCGCCAAACTCGACGTCCCCGTCATCGTCAAAGAAGTTGGCTTTGGCATGAGCCAGCAGACATTTGCCCAACTTGCCCAGACAAATGTCGCTGCGATCAATGTTGGCGGCACGAACGGCACGAATTTTGCGATGATTGAACGCCGCCGTAACCGCGCGAATGATTCGTTGAATTTGGATGATTTTGGTTTTTCCACGGTTGAAAGTTTACTCGAAGCGTCGTTTGCCAAAACGGACAAACCACTAATTGCCACCGGCGGTTTAGCGCGTGTGCATGACGTGGTTACCAGTCAAATGCTTGGCGCCACATTGACATCAAGTGCCGGTTTCTTTTTAGAAACGTTGGTCACCCATGGTCCTGATGCTTTGGACCAATTGATTAAGCAATGGCAAGCGGATTTGCCCAAGTTATATGCCTTACTCGGTGCGCGTACTGGCGCGGATTTGGCGCAGTTGGCGCGACTTTATTCGCCTGATTTGCTGAACTTTATTGCACAACGTCAAAAAAGCTAACACAATGTGTTAGCTTTTTGTTTCGTCTTTAAATTCTGCTTGAAATTCAGCCAATTTTTCGGCTGGCATGCGGTACAATCCCCACCATTCATCGGCTAAAGTTCCCAAATCTTTTTCGCTCAAACCAAACGGACGTTGAGTTTCAGATAATTCATGGGCAAACATCGCAAACAGATACGGACCAATCTCAGCAGCTGGATCAACCGCCAATGTTTCATCCGTTAACGTCGCTTCCACAAACAAATCTTTGCCATGATCCAAACCATGTTGCAACATCACTTCACCATTTGGCGCATCGTCACAAATTTCATCGTTCAGCGCAGCGTAGAAAACTTCTTTTGGATTCGCATCCACGGGCATTTCCCACATGTCATCCCATGCAATATCTAACGCAGCCGCTAATTTTGGCGACAATGCGTAAAATAACAAACCTTTCTCCGGCGCGTCCCAACGATGCGTAATCGTAAACTCGTGTTGGCCCGTTTGCGTATTCAAAATTTCGTCGAACTTAAAGTGCATGGTGAACCCCAATAATTTTGTAATTATCATTAGTATGCAACATTTGAAACGCCTTGTAAAGCCTTTGACGGCGCTTTTTTTCGCCGCCAAACCGCGCTGGAATACAATTTGTTCGACTTTTAATTTGTAAGCTACGGAAAATATAGCACGTCTCTTAAAAAATCGAACACTTTGTTTTAGTACATATCGTCAGTCAAATTTTCTTTCAAACTCGCCGCAAATCGCAAACCTTTCGGCAAGAAATTTTTCAACTGACCATCAACGTATTTGGCCCAACCAACGCCGTTGCCATTGGCCGTAATCACAACCCAGCCTTTGGCCAAATTAGTATCAACACGCAACACATCGCCATGCATAAACGCCGCCCACTGCGCTTCATCCGCCAATTCATAGCTCTGCACAAATTCATTCGGGTGCACCGCCAAAGCCAACGCGTGCGCCGGCTCAAAGCGCTTTTTCTTAAATTCACCCACTTCAAGGCCCAAACGCAAAATTTTGAACGCCTTAATGTCAGGCGCGCCAACCGGTGCCAAGTACAAACGCTCACCGAACAACACCCATTGTTTGCCCGTCACATCCAAATTCGGCAACGTCGTTGCCAAAAAATCTGTCAACAAACTTTGTTGTTCCTTAGACAAAGCCTTGGCGTCCAGTGGTTTCACACGCCCATCATCGCCGTCAATGTTGTCGGTTTTCACCAATTTAGCTACGAAATGCCCTTCACCGTGCAAACGGTGCGGCCAGAGGCGCGCTGTTTTCGTCATTTCAGTCGCAATTTCCACTGGGGCACCACTCCATTCAGGGCGTCCGTCGCTGACATGCCAATCGGCTGGTTTGTCGATAGCGACCACATTAATTTCTGGATAGGCTTGCAACAACCACGCGATGATTTTTTCATCTTCTTCCGGCGCAAACGTGCAGGTTGAATAGACAATTTGCCCGCCCGGCTTCAACATTTTCACGGCTTCTGCCAAAATTTCACGTTGGCGCGCAGCGTTTTCCGCTGGATAATGTTCGTGCCAATATTGAATCGCGGCTGGGTCTTTGCGGAACATCCCCTCACCAGAACACGGTGCATCCAGCAAAATTTTATCGAAAAAACCTGGCAATTGCGCACTTAACTCGGCTGGTGCATGCGAAGTGACAATCGCATTTTGTACGCCCATGCGTTCCACATTTTCACTCAAAATTTTGGCGCGGTTCATGAAAATTTCATTCGCCCACAGCAAACCTTTTTGTTGCATAAAAGCCGCTAAATGCGTGGTTTTACCGCCCGGCGCCGCCGCCAAATCTAATACCGTTTCACCGGGATTTGGCGCCAAAACTTCGCCGACCAATTGGGCCGACGGTTCTTGTGAATACACCAAACCACTCACATGATCAATCGAACGGCCACTCACCGCGCCCAAATGCCCCCATTGCCCATACGGCACACGGCCATTATCAGGCGTTTGGGCGAGTTGGTTGTTGGCTTTGAGCGGATTAATCCGGTACGCTTTTTCCACCGATTCATCAAAACTCGCCAAAAACGCTTCTGATTCATCACCAAGAAGCGTTGTGTATTTGTCAATAAAAGCTGCTGGTAACTTATCGCGCATCGTCAAAATCCTCAACTTCTGCGCGCGTGGGAATTGACGGAATCGCGCCGGGACGCGTCACAGCAATCGCGCTGGCGCGACTCGCGCGTAAAATGCTGTCACGCAAATTACTAAAATCAGGTGCAACAACGCTCGCCAAAGTCCCGATAAATGTGTCGCCAGCGGCGGTCGTATCCACTGCTTTGACTTTTACCGGTGGAATGTGTTCACTCAAATTTTCCGCGTCCACAAAACTGCCCGCGCCACCCAAAGTAATAATGGTGCGCGCAGCGCCTTGTTCGCTCAAATTTTCCGCAACTTGCGTCAATACCAAGTCATCGTTGGTCACTTTAATACCAGTTAACAATTGCGCTTCTGTTTCGTTTGGCACGATTAAATCCGTTACCGCCATCAATTCAGGCGTTAGCGCATAAACGGCTGGGGCAGGATTCAAAATCGTCGTCACTTGATGTGCTTTTGCCAAAGTAAAACCAGCCACAATCACATCAAACGGCACTTCAAATTGTGCAATCAGCACGTCGGCTTCGGCAATCACATCGCGAGCTGCTTCAATGTCCGCCACAGTTAAGGCTTGGTTTGCGCCACCATGAATCAAAATCGTATTGGCCCCGTTTTCTTGGAGCATAATCGTTGCAGATCCCGTTGGCGTGTCGGCCAATTGGGCGACGTGATCAACGTTCACGCCGTTATCAGCTAACGTTTTGGTCATGAAATCACCGTTCACATCTTGCCCAACCGCCCCGATAAAACTCACTTGTGCGCCTTGTCGCGCGGCTGCCACAGCTTGGTTTGCGCCCTTGCCACCAGGTGCTGTGGTGACGTCACGTAACGCCATCGTTTCCCCTTCCAACGGCATGCGTTTCATTTTTAAAATACTATCTACATTTAAGCTGCCCAAAACAGCAATTTTGCGTGTCATATCTGACCTCCACACACTTTTTTCACTTCTTCTAGAATACCACGACTAGCTGTGTTACACTAGTAAAAATCATTTTTCGGAGGACGGGTTATGACCGTTTTTGTGAAACGTGCTCTCAGTTTGGAAAGCTAGCGCTAAGCCATTACCACGCAAAATGCCGTTGGCATTTCACGCGTTAATCACTTAGCGAACGCTTCCCAGCCGGCTTTGCCGGCACACTGAACCGCACTCTCTTCACAAAAATGCCCATGCACAACTATGCTTAGAATTCATAATGCAAAAATTTTAGATGTTTTCAATCAAACATTCGACACAACTGAACTTTGGATTGACAATGGCACCATTGTTTATCGCGGCGCACGGCCTGATTGGACGGCCGATGAGACGTTTGATGCGCAAGGTAAAACGATTGTGCCCGGCTTCATTGATGCGCACATGCACATCGAAAGTTCGCTGCTGGCACCCAGTGAAGTTGCCAAAATCGCTTTGCGACATGGCGTGACGCGTGTATTCGCTGATCCGCACGAAATCGCTAGTGTGGCGGGAATTTCTGGAATTCAATATATGTTAGAAGAAGCGCGCCAGACGCCGTTGAACATTCATTACATGTTGCCTTCTAGCGTGCCGGCAACGCCTTTTGAACACGCCGGTGCCACGTTAAATGCGGCGGCCTTAAAGCCGTTTTATGGTGTGCCAGAAGTGAATGGTTTGGCCGAAGTCATGGATTTTCCCGCCGTCGCCAATCAAAATGCCGACATGTTACAAAAAATTGCCGACGCCAAAGCGGCTGGCAAACACGTCGACGGTCACGGCAGTGGCTTGACGCGCGAGCAGTTGAGTATTTATCGTAACGTCGGCATTGATACGGATCACGAAAGTACCAACGCGGCCGAAGCGCTTGATCGTTTGGCGGCTGGCATGAGCGTACTCATTCGTGAAGGCACGGTTGAACGCGATGAAGTCGCGATTTTGCCAGCGGTTAATGATGCCAATTGGACACGATTTGCCTTTGCTACCGATGACAAATCCGCGCTTGATTTACAAAGTGAAGGTTCAATTGATTACAGCGTGCGCTTGGCGATTGAAAACGGCATCCCCGCTGCGCGAGCGTTGACCATGGCGAGTTTAAACGCCGCCCGCGCCCATCATTTGGATAATATTGGCGCTTTAAGCGATGGCTTTGTGGCCGATTTGTTGGTGTTAGACGATGTGAACAAAGTACAAGTGGCGCGGACGATGGTGAATGGTCAGTGGCTTGATGCAATTGACACGACCGTTTTGCCGATGACCAATCAAGCACTGAATTTTACTTTGGACAAAATTGATTTGTCCTTACCGATTGCCAATCAAGCGCACGTGATTGAAATCGAGCCGCATCACATCACGACGAAACACTTGATCACCGCGGTGCCAACCCAAAACGGTCTCTTCCGTGCAGATGCCGAATTTGCCAAAATCGTGGTCGCTGAACGTTATCATCATTTAGGCCAAGGTGTCGGCATTATCAAAGGGTTGCATTTGACACAAGGCGCGATTGGTTCGACCATTGCCCACGATTCGCACAACCTGATTATCGCCGGTCACGATGATGATGCGATGTTGCTAGCCGCTGACACGCTCAAAGAACTGGGCGGCGGCATGGTGGTTGTGGACGGTTCTGGTCAAGTCACCAGTTTGTCCCTGACGATTGGCGGCTTGATGGCGGATGCGTCTTATCAAGACGTCATCGCAAACACCAACGCGCTGATGCGCGCCTTTGAAAAAATCAGTGACATTCGCGACTTCGATCCGTTTTTGACGCTGTCCTTTATGGCGTTACCGGTCATTCCGAGTTTGAAAATTACGGATCAAGGGTTATTTGATTTTGAACAATTTGCTTTTATTGATATTAATGCTTAAAAAAAAGCGACCTTATGGTCGCTTTTTTTAACGTAATGATTTACGATATCCTGCCGCTTGCGCTTGTGCTTCACTGCTAAAATAGACAGCATTCGCGCTACTCATGTGATAACCTGCTTGACCCGGCACATGATAAATCATTGAACGGCTATTCCCAATGATTGTCTGTGATGTACCAGTATAGATTGAACCACTTGAACTTTGAGCAGCCGCGCGTTGAACTGCTGCACGATGACGCGCACGAGCAAGTGCTGCTTGTTTTGCTTTAATGACATTTCTTTGTTTGACTGCGCGTTGATATGCGACTTTCTTTTTTGCAACATTTTGCTTAGCTTTTTGTGCATTATGATTTGCTGCAACATATTGTTTGTACGCATTTTTCTTTTGCTTAGCTTTTGTAATGACGTTACGTCGGTACTGAGCTGATTTCTTTTGCGCAACAGTCAAATTCTTCTTGGTTGTTGTCCAATTACGTTTTGAAGTTGTCAGTTTATTTTGATCACTTTTTAAGTGTGCTTTGGTAGTTGCAACTTTATCTTGATCTGCATTTAAAATGTCCGTTGCATCATAATTAATATACTCGTATAAAGCATTCGCTTCTGTATCTAATTTATCTGAGTACGTACTTCCATCGCGATAAGTTGGATTTTTAGTATTGTAAGCGTCAACAGCTTGATTATGCGCAAGAGTTGCTGCATCTAATTTCGCTTTTGCCGTTGCCAAATCTGCATCATCAGCGTAATCGTATGCGAATTGCGCATTTTCTAGATCTGATTCGGTTTCATCAACTTTATCTGCTAATTTGTCAATTTCGTTTTGCTCATCGGCGATATCTTCATATCGGTTATTTGCTGCGGTAACTTTTTGCTGATCAGCGTTTAATTGTTTTGTTGCTTGTGTAACCTTTTGTTGATCAGTTGTTACACGTGTTGTGTTAACTTTGATTTGATTTCGGTAAACTAACTCGTTGTGCCGATATTTGCTCACCAGACTATTTTGTTTTGCATACTGTGTTTGTGTTGTTTGATAACTTTTAGAAATTTTGTTATACGTACTTTTCTTACTCTGTGCAATTTTGGCCTTGTGTGAATAAGTTTTTTGAGCAGATTGATAAGCATGTTTCGTGCTTGTAACTTTTGAATTCGCCTGACTTAGCGTTTGTGCTTCAATCACAGTGACGCCACCACTAAACAGCATCAGACTAGTCCCAACGGCTAGCAATAATTTTTGAATGATTTTCATTCGATTTATCCTCATCTCTTTCTCTAGATAAATTTATTTTATGCGATTATTACAAAAAATACTAGCGTTTTTGCATAATAAAAAAACGACTTAGTAGTCGTTTTTTGCTATTTTCACAAAATTCTCAATCATCTGCGCGCCAAATGCTGTTCCAACGGATTCTGGATGAAATTGAATGCCGTAAATTGGCAAATTTTTGTGCGCCATCGCCATGATTTCACCATCGTCTTGCGCTGTAGCGAGTACCGCAAAATCTGTTGGCACACCATTTTCCGGCACCACCAAAGAATGATAGCGCATCACTTCAAAGTCATCAGCCAAACCCGCAAATAACGGAGATTGCCCACTTTGTCGCGTGCGAGATAATTTACCATGCCGCACCGTTTTTGAACGGGTCACTTCCCCACCAAACGCCAAACTCATGGCTTGATGGCCCAAACAAATGCCTAAAATCGGCTTTTCCGTGGCAAATTTTTGCAACAAAGTCACCATTAAACCGGCTTGCGCTGGATGCCCGGGTCCGGGCGATAGCACTAAGGCATCAGCTTGTTTGGCACTCGTCAAAAGGCTATCATCGTCGTTGCGTAAAACTTTGACCTCGTCATATTGCGCTAATAGTTGATATAAATTATACGTAAATGAATCATAATTATCCACTAACAAAATCATTCCACTACCTCCACATCACCCAAAACGCGCAGCAAGCTGCCCGCTTTATGCAACGTTTCTTGATATTCACTGGCTGGATCAGAATCATAGACAATCCCAGCTCCCGCTTGCACATAGCCTTGCTTATTTTTGGCAACCATGGTCCGAATAGCAATCGCCATATCTAACAAGCCACCGCGACTAATCGCGCCAATTGCCCCAGCATAAACGCCCCGTTTCGTCGTTTCCAAACGGTATAAATGCGACACCGCTCGTATTTTTGGGGCGCCTGAAACGGTCCCAGCCGGCAACGTGACCCGTAACGCGTCCATTGGCCCAAATTCAGGCGCCAAACGCCCACTCACTTCGCTCACCAAATGCATGACATTCGCATAACGTTGCAACACGCGATCAGCGGTGACTTGAACGGAGCCGATTTCACTCACGCGCCCTAAATCGTTGCGTCCTAAGTCAATTAACATCAAATGTTCTGCGTTGTCTTTTTCGCTATTCTGTAATTCCCGCGCTAAAGCATCATCTTGGGCAGCTGTTTGGCCGCGATGGCGGGTGCCGGCAATTGGATTGGTAATGATTTCAAAACCTTTGTCATCGGGCACAACGCCAACCAAACGCTCTGGGGATGCGCCAAGCACTTGATAATTGCCAAAATCCATCAAATAATGATAACTAGCCGGGCTTTCCTGCGCTAATAAACGAAAATAGTCCAGCGGTGACAACGGCAATTTAACTTGAAAACGTTGTGATAAAACCGCTTGGAAAAATTCGCCCGCGACAATCTGCTCTTTTAAATCTGCAACTCGCGCCAAAAACGCTGCTTTGGTCGTATTGCTCGTCACTGTCACCGCTTGTTCTGGCAGACTGACTGCCGGCAATTCAACGACGGCCAAAACCTGTTGCGTATACAAAGATAGTCGCGTTGCCATTTCTCCGGTCGTGCCATACGTATCGCCGACAACGATTGTCAAAGTTTTAGCGGTTAAATCAATCCGAATAAAATCATCAAAGACAAAAAAATGCGCATCCGGTAAATCCAAATCATCAAGCGGCGCTGCACCCAAATTTTCATAGACGCCCATCATATCAAAACCAACATAACCCAGCGCCCCACCGTTAAAAACGGCACTGGTTTGTGGTGTTTGGCCGATCAATGCTGCTATTTTTGCTAACGGATCCGCCGTTTTTTCAGTGTGCTGATCGATGTGGAGCTGACCGTTTTTGTATTGAATTTCATGTGCGGGTTGCAGGCCGATGATGGCGTATGGTTGCTGATTAAAGCCCAGCGATTCCCAGTAAATGCGCTGCGGAAGTGCTAATTGCGCCATTAAATCAATCGGATCAAGCGTTAATGGTAATGTTTTGGTAACTTGCATCACGCACCTCCTAGCGCTGTTTTGAGTTCGCGCACGTATTTGGCGAGTGGTTCTTGGGCATTTTGGCCGTGTTCGGCGATGATTTTGACAATTCCAGAACCAATAATCACGCCGTCAACAAAGGTGGCCAATTCACGCACTTGCGCCGGTGTGTGAATGCCAAAACCGACTGCTAACGGCACATTCGTTTGATCACGTAGCGTCGCAATTTGCTCGCGTAAGCGTTCAAAGCCAATTTCTTCGCGCACGCCGGTGATGCCCAGTGAGGACATCACATACAAGAAACCGCTGGCGTTCTGGGTTAATTCTGCCAAACGTTGACTTGAAGTAGGCGCGATAATTTGAATAAAATCACGGCCCGTCTGCGCCAAATACGGTTGCAAACGATCTTGTTCGGCCAACGGCAAATCCGGCACGATTAACCCTTGCACATCTAAATCTGCCATGCGCGTTAAGAAATTCTCGATACCGTATTTAAAAACAGGATTAAAATACGTCAAAAACACCAACGGCACGTCAGTTTGGGCGCGGACTTTGGCCACTAATTCAAAGACGCGTTCGGTTGTCATGCCCGCTGCAAAAGCGCGCTGATCCGCTTGCATAATCACGGGACCGTCAGCGACCGGATCAGAAAATGGCAAACCAATTTCAATCACGTCCACGCCGTTTTTAGCCAGTGTGACAATGTAGTCGACACTCGTTTCTAAATCTGGATCACCGGCTACCACAAAGCCAATCAAAGCTTTTTGCGCCACAATATCTTGTAAATGCTTCATTTTATTCACCTGCATGCGCGATGCGCACCAATTCTGTCATCACGGTTGCATTTTTGAAACCGTCAACTTCACTACCACTTGAAATATCCACCAAATCAGGCTGCACTTGGGCAATAGCTTGGGCTAAATTCCCGACATTTAAACCGCCCGCTAAACCAAATTGACGCGCTAATTGCGGTAGTTGCGCCCAATCCATTGTTTGCCCAGTACCACCTTGTCCTTGATCAAATAATAACCATTCGGCTGGCGTTTGAACGGGCGTTTCACTGACAAATATCACAGGAACACCAGCATTTTGCAATGCTAAAACGTCTGTTTGCTGGTAGCCTGCTTGCAATTGTGCCATTTGAATCACGCCTTGTTGGAACAGCTCAATAATTTGTGCCAGTGTTTGTCCTTGAAAAACACCCACTAATGGAATGCTTGGCTCCAGTTGAGCTCGCATTTTTTGCGCCAAATCACTGGTGATGGAGCGCCTGCGATTGGGGACGAAAATGACGCCCGCATAATCAGGCTTGGCCGCGTTCAAGGCGGCGACATCTGCTAAACGAAAATTCCCGCACAGTTTAATTTTGGTCATCGCAACGCTCCTTTAAAGGCTTCCACGAGCAAAGTCGGGTTGCTCGACGTCATCAAAGTTTCGCCAATCAAAAATCCGTTCACGCCAACTTTGGCCAACTCGGCAATTTCTTGGGTGGTTTTCAAGCCACTTTCTGCGATCAGGAAAACATTTTTTGGCACGAAATCACGTAATTTGACTGTGTTTTGTGTATCCACTTGAAACGTTTTCAAATTCCGATTGTTGATTCCAATAATTTGCGCATCAGCTGCCAAAGCCCGTTTGATTTCGCTTTCATCATGCGCTTCCACAATCGCTTCCATCCCCAAATCACGCGCATATTGCAAATAATCGCGTAATTGTCCGTCCGTCAAAATCGCCACAATCAGCAAAATTAACGTCGCGCCGGCCACTTTGGCCTCGTCAATCATATAACGACTAATCGTAAAGTCTTTGCGTAACAAAGGCGTGCTCGTATAACGCGCCACTTGTTTCAAATACGCCAAACGTCCTTTGAAATAATCCTGCTCCGTCAACACCGAAATCGCATCCACACCACCATGGTCATAAGCCTGCGCTAAATTCAAATAATCGAATTGTTCCAGCGGCACGATTTGCCCGCGCGACGGCGACGCTTGTTTTAATTCGCCAATAATTGTCGGCATGTCACTGGCTAAACTGGTCAAAAATTTCGCCACTTGGCGCGTCGTATCAGGCATTGCCACGGCTTGAGCGTGCATTTGTTCCGGCGACGTAACGAGTTGTCGTTGCGCCTGTCGTTTTGTCGTTACGGCGACTAATTCATCTAAAATCATGCGCCCACCTCGATAAATTGTGCTAACTGTCGAGCGGCCGCGCCGCTATCGATCATGTTCTTGGCCAAATCCATCCCAGCTTGTAACGAATCAACGCGCCCACTAACATAAAATCCAGCGCCCGCGTTCAGCAAAATTGCATCACGTTTGGCCCCTTGATCAACGCCGGTCAAAATCGCGCGCGTAATGGCGGCGTTTTCCAAAGGCGTCCCGCCCCGCAAATCCGCTAACGTCCCGCGCAAGCCAAACTCTGCTGGATCAATCACTGTTTGGATTAACGCGCCATCGCGAACTTCCACAACCTGATTGACCGCGCTCACTGATAATTCGTCCAAACCATCATCGCTGTGCACAATCAACGCCCGTTTAACGCCTAAATCCCGCACCACAGCGCCAATCAAAGGCAACAACCCCGCATCATAAACGCCCAAAACCATAAAATCCGGTCGCGCAGGATTCAACAACGGCCCTAACAAATTAAAAATCGTGCGCATCGGCAACTGTTGACGCAAGCCAGCCACCGCTTTCATCGTCGGATGAAATTGTTTGGCATATAAAAATGTCTGTCCAGTCGCTTCAAATAATGTCCGCGCTTTGTCAATTGATAAAGTCACGCCCAAAGCTTGTAGCACATCAGCCGCACCAGATTGGGATGTCGCCGCCGAGCCGCCGTGTTTCACCACTTTGACACCGCCTGCGGCCAAGACAAACGTGCTGGTCGTCGACACGTTAAACGTCCCGGAAAAATCACCACCCGTGCCCACAATGTCCAAAACCGGCTCGTTCACCACGAATTTTTCGGCTTGTTGCCGCATCGCTTGCGCCGAACCTAAAATTTCCGACACCGTATAAGGTTTTGCCCCCAACGCCGCCAAATAAGCAGCCGTCAAGACATCATCCACTTGTCCATTCGTGATTTCAACAATCACTTCTTCGGCTTGCTCCGCCGTCAAATTTTGTTGCTGATTCAATGTTTGTAATGCTGTTTCAATCATGTAAATTCACCCCACGAAAGCGCGCAATCGCTGCCACATCCTTATCACCACGCCCCGACAAAGTCACTAAAATCACGTCGTCTTTTGGCAAAGTTGGTGCTAATTTAATCGCTTGTGCCACGGCGTGCGAGGATTCAATTGCGGCAACAATGCCTTCAGTTTTTGCAATCAATTCAAACGCCGCCACGGCTTCTTCATCCGTAATCGACACATATTCTGCACGACCATTCGCCATTAAGTGCACGTGTTCAGGACCAACGCCGGGATAATCCAACCCCGCCGAAATGCTGTAAACAGGATCAATTTGTCCATCAGCCGATTGCAAAAAGCGCGACTTCATCCCGTGAAACACGCCAGTGGAACCTTTGGCCATCGTGGCGGCGTGTTGGGTCGTATGAATGCCTTTACCAGCCGCTTCTACGCCAATCAAACGCACTTGTTCATCAGCCACAAACGCCGAAAACGAACCAATTGCATTGGAACCACCGCCCACAGCAGCAATCACTGCGTCAGGTAATTGGCCGATTTCCGCCTGCATTTGTTCGCGTGCTTCATCGCCGATGACGCGTTGAAAATCTTTGACCATTTCAGGATAGGGATAAGGGCCAACCGCAGATCCGATGAGATAATACGTGTCATCAACCCGCGTTGTCCAATTTTGAAAAGCCGCGTTCGTCGCGTCTTTTAACGTGGCCGTGCCGTCCGTGACTTCATGCACGGTGGCACCCAACAATTCCATGCGGTACACGTTCAAAGCTTGACGCGCCACGTCTTCAGCGCCCATAAACACTTCAACTTCCATGCCAAACAACGCGCCCACGGTCGCCGTTGCAACCCCGTGTTGACCTGCGCCAGTTTCTGCAATCAGCCGGGTTTTACCCATCTTTTTGGCTAACAAAGCTTGTCCGAGTACGTTATTGATTTTGTGGGCGCCAGTGTGATTCAAATCTTCGCGCTTGAGATAAATTTGCGCGCCACCCAAATGCGCCGTCAAATTCTGCGCGTGATAGAGCAAAGACGGCCGATTCGCGTAACCGCGTAACAACTGCGCATATTCCGCCTGAAAATCGGCATCATCACGATATTTTTCATACGCCTGCGCCACTTCATTGACAACGGGCACTAATAATTCTGGGATGAAACTCCCACCAAATTCACCAAAATAACCTTTTTTCATCATCCATCTAACCACCTTTTGAAATCAAAAAAACCGCCCAAAACTACCAAAATGATAGTTAAGGACGGTTTCCCGCGGTGCCACCTTATTTGATGTGTCACAAAAAATCGAGTTTCCGACCCTTGCACACATCCAACTCCACACGCCTCTAACAAGGCGCTGACAACTGACGTATGTCGCACGTTCGACTATACTCGCAAAAATTTGCTTTCCCGTCGACCCTCGATGGTCCATTTATCAGCCTGCGTTCAATCCGGCTCTCACCACCCCGAACTCTCTTTGTGTGCACAACTGACTTGATCTCCATCTCATCGGTTTGTTTTGGACGATTTATTTGTTGGCATTACTTTATCAAAATTTGAATTCAATGTCAAATGTTTTGTTAAAATCTCATTTTAAGAACCTAACACTTGTTATTTAAGTTATTTTCAAAATAAGTAAAATCTCGTTTTTTCATCAAAAAGTAATTAAACCTCTCATTTTGTAACTCTAATCAAAGTTTAAGCACCACAAATTTTATCGCTAGATAAGGCTACTTTCTCTGGTAAAATAACTTTATGATGAAAATAATTTATTTAATTTTAGGCACACTCACATTTGTAATTGGCACCATTGCCATTTGGATTCCCGGCATTCCGACCACTGGTTTTTATGTGGCAACGGCCTTTTTTTGGAGCCGCGGTTCCGATCGTTTGCACAATTGGCTAATTGCCCAACCCGCCTATCAAAAATACGTCACCGAAGCCATTTATGAACGCAAGCTCAGTCAAAAAGCACGCATTGGTATTTATGCATTAACGGCGGCAATGATGGCAATTCCGTTTTTCAAATCCGATTTAGTTTGGCTAAAACCGGTATTAGTGGTCGCGTCACTCAGTCAAATCATCAGCATGGAAGGCTATTATCGTGGTTTTCTATTCAAAAACTGGTTCCGCTAAAAAAGCAAGTCATCTCGACTTGCTTTTTTTAATCGGCTGTTGTATAAACCGCCAAAACATCTTCATCATTTTCGAGTTCGTCAATTAATTTGTCCAGCACCAATTGATCATCCGCTGACAAATCCGTCATCGGATTCTGCGCAATCATCGTCACTTCCGCTTCCACAAACGTTAATTCCGCTGCACGCAAAGCCGCTTCTACCACTTGAAAATCGGCTGCTTCCGTATAAATTTCAAAGACCGCCGCACTCGTTTGCACATCTTGTGCGCCCGCATCCAAAGCCAATTCAAGCAGCTCATCTTCTGTCAGCGCCGGAAAATCAGTCCGATCAATCACAAAATAACCCTTGCGCGCAAATTGAAACGCCACCGAACCAGCCGTTCCCAGCGAGCCGCCGTGGTGTTTGAACGCATTTCGCACGCTCGCCACCGTGCGTTTGATATTATCCGTCGACGTTTCCACCAAAACAGCCACACCCGCGGGGCCATAACCTTCATAAGTCACTTCTTCAAATTTCGTGTCACCAATCCCAGCGGCCTTATCAATAGCACGCTGAATGCCGTCTTTTGGCATGTTTGCGGCTTTGGCTTTATCAATGACTGCGCGCAGGGACGCGTTATTTTCCGGATTTGGATCACCCGCTTTGGCCGCCACGTATAAATCATGCGCCAGCTTTTGAAAAACCTTACCACGTTTAGCATCTTGTGCATTCTTGCGGCCTTGAATATTTTGCCATTTACTGTGTCCAGACATATCTTATCGCCCGTGTAAATCAAACGTTGTTCACGCTCTTTCACACGTTTCCTCCAATATCGTTTCCCCCATTTTACCAAACATCAAAAAGATTAAAATGAAATCATTTTAACAAAACTATTGACATTCAAATTATTTATGCCATAATAATCTCATTAAATAAAAACGGAGTAAGCACATGCAAAATATGTCACGCGAAATGAACTTTTTGTCACGCATTGCGTTGTTGGTGATTATTATCATCACAACGGTTGCGTGATTTGTCATGCCAGCCGTTGTCTCATTCAACGGCTGACAACACGTGGACTATTTTGGCTAAAACCAAATCCCGCTGAGTTAGCACACCTAACTCAGCGGGATTTTTTGTTTACTCAATGGAGGATTAGGAAATGAACGAAGAACGCGAACTAATGCCAGGCGCTGACAGCCCCACCCCAAACGAACCGACAACTTTAAAAGACTGGGTCTTTTTAGTTTCACAAGGTATTTCCAATACCATTTTAGTCATTTTGGGCATGGGCTTGTTGTTAAATATGTTGGGCACAACTTTTCATTATCAACCGTTGGCCGAAATTGGCACGTTAGCGCAACGCTTGTTGTCACCGGCTTTGGGCGTGGCGATTGCAATGATGTTGCGCACCTCAACTTTAGTTGTTGGCGCCACAATGATTGCTTCAACCGTTGGCGCCAACAGCATCTATTTCACGACGACAGCGGCGCCGCACGCTACCACCGCAACCGGTTGGGTCGTTGACCAAGCGGCTGGTTCACCTATTTTGACAACAGGTCAACCAGTTTCTGCAGTTTTGGCTGGCGTTTTTGCCGCCGTGCTTGGTAAATGGTTGACCGGCAAAACGCCTTTGGACATGGTTTTGGTACCATTTTTGGTCGCTTTTGTTGGTTCACTGGTTGGTTTGGCTTTGGCATCAGTCACCACGCCGGCTTTGAACGCCGTCAGTGAAGCGATTGCGCACACGATGCATGTCAATCCGGTTCTCGGCGCGGCTTTGGTGAGTTTGGCTTGGTTCGTCTTCTTGATGACACCAGCTTCATCAGCTGCTCTAGCAATCGCCGTCCAATTGGATCCGCTCTCCGCTGGCGCTGCTTTGATTGGTACTACTGTCGCCTTTGTCGCCTTTACAGCTATGTCATTCCAACAAAATAATTTAGGCGCTAACATTGCGCAAACACTAGTCACACCAAAAGTGCAATTCCCGAACTTATTGAAAAATCCTTGGTTGGCCGCTGGCCCAGCCGTTATTGCCATGTTCACAGCCGTGCTTGCCGTGGTGGTGTTCGGTTTGCAAGTACCCTTTACTTTGGCTGGCTTGGGCTTGAATTCGTTGATTGCGCCCTTGTATTTGTTAGCAAATGACACCCATGGTTTGCTGCTTCAAGTGGCATTTGGTGTGGTGACACCGGCCGTTTTATCATTTTTCTATTATCGTTTTCTCAAAAAAGTTGGTAAAACCACTGAAAATGATTTAAAATTAGAAGAAATCTAATCAAACGAAAGTGAGTAACCTCATGACTTTAACCCCTGCTAATTTTGACTGGAACAACTTGGACTTTTCTTATCACGAACTGCCTTTGCGCTACCGGGCCGTTTATCAAAATGGCGCTTGGCAACCGGGCGAACTCGTCAGCGAACCCACGATTGCCATGCACGAAGCGGCCACTGGTTTGCATTACGGCCAAAATATTTTTGAAGGTTTAAAAGCTTATCGCCGCGCCGATGGTGGAATTAATTTGTTCCGTCCTTATGAAAACGCGCGCCGCTTTGCCCGTTCAGCGGATCGTTTGTTAATGACGCCGGTGCCGGAAGAACAATTTGTGGGTGCTTTGGTGCAAGTTGTGCAAGCTAACGAAGCGTTCGTACCGCCTTATGGCAGCGGGGCGACATTATATTTGCGTCCCTTTTTAGTCGGGCAAGGACCAATTGTCGGTGTGCACGCCGCGGAAGAATATGTTTTTGCCGTGTACGCAACGCCCGTTGGCGCTTATTACAAAGGTGGTTTGACGCCAACTGCTTATGTGACGGACGCCTATGATCGCGCCGCACACGGTGGTACCGGTCAAGCAAAAGCCGCCGGTAATTATGGCGCCAGCCTTTTGCCAGGTACCAAAGCACGCGCTGCTGGTTATTCGGACGTCGTTTATTTGGATCCGTTGCAACATGAATATATTGAAGAACTTGGCTCAGCTAATTTCTTTGGTATTACGCATGATGGCCAATTTTTGACGCCAAAATCCCCTTCTATTTTGCCTTCTATTACCAAATTTTCTTTGCTAGAAGTCGCACGTGAATTAGGCTTAGAAGCCAAAGAAACAGAAATTAGCATCAATGACTTGGACCAATTCGCCGAAGCCGGTGCCATGGGAACTGCCGCGGTCATCAGCCCGGTTGGCTCAATCACCCACCAAGGCAACAAACACGTCTTCTTCTCAGAAACAGAAGTTGGCCCTTGGACCCAAAAACTGTACGACCGTTTGACAAGCTTGCAATTCGGCAACAGCGAAGACACATTTAATTGGACAGTGGATGTCCCACTCAAGTAATTTTTAGAAAGAGAAGTACACATGAATTTTTGGCAACAACTCACACAAAAAAGTCACCCCGATACCTTCAAAGCAAAAGACGCAAAATTGGACAAAGTCCTTGGCACCAAAGATTTTTTGGCGCTGGGCGTTGGGACCATTGTCGGCACAGCCATTTTTACTTTGCCGGGGACAGTTGCTGCTAGCCACGCAGGACCTGCCGTTGTTTTGTCGTTTCTCGCCGCAGCAGTAGTTGCTGGCTTGGTGGCCTTTGCGTATGCTGAAATGGCTTCAGCCATGCCTTTTGCTGGATCTGCATATTCTTGGATTAGCGTGCTTTTCGGTAATTTCTTCGGCTGGATCGCCGGTTGGGCCTTATTAGCAGAATATTTTATCGCCGTTGCCTTTGTTTCTTCAGGCATTTCAGCCAACTGGCGCGGTTTGTTTGCACCACTTGGTTTAAAAGTTCCCACTGCGCTGGCAACGCCTTTGTTGGGCGGTGGATTTGGTGATTTTGTCGCCGTGCTGGCGATTGTTTTCGTCGCTGTTTTGCTTGCGCGTGGGACAAAAAACGCCTCTCGTTTTGAAATGGTCATGGTTTTGGCCAAAGTCTTTGCCATCTTCTTATTTTTAGTCGTGGGTGTCACGGCTTTTCACATTGAAAATCTCCATCCATTTATTCCTGCTCATCAAACGGGCACGTCATTTGGTGGTGTGAGTGGTATTTGGGCTGGTGTTGCTGGTATTTTCTTAGCTTATATCGGCTTTGACTCCATCGCTGCGAATTCCGCTGAAGCCAAAAATCCAGCTCAAACAATGCCACGCGGTATTCTAGGTTCTTTGTTGATTGCCGTTGCTTTGTTTGCAGCCGTTTCTTTGGTATTGGTCGGCATGTTCAAATACACGAAATACGCCAATAACGCTGAACCAGTGGCTTGGGCCTTACGCGAAGCTGGTCACCCGATTGTAGCCACGACGGTGGCCGCCATTGCCGTTCTGGGCATGTTTACCGCATTAGTTGGGATGATGTTGGCTGGTTCACGCTTGCTGTACGCATTTGGACGCGACGGCATGTTACCTAATTGGCTCGGCCGTGTGAACGATAAAGATTTGCCCAATAATGGCTTACTTGTTTTGACTGTGATTGCGATTGTTATCGGTGCCTTTTTCCCATTTGCCGCGCTGGCCGAATTAATTTCCGCTGGTACGCTGATTGCCTTTACGTTCGTGTCGTTTGGCATCTACGCGCTCCGTCGTCGTGCAAAAACAGATTTGCCAAATGCCGGTTTTAAGATGCCACTTTACCCAGTCTTGCCTGCTTTAGCAGGTATTGGTTCGATCAGCGTCTTCTTGGGACTCGGAACCACGGCCAAAGTCGGTTCATTAATCTGGTTTGTATTAGGGGTCATCGTTTATTTTGCTTATGGTTTTCAGAAAAAAGAAAGTTAATTAAAAAAAGTGTTGACGTCCAGGCCAAATCTTGATATATTAATATAGTTGTTTGAAACGAACAATGTAAGGATTTGGCCCGTTGGTCAAGTGGCTAAGACGCTGCCCTTTCACGGCGGAATCGAGAGTTCGATTCTCTCACGGGCTATAACGTGAGGAAAACCGAGGTAATATACCTCGGTTTTTTGTTTGCATTTAAGTCAATATAACTGTGGCTGATACAAGCGGCCTCTTAGCGCCTTGCGCTAAGACGCCCTAGTTCTCACGGGCAACTAAACAAAAAACGACTACTTTCGTAGTCGTCTTTTTTAGTATTCTAACAATGCCAAAAATGGCACGTCGCCTGCGGACATGATTTTTTCACGGCCATGCAAAGCTTCTAATTCGATAATGAACGCTGTTCCTGCAACAACACCGCCTAATTTTTCAATAATTTCACGCGTTGCGTTGATTGTGCCGCCTGTTGCTAATAAGTCATCAACAATCAACACGCGTTGTCCAGGTTTGATAGCGTCTGCGTGAATTTCTAATTCGTTCACACCACCATATTCCAACGTGTACGTTGCACTAACGGCTTCGCGCGGTAACTTACCACCTTTACGTGCCGGCACAAAGCCCACACCCAATGAATAGGCCAATGGCGAACCAATAATAAAGCCACGTGATTCCGGACCGGCAATCAAGTCGACGTTCAAGTCTTTGGCAAAATCAGCGATGGCATCGACGGCTTGCTTGTAAGCCACACCGTCCCCCATCAAAGGTGAAATGTCACGAAAAACGACCCCTTCTTCAGGAAAGTCAGGCACAGCGGCGATGTAATCTCGTAAATCAACTGTCATAAATTAACCTCGATGTTCAATATAACGCCGGTACGTCGGCGATTCAGTCAGTGGTCGTGTTGTTTGTTGAACATTCACGCGCACAAATCCATTCTCTATTGTAACAAAATTCAACTCCAAAAACACCTGCAACATGATTTTTAACGCTTGCGCCGACATTTTTAAATGAACAGCGATTTGTTGCAATTGCACTTGAAAATTCACGTGCGGATGGCTGGCAATGAATTTGTATAAGACTTTGAATTCTTGTTGCAGTGGCGTCGTTTGGGCTTTTGGTTGTACAGTTGGCACTTGGATATCTCGCAACATCAGTGACAAGCTCCGCCGTCCTCTAAAGAAACTTTCTGACAAAGTCGCCGCCATAGTCAACTGCTTTTCGGCCAAAAACGGCGTCCATTCCGGCCGGTTAAAGCCTAATGCTTCGACACTCATTTGTGCATTAGCAACCGTGAATTTCAAATGTTGTTTGTCGCTGCCCATCGCTGTCCCGCCTGCCAAAGGCGCATTTTGGAAAGCAAAAATAGGTTGTTCATTACCTGCGCCAAACGGTTGGAGTGGCGCCAATGCTGCCAAAGTCGACTCGTTAATCCCGTCAGCCGGTAGCGTCAAAGCAATTGGCAACGGCTCATTGTGAATCGTCACCGTGCGCATCACATTTTGAATTTTCGTGTTAAAACTTGCCAAATCAGCTTCGGCAAGCGACAAACCAACTGCGCCGGCATGCCCACCAAATGACACAAACAACTCGCGCAAAGGTTGGAGAAGCGCGAACAAATCCAAATCCCCCACGCTACGACCTGAGCCTTTCAAAATCGTCGCATCGTCATCTGAAGGCGTCAATAAAATCACTGGTTTGCCCGTCGTTTCGACGATTTTGCTAGCCACAATGCCCAAAACGCCTTCGTGCCAATCAGCGCCGGTTAAGAGGAGCAACGGATCTGCTGTTTTCTCGGCGGCTTGTGCTTGCGCGTCGCGCGTGATATTTGCCACGATTTCTTGGCGTTGCGTGTTGAAACCTTCTACTTCTTTACCTAACGCAGTTGCTTCTTCTGGCAATTGCGCGATCAGCAAATCGAGCGCCGTTTTAGCGTCAGCGACCCGTCCAACCGCGTTCAAACGTGGTGCGATTTTAAACGACACCGTTTCTGCGGTAATCGCTTCTTGCGCTGCGTGGCCGGCATTTTTTAATAACGCTTGCAAACCTGGTCGGGGTGCGGCATTTAACTGCTTTAAGCCCGCATGCACCAAAATACGGTTTTCATCGCGCAGAGGCACCATATCGGCGATTTCACCTAATGCCACCAAATCCAACAATTCAACCGGCAAATCATCATCCGCATCTTCCATCAGCAAAGCTTGCGCCACTTTAAAAGCGACACCAACACCTGACAGTTCCGCAAACGGATACTCGCCTTCTGGATGACGCGGGTGCACAACGGCCGCTGCTTGCGGCAAAATTTCTGGTAGCGCGTGGTGGTCAGTCACGATGACGTCCACACCTTGCGCTTGCACTTGCTCAATCACATTTGCCCCGCTAATACCGTTGTCCACCGTGATAAACAACGAAACGCCGGCGTCAATAAAGCGTTGATAAGCCGCCAAATTTGGTCCATAGCCGTCCGCAAAGCGATCTGGCAAATACACATCCACATCAGCACCCAGCATTTGCAAAGTTTCAAATAAAACGGCGGTGGCGCTCACGCCATCCAAATCATAATCGCCGTAAATCAAAATTTGTTCGCCACCAAAGGCCGCTTCTTGAATCCGTTCAACGGCTTTGTCCATATCGTGCAGCAAAAATGGATCGTGTAACGCCGCTAAATTTGGTTGCAAAAAGCCGGCAATGTCGGTAATTTCACGTTGCACCAACAATTGCGCGGTTAATTTTTCCACGGAAAAATTACGCATCACCGCGGCGACTTTTTCAGGATTAGGTTGTGGCAAAATTTGCCATTCTGACATGTTTTACTTCTTTCTTTTACTTGTGAAATGGCACGTCAATCAAGTTCAAATCACGAACGACAAGTGTTTCTGGGAAAATTTTGCGCGCAGGATTGACCAAATCACGCAAAGCGGGTCCCAAGAAACGCGCTGAAATGTGCGTCAATAACAAACGCCCAACGCCCGCATCACGCGCCACTTCGGCCGCTTGCACACTCGTTGAATGCGCGAATTTTTTGGCGAGTTTGGCTTCGTCTGGCCCCAAAGTTGCTTCGTGGACGAGCACATCAGCGTCTTTTGCGAGCAAGCGAATGTTGTCATTGGTTTGTGTGTCCAACACAATCGCCACCGTACGCCCTTTTTGCGCCGCGCCAATGTAATCTTGCCCGTTCAAAACACGACCATCAGGCAATTCAACGATTTTACCAGCTTTTAATTGGCCAAATAGCGGTCCGGACGGCACATTTTCTGCGTGCAATTTATCAACTAATAATTCACCCGGATGATCTTTTTCAACAATGCGAAAGCCCCATGTTTCAATGCGATGTTTCAAAGGCAAAGCCATCACGCTAAACGTCGCATCATCAAAAATCACGCCTTCATGAATGTCGACGAATTCCAACGGATACGTCAAACGCGTTTGGCTCACACGTAACGCTGACAACACGAAATCTTTGACACCCGCCGGTGCATAAATGGTCAGTGCTTCAGATTTGTCAGCGCCTTGATGCATGCGCGATGCCAAAAAGCCAGGCAAACCAAAAATATGATCGCCATGCAAATGCGAAATGAAAATCTTCTCCACCTTACGCGGGCGAAGCGTCGTCCGTAAAATTTGATGTTGCGTGGCTTCGCCCACATCAAACAACCAAACGGCGTTTCGCTCCTCTAACAAACGCAAAGCAATACTCGTCACGTTGCGCGATTTGGCAGGTTGCCCCGCACTCGTTCCTAAAAATTCAAGCTGCATAATTGCCATCCTGTAAAAAAAATGCTATATCTATTCTATCACGAAAGGAGCGCGTATGAAAATTGATGATTTAATTATCGGTAGCCAATTTCTGCCGGCTGACAGCGTGCTTTATCACGCGGAAAATAACAAAATCCAACCGATCACCACGCTAATTTACGCCGCGAACAAACAAGATTTTGTGCTCGTTACGCAACCAAATCGACGCCCCTTAACGTTAAAACAGCTCATCGCGCGCGTCAAAGACACCGACGCGCAATTATTGCACCCCGATTTAAGCCCGGTTTTTGGCTTTCAGGTTGTTGATAAGCAATTAATTCTCAAATAAAAAGCCCGCATCAGCGGGCTTTTTTAACGTTCTTTAATTTTCACTTCGTCACCGCCGATAATCACAACGTCTGTCATCCCCAAAAACAAGCCGTGCTCAACCACACCAACTTCGTTTTCCAAATACTCGGCTAACATCTGCGGATTTGGAATTGATTTGACGTGTAAATCAATAATATTATGGCCACCATCCGTCACGATCGCTTGGCCTTTTTCATCGACGCGCAAAACCGGATTCAACTCACGCTCAGAAAACTTTTGCCACAAACGCCCGCGGCCGTATGGCACCACTTCCACCGGCAACGGAAAACTGCCCAGCACATCATGGACTTTGCTTTCATCCACAATCCAAATGTTTTTTTGTGAGTTATTCGCGACTATTTTTTCCATCAAAAGCGCCGCACCACCGCCTTTGATCCCGTTTATATACGCGTCTACCTCGTCGGCGCCATCAACTGTAACGTCAATTTGCTTAACGTCATCAATGTCTACGATTTTAATGCCAAGTTCCGCACTGCGTTGCGCGGTTTTGGTCGAGGTGGTGACGCCAGTAATGTCTAATTTGTGTTCAGCTAACGCGTCCAAAAAATAGGCCACCGTTGAACCGGTGCCCAGGCCGACCACCATACCGTCTTTGATATATTGCACGGCAGCTTGCGCTGCGCGCTTTTTATTGTCATCTTGCGTCATTTTTTTCATCCGTCGCTAATGCGGCGTCAACCTCCTTTTTTGTTGGAATGGACACAATCGCGCCGTGGCGACTGACGGTAATTGCGCTCGCCATGCTACTGCGTTGTAAAATCGTGTCAATATTTGCCAAATCAGGCGTGACATTCGCTGCCAAAGTCCCAATAAACGTATCGCCCGCCGCGGTGGTATCCACCACTTTCGCTTCAAAAATCGGCACATGGCCTTGCTGATTTTGCACGTGATAATAAACGCCATCCGCGCCCAAAGTCACAATCACGTTCGCCAAACTCTGTTTGTTGAAAGCGGGATAAACCGTTTTTTCCAAAGTCGCCACGTCCGTGGTCGGCTCAGCATCAATCAAAGCCGCTGCTTCCGTTTCGTTCGGCACGATGACATCCGTATAAGCCAAAACATCCGGCGTCACTTGCGCTGTAACCGGTGCAGGATTCAAAATCGTCAACGCACCGTGTTCCCTGGCAATTTTGAAACCAGCAGCCACTGCTTCGGCCGGCACTTCCAATTGCGCAATCACCACATCAGCCGCCGCCAAAACATCTTCAGCTGCCTTCACATCCGCCGCAGTCAACGCCAAATTCGCCCCACCGTGCACCAAAATTGTGTTATGACCGTCTTCTTCAAGTAAGATGGTGGCCGAACCGGTAATGTTTTGCTTGACCGTGACATGCTTTGTGTCAATGTTTTCTTCTGCGAGTAATTTTTGAAACGCCGCGCCGTTTTCATCGTTACCAACGGCGCCGACAAAAGCAACTTGTGCGTCTTGTCGCGCCGCTGCCACCGCTTGATTGGCGCCTTTGCCACCAAAATTATGGAATTCATCCTTCACCGCCAAAGTCTCGCCACGTTTAGGTAAACGGGTTAGTGCCAAGACGATATCCATGTTTAAACTGCCAATTACTACCACTTTATTCATGTTTACATATCCTCTTTTACGTTCACTATTTGTAAGCGCTTTCTATATTATAGCACAATAAAAAAACGTTATACCAATTAAGGTATAACGTTGTGAAGCAAAAATAAATTGTACTGGGTCAAAGTGTGTACCCACTCGCCATTAGTTATCCGACTTTATTGCATCTAGATTTTGAACATATTCATAATCATCGGTTGTTGTATCAATCCAAGTCTTTAAATCATCCGTCTGAGGAAATGTCACATCATAAATCATTCTTTGAACACCATCTATATAATCAACAGTGTCATTTTTTTCAGATAAAACTTTGCTCGTCTGTTGTTTGGCATCTAGCTTCTTATAAATATCAACAATCGTATCTTTGTATATAGTCATCGTACCAATGTACTGTTTCAACTCATCTACTTGACTCTGATTTAAACTCAGCGCCTTCTTCACGCTATTCCCATTCCGAGAATCAATTGAGGCATATTTCACTAAATCCATCGCTTTATCGATTTCTTTATTACCGCCTTTCACGAATGAGACTTTCATTTCATGAATTGTAGAACCCGAAACACCAGATGATTTACTCGAAGATTTTGCCGATGATGTTGCACTTTGTTCTTGTGCTGTTACGTAAGCATCTTCTTCATGCGTATACACCACGTTGCTAATCAAAGCCAGCAAACCGAAGACAGCAGTCGCTATCAGCCATTTAATCTTACCTTGACCTCGCTTAATGAACTTTACAATCGTAACCACTAGTGTAACAAGTGCAGCTACTATCCATAAAAGAACGACAAACGCCCAAATAGTTGGAACTGACATAACCAATCTCCCAATGTTTAATATTTAACTAAACTATAAGCCTTTGTAAGCGCTATATCAATACTTTTTACCAAATTTCGTAATCATAGTCATGATAACGGCGCTCTTTTTACTATCTTATTCATTACCAAAGAAAAAGAACAAGTTCAGGAAGAACTTGCTCTCAAATTACTTGATAAAAATTTCTCAGGACAACAAAAGGAAACAGACACCCTTTGAGACCGCGGTGTTATAGGTTTCTTTTTATTCGGAAAACTCAAAAATGAAATCTGAATTAATAATACGGACATCGTCGCCGTCCTTAGCGCCGGCGGCACGCAAACCGTCGTCGACACCCATGTGACGCAATTGACGCGCAAAACGCATCAAGCTTTCTTCACGCTGGATGTTGGTCATCTTGTACAACTTTTCAAGTTCGGCCCCTGACAAAATCCAAGCCTGGACATCATCATCCCAAGCCACATCGAAGTCATGCTTTTCTTCTTGGAATTCGTAAACAGTTGCGTCAGCAGGCACTTCCACTTCTGGGCGGTAGCTGGCTGAATCGGGCGCCGTTGCCAAAACATCCGCGGTCATGCGCATCAAGTTTTGCACGTTGTCTTGCGTAATTGATGAGATTGGCACGATTTGTGGGACTTCTGCCAAACCACTATCCGCTACAACTTGCTTTTTGAAAGTTGCCAAATTATCGGCTGAATCGGGCATGTCCATTTTTGAAGCGACCACGATTTGTGGACGTTGCAAAATTGTTGCGTCGTATTCTTCCAATTCTTTCAAAATCTTGCGATAGTTGTCGTAAGGATCTGTGCCTTCCACGCCACTCATGTCCACCAAATGCAAGATAACACGCGTGCGTTCAACGTGGCGCAAGAATTGGAAACCAAGTCCAATTCCTTGGGCAGCGCCTTCAATCAAACCAGGCAAGTCGGCCATAACAAAGTCACGCCCGTCATCCAAACGCACCATGCCAATGTTTGGTGACAAAGTCGTAAAGTGATACGCGGCAATCTTTGGTTTGGCGTTAGAAACCACACTCAACAAAGTTGATTTTCCAGCTGATGGAAAACCAACCAAACCAACATCGGCCAATACTTTCAATTCTAATTTGATGTTACGAACTTCGCCGGGTTCACCGTTTTCAGAAATTTCTGGTGCGGGATTGGCAGGTGTCGCAAAGCGCATGTTTCCACGCCCCGCGCGACCACCTTTGGCAACTAATAATTCTTGCCCATTTTCCAACATGTCCCCCAAAACAACGCCTGTATCTGCGTCAATGACGGTTGTTCCTTGTGGGACTTTGATGTAGCGATCTTCCGCAGATGCACCGGTCATCCCCTTTGTCCCACCGTTACCGCCGGGTTGGGCCTTAAAGTGACGGTTGTAACGGAAGTCCATCAACGTCCGCAAACCTTCATCCACTTTCAAATAAATTGAACCACCACGGCCACCGTCACCACCGAACGGACCACCCATGCTGACAAATTTTTCATGACGAAAAGAAACAATCCCATCGCCACCTTTTCCAGCCTTAACTTCTACTTGTGCTTGATCAACAAATGCCATTTTATCTAGCGTGGACGCTTATTACGCCAATAGCGCCCACATTTCCTCCATGATTTTCTGCAACAACACTCCACAATGCCATTGCCTTTTACGCGAAAAATTCCTTATACCAGTATACACTAAAAAAGCCGTTTGCACTAGGCAAACAGCTTTATTTCAAGATTGGGCGACCATTCATTTTGCCAACGATTAAATCGGCAACGACAATCGCCAAAAAAGCAAACGGCACTTTGATCGCCCAATCTGTCCAAAAATTCACCATGTGTAACTCTAACAAAAAAGTCAACCACAATGGCACCAAAATTCCCAACGCACCGGCATGCAGCAAGCCATGTTTCACATTTTGAAAACGCCCACTGACCATTTGCCAAATGCGTGCATCAAAAAATGCATTGAAAAAGCTCACAAAGAAAAATGCCGCCAACCACGCGCGCACCCAAGTAATTGGCGCAAAACCAACCGTGCTGGTCACTACAATCAGCGTCACATAAGCCGTGACGACCAAGGCAATCACCAAACCACGGTGGTGAAAATCTGTATGTTTTGTCATTTTAAACCCTTACTAATAGTTAGTTATAGAATGACTTTAACAGAAAAAAGCCACTTGTACAAGGCAAACGGCCGTCAAATCTAATCACTGTAAGCCACCCACGCACCGGTTTGGTGGCTAGTTTGGGCCAGTTCGATAACGCGAATGACATCACGTCCTTGCTGCGGTGGCACCGGATTTCCGTGGTTGTTTTGCAACACGTCCAACACTTGCGCGTAGAATTCACGGTAATCCCCGCGTTGGCTGACAATCGTTTCAACGCCTTTTTCAGTGTATAATTTCCCTGCCAAATTTTCAGGTTCTACACCCCAATTCGGCTCATCAGCGGGGCGCACGCCGGCTTTTAACGCCGCTTCTTGAACGTCCATGCCGTATTTGACAAATTGACCTAATTGTCCGGTTAACGTAAAATGCGGCGTTGGCGCTTGAACCAGCATGCCTGCTTTGAGCGTGACTTTGATTTTAGGGTAATCCAATAAAATTTCAAAATTATCAATGGTTTGTGAACCCGGACGTTGATAACGAACATCGGCGAACACACGGTTGGGTTTGCCAAATAATTGCAGCGCTTGATCAATCAAATGCGCGCCCAAGTCATACAAAATACCTGACCCCGGTTTGTCTTCTTCCCGCCACGAATTTTCTTTGACGTAATTGCGGAAACGGTCGTAATGCGCTTCATATTCCACCAATTCGCCTAATTCACCGCCGGCCAAAACTTGTTGCACCGTCAAAAAATCACTGTCAAAACGCCGGTTATGATGCACAAAAATATGTTTACCGACTTGTTGCGATAAAGCAATCAAGCGATCCGCAGCGGCGGTGTCAATGGTAAACGGCTTTTCAACTACCACATGTTTACCCGCTTCCAAAGCTTTTTGCGTCAAGGTTTCATGCGCGCTGTTTGGTACGGCAAGAATGACTAAATCAATCGTTGCATCCGTAAAAATATCGTCGATATTTTGTGTGACAATCGCCGAGTCGTGCCCGCGTGCCACCAACAAAGCAATATTTTCTGGCCGCCGTTCATAAACTTTGACCAATTCAAATCCCACCACACTATCAAAAATTGGCTGATGAAACACCTGCCCTGCAATGCCAAATCCGATTAAACCAACTTTTACATTTGCCATACGATCACCCTTTTAACTTTCATATGAAACTATTACATTTACAAATATAACAAAATTATATGAGGCGGTCAATAAAAAAGCAGCCGCTCGGGCTGCTTTTTATTTTTGTGGTCGCACATGGGCCACAAATTTTTCTAAATGGTCCAGAGTGGCGAGCTGCGCGTTACATGCTTCATGATCGCGGCAAATGTAATTGCCTTTTTTCGTGTAATTACCTTGGGCATTGCCTTTTACAGTGCTGGTGAACAACGAAACATTGCCAAATTCATGACAAATCGCACACAAACCATGCACGACTTGCGGCTCAACATCCCCCATCAAACCCAAATAGCCTTTGTCAGTTGGCACAACCAGATAGGTGCGCTGAATGCCCGTATCGTCCCAAGCCAAATAGCTGGTCGTATAAGGATTTTCCAGCGGCGCGGGTTGCTTTAACTTTTTCACTTTGGGCAAAAATTTTTGCAATTGCTTCTCGCTAAACGTGGGAAATGGTTCCACAAATGGCGTCAAGGTGTCAAATAATTTTTCCGCGCGCTGCCGTGTCAAATCACGTTGGAGTAACGCTTGCAAAAAGGTTTTCACCCGTTCATCTTCTGCGGGGAGCAAACCCAGCAACACGTCAAAAACATCGGCGCGCGTCACCGCGAGCACGCGATCGTCATTGACCGTTTTGTAATCATTAATTAGCCGATAAACAGCCTGTTGTAAACCAACGAATTGGTAGGTCGTCATTTTTGTCAACTTGCTTTTCCTTTCTTCATCAAGGCACTTTGCAGTTAACGTATTTGGTCAAAGTGCCTGCTTACTTTGCAACAGGCACCTTTCCAGAACATTGCCATACGGGCATCTGATCAACTCCTTTGGTTGTGATTGAGTTTCATTATAGCATAATTTGATATTTTATTTCGGGAACTGCCACATCTTTGAATAACAAAGCTTTCGTTTCCTGAGTAGCAACAAAGCCGACTTTTTCATAAAATTGGCGCGCTGAATGATTGTCACTTAATACCCATAAATAAACTTGTTGATATTCAGCCAAAGATTGCAAGGCAGCCTGCATTAATTGCCGCCCAACGCCAAGCTGTTGATGCGTTGGTGCGACATACAAAGCACGAATTTCACCCAAATCTTCATTTTGTCGACCCGGTCCAGCGTCGATCATGCCAACAATTTCCGTTTCACTTTCAGCAACTAAAATGGTTGCCAAATTTTTGCCGACTGCGTCTTCAAAATGTTCTTGTGCTAACCCCGTTAAAAAATCCGCCGGTACGATTTGCGCATAAGCGGTTTGCCAACCCGTCCACATAATACGCGCAATGGCTGATATATCGGTCATTTCAGCTGATCTAATCTTCATTTTTATCACCCGTCCCATTCAACGATACTTTGATTACGCGGGCTAATTTTTCATTGATGCCTAACTTTTGCAAATCTGCCACGCTCGCGGCTGAAATTTTGGGGAGCGAGCCAAATTCTTTGAGCAACTTTTGCCTTGTTTTTGGGCCGACACCTTTAATCGTGTCCAAACGTGAACCCAGCGACGACTTTGAGCGCAGTTGGCGATGGAAGGTAATCGCAAAGCGATGCACTTCTTCTTGAATGCGTTGAAGCAAGAAAAAGCCTTGGCTTTGCTTGTCCAACGACACGACATCGCCGTTTGTATTGAGCAAATCAGCGGTTTTGTGCTTGTCGTTTTTGACCATGGCGGCAATCGGAATGGCTAACCCAAGTTCATCTTCGAGCACTTCACGCGCCGCATGTAATTGAATTTCGCCACCGTCCATCAAAATCAAATCCGGTAAATCCGTTTTTTCTTTTAACAAACGCCCATAGCGCCGGCGGATAACTTCCTGCGTAGCGCCCCATTCATCGGCGTGATCAATGCTGGTGAGCTTGTACTTTCGGTATTGATCCTTGTTAGGCACACCGTCGTCAAAGACCACCAGCGCAGATACCAATTCGACGCCTTGCGTGTGCGAGTGGTCAAACGCTTCAATCCGGTGCCCCGCCGAAACGCCTAACGCATCGGTAATTTCGCGCATTGCACCACTGGTTTTCTGTTCGTTTAATTGCATTAGTCGGAATTTTTCTTCCAAGGTAATGCGCGCATTTTTTTCGGCTAATTCTAACAAATCCCGTTTTTCACCGCGCTGCGGGGTGCGGACGGCGACATTTAACGTGCTGCTCAACAATTCTTTATCAACGCCGGCTGGCACTAGAATTTCACGCGGCTTTTGAATATTATCTTGCAAATAAAACTGCTGAATAAAGCTCGCCACTTCTTCATCCGCGTTATCAATCACGGCAAACGTCTGCTTTTGCTGTTTCATCAAACGCGCTTGGCGCAAGAAAAAGACTTGGACTGTCATCCAACCTTTGTCCAAATAATACGCGAACAAATCGCGCGGTGTAGCATCTGTCGACAAAACCCGTTGGGCTTCAACGGTTTCATCGATAAATTTAATTTGATCGCGTAAATCTGCTGCCCGTTCAAATTCCAATTCGGCCGCCGCGCTTTGCATCTGCGCGTTGATTTGGCGCTTCACCGCTGCGGTGTTGCCGTTCAAAAAGGCTTTGATTTCGTCAATTTGTGCATCATATTCTGATTTTGGCACCTCACGAAAGCACGCCCCCAAACATTGACCCATGTGATAATACAAGCACGGCCGCCCCTGATAGCCATTACAACGGCGCAGCGGGTAGTTTTTTTGCAAAAAATGCAACGTCTCTTGCGCCGCATAAACGTTCGGATACGGACCAAAATAAAACGCATGATCGTTCTTCACTTCGTTGACCAACAGCAAACGCGGATCGACCTCGCTGGTGATTTTGATGTAAGGATAACCGCTCCCGTACTTCAACCGAATGTTGTAATACGGCTTATATTGCTTAATCAATTCGTTTTCCAGCAAAAAAGCTTCCTTGTCGGAATTGGTCACAATGAACTCAAAATCCGCAATATTACTCACTAATTCCGCAGTTTTGCCCGTGTGATCTTGCTTAAAATAAGACCGCACCCGGTTCTTCAAATTTTTGGCCTTCCCCACATAAATAATCTTACCAAACGCATCTTTCATTTGATAAGAACCCGGCTCCCCGGGCAGTAGGGCTAGTTTTTGTTCAATATGTTCACTCGTCATAAATCTATTGTACACCTTACGTCAAGCTTATAAGCCATAAACCAGCACATATTTCAGCTGATTTCGCTTCGGATCATCTTCAGCTAATTGCCAAAATGTCATGTAGTCTTTTAATATCTGTTCCAAATCGCCCCAAGTATACACAAATGCCTCGTAATCATACATTTTTAAATGTTGCACGACCTGTTGTGCCATTGTTTGTCCACGGCTAACCTCTCCTGTTGCAATTAAATGCCGTCCCATTTCGTATTTCATCCGCATTTCAAATGACAACGATGGATGTTTCTTTAATTCCGCAGCCATTTCTTGCAAATAAAAACATGTTTCGGTGCGCTCTTTTTCATACGCTACCACATTTAACGCACTCGCTAACAAACGCAATTTAGGTTCAGCGAACGGCATCAGATGATGTAAATTATCGACCCGCTTCAAAGCCTCTTGCATTAAACTAAAACGGACTTGTGGTTCATAATATGGCAGAGAAAAACTAAACCACGATAATTCCATTCGCCCCCAAGTTTCAATTTTCATGAGATAATCTTGAATCGGTTGCATTTGTTTTTTGGCATAAGCTTTTAATCGTTGCTGATCCACAATCGTTTGCGCCTGTTCCAGTCGTTGTTCAATCGCTAAAAGCTCCAATAAAATAATCCCAAATTTCAAGCTTAAATCAAACGGATTATCCCGTTCCATCTGTTTCAAATGTTGGGCAAATGCATATATTTCATCCGCGGAATGACCACCGGTCGTCCCGTTTTCATCAAATTTCACGAATTCCCGACTAAAAACAAAGTCAGCCGCACCACCACGCACCGCATACAAAAATTCATCAACACTAACCATCATTTTTTCTAATAAATGCACCACCCGATCAAAACTCAAACGACTCTCTTCACGCTCAAATTTACCAATCATCGACGCGGTAACCAATTCATCCGCTAGTTGCGAGCGTTTAATACCTTTATTTTCGCGAATTTCTTGAAATGTTTGCCCAAAATGCATGTTGTACCTCTCTTTTGATAATATATTCCCAATTAATATATGATTAGAACTTTATGATATATGATTTAATTATCGAATTCAAGGAGAGATTAGCATGAATATCTATTGGACAAACATCAAATTCCGTACTTTGTTAAATGCGACAGCATTGGAGGTCATCGGCGCCGGCATTTTTAACCTGGCTTTTATTGTCTATGCCAGCCAAATGCCGAACCCGAAGCTCGCCATAACTGCCGTCACTATTATTAATAGTCTACCAGTCGTTATGCAGTTTTTAAGCGGTTATTTCGCTGACAAAACCATTCATCGCTATCGCAATATGATGTTAGTGCGTTTTGGTCAAATGTTTGCTTATTTATTGTTATCAGCGCTGATTGGCTTTCAAGCTAACTGGCTCATCTTTGGTTTATTGATTTTGATTAATTTAGGCAGTGATTTATTTGGTAGTTACGGTGGCTATCTAGAATTACCCATTCAAAAGAAAATTTTGAAAAATGAAGAATTTTATGCCGCAAATTCTTTAACCAGTGCCGTCAACACCACAATTAATTTACTTGCTCAGATTAGTGGCGCTAGTATTTTGATTTTGCTCAACAACAATTTTGTGTTGTTTGGTCTCCTCAATGCCGCCACTTTCGGTATTGCATTCTTGGTCTTATGGCAACATCGGCAACTTTTCACGGATACAGATAAAAAAGTCGTAACAGTTGCCGAAAAAAGCGCTTTTTGGCAAGAAAACTTAACCAATTTCAAACGCTTTAAGCAATTTCCTCAAATTACCAGTTTTGTTGGCGCGGCCTTACTCGCAAATTTTTTGTTTAGCTCTTTTGAAGGATTAATTAATTTATCTTTATTGCATACAATGAGTATGCGCTGGGGCACCTATGCCTTTAGCGTTGCCTTCTGGAATGTCTTACTCATGCTTGGCATTATTTTAGGTTCGCTATTACCAAACGATTTTTTCAAAAAATACAGCATTAAACAATTAATTTTGTTAAACTTCATCAGTTTCTTGCCATTAACGTTGCTACTTGCCTTTTATCCGAATCGTTACTTGGCCGTACCCGCAATTTTCTCCATTGGTTATCTGTTAGCAAAAATCAATCCCAAAATTGGTGCTTTTATGATGCAAATCATCCCAGAAGAATCGCTTGCCCCCGTCAGCGGTATCATGAGTACAGCAGTTACGATGTCCATTCCGCTTGGTCAAGGCATATTCCTAGGTCTTGCTACTGCGTTTGGCACACAACTTTCTTGGTTTCTAATCGACATTGGCGCTTGCTTCGGCATTCTCTTATCATTGCGATTACCAAATGACACGGCTAGCGCTTCGACATCAGACGCGGTATAATAATCACAAGCAAAAAGGAGGCACACCATGGCTAAAATTTTCGATTATGAAAGCACCAAAAATCCATTTGAAGACCTTTTCTCAAATTTGGATGAAACACCCGATGAAAAAGCGGCACGTGAAGCTGCTTTGGGACACACGCAAAAAAACGACTAAAAAAGCACGCCGATTGGCGTGCTTTTTCTTATTTCGGCAACGTTTTAATGGTTAACGTTTCAACATTGACGGTTGTTGCCTTGTCCACAATCGTGGCTTGCAGCGTCACGTTGTCATCTTTTTGCATGAAAATTGCTGTCGGCGCTTGATCCGCTTGGATTTTGAACACTTGCGCATGACCGGCTAACATGAAGTTAACGATCGTGTCATTGTCCTCACTGGTCAAAACCACACGTGTGACTTTGCCACTCAGCATCTGTGTTTTGCCTGCATCAGAATTTGAATCCGCTTCATTTTGGGCCAAACGCGCGCGGTAATCGTCCAACGTATCTTGCGAACGATTGCCATCAATCACCACATCATTATCAATTGCATTGATATAAACATACTTTTTGAAAATACCTTTGCTATCCAACAACGAAATCACCCACGTTGGCGTGCCGTCGATGTTGTACAAAATTGGCATTTTGGCTTCCCATTTCTTTTCTGGATAAATTTTATCCGCAATCGAAATGGCGCCATCACTGTCCATCAAACCAGCACCGTTATCGCGATAATACGTGATAGCGCCGGTTTTGGCATTAATCAATGAATAACCCAGCGCAGAATCTTGGTCACTATTCCCACTCGTAAAGTCGGTAAAGTACATCAAGTTGCCCTTTTCGTCCATCAAAGGCGTAATTTTACCTTGCGCGTAAATCCCATTTTCAGTCGGTACTTTGACATCACGCTTTGCACCAAATGACGTCTGGTTCCACCAACCGCGACCGTAGCGTCCGTAAAATTCATTCATTGCATTAGCCGCTGAAGCCGTAATCGGCGCATCCACAAACTTTGGCGCCTTATCCGCATCATACAGCTTGACGACACCTGTTTGCGCGTTCAAAACGGCTGTTTTGAATTGATCAAAGCGCATCCGTCCACTAACGCCGTACTCCCGATACAACGTTTGTACATAGTAAGGCGTGCCATTATCGCTAATTTCTAAATTAATCGCCCCAGTTCCTGTATAAGTAGGAAATGCTGCATAAATTCGGCGTGCCGCATCATCGTTCAAGTACGCGGATGGCGCGTAACGAATTGGTGTTTGAATGAATTGCGGTTGTGCATTCACGTCTGTGGCACTAATAATAAAGTAACCCGGCACTTCTCGATTTTTTAGCCAGCGGAAGAAACCGTTAAATTCAACCGTAGCCACATACACGTACTTTCCGTTGACCACTTGCGCAGTGATGCCGTCCAAGTGATACATATTTGAGTTAGGAATCACACTAAATTTTTGTTGCATCTTACGTTTGGCAGTTTCTGGTGCCAAAGCAATCGGCATATCTTTAGTCGATGTTAACGGCGTTGCTGATTTGGCAGTTTTGACCGGAATCGAATCGTAGACATTGTTAATACTCGTCAAACGCGTCACAAACTGCGCGCCCGCCAAGATAATGAGCGCCAAAATCAAACCACCAATCAACGCCAGCATCTGCTTAAAATAAGCCGGCTTGGCGAGATTTACTTCGCGCTTACCGTGCCGGCCAGTAATCGTTTCCGTAAAGAAATCACTCGCGCGCACGCCACCATAAACAAGCGCATTCAAAACGGCCGCAATCACCGCACCAGCTAAATTCACTTGCAAAAGTGTCGATAAATTTTTGCTTGGCATCGCGCCATACAAGAAAATCGTCAACGCAATAAACGCAACGACGCTACTCCATAACGTCCAGCGCCATTTTTTATGCCATAACAAGGCCAGCAGTTGGACTGCCAACCACCCCAAACTAAATACCAGCGTCACCGCCAAAAAATTAATTAACATAGTCATCCTCTCTTATAACCCCAGTATAACAAAAAAAGAACGCATAAGCGTTCTTTTTCATGACATGAATTAGTCTTCGATTTCAGTAACCGTTCCGGCACCAACCGTACGACCACCTTCACGAACAGTAAACTTCAAACCTTGTTCGATAGCAACTGGCGCAATCATTTCAACTTCAAATGTCACTTGGTCACCAGGCATAACCATTTCAACACCTTCTGGCAATTGAACGACACCTGTAACGTCTGTTGTGTGGAAGTAGAATTGTGGACGGTAGTTTGTGAAGAATGGTGTGTGACGACCACCTTCTTCCTTCGTCAAAACATACACTTCAGCCTTAAACTTTGTGTGTGTTTGGATTGAACCAGGCTTTGCCAAAACTTGACCACGTTCGATTTCGTTACGGTCAACACCACGCAACAATGCACCGATGTTGTCCCCAGCTTGACCTTCGTCCAAAGTCTTACGGAACATTTCAACACCCGTAACAACTGACTTACGAACTTCTTCCTTCAAACCAACGATTTCAACTTCGTCACCTGTGTGAACGATACCACGGTCGATACGACCTGAAGCAACTGTTCCACGACCTGTGATTGTGAAGACGTCTTCGACAGGCATCAAGAATGGCTTGTCTGTTTCACGAGCTGGTTCTGGAATGTATGAGTCAACTGTGTTCATCAATTCTTCAACGATAGCAACGTTAGCTGCATCGCCTTCCAAGGCCTTCAAAGCTGAACCCTTGATAACTGGGATGTCATCACCTGGGAAGTCGTATTCTGACAACAAGTCACGAACTTCCATTTCAACCAATTCGATCAATTCTTCATCATCAACCAAGTCAGTCTTGTTCAAAAAGACAACCAAGTGGTCAACACCAACTTGACGTGCCAACAAGATGTGTTCACGTGTTTGTGGCATAGGACCGTCAGTTGCGGCAACAACCAAGATAGCACCGTCCATTTGAGCAGCACCAGTGATCATGTTCTTAACGTAGTCCGCGTGACCAGGCGCGTCAATGTGCGCGTAGTGACGGATGTCTGTTTCGTATTCGATGTGTGATGTGTTGATGGTGATACCACGTTCCTTTTCTTCAGGAGCGTTGTCGATTTCAGCAAAATCTGTTGCTTCAATTCCTTGCTTTTCAGCCAATACCTTTGAGATAGCCGCTGTCAACGTTGTTTTTCCGTGGTCGACGTGACCAATTGTTCCAATGTTAACGTGGGGCTTTGTGCGAACGTAAGTTTCCTTAGCCAATGTAGTTTCCTCCAAAATGTCATTATCGATGATCCAAATGTCATCGCAATGCTTATAATGTATTTTACAACGCAAGCCGTTAAAAGACAATACTTAACTTGCATTTTTCCGGCTTTACAGCCAATAAATATTATATCTATCTTCAATAAATTTGTAAACAGCTAAATTTATTGTTTTTTTAATCTTCATCGCGGAACAAATCTTGCGTCAATTGCAAAATTTGTAAATGATACGCCGCTTGTTCGGCTGGCTCATGCGTTGTTTGCCGACCATAGTACAAATCAAGCGCCGCATCAACCCACGCATCAACGTTTTGCACCACCCGTTCAATTTGTGGATGCGCCAAACCTAATTGCAAACGCGCGTCTTGTAACAGCATTCCAAGTGCGATTGGATCAGTTTGGGCGAGTGCTTGTTGGATTTTGTCACCAACTGCCAAAAAAATTGGATTATCGACCAAAGCCGGCAATTGCGCGGGATTAACGGCATAAACTTCTTCATCAATCCAGCGATAATCAACTGCTTCGTCAATCTTGAGTTTTTGCAAATCTTCTAACAACGAGGCCCGAATGACCGGCAAAGTAAACGGATCAACCAACAAAAACTTCGCGCCGTTCACAAATAAGTCCAGCGGCAAACGCCGGCCTGCTTCATAGCGCTGCCGTTGTTCTTCAAAGCCGTAGTCGCTCATGTGATAAAACTGGCGCGCCACCGTTTTCAAAGTAGTGGCCATCGTCTCTTGGGCCTGCTCTTCGGCCAAATTCACTTCCGCTAACCACTTGGCTTGTTGGGTTTTGTCCGCCACCGAGTAAATCAATTGACGCGCATAAATAAATTGCTGGTTATAAACAGCCAATTGCAAAATCAATCTGAACGTGTCGTCACTTTGGAAATAGTCATCCAAAAAATCATCGCTATAATTTTCAGCCAATTGGTACTGTTCATCCATAAACAATGCCGTGACCAAGCGATAATTCAAATCCCACGTGCCAATTTCTTCATATAATTCTGCTAACAAATCGGCTGCTTCATGCCAGTTTTCAACTTGCATTGCGGCTTTTGCTTCTTCATATTGCGCTAAAAGCGCAGGATTATCATAAAATTCTGGGTTCATCAGCGAACCTCCTTTTGAAACGTGCGTCCAAAATAACGCACACGCTAACAAAAAATGCAGGTCATCTAACCTACATTCCTACTACTTATTCTACCACATTTTGCGGTGCTGTTGGTTTGCGACGTGGTCGCCGACGCTTAGTCTTCTTAACCGGTTCCCCATCGGCCGTATTTTTCACCGTTGGATTTGGTTGGGCGTCTGTTTTTGGTTTGTTCTTCTTTTTTGGCTTGTTTTTCGCAGCTGCCGCATCCGTCTTATCGCCGTTTGGGCGGTTGCTTGGGCGGCGGTTTTGATTCACTTCCATCACCACTGGCATCACGACCGGGCGACGACGTGTTTGTTCAAACAAATACTTTGACAAAACATCACGTACGCCGTTTTTCAAGTCGTTCCAATCGAATTGTTTGCTGTTTTCCAAATAATCTTCGATTTGTTTGACCGTCATGTCAGCTGCTTCACGCATCAAATCACGATTGGCTTTAACATAAACGAAACCACGCGACGTCAATTTTGGCTTAGAAACGACTTTGCGCTTCTTACGATCAATCGTCACCACGGTCACAAACACACCGTCTTCAGACAAAATCTTTCGATCACGCAACACAATGTTGCCGATGTCGCCAATTCCTGACCCGTCAATCATCGTTTCACCGACGGTAAATGAATCTTGCAAAACAAATTCACCATCAAGATATTTGAATTGGTCGCCCTTCATTGCCATCAACACGTGGTCTTCGGCAATGCCAACTTCTTGCGACAACTTTTTGGCCGCATTCATCACGCGATATTCGCCTTGCACAGGCATCACGTATTCAGGCTTCAAGAAATTCACCAATAATTGGAAATCATTGCCTGAAGCATGCCCACTTGAGCGCAAATCTTGACTGATTTGCTTGACGTCAGCGCCGTGTTTGAATAACAAATCACGCGTTTTAGCGACGATCCCTTCCATTGCCGTTGACGGCGTGGTGGTAATGAAGACCAAATCGTTTGCGCCAATCTTGATTTGCGCGTCTTCGCCGTTAGCCATGCGATTCAAATGTTTGATTGGTTCGCCCATGCGACCCGTTTCCAAAATCACGATTTCATCATCGCGCAAGTCGCCCATGTTTTTCAAACTCACGAAGAGTTGATTTTCAGGGACGCTTAACGTCAATTTTTTGATACGCAACGCCGTGCGGACAACTTTTTCAATATCGTTGCCGGACAAAACAACCTTGCGCTTCATTTCAATCGCGGCATCCAAAATTTGTTGAATGCGTTGAATGTTTGAGGCCACCGCGGCCACAATAATGCGCTTCTTTTTGTTATCACGGAAGGTATCCAAAATATAACAGGCAATTTTAGATTCATTCACAGATTCGCCCGGATTTTCAGCACCGGCAGAATCGGCCAACAAAGCCACCACTTTTTCTTGCCCCAATTGAATCAAACGACTGTAATCAGTTTGGTAACCGGGTTGTGCCGTTTGGTCAAATTTAAAGTCACCCGTGTAAACGACTTGCCCCAATGACGTGTGCAAAGCCACTCCAAGGCTATCTGGAATCGTGTGCGTTGTCGCAAAGAAGCTCACTTGCACATGACCAAAGTCAATTTCTGACTTTTCATTAACAACGTGATATTCATTAAAGTCTTTTAGCGCTGGTTGTTCGGCAATCGCTAATTTTGCCAATTCAATCGTCATTTCTGATCCAAAAATTGGCACGTTCACTTGTTGCAAAAAGTATGGCAACGCCCCAATTGCATCAGCGTGCCCGTGCGTCAAGAAAACACCGACGACTTTGTCAGCATTTTGAATCAAATACTCAAAATCAGGGACGACAACGTCAATCCCTAATTGTTCTGTTTCCGGATATTTTAACCCCGCATCCAAAATAAAAATTTCGTCTTGCACGGTAACGGCGTACATGTTTTTCCCGTTTTCACGGACACCACCGAATGGAATAATACTTAAATCTGTCATGTTTTAAACTGTGCGGCCTGCTGGCTGCACCCTTTCTGGTTTTATAAATTTAGTCGTCAAAGTTGCTATTCAATTGATGCTTGCGCCCCCAGATGGCAGACGGCTAACAGCTTGTCGCTTTTCATTTGACTTGTCATTTCAGATAAATTCATCTTACCACATTATTTAGAAACTTGCGACTTGCAAATCTGAACAGATGTGCGTATAATTAATTTTGCTGTAAAAACAGCCGACCACAACTTGGTCTTCGTCTCACCGTCGATGACTCAGTTGTTGGTGACATTTTAGAAAGGTGGATAATGATAATGGCTCTTACTCAAGAACGCAAGAACGAAATCATTAAAGAATTTGCCCGCCAAGAAGGTGATACGGGTTCAGTTGAAGTACAAGTTGCAGTTTTGACTGCAGACATCAACGAATTGAACGCGCACATGGCAATTCACAAGCATGATTTCCACTCACAACGTGGTTTGATGAAGAAGATCGGTCGTCGCCGTAACCTATTGCGTTACTTGCGTAACAACGATGTTCAACGTTACCGTGAATTGATCCAACGCTTAGGTTTGCGTCGTTAATCTTTGGATTAACCGCTTACCTCTCGTATCACTAACAAGGAGGAAAAAACTATGCCTGTTATTGCATCAGCAATCCAACGTGTTCGCTTGAACAAGTCACAACGCTTGCGTCGTGTACCTTTGTTAAGCACATACCGTACGGCAGTTAAGAAGTTGGAAAAGGCTTCTGTATCTGGCGAAGGTAACTTGGAAGAACTTTACAAGGCAGCTTCTTCAGCAATTGACCGTGCCTACTCAAAGGGCTTGATCAAGAAGAACAAGGCTAACCGTGACAAGTCACGTTTGGCAAAGTATGTGAAGTAATTTAAATGAAAAACCGACCATCATGGTCGGTTTTTTTATTACCCTGCGTGAACAAAATTTAAAACGAACGTTTCAAACAATAACGCAGGATCGCGGTTGGTTGACTTCAGTTGAATATCAATTGCTAAAACACCCAAATAGCCATCCCGTAAATCGCGTGGTTGATAATGACGCAGCGTTTCTCTGGCTAATTTTACCCGATAAGGATGTACTTTGAGTTGTTGTCCCACTTCAGCATCGCTCCCGCGTAAACCAGCTACTTGCAAAAGCAAACGCATTTGCCCCAACAGCGCAGCGTTAATCCGAATTGGCGCTTCGCCCATGCTCAATAACTCATGATAAATGCGCAACGCCGTTTGCGTTTGCCGGCGGAGCACCGCGTCGACCATATCAAAGACACTTTCATTCAATGTTTTAGCAACTAACTCCGTGACCGCTACTTCATCAATGGCTTGTGTTACTTGCGCGTAGGCCATTAATTTTGGTAATTCTTGGCGCATGGTTGAATATGACGCATTGGTGCGCTTGACGAATTCGTCGAGCGCTTTTTTTGTGATGTCAAAATGGCGCTTTTCTAGCGTTTGCTGGATGGCTTGGCGCGCTTGACGTTCGTCCAATAAGGGCAAATCAATGATTTGAGCAGCATCTAATAGTACTTTCCCGATTTTTTTGCGCTTATCAATTTTAGCATCATTTAAGAAAAAGACCACAATTGTGCTTGGCGTACCCTGCGTTAGAATATCCAGCCACGCTTGTTGCTCTGCGTCAGTGAGTTTGCCCGTTGTGGTGACAAAAGTTGGATTCGACAATAGCACAACTTTGCGATCACCAAAAAACGGCAACGACATCGCCTCTTCTAGCGCAATTTTCATCGTTGTCTGCGCCAAATCATACTGTCCCAAATTCATCTCGCGCGCATCGCGTGGCACAAGTTCGACAAATAAGCGCCGGACCTCTTGTAACAAAGCAGGCTCCTCACCCGTCACCACGTAAAATGGCGCCAGCGTCTCTAATTCAATTTGTTGGCGAAAGTCTTTTAATTGCATGTTTTTATTTTAACAAATTTCATTGATTAAAGCGCGCCATTTCGCTAGGTTTTTTAAACGTTTGCCACCTTGACAACCAACCAAATTGCCACGTAATCATGCCATTGACTTGTGTGTTATAAACGGTCATGTGTAATTTCGCTGCGGTTTGCAGTGTTTCTTGATTGGGATGCCCATAACGATTGTAACGCCCCGCTGAAATAATGCCTACTTTTGGGTGCCAATCCGCGACTGTTGTCGGATCGGTGGCAGTTTTAGAGCCATGGTGGCCGAACTTTAACACGTCAACTTGCAAATGATATTTAGCTTGGATAGCTGCTTCGCCAGCGCGATCTAAATCCCCCGCCTGAAAGAAAGTTTGTCCGCCAAAATGCCCCACTAAGCCTACTGAATCGCCATTTTCAGCAGAACCGGGTTGAAAAGGATGGACGATTTGGAAAGGAAATTGCGTCAATTGGGTTTGATCCGTGACGGGTATCACCTGCGTACTTTTGGTTAAATACGGCGCAATATCCGTTTGAAAAGCTGGTAACTTTTCCATTCCCGCTGAAATAATCAGCCGTTTAACCGGCAACATTTGCAATAAAAACTTGGCATTGCCGATATGATCTTGATCTTTGTGCGTCAACACCAAATTATCGAGGTGATTGATGCCTTGACTATGCAAATACGGCACGATAATCGTGGCCGCTTTGTTGCTTTCATGCTGCACTTTTTGCCAACTTTCTTGTGCAAAACCGACTTTTCCACCTGTATCAATCATGGTGATTTCTTGATGAAATGGCATTTGCACAATCATCGCATCCCCCTGTCCAATATCAAATGCACGCCACACGCCCTGCGGATTTAGATGTAACCACAAAACATTGAGCACAACGACAACGCCCGTTATTTTTAATAAAAGACCCCGCCACCGCCATTTTGTTTCCAACACGAAAAAGACACTGATTAGCAGCAATAGAGTCACGCCAATAGCTAAATGCCCAATCACAATTTGTCCCGGTAATTGCGCTAATGCATCCAAAGTATGCGTAAATAAACCGACGCCAACGTTTGCAAAATGAGTTAAAATCGGCACGCAAACGCCGATCAAAACAAGCGGCACAATCAAATAACCAAAAACTGGCAACGCAAGAAAATTCGCAGGTGTCGCTAATAAATGCCACGTGCTTTGTTGTGCTAAAATGAGCGGTAAACTGACCGCATTTAAATATACTTGCCGCTGCCATAACGATAAATGCGCACTTAATAACATAGCCAACGTCAAAGAAAATGACAATTGCCCACCTAATGTTAGTAAAATTTGGGGCGCAAAAGCTAAGCTCACTAACAAACTGACCGCCCAAATGCCAATTGATGACCAATTTTTCAGCCATAGTAGCATTAACATTTGAGCGGATCCGGCAACCACTGCGCGAACTAAAATGGCTGGCATGCCGGTGAACACAAAATATAGCCACAACGCGACCAAGCCAATCACCGCTACCGTTTCACGCGTGATGGCCAACCGCCGTCCAATCGCCATGAGCAACATCAACAAATAACTAACTTGAAAACCCGACACTGAAAATAAATGCACTAAACTCAATGTTTGGATACCAGGATTTTCGTCATATAAACTCGCCGGTGTTGTGCCGAGCAATAAAGCCGTCGCATAATCGCCTAGTGGTTGCGGCAATTGGGCAAACTGCTGCAACAATCGCGCATGCGCCGTTGCTAAACCGTAGCGCAAGTGCTGCCACAGGGTTTGGTGCGATACGGATTGCGTTTGCCATGTATTAATTTGTACATATTTCGTGATATTTTGCGTTTTAGCGTAGGTTTGTCGATTGAATTGACCGATGTTTGTTGCTGGAACAAACGTATCAAGCGTGCCTTGCGCGCTAAATGCGAGTGGTTTAACCTGCTTTTGCCAGTCTTGTTTGGTCTGTTCATCTGGAATGGTCCAGTACAGCACGACAGTTTGTCGGCGCGGTGTTTGCAATTGCGCCTCGTCCTTTAATTGATCGCCGTCAATGGTAATCGTATCAGGTAAAATCACCCCGGTTATTTGTCCGGTAAATGCCGGTCTGGCAATATCGGCTTCCAGTTGAGCATTTTGATAACACATCAAACCAAACACCAGCGCGCCACCACCTAGCAACAACCAACGTAATCGACCACGTACCTGACAATAAATAATCGCACTGCTGATAACCGCTAAACTACACGTCCACCAACTCAGCGCATACGCCATCCCGCTTAAACTCGCAACAAATAAGCTCACCAAAAATAACTGGCGCGCCGTCATCATTGCACCGTCACATAGTCGCGCAAAGCAGCGACCGTTTTATCGCCAAAGCCACCGACTTTTTTCAAATCATCAACGCTTTGAAAACCACCATTTTGGGTGCGATAGTCAATAATTTTCTGAGCTTTACTGGGACCGACGCCACTGATTGTTTGTAATTCTTCGGTCGTCGCCGTGTTCAAATTGACTTTAGCCGTAGTGCTAGTGGCAGCTGACGTTGAATTCGCGTAAGTGCTCGGTGTGGTTTCACCTTTGGCGGGTACGTAAACGACTTGCCCATCTTGTAAAACCGCGGCCAAATTCACCTGCGTCATATCCGCATCACGCCGCGCGCCACCTGCTTGCGCGATGGCCGTTTGCACGCGGGGTAAATTCGTGATGGTGTAGACGCCGGGTTTGGTCACGGCGCCTTTAACTTCCACCATGATGGCCGCTTGACTAATTGCGCTACTCGTTTGGCTCGTGCTTGTCTGACTTGATGTCGTGGTCAGCGCGGTCGCAACAGCTGGCGCAGTGTGTGTGGTTTGCCAGCCAAATACGCCGACTAAAAGCACCAGCACGCTGCCACCCGCTACTAACCACGTGCGCCGCGTTTGCCATAAAGTTTGAAATTGTTCCCACAAATCTAACATATTCGCCTCCTATATTTGATGATACGAGTTAAATGTGCCATTATCTTTTGCCAACAAAAAACCGACGTCCAACGTCGGTTCATCACTTATTTATCCAAAACTAAGAAAAATTCAATACTGCCTTGTTTTTCAACTTTCACAAAGCCCAAACTTGGCGCGGTGACTTTGTAATCGGAAAACGTAATCGGTATGCTACCCGCCAATTGCACATTTTTGCCGTTATAAGCGGTTTTAACGCTAACGGTGACTTGCTTTTGGACACCGTGGAGCATTAATTTACCGGGAATTTGATACGTGGCGTTCACGCCTTTGTCCAGTTTCACAGCTTGTGTTACTTCAAACGTCGCGTTTGGATATTGATCCGTTTGCAGTGCTTGCGTACGGAAATAATTGTCGCGTTGCGTCTCATCAGTCGCAATGTCGGCGACTGGCACCGTAATTTTAGCATGCGTTAGTTGGCCATTGGCTGCGACAATTTGGCCGCTTACCTTTTTGGTGCGTCCGGTGACCGTGACATCCGTGCCGTTCAACACTTCTTTGACGCGATAACCGGCGTAACTGCCATCGCTAACTGCCCATTTACCCGACAAAGACGTCACCGACACGCTGGTTGATTGACCGCTTGCCAAATCAGCCGTCGGCTTGTCTGCCGCTGGGGCAACAAAATAATCGCGATAGATTTTTGGTCCAATAAAGGCACCAATGCCCGCCAAAATCACGATTGTGACCAAACTTGTTATCAGTGTTTTACGTTTCATAAGCCACCTCTTTTCATTGTGTGCGCTGTTCTAGTTGAAACATATATTATCACAAGTTAAATTAAAAAGCGATTAATCTGCACAAAAAAAAGCCACTGAGATCAATTCAGTGACTCAAATTTATTAATCACGACGGGCCCAAAATTGGAACAAATCCACGCGTAAAGCACCGTTGTACAGCTTACGCTTCTTTGTTGCTTTGGCACCATAGGCCTGTTCAAATTCCAAATCGCTGGTCAAAATATATTTACTCCAACCAGGCAATTGGCGATAAACTTCTCCCATTTGCGCGTACAATTCACGCGCTGCATCCAACTCGCCCAAACGTTCTCCGTACGGCGGATTAGAAACCAGCACGCCATTTGGCAAATCGGTTTGCCAGTCTTTGGCGGCCAATTGCTTGAAGGTGATGTCTTGACTCAAACCGGCGTGACGTGCATTTTCTTGTGCAATCGCGACCATTGTTTCGTCAATGTCAAAGCCGTAAATTTCTAATTCACGATCATAATCGGCCTTGTCTTCCGCTTCATCGCGCAACGTGTCGCTTAGTGTCGCATCAAACCAATCCATGTCTTCAATCACGAATTTCCGGTTCAAACCAGGCGCCAAATTCCGCCCAATCAACGCCGCTTCAATCGCAATCGTTCCTGATCCCGACGTTGGATCCACGAACGGCATATCCGGCCGCCAATTGGTCAACATCACCAACGCGGCGGCGAAGTTTTCTTTCAAAGGCGCGCCACCTTTATTGACACGATAACCGCGTTTGAACAAACTTTCACCAGTCGTGTCCAACAGCAACGTGATGTGGCCTTTTTCAACTAAAATTTCAATCGGCGCGTCATAGCCAGCCTTTGGCAAAGACCCACGGAAATGGAAATAATCTTTCAAATGATCGACAATCGCGCGTTCAGTCAAACCTTGAATCGTTGGTTCTGAGTTCAAACGTTCTGACTTGCGAATTGACGGACGCGCAATCCAAAAGTTCGTGTCATAGTTCAAAAAACGTTCCCATTCAAGCGCTTTAACGCCCTCAAACAAGTCATCTAACGTGTTGGCTTCAAATTCACCAACGATAATTTTGACTTTGCCGGCCGTCCGCAACCACAAATTGGCACGCAAAATGCCCGCTTGATCTGCTTCAAATAACACGCGCCCGTTTTCCGTTTGCGTCTGAAAACCTAATTGTTGTAATTCTTTTGCCACCAGCGCCTCAATTCCTGAAGCGGCGGTCGCCATTAATTTGTATGTTGTCATACGTTTAGTTTACCATATTCTGGCGCCAAATCGTTAGTTTATTAGCCTTCATTTGCCAATAAATCCGCATACAAATCCGCGTTGTGCGAGTAGTCAACTGGAATATCAATCACCACCGGACCATCCGTTGCAAAAGCTTCGTCCAAAACTGCTTCTAATTGATCAGGCGATTCAACGCGTAAGCCTTTGGCACCAAAGCTTTGCGCGTGTTTCACCAAATCAATTTCCGCTAATTTCACGCCGGCTGATTGGCCGTATTTCATTTCTTCTTGAAATTTCACCATGTCATAATTGGCGTTGTCATTCCAGACAATGTGAATCGTGTTCAACTTCATTTGCACAGCAGTCGCCAATTCCATCGCGGAGAAATAAAAACCACCATCCCCAGAAACAGAAATCGACTTGGCATTTGGCCGCACCATCGCCGCTGTCATCGCCCATGGCAAACCAACACCTAATGTTTGCATCCCGTTTGAAATCAAGAAATGCCGCGCAACATATGATTTAAAGTAGCGTGCCATCCAAATATAATGTGTCCCAATATCCGTCGAAACCGTCATGTCATCGGTGACACGGGCTTGCAAGGCTTTGATAATGGCCAGCGGATGATTCAATCCCGTCGCTGGTTCAAACGTCAAGCGTTCAATTTCTTTACTGCGCAACTCTTCTTTGAATGTTTGCAATTTAGCTTGTGACGTGGCTGGCAAAACATAGCCCTTAATGCCGGCTGCCAATATATTCAAACTCGCCGTCAAATCACCAATCAATTGGCGCTGGGGCACAAAATTATTATCAATCTGCACCGGATAAGTGTCCAAAGCAACGATCTTTAGATTATTATCTTTATTCCAATTGCGTGGTTCATATTCAATCGCATCATAGCCAATCGTAATCACCAAATCCGACTGTGCCAACAGCTTGTCACCAGTCTGGTTCCGGAATAAGCCAATCCGCCCAAAGAACGTAGCTTCTTCTAAATCACGCGAGATGACACCTGCCCCTTGGAAAGTTTCAACAACCGGCAACGTCGTTTCATGCAATAATGCGTGCAAAGCTGCGACCGTGTCATCATGTGAGCCACGTGCACCCACCAACAAAACTGGTAACTGCGCGGATTTAATTTGGTCAATTAACCATTCTAAATCTTCCATCGCCGCCGCACCCAAACGCGCAGATTGCACCGCTGGCAAAGCCGCGACGGATACTTGCGCATCCGTCACATCTTGTGGCACTGAAACAAACGCCGCCCCGGGTTTGGCTCCGCTAGCCGCTTCAAAGGCGTTAGCAATGATTTCAGACACGTTATTTGGATCTTGCACTTCGGCTGAATAATTTGTAATCGGTGCAAAAATTGCTGTCGATGGCGTTGATTGATGCGTCAAACGATATAAATCTTTGCGCACAACCTGCCCACCGATCGCCAAAACTGAATCACTTTCAGCCTGCGCTGTCATCAAACCTGTCGTCAAATTCCCCACACCTGGACCGCTGGTCGCAATCACGACCCCAGTTTTGCCGGTAATACGTGAAAATGCCTGTGCCATGAACGCCGCATTTTGTTCATGACGCGTCACAATTAACTGTGGCACTTTTTGTTTGGGTGCTGGATGTTCCAACGTTTCAAATAACCGATCGATTTTCGCCCCCGGAATCCCAAACACCAAATCCACGCCGTGATTAGTTAACGAATCGGCGATCAAATCCGCCCCATATTTTTGCTCTGCCATGTAGTAAACTCCTTCACAAGTTTTATGCTCTCATTTTACGCCTGTCCCGGCAAAAAGTCACGATGAGTTTGTGAAGGTTAGCTTTATATCAACATTTTATTTTCACAAAATAATTTTAAAGGACGCTAAAATCTAAGTTTTGGCAGTGCAAGTGTATTCAGTTATTCAAAAGCAAATCTACTATATCTTGTCGATTCTGTGCCATTTTCATATCGGTTAATAGTTGTGGAGATTGAATTTTTTCAAACAATTGCGACAATGCTGTTAAATGTTGCGTTTGATCAACTGGTGCTAAGCCAATCCAAAGTTGTATATTTTTTCCTTGTACATTAACAGGCGCCTCCGTAAACAGCGCACTCAGAGCTAATTTTTTAACGCCATTTTCCGACTTAGCGTGTGCTAAAAACACGCCGTTTCCGATTGCCATATACGGCCCCCTGTTTATATGCAATGCCTGAATTTCCGTAACATAGTTATGTGTGACAGCCCCTTGATTAAGTAGTGGTGTCATCACCAAGTCAATCGCCGCTTGTACTGATAGCGCCTCTCGACTGAATAAAATATTTTCTTCAGGTAATAATTGTTGGAACGAAGGCTCTATCGTTACGGGTAAGCGCGCTTCTTTTTTATTCATTAGGTAATTACCAAGTGCCTGTGATAACCCTTTCGCATCTTCAATGCGCACATAATTGCTCATGATATCAAGCAACGTGTCCACCTCACTCATAACTGGATTCGTTGATACTAATTGAGTCCGTCTTAGTTCAGATTCAATCATGATCACGTCTTCTTGCGATAAGAGTGGTGAAATTTTTAAGCTAGGAATAGCTAAACTCTCTGATAACTCAATTGTCGTTAAAATCAATCGCGTGTTTGGTGTGACAAACTTTTGATATTCCGCCACACTCAATGGTTTTGAGAAATTCAACTGTGGATAATAATGGCCGAGTTTCCATCGCAATAATGAAGAGGTCCCCACACCACTAGAGCAGACAATTAAAATATCGCTTGCACTTTCTTGTTGATTGATTACAGCTTGCATTTGTCCGCCAAAATAAATCGTTAAAAGTGCAATTTCGTCATCTGACAAAATGTATCCTAACCAAATTTCAAATGGTTCCACCGCTCGCTTTGTCAACACAAAAAGGCTGTGATACTCCTTTTGAAATTGCGCGACATTTGGATGCTGGTAATAAAATTTAAATTTGTATCGATAATAGACACCAATTAAGTGCGTCACAATTGTTTCTGCCAATTCTCTTTCAGAAAATTGGGTTCCTGCCACACTATTAAACTGCTCGACAATTTGCAAAGCAAGCGGCTGTAATAATTTAATGGATTGCCGATTCGGCTTTGCATACGTTAACTGACTAATTTGTAACAACGCAGCCACAAAATAATTCTCTGTGACGTTACTGATACGCCCGTATTTTTGTGTAAAACGTTTTGCCCACTGTAGACTACTTTCTTCGATTTCAGCGATATCAATTTCGTTTTTAGTCAAATGATACCGCCTGTTTGTCGCCCATCGTTGAAATAACCAAGCCAACATCGATAACAAAAATTGGCGAGCGTCATCACTGAGTACACTGTTCGTTGACTTTTCCCAGAATGTTAGCTCTTCGTTAAACTGCCTCCGATACGTCTTCTTCAAGTCAAGAAGTTCACCAACTCTTTCTGGCTCTTTGAGTAGTTGACTAACGAGCCATTGCCGCTTTGAAAATTCATCTCCCACTAAACGTTTTCCATTCGTATTTTGTGTCAAATGAAGATTGTAAACAGCCACTTGCGTTTCGATACTTTTCAGATCTGCGATGGCTGTATTTTTAGATATATTAAACAGTGACATCATTTGCCCTAAAGAAAGTATGTCATCGTTGAGTAATTTTAATATAACAAATTGTTGTCTTTCTGAAGCACGCCATGATTTTTTCACTTCAACAGCTGTAGCTCGTAAGGCTTTTTTTGTACTTACAGGTAAATAATAGCCAACACGAGGTGTATTAATAATTTCATCCAGTCCTAGCGACGTAATTTCTTCATTAACTTTTTTTATGATATAAAAGACACCTCTACGCGACAATTTTAAATAGCTTTGTAATTCTGCTAATGTCGTATACTCTCTTTGGGAAAGATATACTACTAGTGCTTCGCCATGACGTATATCGCTTAAAGACATTCCCTGCTCCTTTCAACATTTTTATTGCACCACTTTAGTGCAACGCCTCAACTTGTAAGCGCTTTCTTTAACAGGTTAAAATTATAACATAGTCATGACAGAAAAGTATAAAGGAGCACACAATGCTAGAAAATTTACTCTCGCTAGATCATATCCAGATTCTTGATGCACCATCAGAAGCAACTTGGCAACAAATGATTAGACAGAGTGCGCAACCTCTGTTAAAAAATCAAACGATTGATCCACAATATGTTAATCAAATCATTCGTCTAACAGATGAAAAAGGCCCCTACATGAATATTGGCAGTGGCGTTGTATTAGCGCATGCTCGTCCTGAAGATGGGAGTCATGCAATCGGCCTTTCCTTATTGAAAACAAAAAATCCCGTCACGTTTGTACAAAACGACCGTCGCGTACAACTATGGTTTGTGTTAGCAGCCACTGATAATCACAGCCACTTAGAAATTTTGCGTAGTCTTAGTCAACTACTAGGTAATCCACAGTCATTAGCGCAATTAAAAAGTGCCCAATCGACTGAAGAATTAGCACAATTTATTTATCAAACAGGAGAATTATCATGAAAATTTTAGCAGTTTGTCAAAGTGGACTCGGTAGCAGTTTTATGGTTCAAATGAATATTCAACAAATATTGCAGGAAGAGAATGTAGATCAAAGCCAAATTGAAATTGATCACGCTGACGCTGGCAGCACAACTGCTGACTCTGCTGACTACTTTTTCGTTGAGTCGACGCTGGCCAGTACTTTAGGTTCTCTACCACAAGATCGCCTTATTTTATTAAATAGTTTGATTGACAAAGATGAAACACGCCAGCACGTCAATAGCATCTTAACACGTGAAAATATTCCACATGATGAAATTTAAAGGAGTTCGATCATGCAATCTATTTTAAATTTATTCGTCTCAATCGCAACACAACCGGCTATATTAGTCGCACTTATTGCTATGTTAGGATTAATTTTGCAACATAAGCCAGTGACAAACGTCATTCAAGGCACAATTAAAACCTTTGCTGGTTTCCTTGTTTTAATCGGTGGCGCTGGAATTCTAAGTGGTGCTTTAACCCCCTTTGCAAAAATGTTTCAATTTTCCCTGCATGTTCAAGGAGTTGTTCCCAGTAACGAAGCTGTTGTTGCCTTAGCATTAGTCAAATATGGCTCAACAACTGCTCTTATCATGCTGATCGGCATGATTGTGAATGTTCTTTTGGCTCGTTTCACACGATTCAAGTACATTTTTTTAACCGGTCAAGCCATGCTATATGTTTCTTGTTTGACAGCGGTTGTCCTAGTCAGTGCTAACATCGGTAATGGGTGGCAAACAATTATCTTAGGTGGCTTATTTGAAGGTACATTACTAACAATTACACCAGCCCTAACACAACCATTTATGCGTAAAATTACCAATGGCGACACGGTAGCGATGGGACACACTGGTAACATTGGTTATGCTACTGCAGGTCTTGTTGGAAAATTATTCGGTGACGCTAGTCATTCAACGGAAGATTTGAACATTCCTAAAAATTTAAACTTTTTGCGCGATTCAACTGTTTCAATTACCCTATTAATGAGCGTCGTTTATATTTCCTTGGCTCTGTTAGCAGGTCCAGATTTTGTGCAAAATAAATTAAGTGGTGGGACAAATTACTTAATTTTTGCACTGGTACAATCAGGTACTTTTGCTGCCGGATTTGTGGTTGTCTTACAAGGTGTTCGTATGATTTTGGCAGAAATTGTGCCAGCATTTCAAGGTATTGCACAAAAACTCGTTCCCAATGCCAAACCAGCTTTGGACGTCCCCATTATTTTCCCTTACGCTCCAAATGCTGTTTTAATTGGTTTCTTTGTTAGTTTTATCGTGGGAACGTTGAGTATGTTCCTAATGCTTGGCTTAAAGACCACCGTCATCATTCCAGGCGTTGTCGGTCATTTCTTCTGTGGCGCGGCAGCTGGTATCTATGGTAATGCAACCGGCGGACGGCGTGGTGCAGTTTTGGGATCAGCTGTTAACGGTCTATTGATTAGTTGGTTACCACTCTTTATTTTACCGGTGTTGGGTAACTTACAACTTGCTTCATCAACTTTTGCCGACACAGACTATCTCGTTCCAGGTATTCTACTTGGCAAAATTAGTGAATTTGGCACAACCACAATCACGCTTGCCATTCTCTTATTTGTCGGTATCGTACTTGCAATTAGTGCATTTTTGAATCGCCGTCACCGCGCTTAAAAACATCATTTTCAAACTAAATACTTGTAAGCGCTCCCACAAAGAACTATCATAGTAGGTGGATACTACCAAATTTAATACGCCAATGTCGTATTATGTTTCCTAGCTTCCATTTTTCTACGAAAGGACGATTCTTGGAGAAATGATGCTAATATTGCGCGATATTTCACCGCCTCCGTGCACTTTGGTTAGTTATTAAATCATAAAAGTGCATTGATGCATTTCATATTAGGAGGTAAAAAATATGTTTACAGAACTTGATCAACAAGCCGTCAACGCCTTACGCTTTCTAAGTGTTGACATGATTGAAAAGGCCAATTCTGGTCACCCCGGTCTACCTTTAGGCGCAGCGCCAATGGCCTACACCCTATGGACCAAACATTTGCGGATTAACCCGCGTGATTCAAAGTGGTTGAACCGTGACCGTTTTGTTTTGTCAGCTGGTCACGGATCAGCGCTACTTTATAGTTTGTTGCACGTCAGTGATTTTGATGTCACGATTGATGATTTCAAGCACTTCCGTCAGCTTGATAGCCGCACACCCGGTCACCCTGAATTTGGTGAAACGGACGGTGTTGAAGCCACGACTGGTCCATTGGGTCAAGGTCTGGGCATGGCCGTTGGGATGGCGATGGCCGAAAAGCATTTGAGTGCCGTTTATAACCGTGACGATTTTAACGTGATTGATCACTACACCTACACTTTGGTTGGTGATGGTGATTTGATGGAAGGTATCTCACATGAAGCAGCGAGTTTGGCTGGTCATTTGAAACTTGGCAAATTAATCACGTTATACGATTCAAATGATATTTCATTGGACGGTCCTGCTGATTTGTCCCTTTCTGACAACGCCCAAAAGCGTTTTGAAGCTTACGGTTGGCAATATTTGCGGGTTGAAGACGGCACTGATTTAGCCGCCATTAACGCTGCAATTGAAACGGCCAAAGCCACAACCGATCAACCAACTTTGATTGAAATCAAAACAGTGATCGGCTACGGTTCTCCACAATCAGGCACTAACAAAGTCCACGGTAATCCTTTGGGAGCCGAAAATGTTGCCGCTTTGCGCGAAAAGTTGGACTGGTCATACGAACCATTTGAAGTGCCAACCAACATTTACGATCATTTCAAAGATGAAATTGTGACACGTGGTCAAGACGAAGAAGCAAAATGGCAAACGACTTTTGACGCTTATCAAACCGCCTACCCTGAATTAGCGCAACAATTGTTGGACGGTTTTGCCAACAAGCCTTTGGCTGACTGGCACCAAGATTTGCCAACTTATCAAGTTGGTGACAAAGAAGCCAGCCGTAGCACCGGTCAAAAAGTGATTGAAGCGATTGCCAAAAACAACGTCAACTTCTGGGGTGGCTCAGCTGATTTGTTTGCGTCAAACAAAACAAATGTGCCAAGTGCCAAAGCCTTTGAAGCGGATGCGCCTGCCGAACGCAACATTTACTTTGGTGTGCGTGAATTCGGACAAGCAGCAGCCGTGAACGGAATTGCTTTGCATGGCGGTGTCCGGGCGTTTGGTAGTACGTTCTTTATTTTCTCCGACTACTTGCGCAATGCAGTGCGTCTATCAGCCATTCAAAAATTGCCAGTAACGTTTGTCTTTACCCACGACTCAATTGCGGTTGGTGAAGACGGTCCAACGCACGAACCAATTGAACAACTGATGGCTTGGCGCGCCCTACCTAACTTGAATGTCATTCGTCCCGCAGATGCAAACGAAGTGATTGCCGGTTGGGATATTGCGTTGCAAGCCACACAAACGCCAACTGTTTTGGTCTTGAGTCGTCAAGACTTGCCAATTTTGCCGGGAACGGACAGCTTAGCTGCGCAAGGTGTTGCCAAAGGCGGTTACATCTTATCAGACTTCGCTGACGGTCAAGATCGCGACGGTATTTTACTGGCAACTGGTTCTGAAGTCCAACTAGCGCTCGCTGCGCAAAAGCAATTGGCCGATGATGGCGTGAATGTCCGCGTTGTTTCCCTACCAAGCTTTGAATTATTCCAAGCACAAAGTGACGCCTACAAAAATGACGTTTTGCCACGCGACATTGCTAAGCGTGTCGCCGTTGAAATGGGGGCTACTCTTGGTTGGGAACGCTTCGTTGGTTTGGACGGTAAAATCATCGGGCTTGACCACTTTGGTGCCTCAGGTGATGGCGATGCCGTAATGACCAAGTTTGGCTTTACCGCTGAAACAGTTGTCGACACATTTAAAAGTTTATAAAAAGGAGTGATAACATGACTGAATTAAAAGATTTCAAGATTAAGATTTATTCCGACGGTGCCAACATTGATGACATGCGTCATGATGCCCAGTATGACTTTGTGTCAGGCTTTACGACCAACCCTTCTTTGATGAAAGCGGCTGGCGTAACGGACTACCTCACCTTTGCCAAACAAGTGGTAAGCGAACTTGGCGATTATGATATTTCCTTTGAAGTGTTCGGCCAGGACGATGACACGATGCTCAAAGAAGCCGAAATTTTGACAAAATTAGGCGACAAAGTTTTCGTGAAAATCCCGATTATCACCACTGATGGCAAGTCAACTGCCCCATTGATTAAGAAGTTGTCGGAAGCTGATGTGGCCTTGAACGTGACGGCAATTACGACGCTTGATCAGGTCAAAGAAGCTTCAGAAGCTTTCAAGCCAGGTAGCCGTAACATCGTGTCCGTGTTTGCGGGTCGTGTTGCTGACACTGGCGCTGATCCAATTCCTTTGATGAAGGAAAGTTTGGCCATCACGCAACAATACAGCGGGACAGAATTGCTTTGGGCAAGTACGCGTGAAGTGTTCAACATTGTGGAAGCTGAACGTTTGGGCGTGGACATCATCACAGTTCCACCTACGATTTTAAAGAAGCTAGAAAGTTTTGGTAAAAGCGCGCAAGACGTGTCATTAGACACCGTTAAGGGCTTTGAAAAAGATATTCAAGCTTCTGGTTTGAGTATTTTGTAAACAAAAAGTCATCGACAAATTAGTCGATGACTTTTTTAGTGCTCATAAAATTGCGGCCAAATGTGGCGCCAAAAGTTTGGCAGCGCGGGCCTGTTCTGCGGCATTTGGATGAACGCGATCAGGCGAAATGTGCCAATCGCGCGTATCAATGACTTTCAAATGCGCAAAACGCGCGGCTTCTTGGGCGTAGACAGCCGTCATTTTGCCATTAAATGGCGTTAAAATTAACACCGGCGTTTCGTGAAAACGTTTCACCAATTCCAAAAACAAGAGACGCAGCCCAAAGCGCAACTGTTGTTCAGTCGCGCCATAATTACTGTCATTAGTTCCCAAATTTACAACCACCGCCGCCACTTGCGTGCGTGGTCGCATCAAATCCGGCCCTACGTGCCAAAGCGCATCAATGGCGGTCGGCGTTTGAATTGGCGCTGCTGGCGTGACGCCAATCCCACCATAAGCAAAACTCTGCGCTGTCACGCCCAAAGCTGCCGCCACTTGCGTCACATAACCAAGCTGCGGTGCATTTTCATCGTTTGGCAAAATGCGCGCGCCAGCCGTAATACTGTCACCAATAAAAGCAACGCGAACTTGTTCATCAACAACAGCCGTCACTTCACCTGCATCCACCGTCACGTCCGTCAAGAAAAAGCCATTTGGCAATGTCCATAAATGTGCGGCCGTTTGCAACATAACCGTCACGGTATGTGCCTGTGCATCGGGCAAAACCACGTCAACGCCGTCATTTAAAGCAACACTCGTCCACTCACCTGCATCAATTTGCCAAACAACGCGCGCCGTTTCGCTGCCGCTACGTAATACAAAATGCACCAAACGTGCGCCTTGCACGCGCACTTGAATCGCATTCCCCAAATTCGTCGCGTAAAAACCTTGTTCCCCCGCTAATTCAAACGCTGCCCAATCCCCGCGCAACGCCGTTTGTAACTCATCTAACTTCATCATAATTTAACATCCGGATTATCCGGGCTTTTCAATAAATCTTGCACACTTTCATTTTTAATAATGCGTGCGGTTACGGACGCGAGCAATGGCGCCGTTGTGATTTGACTGATTGGCAAAATCGCCGTTTCCGCCGGCAAAGGCATCGTGTCCGTCACAATCAAAGCATCAATCGGCGCAGCTGCTAAACGCGCCACCGCCCCGTCTGTAAACAAACCATGCGTTGCGGCAATCGTCACATCCGCAGCACCGGCCGCATGCAACGCTTCTGCCCCCAAAGCCATCGCCGTGCCCGTATCAATCATGTCATCTAACAAAATCACGCGTTTGCCGGCAACATCCCCGGTCACAGCAAATGGTTTATCCGGCACGATATGATCGTCACGCCGATCAACAATTGCCCATTGCGCATTTAATAATTTAGCCATTTTCTCCGCGCGACTAGCACTGCTGTGATCAGGAGCGGCGACGACAACGTCATCACCGGTTAAGCCTCGCTTAAAAAATTCATGCGCCAAAATCGGTGCCGCCAATAAATGATCAACTGGAATATCAAAGAAACCTTGGAGCTGCGGCGCATGCAAATCAATCACAATGACCCGACTAGCGCCTTGGCTTTCAATCAAATTAGCGACCAACTTGGCCGAAATCGGTTCGCGCGAACGGGCCTTTCGATCGGCGCGCGCGTATGCCATATACGGCATAATCACATTGATACTTTTAGCCGATGCGCGGCGGGCGGCGTCCAAAAACATCAGCAAGCCCATCAAATGATCATTGACCGGATCATTCAATGTTTGCACGACAAACACATCTGCGCCGCGAACCGTTTGTTGCAAGCGCAAATAAATTTCGCCATCGGCAAACTGTCTTTGGTCAATCGGATCCACCTCTACGTCTAAACGCGCAGCAATTTGGTCGGCTAATGCGCGGTGACTGTCTAAACTAAAAAATCGAATCGGCGCCTCTGGCATGTTGAATCCTCGTCTCTTCTATAAAAGCAATTAATATCCTAATTATACCAAAAATTTGTCGTCGAATTACCGAAAAATTGAATGATATGCGGAATTTAATGCATGAACTCACAAGCAAATGCTATAATAATGCTATATAAATTTTAAAAAGAGTAATCCTTATGAAACGTTCACAAAAATTATTTCTTACGGCAGGTCTTGTGCTCGCCTTATTCGCCGGTGGGACCGCTTATTATTATCTAGCTGGTCATTCAACGGCCGACATGATTAAAAATCCAATCAAAACAAGCGCAACTGGCAATAAAATTCTACCGGTCGCAACGGGTAAAATTGCCGATGCTAACATTACCCCCGACACAGGCGGGACTGAGTGGGTCAAAGTAAAATCAACTGGTCATGTCGATGAAAAAGTTGCTAATCTATCGACAAGTGATCTGGTCATCTATCGCATTCACAGTCCGAAAGTACTCAAAACGGCAACTTCTGTTTCATCCCCTGGTTTGAGTATGGATACCGTCATTGAGCGCTATCCCAAAGCTTTAATCATGAATGCTTCTGGTTTTGATTTGCAAACTTATGAAACATTTGGTTTACAAATTAACCGCGGCACCTTATTTAGTAACTGGGGTGAAAAATATGGCGCGGGTCTACATGCCTTTGTGATTAACAAAGACGGTTCAACCAAGCTTTACGGTTCTGAAACTTCAGCCGATACTATCATCAAAAATGGCGCTGAAATGAGCTTTAGTTATGGCTCAATTGTCATTAAAGATGGCCAAATTTTAGATAACGATGGTAGTTTGAACTGGAAATACCACAGCTTAATTGGGACGGATAAAAACAATAACATCTACACGATTATCACCTTACACATGATTACTTACGCTGATGTCCTCGCGCAACTCGCGAGCTTGAACTTGACGAACTTAATCGTCATGGACGGCGGCGGATCAAGTCAATTAGCCTATAACGGGCAAACCATCTGGCCAAGTGAAGACAGCCGTTTGGTACCCGATTATATCGTGATGAAATAAAAAAGCCTGCCGTAATGGTAGGCTTTTTTTATTGTAATGCTTTAGCAAAAGTTTGTGCGGATTGTTTTTGTTCTTGATCTGGAATGATCGAGACAGTTGTGCCATCATAGAGCGTCAAATCTGAATTATGCACGTGAATTTTTTTCTGCGTTTTGAGGGCATTGTGATAATTTAACAGAATTTTTTGACTATCAGCAAAACTAACGTTGGTTTTGACGTGTTTGCCTAACGCCCCTAACAAACCACTGGTGTGCAAAAGTAACGTTGCTGGCTTTTTGACTTGTGTCAGTAGTTCCATTCCCACCGCTTGTTGACGCGTGAGGTAACCCTCTTCACTATCATTGTCGAGATACGTGGTGAACGCGTTGACTTGTTTAGCGGTTTTCAACAACACACTGCCGGTTGGAAATTCCCAGCCTTTGGCAATAAAGTGGGTGTCATTTTCCACGACGATCCCGCCCGCTGCTTGTGCAAAATCACCCAAACCGTTCATATCGGCCAACACGTATTTTGAAATTTTGACATTAAACAAAGTTGACAATTCATCAATTGTCGCCTGAAGCCCCGCACTCGCATAGTACTGCGCCAATGTCGTTTGTTTGTCTTGTAAATACGTATCCGCATCAACACTCAATAGCGTCATCGTTTGTTGCTTCGCATTCACACCAGCGATGACAATCGTGGTCGCTAGATTTTCATTTTTAACGGTTGCCGTCCCAATTACCAACGTTGTTAATGCGGTTTTCCCCGACAAATCATTCGCGCTGACGTGAATTTGCGTGCGGTTTGGGTCTTGAGCGCTGGTGATTGTGGCTTGTGCTTTGGTATAAAGATAGCCGGCAAACGCGGCACTAGCAATTAGAACGATCAACAAGACCAAGGCAACAATTTTTGTTATGCGTCGCCAAATGGATTGATTTTTTTTAGGTTTCAAGCGTTCGCTGTGAAGTTGCGAGCGTGTCATCATAAGCTTTTATTCCTTGTATCGTTGATTTATTTAAAGATAAAGCAATATATCTTAGTAATCGTATCAAATTCCTGCTGTTATCACAACAATTATTTGTGCACAAATAATGCATGTCCTATTCAATCGATTTAAATGCAAACAAAAAACCCGAGGACTAAATCCTCGGGTTTTCCTCACGATAGCCCGTGAGAGAATCGAACTCTCGATTCCGCCGTGAAAGGGCAGCGTCTTAGCCACTTGACCAACGGGCCAAATCCTTACATTGTTCGTTTCAAACAACTATATTAATATATCAAGGATTCGGCCTAGTGTCAACACTTTCCTGACAAAAAATCGACGTTTTCTTTACTTACGCTTTTTCTTCGCTTTTTGGATACGGCGCGCCATTTGCTTCATGGCGAATTGTTGCATTTTATTGCCCAAATTACCGGCACCACCCATGTTTGGCATCCCCATGCCGCCCATCATTTGGCCCATGTCCATGCCAGCACCACCCATCATCTTTTCCATGCCACCAAAATTACCGTTGGTCACTTGGTTCATCGTCTTGCGCATTTGTTCAAATTGCTTGAGCATGCGGTTGACTTCCACGATTGGGCGTCCCGCTCCCGCTGCCAAACGACGACGACGGCTGGGATTCAACAATTCTGGGTTTTGACGTTCAGCTTTGGTCATGGACTTCACGATTGCTTCCATGTGCGCGAATTGCTTGGGATCAACTTGCAAATTCGCCAAAGCTGGGTTGTTGGCCATGCCCGGCATCATTTTCAACAAATCTTCGATTGGTCCCATGTTTTGGATTTGCTTTAATTGCTCCAAAAAATCATTGAAATCAAACGTATTTTGTTGCATTTTTTCAAATTGACGCTGCGCTTCTTTTTCATCAAAGTCCGCTTGCGCCTTTTCGATCAAAGTGAGCACATCCCCCATGCCCAAAATCCGGCTGGCCATCCGGTCCGGATAGAACACGTCCAAATCCGTTGGCTTTTCACCTTGCCCGATGAATTTAATCGGCTTGCCGACGACGGAGCGAATTGACAAAGCCGCTCCACCACGGGTATCACCGTCCAATTTGGTCAAAACAACACCGGTAATTTCAAGCGCTTCGTTGAAACCTTTGGCGGTTTCAACGGCATTTTGTCCGGTCATCGCATCGACTGTCAACAAAATTTCGTCTGGTTGCGCAATGGCAGCGACGTCTTTTAATTCTTGCATCAATTCTTCATCGATTTGCAAACGGCCGGCCGTGTCGACAAAGACATAGTCGCTTTTCAATTCTTGCGCTTTGGCCAAACCTTGTCGCACGATTTCACGCGGGTCAACATCTGTCCCCAAATCGAAGACCGGAATATCCAAATCGCGACCCAAAACTTGCAATTGATCAATCGCCGCAGGGCGGTAAATGTCAGCTGCAATCAACAATGGTCGTGCCTTTTGTTCTGTTTTTAATTTGTAAGCGAGCTTGGCGACTGTGGTCGTTTTACCCGCTCCTTGCAAACCGGCCATCATGATAATGGTTGGAATTTTGTCGGATTTGTTCAAACCAACGGCTTCTTCCCCCATCATCGTGGTCAATTCGTCGTTCACGATTTTAACGATTTGCTGAGCTGGTTGCAAACCATCCAAAACATCCGCGCCACTTGCTTTTTCACGCACATTGGCCACAAATGTTTTCACCACGTCATAATTCACGTCGGCTTCCAACAAAGCCAAACGAATTTCACGCATGGTCGCGCGCAAATCTTCTTCGCTGACCCGGCCGTGACCGGTCAAATTTTTCATCGCCTTATTCAGACGTTCAGTCAAGTTTTCAAAAGCCATTGCCTAGTCCTCTTCGTTTTCTAATAAATCACGTTGCAACAACGCTTGAATTTTTTTGGTCAAATCTGTATCACTTGGATACGTCATTTGCGCGTAATTTTGCAAATCAATTGCCAATTCACGACGCGCTAAAAATTCGGCTTGGAGATGCAAAACCGCTTCATAATGCGCCAAAGCGTCAATTGAGCGTTTCAAATTATCCGACACCGCTTGACGGCTAATGCCTTCTTCCTCGGCAATTTCCGGCAATGTCAAATCATCTTCAAAATAATATTGCAAATACCGCTGCTGCTTTTCCGTCAACAACGCCCCGTAAAATCCAAACAGCGCGTTGACCGCATTTTTTTGCGTTAAGTCCATTATAACAAGCCCTTGAACAAACTATAAGCGAATTCTTCACTGTCAAACGCCCGCAAATCCGTCGCTTTTTCACCCAAGCCAACCCATTTCACTGGCAAATGCATTTCACCGCGAATGGCCAGCACGATCCCACCTTTGGCGGTTCCGTCCAATTTGGTGAGCACGATGCCGGTGACGTCGGATGAATCTTTGAATAATTTAGCTTGTTGCAACGCATTTTGACCAGTTGTCGCGTCCAAAACCAACAAAACTTCGTGCGGCGCATCTGGAATTTCGCGTTGAATAATCCGCTTCATTTTTTCAAGTTCGTTCATCAAGTTGACATTATTTTGCAAACGTCCGGCAGTATCGACGAACAGCACATCAAAATTTTCATCGCGCGCGCGCGTCACCGCTTCAAACACAACGCTAGCTGGATCTGCTTTTTCTGGACCGGCCACGACCGGCACATCAGCGCGCTTGCCCCATTCTTGCAACTGTTGCGTGGCGCCGGCCCGGAAAGTGTCCGCGGCTGCGAGCAAGACTTTTTTACCTTCGGCCGTGTATTTGGCTGCTAATTTACCGACGGTTGTTGTTTTTCCAACGCCGTTGACGCCGACAAATAAGATAATCGTTGGCCCTGTTGGGGCAAAATGCATGCTCGTGTCTTCGTTTTGACCTTCGAGTTCGTACAATTCGACCATTTTTTCAACAATCACTTCTCGTAGTTTGTCCGGATTGTTGGCGTTGTGCAAACGCACTTCGTCGCGCAACGCATCAGAAATTTTAATTGTATTGTCAAAACCAACGTCAGCACCGATTAAAGTTTCTTCGAGTGCTTCAAAGAAATCTTCATCAACCGTCCGAAAGTTCGCCAAAAAGCGATTAAAACGATCCGAAAAACTAGCCCGCGTTTTGCTCAAACCCGCGTCATAAGCCGCTTTGTCAGTTTCAACAACTTCTTCCACTGCTTCTGGTTCAGCTTGTTTTGTTTTAAAAATATCAAATAATCCCATTATGTTTTAGAGCGCGAAGAACGGTCGGCCTTGGCCGATGGAAAGCGTAGGCTAAGTTGATCTAACGTTAAATGCGTTAAGCGCGCTTGCGCGTAGCATTTGGCGTTGGAGCAGCTTAGCGCTAGCTTGCCAAGTTCGTAGCGCGTTTCCTCTCAATTTTTAATCCGCAATTTTATCCAACGACACCGCGACCATTTTGGAAACACCGGCGTCTTGTTGGGTCACACCGTATAACAAATTCGCGTTCGTCATCGTGCCCTTGCGGTGCGTAATCACGATAAATTGCGTTGTGCCAGAAAAGTCATGTAAATAATTCGCAAACCGATCAACGTTTGCCTCATCCAAAGCCGCTTCGGCTTCGTCCAAAACGACAAACGGCACCGGCCGCACTTGCAAAATCGCAAATAACAACGTAATCGCGGTCAACGCTTTTTCCCCGCCCGACAACAAACTCATTTGTTGGAATTTTTTGCCAGGCGGTTGGGCCGTAATGTCAATACCGGTTGTCAGCAAATTTTCAGGATCGGTCAAACGAATTTCTGCGCGACCACCACCAAACATTTGCGTGAAGATCGCCCCAAAATGACTAGCCACCGCATCAAAAGTTGCTTTAAATCGCGCTTTGACTTCGGTATCCATTTCGTCAATCGTGCCCAACAAATTTTGTTGCGCCGCTTGCAAATCCGCGCGTTGTTGCGTCAAGAAGTCATAACGCGTTTTCACGTCCTCGTATTCTTGAATGGCGCCGATATTCACGTCGCCCAACTCGGCCAAACCGCGTTCCAGCAACTTAATTTGCGTGCGTATATCACCCAAATCAAAGTTCTGCGGCAAGGCAACCGCCGCCGGAATTAATTCATAATCCGCCAACAATTGCGCTTCGACTTGCTCCATTTGCGCTTGCAAACGCGCTTGTTGTGCCGTCAAATCAGATTTGGTAGTCAATAATTGACTTTGCTGTTGACGCAAATTTTCAAGGCGCTTTTCATACACCGTCAAATCCGTTTGTAAGTCGGTCACCACCGTGGTCACCGCGCTCAAATCGCTTTGAACCGCCCGCAATTCACTTTGAACTTTGGTCAAATCTGCTGCCAACGTCGCTTCATCAACTTGCGTTTGGCGGGTCGTTAAGTCAGCTAATTGCGCCGCCAACGTCGTTTCTTGTGCGGTCAAATCCGCCAACTGTTGCTTTTCACGCTGCAAAGCCGCTTGTTCGTATGCCAAAGCCGCCTGCGCGCTGGCGTGTTGCGCCTTGATATCGGCACTTTCACTGACGCTTGCTTGTTGTTTTTGCGCCAATTGATCCAACTGCTGCTGGTAGTCAATTTGGGCTTGTTGCGTGGCGGCGCGTTGGGCTTGCGCTTCGGCCAAATCGGCTTGCGCCTTGGTCAAAGTGGCCGTCAATTCGGCCGTTTGCGCGTGTGCTGCTTGCAAATCTAATTGTACCACTTGTAATTGGCGTTGTGCGCTCGCCAAATTTTGTTCGGCTTCGCGCACCGCCAGCACCAAATTTTGTTGGCCGTCGCTCAACGTTTGCAACTCATCGCGCAAACGATTTTGCTCGCGCACCAAACGTTGCCCGAGGGCTTGTTGGCTTTGCAAAGCTTGTTCCAATTGCGTAGCGGTTTGCTTTTCGCGCGCTAAGTCGTTTTGCAACTGTTCAATTTCTTGTTGGCGGCTCAATAAGCTGCTCGTATTTTTGTGCGCACCACCGGTGATTGCACCACCGGTGTTGACAATTTGGCCGTCCAAACTCACCACACGGACGCGGTAATTCACAGCTTTGGCCAAATTCGTCGCCGCATTCAAATCCTGCGCCACCAAAGTCGTCCCCAGCAAACTGGCTTTAATCGCTGATAAATCACCAGCCATCTCCACCAAATCCGCGGCAACGCCGACAAAACCAGCAATTTTTTCAGCGCTCGCGCGCACCTGAGCGTCAATTTGACGCGGTTTAATCACGTCTAATGGCAAGAACGTCACCCGGCCAGCGCGTTGTTTGGTCAAATACGCCACGGCTTGTTTGGCAGTGGTTGTATTTTGCGTGACAACTTGTTGCAAAGCCGCGCCCAGCGCGGTTTCCACCGCCAACGTATAAGCTGCGGGCACTTTAATCAGTTCCGCCACCACGCCAATCAAACCGGGAAATGCCGCTTTCTTTCCCATCAAATGCCGCACGCCTTGATAAAAGCCAGCATAATCATCAACCGCCTGCATCGCATTCAAACGTGATTCAAGTTTGTTGGCGACCGCCAATTGGTCGTACCACTGCTTTTGCAGCGCTTCATAATCCGCGTGGGCGGTTTGAATGGCGGCATTTTTGTCAGCTAACTGCGCTTCTAATGCGCCGTAATTCGTGGCGTCAATGGCGCTTTGAGCTGTCGTGACCGCACTTTGAGCTGCTTGGACAAGTTCGGTTTGTTCGCTTTGGCGTTGGGTTAGATGCGTGATTTGGGCGCTATTTTGTGCTAACAAACGTTGCGTGCTCGTCACGTCATTTTGATGTTGCGCCTCTGCTTGTAACCAGTCAACATAAGCGTCGCGTTCCTGCGTTAGCGCCGCTTGGATGACGGCTTGTTGCCGGTCCAAATCATCGCCCGTCACGGCTTGCAATTGCGCATCTAACGTCTCAAATGCCGTTTGTGCGACCGTCAAACTGGCTTGTTTCTCAGTCACGACGGCATTTTGCGCCGTGATTTGCGTCGCTAATGTGGCTAATTGTGTTTGAATTTGCGCAACTTGCGTCGCCAAATGCTGCGCTTGGGCGGCGTCCAATTGTTGCTGCCCACTCAAACGCTCTTGCAAGCCGGTTAAGTCGACCAATTTTGCTTGCAAGCGTTCGCGTTTGGCTTGCGCTTCACTCAGTTGTGTTTGGGCGCGTTGCACATCAGTGTTGAGCGCGTTTAATGTTTGACTCACCGTCGCTAATTCGGTTGCTTGCGCCGTCAAACTCGCATCCAAACTGCCTTTGTCCGTCGCTAATTGCGCATGATGCCCGGCCAAATACAACACGTTTAACTCATCAAAGCGCGTCTTTTGCGCCAAATAATCCTGCGCTTGGGCACTTTGCAAAGCCAACGGTTCCAAACGCTGATCCAATTCATAGATAATATCGGCCACACGCGCCAAATTATCATCGGTGGCTTGCAACTCTTTTTTAGCCTGTTCTTTGTGTTGTTTGTACTGATAAACCCCGGCGACTTCTTCAATAATGGCGCGCCGTTCTTCTGGTTTGGCGTTGAAAATGCCTTCCACACGGCCTTGCGAAATGATTGAAAAACTCTCGCGTCCCAAACCTGTGTCCATAAATAATTCATGAATATCGCGCAAACGACTCTCAACGCCGTTAATCTGGTAGCTACTTTCGCCACTGCGATAAAGTTTGCGCGTGATGCGAATTTCTGTGAACTCGGAATTGATATATTTGTCCGAATTATCAAACGTCATCGACACTTCCGCACGACTCAACGCGCCCCGTGTGCCGGTTCCCGCAAAAATCACATCGCTCATTTTGCTACCGCGTAAATCTTTGGCCGACGTTTCACCCATCACCCAGCGCATCGCTTCGATAATGTTGGATTTTCCCGAACCATTTGGCCCGACAATCCCCGTCATCCCCGGCATAAATTCAATTGTTGTTTTATCAGCAAATGACTTAAAACCGCTGATTTCGAGTGTTTTTAGTTTCATAGATTCTGTAATGCCAAACGCGCCGCGGCTTTTTCCGCGTCTTTAATTGAGCGTCCGGTTCCTGAGGCCAAAGTGTGTCCTTCAACGGCAACTTCAACGACAAACGGTTCATCTGCATTGGCGCGCGTGTGTTCGTTGAGCGTCGTATATGAAATCACGACCGCGCCGTTTTGTTGCAATTTCTCTTGCAAACGACTTTTGTAATCGATAAATTGATCAAAGAAATCCGTATCAAGCGCGGCGAAAATGGTTTTGCCCAAAAAGTCGCGCACCACATCAGCCCCCTGATCCAAATACAAAGCGCCAACAAACGCTTCCCAGATGTCCTCTAACAAACTCGTGCGACTGCGCGCGCCGTTCATTTCTTCACCTTTACCCAAACGAACGGCGGTATCCAACTTCACTTTACTTGAAAAATGCGCCAAAGATTTGCTCTGCACCATGGCAATTCGCATTTCAGTAAGCTGGCCTTCGTGCCACTTTGGATAACGCTTGAATAAATATTCCGCCGTCATAATTTGCATGACCGAATCCCCCAAAAATTCCAACCGTTGGTAATCGCCACTGGGATCGTCGGGATGTTCATTTAAAAAATTCCGCTGCGTCAAGGCCTCAATCAATAAACTTTCATCGGTAAACGCCACGTTAAATTCTGCTTTTAAATATGTTTTTAAGTCTGCTAACGACATGATTTGTGCCTGAAATGGCCTACTCCGTCCATAATATTAAAGTTAATTATATCAAATTTTGACCATATTTGACAAAAAAGATTGCACAAAAAAAGACGATTAGCGCTAATCGTCTTTTACTTGCCTTGCTTTGTGAATTTTGCCTTTAATTCCGCCAATTTTTGCGCTTTTGTTGTGGCCGTTTGTTGGCCAGATTTGTACTTGGCGTCGGCTTGTTTTTGCTTAAAATCAATTTGATAACGTCCCATAATGGCGCTCCTTTGTCTGCATTCGTCTACCTATCATACCTTATGCGCGCCCGCAAAACAAATTATCGCGTCCAATAAGCCGCCATTTCCTGCCAAATTAATTGCCCCGGCGCCGATGTTTGGTCGGCCGTCAGGGCAGCAAATGTTGCTTGTGAACCGTGTTGCCAGCCACGCGTGCGCGTTGTTTGCCCCAATTCACCCATGCCAAGCAAAATCAACGGGTGCGCCCAAGCCAAATCACCAGCATCAAACAAACGTGTCACATCAAGTGGCATTTGCACCATCCCCGCAAATTTCACCACGTCAACCGGCAGACTGTCCATGGCCCTAATTTGTGCGGTTAAATCCCGCGGTACTTTGCCAAAATCATGCGCCGACACCACAATTTTCACGTGCTCACGCCATTGTGCCACCTGATCAGCCAATTGCGCAAATGTCCAAAATTCAACATCCACACCCCAAACACCAGCAGTAATTGCCAAATCATAAATCTGCGTGTAACGTGCCAAATCAAAAGCAAAATCGCCGCCATCATGCGTTGTGCGCCACGTCAGCAAAATTGGTTTGTCAACTTGCGCCACCACTTGTTGCAGCTCAGTTAAACTCGGTGACCAATCCGCCGCCAACGCCAAATCAATCCGCCATTCCACCAAATCAATTTGTGCAGCTTGCGCCAACGTGATTTGTCCTTGCAAATCCGCCCAATTGCGCGCTGTCAGCGGCACAATAACCGCTGGCCGGTCGTGTTTTGCCACAAAATCCGTCAAGTCAAACGCCGTCATGAACGTCTTCCTCGTGGGCAATCGTCAAGGCGAAAAGCGTTTCAATTACGGTGTCAACGACCGCATCAGGCAACGCGCTATCCGCGTGTAAAGCGGCTTTCAAAGTCGCCATGCGTCCTGCTTGCACCACCGCCAAACCGTGTGCTTGCTTATATTGCGCGACTTTTGTCGCCACTGCCAAACGCTTTTCCACCAACGCTAAAATTTGCCGATCGTAACTATCAATTTCACTGCGTAATGCCGTCAAATCAGTACGACCATCCTCTAGCCACGTCAAAATTTCCGCCGCCACACGCGCCGGTGTTTTGCCATCCACCCAAACTTGCTGCGTCGCAAACGCCGCATATTTGGCTTGGCGCGCAGTAAATAAGGCATAAAAACTTTGCGTCGTGTGCCGTTGCAACAGTGGGCGCGTGTTATCAGCCAATAAGCGTGGCAAAATTGTTGCAAATTCAGCCGTCAAAAAGATGACTTCTGCCCCTGCCAAAAGCGCTTGATTAGCAGGATTTTCGACAATTCCACCGCCACTGGCAATAATTTGATAATCATCGGCTAAAATTTCGGCCAGCGCGTCATGTTCCATTTCCCGAAAAACTGATTCGCCCACGGTGGCAAAAATGTCACTAGGCGTTTGCCCCTGTTTTTGCGTTAAAAAGTCATCCACATCGACGAACGAACGCTGTAATTGATTGGCCAACAAACGACCAATTGTACTTTTTCCGGCTCCCATAAAGCCAATCAAAACAATATTTGTCATGGCATTTTCGCCTTTCTAATTTGTTGTGCTTGCGTTAAAATTGCCAAGACTTCAGCAGTGTTTTCCTGCGCCAAATCGGCATCTAACGCGGCCAATTGCGTTTGCATTGCTTGAATAAATGCACGGTTTTCGACCACATTAGCAAGCAGAATTTCTTGCCAAAGCACTGGATCAGCCGCCGCAATTCGCGTCGTGTCCAAAAAACCACCAGCGGCCAATTCTAACCATTCCGGTTGTCCGTCTTGCAAACCAGCCGCAACACTGTTCACCAAAGTCGACGCCACCACGTGCGGCAAATGGCTAATCCCCGCCACCAAACGATCGTGTTCCGGAGCCGTTAACATTTGAAAATGCGCCTGTAATGGTGCCAGCACCAATTGAATTTGTCGTTGGGCAAATGCTGATCCACCAACCAAGAAAAATGACCGATCCACAAACAATTCCCGATCAGCCGCCCCAGCTCCGCTGGCGTGTGTGCCAGCCATCGGATGCCCGCCGACAAACTGCACATGCGCGGGCAATTGGGCACTTTGCGCCAAAATCACGCCTTTGACCGAAGCCGTATCGACCACCACCAAAGGCTTTTGCACCTGTTTTAATTGCGTCAATTGCGCCAAAATCACCGAAATCGGCCCACTTAAAATCAGCACATCCGCCAATTCAATCGCTGTTTCAAACGTCACCACGCGCGCAACATAGCCCGCCTGCAAATTAATTTGGGCATTCTCTTCATCAGGTTCGACGCCGAGCACGACTTGTCCCGCCGCTGATAAAGCGCCGGCAATTGACGCGCCGATTGCGCCTAATCCAACCACCGCCACTTGGGTCATGCTTCACCTCGCAACTGCGCCAAATCCGCAAAAAATGTTGGATAAGACACCGCGACACTTTGCGCGTTGGTTAAGGTCACTTCACCAGTCGTGATTTGAGCGGCGATGGCTAACATCATGCCAATGCGATGGTCGCCGTGCGCATCAACGACGACGCCATTTTCAGCATGCAAAGGTGTGCCACCGTGAATGATAAAACCGTCTTCCGTCGCTTCAATTTGCGCACCTAATTTATTGAGTTCTGTTGTCACCGCGGCAATGCGATCTGTTTCTTTGACGCGCAACTCCGCCGCGCCACTAATGCGCGTCACGCCAGTTGCTTGCGTAGCTGCCAAAACCAAAATCGGCAATTCATCAATCACGCTAGGAATATCAGCCGCCACAATCATCGTCCCCATCAAATTTTGGCTCACCACACTCAAATCCGCTAACGGCTCACCGCCAGCAACAACCGGCAAATCCGTCACCTCAATCGTCGCCTGCATGCGTTTTAACAAAGTGATGATGCCAGTACGCGTTGGATTCATCCCCACTTTAGTCAAAGTCACATGACTATTTGGCACAATTAAACCCGCCACCAACCAAAAGGCGGCTGATGAAATGTCCGCCGGTACGTCAACTTGCGTCGCTGTGAGTTCACTAGGCGTCACCAAAATCTGCTCATCTTCACGCGTCACAGGGCGCCCGAACATCGCTAACATGCGTTCCGTGTGATCGCGCGTTGCCAACGGTTCGCGAATAACCGTCGTGCCAGTCGCTTGCAAACCCGCTAAGATCAACGCACTTTTCACCTGCGCTGATGCAACCGGTAACGTGTAATCAATACCCTGCAACGCGCTGTGTTTCAACGTCACTGGCAAATGCCCATCGGTCACGTCAATATTTGCGCCCATTAAAGCCAAGGGATCGCTCACGCGTGTCATCGGCCGTTTGCTTAAACTCGCATCGCCAATCAGCGTCACCTCAAAGCTTTGTTGCGCTAACAATCCCATCAACAAGCGCGTGGTCGTTCCCGAATTACCCATTTGCAAAGGCGCTATTGGTTGTTGAAAATGAAAACCAGCTTGACCAACTACCGTCACTGTTTGCCCGTCATCTTCAATTGTCACGCCCAAATCACGCAACGCGCCGAGCGTATGCAAGACATCTTCTGATCGTAACAAACCATGGATTGTCGTCGTGCCATGCGCCACACTTCCAAACAGCAAGGCGCGGTGCGAAATGCTTTTATCACCCGGCACCGTGAGCGTGCCATTTAGGCCATGAGCTCGCGTTAAAATTTTTTCCGCCATCTTGTCTCCTTTAAAATTGACGCAATTCTTCGCGGTAAACAGCGACTTGTTCTTTCATCCGCTCGATGTGATCGGCATCGAATTTGTCCAAAACTGCTTTGGCGAGTTCGATTGCCACCATGTGTTCAGCAATTACCGCCGCTGCGGTCACCGCCGTCGTGTCTGAACGTTCCAGAGTCGCTTTGTGGACTTCATGCGTGTCAATATCAACACTTTGCATGGGTCGATAAAGTGTTGGAATTGGCTTAACCACGCCTTTGACCACGATTGGTTCACCTGTCGTCATGCCACCTTCAAAACCACCCAGATTGTCGCTACCCCGATAAAAGCCACGTGCTTCATCCCAGAAAATTTCGTCCATGATTTCATCACCGAATTTTTCCGCATTTTCGAAACCACCACCAAATTCAACACCCTTAAAGGCGTTGATGCCAACGATGGCGCGCGCAACTTTCGCGTCTAATTTTTCATCGGCGCTCACATAAGAACCCAATCCAGCTGGCAAGCCAGTCGCCATGACTTGCACCGTGCCACCGACCGTGTTGCGATCTTTTTTGGTGGCGTCAATCACCGCTTGAATGGCAGCATCCGTTTTTTCATCCAAAGTTCGCGTTGGCAAACTTTCTGTCACCGCGCGCAAAGCCGCCAAATCTTTGTATTGCGCGATTTGACTCGCATCAGCACGCGCTGGTCCCACGTTCAAAACAAAGCCGTGCACGTCCACGCCAATTTCCGCCAACAAAGCTTTGGCTACCGCGCCAACTGCCACGCGCATCACCGTTTCACGAGCAGATGAGCGTTCCAAAACATTGCGCAAATCTTCGCGATGGCGGTACTTCATGCCACCAACCAAATCCGCGTGACCGGGACGCGGACGTAGCACTTTGCGCAACGTATTTTCGCTATTGGCTGGGTCATTTGGCGCCATAATTTTGCGCCAATTGTTGTGATCATCGTTGTGAACATTCAACGCAATCGGCGATCCCAACGTGGTTTGATGGCGCACGCCGCTCATGATCGTAACCGTGTCAGATTCAATTTTTTGACGTTCGCCGCGCCCATAACCGTGTTGGCGACGGGCTAATTCCGCATTAATCATGTCTTCTGTCAAATGCAAACCGGCTGGAATGCCTTCAATTACTGCAATTTCTTCTGGTCCGTGGCTTTCGCCCGCTGTCATGTAGCGCATGTTATTTCTCCCTTAAATCTTGGATTGCTGCTGGTGCCATTGGCACGATTTGTGGTTGCCCAATGCGTGCCAAGGCAATTAAATTAATCGCTTGTCCCGTATTTTTTTTGTCATGTTGCAAACCCGCGTAAAATGCTGGCGTGCCGAGTAAATCAGAACTTGTCGGCAAACCCACCGCCGTCAAACGCTGGCTAAGCGCCTGCGTCAAACCACTTTGACTCACACCCATTTTTTCAAATGCCCGCGTGATATCAATCATGCCAATCGCAATCGCTTCGCCGTGACGTAATTTGCCGTGCGCCAATAATTCAATGGCGTGACCAAACGTGTGGCCAAAGTTGAGCACTTGGCGTCGGTTCGCTTCTTTTTCATCGGCCATCACGACGCTAGCTTTGTAGGCAACTGACGCTTCAATTAGCGCCTTTGCGTACGTTAAAATGTCGGCTGGTGTCTGAATTTTTCCGGTTAATGCCCAAAAATCAGCACCAGCTAACGCGCTCATTTTCACCACTTCGGCATAACCTTCCACTAAATCACGTGTGGTCAACGTGGCCAAAAACGTCGGATCGACCACCACTAAATCAGGTTGGTAAAAGGTCCCCAAAACATTTTTCACCGTCGCCAAATTTACCGCTGTTTTACCGCCGACTGATGAATCAACCTGCGCCGTCAATGACGTGGCAATGTGAATGAGCGCTACGCCGCGCATGTACAAACTCGCGACCACACCGGCCAAATCACCAACCACGCCGCCGCCCAAGCCAATCACACCATCGCGCCGCGTCATGCCAAATTCAGCCATTTGACTGGCCAGTTTTTCGACTACCGCCAAAGATTTACTGGTTTCACCCACCGGCACCACCAATGGCAAAACCGTAAATCCGGCCGCCACCAGTTGTTCTTGCACACTGGCTAAATAAAAATCAGCCACTTGCGCATCCGTAATCAACGCAATTTTGCGTGGCGACCATTGTTCGGCAATGACTGCGCCCAAACATTTTTGAACGTCATTTTCAATGACTACTTGATAAGTTTTCTCTGGTAAATCAATCTGCATGTAACACCTCACGCACTGCGCGCGCCTTATCCGCGATGGCCACAAATTCAGCTGGCGTAATCGCTTGATCGCCATCCACAAATGCTTGGCTTGGTTCATCGTGAATTTCCACCATCAAACCTTGCGCCCCAGCCGCCACCGCACTCATCGCCAAAGTCGGCACAAACGCCGCGACGCCGGCTGCGTGACTTGGATCGACGATAATTGGGTAGTGCGTTAATTGGCGCAAAACCGGCACCGCGCTCACGTCCAACGTGTTGCGCGTGTATTTGTTGTCAAAACTCCGAATACCACGCTCCATCAACATAATTTGGTCATTACCGCCGGCTGCGATGTATTCCGCTGCGTTCAACAAATCATCAATCGTCGCTGCCATCCCCCGCTTCAACAAAACCGGCTTGCGCTTAGCGCCCAAAGCTTTGAGCAACGCAAAGTTTTGCATGTTACGCGTCCCAACTTGAAAAATATCCGTGTATTGGTCAACCAAATCCACATCATTAGTGTCCAAAATTTCCGTTACCATATCCATGCCCAACGCGTCAGCTGCCGCGCGATGTGCTTGTAAAGCAGGTTCGCCCAAACCTTGGAAACTGTAAGGACTAGTGCGTGGTTTGAAAGCACCTCCGCGTAAGATTGTGGCACCTGCGGCTTTAACCGCTTCGCCCATCGCCAAAACATGTTCCGGCGTTTCAATCGAATCCGGTCCAGCCATAAAGACAAAATGATCGCCGCCAATCACGCTGTGTTTGGTTGTGATGATCGTGTCTTCCGGATGGAAATCCCGTGAACTTTTCAAAGCCACGTGATGCTTATCCACCACCTCACTAATTAACTGTGCATCCAGCTGTGCGACATCGAATTTCCCCGCAATTCCAACGCGGTTGTCATGGAAAAATACAGGATCCTGCGTTAAATTCTGTGCAGTCTGGGCCAAATTTTGCGCCGCTTGGGCGTCGTTTGCAATAATAATCATGTTTTAGTTATCCTTTTATTTCAACAAAGCGTTGTCCGCAACGCTATTTTTCATCAGTGCGATGAAAAATTAATCTTAGTTCTATTGTACTCATTTGTGACGCATTTTGTTAGCTTGCATCATCAATCATGGGAAACAAAAGCAATAAAAAACGGCAAACCGAGTGTTACACTCGATTTGCCGTCATTCGACTTGTTTGATTTGTACGTCTACAAAACCACATTAGTCTTTTTCATCGAGTGTTAAGCACTCGGTAAGAAAAAGATTCACACCCCAAAAGGTTCCATCTCCGAGTACGTCGTGACCGACGTACTTACGACGATCATTTTACTTGAAAATGAAAAAATAATACCAGCTTTGTTGTGTCAATGAATGTTGCATTTTGTTATTCCTTACAAATTGATGAGATTATCATAACGCTACTTTTAAAAAGTGTCAACCCCTAAAAGCAAAAATGATCGCACCAACTGGCAACGACCCTTTAAAACTAACCAAAGAAACCGTGTTTCTTGTGACCTTCAAACGCTTTTTGGAAGTCTTCCAACGCCTTTTTTTGTTCTTTATTCAACTTGGTTGGCACGCTGACCTTCACGCGCACAAATTGGTCACCATTGCCGGTGCCACGCAAACGTGGTGCACCTTTGCCGCGCAAACGGAAATCGGTCCCGGTTTGCGTACCAGCTGGAATTTTCAACTTTATTGGCCCGTGCACCGTTGGCACTTCGATTTCATCCCCCAAAGTTGCGCTGACAAAACTCAGCGGTACTTCCAGATAAACATCGGCGCCATCACGTTCAAAGCCGTCCTTGCTTGGCGCCACCGTGAAGACCACGAACAAATCACCAAACGGCCCGCCGTTTGTCCCGGCTTCACCTTGTCCCGCCAAACGCATTTGTTGACCAGAATCGACACCAGCCGGAATCGTCACTTTGACTTCGTGCTTTTGTTGCGTGCCGTTTTCCGTGCGCGTATAACTGATCGTTTTTTCCGCACCAAAAACCGCTTCTTCAAACGTCAAATGCATACGGTATTGCAAATCTTGCCCCTTACGAGGACGATTTGGATCAAAGCCGCCGCCAAAGCCACCGCCGAACATTTGGCTGAAAATGTCGTTGATATCGTCAAAACCACCAAAGCCGCCTTGACCGCTGCCATATCCTTGGCCACCAAAGCCGCCGTTAGCGCCGGCTGGACCAAATTGGTCATATTGCGCACGCTTTTGCGGGTCGCTCAACGTCTCATAGGCTTCTTGCACGTCTTTATATTTTTGTTCGGCCCCAGCATCTTGGTTCAAATCGGGGTGATATTGCTTGGAAAGCTTACGATAAGCCTTTTTAATTTCATCTTGACTCGCATCTTTTGCCACGCCCAAGCGGTCGTAAAATTCAGTATTATTCACGAAAAACTCCTTCTACTACGTATGTACAAAACGCGCTATCGCGCGTTTTTTCTCTTCTGATGACACCGATGTAAAATAATTGGCCGATTTTAACGCCAATATCTCACACCACAAGTCACATTACTTTACTTCTTCAAAGTCACCATCAACTGTGTTGTCGTCCTTAGCGTCCGTTGCACCAGCTTCACCTTCTTGTGGTGCTGCTTGTTGGTACAACTTCATGGCCAATTCTTGCGCAACCTTTTGCAAAGCTTCCAACTTGGCCTTCATGTCGTCCAAGTCGCCGCTTTCTTGAGCGCTCTTCAATTCTGCCAAAGCGTCTTGCGTTGGCTTCTTGTCGTCATCACCCAACTTGTCGCCAACTTCTTCCAATGTCTTTTCTGTTTGGAAGATTGTTTGTTCAACGTCGTTACGCAAAGTTGCTTCTTCAGCCTTCTTCTTGTCGGCTTCTTCGTTGGCCTTGGCATCTGCCATCATCTTTTCGATGTCTTCTTCTGACAAACCACCGTTTGCTTGAATTGTAATCTTTTGTTCCTTTTGCGTACCTAAGTCCTTAGCAGAAACAGACACAATACCGTTACGGTCAATGTCAAATGTCACTTCGATTTGAGGAATACCGCGTGGTGCGGCTGGAATATCTGTCAATTGGAAGTGCGCCAATGTCTTGTTGTCAGCGGCCATTGAACGTTCACCTTGCAACACGTGGATGTCCACGGCTGGTTGGTTGTCAGCGGCTGTTGAGAAGACTTGTGACTTTGAAGTTGGGATTGTTGTGTTACGGTCAATCAACTTTGTGAAGACCCCACCCATTGTTTCAATTCCCAATGACAAAGGTGTCACGTCCAACAAAACAACGTCTTTGACGTCACCAGTGATGACACCACCTTGAACCGCAGCACCGATTGCCACTGCTTCATCGGGGTTCACTGAGTGGTTAGGTTGCTTGCCTGACAAGTTCTTAACAGATTCTTGCACGGCTGGAATACGCGTTGATCCACCAACCAACAACACTTCATCAATATCTGAGAATGACAAACCAGCATCCTTCAAAGCGTTCTTAACAGGTTCTTCGGCGCGCTTAATCAAATCAGCTGTGATTTGGTTAAACTTAGCACGTGACAAAGATGTTTGGATGTGCAAAGGACCTTGGTCACCTGAAGCGATAAATGGCAGATCAATGGCTGCTTCAGTTGCAGATGACAATGTCTTCTTCGCGTTTTCAGCTGCGTCTTTCAAACGTTGCAAAGCCAAGCTGTCGGCCTTCAAATCAATGCCGTTTTCCGCTTTGAAATCCTCTGCCAACCAGTCAATAATCTTGTTGTCAAAGTCATCTCCACCAAGTTGTGTGTCACCGTTGGTTGCCAAAACTTCAAAGACACCGTCACCCAATTCAAGGATTGACACGTCAAATGTTCCACCACCCAAGTCGTAAACCAAAATCTTTTCATCGCGGTCCAACTTGTCCAAACCATAGGCCAAAGCAGCAGCAGTTGGTTCGTTGACAATTCGTTCAACTTCCAAACCAGCAATCTTACCAGCGTCCTTTGTAGCTTGACGTTGTGCATCGTTAAAGTAAGCAGGCACTGTGATGACAGCTTTGTCAACTGTTTCACCCAAGTAATCTTCGGCGTACTTCTTGATGTATTGCAAAATCATCGCTGACACTTCTTGTGGTGTATATGACTTGCCGTCAACATCAACCTTGTAACCAGCTTCACCCATGTGACGCTTGATTGAGATGATTGTGTCTGGGTTCGTGATGGCTTGACGCTTAGCGACTTCACCAACTTGTGTTTCACCGTTTTTAAATGAGACAACAGATGGTGTTGTGCGAGCCCCTGATGGGTTTGTAATAATCTTTGGTTCGCCACCTTCAAGGACGGCAACCGCTGAGTTTGTTGTTCCTAAGTCAATTCCGATAATCTTAGACATATTTATAATTCCTTTCAAATGTAAGTTCGAGTTTGAGTTGTTTGTGAGCTCAAATTGTTTACAAAGTGACCTTGATAAACAATTTGAACTCACAAACAATTGTTTTTATTGCGCGACTGCGACCATTGCTGGACGCAAGACGCGATCATGCAACACATAACCCTTTTGCAAAACTTGGGCAATCGTGTCAGCTGGATGGTCATCATCTGCTGGAACCGTTTGGATGGCTTGATGTTGGTTTGGATCAAACGCGTCGCCAATTTCACCAACCGGCTTAATACCGTGTTCAACCAACGTATTTTGCAAAGTTTTGAGCGTTAATTCCACGCCAGTTTTGATTTGTTGAGCAACGTCATCAGTTGCTTCTACGGCCAAAGCACGTTCCAAATTATCCACGACTGGCAACAAAGCTGTGGCCAACTTTTGACCGTCGTATTGCAACAACGCCGCTTTTTCACGGGCGTTACGTTGTTGAATGTTTTGTGTTTCCGCTTGCGCACGCAACAACTTGTCTTCTAATTCTTCAAGTTGGACTTTCAATTGCGCTGTTTCGTCCACTTCAACGACTTCTTCTGTTGTTGCTTGTTCTTCGGTCGCTTCTTGCGTTGCTTCTACTTCTTCAAGCACTTCTTTTTCTGTTGATTCCGCCATGAATGGCTCCTTTATCTGTAATTTAACATTTGTTCATCTAACACACTACCAAACGCCGCGACCAACGGTAGCATGCGCGCATACGGCATGTGCATTGGTCCAATCAGCGCCAAAGTAGCACGTGATAAGTCCGGCAACGTGAAGGTTGCATTGACAACACTGATATTGTGCAAAAGCGTTTCATCAATTTCCGGACCAATTTGGGTGTTGATTTGTTGGGGTAAACTGGCAACTAACCGGCGCATGGCTGGCGCATTATCCAGTAATTCCAACAAATGACGCACGTCTGAACTATGCGTGATTTCACTAAAATCCAGCACGTTCAAACGGCCGCCCAATTGCACGTCATCGCCAATTGACCGGGACAACACATCACCGAATAACTGCAAAAAACTACCAGGATTGCGCACCGTGCGAATAAACTGCGCCGGCAAATCCGTTTGCATTAAGCTCAACACATCACTAACCTGCCGCCCAACGAGTTGCTCGTTGATGTACGTCACCATATCATCCAACGACTCAATCGGCACGTCATGCGGCAACGTAAACGTCTGGCTGGTTAAATTGCCATCGCTGGTCACAAGCACCGCGATTAAATGTTGCGGTGCTAATTCAACCAAACGAAACCCAGAAACTTTGACCGCATCTGGTGCCGGCTTTAACACGATGGCTGTGTAGTTAGTGATTGCCGCCAGTGCGTGCACTGCTTTGTCAAGCACATCGCCCACTTCATGGAAAGTGCCCGCCAGCTGCTCACGAATCGGTGCTAAATCAACATGCGCCAAATCAATGTTTGGCAATAAATAATCGATGTAGTAGCGATAACCGCGCGCCGAAGGCACGCGACCCGATGACGTGTGCGCTTTAGTCAACAAGCCAGCTTCTTCTAACACGACCATTTCATTACGAATAGTGGCCGAACTGACTTTAATGGCTAACTGCTCTTCCAAAGTTTTGGAACCGACTGGCAATCCTGTTTGCGTATATTCGGTGATGATTGCGGCTAAAATTAACTTTTGTCGTTGTGTCAGCGTCATTATCACCTCTTTTAGCACTCTATTTACCCAAGTGCTAATACTTATATTGTACACCTCTTTTTTCAAATTGCAAGTATTTTAGCAGACTTTTTGTTCGAGTGCTAAAAATAAAAAACACGTTCTTAAGAACGTGCTGCAAACCAAGCTTCTGTTGCTTGTTGATCTTGTTTTAATTGTTCAATCAAAGCTGGTGCGCCGGTGAATTTAACTTCGCCACGCAAATAATGACACCACCGCACAACCACGTGCTCACCGTAAATCGCTTGGTTGAAGTTCAAAATATTGATTTCCACCGTCACCGGTCGACCATCACCAAATGTCACGTTGCGCCCAATCGAGGCCATCGCTTGATACCAAATCCCACCGACTTGAATTTCCACGGCGTAAATCCCGATGCCGGGCAAACGTTCCAACATCGGCGTTTGGATATTAGCCGTTGGAAAGCCCAGCTCACGGCCGCGTGCCTCGCCATGCACCACCAAACCTGTCGTTTCATAGACGCGTCCCAAATCAACATTGACCAAATCCACATCACCAACTGCCAAAGCCGCGCGCAAATCGCGTGAGGCGACTTTTGGCCCGTCAAGCGGGAACGCTGGTACTGCGACAACGTCAAAGCGCTTTTTGGCGTATTGTGGCAAAGTCGCCATGTCACTGACTGTTTTATCGGCGCCGTAAGTATGGTCAAAACCAGCCACAACGACGGCCGGATTGAGCGCCATCAGCACATCATCGACAAATACTTGCGGCGGCAAAGCCGCTAATTGCGACGTAAAATTCATCACATAGACGCGCTGTGCGCCATATTGCGTCAACAACGCGACTTTTTTATCAACGGTTGTCAAATACGTCAACGGGGCATCAAATTTTTCAAAGACAACTGCCGGATGCGGATCGTAAGTCAAAACTGCCAATTCCAAACCGCGTTCGTCCGCGATTTTTTTGGCGGTTTTTAACACTTGTTGGTGGCCGCGATGCACGCCATCAAAAAATCCCATCACCAAAACTTGCTGAGGTTGTTCCGTTATTGCCAACGGATAACGCAAATCAATTCGCATCATCTCTCCTATTCGTTTGCAAACACATAGCGCGAGCGCCATAATTTTGCGTCTGCGTCGTATTCATAAACAGATTTTAATTCATTATCAAAATATAAGCGCACTTTATTGCCACTCACGTCGCCAAACGTTAGCACTTTTTGACCGTTACGCACCGCAAACCATTGCGCCTCATTTAGATCAATCCGCGGCCAATCAGCCAAAACCGCATCCAACGTTTGTAATTGCGCGACACGTTGGTCGTCATCCATGGTCGCCAAATCAGCAAGCGACACCGCTTTATCCACGGGCAAACCACTACCTTCAACGCGACGCAAATCACTCATCACGGCCGGCACACCTAAGCTTTTGCCCGTATCCACCGCCAAAGTCCGAATGTACGTCCCTTTAGACACGCGCGCCTCAAAGCGCCATTTCTGCTCACCACTCACCGCATCAAAAACTGGCTTGTCCGTCCGCTCATAACGATAAATCGTTGCCGCTCGTTGTGGTCGCTCTACGCCTTCTCCGGCCCGCGCGTACTCATACAAACGCTTGCCGTTGACTTTCACCGCGGAAAACATCGGCGGAATTTGGATAATATCGCCCGTCAGTGCGGTCATGGCTGCGTCAATTTCAGCATTTGAAAAAGCACGTTCTAGTGGTTCACGCGCGATTTCTGCGCCATCCAAATCTTCGCTTTCAGTCGCAAAACCCAACGTCACTTCACCAATGTAGGTCTTTGGACGCGTTTGTAATTCATCAATTAATTTCGTCGCTTTGCCCAAAGCCACCACCAGCACACCCGATACATTCGGATCTAACGTGCCGGCGTGCCCGACTTTTTTCATGTGATATAAACGCCGCACTTGTGCCACGACATCAAAACTGGTCATGCCACGCGGCTTATCAATCACGAGTAATCCGTCTACCATCAGTCAAAACGCACGCCTTCTGCGCGTAATTCGGCAACACGTTTCACCAAGCGCGCCACACCTTCATCCAAATCGGCGTCATCAGCCGCATAAGAAATTCGAATATAAGCAGCCGCACTTTCGGCAAAACCAGAACCCGGAATCACCGCAACACCACCATTTGTGGCCAAATCCATCGCAAAGGCATCCCCATCGCTCCCCAAATCAACCGGTATTTTGGCAAACAAATAAAAGGCGCCAGCTGGATTGACCACATCAAAACCGGCCGCCAACAACTGCGGTACCGTGCGATCCCGACGCGCGCGATAAGCATCACGCATTTCACCGGGCGCTTCGGTCACCTCCGTCAAAGCCACGGTGGCCGCGTCTTGAATAAAGGTTGGAATGGCAAAATCCCATGCGCCATGCACTTTTTGCATCTCATCAATCACTGCTTTGTCGCCCAAAATAAAGCCAATGCGATAACCGGTCATTGCATGTGATTTACTCAAGCCATTAATCATCACGGTCTGACGTGGCAACAATTCCGCCAAACTCACGTGTTCGTAATCATAAGTCAACGTTGAATAAATTTCATCCGAAATCACCCAGATATTGTGCTTTTCAAACACTTCTGCCAACGCTTGCAACTCATCACGCGTGTAAGTCACGCCAGTTGGGTTGTTTGGATAGTTCATCAAAATCGCTTTCACCGGCACATCGGCCTGCGTCAAAGCTTTTTCCACCGCTGCTGGGGTTAATTTGAACCCGTCAGCCGTCGTGTCGACGCCAACACGCTTGCCGCGCGCCAAGTCAATTGACATGAAGTACGGTCCATAAGCTGGTTCCGGTACCAAAATACCGTCGCCGGCTGACAAAAGCGTCTGGAAAACGACGTTAATCGCTTCGGTGACGCCCAACGTGACAATCACGTTGTCTTCATTTTCATAAGCTAAATTCGCGTGCTGATTAAAGTAAGCCACGGCCGCCTTACGCAAAGCCAATTCACCTTGGCTTTCAGCATAGTGTGAACGATCGCCTTCCACCGCTGCATACAGCGCTTGTTTGATACGTTCGTCCACGGCAAAGCCAGGTTCACCAAACGTCAAGCGCACTAAATTAGGAATGTCGCGCACTTGCAATTGAAAATCTAACAATTTGTCAGCCGCCATTTGCGTGACGACTGGGTTTAAAGGTTGTACAAAATTTGACATAAAATACTCGATTTCTAAATTAGACTATTCTTAGTATAGCAAATTTCCGAACAAAAAAGACGTGCTGAACACGTCTTTTTAACTTAATCTTTATTCAAATTGCGTAGTAATTCTTCAATGTGATTGCCGTATTTAACAGATTCGTCTTTTACAAAGCGCAATTCAGGAATTTTATAAATCTGCAAACGACTGCCTAATTCCTTACGAATCAAGCCTTTTGCCGCTTCCAATCCTGCTTCCGCCTTTTGATTGACGCTTGCCAAATCAGAAAGCACTGAAAAGTAGACCGTCGCGTAAGAAAAATCCGCCGTCACATCTACGCCAGTAATCGTCACATCGACAATGCGTGGATCACGCACACGTTTCAACAAAATGTCGCTGATGTCACGTTGAATTTCCTGAGCCAAACGCCCAGTACGTTGTTGATTTGCCACGTGGTTTTCCTCCCTTTGGTGGTTACTTTTGAAACGTGCTACACCCGTCGGCTGCGCCGAACGTTCTTTGCACTCTTACTTAACTGGAATCAATTCCATGATATAAGCTTCAATGATGTCGCCGACTTTGACGTCGTTATAACCCTTGATGGTCATACCGAATTCGTAACCAGCCTTAACTTCCTTGACTTGGTCCTTACCGCGTTGCAATGAGCCCATTTCACCGTCGTAAATCACGACGTTGTCACGGATCAAACGCAACTTCGCATCATTGGTAATCTTACCTTCTTCAGCAAATGAACCAGCAATTGTTCCAACCTTAGAGAACTTGAATAATTCAATTACCTTGGCATTTCCAATCACAACTTCACGGTATTCAGGGTCCAATTGTCCCTTCATCGCGGCTTCAACGTCATCAATGGCGTTATAAATCACGTTGTAGTTACGGATGTCAACATTTTGACTGTCAGCTTGTGACTTCGCATTTGGCGTAGGACGCACGTTAAAGCCAATCACAATTGCACCAGAAGCTTCCGCCAAAGTCACGTCAGATTCACTAATCGCACCAACACCGGTGTGAATGATATCAACCTTAACACCATCAACATCAATCTTTTTAAATGAACCAATCAACGCTTCAGCTGAACCTTGCACATCCGCCTTAACAATCAACGGTACAGACTTCATTTGCTTTTCAGCCATTGTGTTAAACAACGTGTCTAATGTAACAACAGAACCTGAGTTACGTACTACTTCTTGGGCACGCTTTGCACGTTGTTCACCAGCAGCACGGGCTGTCTTTTCATCTGCCATGACAACAAAACGATCACCAGCATGTGGTACTTCTTGCAAACCAGTAATTTCGACTGGGGTAGCTGGTGTAGCAGCTTCAATATCACGACCACGGTTGTCCGTCATTGTCCGCACACGACCATACGTGTTACCAACAACGATTGGATCTCCAACCTTCAACGTTCCTTGTTGCACCAACAAAGTTGCCACAGAACCACGGCCCTTGTCCAAACGGGCTTCGATGACTGTTCCACGCGCAACAGTTGTTGGATCTGCCTTCAATTCAAGCACATCGGCTTGCAACAAAATCATTTCCAACAATTCGTCAACGTTTTGACCAAACTTAGCTGAAATCTTAACAAAGATTGTGTCACCACCGTATTCTTCTGGAATCAATTCGTATTCCATCAATTGGTTGATAACTGTTTCAGGGTTCGCACCTGGCTTGTCAATCTTGTTAACAGCCACGATGATTGGTGTGCCCGCGGCTTTGGCGTGACTAATCGCTTCTTTTGTTTGTGGCATGACACCGTCATCGGCAGCCACCACCAAAATTGTGATATCCGTCACGTTCGCACCACGCGCACGCATTTCTGTAAAGGCCGCGTGTCCTGGTGTGTCCAAGAAAGTAATCATTTTGTCATTCAAACGCGCTTGGTAAGCACCGATGTGTTGCGTAATACCGCCGGCTTCGCCTTCAGTCACGTTCGTGTTACGCAAGTAATCCAACAATGTTGTCTTACCGTGATCGACGTGTCCCATGATTGTGACAACTGGTGGACGTGACGTTGCGTTTGCCATATCGATATCATCGTCTTCAAAGAAGCGGTCGATGTCGGCCACATCTTCCTCGACTTTTTCTTGTGCTTCAATACCGTAATCCGCTGCCAAAATTTCGATGGTATCTGCATCCAAACTTTGATTTTGGTTGGTAATGATACCCAACAAGAACAACTTTTTGATAATTTCGGCTGTGTCACGGTGCAACAACTTTGACAAGTCTTGCACGTTCATACCAACGCGGTATTCCAAAATTTCTGGTAATGGTTGTTCCTTACGTTCCGTAACTGGTGCGACTGGACGGTTCTTGGCTGCAATACGTTGTTGCTTTTTTGAACCCTTTGGTCGGTCGTTACGACGAGGCGTTTGTTGACCGTTACCAGAAGGCGTGTCGCGGCGCTTGTTGTTACGCGCTGAGTTGTTGCCTGAAGCCAAAGCGCCACCAAAACGACCTGCGCCAGCGTTTGCTTGTGTAGCTGGTGTTGGCGTTGCAGCTGTGTTTTGAGCTGGGCGCGCATTTGTGTTTGGACGTGTGCTTGCTTGACCGTTTTGGGGACGGTTTTGTCCTTGGGCTGGACGGGCATCGTTTGAACGACGGTTGTCGTTGTTACGTGGACGATCAGCTTGTGGACGTGGCGCACGTTCTTCACGCTTGCGTTCGTTTTGTTCACGGTATTCTTTCAAAGAATTATCTGGCTTCTTTGAGTAATCCACTTGTCCTTCACGCGGCTTTGTTGACCAGTCGCGCTTTTCACGAACCGCTGGACGACCTTGTGATGGGCTCAAAGCTGAACCACCGCGACGGTTGTCGTTGTTACGTGGACCGTTACCATTTGTGTTTTGGCGACGTTGGCCACCGTTAGCACCTTGGCCGTTTTGCGGGCGGTTTTGTCCTTGTGAATTGTTCGTGTTGTTACGACGAGGTGCTGGGCGTGATGCCCCACCTTCTTCACGCGCACGATCTGATAATTGTGCCGCGTGTCGACGTTGTGACGCCGGCAATTCTTTACGTTCGGGTGCCGCTTGTTTGCGGGCCGGACGGGTTGAGTTAGAAAATGTTTTCTTCTCTTCTGCCATTAAATGCCACTCCTTTTCATTCTTGTAATAAAGCTTTTAGCTTTCGGCCAAACCCTCGGTCTGCCACGCCGATTGCTGCGCGGTTAGCACCGATTGCTTGACTCAGTTCATCGCGGGTGAAACTTTGGTCCAAAGGAACTTCGTAAGTCCGCGCTTTGTCTTGGAATTTTTTAGCTTGACTTTGCCCACCGTCGTTTGGAAAGAAGACGAGTTGCACTTTTTGGTCGCGAATCGCGCTCAAAACAGAATCCGTCCCTAACACCAATTTACCGGCGCGCATGGCCAAACCTAACAAATTCAGAATTTGCTGTTTATTTGTCATCACCGAACAATTCCTTACGTGCTTGTTGATGATCCACAAAGGCAATCAGTTCGTCATAAAAGGCATCCGGCACCTTCATCTCAAACGCGCGATCCAACGTGCGCTTGGTTTTAGCTGCTTGTGCAATTGTGACGTCCAAACCAATATAGGCCCCGCGGCCATTTTTTTTGCCCGTTGGATCAATGCTAATCTCGCCTTCTTTGCTTTTAACAACACGGACAAGTTCTTTTTTTGGAAACATTTCTCCGGTTACGATATCTTTTCGCATCGGAATTTTGCGGGGTTTTAAGGCCATAATGCGGGTCCTCCTTTGAAAATTTTAGTCAGCGACAACGTCACTTTCAGCAACTTCAACTACCGGTGCTGCCATGTTAGCAGCTTCGCTTTCAGATTTGATATCAATCTTAAAGCCTGTCAAACGGGCTGCCAAACGCGCGTTTTGCCCACGCTTACCAATGGCCAAAGACAATTGGTGATCAGGCACGATAACCGTGACTTTACGTTCGTCATTGCCGTCAAAGATTACGTCAATAACTTCAGACGGATTCAAGGCGTTGGCAATGTATTGCGCTTCGTCTTCAACCCATTCGACGATGTCCATGTTTTCACCAGACAATTCGCTCACGACGGCGTTAACACGGCTTCCACGTTGGCCAACCATCGAACCAACTGGGTCCAAGTTTTCGTCCAATGTGCGGACGGCAACCTTTGAACGGTCACCAGCTTCACGCGCAATCGACATGATTTCAACAACACCATCATACACTTCTGGCACTTCTTGTTCAAACAAACGCTTTACCAAATTTGGGTGCGTACGTGAAACAAAAATTTGTGGGCCTTTGGCTTGATCGCGTACTTCCGTCACCAAAACTTTGATGCGGTCGTTCATGCGATATGTTTCGTTTGGCATCACGTCTTTGTCACCCAAAACAGCTTCTTGACCGTCAGACAATGTAACATACAAGAAACGGCTGTCTTGACGTTCAACCACACCACTGACAATTTCGTCTTCGTATTCAACGAATTTGTCGTAAATCGCTGAACGGGCTGCTTCACGCAACTTTTGCATGATCACTTGCTTGGCAATTTGTGCCGCTGTGCGACCAAAGTCCGCTGGCGTGATGTCAAAACGAATTTCATCACCGATTTCGTAAGCACGGTTGATGGCCAACGCGTCTTCCAAAAGGATTTCCGTGTTGTCATCTTCAAAGTCTTCGGCGTCAACGACGATTTTGACTTGTTTAACAATTGGCTTACCCTTCTTTTCGTCGAAAGTCACTTCAACGTTTTGGGCGTCCGTAAATTGCTTTTTGTAAGCGGCTGCCAACGCATCTTCCAATGCGCCAACAATCACTTCACGTGCGATACCCTTTTCTTGTTCCAAGGCATCAAGTGCAGCAACTAATTCTTTACTCATGCGCTTTTCCTCGTTTTTTTCTTAAACGTGCGTGGTGGTTTGGCTTGCGCCGAAACCGCCGTTCACACTTTGATTGAAACGTGTTTGCGGCTCGAAAAGCTACAGCGTAAGTCATTGCCCCGCAAAATGCCGCTGGCATTTCACGCGTCAACACCTTACGCGCCGCTTGTCGTTTCGGCTGCGCCGAAACCGCCGTTCACACTCTAATTAAATTTCCACTGCAAGGTTGGCTTTTGCGATTTCGGTAAATGTCAGTGGCAAAGCGACTTCATCATTTACCAGCGTCAAACCAGTTTCCGTCAAATCTTGGATTCGACCCAAATGCTTTTTGGCACCTTCTTTTGGCGCAAATAATGACACCAAAATTGGTTCGTCGGCTTCTACAGCCCACTGATATTGCCAAAGTTCGTTCAACGGGCGATCCGCCCCCGGCGAGCTAATGTCTAGCATATACGCCTCTGGAATTGGATCAGGGTCAACCGTATCCAACAATTCGTTGACTTCATTGGTAAACGCTGTCAAATCTTGCATCGTTACGAATTCATGATTTGGCTTGTCCACCAAAATCCGCAAAACTTTGCTGCCGCCTTCTTTTGCAAAACTCACGTCCCACAAAAGCAAATCCGCAGCGTCAATCAACGGTGTGATTAACTCGGTAATCGTTGTTTCTACGCGATTCATCTGCAAGTCACCTCCCTTGTGTGTTGGTCCCAATTCATAAAAAATGAGCCGGCCTGCTGACCCGCTCATTTACAAATTGGTAAATTTACTACTAAAGTATACCACAAAGCGCGCTGTGGTGCAACTTGAACACCTAATTAATTCAAGCTGTTAAACGCGCCCGGCATCAATTCGCCGATGTTGGTTTTAATCGAAGCACCTTGATCGTTAATCAACCAAATTGGCATATCAGGTTGGAAAAATTCCACCATCACCTGCCGACAAGCGCCACACGGGGCAATTGGTTCTTTGGTGCGTCCGGCAATGACTAAGCCAGCAAAATCACGTTTGCCAGCCGCAATGGCGGTAAAAATTGCCGTCCGTTCTGCACAGTTTGTCAAACCATACGACACGTTTTCAATGTTGATACCTTTGAAAATTTCACCATCAGCACTTGCCAAAGCAGCGCCGACTGGGAAATGTGAATAAGGCACGTAAGCGTCATCTAAAGCCGCGACGGCCACATCGTGTAAATTTTGCGGTGCATGCGTCATGCTAATTCTCCTTGTGCGCGTCATCCAAGAGCGCTTGTGCGTTTTCTAACGCCGTTTGTGTGACGGTGTCGCCGGATAACATCAACGCAATCGCTTCAGCGCGTTGCGTGTCAGTGACCGGCTTAACCGTGGTGGTTGTGCGTCCAGCCAGCGTTTGTTTTTCAATGAAGAAATGATGGTCGGCGTGCGCGGCAACTTGTGGCAAATGCGTAATCGCCAAAACTTGCGAGTTGGCGCTGATTGTCCGCATTTTTTTAGCCATGGCTTGGGCGACACGCCCTGAAACACCCGTGTCTGCTTCGTCAAACACGATTGAAATAATTTGCTGGCTCGTCGCAAACGTCGTTTTGAGCGCGAGCATCACGCGCGCAGCTTCACCACCTGAGGCGATTTTGACCAGCGGTGCCATGCCTTCGCCGACGTTTGTTTGAATAAAGAAGGCGGCTTGATCGTGCCCACTTGCCAAAAATTTCGGTGCTGGCGTGAGGCGCACGTCAAATTTTGCCCCCGTCATCAACAAATCTGCCAGTTGGCCATTGACGTCATCAGCCAACTGCCGCGCCACTTGATCGCGGGCAACGTGCAAGGCTTGGGCGGCATTTTTGAGCTGTTGTCCCAGCTGTTCGCGTTCGTGCAACAAACTATCAATCGCCGTGTCATCACCTTCAAACACCGCCAAATCAGCTTCCACCTGTGTCTGAAAGGCCAAAACATCGGCGACAGTGGCGCCGTATTTGCGCTCCAAACTGTGAATCAAGGCCAAACGGTCATCAATGGCGACCAATTCCGCTTCGTCATAAGTCAAAGCGCCTTGCTCCACCGTCAAATCCCGGCCAACTTCTTGGGCCGTGTAATAACTTTCGGCAATATTTTGCGCTAACGTGGCGTAATTGTCATCATAAGCGGCAATGTCATTGAGCAATTGCATCGTTTCAGCCAGCACATCAATCGCGCCACCCGCGTCATTTAAACGACTTTCAGCTGCACGCAGACGATCCGCAATTTTTTTGAAATTGCTGAGTTTGCTGCGCGCTTCTAATAGCTCGTCTTCTTCGTTTGGCTTGAGCGCCGCATTTTGTAATTCATCGCGCTGGAACGTTAACAAATCCAACTTTTGCGCGACGTCTTGTTTTTGCGTTTGAATGCGGCGTAATCGTGCGACTAATTGCGTGTATTTTTGATAAATGTCGTGATACGCGGCCTTTTTTTCCGCTAACTCATCATCACCAAAATTGTCCAACAACACCAAATGTTCATCCGCGTTGAGCAATTGTTGCATGTCGTGCTGGCCTTGAATATCAACCAAATAACGCCCAATCAACGCCAACGTTTTCAAATTCACCAACACGCCGTTGACGCGAATGCTGCTGCGCCCGCTCGGCGTCATTTCACGGAAAATAATCAATTCATCATCGGACAAATCAATGCCATTATCCGCCAAAATCCCGCGCAACCGCGGATTGTCACCAATCACAAAAACCGCTTGCAACGTCGCTTTATCCGCGCCGTGACGCACCATTTCAGAGCTGGCACGCGCGCCAGTCAACATCGACAACGCGTCAATAATGATGGATTTTCCCGCACCCGTTTCACCCGTCAACACCGTCATACCGCGTTCAAAGCGCAAGTCGACTTTTTCAATGATGGCAAAATTTTCAATTAACAGTTGTTCTAACATGCTTTAATCCTGTAAAAGTTCTTGCAAAACCGGCAACCAATCGGCTGACGTGTAACCGTCCGCCATAAAAATCATCACCGTGTCATCATCGGCCAACGTGCCAAACACCACTTTCCAGTGCATTTGGTCAATCAAATTCGCAATAATTGCGCCCGTTCCGGGTTGGACTTTGAGCAAAATTTGACTGGTTTGGTAACGCGAACCGAGAAAATTACGTTGCAACACGCGGCGCAATTTTTGTTCGCCCGGGCGTTTGTTCGTGTCTGACAAACCATAGTAAAAACCGCCGTCCGGTTTTGGAATTTTCACCAAATTCAACGCATTAATATCCCGCGAAATCGTGGCTTGCGTCACCATTTCGCCCATGTTTTCTAATTCCGTGACAAAATCTTCTTGGCGACTAATTTGTTTTTGTTGAATCAATTGCAAAATGGCTTCATGCCGGGCTTGTTTCTTCATCTGTCTTGTCTCCGTTCAAATCATGATACGTTTGTGCAAGGACATTCTCTACTTTTACGTGTGGGGCGATTTGCGGGTTGGCCGTGCGGGTCAACACCGCCAAAAATTCGATGTTGCCTTGGCCACCTTTGATCGGTGAATACGTCAATTCGCTCACGGTAAAACCAGCGTCAAGCATCAATGCCAAAGTCTTTTCCAGCACCATTTTATGCACGGCTGGATCTTTGACAATACCGTTTTTGCCGATGTTTTCACGACCAGCTTCAAATTGTGGTTTGATCAACGCCACAACTTGCCCGCCGTCAGTGATAATGTCCGCTAGCGGTGGCAAAATCAAACCCAACGAAATAAATGACACATCAATCGTCGCAAAATCAGGTTGCCCATCCGCAAAATCTGCCCGTTTTGAATAACGGAAATTCGTGTTTTCCATCACGACCACGCGCTCGTCGTTGCGCAATTTCCACGCCAATTGGTTCGTGCCCACGTCCAAAGCATACACCAAACGCGCGCCATTTTGTAAGCTGACATCGGTGAAGCCACCGGTTGATGAGCCGATATCAAGCACGGTTTTGTTCGTCAAATCCAAACCAAACGCCGTAATCGCTTTTTCCAGTTTCAAACCACCGCGCGACACATATTTTAATTTCTCGCCTTTCAAACGAAATTCCATGCTCGTGGGCACTTTTTCGCCGGCTTTGTCGTGGCGTTCGTTATTTTGATCGACAATCAAACCCGCCATCACCGCGCGTTTGGCTTGTTCTCGTGAATCAAACAAACCTTGTTGAACCAATAACACGTCCACTCGTTCTTTTTCAATCATGTCGTGCTAACTCCAAAATTTCTATTAATAACTGCGCGTCAAACGTTGGTTTTTCCACCAAAATCCGCGCCAATTCTGCCGTTGCTTGGGCAATGTGTTTGTCACGCAAATCACGTGCGCCATCGATTCCCAATAACTTTGGCAAAGTCCCCAAAGCCGCATCGCTGCCTTGTTGCACGTCATCCAAATCATCTTGGATTTGAAAAGCCAAACCAAAATGATGACCAAAATTCGCCAACGCTTCAATGACGCTAGGTGTTTCACCCGCCAAAACGCCACCAGCGGCAGCGGCATAACGGATGAGTGCGCCAGTTTTGTCGGTGTGGACGCGATCTAGCAATGTTTGCGCGTCGTAGTGGGCATTTTGACCAGCGATGTCGGCGATTTGGCCAATGACCATGCCGTTTGCGCCTGCTGCCGCTGCCAAACCACGATACAAACCAACCATCGTTGTGGCCGGCAATTCGTCCAACCAGCCAAAAATTTCAAACGCCCCAGTCAGCAACGCATCGCCCACCAAAATCCCGTTCGCTTCGCCAAATTTGGCATGAACCGTCGGCAAACCACGGCGCAAATCATCATTATCAAGCGCCGGTAAATCATCATGTACAAGCGAATAACTGTGAATCCACTCCACCGCATTGGCCGCCGCGACGGTCTGTGCGGTCAGCGGCCGATCAAAACTATCCACCACCGCCAACGTCAACAATGGCCGCAAGCGCTTGCCACCGTTCAATAACGCGTAGCGCATCATCTCGGTAAAGGCGGGATTTTTCGTGTATTTTGTTAGTTGTTGTTCCAAAATCGCATTGACTTCGGGTCCCCAAGTTTGGCGGAACGTCGCAAAATCAGTCATGCACGTCCTCCGCATTGGTCATTTCAAGTGGCGTCAACGTGCCGTCCGCATTCATGACTTGCGCCAACGTTTTTTCCGCATTCGCCAACGTGTTTTGCAAATCTTTTACCAGCGTCACGCCAGTTTGAAAATCCGCCAAAGCACTTTCCAGCGGACGATCGCCTTTTTCTAGTTGACTAACAATCGTTTCTAGTTGTGTTAATTTCGTTTCAAAAGTTGGTTGTTCACTCATTTTCAGACTCCAAAATTTCTGTGGCACGTGCAATTACCGCGCCTTTTCCCAAACGCACATGAAGCGTTTGGCCGACTTGTACGTCACTTGCGGCACGAATAACTTGCGCATCATCGTCTTGCACAATCGCAAATCCCCGTGCCAAAGTGGTCAGTGGGCTGACCAAATGTAATTGGCTACTCAACAACGCGAGTTTTTGCTGAGGGCCATTCAATAATTGGCGGCCTTGTTGTTGCAAACGTTGCGTCAAGCGCTCCAACAAATGCCGCTGTTGCACCAAACGTTGCTCCATTCGCCCAAACAAACGCTCGGACAAAACATCGATTTGCTGCGCATAACCGCTGTATAAACGATCAGGTTGCTGGAAAATCACCGCGCTGGCAACGCGCGCGAGGCGTTGTTGGGCGCTTGTAAGTTGCCGTTCCATGACTTGTTGTTGGCGCATTTGTAATTCGGTCAAACGCGTTTGCAATTGCACCAACGTGATTGGCGTAGCCATTTCAGCGGCTGCCGTCGGCGTGCTGGCGCGTTGGTCCGCGACGAAATCGGCAATCGTGTTGTCTGTTTCGTGCCCGACCGAACTAATAATCGGCGTGGTCATTGCTGCGATTTGGCGCGCTAATTGTTCATCATTAAACGCCCACAAATCTTCAATCGAGCCACCCCCACGACCAACAATCACCACATCAAAATCCGCAGCGTCAATCGTTTGTAACTGTTGGATCACCTGTTGGGCTGCGCCCTCACCTTGAACTTTGGCGGGATACAAAATTACTTGGGCAATCGGATAACGCCGCGCGACCGTGCGCGCAATATCTTCAATCACAGCGCCAGTTGGTGAAGTGACGACGGCAATTTTTTGGGGAAAACGTGGCATCGCTTGTTTTGGTAAATCAAACAAACCTTCGGCTCGTAATTTCACTTTCAACTGTTCCAAAGCCTTATAGAGCGCGCCTTCGCCGTCTGGTTCCAACCGTTCAATAATGAGCGAGTAACTGCCAGACGGTTCGTATAATTGTATGCGGCCAATCGCGTTAACTTTCATTCCTTCTTCCGGTCGAAACGCCAATTTGCCCGCCACACTGCCCCACATTGTCGCGTTAATCACGGCCTGCCCGTCAGGATCTTTCAATGAAAAATACAAATGCGCACTGCGTCGATTTTTCAAGTTAGAAATTTCCCCGGTCACAAACACCCGCGCCAAATGCGGATCCGCCTCAAACTTGCGCTTCAAATAAGCGCTCAACGCCCGCACACTCAAATATGGATTTGTTTTTTCAGGACTTTGCATACTGATATTATACCATTATTTCTGCATAAAAAAGCGATGTATTCACATCGCTTTCACTGCTGTAAAATGCGCCTAAGCCGGTAGCGATAGCCAAAAACACCCACCAAGAACCATAAAAGCATACTAATTAACCAAAATAAACCACCATTTAACAAACTCGCAAACGGCAACGCGTAGGCAAACGGTTGCAACCAAATTGGATAAGTCACCACCGGCACAATCGCCCCACTCAAAATTGGCGTCACCGCCAAAATTAAATTGCTAAAAAAATACGGATTGCCTTTCCCAAAAGCCAGCACCGCGCTCGTCCAGCCAATCACGCTCCCAAACAACGCCATCGGCACCATCAAACCCAACATCGCCGGCAAATGCACCGAATAGCCAAACAAAACCAATAAAATACCAAACGTCAAAACGCCTTGTAACAATCCCACCAACGCACTCACCGCAAACTTTGCTAACCAATAAGCGCGTTGCCATGGATTTTCATGCGCCACGAACTCAGCGATTTGCAAATTTTGATCCGTCACATACAAAAGCGAAAACGTTGTCGTACTGCGCATCGCCACGCCCACCAAAGCAAACAACATCGCACTGTCCACGACGCGCGTACGCACAATGCCGACCGTCAAAAATAACAGCAGCAAAATACTCAACAACGGCTCAAAAATATCATTGATCACAAACAATTTTTTGCTTTGAAAACTAGGCAATAATTTAAAATTCAGTCGCATCATCAGCCAAAAATCCGTCATGACATCACCTCCAAACGATCCGTTTGTTTGGCAGCGCGAATAAAATACCGTAACGCCATCCACGCAATGCCGCACCACAAAACAAAACTCACGCCGAATTTAACGCTTAAAGCCATTGATAGTTGCTGACCAAAAATCATCTGAACCGCACTACCAACGGGCAAAACCCATTCAAATATGCCAAGCACAGGCTGCCAATTCGCCGGCACGCGCAAAACACCGCCCAAAATCATCACCGGCACCAATAACAACCCTTCATAAACAAAAGCGTTGATCGTCAAAACAAAAATCCCAGCCACGACCAAATCAATGACAATCACCGCCAACCAAAGCAGCAACACGCCCACAACGCTCACCACAGTCACGTGAACTTGAATGCCTAACAGCAAAGCCAATCCCGCACTCAACGGAAATGCCAATAAACCAAAACTCGCTGCCGGCATCAACAACGTCAAAATCGCTAAATAATCACCTTTGAGATTGTCTAATACATAGGCCAGCGTGCCTTGAAATCTTTGAAAAACAATCGCGCCAGCCGCACTGGTGCCACTCGCCCACAAACCAATCATGCCAGCACGCAACCACATCGTATTATCGCTTAAATCTTGCACCGCATACGCCGCCAAATACTGCACCGACAACGCCGAAATCGTACTCGTCACCACCAAAGTTACGAAATAACTATTTTTCATAAACAAGCGCAAATGGAACCCAACTAATCCTAAAAAATCCAGCATTAGCGCTCCTTTCGTCGCAACTGCGGTGCCAAAATCAAATAAGCCGCTTCAAGATCACGTGGCAATTCGCCACTGACTTGTGCCGCCAGCGCCAACACACTTTGCACATCGCCCGTATGAACGGATTGCCCGCCGCCAATCAACGTAATCGTATCGGCCAAACGCTCCACTTCGCTCATCGTATGACTGGTTAGTAGAATACTTTTGCCACTGTCAGCCACTTGGCGAATTAAGTGCCGAATTTCCGCTGCGACTTCCACATCCAACCCCGTCGTCGGTTCATCCAACAACAAAATCGGCGCATCTTTTAACAAAGCGCGCGCAATATGCATCCGTTGTCGCATACCACGGGAAAATTCACCCACATTTTTCTCAGCGACCGCCGCCAAATCCACTTGTTGCAAAACTTCCTGAATCCGTTGCGCCCGTTGCTTGCGGGGCACATTAAATAAATTGGCAAAAAACTGCAAATTCTGCGTGGCCGTGGCCTTCGCATAAAAACCTAATTCCCCACCAAAGACAGTGCCTACGTTTTGTTGCAAACGCTTCGTGTCGTTTGCAACGGCGATGCCGTCAATTTTAATCTCGCCTCCAGTTGGTGCTAAATAGCCCGCTAACATTTTTACCGTGGTTGTTTTGCCCGCACCGTTTGGTCCTAATAACGCGGTGATTTCACCTTTTGCCAAAGACAATGACACATCTTTGACCGCCACAAAATCCGCAAATTCTCGCCTTAATCCTTTAACTTCTAACATATTTTTCCTCATTCCAATGATAATTATAGTATAACAAAAAATGTGATTTGGATGAAAATATGCAAATAAAAAACCTAGCAACTTGCTAGGCTTCCCACTAATCATCATTTGGTTGTTGCACTTCATTTGGTTGTTGCACTTCGTCGCGTTGTTTCTTTTTCATTTGACCTCGCGCAATCAACACGACGACAAAAATCACGACTAATATTGCAAAAGTTACCAGAGAAACGACCATTTGTCCTGACCTCCTTCGTCTACTTGTTATCTATTATAACGCGTTTTGGTCAATCACCGACAAAATCTGTTTGGCGCACAAAAAAACACCCATCCGAAGATGCGTGTTTTAATGGATTACTTGGCAGCGATAATTGCCTTGTATTCTTCACGAGTGTAAACAGACACTTGACGCTTGTCACGGCCCTTACGTTCGAACTTAACCACACCGTCTGTCAAAGCAAACAATGTGTCATCCCCACCACGCTTAACGTTCACACCTGGGTAGATGTGTGTTCCACGTTGACGGTAGATGATTGAACCTGCTGTCAAGCTTTGTCCGTCGGCAACTTTCGTTCCCAAACGACGACCAGCTGAGTCACGTCCGTTGGCTGATGATCCACCACCCTTGTGGTGAGCAAACATTTGTAAGTTTTCAAGATTCAACAACATAGCTTTTTCTCCTTTATCTAGAATTAAGCGATTGCGCCAATCTTCACGCGTGTGTAAGGTTGACGGTGGCCCTTCTTTGTGTGAGAACCCTTCTTAGCGCGGTACTTGAAAGTAATAACCTTCTTTTGCTTACCTTGCTTTTCAACAGTTCCTTCAACAGTAACACCTTCAGGGTTCAATTGACCATCGATCAAAACGATGTTGTCAAAAACCACTTTGTCACCTTCAGCTGCGTCCAACTTTTCAACAAAGATTACGTCGCCTTCAGCCACTTTGTATTGCTTACCACCGGTAGCAATGATTGCATATTTTGCCATTTTGGCTTTCTCCTTTTGCTTAGACTCGCCATTAACGGCGCGTTTTCACGACTTAAGACCGTTTCTGTGCGGTTGTAGCTCTGCTAACAACTTAACAAGTTTACCAGAATTTAAGAAACAAGTCAACGTTTAAAACGCAAACAATTGTAAGGCTGTCAACGCTCCACCGCTTTGTTGGAAACGTAAAAGGGCGGCAAATTGTTCTTTTAATCCCGCATATTCTGGCGTCAAATCATGACTTAACCACTGACTCATGACCACTTCTAACATCGCCAAAATCATCATGTATTGTTCAAACAACTGTTGTTGCACGCCCGTATCGGCCGTTAACCGCGCAATTTTTTGTTTGCCATCTTGTAACAAACGTGCTTTTAGCAAACGCTTAAACGCCAAATTCCGATTTTCATGCCAAACCGCATAGAAAAAATTAGCATCCTCTGCCACCGCTGCAAAAAATGCGGGCACGTTAATCACCGGTTGCGCCAATGTCAGCAAATCCTGGACGCGCTGCTCATTGGCCGCACGCAAAAGCGCGTCGATATTATCATAATAATGATAAAACGTCGCCCGCGTCACCTGCGCTTTTTCTAGCACATCGGCAACAGTCGTTTTATTTTGCGTTGCCAACAAAACATTCGCCGCCGCTAACAACGCTTTTTGGGTCCTAATCACTCGGGAGTCTTGTGTTTTCATATTGGCGCTCACGTTAAAATATGGTATGATAGTGACGTTTGAATTACTTTTCAAGCAAAATTTGCGCTGGTAGCTCAGCTGGATAGAGCAGTCGGTTTCTACCCGACAGGTCGAGGGTTCGACTCCCCCTCAGCGCATAAATTACCTAGACTATCATTTTGATGGTCTTTTTTGTTACAAAAACTAGCAACTTCTTGCGTTTATGTTATCTACACCGCCAATTGTATACCATTCCAACACCATAAGTCCAATAAATAAATTCTAGTATCATTCTCGGTACAAAAAAAGCCCTAGTCATTTGACTAACGCTTAAACTGATTTCTCTGTCAGTTCAATAAAATAAAAAAGCCCAAATATAATTACATGCCTATGCTACTCATTTAAATGATCTGGAATATTTTGCAAACGATGCAATACACGGTCTACATATACCGTTCCCGCTATCAGTTCATAAATTAAGGCGCATTGCTTCACGTCAAATCTGTAATAGCTGGTCTCGCCGTCCACAATGTACGGCGCTTTTGTGTTGGCGATGTCTGCTAATGCGTCTATCCCATCCAACAAATCAAAATAAAGATTTTCGGCCGTGGCTGGACTACCTAGCTCTTTGGCAATATATAACACATTGCTTTGAATGTCGCTTTTGGCCTTGGGCGTTACAATAACTTGCATACCGCTTACCACGCCTTTTTAAAGTCGGCAAATTCGACGCGCATTTGGTCAGTTGATGTTCCTTCACCATTTACCGCTTGTGTATGAGCTTCTTTCAAACCGCTCACAAAGTCATCTGTAAAGTCATCTAACGTATGCGCCTTGACTGGCTCTAATGTTGGCGTAAACGGTAGCGCCTGTTCACGGATAGACTGGTTTAAGAATAACGTGATTGCAGTAGTTAAATTCATGCCTAGTTTTTCGTAAACTTCGGTCGCCTTTTCTTTGGCGTCTGGGTCAATGTTCATATAGATACGTGCTGGTGGGTGGGTTGCCATAATCTTGTTCCATCCTTTTCTTGGTAATTCTATTATAACACCTTGTGCCTAACATGCGTATATTAAACACTTCCAGAACGATATTACTCTATCGCATGATAAAAAGCACCGCCAAAGCAGTACCTTTATTATTTGTATTCAATCGTCACACCCTCAAAGTCAGCATACTGTTCAATATATAAATCCGTATATTTCTTAAAATACTTAGCCTCATCTGGTAATACTTCCGCCAAGTCGTTCAACCCAACAATAACCAACTCGTTAGGCAATTCAATCGTTCGAGCGATCATATCCCAATAAGCAGACCAATTATTTCCGTACCAATCAGGAAAGCCTAACATGTGAGCCAAATAAGACTGTAATTCTTTGGGTGTATTCAATTTACTTAAATCTAATACTAATTTGGTCATGTTACATCCCCAATTGTTGTTAAGTTGTGCCACTGTTTTTTATTTCAGTTATTTTCAACCAACAGTGTTTTTGCATGGTCAATAATCTTGCGTAATTCTGCCAACCATTTCTTGGCTTTGGTGTTGTCGTACCCTTCAGTAAATTCAGGGATAACATCTTGTAGATAGTTATCGAATTTAGGACTTTCAATTTCTAACTGATCTGTTTCGTCTGCAAAATAATCCTGAATCACAAATACATATGACCATAACTCGTTGTCGGTAAATGCTTTTTCCATGACATCAATTGCTTCTTTTTCAATTTTCAACATAGGTTTTCCTCGTTTATTTGGCTACAATACACGGCTATGGTTGTCATATTTGATTATCTGTTGCCAAACTTTTTGCATGTTCAATAATCTTTTTCAATTTTGATAACCATTCTTGTTCTTCGGGAATGGTGTATGAATCAGTAAATTCAGGAATGATGTCTTGCAAATAGTCAGCCATTTGCGGATTGTCAATATCTAACTGCTCCGCGTCATCTGCAAAGTAGTCTTGAATATCAAATGTGTAATACTCTAACGCTTGATTATTTAGCGCCTTTTCAAGCACTAGAATCGCGTCTTTTTCGCTCTGCTTCATATTTCGTGCCCTTTTCCTTAAATATTATTCATTATACACAAAAAGTGTTAGTCACATGACTAACACTTTTTAAACACCTTTGCTATCATCCACAACCGGATGCATCGCAGCATGCGCGTCTTTAACCGACCAATAGATCACATCGTCCCCTTGAAAATCACGATACGTGACTTTGACGCCTAAATCTTGCAGCTTCTTGGCAAACTTACGTTTGGCCGGAACCGCTAATACCACGCGATATTCTTCACCACGCGCCTTGACTTTGTCGTTAATGACCTTGCTTGAAATAAACAAATCGCCATCGTCAAAAAAGCGATAATCTTTAATCAAATCAATTTCTTCGCGCACAATACGTTCTTGGCGATCCAATAATTGTTGTCTTTTGACCAAATCGTTTTTTTCATAAATTGGATTCCGTTTTTCAATCATACGAATGACAAAACGCATCACGTCAAAATCACGATCAAAGCGATAAAATCGTTCATCAATAGCCAAATTCGACTCCTTTTCTAGCGGAAATAACCGCCGTTAAAACAAAACTGGGCAGCCAATTCGGCCACCCAGTTTGGAATTTATTAACCTTCAAAGTTGTTGTCGTCTTCCAAGAAAGTGTTCAACACTTCTTCGACCATGTCCCATTCTTTGTCATCTTCGATGGGTTGCAAATCACCTTCGACTGCTTCGCCATCTTCGTCAGGGTTAAAGATGAAGGCTTGGATATCAACTTCTTCGTCTTCTTCAACACCGGCTGGGTACAACAAAATGTAATCCTTGTCGTAGTCATCTGAGTGGAAAGTGAAAAGCACTGAATATAGCGCTTCTGAACCGTCTTCGTCCACCAATGTGATGTATTGTTCTTCGTTTTGTTCGCTCATGATTATTGTCCTTTCAGGATCCGCAAATTAGCTTAATTTTGGGCTAATTTGCCGTTACGATCGAGGTAGTTTTGTAAAATCAAGCTCGCTGCCATCTTATCAATCACGGCTTTGCGCTTCTTGCGGGAAATATCTGCTTCTTCAATTAACATGCGTTCAGCTTCGACGGTCGTTAAACGTTCATCTTGAAAATCCGTTGGCAAACCAAACTTTTCTTCAATCATTTTTGCATAATTACGCGCCGCTTGTGCTCGTGGGCCCTCGCTGTTATTCATGTTTTTGGGCAAACCAAGTACCACCCCTTTGGCTTTGGTATCGTTTAGAATTTCACCTAAACGCTCCAAGCCAAATTGGGCTTCGTCTTCGTTAATGGCAATGATTTCAACACCTTGTGCTGTCCATCCCATCGGATCACTGACAGCAACACCGACTGTGCGACTGCCGACATCAAGTCCTAATACGCGCATTATTTGTTCAAATACGCACGCACGAGTTCTTCGATAATTTCATCGCGTTCGTGGCGCTTAATTAAATTCCGAGCATCGTTGGCGCGGGGAATATAAGCAGGATCACTGGAAATCAAATACCCGACGATTTGGTTGATTGGGTTGTAACCCTTGTCTTCCAAAGCCGTGTAAACCACTTCTAATGTCTCACGAACGCTCTTTGGCAATTCATCATTAAAATTAAAAACTGCTGTTTCATCGTTGACTGTCATGGCGTACGCTCCTTTCGATTTGGTATTGCATGTCTTTATTTTACCAGCTTTATTGGAAAAAAGGTAAAAAAGTTATGCATTCGTTAAAAATTCACTCACCGCTGCAAAGGCCGCTGGAATTCCCGCTGGATTCTTACCGCCGGCTTGCGCCATGTCTGGACGACCGCCACCGCCACCGCCAACTTGTGGTGCAATCGCTTTGATCAAATCACCAGCCTTAATGCCTTTGGTTTGGGCTTCAGGTGTCGCTGCAACAATCAAACTAACTTTGTCATCGTTCGCTGCGGCCAAAACGAGCACCTCACTTGGCGTGCTTTGCTTCCAATTGTCGGCAACTTGACGCAACGCGTCCATACCAGAAACTTGCAATTGCGCCGTGATGAAAGTTGTGCCGTTAGCTGTTTGCACGTCCTTGAAGACGTCGTTTGCGGCTTGGGCGGCTAATTTGCCTTCCAAACTTTCATTTTGACGTTGCGCCAATTTCAAGTCTTCTTGCAAAGTTGCCACTTTGGCTGGCACATCGCTGACGTGTTGTACTTTCAACGCATCGGCTAATTGCGCCAAAATGTTGGCCCGATCATTCAATAATTTGAACGCAGCTTGACCAGTTGTCGCTTCAATCCGACGAATACCAGCTCCCGTGCCGCTTTCACTCGTGATTTTGAACAAACCAAGTTCGGCCGTGTTGTTCGCATGAGTTCCACCGTCGAATTCCTTGTTGAAATCCCCAATCGAAACCACGCGCACCACGTCGCCATATTTTTCACCAAAGACCGCCACTGCGCCCATTTGTTGCGCTGTTTCGATGTCCGTTTCAACCCAAGAAACCGGCAATGCTTCGGCGATTTTGTCATTGATTAGAGTTTCGATGTCAGCCAAAACCTCAGGTGCAACCGGTCCTTCGTGGTTAAAGTCAAAGCGCAGCGCATCTGGTCCGACAAATGAACCAGCTTGATGCACATCGTTGCCAATCAAGTTGCGCAAAGCTTGGTCCAACATGTGTGTTGCCGTGTGGTTTTTAGAAACGGCATTGTGACGCGCCAAATCAACTTGCAAATCCACAATTTCATTCAAATGCAAATCCGCCAAAGTCTCAACTGTGTGCAAATATTGGCCGTTCGGTGCTTTTTGCACATCAATCACTTGGGCAACCACTTCGCCCGTTGCATTGGCAATCGTACCAAAGTCGGCAACTTGGCCACCCATTTCAGCATAAAATGGTGTCGTATTAAAGACCACTTGCGCGCGTTGGCCGGCTTCGACACGGTCTTGCAACGCATCTTCAGCAATCAAAGCCACGATTTGTGCGCCTTGCACGTCAGTTTTTGACCAACCAACGTAATTTGATTCAACATCCAAATCCGTTAACACGGCACTTTGCGCGCCCATTGATTTGTCATTTGAACGAGCGGCGCGCGCGCGATCACGTTGTGCTTGCATTTGGACGTTAAAGCCAGCTTCGTCAACGCCCAAACCAGCCGCTTGGGCTTGCTCTTCGGTCAATTCCAACGGGAAACCGTACGTATCGTACAATTTGAAGGCGTCTTCGCCGTTAATTTGTTGATCACCGCGCGCTTTTGTTTGAGCGATAACTTCTTGGAGCAAGGTTAAACCACCCGCCAACGTTTCACCGAAGCGCTTTTCTTCAGCCGCCACTGTTTTTTGAATTTTGGCTGCATTGGCTTTAACTTCTGGGTAGTAGCTCGCCATAATGTCCCCAACGACCGGCACCAAATCCGTCAAGAATTGCCCCTTGATACCCAAGTTTTGACCGTGCAACACGGCACGACGCAACAAACGACGAATCACGTAACCGCGCCCTTCGTTAGATGGCAAAGCCCCGTCACCAATGGCAAATGTAATGGCGCGAACGTGGTCGGCAATGACTTTGAAACTGATGTCCGTGTCAACATTGTCGCCGTATTTCACGTCGGCCAACTTTTCTGTTGCCTCAATAATTGGCAAGAACAAATCCGTTTCAAAGTTCGTTTTGGCATTTTGGAAGAAGCTGGTGATGCGTTCCAAACCAGCACCCGTATCAATGTTTTTGTGGGGTAATTCTGGATAATCTTTTGGATCCGTCAAACCTGGCAAATGGTTGTATTGTGAGAAAACCAAGTTCCAGATTTCCAAATAACGTTCGTTTTCACCACCCGGATACATTTCCGGATCACCATCAGGCAAATCTTGGAATTCGACGCCACGATCAACGAAAATTTCTGAGTTGGGGCCACTTGGTCCTTCACCGATGTCCCAAAAGTTCTTTGGAATATCAATGATGCGTTCTTGTGCCAAACCAACTTTTTCATGCCAAATCTGACGCGCTTCCAAATCATCGGGGTGCACCGTGACGTACAACAAATCGGCCGGAATCGCCAACCACTTGTCACTCGTCAAAAATTCCCACGCCCACACAATCGCTTCTTCCTTAAAGTAATCACCAATTGAAAAGTTTCCCAACATTTCAAATAATGTGTGGTGACGCGCGGTTTTACCGACGTTTTCAATGTCGTTTGTGCGGATTGACTTTTGTGAGTTGGTAATGCGGGGATTTTCGGGAATAACGCTACCATCAAAGTACTTTTTCAACGTGGCAACGCCGGAGTTAATCCAAAGCAAAGTTGGATCGTCGACCGGAATCAATGATTTTGACGGTTCAATCGTGTGACCTTTTGTGACAAAGAAATCCAGCCACAATTGGCGAATTTCAGCTGATGTTTTGTATGGGACTGCCATGTTATTCTCCTGAATAGTTTGAATTGATTTTCTCGTAAAAAATGCAAAAAACGCCATTACAAATATTGGGACGTGTGACCGTGGTACCACCCAACTTTGCAATGACGCTGTCATTAACCTTTAAAACGCGATAACGCTGCGGCGCGGTGCTGTTTTCAGCACAAATTGATGGGAGCCTGTTCACGCCGCTTGTTTACCTTGCACCAGCCGGCAAATCGCTTTTGACCACGTCGTGAACATATATCCATCGTTTAGTTTACCAAATTCCAAATCCGTTGACTACTTGCCAGCTGCGCGCTTATTTGCCTTACGCGTTGCGCGCATTTCTTCACGCGCGGCAATGCGACGATCCATTTGGTTCTTACGCTTAATCGCATTTTTGATTTGGCGCTTGTAACCGGGTTTGACCATCTTTTTCTTCTTTTTGACCATGCCGACCATGGTTGGGTCGAGCTTTTTGGTTGATGCTGTTCGTTGGACACGGGCGCGACGGTCTTTAACATCAACAATTTCGTCGCCCTTAATCTGCTTAGCGGTAAATTCAATCCCCAAAGCTTCTAATTCGGCCACTTTGGCTTCATCATCTGGTCCGTACAACGTCACCGCCAAACCAGGCATACCGTTACGACCCGTCCGACCTACGCGGTGGACGAAGAATTCCAATTCATCGGGCATATCATCGTTGATGACGTGGCTGACACCTTCAATGTCAATCCCACGCGCCGCCAAATCAGTTGCCACCACGTATTGGAATTGCAAATCTTGGATTTGCTTCATCACCCGACGACGTTCACGAGGCTCGATGTCACCGTGAATTTCAGCGACTTTCAAACCACGGCCACGCAAATCAGCCGTCAATTCCTTCGCCCGTTCTTTCGTGTTGGTGAAAATCAAAGCCAAGTAAGGCGTTCCCAACGTCAACAAACGATAAATCACATCACCACGATCGCGAGACTTGGTTGCCAGCAACCAGTTATCAATTGTGTCTGCAATCACCGTTGAAACGGGAATTGCTTCAAAATGCGCGTTGTTCAAATACTTTTTCAAGAACGGTTGCAACTTTTGTGGCATTGTTGCTGAGAAAATCAACGTCTGCAAATTTTCTGGCATGCGCCCAGCAATTGCGTCAACTTCGGCCAAAAAGCCCATGTCTAGCGTCATGTCGGCTTCATCGACCACCAAAGTTTTCACGGTGTGCAAAGCCAAAGCTTGTTCGTCCATCAAATCTTTGATACGACCCGGCGTGCCAACCACGATTTGTGGTTGCTTGGCTTCTAATGCTTTGATTTGACGGGCTTTGTCCGTACCACCGACATAGTTTGCAATCGTGATATCAGCGTCTAGTTGTTCCGCTAATTTACGCGCGGCGTTGACGATTTGTTGCGCCAATTCACGCGATGGTGTGGTAATGACCGCCTGCACTTCTTGGGCATTCACGTTCAAGTTATTAAAAATTGGAATCAAGAATGTGTGTGTTTTTCCCGAACCGGTTTGACTTTGGCCGACGACATCGCGTCCGCGCAAAACGTCTGGAATTAGTTTTTCCTGAACGGCTGTTGGTTGGGTAAAGCCAATCCCATCAAGGGCTTGGATAATTTCTGGTTTTAATGCAAACTGTGCAAATTGATTTGCCATTAGTTCTCCTTTGCAGCTTCAGCCGCTTGCAAAGCCGCATCCACCGTTTCAATCAAACGCGTCACATCGCGTTCGTTTTGGGCCCAAGCGCCCGAAGCTAGTGGATGTCCACCACCTTCAAATTGCTTGGCAATTGTATTAATGACAATCGAGCGACTCCGCAAACGCACGCGATAGTTGCCCTCGTCTTGTTGTTCAAAAATTGCCCACGCTTTCACGCGATCAATTTTTGCCGGCAAAGGCACGACAAAAGCCGTCCCCGCTTCGCCTAATTCAGCCGCTTCAATCATTTCATTGGTCAAAATAAAATAAGCAAAACCGCTATCTAGAACCGTCACGTTTTGCAAAACGTAACCCGCTAATTTCGCAGCGTTTTGCGAAATCGTGTCCATACGTTGGTGAATCGTTGGATAATCCACGTCCATTTTCAGCAATTCACCCACCACGCGCATTGTTTCCGTGTTCAAGCCATAGTTAAAACGACCGGTGTCGCCGGCAATTCCGATGTACAACAAGCGCGCCGCTTCTTTGGTCAACGTCAGTTCGTCAGCCAATTGTTCGTAAAACTGATAAATCATCGTGCTGGTCGCTGATTGACCGGCTTCCACCCAAAACCAATCGCCGTAAGGTTCGTCATTCGGATGGTGATCAATTTTGATCAATTCCCGGCCGGTGTCATAACGTAAATCATCAACGCGTGGTGAATTGGCCGTGTCGGTCACAATCACCAAAGCGTCACGATAAACTTTGTCTTCAATGACATCCATTTCCCCAATCCACGCCAAACCAGGGACGTTTTTGCCCACTGCGTAGATTTTTTTATCAGGAAAAGACGCACTTAAAATCGCCTTCAAACCAAGCTGAGAGCCGAACGCATCCGGATCAGGTCGTTGGTGACGATGAATAATAATCGTCTCGTATTGTTTAATTTCCGCCAAAATATCTTGTTGAATCGTCATAAGTCTTTCTCTTCGCAACCGCTTTGCGGTGTTCTATGCTCTATTGTAACAGGAATGAAGCCCTCGTCACAAGTAAAACCCTAAAACAACGCGATTTCTTCGGCGGTTTTTTCGCTTAAATTACTCAAACTCAATCCCAACAAGCGAATGGCAAACGGTGAATCAACGTGTTCATCAAAAATTGTTTGCGCTTGTTCCACCAAAATCGGAACTTCTAACAGCCATGGTTTGCTCAGCGTGAGCGAGCGTGTGATCGTTTGAAAATCCGCGTCGCGAATTTTGACGGTTAACGTTCGCCCGGTGACATGCTTTTTTTGCACAGCAGCAATCAAACGCGCGGCCAAATCCCGCCAAGCCGCACTAATCGCTGCGTCATCTTGCAAAAAAACATCATAAGTGACTTCTTTGCCAATCGACTGGCGCTCATGTTGCCAATCCACTTCGCTAAAATGCCACCCGCGCGCTTGAAAATACAGCGACTCGCCGAATTTGCCAAAGCGCGCCGTCAACGTTTCACGCGTCAACGCGCGTAATTCTGCGCCGTTTGTGATGTGCATATCTTCTAAAACCGCCCGCGTTTTAGCGCCAACGCCCCGAAAATTGCCAATCGGCAAACGCGCTAAAAACGCGTCAACGTTCGCTGCAGTAAGGACCGTTAGGCCGTTTGGTTTGTTATATTCTGAGCCGAGTTTGGCTAATAACTTATTGGTCGCCACGCCAATTGAGCAAGTCAAGCCAGTTTCCGCCAAGACCATTTGCCGGATTTGGGCGGCGATTTGCACGCCACTTTCACGCCGTTCGCTCACATCTAAATACGCTTCATCTAGTGACATCGGCTCAATTTTAGCCGTAAACCGGCGAAAAATCGCGTGAATTTGCGCCGAAATCGCTTGATATTTCGTAAAATCCGGCATCAAAAAAATCGCATTCGGCGCCAAACGCTTCGCCTCCGCCACACTTTGCGCTGAATGCACCCCAAATTGGCGCGCAACATAATTGGCCGTTGCCACCACGCCACGGCCGTGCGTCAAAGCCGGATCACGCCCGATAATTAACGGTTTATCGCGCAAACTCGGCTCATCGCGCATCTCCACTTGCGCATAAAAAGCGTCTAAATCCACATGTAAAATTGTGCGCAACCGCGGCGGTAAACCAATCAATTCCATGTCTCCATGTCTCCATGTCTCCATGTCTCCATGTCAAAATCATACGAACAAACGTTCTTTTTGTCAAACAAAAAAAGGCCTTAGGCCTCTTCATCTTTGCTTTCAGGCAAGACAGTCGCTGGTGCGTCTGTCACTGTCCGAATTGCTTGGGCGTCAAACGTCAAATAAACGCCTTCAACATCCAATGTCACCGTCTTGTTTGCGTCGTTGATGCTGTCAACAACCCCATGCAAACCGCCGATTGTCACGATGTGTGCACCCTTTTGCAAGCTGTTTTGCAAATTTTGTTGTGCTTCACGCGCCTTTTTTTGTTGGCGGTTCATGTAAAACAACAATGCACCGAAAACCAACACTGGCAACAAGAAACTTTGTAAATTAGCCACGATTAAAACCCTCACTCTTTTAAGTTATGCCTAAAATTATAACAGATTTGTAACCGCTTGCGCAACATCATCAGCCCACAAAATCGCACTAATCACCGCCACACCGGCCACACCAGTTTCCCGCACGGCCAAAACGTTGGTCGCATCAATGCCGCCAATCGCAACACTCGGCAGCTCACTTGCGGCAACTAATTTGGCTAATTCTGCTACGCCCAAAGCTGGTCGCGCATCGGCTTTTGTTTGCGTGGCAAAGACCGGTCCAATGCCAATATGCGATAAACCAGCGACCTGATTGGCACGCGCCAACTCGGCTTCATCGCCCACTGACAAACCAACGAACAACTCACCGGCATTGGCCAAAACATCTGCAATCGCATCATCACCCTGGCCGACATGAATGCCGTCCGCCTCAATATCAAGCGCCAAACGCCAATCGTCATCGACGACTAACGGCACGTTGTATCGGCGCGTCAAAGCGCGCAACGCCTGCCCCAGTTCACGCCGTTGCGCAGCATCTTGCAAACTCTCCGCGCCTTTTTCACGCCATTGAAACATCGTCACGCCGGCTTGCAACGCCGTTTCAACACTTGCCAAAAATGATTGACCAGCCGGCATATTTTGCGTACCGCCCACTAAATACAGATGTAAAAATTCCGCTTTAAAAGTCGTCATGAAAAGCCTCCGTCCAGTGATTTAAAGGCCCATGGCCGTGCCCAATGGCAATTCCGTCGACAATCGTGGCGTACACAAAGTCCTTGGCGGCACGAATAGCAGGTTCAATCGCGCGGCCTTTTGCCAATTCTGCCGCGATAAAAGCAGCAAACGTGTCGCCGGTCCCATGCGTATTTGCCGTGTCGACAAATGGTTTTTCTAGCCAAAATTCAGTCCCATCCGCCAACAAAACATAATCGCGCGCACCAGCCACGTCCGCCAAACGATGGCCACCTTTAATCACCACGTGTTGCACGCCCAGCGCTTGCAAATCGCGCGCGGCGCGTTTGACATCGGCTTCATTGGCCAATTCATAACCAACTAACGCCTGTGCTTCTAACAAATTCGGCGTCGTCACCGTCGCTAATGGCAACAAATGCGTGCGGACCGCCTCAATCGCATCAGTTGCCAGCAAAGCCGCGCCACCTTTGGCAATCATCACCGGATCCACCACCAAATTCGGCACGTTAAAACGCGCCACTTGCTCAGCGACCGTCAGCACATGCGCTTGGTCAAACAACGCCCCAGTTTTAGCCGCTCCAATCGTCAAATCGCCAAAAACAGCCTCAAATTGCGCCACCAAAAATGGCAAGCTCGTCGGCTCAATCGCACTAACACCGGTTGTATTTTGAGCGGTTAAACCAACCACGATCGTGGCAGGATAAACTTGACGGCACGCCAATACGCGTACGTCCGCATTGATGCCCGCACCCCCGCTCGAATCAATGCCCGCAATCGTGACTACTTGCGGTAACGTCTTCATGCGCGCACCTCCTGGCGTGCAACAAGCACGTCATCTGTGAGTTGTGCCAACGTATCAAACAACCCGCTGCGAAAAGCGCCTGGTGCGTGCAAACCAACTTTGTCAGCGGTTAATTCACCCGCCACGCCCATCACACTGACGACCTCCGCCACATCGGCGCCCGTCGTTAAACCAGCGCCCAAACCGGCGGCCAGAAAACTGCTCAACATATCGCCAGTGCCACTAAAACCCGCTAACGCCGGCGTCCCGTTGGCCACTTGCCACACCAATGTGCCATCCGTAATCACATCAACGGCCCCCGTTGCCACCACCAACGCGCTGTATTGTTGCGCAACCGCTTTGGCGTGAGCAACAATATCGGCGGCCACACCTTGCGCATCCACGCCTTGCGCCAAACCAAACTCACCCGCCAACGCCGCAATTTCTGCAGCATTACCCCGAATCAAGGCGATTTTGTGTTGGGCGAGTAATTCTTGAGCCACTGCCAAACGATATTTGAGCGCACCAATACCAACTGGATCAAATACAACCGGCTTTTCGGCTGCATTCGCCGCTTTCCAAACTGCGTGCATTTGGTCAATTTGGGTGGGATTCAAAGTACCCAAGTTGATGGCGACTGCATTTGCAATGGCGACCATTTCGGTGCTTTCGTTGCTATCGCTGCTCATAATTGGTGCAGCACCCAAGGCGATTAAGCCGTTAGCAACGTCACCAATCGTTACGGCATTTGCCAAATTCAACACCAGTGGTGTTGTCTGTCGAATCGTTGTTAAAACTGTCATGATAGACCTCCTGAGATTAAAAAAACACCGCACACAAAAGTGTCCAGTGTTCCCCACAGGATCACTTCCCTACGCACGTACAAACGTAACAGGTTCCAAGAGTTCGCCAAACGGCATCTCAGCTGAAAAATCAGCACCCCTAGTGATAAGTATTTTTTATCAGTTTACCATAATTGAGAACGGTTTCAAAACGAATTGAGCGATTCGATGTCGATTTTTTCAGGACAACTTTTGACCATTTTGAAACGAATTGCGCGTAGCGCATGACTCAGGGCGTCATTTCGTTTGAAAATGTGTTAACAGTTGGCCAGCAAGAAAAAATCTTTGCGCACCGAACACACCGCAAATTTGCTATAATATACCTTATTATACGAATTTAGGAGCGTTTTAAAAAGGGCATTATGTTCATTAACTTACTGATTATTTTGGTCGTTTTCGTTTTCGCAGCTTTGGTGGTTGCTGCTGAATTCGCTTTGGTCAAAACCCGCAAATCGACTTTGATCGAAATGCAAGCCATGCGCACAGGCAAAGGCCAAAAGCCATCGCGACGCATCAACCAAGCCATTCATATCACCGAACATTTGAGTGAATATTTATCAACGACGCAAGTTGGGATTACCGTGACTGGTTTGATTTTGGGTTGGATTGGTGAAGAAACGGTTTCCGAATTACTGCTGGCCAATGGCATGATTGAGCATGCTTTAGGCGGTAGCGCACAGGCGATTGCCAGTATCGCCTCGCTGATTATTTTGACGTATCTGGAAGTTGTTTTGACGGAATTATTCCCAAAAAACATTGCCATTGACGTGCCCGTGCCAGTGACGTTGTTTATCACGCCGATTTTGGTTTGGTTGCACCGTTTATTCTATCCGTTGATTTGGTTGCTGAACGTTTCGGCTTCGGCTTTGACGCGTATGTTTGGTTTTCGCGTGGTGTCTGAAGGTGAAGAAACTTTGAGCCAAGCCGAATTATTGCACGTCGTGGCGCAATCTTCGCGCGACGAAGAAAGCGACATCAACGCGAGCAGCGCCACGTTTATCAAACGGGTTGTCGAATTTGACGATGTCTGGGTTGCCGAAGTCATGACGCCGCGCCAACATTTGCAAGTGATTGATGCACAAGCCACACTGGGTGATGCTTTGGCACTTTTCAAAGAACATCAAATTTCACGCCTGTTAGTCGTGCGTGACAACGACAAAGATCAGGTCGCTGGTTACCTCTTTTGGCCCGATGTGTTGGCGGCTGATTTAACCGCACCCGTTGCCAGTGCGACGCGTGATTTGATTGCCGTGCAAGCTGGCACGCTATTGGCGCACGCTTTACGGCAAATGAACGAGGCACGCACGCCGTTGGCTTTGGTCGTTGATGAATTTGGTGGTACTTCTGGTGTGGTGTCAGACAAAGATATTTTTGAAGAACTTTTCGGGGATTTGAAAGACGAACACGAAGATTTTGATGAATTATTAGTCGACAAAATCGACGCAACCCACTTTACGGCCGTTGCGACCACACCGTTGGAATTTTTGCACGATTACTTTGAATTGTCCCCAAATGCCTTTGGCAATCCCGATGCGTTGACGTTGACCGGTTGGTGGCAAGAAAACAAATTCAAAGACACCGCGTCAGCTGAGAAGCTGCATTTCACACGAGATCACGATAACTTTTTAATTGAACTAGGAGAAAATAATGCCCTTTGATGGCTTATTCACCCACGCAACAGCGCGGGAATTAACTGATTTACTGGTTGGCGGTCGCATTACCAAAGTCCACCAACCTTACCCGCACGAAATCGTGTTGGTTGTGCGCAACAATGGGCAAAATTTCCCGTTGTTATTAAGTGCGCACCCCACTATTGCTCGTGCGCAAATTACTCGCATTCCCTACGAAAATCCGCAAACAGCGCCTAATTTTGTCATGTTGTTGCGGCGATATTTGGAAGGCGCGAAATTGCAGCGCGTTGAACAACTCGCCAACGATCGGATTTTGAATTTCTACGTCAATGCACGCGACGAATTGGGCGACTTGCAAGAAATTCGTTTGACTTTGGAAATGATGGGTCGCCACTCTAACCTATTTCTGGTGCGCGAACGCGATCAGCGGATTTTGGAATTGATCAAACACGTGCCCGCCGACCAAAACCGCGTGCGGTCTTTGATGCCTGGTGCGACTTATATTTTGCCACCGCAACAGGATTTGAAAAATCCATTTGACACGTTGCAAGGCTTGGGCACACTGGTTTTGGATTCATCAGCGGACGAATTGCCGCGCCTTATTCAACAAACTTTTCAAGGGTTCAGTCGTGAAAGTGCCATCAGTTTGGCCAACGCGTTGAAAACTGGCGATGCGATGCGCAACGCGCAAGATTGGTTGGCTGGTTTTGACAAGCTTTCCCCAGTTTTGTTGAAAAATGCGGCTGACAAATACATTTTTGCGCCGTTTAATTTTGGTGGTGACTGGCAAGTTGTGCAAAACTATGCGACTTTGGGCGAATTATTGGACGCCTATTATGTCGGCCAGGCCGAACGTGATCGCGTCAATCAACAAGCCGGCACACTGGTGCGCGTCGTCAAAAACGAACTCAAAAAGAACGAAAATAAGCTCGGCAAGCTCGACAAAACTTTGGCCGACGCGGAAAACGCCGAGCAATTCAAAATCATGGCTGATTTGCTCAACACCTATCCGCATTTGACCGCGCAAAACGGCCAAACGAGCGTCACGCTGGATAATTATTACGACGATAACAAACCGCTTAAAATCCCGCTGGATGCCCGCTACAACGGCATTAAGAACGCGGAAAAATATTATCAACGTTACCGCAAACTCCGCAACGCGATCGATTATGTTCACGAACAAATCGCCCTCACCACCGCGGAAATCACCTATTTTGAAACGATTCTCGCCCAATTGGATGTCGCTTCGCCAAAAGATGTCGCCGACATCCGCGAAGAATTAACCGCCGAGGGTTACCTCAAAGCCAATCAAAAGCGCAAGCAAAAGCCAAAAATTTCCCAACCTGATCAATTTACGGCGCCCGACGGCACTTTGATTGAAGTGGGTAAAAATAATTTGCAAAACGATCGTCTGTCTTTGAAAGTCGCTGATCGGCGCGACATTTGGCTACACGTCCAAAAAATGCCGGGTTCACACGTGATTATTCACGATGCGAATCCAAGTGACGAGACGCTGATTTTCGCGGCAAAACTCGCAGCATACTACTCAAAAGCACGCCAATCCGCCAACGTACCCGTCGATTATTTACCCGCTGGTAAATTACGCAAACCAAACGGCTCAAAGCCCGGTTTTGTGATTTTTGAAGGTCAGCAAACGGTTTATGTCACGCCTGATCCGGATTTAATCACGCAATTGAAATAAAATTTGCCTGTTAAGAACCATGTCTTTTAAATCACCAATCGTTTAACTTGCGCCGACCGGCGCTTTTTTTCTATACTGGTCACAGGAGGAATTGTTCATGTTAGAAAAACGCGCGACCAACCAAAACGCCACTTGGTGGCATGGTGAAAATCTTTCGCCAGACGAAATCAAGCAAGTTCAACAAAAATTCCACTTGACCGACGACTTTGACGATTTTATCGGGGCGCCGTATCCGGAAGTGACGTATCGCACCGTTCATCAACAAACGTTAGTGGTGATTGATGCTTTTATCAATCTAAAACATAAAAAAACCAACAACACCCTGCTATTGTCGATGCCGATTACCTTTATCGCGCTGCCCGATGCCCTAATTACGCTCGTGCAAAATGAAAACACGAAATCAAACGTGTTAGAAGTTATCGCTGACAATTTTCCCGCTTATGATTTTGCGCATTTGGACGCCTTTTTAGCCCCTCTTTTGCAAACATATTTTGACCAAATGCATGACGCTGCGCACCAATTGAGTCGCATGACGCGTCACGCCGAAGCTGCATTGACGCGCAGCGAGAACATTTCAAAAGAATTGACACGCTTAATTAGTGTGCGCGCCGGGCTGGTGCAACTCCACCACTCGATGCGTAGCAATCTGCATATGTTGCGCAACCGCGCTGACTTTGATGAGGTCAATGAATTTGGTGAACACATTAAAGCCAATCTCGATCAAACGCTCTCCACCGTGGACGATATTTCTAAAACCTACCAAAATTACTGGGATGTGCGTTTGAACAAAACCATGAAGGAACTCACCATTGCTGGTTTGGTTTTTGCCGTGCCAACCATTATTTCTGGTTTTTATGGCGAAAACGTGTCGCTGCCGCTCGCACATGGCGATTGGGCATGGCTTGGCACCATTGGCATGGTTGTCGTGTTGCTGATCGGTTTGTTCGTTTGGTTATGGAAAGCTGATTATTTTGAATAACAAAAAAACGATCCAAGGACATTGGATCGTTTTTTACATGAAATCATATGGCGTCTGAGTGCCCATACCGATTAACGGATCAATCGCGTCTAAATCGATTAGCGCCGTCAATTCTGGTTTTAAGGACTTGGGTGGCGCTTTTTTTGTAGTCGTTATTTTGGCGGTCACCGCACCAGTTAGCCGTTGCACAAGCGCTGTTTGGCGCGGCGGTACGGCTTGTTGGGCAGCGCGTTCAAAGGCGCGATAATCGCCGACCAAAATCAACGATTTTTTGGCCCGCGTAATCGCGGTATATAATAAATTCCGATTGAGCATCGGCGCCATTTGGTTGGTCAACACGACAATCACCACCGGGAATTCGCTGCCTTGGGCTTTGTGAACCGTCGTGGCATAAGCCAACGTGAGTTGATGCAAATCTTTTTTGGGGAAATTCACATGATTGCTGTCAAAATCGACAACCAAACGATCCTCATTATCGGTGTTGAGCGGATCTGTTTTGGCTTGAATCGCGGTAATGACGCCCATGTCGCCGTTGTAAATATCTTTTTCACTGTCATTTTCCAGCTGCAAAACTTTATCCCCGACGCGATACGTTGTTTGCCCGTAGCTCAAGGTTTTTGCGTTCTTTTTGGCTGGATTGAAAATATCTTGTAGCAGTGGATTTAGCGTTTCAACCCCGGCGGCCGTGCGGTACATTGGCGTTAAAATTTGCACGTCAGCCGCTGTGTAATCGCGCTTGGTCGCGGCTTTGACGATTTTTTCAATTGTCGCTGGAATGGCGTCCACACTAACCAAAAATGTATTGCGATCTGGCTGTTTGGCTGTGAAATCAGCTGGCAATTGCCCCGCTTGCAAATGCTGCGCCAAGACACTGATCGTGCTGCTTTCGTCTTGCCGATAAACCCGATCCAACTTGGCTTGCGGCACCTCACTCGCCAGCAAATCCGCCAACACATTGCCGGGTCCAACGGACGGCAACTGTTGCGCGTCGCCGACAAAGATTACGCGCATCGCATCTGGTACGGCCGCAAGCAACTTGGCCGTCAATTCGATGTCTAACATCGAAGCTTCATCGACAATCAACAAACCGCCTTCCAAAGGCGTTTCCGCGTCAAATTCCGGCACTTGCAAATCCACAATGCCCAACAAACGATGAATCGTCGTCGCTGAAAAGCCGGTCACTTCCGTCATCCGTTTGGCAGCGCGACCCGTTGGCGAGGCCAACAACACCCGGCGTTGCCGGAGTTCCGCTTTCGTTTGATCGCCGTGACCAATCTCTGCGTCTAGTTGTTTTTGCCACGCGTTGACCATTGTTTTGATGATGGTCGTTTTTCCAGTGCCGGGTCCACCCGTCAACACAAAAACACCGCTTGCAAGTGCTTGATTCACGGCGTCAATCTGCGTGTCATCTAACGTCAACCGTGATTTTGCCAAAACTTGCGCGACATATTCCCCGGCAAACGCACGTTTCTTAGATTTTAACAAACGCTGTAAATCAGCGCCGACACTCACTTCCGCATCGTACAAATTCCGCGGATAAAGCCGCTCGCCATCCAAAACAAATAATTCGCGCGCCACCAAATCCGCAATCGCGTCTTGCAGAACCGACGGCTCACGAATCTGCAAAACCCGACTAATCGCTTCAACCAACTGAGCTGACAAAACAAACGTATGCCCGCCCGCAAACGTCAAATTCATCGCGGTCGCATAAACACCGGCCTGCACGCGCGCCGAATCGGTCGCTGAAATGCCCAAGGAACGCCCGATTTCATCGGCTTTTTTAAACGTCACCCCATCAAAATCAAACACCAAACGATAAGGCGTTTTTTCCAAAATCGTCTGGGCATCAGCGCCAAATGTCTCATACAAACGCCCGGCCGTTTCCGCTGAAATGCCAAGCTGATGCGTAATTTGAAACAAGCGCTCTAACCCTAAATTGCGTTGCAAAGTCGCTTGGATTTTGCTGGCCGTCGTGGCTTTCAAACCAACTTGCACCAACACATCCGCATCTGCCAAAATCAATTCGACCGCGTCCAAACCCAACGCTTCAACGATTTTTTCCGCCGTTTTCTTCCCAATTCCCGGAAATTGATCACTCGCAAAATACTGGACCAAACCGCCTTCATCCGCCGGCAATTCGTTCTCGTAACGCGTCGCTTTGAGTTGCTCGCCGTATTTTGGATGACGCGTCAATTGCCCATAAAAAGCATAAGTTGCGCCCAAAGTCACGTCCGCAAACGTCCCCGTCACAACAATTTCGGGCGCCTCCCAGTCAAACGACACATCTTGCGGTTCGATCAAAAGAATTTTGAAATAACTGTCTGCGCTCTCAAAAAGCACGCTGCGTAGCGTGCCTAAAACATAGTTTTCAGTTGTTGCTTGTGTCGTTACCATGCTTGTTTGTGTGCGTTAAATAATTTTCCGTGACGCATCATTGGCGTCCACTTGCAAATAATCATCGCGGTTCCAGTCGACCAGTTCAAACGTTTGCCCGCCATCCAACGTCCGCAAAATCGTCGTTGACGTGTTGCTCAAACCACCACGATCGCGGATATTGGCCTTAGGAATGCCCAACAAATCACTAATCCCAAACAGCAACATCATGCCGTGCGAAAAGAAAATCAAGCGTTCATGTTCGCCAGCCTCAGCAATCGCTTTGTGTAAAAAGGCGCGGAAGCGTTCGACCGAGCGATCATGCCCTTCACCACCAAATCCAGCACCAGAAAAGTTCGCCAAATCATGTTGGTACGTGTGATAATCTTTGGGATAGCGCGCTTGAATGTCGGCTTTTAACATACCTTCCCACTCGCCCAGACCCACTTCGATCAACGCATCACTTTGGTGAATCGTTGGTGTGGCTTCACCACGAGCCGCTGCCCACAACGTCATCGTGTGCTCAGCCGTTTGTGCGGCGCGTTTGAGCGTTGAGGAGTAGACTTTGTCAAAAGTCGTGTCGGCGAGATGCTCGGCTAATTTGGCCATGTCGTCAAAGCTTTGTGGCAATAACTCTGAATTCCCGCGCCCCCCTTGAAAGCGCATTTCCTTATTCCATTCCGTTTGCCCGTGACGGACGAAATACAGTTCTGTCATACGATTTGCAAAACCTCACGTTCAATTAAATCTGCCAAAAAGTAGCGATACATGTCAATAATCGCTTGATCGCCACGCTTAAAAATATCCACGCGGGCCACGTCGCCTGCTGAAACCGTGCTTAATTTGAAGCCGTCTAGCGTTTTATTCACGCTGATTTTGAGTTGAATCGAATTCGCCAACGCCTTTTCCGGTTCCAACGCGCGGTGTAAAATGTACGCCCCAGCCGGATTTTGGACAAATCCTGTGTCGCCTAACGTGTATTTTTTCAAATTAGGGTGCAAGCGATACGTCGCATCGCCGGCCACCGTCACAGTCGTTTCAAAAGCCATTTTCTGTTCCTCACAAATTATCAATACCCTATTATAACAAAAAAACGCGGTCACATTGACCACGTTTTCTACAACAATTCATTGGCATGCAACCAAACTTGCGCCGCGTACAATTCTTCGTTTGTCACGCCGTGCGAGCTGGCTTGACGGAACACGGACGTGTTTGCCCCACTAGCGTCTAAATCCGCCACCAAAGCATCGACGCTCGTCTTGGACACGATTGGATCGTGTTTGCCCCACGTGATAAAGACTTGGCTGTCTTTAGCAAAATCACCTGCAACGTGCTCCAATTGCATCGCATGTAGCGCAACCACGGCGCGCCATGGCGTTGTTACTTCGTGCAAAAGCGCGTGAGCGGCAACATTGGCACCGTTGGAATGCCCAATCGACACCATTTTGCGCGTGCTTAAGCCGTGCTTTTTCGCCAAATCCCGAACCGTTTGCACCAGCCAAGCTTCTTCCGTGTGCAAACTATTCAAATCAAAATTCCCTTCGCCATGGCGAGCAAAGAAACGGGCATACCCGTTCTCCAAAACCCGTCCACGAATCGACAAAATCGGATTGTCCGCACTGAAAAAATGCGCAACATTCAACAAATCCAATTCATCACCGCCCGTCCCATGGAGCAAAACCAAAACCGGCGCGTCTTTTTCACCCGGCACGTAAGCGTACTTAACTTCGCCGTCCGTGACGTGTACCATTTGCGTCAAACGCGCTTCTAGCGTTTGGTGTTCATGTTCGTGTGTCATTCGCGGCTCCTTATTTTTGTGCTTTCTTGTTGTCCTTTGGTGAGTTGAATGGCACCAAATTCGCTTCGATCATCTCACGTTGCGCTTCCAAAAATGGTGGTAATTCCAAATGCACACCGGCTTCTTCATAAGTTTCATCAACCAAGAAACCAGGGCCATTAGTCGCCAATTCAAACAAAATGTTTGGCGCAGGACGGAAGTATTCAGATTCAAAGTAGAAACGATCCACATAACCAGAATTTGGCAAACCTAATTGTTGCAAACGACTAATCCAGAAGTCCAAAGCCGCGCGGTCATCCACCGTAAAGGCTAAGTGGTGCACGCCACCAAATCCTTGCACCGCCCGTGGCAACAAGCGTGACAAAGTCGTCACCACTTGCGCGCCATAACCACCTTTGTCAAATTCAAACAACGCTTGATCGCCGTCTTCGGCAATCTTTTCGGCACCCATGATGCTCGTCAACATCATTTCCATTTGCCAAGCGTCACTAACTGTAATAAACATCGGACCTAAGCCAACAATGGCGTGTTGTGGGTCCACGTCAGCGAATTTCCAAGGTGTGTGCGCGTAAGTTGTGTCATTTTGACGGGGGTTGTTTTCATCTGAAACCAAGGCGTAACGTTGGTCGTCAAAGTCATAAAAGTTCAAATATTTCGCCCCGAAAACTTCATAAACTTCTTCATCAAAACGAATGTCTAATTCAGTAAAACGGGCTTTCCAGTAATCAAATGACGCATCACTAGGAATCCGGAAACTCGTCCGCGAAATTTCATCCGTTCCAAACTGTGCCTTTTGAATCCCCGGAAAATCAAAGAACGTCAACACAGTTCCCGCTTCACCTTGATCATCGGTGAAGTACAAATGATACGTGCGCACGTCGTCTTGGTTGACGGATTTTTTAATCAAGTGCATCCCCAATTTGTTAGAGAAGAAATCCCAGATTTTTGGGGCATCAGAAGTAATCGTTGTCAAATGGTGAATACCACGAATATCTGTTGTCATGTTATGAGCTCCTTTTAGCCTAATTTAATTAATGCGACACCGATTGCCATGATGACAATCCCAATAATTTTCAAAAATGAAACGGCACTGCGCGGTGATTGCCACCAACCAAAATGCGCAACGGCCATCGAACCAATCAAAGTTCCAATTAAACCAATCATCACGGCAAATCCAGCGCCTAACGCCGGTACGCCAATGGCCATCGCGACCACGAACAAGCTGCCCAAAACACCACCAATGTAAAGCCATTTTGGTTGTCCTTTGATTGATGTGGTTGGTGTCAACCGCTTATCGCGAATCAACACCACCAGCAAAATAATCACCACACCCACCGCAAACGACACAATCGCCGCACCAATTGGTGTGCCTAGGGCAACGGATAGCCGCCCAGAAATGGCTTGTTGCGTTGACGAAACCGCCCCTGCAATTACGCCCCAGACGCGCCATAAGTTCAATTCGCTTTGACTTTCGCGCGCTTCATCAAGTGCTTCTTCACGTGCCAAAACTTGTCGATTTGCCCAAACGACCGCAATGAACACACCGATCAACAACACCACTGCTCCCAAAATTTTGATGAAGGTTAGTGGCACTTGCTTGGCCTCAAACCAACCAAATGTATCAATCAGCAATCCCATCAACACTTGCCCAACGATCGGGAAAACTACCGCTTGAATGGCACCAATCTTAGGAAATAACAAGATGTTAGAGGTCAAATAAATCACCGCAAATACACCGGGAATCCAAATCCACCACGGTTGATTAGCCGCTAGTGTTATGTGCTGACCCGTCACCACAAACACAATGAGCAAAAAAATCAATCCCACCGAAAACGAAATTAAACTCGACCGAAATGGTGACTGAAACACCGCGCCCAACCGCGCATTAATTGGATTTTGGTTCGCCAACAAAAAGCCACCAACCAACAATCCTAACATGTCAATTAACATGATTTTTCTCCTTACTTTTTGAAAGTATAAACTTAGTTTAGCAGGTTCTATCAGGGTGTCAAACGATACGCGATAAAAATAAAAAAGATTTTCCATGGTGGAAAATCTTTTTTAATCTGGATTCGGTTCTGTAATTGTTAAATCGTAATTCACCACATATGACTGATTTGTCATATTTTCAATCGTTGCTACATTCGGATAAATTAAAGTTGCTGTACTAATTGTTGAGGTTGTTTGTGCACCCAATCCTAGTAAGCCAGCAGGAATAGTCATGATTTTTGTAGTCTGATTTGTAATTTGATTTTGACTACCGTCACTCCATAATAAATCCACACTAACACCATCAGGAAATGCTGCAGCTTGGGCTGTAACATAAATATCAGAACTGACCACCGCATCTAAATCTAATGTTGGTGCCGAAACTGTAATTGAATCTTGATCCGTGACACCATTACCATATTTAATTTGTAATTGATGATTATCATCAAAATAATATTTTCCAGAAAAGATAAAATTAGGTGGAGTGGACATTGTATAGCCAAGTAAATCTGCAGTAATTTTACTAGGTGCAACAATCAACAATCCTGCAATTAACAAAATAACACTTATTCGTTTTATCATTGAATTCGCCCCTTTCCGTAAGCACTACTTTCGTTTACGTCGCCATAAAATTACGAATAAGATTAATAGCAGAATTATAAACAGAACTAAGCCAAAAATAATGTACCACGGATTAATTGTCACCGTTCGATTTTTTTCAATTGGTGATTTCTCAGCTTCTTTAACAACACTTTGTGTTACCTTAAAAGATTTATCCAAACGCCACAGATGACCTTTTTCATCTTTTAAAATAAATTCAATTTGATATTTACCAGTTTTAAATAAGTTATTATCAAGCGGTATTTCAAAATCAAATGCACTTTGCGGCGCAATGTGATGATCCGTTACCGTTTTATTAAGAACAGTTTTCCCATCTGCATTTTTAATGATAGTTTTCGTTGTTATCTTAGAAAGAATCGTTGGAGTCGTGTGTTCGATTGGAACAGCCAAATTAATTAAACCATTTTTTTCAGTTACCGATGGATTACCAAAAACAATATTTGGTTGAACGACTTCATCACTCTCACTAATGACAACTGGATTAGTATACGAAAATTGGTTTGTAATACCATTTTTTTGACGTTCATCATCACGAATGTGACGTGTCACCGTGATGCCACCGAATAGTTTTCCAATCAAAGGATCCGCTGGCATCATCAATGGTATGGTCACTACTTCTGACGAGTTAGCAGCAACTGCTATCGGCGCGTTCGGTATTTTTGCCAACTTTTGAAATTGCCATTTCGTGGGGACAACTGATTTACCTTTATCACTACCATTATATGTGTAAATCATATTTGAATTTGTCGTCACATTACTAAAAGCAACATCGAACGTCGCTGGAACATTCGCTAAGTTATTAATTTTAATAACCAAATCCGTTCGTTGTAAAGGCGCCAATCTCAAATCAAAGTATGATGCAGTTGTATCATACTGATTTTCATTTCCAACTAATGAAACATTAAATGCCGCACCCGTGTTATCTTCAGCGTGAATCACTCCGCTATGAAAACCAAAGGAAATTAAAACAACAGCTAAGAACCAAATTATTTTTTTCATAAAGAAATTTATCCAATCTAATTATGCTATATGTACACAAAAAAGCAGTTTACACTGCTTTTTAGACTTATTCAACTGTATCAGTAACAACGTCATACACGACTGTTCCGTCAACACCTGTTTTAGCTGCATCCGTTGAGACAGTGGCAGTCGGTGCTGTCAACGTCGCTGTAGCTTCAGGGTCAAATGCTCCCAAGCTAGCATTAATTGTGCCGAAAGACAATGTAACACCTGCAGTTGCCAAATCTTCACTTGGTGTAGCAGAAATTGTTACTGTCTTTGCTGAGCCGGGATTTGACAAAACAAAATCACCATCTACTGCAACTGTTGGTGTTCCTGTCAAAGTCAATGTAGTACCAGTAAATCCGAAAGTGCCAGGTGTAACTTCCAAATTTGGTGCTGATGTTAACGTAACTGCCCCATCTGTTCCTTGATTCACTGTAACATTACCATCAGCCGCAAACGCTGCTGGTGCACTAGCCGCAAACAAAACAGCAGCAGTGGCTGACATAACCAATAATTTCTTCATCAAATAATCCTCCGTAGACTAAATTTATTTCTCGATGATACGCAAATTTTAGCATGAACTAAATAGTATATGCAACTACTTTTTAGTGCGAAAAACCTCTTAGCATCAACGTTTTTGGTACACTGTGTTCGAAAATTCAACGCATAAATTTCGTCATATACCGTTAAATATACGTTCGCCTTAAAATATTAAAAACATCACCTAAATAATGGAACATTGAAAAATATTTTGTCACTTGATAAATTTTATCGAACTACACAAAAAAAGCCCTCATCAGGCTTTCAAATCAAGATACGCCAACAACAATTTCGCTGATTGCTTCCCAGCTTCCACGACGAATTCATCAAATACCACGCCTGATTCTTCGTTGGCTTTGTCAGAAATGGCACGGAAGACCACGAATGGCACGCCCAATTGTGTGGCAACTTGGGCGACGGCTGGACTTTCCATTTCAACCGCCAAGGCGTCCGGGAAATCTGCCAAAATTTGAACGCGTTGCTTATCTTGGACGAATTGGTCACCGGCCACAATTAAACCTTCTTTGACCGCTGCCAACTTTTCAAAGTCTTTGACGATTTCAGGATCAGATTCAAAGTACAAGGGTTGGCCCGGCAATTGCCCCTTGGCATAACCAAATACCGTCGTGTCCACGTCATGATACGCCACACGCGTCCCAATCACCGTGTCCCCAATTTCCAAATCAGGTGCCAACGCCCCAGCAGAACCCGTGTTCACCACCAAATCAGGTTGGAAACGATCAATCAACAAAGCCGTCGCCATACCGGCTGCCACTTTACCAATCCCTGATTCCGTCAACATCACTTGATGCCCGTTATATGAACCAATCGTGACATCGCTGCCACCGTGGATTTCATGTTGCACATTTTCCAATGCAGCGACCAATGCGCCTTTTTCTTCCGCCATTGGCGTGATAATTCCAATTTTCATCTCTGTTTATTCCTTTAATTATTTGGTGACAAAAAAATACGTGTAGACGGCGATAATGCCCAAAATTGACAGGACAATCCCCACATTATAACGGTGCGCCAAACGCTGTGACTTGCCTTCTGGCGTTAATTTGCCGTCACTACCTAGCTCATAGCGACCGTTGCGTGTCAGCCGAATTTCGGCCCGCTTTTCTGGTTGAATCACGGTAATTTCCGTGGGATGTGCTTTGGCGTACGCTTTTTCCACGCGGATGCGTTCTTTTTCACGTTGCTTTTGATCTTTTGGCGTTAAATTCCGACGGGAACGCCGGCTCATGTCTTCACTCATTTTGCCGCCTCCAGTCGTAATTTGGCCCAATACAAGAACGCGGTGACCGTCTTTTGATCGTTGAGTCGCCCATCTGCAAACATCGCACTCATCTCATCAAATGACACTGTCAGCAAATCAATGCTTTCGCCTAAATCCTGCGGTAATTCTTCGGCCACCGGTGTCAAATCCCGCGCCACATACAAATACATGTACGCATCGGTGAAACCAATCGCTTCGTAATAACCCATCACCTGCTCAATGGAAGCCGCTTGCAAGCGTAATTCTTCATTCAATTCTCGTTGTACGGCATGCTCTGGTTGATCAAAGTCACGTTCGTCCAACTTGCCAGCCGGAATTTCAATCACAAAATCACTCACCGCTGCGCGCCATTGTTTTTCCAAAATCACATGGTCGTCATCCACAAACGCTAACACACTAATTGCTGGTACATGACGCACCACGTCGCGTTTGGTTTCAACGCCGTTAGCTAAGGCAATATCTTGGATTTCCACCTCAAAGATTGGCCCTTGATAGATTGTTTTTGATTGTAATAACGTCTCTTTATCCGCCATTTAATCCTCCGAAAGCACCCGTACCCGTGCCGCTTGTGGTCCGCGGTAGCCTTGAACCGTCACATATTCCACGCGTTGTCCCGGTGTCAAAGACCGAAAGCCCATCGTTTCAATTCCATTGAAATGCACAAACACATCATCGCCACCATTGTCTTGTTCAATATAGCCAAATCCTTGGCCGTTTTCCCACACTTTTACTGTACCTGTTAACATGTTAAATTCCTTTACTTTCCACATCAAAGCGGCCTGAACGTTCAGCAGCTTTGCCAACAATATCCAAATTCCGTTTTGCGACCAAAAACTGCGTGTACGCTAATAAATCCGTCGCGTCATCATAAGCCAAAGCCGCTAAACCACTCACCAAAGTCGGCACCGTCGCTGACACATGTCCGCGCGACAAACTCGCCTGTAGCGCGCTATGCAAGTCGGTGCTATTCAACAAACTCCACACCACCGCTTCAACAGTCGCCGGTGCACTGCCATCAAATGTCAAACTTTCCGCTGGTACGTGCCGAAAATCCGGCATGTTCAACCGCTGATAAGCAGCCAATTCACCAACAAATGCCGCATGGCGTGAGTAATATTCAAAACCCAACGCCAAACCATTTTCAATCGCATCAGTCAAATCGCGTCCAGCCAAAATCTGCGCCACAATCAAATTCAACATCCCCACCGCCACCAAAGATGATGTTTGGTTGTGCGTCAAGCCCGCAATCCGATGCATCGCAAGCATCGCGCCTTCATCGTTGATAAACTGCACGCCGTATTCCGCCGCTAAATACACGGCCACCGGCAACATCCGCCCTAAAACGGCATCATTCGTGAATTTGGCGTCAACTAAACCTGACGAGAGCGTGTCGCGATATTCGACGTAATTACGCAAAGCTTGTTTCGTAATCGGATCGATTGTTTGAATCGTTTTGGTGGGCGCGTAATGGCTTTTTTTCTGCCAATTTTGGAAATGTTCCATGATATTTGGCAGTTGATAACCACGCGCTAAACTGGCAGTCGTTGCCAAACTCAAACTCGTCAGCATGCCCCATTGCACTTCACCATCAAACTGCGCAAAATCTCGGGCAACCACTAACTGTTTTTGTGGCCGGCTCGGCAAATAACTCAGCCCTTCGCCCACTGCGATACCCCAAAGCAAGCGTTGAATTGTGGAATAGCGTTTTACCATACAGCGATTATACCAAAAAACGCCCCAAAAGGGGCGTTTTAAACGTTATTGCGCTGGTTTATGTTGCACATATTTCCAATAAGCATTCACAATCGCAGCAGCGATTTTTGTGTTGGTGCCGTCCAAGAAATTATCCATGCCTGGAATCGCCATCGCCATCGCCACGGGTTGACCCGGTACGTAGAGCACAATGGATTCGGTATACGTGTCTTGTCCATTGGTCGTTGTTTCCGCCGTTCCTGTCTTAGCGGCAACGTGCGGTACAAGGTTGTGCAAGTTTGAACCACCGGTGTTCCAAGCATTGGAACCGTTGGCCACTTGCCACATTCCTTCTTTCATGACGCTCCATTGATCTTTGGTCAAGCTAACTTGGCTTTGAATGTTGGGCGTTGCCTTCCAAACAGTCGCTTGGGTTTTGCCATCACTTGAAGAACGCGTAATGGTATTCACCAAATGCGGTTGAATGACATAACCGCCGTTGGCGATTGCACTCACATAGCGTGCCATTTGCAAAACCGTGTAAGAATCATAGTTACCAAAGGCTTCAAACAATTGTTTCCCTTGGTTTTCACCAGTCGTTGGGCCTTTGAATCCCGCTGATTCGCCGCCCACATCAATGCCTGTTTTGTAACCTAGACCAAACTGTGCTAGGCCGTTACGCAACAAAGAAAATGTGTCCGAGCGTGTATGCAACGTGTCACCTGCTTTATAATTTTGGCCGCCCATCTTCATCGCGAGTTGCACAAAATACGTGTTAGATGACACTTCCAAAGCCGTTTGCGCCGTAATTGGCGTTGGCGTTCCCGATTGGTTCCAGTAAGATTTAATATCTTGTGACCCTTGCAACGCAATCGTTTGATCGAGCAAAGTTGTATTGGAAGGTGTAATCGTTTTGGTCTGGAAAGCTTTGGCCAAAATCGCCGGCTTCACAGCCGATCCCATAATAATCGCATGGTTCACGTTACCCAAAGGATCATCGGTGACTTCACCAGTGGCATGGTCGCGATCATAACCTGCCATCGCGTAAATACCACCCGTATAAGGATTGATGACAGTCGCATAAGCGCCTTCAACGTTTCCGCCCGGCAGATTGTCATGCAAAATCTTTTCCACGGCTTCTTGATATTTGGCATTAATCGTCAAATTCAAGTTGTCACCGGCCTGACCTGCATACGTCTGAGTTGCTTGGCTGGTGGTGTTGCTTTCAGAATTTACGTTCACCACGCTTTGCGAAGCTGATCCGCGCAAAACGGATTCATAATTCTTTTCCAAACTCGATACACCAACCGACTCATTACGCGAATAACCTTGCGCAAGCAAAGAATTGACACTATCTTCTGGCAAACCAGCCGCTTCAGTGGTAACTGATCCGACTAATTGTTTGAAGCTGTCGCCTTGTGGATATTGGCGCGTCCAACTCGTGCCAATTTTAACCCCCGGCAAAGTGGCAAATCGTTCGCCAATCGTCGCGAGTTCTTTATCCGTCACACCATCTTCTTTGATAAAAGTGGTTGATAACTGCGAAGCACCGGTCATGCGTTGGAAAATCATGATCGCATTTTTGTCGGCGGCACTAAACGTGATTTTACCAGCGTCAATTTGTTTTTGGACGTAGGCGACTTCTTTTGCATTCGTGTCATCGGCCGTCCAATTGACGTCTTTGGGCTTGTCTTTGATGATGATATTGTAGATTTTCGTATTATTTGCGTCATTTGCCAAATAATAATCCACATAAGAACGCGCCGTCAAGCGGCTCGTATCCACCGTCAAATACTTGCTTAATTTATTCGCCGTTGCGTAGATTTCAGAACTGGTCGTGTTGTAACCACGCGTGTAGGTAATCGCTTGATGCGCTTGGTTACCGACCAAAACTTGGTTGTTCGCATCGTAAATCAAACCACGCGGCATATTGCCTTTTTCCGTGCGTTCATCGCTATAATTCACTTCCGCTTGAAAATCAGCACCTTTGGCAATCGTTAAAATCGCCAACTGAATCACCAGCGCCATCATTAACACCAAAGCGATGCCCAGCAATAGATTTAAGCGCGTTGGCAAATTTTCACGCGCATCAACTTTGTCATTTTTATCTTTTAAATAAGGATTTTTTTGCATGTTTTCAACTTACTACTCAAATTTTCTCTCCATCTAGTTTATCATATAAGTAGCAGTTTATAGATTAAATGAGGTATTTCATGTTGACTAGACGACTAAAACGTTGGTTCACCCCGCTTTCCATCAGCTTTTTATTGCCCGCCGGCTTGCTGTTAGGCTATTTTATTTACCGCGGCATGGCGCCTTTTGGCGATAGTTCGATTTTGACGGTGGATTTGGGCCAGCAATATGTTGATCAATTTGCGTGGTTTAAACACACTTTGCAAGGACAACCTAGCGGCTTTTTCTACTCTTTTGCCAATGCACTAGGCGGCGATATGATTAGCGAATGGGCTTATTATTTGATGAGTCCGTTCAATTTGATTTTTGTCTTCGTGCCGTTGACTTGGTTACCAAGCGCTGTTTTGTTTGTCACGGTTGCTAAAATCGGTGCGGCGGGCTGGACATTTGCCTACGCCTTGCACAAATTAAATTGGCAACGCGGCTGGGCATTGCCTATCTTTGGGGTGCAGTACGCCTTGATGGGTTGGTTTGTGGCCAATGATTTGAATTTATTATGGCTAGATAGTGTCATTTTATTGCCTTTAGTTGTGCTCGCGCTGGAAAAATTGTTACGCGGCGGACGCGTTTGGCCTTATCCACTGCTGTTAGCCGCTGCAATCATCACAAATTATTACATGGGGTACATGATTGCGCTGTTTTTGGTGTTGTATGTCGGTTGGCGCTTGTTATGGCCTGATTTAGCTGGCCACAGATTGCGTGCATTTTGGCGCAGTGGCTATACCAGTTTGTTAGGCGGGGGCTTAACGTTTTGGTTGTTAGCGCCGACATTGTATCAACTCAAACTCGGCAAAGCCCAATATCAAAGTACGTTAACGTGGGGATTTGATAATAATCCTTTAGATTTATTAATGAAACTCATCCCCGGCAGCTTCAACTTTTCCCAAATGCAAGCCGGTGTTGCCAATTGGTTTGTCAGTGCGTTTGCTTTTGTCGCTTTAATGGCGTTCTTTGCGGCCCGTCACTTACCACGACGGGTTAAAATTGGCGCAGTGGCTTTGCTAGGTATTTTAATTTTAGCAACGACTTGGGCGCCGCTTACGTTGTTGTGGCACGGCTTGCAATATCCCGTCTGGTATCCGTATCGTTTTAGTTTTCTTTTGAGCTTTTGGGTATTGTGGTTGGGCGCGTTAGCTTGGCGCAGTGATTTTGTCCCACGGCGTTTCTCTTGGGCCTTCTTGCTGCTGTTATTTGGCGGTACCGTGGCTTGGAGCGTGTGGCGTTTGAAAGCGACGGATTATATTAGTTGGCAACAGCTGCTCATTTTTAGTGGCTTTTCGATTTTGATTGTGATGGCGGCAGCTTTTGCACCGCGCGATCGAAGTTATCGCGGGCTGTTGTTGCTCCTTGTTTCTGCCGAAATGTTTGCCAGTGTTGTTTTGACTTTGAATGGCTTTTCTTATCTGACCAATTCAGAATTTCAACGCACCGTGCGTGCTTTGCAAAGTAGTCAAACCAGCACGCAAACCGACACCAGTTGGTATCGTACCGCGCAAACATTTCAACGTACACGCGGCGATGCGATGATGATTGATAGCCACGGTGGCGCGCATTTCAGTTCTGCTTTGCCCAAAGCCACGACCACGTTATTTGCTAATTTAGGTCAACCCGACGGCGATAATTACGTGGCTTACACCAATGGCACCAAGCTCACCGACGCGCTATTAGACATGAAATACGTCTGGACACCCAATGGCAAAGGCGATGGCGCGGCTGGCGAACCGAATACGCATTTGGTGAGTTATCGCGCTGATTTGTCAGATTACGTCGTCAAATCAACGACCGCTCGTACTTACATTTGGCAAAATCCAAACGCGCTGGCGCTGGGTTATGCCGCAAATTCAGCCGCGCGTGTCACAAAGTTCGCTGAAAATCAGCCGCTGACTAATCAAAATAACTGGCTGGACGGCTTGACCGGCACGAAAACGGCTTACTTCACGCCTCAAAATTTCACCGGCATCACCGTCAAAAACTTAAATCAACCAACAACAATCACCGGTGCGCTACTCACAAAAAAGCAATTAGGCCAACCGGCGGAAATGTCTCTCACTTTTAACGCTGATGGCAAAAACAGTTACTATTTGACGCTGGGTGGTAATGTGAGTGTCAAAGATGTCGATATTTATCTCAATAATCAAAAATTATCGCAATTCGACAGTTACCGCCACACGATCGTGTTAAATCTAGCCGCGAGTGGCACCACCGGCGTGCAAACATTGACTTTCAAGCCAAAAGTTGACACTTTGTCCCTAACGAACGTGACTTTATATCAACTCAACGAAGCCAAATTCCAAGCCGCACTCAAATCCCTGCGTCAACACACGTGGCAAATTACCAGCAGTAATAACCGCGCGTTAACCGGTAAAATCACCACCACCAAAAACCAATCACTGATTGCCACCAGCGTTCCAAGTGCACCGGGATGGCAAGCTTATCTAGACGGCAAAAAAGTGCAGACAACCACGGTTGCCAACAGCTTCTTGGCGGTTAATACCACACCCGGCACGCACACGTTAAGTTTGCGCTACACACCACCATTTTGGTGGTTGGGCGTTGGCTTGAGTTTGATAAGCGCGTTGGTTTTGGCTTGGTTAACAATTCGTGAGAAAAAGAAGCGCTAATCCTTGCATATCTGCAATTTTCGTGATACGCTAATCTCGCTATTTCAAATCAGGAAGGTATTTTTATGTCTGAAGAAAAGACATTTCCGATGACCGAAGCCGGCAAAGCTGCTTTGGAATCAGAAATTAATGAACTTATTACCGTTAAGCGTGCAGAAATTACTGAACGCATTCAAATTGCCCGTTCATTTGGTGATTTATCTGAAAACTCAGAATATCAATCAGCCAAAGACGAACAAGCCTTCGTTGAAGGTCGCATTGCTTCTTTACAAAACATGGTGCGCAACGCCGTGATTATCGAAGCCAGCGATTCAGCTTCTGACGAAGTGTCATTGGGAAAGAGCGTGACGTTTAAGGAATTGCCTAACGAAGCGCCTGAAACCTACGACATCGTTGGTTCCGTAGAATCTGACCCTTTGAACGGTAAGATTTCAAACGAATCACCAATGGCTGTGGCTTTGATTGGTAAAAAAGTCGGCGACACGGTTGATGTGCCCTTGCCAAACGGCGATAGCATGACGGTTGAAATTTTAAACGTTGACGCAACTGCATAATAAAAAAACACCTGCAAATGCAGGTGTTTTTTTATTTGTCATATTGTGCCAAATCCCAAGTTTCAATCACTTCAATAATTTTGGCTTCGTAGGTTGGATCGGTCGCATAACCATCTGCCACCAAAGCCGCTGCGGCTTCTTTGTAATTCGTGGCAGCAATCACGTCAGCAAAGACGTTTGGTTTCAAATCCGTACCGTCTTTTAAGAATTGCGCGTGTGCTTCCATACCGGTTGCCCAGTCATCATACACCGCAAAAGCAGCTTTTTCCGTGACCCACTGGCCGGCATCGTTGTATTCTTGCGTTGACAACGTCACTGATTTTTGATCACCTTGTGCCTTGATCCCAAAGTAGTTATTGTACTTTGACGCCAACGTGCTTTGTCCCCATTCTGATTCCAAAATCGCTTGGGCGATGTCAATTGACGCCAACACGCCGTATTTTTTGCTCATCGCTTGGGCCGTTGGCACCATTTTTTTGATAAAGGCACGCTTTTTCAAATTCGCATCCGGTCCGGCTTTCATTGTCGCCATGATACTTTTCATATTTTGTGACGGTGACAATTCATAATCACCGGCCTGCAAATTATTAATGCCTTTTTCAACGGCATATTGGTAAAAATACTTACCGTCAGCAATGATGCCTTTATCTGCCAGCAAATTCCCCATGGCCGCGGTGGTTGCGCCACTCGGAATTGTAATCACTTGCTTAGATTTGTCGTTTGGCTTAAACGCTTGGTAGTGATCAACCAAAAATGTATTTTGAATCCATTGATAGACTTTTGTCCCACCATACACCCCGCCGCCAAGCAAAATAACAAGTAAGATTAAGGCAATAATGCGATTGCGCGTGCCGCGGCGCATCCGCCGTGGTTTACGTGGGCGCGGTGAGAATGGATCTCCCCCACCAGTATTATTACTGTGAAATTGTTGACGTGTTACCAAAACAGACTCCTTAACTTTTCGTCGTTACTAAAAAATATTGTACCAAATTTACGCCACAAAAAAAAGCCGACCAAAGTCGCCTTTTTTATTGATTAGTTTTTGAATGATTCAACGTCACGGGCAATCATCAATTCTTCGTTTGTTGGAATCAACAAACCAGCAATTGCTGAATCGTCAGTTGTGATGAAACGTTCGTCCCCACGGACGTTGTTACGTTCTTCATCCAATTTTACCCCAGCTTGAGTAAATGAGTTCAAAACGGCTGCACGCGTTACGGGGTCGTTTTCACCAACACCGGCTGTAAAGACAATCGCATCAACACGACCCAATTCAGCAAAGTATTGCCCAACGTAACGAATGATACGGTTTTGGAAAATCTTCAAAGCCAAATCAGCGTGGTGGTTTGTTTCTTGAACGTCTTCCAAATCACGCATGTCAGATGACAAACCAGAAATCCCCAACAAACCTGACTTTTTGTTCAAGACTTCCAACATTTCGTCGTTTGACAAACCTTCTTTTTCTTGGATGAAGTAAACCAATGAAGGGTCAACATCACCTGAACGTGTTGCCATTGTCAAACCAGCCAATGGTGTGAAGCCCATTGATGTGTCGTATGACTTACCGTTCTTGATTGCTGTAATTGAGGCACCGGCACCGATGTGAGCAGAAATGATGTTCACTTCGTCAACTGGCTTACCCAACATTGCAGCGGCACGTTCTGTCACGTAACGGTGTGATGTTCCGTGCGCACCGTACTTACGCGCACCATACTTCGTGTAGAAGTCATATGGCAAGCTGTACAAGTAGTTTTCTTCTGGCATTGTTTGGTGGAATGATGTGTCAAAAACTGCCACTGACAAAGCGTCAGGCAACAATTCTTGGAACGCACGGATTCCCATTGCGTTAGCTGGGTTGTGCAACGGTGCATATTCAGCCAATTGGTCAATCTTTGCCAAAACGTTGTCGTCAACGACAACTGACTTGTTAAAGAATTCACCACCCGCAACGACACGGTGACCAACACCTGTGATTTCGTTGAAGTCAGCGATGATACCCAAATCTGTCAATGCTTGCAACATCAAGTTAATTGCAGCTTGGTGGTCTGCAATTGCTGTTGTGCGTTCGTACTTTTGTTCATCACTTTTTTGTGTCAACTTTTCGTCGTCGTTTGTGATGTCACGAACTGTTTGAACACCCAAGGGGAACTTCACTGTAATCACAGCGTCTTCCATCCCGATACGTTCAATCACACCTTGTCCGATTACTTCTTCAGCAGGCATCTCCAAAAGTTGGAACTTCAAAGATGAACTACCTGCGTTAACCGCCATTGTTTTTGCCATAATTTCCTACGCTTCCAAATATTTAGTTTACTCTTCTATTTTAGCCCATTCTGCGATTTCCTGCAAAAACTTTTTTAAGTTTTCAGGATCTTTCAGGGATGGATATTGCCCAATCAGCACTTCACGCCCAGGTTGTGTCCCTTTTTGCAGTACCAAAATCGCTTTTGCGGCCTTTTCGTTTTTAAAAAAAGCTGCTGGCAATGTCAAAAACGCCCGCAAACGTGCTTCATTGCCTAACCACTTAATCAAATTAGGCGCAAATTCGTCGCTCAACAAAGTCGCCGGTACTAACAGATACGCCCAACCATCTTCATTCAAAGTCGCAACCGCTTTTTCAATCAGCAACTGGTGAACCAAAGATTTCCCTTCCGGATTGCGCGTCGCATATTCTGGTGCGGGCGTTAACGGGTAAAAACCAACCGGCACGTCGGCTAAGACAATGTCAGCTGGTTCAATTACCTCATTGACCACGTCTGCTTGGGTGAATACTGCTTTGCTAGCACCGTGAATGACCGCGTCACTCACCGCTGCCAGAGCCAATTGCGTATCATCGTTATCCCAACCAGCTAAACTCGCCGTGCGTTCTCCACGTGCTAGAATTTCATCGACCGTTTGCAATAAGTTTCCCGTGCCCACTGTCAAATCCGTCACCGTCGGTGCGGCAATTTGGCTCGTTTTTAAAATTACATCCCCGAGCAAAAAGCCAATTCCATCAGGCGTTAATTGATGGTTGGTTTGCGTTTGATCTGATTTTTGGGCTTGCAACGTTGCCAATTGCAACGCTTTGCGGCGATCAAATCGATCTAAATCAGCCAAAGGCGATTCAGCAATAAACGTTTGCAAATGCGTCAATAAATCGCCATTCGGTTGACCATTTTCAACCTGCACTTCACCGGCTACCAGATTATCCAAAATTTCAATCAGCGCATCGGTGTGGCTAACGTCTAATTCTTTGGCAAAATCTGCGACCAAAGTTGTTAATGTTCCGTAAAATGTTGCTATTTTTTCTTGTGTCATAGCTTTATTTTACGGTGTTTAGCCGGTCTTGTCTACTTTGTTTTCAACGTGCGCTTAACAACGGTGCCGTTTTTTAATGTGATGATTAAGGTCGTTGTGTTTTGACTGACTTGACCGAGTTCGTCGCTGAATTGATTATTGGTATGGGACAAAAAATAAACGCTGGCACGATCTTGTAAAATATCAGCTTGATAACTCATCAATAGGTGTTGCTGACCGGCTAATTGCCAGGCAAATGTTTGGGCTTGCAAGATATAAAATAGCGCCGTCATACCCATTAGCATAATGACGGGCACTAAAATGTAGGCTGGTTTTTGGGTCATGGCGCTGCCTCCAAAATGACGTTTTGTTGATATGTGCGTGTAGCTGTCGCCAATTGAATGGTAAAACCGTGACTGATTTTAACGAAGTGCACACTTTTGACATCGTGCATCAAAATAATATTGCCGGCTGTTCCCACTGTTTGCAATCGCAATGTGCTATTGTCAGCGTTGAATTCCAGCCGATAGTCCTTGTCTTTACGCAAAATAACGACATTATCGTCGACACTTACCAGTGTGTAAGCTGGATTTTGATGCGTCAAGCTTTCAAGTGTTTGCTGGGCCGCCAACCATTCACTATCAGGACCCGTGCGTAAAGAGGCGGCCAATCCTTGAAATAGCAACAAAATACCAGCTGTTATCATCAACGCCAGCAGTGCTTCAATCAAGGTGAAACCTTTGCGTCTAGCCATGCGATTTCGGCCTCCTCTTTCTTTTGGCGTGCAACGGCTAATTGAGTTTGTAGGGCTTGTTTTTGGGTTTGAAATTGCGCAACTTGGCTGATTTCTATACGTAAAGCAAGTGCTACTAAACTCAGTGCAACGAGCGCTTCAACTGCCAGAAATCCCGGTTTACGGCCAATTAACACGATAATCACCTCCTGCGATACTGTAAATAAGATCTAACTCACCTTTTGGCGTGCTAATTTTCAATGTTTTGGGTGCGGTGTACCCGGTCGCGTTAGTGTAAATTTGTTGATTTGCCGCAGTCCAATTTGCTGGTAAATCAACAGTTTTACGTAAAGCGCCGTCTTGTGTTTGCTGAATCTGATTTGCATTAAAAGTCAATGTTACCGTCGTTTGTGTTTGCATCGCTAATAAGCGACTTTCTTGCCATAAAGCGTCGTAACTTTTCAAAAATGCTGGCGTGCTATCGACTTGATGCACGCGTGGCGCCAGCAATAATAACAAACTCGCTAACAGCATGACAATCAACGATTCAATGAGCGTAAAAGCTTTCCTAGCGTGTCGCTGTGTTGTTCGCAATCGTAATCCCCAAATCTTGCGCTTTACTCAATTGGCTCGCCGTCAGATAACCGTTCGATTTGAGATCATCAAATGTGACTTCGGCGTCATTTGGAAAGGCATTTTCATATAAATCAATTTCATTTTGAATCGTGTCCACCATGGCTGTTGCATGCGTGCTCACCGCATTTTTGCGTTGCGTGTTGAGATTCGGCAGGATTAACAGCATCAGAAGACTGATGATAAAGAGCACAATTGCCATTTCAATTAGCGTAAATCCAGATTTCTTTTTTACGGCTTTTTTCATTTGTAAAGACCTCCAATTGTCTGATACATCGGTAATAATAACGTTAGATACAACAACATAATCGCCAGTCCAATCGCGCCAAACACGACTGGCTGAACTAAACCAATTAGCTGTTCTGTTTGATTCATCAGTTGTTCAAATTGCATTTTGGCAAAGTAATTAAGATACTCGCCGGTCTCTTCGTGTTTTTGACCACGGTCAAAATAACCCGCCAAACTATCTGATAATAACGGGGATGCCAAAATGTAATCCGCCACCTCTAAACCCGCCCGCAAATGGGCGGCCACATCAACCGCAAAAGCGCGTTCCACACTTTTGGCTGGTAAATTCGCTAATTCATTGAGCACCGCCGGCAAACTCAATCCCGCGCGCAACAACAAACTCAATTCCTGCGCGACTTGAAAGTTGATTGCCGACTTCACCACCCGTCCAATCAAAGGCAAGCGCACCAACATTTGCAAACGTCCCAATGGCGAACAGCGATAATATCGCCAACCAAAAAAGCCAATTAGTGCCACCAAGACAGCCCCTGCGCCCCACAAATAACGCGCATAACCAAACGTCCCTTGAGCAGCATTCAACCCCGTGCCCCATTGGGCAAACATCGGCAACAAAAAGAGTTTGGCGCCCAATAACATCACGGCTAAAATGCCCAACAAAAACAGCGGATAACGCATCACTTGTTGCACTTTGCCAAGTTGTTTTTGCACACCCGCTAAACGTTCACCAAGCAAAATCAACGTGTCATCCAAACGCCCATGTCGCTCCGCCAAACGCAGTTGCACCACGATATTCGGTTTAAAAAATGGCGCAACCACTTCATGAAAAGCCGTGCCATTTTGTAAAGACAAATCAAATTCACGTAAAATTGGCTGCATTTGTTGGTCATGATGCGCCATAATGGCCATCGCTTGGTTGAGTGCATAGCCCGATTTCAACATTCCACCTAGATTTTGCAGAATATTAATTTGTTGCGTGAGCGTTAATTTGCGCGTGCCCGTTTTGATAATAGGCAGCCATTTGCGCGCTGATTTGTTGTTGCTGACTTGCATTTGCTAAAACCTCCTGCCATTTTTGTGAGAATTTCGGTGCCCTGTTTTGCCAAATTGCTTCTAAATCCATGTCAAAGCGGGCATCAAGCACCGCGGCTTGCCCACCAGTCATTAACGGCACTAACCGTTGATAAACCACGCCACTCAGCGCGGTTTGGAGTTGATTCGCTGGCAAACCTAATTGCTGCAAGCGCAAAACGATATCAGGCGCCGATAACGCGTGTACCGTTGTGAGCACTAAATGTCCACTTAACGCCGCTTGCAAAGCTGCTTGCGCGGTACGTGCGTCGCGGATTTCCCCGACAAATAACACATCGGGGTGATGGCGTAAGGCAACTTTGATTAACGCTTGATAATCCATTTGGGCTAAATCGTTCACCTGTAACTGCACCAAATCAACTTGGCTTACTTCAACCGGATCTTCAATCGTCAAGACCAATTTATCACTTGATAAATTACGCAATAAATCATAAATTGTACTGGTCTTCCCAGAACCCGTTGGCCCCGCCAAGACCACCAAGCCGGCCGCCGGTAAATCTAATTGCAACTGCGCAAACTGTTGTGCATCTAGCCACGCTTTGGGCATGACTGCATCGTCATAAAGCAAGCGCAACACCGCCGTTTCCCGGTTCAAATAATCACCAACTGTCGAGACACGAATCGTCAACTCATTTTGCTCAAAGCGCCCCACCTGCGGACGCCTTTTTTCCGCCACGTTCATATCGGCTTGATATTTCAAAATGCCGATTAACCGCTCGCCTTCACCAATTGCCAACTGCGCCACTGCTTCCAATTGGCCATCGCGATGATATTTAAGGTGATAACCAGTTGTGGTGGGTAGAAGATAAATATCGGCCACTTGCGCCCTTTGCGCTGCTAAAATCAACTCATCTACTTGCATGATTTCTCCTTTCACTTTGTGATACGAAATCCAATTAACGGAATCTTTTGCACAAAAAAAGTTGTGACAAAAATGTCACAACTTACTTAATTTTTTTCCGCTAATTCAACTGTGTTTTCCAGCAACGTCGCAATCGTCATCGGTCCAACGCCGCCGGGCACGGGCGTAATCCAGTCCACGATGCCTTGGGCACTATCAAAATCAACATCGCCCGTTGCTTTGCCGTCCACCACGTTCATGCCCACGTCAATCACGGTAGCGCCCGCTTTGAAATCGGTGCCCGTCAAGAAATGTGGAATACCAACACCAATCGCTACAATATCGGCTTCTTTTACCAAAGCTTTCAAATCCGCTGCTGGCGTGTGGCGGTGCGCCAAAGTCACCGTGGCATTCGCATTCGTCAACAAAGCCGCCATGGGGCGCCCAAACAATTGCGAACGACCGATCACCACGGCGCGTTTACCATGCAAATCAATGTTGTAGTGCGCTAGCAACGTCATGACGCCTTTTGGTGTCGCTGCTACGGTGTAATCCGTGTAAATATCGGCAAACAACAAACCTTGGTTGGTGGCCGTCAACCCGTCCGCGTCTTTATGCGGTGCAACGGCGCTGAAAACTTTACGCTCGTTAACACCTTGTGGCAAAGGACTTTGCACGAGAATGCCGGTCACAGCGGGATCGGCGTTTAACGCTTCAACCATCGCGATCACTTCTTCGGTCGTCGTGCCGGGTTCCACGTTAATATCGCGCGTGGCGATGCCGACTTTAGCTGCTGCGCGGGTTTTCATGCCAACATATAATTCACTGCCGCCGTTGGTTTCATCGTATAAAACCGCTAATGTCACCGGTTTTGCCAAAGCCGCGACGCGTTGCGTCGTTGTTTCATTCAAGGCTTTTGCGACTGCTTTTCCATCTAAAATCTGCGTCATACTTGTACTCCATCCAAAATTTAGTTATCATTCACAAAAAAGCAAAAAAGGAATTTCTCATGTCACGAATCAGTTGGGATCATTATTTTATGGCACAAGCCGCGATGTTATCGACGCGCTCAACTTGCACCCGCTTAAACGTTGGCGCCATTTTGGTCAAAGACAATCGCGTCATTGCCAGCGGCTACAACGGTTCGGTTGCAGGCACTGCGCACTGTACCGAAGTTGGCGATTTAATCGTAGACGGCCACTGCATCCGCGCCGTTCATGCCGAACAAAATGCGCTGATGCAAGCCGCCAACATGGGCATTGCCGTCAAAGGCGCAACCGTGTACGTCACCGATGTGCCCTGTGTTCAGTGTACCAAATTATTGCTGCAAGCGGGCATCACGTCGATCAAATACATGCGCAATTACCGCAACGACGCCTTTGCCCAAAGCTTAATTGAAGAAAAGCAAGTTGCCTTTGAACAAGTGCCGTTGACGCAAAGCGTGGTTGAACAAGTGCATTTGGGCCAATTTTTAGAAACTGAATAATCGTGTTTTGAAATAACGGTTCGTTCGTTAATTAACGAACTTTTCACCAAAAAGTATTATACGATATTTTAAAAACCGAATATCGATTTTTTTACTTATTTGTGCTCGTAAACGTCACCAAAACCCTTTCATATCAACCACAACACACAATATTACAATTTGATGACAGCGATAAAATCTAGGTTTTATCGCTGTTTATTTTAACGAACAAACTTGCAATTCGAACAGATATTCGTTAATATTTGTAATAGATTAAGGAGCCGATTTTTATGTCAAACAGCGAACAACAATATCTCGATTTAGCCCAAAAAATTCTTACTGAAGGCACCGAAAAAGGTGATCGTACCGGCACTGGTACGCGCTCACTTTTCGGTCAACAAATGCGTTTTGATTTGAGCGAAGGGTTCCCGCTTTTAACCACCAAAAAAGTGTTCTTCGGCCTCATCAAATCCGAATTGCTTTGGTTCTTGCGTGGCGACAACAACATTCGTTTCTTGTTGGAAAACAACAACCACATTTGGGACGAATGGGCTTTTAAAACATGGATTGAAAGCGACGAATACACGGGTCCTGACATGACCAATTTTGGTTTGCGCGCGCAAGCTGATGAAGCGTTTAACGCGCAATATCAAGAACAAAAAGCCATTTTCGTCGACAAGATTTTGCACGATGATGCATTTAGTGAAAAATTCGGCTACATTGGCGATGTTTACGGTAAATTATGGCGTCACTGGCCCGCTCAAAACGGTAGCGAAGTTGATCAAGTCCAAGATTTGATTAATTCGATTAACCAAACGCCTGACTCACGGCGCTTGATTTTGAGTGCGTGGAATGCTGACACGACCCCGCAAGCGGCTTTGCCTTCTTGCCATGTTTTGAGTCAATTCTACGTCGCTGACGGCAAGTTGAGCTTGCATTTGTACCAACGGTCCGGCGATTTCTTCTTGGGCGTGCCTTTTAACATCGCTTCATACAGCCTTTTGTTGCACATGGTTGCCGCACAAACTGGCCTAGAAGTTGGCGAATTTGTGCACACAATTGGCGACACACACATCTATAACAATCACGTCGACCAAATCAACGAGCAACTCTCTCGCCCACAACACAAGCTACCAAAATTATGGTTAAATCCCGATGTCAAATCTGTTTTTGATTACACAATGGACGATATCAAAGTTTTGGATTATGAATCAGAACCTGCAATTAAAGCACCGGTGGCGGTTTAAAAAAAGCACTTCATCCCCATGAAGTGCTTTTTTAGATCAATCATAACGCATTGTTGTACCGACGCGTTGTCGATAACGCCAACTCATCAATCCCAGCCCGATGACAAATGCACCAACGCCTAGCACACTTAATGTGCCAGAACCAAGAATGCCATTTTGCCAATGATAGCTGAAATAATCAGCCCAACTCGCGCCAACTGGTCGGGTTAAAATATACGCCAACCAGAAAAACAATATTTTTAAACGAGGTTGTTTAATCGTTTTTTCAACGATGATCAACCCAATTAAAGCCACACTGAGCATTGCGCCTGCGCCAAACACCCCCATGTGTCCGACGCTCGCTAATGCATCCCCCAGCGCTGTTCCTAGCATAAAGGTCCAACTGACGACTAACCAGTAATAGCGTTGATTAATGTCTGGTGCATGCACGTCAACTTGTTTGTTAACCGCCCACCAGCGAATGAACGTCAGTCCTAGCAAAATCGTAAACAAGCCGGTATCAAACCAATCTGGCAACCCAATGCCATGCAAGCCATCGGCGACTAACGTCCCGAAGATGGCTAAAAACATTGCTGGTAGCCAGTAAACAACTGGCCGATACCAATTCACTTGTAACTGTGCCGACAATGTTAAGGCAAAGCCGATACCACTGATCACTAACGTCCCAATCGGCGACCAGCTATGCGCTAAGAAATCACTCAGTGCTTCGCCTGTTCCGGTTGTAATCAATTTCACTAACCAAAAGCCAATCGTTACAGCTGGCAAAACTGCCCATTTTTTTGCTGTCATGTTGCACCTCCATCATTTACTTTAGCAAGAACATGCCTCATTATCCGGCAATTTTCACTGAAAAATAACTGAGAAATTCTCAGCAAAAAAAGATCGACCCTCAGTCGATCTTTTCCAAAATAGGTAAAATCACATCAAAACGACTCCCTTGTGGCTGATTATCAGTCACTGAGATTTGACCATGTAATTGCCCCACTAGATTTGCAACGATGGCTAGACCTAATCCGGTGCCATCGACGGTTTGAGAACGTGAATCATCAACGCGATAGAAGCGTTCAAAAATTTTAGCGCGCTCGGTTTTGGCGATACCGGGACCATGGTCTTGGACGCTAATGCGAATGTGTTTTGCCTCAACTGTGAGCACAATTTGAATTGGCGCATCGTTTGGCGTGTACTTTTGGGCGTTGTGCAGCAATTGGGCGATAATTTGCGTTAACGCTGTTTCATTGGTCGTCAGCTGATAGGAGTCACCGACAAAAGTAATTGGCTGCCCACTACCGGCGACTTGTTCGGCGATGACTTTTTGGATGATTTCTGCGACGTCTACTTGGTTATTTGGTAGTAGTTGCGTCCCGTTTTGCAGGCGTGATAATTGGAGTAATTCATCAACCAAGCGTTGCATGCGCGCGGATGCGGATTCAATATGTGCTAACGCATCTGGTAAAATTTCAGGATGCGCTTGTCCGTGCCGTTGAATTAAACGCACGTTGCCGCGAATGCCCGCCAAAGGGGTCCGCAATTCATGCGATGCGTCCGCAATAAATTGTTTTTCACGGGTTAATTGATTACCTAATTGGGTAATCAACTGATTAAAAGCCTGCGATAATTGCGCCACTTCTTGGGGATTATCAACCGTCGGAATCGTCCCTTCCCCCGTCAAACGCTGTTGTTCAACGGCTTGCGTTAATTGCGCCAACGGGTCAGTAGCACGGCGGACAACGCGCAGCATTTGCCATAGACCAAATGTCACCCCGGCAATTAAAAAAATAATCATCGTAACAATGACACTACCTAGCAACCAAAAAGCTTGCTCAAAATCCACCCAAACATCGAACTTACGCCCGTCTTTAACACTGGAAACATGATAATAGAGACCATTATCAGCAATATAAGTAAATTCTTTGAGACCAACATCAAATGACGCATGGTGCAAAAACGCTTCAGTGCCGTGCACATAATAGCGTTGATTACCAATCACCACGCGCGCTTTCACTTCTTCATCAATCGCGCTAATATCTTCCCATTTGGCAAAATCGGGCTTATTGGTCGTAGTTTGTTCTAAATCGCGTAACAAAACTTGCGCATTATCCATGCGTGACGTGATGACCTGTCCGCCTAACGTCAGCGTGACCCCTAGCGTAAAAATCACCATAAATGCCACAATAAAAATAGTAAACCGCGTCATCATAAACCGTGCTAACGTATTTTGGGCAAACCATGTTGGCATTCTCATACGCGACTCCCGACAAAGCGATAGCCCACGCCACGCAAGGTTTCAATGCGACTCGGCGCATCTTTTTCGTCAATTTTGTGACGCAAATAGCGCACGTACACGTCGACTAAATTTGGTTGGCGATCATAATTATCTTGCCAAACTTCATCCAGCAATTCATCACGGGTAAAAATCTGTCCCACATTTTGCATGAAAAAGCTGAGCAACAAACCTTCGCGTGGCGTTAATTGGACCTGTTCATCGCCACGTTGTACTAATAAACTTTTGACATGTAACGTCAAATCACCGACCGTTAATTGATTGGCCGTTGGCAATTGTTGGTGACGCAAAACGACGCGTAAGCGCGCCAAAAGTTCTTCAATATCAAAGGGTTTCGTAATATAATCGTCCGCACCATAATCTAATGCGGTCACTTTGTCACTCACATAATCACGCGCGGTCATAAAAATAATCGGCACTTGCGTCTCTTTGCGCCATGCTTTTAACAAACTCAACCCATCACGTCCCGGCAACATCCAATCTAATAAGATCACATCCACCACTTGCTCATGACTGATTTGCCAAGCGCTCGGGCCATCTGGTGCGCTGATGACCGTATAATCGGCAAATGTTAATTCTTGCGTCAAATAGCTGCGTAAAGGTGCCTCATCTTCTACTAATAAAATCGTTGTCATCGTGCGTTCTCCTCTTCACAGTATAGCCTGCTTTGTCCAAAGAAACCTGAGAATTTCTCAGATTAAACGACTTCCATCACCCGTTTGCTCAAACGAATAATATGCGCGGTCAACGTATCAGACTGCACCAAAAGTTGATGTAACTCACGGCGCGCTTTGACCAAATCCGCATTCCAACGTAATTCAGCCGTCACCGTCGTTTGCAAAACTGAACGGGCCAATAAAATTGCGCCGCGTCGTGCCGTCAAGGCGTCAGTAAAATCTTGGCGCAAACGCTGGATTGTCCGTTGAATGGCACGTGATGTGGTGCGTTGCAAAATCAATTGTTGCAACGCCAACACGCCCTGCTCTAACACAATTTCATGCGCAACGGCGCTGGCGCGAATTTGGTTCATCAAATCTTCCGCACTGGCGGTAACGCGCGCGTGAATGAGCAACTCGCTGCGCACCGATTCGCCAAGCCACTTTGTTAACGACGCGATTTCGTCAAAGGCGATTGGACGTTGTTTGAGTGCTTCGCGTAATTGCGCGATGTCGGATTGAATATTTGGTTCGTTGGCAATGATTTGACCGTCTTCTAAGGCTTTGTACGCCGCTTTTAAAATTGCTTTTTGCGCGGCCGATAATTGCTGAATGGCTTGTTGCAAATCCTGGCTCGCCGCCAACAAATCACGCGTGGTTGCTTTGCGTTCGGCTAATAAATTATCGAGCACAATGGTTTTTTCCGCGATTACATCATTTTGTGCGGCTTGACGCGCTTCGCTGACGGATCGTTGCGCCATTTGCAAAGCGTCTTCGCGCAACTGCGCTTCTTCATCTAAAAAAGCCAAAAACCAATCGCGTGATGCTTGCAATTGTTGCACTTCAAAGTCATCATCGTCCACGACCGTTTGCATAATGTGCTGCGCCCCAATCACGGCCGGTTCGTTAGCGATTAACATTTGGCGGCTTTTTTGTAAAATTTCACGCAAATCGCCTTGCAAAGCTTGCAAGCGCGCGCGACTTTTACGAATGACCGCCATTAACTGCTGACGTGTGGCAATCAGCGTGGGCAGTGGCGTCTGTAAATCCGTTAATTGCTGCCAAAATAAACTCAATAAACTTTGCAACTGCGCATCATGCGGAAAATCAATCAACTCTAAATCCGCCACCACCGCTAAATGATCACTCTGGGCAAATTCCGCATCACGCAAAGCGCGCTCCAATACCGCCACATGTAATTGGATCATCAAATTGGCCGATGGTTGTCGCAAATGAACCGCCATTAACTTTGCCAAATGCGCGACCACACCGCCTTTTTCAACGGCTTCTAACATCAACGGTTCCGCCATCATGACCAACGATTTGCGCATCTGCCGGGCTGCAACCACCGCATCTGTTAATTGCTGAATGTGGGTTTGAATTTTTTTATGCCCCGTCCCCGGCAAATAAACGGCCTGCATTAACTTTTGGCGCGCTTGATACACCGCAAATTCATGCCCCACCGGCGCGACATCTTTCAAACTCAATAGCGCTTGTTTTTCCAATTGCTGCCATGCCAAATCCAATTTGGCGCGCTCTAATTGACCAAGCTTGGTCTGACCACGATTTTCACGCCGCACCCGCGGGCGTTTGGCGATGCGTTGGCGAACTTTGAGCAATTTCGCGGCCGATTGATCATCAATTTTGTCAGAAAAATCCCACACTAAATCGCCATAGCGGTCTTGCAAACGCGTTTGCACGCGCTGGACGTGGGCCACGTTGGGGCGATGAATCGGATTAAATTCTGGCAACGTGCTATAAGCGGCGCTCATCGCCGTTTGTCCACGTAACAACCACGTTTTTTCCATCACGCGTACTCCTTTTTTACCATTATAAAACAAAAAAGCCGACAGTCGTCAGCTTTTCTTCCCAATTGTATTTTTAATCGTCGTGGCTTGAATTGGCGCGCGTTGCTTGAAATCTAGCATGAACGGCACCGTTTCTTCGGTTACCTCACTAAATTCCAAACCATACCAAACGCTCGGCGTCGTGGCATGATTTTCCAACCAAATCCGACCGCCAATCACCAACCGCTGCCAGCCCGTTAATTGCGGAATCATGTTCACGTCGATGATTTTACTTTGCATCAAAACGTATTTGAAATCACCGATGTGTCGCAGTTTATTGGCCGTGTATTTTGGATATTGCGGATCGATTGCGCCCTCTTGAATCAAATCACGCACGATTTGGTGCAAATAGCGACTGATGTTTTGATCTTGTCGAAAGCCCAAATACAACGTCACGTACGCCACGTTTCGCGTGCCCATCATATCCACGCTGTACCGTTTTTCGTACGGATTATCGGTTTCTTTGACATTCACGAACCAGTAAACCTGCGCCCGCTTTGGGCGTCGATCCAAAATCGAATACAATACCAAGCGCTTAATTTCATAATTGGCGTACATTTTCGTCAAATAAATCAAGTTCGTGGCATAAATTGGCTCGCTTTCATCTTGACTCAACGCCACCAATTGTTTGCGGAAATCACGCAACGAAACGTGCGCGTCCTGACTGCCAATCCGCTCGCGGTATTTGTTCCCAAAATGCCAAACGGCCATCAGCACCAGCAAAGCCAACATCAGCATCGCCGTAAAGAAACCACCGTTCAAGAACTTGCCCAAACTACCAATAAAGAAGACAAATTCAATGCTACCAAAGACAATCAACAGCAAGGTAGCCCACCAACGATTGGCTTCTTTAGCCACAAACGCCGTCAACAAAATCGTCGTCATCAGCATCGTCACGGTAATCGGCAAGCTATACGCGCCTTCCATGTTGCTCGACGTCCGGAACAGCCACACACTAAACAAAGTTGACGCGCCCAGCATCCAATTGACAGTGCGAATATACATTTGACTGCGGACGGTTGTGGGATAAATAATGCGCAAACGTGGCAATAATTTCAAACCGATTGCTTCGTTAACCAGCGTAAACGCCCCAGTAATCAATGCTTGTGAAGCGATAATTGCCGCAATCGTGGCAATAATAATCCCAAACAAACGCCAATCTTGCCCCAACATGTCATAAAACGGATTCACTTCCGTCAAATGCGCCATTGCAGGATTTTGATAATTGGCCAAAACCCATGCGCCTTGCCCAAAATAACTCAACGCCAACATCGTATAAACAAACGGCCAAGTCGCATAAATGTTGTGTTTACCAACGTGTCCCATGTCCGAATACAAAGCTTCCGCTCCCGTAGTCGCCAAGAACACACTGCCCAAAATGAATAAACCGACGGGATTTTCCGGGCTGACCAACACTTTTAACGCATACCAAGGCGACAAAGCTTTCAAAATTTCATAATGACCTGAACCGACCAAATTCAACAAACCAGCCAATCCAATAAAGCCAAACCACACTAACATAATCGGTCCAAACGCCCGACCAATTTTCGCCGTTCCCAAACGTTGCGCAAGGAAAATCAGTGCGATAATCACGGTCACAACCCACAAAACCACTTGTTGATCATCAGGGAAAAACGACACACCTTTCAGCCCTTCAATTGCCGTGGTGACCGTCACCGCCGGCGTCAAAGTCCCATCCGCTAGCAAAGCCGCGCCACCAATCAAAGCAGGAATAATCAACCATTTGCCGGCACTATGACGAACGCGCGCGTACAAAGAAAAAATTCCACCTTCACCATGGTTATCCGCCCGCAAAGCAATCGATACGTACTTAATCGTCGTAATTAGCATCAACGTCCAAAATACCAAAGACACCGCCCCGATAATGTAATCAGGCGTCACGTTCCCCATTTTGCCAGCGCTGTGCATAATGGCTGACATGGTGTACAAAGGTGATGTCCCGATATCGCCATAAACAATTCCGACGGCAATCAGCATCCCTGCAAAAGATCGACGCTGCATTTTTTCTGCTAACATGTGTGTGATAGGAGCTTGCGCTCCGCTCTCCTTTTTTGTGTCATTCTTAACATAGGACTATATTACGCGCTTTCATCGAATTTTCAACTGTTTTTTCATGAAATTTTCGTAATAAAAAAGCACGCTGTTAGAGCGTGCATTTTGTCAATTATTTTATCAAATTACCAAACAATTAGATTGGGCGAACACATCTAAAATGCCTTTCCCCTAGTCCAATAAAATTTCAATTGTCGTCACCCGTGATTTGGGTGAGATGATTGCTTGTACATAAGGGCTTGGTCCATACTTGTGCTCATACGCCACATCAATTTTTTCAAGTATTGTTTCATTGGTTTCATGTTTGAAACGAACTGAAAATTGTTCGTCGTGACTGACAATAATACCTGCTTTTTGTGCCAAAGCGCTTTGATACCATGATGAATGAACGCCATTATAAGCGCGAACAAACAACCGGTCATCTGCAACAACTGACCAAATCCATGTCGGTGTTCCAGCTATACCATTAGCCCGAAAAGGCGCAATGTGTAAATCATCATGTTGATCAAAATAAGCTACTTGTTCTTTAGACCACGTCATTTTAAACCTCCTGACCAATAGGTCACATCCAAATTTTACTAGCGTATAAAACGAGATTTAGCGTTGTGTACTGCATGTCATGTCCATTTAATCTTCAATAAATTGCTTTTCACTCATACGCATATGCGTCTCGTAAATCTCAACTTTATGCCGTAATTCTTTTAGTGTTTCTTGTAAGTTGTTAACCTTAGTTTCAAGCCTATCTGCTTCGTCCGTCAGTAACGTTTTTCGCGCCGGAATGGTTCTATCGTCGTCTTCAGTTAATAAATCAATATATTCTTTTAACGCTTCAATTGATAGACCTGCCTCACGCATTCTTTTAGCAAATAGCAATTGTCGAATAGTCCGTGGACTAAAGTCACGCACACCGTTTTCTTGGCGGTCAATCGGCATCACAATTCCAATGCGTTCATAGTAACGAATCGTATCAATTGATAATCCCGTTAATTCGGTGACTTCTTTGATTTGTAGCGTCATAGTTGCACCTCCTTTTTTAATTAATATCTTTATTTTAGTACCTGGAGTCCACTCCAGGTCAAGTCATTATGAATAATTCATGAAAAATATGTCGTTGAAAAAAGCACGCTGTTAGAGCGTGCTTTTTTCAACTTAATTCTTAAACTGAGTTGCGACATATTCTTGATACAAAGCATGTTCTGTCAACAATTCACGGTGCGTGCCGTGGCCGCTGACGTGCCCTTTTTCAATAAAGTAAATCTGATCTGCATCGACAATTGTGCTCAAACGATGCGCGATCACCAGCGTGGTGCGGTTTTTCATCAATTGCTCCAATGCTTTTTGCACCATCATTTCAGATTCTGAATCCAGCGAAGCGGTTGCTTCGTCCAGCATCAAAATCTTTGGATCACGCAAGAAAGCGCGCGCAATCGCCAAACGTTGCCGCTGTCCCCCAGAAACTTTGACACCGCGTTCCCCAACTTGCGTGTCCAAACCCTCTTTCATTGCCGTCACAAAGCCTTTGGCAAAGGCTAAATCCAAAACATGCCATAGCTGTTCATCGCTAAATTCACCCGGCAAACCGTACGTCAAATTATCTCGAATTGTCCCAGCCATAATCGCTGAATCTTGTGACACAAACCCAATTTGACGGCGCCAATCTGACAAATTCACACTTTGAATCGTTTGGTCACCTATTTTGATTGCGCCGGTCGTTGGTTCGTAGAAGCGTTCTAACAAAGAAAAAATTGTGGATTTTCCACCACCCGATGGCCCCGCAAACGCCACAACCGTTCCCGGCTGCGTTTCAAAATTCACATCGCGCAAAATCAAATCTTCGCCATAACCAAAATCAACGTGTTGCATCGACAGTGTTTTGCCTGTCACATCAACGTTTGTACCAGAAGTGAAATCTTCGGTTGGTTCCAACAACAAATCCCGAATACGCCCCGTCGAACCGGCCGCTTTGGCCATTTCTGTGAACAAAGTCGCGATCATCGGTACGGCCGTCATGAAGTTTAACATGTACATCAAAAATGACAAAAGGGTACCGATTGGCATTTGACCAGTGGCGACGCGGTGCATGCCGTACGCCAACAATCCAAAAATCGTGCCCATCAACAAAACAAAGAAAATCGGTCCAGAAGCAGCATCAAAAACGGCTTCTTTCAAACCAACGCGATACAACGCGTGGATTTCTTGACCAGCTTTTTCGTTGGCTTGCTCTTCGGCGTTTGAGGTTTTCACCAAACGAATTTCCGACAATGTTTCACTGGCATTACCGCTGAACGCCGCCAAAGCTTCTTGCCGTTGGTGGCCAATTGAACGGCCGAATTTTGACAAAGGAATGATGAAAATCATCGCGATTGGCACAACAATCACCATCGCCACAGTCATATGCCAGTCCATCGTGACCATCATAATGATCGAGCCGGCCAACGTCAAAATACTTGATAACGTGCGCGGAAAGGTTGACGCCAACAAGTCTTTGACCTGTGTGGTGTCGTTTGACAAACGCGAACTCATCTCGCCCGCCTTCACTTCATCAAAGTATTTCACGCGTAAGGCAATCAATTGGCGCCAAACTTTTTCCCGTAAATTGGCGACAACATTTTCTCCAAACACGCCTAAAATCGCGCCACTCGCCATGCTAATCACGGCACCCCCGATGAATAAGCCAATCACTTCAATCAGCAACCCGTAATCCAAGTGTGTACTGAAATGATTCACCAATGAAGCGGCGACTTTTGGCACAGATAATTGGATTAAGGTCGCCGTTACGCCCAAAATCACCCCGATAATCAATAATAAATAGCGCGGTTTGGTCGATGAAATCAACTTCACGAAATCGGTTAATTTAAAAGCGGCCACCTCGCCGCGTGGTTGTTCTGGTCGCATCTTATTCCTCCCGGCGATTACGCCATTGTTTGTGTAATTCTTGTTGCATCTCGTGACGCGTGCGGCGATCCATTTGCTTAAATGGATCGCGATGTTGTTGCATCGCCTGCCACATATCAGCCTGTTGCATCATGTGTTCGCGCGCTTGCTGAATCTTGCGATCCACTTTTTCAAATTTTTCCCACTTCTTATCATTGATAAAAAGCTCGCTCAACTTATCTTTGAACGCATCGCTGGCCATGTGATCGTTGAGTTTGTTCAATAAATCATTGAGTTGCGCGCGTTCTTCACTATCAAGTGGCGTGAAAATTTCTTTTAACAAGCTATTGCCAAACGTCGCCCGCTCTTGGGCGGCTTGTTTGCCCGCGTCGGTTAATTCAATGTAGGTCACTCGCGCATCAACTTCACTTTTAACGCGGCGCACCATACCTTCTTCTTCGAGCTTTTTGACGATTTGTGTGACCGACGATGGCTTAATATCTAATTCTTCCGCCAAACGACCGGCTGTAATCGGCTCTTTTTCTTCTGTCAAAATTTCCCACGTCAACGCCGTATTGTCCGGCGACTGTTCCATTTGAACCGCCCACCACATACTGCGTTGCGCGATGATGTCTTGGAGATTGTTAATAATTTGCTTTTCGTACATATTTTTTCTCCTTTTATTTAGTTTGTGTTTGTTCGAACTAAATAAATAATAAACCCGTTATTTAGTTTTGTCAACCTAAAACTAAATAAAAAAAAGACAACCCGTCGGTTGTCTTTCACATCTTAATGCATTACTGGTGTTTCACCGCTATTTGGATGCGGTGTTACTTTATTTGGAATCATGTACAACAAAATCAAACCAACCACCGTCACACCAACAGCAATCCAAAATGACGCGTGGAAGCCGTCAATTGTCGCTGCCATCGCCTTTTTTGCGTAGGCTGCTTGGTCCGTTACCGCCAAACTTTTATTTGGCAAATGACTCTTCGTCACGCTAGCAACGACCGATGACAAAACAGCCGTTGAAAGCGCTGAGGCCACTTGGTTGAATGTGTTTTGCGAAACCGTTCCGTGCGTGGTTTGTTCTGGTTTGATCGTGTTCATCGCCATCGTAAAGACCGGCATCATCACCAAACCAATCCCCGCCATACGCAACGTGTAATACGCCACCACGGTCCAAGTTGCCGTGTCTTGCGTAATCGTCGTCAATGGCAAAGTCCCAGCCAACAACAAAACAAAACCGACCGTTCCCATCAAACGAATCCCGAATTTGTCATACAAAACACCGGCCAACGGTGCCAAAATACCAATCACAATCGCACCAGGCAACAATGCTAAACCAGAATCCAACGCAGAAAGTTGCTTAATGTTTTGCAAGAACGTTGGCAAAATCATTTCCACACCCAACATGGCAGCCATCATGATTGCGCCCAACACAACAATTTTCAAAAATTGCACGTTAGCAAAAATACGAATATCCAAAAATGGTTCCGCCATGCGTGTTTGATGCCAGGCAAATTCCGCAACAACCAACACCCCAACAATCATCGGCAACACAACAGACGTCAGGTTTCCCCAACCATGTTCAGCCACATTGTTGAACGCGTACAAAACCAAACCAAATCCGATCACCGATTCAAACAATGAACGCACGTCCAATTTTACTTTTTGCGTTGGCAAAACATCGCGTAAAAAGAAAAATGACAACAAGAAAGCAACGGCCGCAATCGGCAACACGACCATGAAAATCGCATGCCAATCACCATGAAATTCATAACCAAAGAAGTTATGCTTACCCGTCAACAACCAACCTGACAAAGTCGGTCCAATTGCCGGCCCCAACATCATGACCACCCCGGTCAATCCCATCGCAGCGCCGCGTTGTTCAGCCGGAAAAATGTTCAAGAAAATCACTTGCATCAAAGGCATGGCTACCCCTAACGCCAAAGCTTGTAGCACCCGCGCCGTCAACAATAAACCAAAACTGTCATTTGGCGTGAAGGCGGCTAACAATGTGCCCAGGAACATCACGCCCATTGCCAACGTGTACAAGGTTTTAGAAGGCACCCGCGAAATTAAAAAGGCTGCCAGCGGAATCATCATCCCATTAGCCAACATGTACGCCGTCGTCAACGTTTGCGCCGTCGCAAAGTTTACGTCAAATGCTGACATGATTGACGGCACCGCCGTCCCCAAAGCTGTTTCCATCAAAATTGACACAAACGCCCCGATCAAAACAAGGAACGCAACGCTCCATCGATTAAAACTATGTCCGTGGATATCCACAGGATTTTTCGCTACATCAGACATATTTTTACCCACTCCTTAAAAATAAATTGTTTTAAGTATAACCAAGGGTGTCATGGATTGTCAACTAAGTTTACAATTTCTATATAAAAAGCGACCAAGCGGTCGCTTTTTGAAACGTGTTATGGACTTGGCAGACTACGCGCGACCGTCCTTCACACTCTTTTTTGAAACGTGCTGCGCCCTGAGGCAACCTGCGATAAGGACACACGGATAAAATGCTCCGCATTTCACCCTTTGTGCCAGCTTATCTTCGGCTGCCTCTGGTGACCTTTGGTCACCACCGGGCTACGCACTCTAGTTTAATCTGCAGACAAAGCATCAATCGGATTCAAACGCGCTGCCATTCGACTTGGTAACAAGGCTGCCAAGTACGCGATGACCAACGCCACAACGACTGCAAAAATAATGTTGCCCGTCGTGATTTGAATCATGTTAAATGACGCAATCTTGTACAAAGCTGAGTTGAGCAAGCCCACGCCCAGCACGTAAACCAAAATCAACGCCACGCCGGCACTGATCAAACCAATCAAAACAGATTCGCTGGTGAACAAACGACGAATGTCTTTTTTGCTTTCACCCAAAGCACGCAAAATTCCGATTTCTTTGGTACGTTCAGCAACAGACATGTACATGGTTGCAATAATCATCAAGGCTGACACCAACAAAGAAATACCAGCGATTGCGGCCAAAACATTAGAAGCCAAGCTCACGATTGTGTTAATGGTGTCCAGCAAACTACCAATCGTAATGCCCACCAACGCGCGCTTGCCGTCATCAGTTTTAATGGCATCAATGGCTTTGCCCGCGGCTTTGACGTTTTTCACATCATCCACATAAGCTTCTGCCAAACTCGCATCAGTCAACGCGCCAGCTTTGCTCAACGCATCTTTCATGGTCGTGAAATTCGCGGCAAACATTGGGCCAGATTGACCACCATCGGCAATGCCTGAAACCGTCAACGTTTGCGTCACGCGAACCGGTACATTACCTGCTTTAAAGGCCGCAAATTCAATCGTCAACTTTTTACCAATCAAACTTTTCGTGTCACTGGTAATCGTTTCCGCAAATGACTTGTCAATCAAAATTTCGCCATTACCCGGCTTGTGGCCTGACTTGATGACATCTGAGCTGTAACCGTCAGTCCATGTCTGATAAGCAGCAGCTTGGCCTTTATGACCATTCAAAGTGAGTTGTGCGCCCGAGAATTGGTAGGCTGGTTCCACACTTTTCACATGCTTCACGGCCGCAATTTGATCCAATTGCTTTTGTGAAATCAAGGTGTGTTCATAATCGGTTGCCAAAGCTTGTTGGGCTTTTTGCGCGCGATCCACATTGGGTGATTTTTTGTCATCAACGGTATTACGCATGATTGATACGGCCGTTGGATTGGCCAAAGACGTGACTTGGTCGTTGATGTAACTTTTCACACCGTTCCCCAGACCAGAGAACAACAACACCGCAAACAAACCAATCGCCGTTCCCAAAATGATAATGCCGTTTTGCTTCCAGTTGTATTTCAAATGCCGCCAAGCGGTTGAATAACTTGCACTGGCTGGCAAAGGCTTATCCGGAATGCTCGTCACCGCCCCACTAACAGGATAAGCCGCTTTCAAACGCGTGTCACCGTCAATTTGACCATCTGCCAAATGCACAATGCGCGTTCCATAATCGGCCACTTCTTGTGAGTGCGTCACGGCAATCACTAATTTGCCTTGGGCTGCAATGTCATCCAAAATCGCCAAAACTTCTTTGGTGTTCTTTGAGTCCAAAGCACCGGTTGGTTCGTCGGCGATAATGATTTGTGGATCCGCTGCTAATGCGCGCGCAATCGCGACTCGTTGCTTTTGCCCACCCGATAATTGGTTGGGGTGCTTTTTGATTTGATCAGCTAAGCCCACTTGCGTCAATAATTCTTTGGCGCGCGCCGTGCGTTCTGCGCGTGTCAACGTGGTCATGTCTAACGACACCAACACGTTCTCTAACACAGTCAAATGGCTCACCAAGTTGTACGATTGGTAAATGTAGCCAATCGTGCCGCGACGATATTCGTCCATTTGCTTTTCTTTGCTGTGATCCAAAGTCGCGCCGTTAATCGTAACGCTCCCGTTAAAATTCCGATCCAAACCGCCGATGATATTCATCAACGTTGATTTTCCGCCCCCAGATTCACCTAGAATTGAGACAAATTCACCCAACTCAAAATCTAAATCAATTCCTTTAAGAACTGGAAATTCTTCTTTCCCCAAGAAATACGATTTCTTGATATCCCGCAATGATAAAAATGCCATAGTGTTGATTGAGCGCCCCCTCGCGCTCGCCTCCTTGAATTTATTGGCTTTACAAGAAAGCATTATAGCACTAAAATGAACTCAAGGAATTAAATAAATTCAGTTTTCAACAGAAAAATGAACTCATTGCCCACCAAAAACACGACGTTGCTTAATCTAACCAGCAAAAAAGTGAACTAAGAAATATTACAATCATGTAACAAGGAGCCCGCATGAACCGTGAATTAAAGAAACAACAAACCCGCGAGAAGATCATTAACGTTGCCTTGCAACTTTTTAGAACCAATGGATATGATGAAACCGATATCAAAACCATTGCGCGTCACGTCCCAATTTCACCCGTCACACTTTATAAATATTTCCCGACCAAGTACGCGCTTGGTTCAGCCACCGTTATTCAATTTGGCATGGAAATGAGTACGAGAAATCATCGTATTTTGAATGATACGTCACGTTCATTTCCCGAAAAAATTCATGATTTGCTTCACTCAAACAGTGAATCTACCAAAGACATGGCCGAAAGTTACTATCGCCTGCTCATCACTTTTTTCCAAAATACGGTGAGCGAGTTGCCTTCGGAATTTAATCTGGTGGAACAGAGTTTTTGGAACGACATTATTGTCCAAGGTCGCCAAGAAGGCTATATTCATCCGGATGTCAGCGATGTGATGATTCAAATTTATATCGACATGTTCATTGAATATTTCCGGCATCCCGAAAACCTACAAAAGTTCAATCTGCAAGGCGATTTTGCCCGCTTAGATAAAGAAATCGATCATCTTTTCTACTTTGGTTTAATCGGTTCAAAAATCAATACCAACGACTAAAGGCGACCTATTGGTCGCCTTTTTCAATAAATGCTTGCATGAGTTCACGATAAAATGTCACACCGGTCAAAAAGTTATCCACTGAAATATGTTCATCAATGACATGACTTTCCCCGTCGCCCAAACCAATAATGGTTACTGGCAAATCAGGCCACGCGGTCACATACGCTGCCGCTTCAGTTGCACCGGTACCCGCAATTAAGCCACTCGGTTTTCCCGTCAACTGCATTGCTGTTTTTTGTGCCAATTGCGTCAACCACGTGTCAGCTTGGCTGGCTAATGCAGGTTGTGGTGCGCGGAATTCCATCGTCAATTGGTTAGGTGTTACCGCATTTAATGCCGACACTAACGCCGTTAATTCGGCCATGACTTGTTCGTTTGGATAGGCCGGAATTGTGCGAATATTGCCCGACAACCACGCATCGCCGGGAACCGAATTAATCGACTCACCGCCGCCAATCAAAGAAAAGACATTAGTTAATTTGCCCAAACTCTCATCCACGATTGTTTTCTGATCTGCCCACTTTTCAATGGCATCCATCGCCGCGCGGAGCTGGTCAATGGCATTGATGCCGTCAGCGGGGCGTGATGAATGCGCCGGTTTACCGGTCGCCGTGATATGATAATCAATCACCCCTTTATGCGTGAAATTCACATCAAAATTAGTCGGTTCTGCTAAAACCACGCCCGCTACCTGATCCAACTGACCACTTTGACCAATCATTTCAGCGCCGTAAAAACCTGTTTCTTCACCTACCGTGCCTATTAACCAAATCTGCGTATCCACCAAATCCTGATTTTGTTCAAGTAATTCCGCACCAGCCAGAAAAATAGCGGCGGTGCCACTTTTCATATCGTTCGCACCGCGACCGTAAATTTGGCCGTCATGAATTTCACCGGCAAACGGCGGGTACGTCCACCGCTCTGGCTGTGCCGCCACCGTATCCATGTGACCAGAAAAAGCCAAAATTCGTGATCCAGAACCGATTTTCACAACGACACTTTCTCGATTTTCTGCAAACGGCAGACGTTCGATGACCACTTGTTTATCGTTAAAAAGTGTCAGCAATTTTTCTACCACCGCACTTTCGTTGGCGTCCACGGTTGGTAGTTGAATGATTTTTTGTAAGAATGCTAGCTTTTGTGTATCGTGCATTTGATCTCCTTTATAGAAAAAGCACAACGTTTGTTGTGCTTTTTTTGAAACGTGTTCTAGAATTCAAAGCCTAAGCGTGCATCACTTTACCCAAGAATTCTTGCAAACGTGCATTCTTTGGTGCACCAAAGATTTGTTCTGGTGCACCGCTCTCTTGAATCTTACCTGATTCAAAGAAAACCACCCGGTCAGCAACTTGCTTAGCAAAGCCCATTTCGTGTGTGACGATAATCATCGTCATGCCGGCTTTGGCCAAATCACGCATGACATCCAACACATCGCCGACCATTTCTGGGTCCAAAGCAGACGTGGGTTCGTCAAACAACATAATGTCTGGATCCATGGCCAAGGCGCGTGCGATGGCGACACGTTGCTTTTGACCACCGGATAATGAGCTAACTTTAGCATCAGCTTTGTCGGCCAAACCAACGGTTTCAAGCAACTCCTTGGCTTTGATGGTGGCGTCGGCCTTACCTAATTTCCCCAATTCCACCGGTGCCAAGGTGATGTTGTCCAATACAGAATAGTTGTTAAACAAGTTGAAGCCTTGGAACACCATCCCGATGTTTTCGCGGACTTTGTTAATGTCAGTCGCTTTGTCTGACAAATTAAAGCCATCCACCGTGATGATGCCTGAATCGTGGGTTTCCAATTGGTTCAACATGCGCAAGAACGTTGATTTTCCAGAACCAGATGGTCCGATCATCACGACCACTTCGTTTTCGTTAATATCCAAATTAATATCGCGCAACACGTGGTTGTCGCCGTATGATTTGTTCACGTTTTCAACGTGTACTTTCACTTTTTCACTCATGTTTATGCCCAAACCTTTTCAATCTTATTCAAAATCCGTGACAAGCCGAATGTCAAAACAAAGTAAATCAAACTGACAATCACCAGTGGCAAGAATGGCTTAAATGACGCACCTTGCACCACGCCGGCTTGGAACATCAATTCACCAACACCGACAACAGAAATCACAGAACTTTCTTTGATAACCGTGACAAATTCATTTCCCAACGCTGGCAAAATCGTCTTAACAGCCTGTGGCAAAACAACTTTTTGCATCGTCTTTTTTGGACTCAAACCAAGACTACGGGCAGCTTCTGTTTGGCCGTTATCAACCGAATTAATTCCTGAACGCACGATTTCAGCCACGTACGCACCTGAATTCAAGCCCATCGCTAGCGCACCCGAGGCAAAGGCGTCCAAGCCCAAACCAAAGACTTGTGAACCAAAGAATACCAAGAAAACTTGCACCAAAAGCGGTGTGCCACGCAAGAATTCGATATAGACATTTGAAATAATCTTCAAAATCCAGTTTTTTGACAACTTCATCAAAGCCAACAATGTGCCCAAAATAGCACCCATGATAACCGCGATAAAGGCCAACAACAAGGTGATCCATGTGCCTGAGATGAAGTAGTGGCCGTACTTTGACCAGAAGCTTTCATTCTTCCCCACGAACATCAAAGCACCAGCTTCTTTTTGCCATTCTTTTAATTGGCCGTTCGTTGTCACTTTTGAGACAACTTCATTCACTTGCGCCTGCAAAGCTGGTGAGTTTTTTGGCATTGCAATCGCTGAAGCACCCGCATCAATTGAGAACTTTGGATAGATCACTTCCAATGCTTTATTTTGTTGTGCATAGGCCTTAGCGATTGGTTCTTCGGCCACAACACCTTGCACTGTTCCTTGACTCAATTGCAAGATTTCATCTGTAAACTTTTGCAAACTAACTGTTTGTGCCCCTGATACGCCTTGTGCAGCTTGTTCTTGAATTGTTTGCTTTTGAGCAGCAATCTTGGCACCTTTCCAAGTACTCAAATTAGTTGTGTACTTAGAAGCGTCTTTCTTTTGAATCAACATTGTTTGTGGTGCTGTCAAATAAGGTTTTGAAAAATCGACTTCTTTTTCACGTTCCGGTGTGTCTGACATACCGGAAATGATCATGTCAATTTTGCCGGTCTTCATCGCACCTAACAAAGCGTCAAAGCCCAATTCTTTGATTTGCAACTTCACCCCAAGTTGCTTCGCAACGGTTTGCGCCAACGAGACGTCAAAACCAACAATGTGATCATCGCCGCTGGCAATCACACCGGCGTCTTTATATTCGCTACCTTTGAGCGTCTTGTGGAATTCATAAGGCGCATAATCGGCTGACAAACCCACAACCAACGTGCCCTTCTTTTGAATTTTTTCCAAAGCGGGATCCGTTGTAGCCGCCGAAACACTCGCACCAAAACTTCCTAAAATAAGTGGTAAAACAATTAACGCACTTAACATCACATGCCAAATTTTCTTCATGGCGTTTCTCCTGTTTGCTTAACTTGATTTTTTTAGTTTAGCAGGTCGGTTTTTGCAATGCAAGTATTTTGTATATTTATACATTTTATATTTTTATATTCAATAAAAAAAGACGGAATATCCGTCTTTTTTGTTTATTTTACGTTAATTTCACGCAAATCACCCAAGCCAGCAATCAACTTGTTAATCGCGTTTAATTGCGCCAAACGGTTTGTTTTCACGGCTTCGTTATCGGCCATGACCATCGTTTGATCAAAATAATCAGCAATTGGTGCTTGCAATGTTGCCAAACTTGCATAAACATTTTCAGCGCCTTGCGCTTCCAAAGCATGCACATCCAAATCAGCGGTTGCGGCAAACAACGCGCGTTCAGCATCGTTTTCAAACAAAGTTGCATCAACGACTGCATCGACTGGGTTCTTAACGGCCAAGTTTTGCACACGCGTCAAAGCTTCCATTATATCGCGGAAGTCGGCGTCATCAGCGTGCGCCGCCAAGACTTGCGTGCGTTGGGCAACATAAACCAAATCCGCATTGATCACGCCAGCCGTTCCAGCGGCTACAATGTCAAAGCGCACGTCGCTTAATTGTTGGCGGACACGATCCACCAAGAATTCAATCACGGCAGGTTTAACTTCCGCCAACTTTGCAACAACTTCCACTGGCAAACCATGCGCATCGTTTTGCAAAGCTGCAATCACATCATCCAACAAAGGATTCAACGCCACACGCCAGTTTTTGGCTTGCAAAATCCGCACTACACCGCTGGCCGCCCGACGCAAAGCGTACGGATCGTTTGATCCACTTGGCGTCAAACCAGCCGCGAAGAAGGCCAAAATGCTAGCGAGTTTGTCAGAAACAGCCAATACTGCGCCCAAATCCGTAGCTGGCACAGCCCCATCGGCAGAATCGGGCAAATAGTGTTCGCGAATCGCGGCCGCCACGGCGTCATTTTCACCAAACAACTTGGCGTACTTTTCACCCATCACACCTTGCAATTCGTCAAATTCACCGACCATTCCCGTCATCAAATCAAACTTGTAAATCTCACTAGCGCGAGCCAAATCCGCTGTTTGCACATCGGCGCCAACGCGTTTGGCCAACAAATCAGCAACCAAACCAGCGCGTGACATGTGTTCTGGAATTGAACCAATTTTGGCATGGAAAACCAACTTGGCCACTTTGTTCATGTAATAAGCGATGTCGTGTTGTTGGTCTTCATTAAAGAAGAACTTCGCATCTTCCAAACGCGCGACCAACACTTTTTCATTTCCAGCAATCACATTATCCAAATGTTGCGCATTTCCGTTACGCACAGAAATGAAGTGCGGTAACAAAGCGCCATTTGCATCCGTTACATAGAAGAAACGTTGGTGTTCGCGCATTGACGTGATCAACACTTCATCAGGCACTTGCAAATATTCTGGCGCGAAGTTTCCCGCAAACGCCGTTGGCCATTCGACAATGTTGTTGACTTCTTCTAACAAATCTTCATCAACGTGCAACGTCCAGTTGTTGTCCGCCGCCAATTGTTCAATTTGCTGACGAATTTCTGCTTTACGGGCTTTGGCATCAACCAAAACAAACGCCGCTTGCAAATCATCAACATAAGAAGTGGCACTTGCAATCGTCACATCGCCGTCAGACAAGAAACGATGACCGCGACTCACACGACCACTTTGGACGTCCAACACGTTGAAATCCAAAACCGCCTCATCCAACAAACCAATCAACCAACGAATTGGACGCACATATTCAAAGCTGAAGTTCGCCCACTTCATGTACGTTGAAAATTTCATTTGTGCAACGACATCATCGCCAATTCGGGCCAAAATTTCCGCCGCCGCAACGCCATCAACGTGCTTGTTCAAATAAACATAGCCGTCACGTTCCGTCAAATCATCCGCGCTAGCACCTTGTCCGCGCGCAAAGCCGAGCGCTGCTTTGCTCCAGTTGCCGGCTTCGTCTTTGGCAACTTTGATAGAAGGACCGCGTAGTTCTTCATCAATTGCTGCACTTTCATCTGCCAAATCCGTGATTTGCACCGCCAAACGACGTGGCGTTGACAAAGAAATCACATCCCCAAACGCCAAACGATTCGCCGCCAAAAAGTCACGCGTCCGCTTGACCAACTGTTCAGCACTTGGCGTCACCAAGTGCGCTGGCACTTCTTCTAAACCAATTTCCAATAAGAAAGTCTTAGTCATTGTCGGCCTCCTTGACTACATCCGCATACACGCCGTTTTCACCCAAATATTTGTCACGCAAGTCCGCATCTTTTAACAACGGGAAACCAAGTTTGGCACGTTCGTTGATAAATGTGCGCGCCACTTGACGTGCCATTGCGCGAATTCGGTGCAAATAACCCGCACGTTCCGTCACTGAAACCGTGCCGCGTGCATCCAACAAATTAAACGTGTGCGATGACTTCAAAATGTAGTCATACGCTGGGTGCACCAAGCCAAGTCCCAACAAACGCGTTGCTTCAGCTTCATATTCATTAAAGTGTTGCAATAACACCGCTTGATCACTTTCATCAAACGCATAAACAGAATGTTCATATTCTGGTTCTTTGAAAATGTCGCCATACAACACGCCATTTCCCCATTCCAAATCATAAACCGTTGGCACATTTTGAATATAAGACGCTAAGCGCTCCAAGCCATACGTAACTTCAGCCGTCACTGAATCAACTTCAATCCCACCGACTTGTTGGAAATACGTGAATTGCGTGACTTCCATGCCGTCCAGCCAGACTTCCCAACCAATGCCGGCCGCACCCATTGATGGATTTTCCCAGTTGTCTTCCACAAAACGAATGTCATGTTCAGTTGGAATAATTCCAAGCGCTTCCAAAGAACCCAAGTAAAGTTCTTGAATGTTGTCAGGACTTGGCTTCATCACCACTTGGAATTGGTGGTGTTGGAACATCCGGTTTGGGTTGTCCCCGTAACGCCCGTCCGCTGGTCGACGTGAAGGTTGCACATAAGCCGCGTTCCAAGGTTCAGGCCCATTGGCGCGCAAGAAAGTGTACGGGCTCATCGTCCCCGCTCCGACTTCGTTGTCGTAAGCTTGCATCACGTTGGCCCCTTGTTTGGCCCAATAATTTTGCAAAGTCAAAATGATGTCTTGCAATGAGAGTTTGTCTGTCATAATAGCTCCTTTATCGCATCAAAACAAAAAGCGTCCTGATGCCAAAATAAATTGACATCAGGACGCTTGCGCGCGGTTCCACCTGATTTCCTAGCAGATTGCTAGGCACTCGAATTTTCGCTACCGCTCAGCTAGGCGCCACCCCACGTCACTGCGACTTTGAAAAGATAAATTTATTATGCGCCAAAATGTGTTTGACGTCAAGCGATTATTCCGTTAATGCAAACCATTCGTCAATCACCCGCTCTTGTAATGGCAAAAATAATTCTGATGCACGACCACCGGCTGGTACGCCGTCAATTTCAGTCACGCGACCGGCAAACAAACCTGAGCTCGACAAAATAATTTCATCCGCCCGCTGTAGTTCGGCCAATGTATACGCCCGTTCCACCACCGGCAAATTCAACTCGTGTGCAGCAGCCAATAAATGTTTGCGCGCAATACCACCTAAAATCAAATTATCGGCCGGCGCAGTCACCAACGCGCCATCCAAAATAATATGAATATTGCTATGCGCCGCCTCCGTCACTCGCGTTTGACCGTCAGCTAATTTGCGATAAAACACCGTCTCATCAACACCCGCCTGCACTGCCCGTTCAAACGCCAAGACGTTTGGCAATAAATTCAAAGTTTTCACATTGGCCATATAGAATCGAATATCTTCTTCGGTGCGAATCGCGTGATTTCGCATCTGCAACTCACGCGTCACTGGATTTGGCATAATCGTCACCGTCAAATTCGGCGCGCTCGCCACGGGATATTGATGCGCGCGTAAAGCACTCCCGCGCGTGATTTGCCAGTAAACCAAATGCGACGTGGGCGCTAATTTTTCCACGAGTTCTTGTAGCAAATTTTTCAATTCATCGCGCGTAAAAGGTGGCTGAATTTCAACTGCTGCCATACTATTGAAAAAGCGTTCAATATGCTCATCCACGCCAAAAATCCGATAATTCCGAACCACCGTCGCATCATAAACACCATCCCCAAAATAATTCCCGCGGTCCGTTAAAGGAATCATCATCTCGTCAATTTCACTAATTTTGCCGTTGTAATAAGCCAATGTTTGCATCTGCGCACTCCTTTTCACCATTAGTAATAGATTAACGTTTTTTCATTTAAATGCAATGGTTTGCGCAAAAAAAAATAAACAGAAAACAGCATCGAATTGATGCTGTTTTCTGTTTATTTTTCCCAATCCGCTTTTTCAAAAGTGATGCGATCCCCCATCAACGCATAATCAAATCGATTTGCCGCTTTGACAGCTTCTCTCAAACTAGGTGTACCTTGCGCAACCTGTGCGACATCAATTAAGTACTGCGTCAGTTCATTTGACCAAATCAAACGCTGATCATATCCATACTGGAGCCACGCACTATCTGCCTGTTCATCATCCCAACTGCTAGCGCCATGATAAGGTCGATCGTCAACTAAGATACCACCAGCACCATGCACCAATCCTTTATCGTGAGCCAGAATCACACGCTTGTAAAATGGACTCTTAACATCCTTGCCAAAGTATTTTTCCAGCCAAATCAATTTATCTTGCCAAGCGCTGGGATTTTCCCACGGTGCCGTAGATAAGATAAAAAGTTCATAATAAACGGATAACTCTTTGACCGCCTGGACGGCCCCTTCAACTGGTGCCAAATCTAAGAAAACACCTGGAATTTGATCCGGCTTTTCAACCTGATAATCAGCTGGATTTAACGTATTCAAAACAGTTAAAGTATCGACGAGTACATTATCCATATCTAAAAATAACTTTGGTTTTTTCGTCATTTTCGTTTAACCCTCACTTCGTTTTAGCAAACCATAAATCAAACCAGATACAAGCGCACCAATCAGCACAGCAACTAGATACATAATAGGTTGACTAGTCAATGCAATCACAAAGATACCACCATGCGGTGCTAACAATTTAATACCTAAGCCACCAACAATCCCACCTGCCAAAGCAGATCCGACAATAAAGCTTGGAATAGCACGAACTGGATCAGCCGCGGCAAATGGAATAGCCCCTTCCGTAATGAAAGATAATCCCATCACAATATTTGTCAATCCCGCTTGTCGGTCCTTACCATCAAACTTATTTTTAAATAATAATGTTGCCACAAAGATAGCTAGTGGTGGCACCATTCCACCGGCCATGACAGCCGCCATAACCACTGAACCACCCGTCGCAACAGTTGCAGCCAAAGTACCTGTGCCAAAGACGTATGCTGCCTTGTTAATTGGGCCACCCATGTCAACCGCCATCATACCACCAAGCAGTGTACCTAACAACAAAGCATTTGTACCATTCAGGCCTGACAAGAAGTTATTCAAACCACTGTTAATCGCTGACATCGGAATGTTAATCACCAACATTGCAAATCCAGTCAGTACAACCCCAAATACTGGATAAAACAAAATTGATTTAATACCATCCAAAGATTTTGGCAAACCATTCAATAGCTTGCGGAGTAGCAACATAATGCCACCCGCAAGGAAACCACCAACTAATGCGCCCAAGAATCCTGACGCAATTGGCGCATGCGCGGCATCCAAACCAACATTGTTAATGTTGTACCCGTTTGCCGCCAAAGCGCCCGCCACAAAACCTGCAACCAATCCTGGTTTTTCAGCAATAGAATACGCAATATATCCCGCCAAAATAGGTAGCATAAAGCCAAATGCGGCACCACCAATTTGCTTAAAAAATGCCGCTATCGGATGATAGGTTCCTAGACTTGACAGACTATCTTGTGGAACGCCTAATGATTGATCAATCAAGAAAGCGAGCGCAATAGCAATTCCGCCACCAATAACAAACGGTAACATGCTTGAAACACCGCTCATCAAGTGTTGATAAAATGCTTTACCAATCGATAGTTGTTCACCGGTTTGTGTGATTGCTTCGTCACTAGTGTTTGCGTAAAAAACAGGTGCATTACCTTGTAAAGCCAAATCAATCAATTCATCTGGTTTACGAATACCATCAGCAACCGGCCGTTTAATCAAAGGTTTGCCATCAAAGCGTTGCATTTCAACCTTTTTATCAGCCGCGATGATCACGCCTTGGGCATTGGCAATGTCTTCTGGTGTCAAACGATTACCCACACCACTTGCGCCGTTCGTTTCCACTTTAATGTTCACGCCAAGCTTTTCTGCTTCTTTTTTTAACGCTTCTTCTGCCATATACGTGTGGGCAATACCGGTTGTACATGCCGTCACAGCAACAAGATAAGGTGCATTCTCTGCCACTTGGATGGTAGTTGAAGCTGGTTGCTCTTCTGTGAACAAATCCCGCACTGCCTGCGGTGAAGTTGCGGCTTTTAGTTTGTTGGTGAATCCTTCTTGAAGAAGATAACGAGACAGATTAGCTAAGGCTTGTAAGTGCGTATCGTTGGCTTGTGTCGGTACGGCAATCATAAAAAACAGGTCAACAGGTTGCCCATCAAGTGCATCATAATTCACCCCCTTATTTGATCGTGCAAACGCAATGGTTGGTTCAATAACGGCCGCATTTTTTGCATGTGGCATGGCAATCCCTTCACCCAAACCTGTCGTGGTTTGCGCTTCGCGGGCTAAAATTCCTTCTAAAAATTCTTGTTTGTCCCGAATTTTACCGGCTTGATATAGACTTGCAATAATTTCTTCCAACGCCGCACGTTTTGTTGTTGCTTGTAAATCCAAAATCATCACTTCAGGTGCCAATAAATCTTGAATATTCATTTTTCAATCCTCAATTTTCTCAATTTGAATTTGTATTAATAAAGCTTCAATCTGTTCTTTTGTTGCTAAATCATCGTGAAATGCTGTTGCTGTTCCCGCGGCCACACCGTACTTAAAACTGGCGACCGTTTCGTGAGTTTGTTGCCACGTCGCAACAAATCCAGCAACCACGGAATCACCAGCACCAACTGTACTTTTCACAGAACCATGAACAGGACTAGCGCGATAGATGCCCTGCTGCGTAAACAACAAGGCGCCTTGACTGCCTAGTGAAACAATGACATGTTGCGCGCCTTGATCCAGTAGCTGTTGCCCGTAATATTTGATCTCTTTATTTGATAATGATTTTTTACCAAATAATTCGGCTAATTCATCTTGATTTGGTTTTAACAATAATGGTTGGTAAGGCAGTGCATCTTGGAGTGGCTGTCCTTCCACGTCCAAGATAAATTGCGCCCCACTTGCGCGGATATGCTGGATCATTTCCAAAAAATAGCGCTTGGGTACATGCTGTGGCGCACTACCGGAAATGACCACAATGTCCTTTGATTTTAACTGATCCAATTGACTCAAAAGTTGTTCCCGTTCCTGTTGAGTAACAATTGGTCCATTTGTATTAATTGCCGTCTCTGTTTCGGCATGTATTTTGACATTAATGCGTGTATTCCCCGTTACACGCGTAAAATTAGTCGCAATTTTTTCCTCAGCTAATTGCTCTTTAATGAACGCTCCTGTAAAACCACCTAAAAACCCTAATGCAATATTTTCAACGCCAATTCGTTTCACCACGCGACTGACATTAATACCTTTTCCACCAGCAAAATACTGCTCGCTAGTCGCACGATTTACCGCACCAATTTCGAGTTGAGGCACTTTAGTTAAAAAATCAATGGCTGGATTTAAAGTCACTGTGTAAATCATATGTCATCCACCTCTATTACTTTCACGCTTTTTTTCAAATGCGATAATTCGTCTGGAATTGAGTTTGTCACCAAAATCACCTGATTTAACGGCACAATCTGTGCGAATGCAACTTGATTTAGTTTAGAACTATCTGCTAAAACATAGCTATTTTTGGATTGTTCAATGACAGTCCGTTTAATCGCCGCTTCTTCCAAATCCGGCGTCGTTAGTCCATGTTTTTCATCAATGGCGTTCGCACCAATAAAACAAGCATCAAATGCCATCTGTTGAATTTGCGTAACCGCCGCCGCACCGATTGTCGCGTCCGTGGTTTGTTTGATGTAACCGCCTACAATAATCGTTGGAATCATCAAGTCCGACAGCCTTGCCGCATGATGAACAGAGTTAGTGACCACGGTGATGTTAAGATGCTTCTCTGATAAATATGGAATCATTTCAGCAGTTGTGGTGCCAGCATCTAAAAAAATGATTGCGCCATCGTCTAACAAATTAACAGCTGATTTAGCAATACGTTGTTTACTCAAGGGATGGACTGTTTGTTTTTCTGACACACTTAATTCCGATTGCATGTGATCCAGTAATTGCACGCCGCCATGTACACGTTTCACTTTTCCATCAACTTCTAAATCCTGCAAATCACGTCTTAACGTTGACAAAGATGTCCGCGTTACACTTTCTAATTCAGTGAGTTTCATAAATTTATGTTTTGCTAAAATAGCTAATATTTTTTCTTTTCGTTCTTCAGCTATCATACACACCTCTTTTGTAAGCGCTTTCTTTTCGTATTAACTATAACTCTGACCGAAATTTTTTGCAAGTTTTTTCTTCCAAAAAATTCCATTTTATACCAAAAAAGAACACATTATTTAAATGTGTTCTTTTAAACATTATTTCGCAGCTGATAACTCCGCCACCCGCGCTTGCGTAGCGGCTAGTTTAGCTTCCCAATCAGCTAGTTTTTCGCGTTCTGCGGCAACCACTGCTTCTGGCGCACTGCCGACGAACTTTTCGTTGCCCAATTTTCCTTGGGCACGCTTAACTTCACCGGCGAATTTCTTCGCTTCACCTTCCAAACGGGCAATTTCTGCGTCCAGATCAATCAACCCTGCCAACGGCACATAAACTGTAGCACCTGAGATGACTTGACTCATTGACAAAGCTGGCGCTTCCACGCTGGCAGCAATCGTCAAAGACTTAGGCTTAACAAAGCGGTTCAAATAATCCGCGTTAGCTTCAAAAATCCCCGCCAAATCCGCATCATCGGTTTGCACCAACAAATCAATTGGCGTTGACATTGGTGCATTGGCTTCGGCACGAATATTACGCACCGCCACAATCAAATCTTGCAGACTACCAAAGGCCTTTTGTGCGTCATCATCAATGAGCGCTTCGTTGACCACTGGATAAGCGGCGACAACCAACGTATCATCTGCCGTACGACTAGGCATTTCTTGGAAAATCGCTTCGGTTACGAACGGCATGATTGGGTGCATCAATTTCAATGTTTCTTCCAAAACATATGCCAAAGTCTGTTGCACCGGCTTTTTATCACCTTCACCGTTCAACGTTTCCTTGGTCATTTCGATGTACCAATCCGCAAAGTCATTCCAAATGAAGCTGTACAAAGCACTACCAGCAATACCGAATTCGAACTTTTCAAAGTTCTTCGTGACCGTGTCAATCGTGCTTTGCAAACGACTCAAAATCCATTTGTCAGCCAATGTTAATTGATCAGCGGCTGGTACGCCGGCCTTGGTGTCTTCATCCAAATTCATGATGACATAACGTGAGGCGTTCCAAATTTTGTTAATGAAGTTCCATGACGCGTCCATCTTGTCGTATGAGAAACGAATGTCTTGACCGGGCGTTGAACCGGTTGACAACATCCAACGCAACGCGTCCGCACCGTACTTTTCAATCACGTCCATTGGGTCAATCCCGTTACCCAAAGACTTTGACATCTTGCGGCCTTGTTCGTCACGGGCCAAACCGTGAATCAACACGTTTTTGAATGGACGTTGGCCGGTAAATTCTTTTCCTTGGAACATCATGCGCGCAACCCAGAAGAAAATAATGTCATAACCCGTCACCAATGTGCTGGTTGGGTAGTAACGATTGAAATCTTCGGCTGCTTCATCAGGCCAACCCAGCGTTGAAAATGGCCACAAAGCAGAAGAGAACCACGTGTCCAAAACATCACTGTCACGTTCCCAACCGTCGCCTGCTGGCGCGTCTGCTTGCACGACCATTTCTTCTTGTTCTGTCCCCTTGTTACGGTACCAAGCCGGAATTTGGTGACCCCACCAGAGTTGACGTGAGATGACCCAATCACGAATGTTATCCATCCAACGCGTGAACGTGTCTTCAAAACGTGGTGGGTAGAAATCAACTTTGTCATCGCCTTGTTGCATCGCCAAAGCTTGTTCGGCCAATGGCTTCATCTTCACGAACCATTGCGTTGACAAACGTGGTTCCACCACAGCATTCGTGCGTTCAGAATGCCCAACAGAGTGCACGTAATCTTCGATTTCAAGCATTGCGCCGGCTTCAACCAACGCATCGGCGAAAACTTTGCGGGCGTCAGCCGCTGCCAAACCAACCAATTCACCGGCCAATTCGTTCATCGTGCCGTCATCATTCATCGTGTTGATGCGTTCCAAATCATGACGATTACCGGCTTCAAAGTCGTTTGGATCGTGCGCCGGCGTGATTTTGACAAAACCAGAACCGAATTCTGGATCGACGATTTCATCGGCGATAATCGGAATTTCACGACCAACAATCGGTACAATAACCGTTTTACCAACCAACGCCGACTTGGCTTCGTCTTTTGGTGAAACCGCAATCGCCACATCCCCGTACATCGTCTCCGGACGCGTAGTGGCAACTTCGATGTAGTTTTTACCGTCAAATTCTGACCCGTCCGCGAATTCATATTTCAAATGATAGAACTTGCCGGGGTCGTCTTGATAGATCACTTCAATGTCTGACAAAGCCGTACGTGCAATGGGATCCCAGTTGATGATGTATTCACCACGGTAAATCAACCCCTTGTTGTACAAGTCCACGAAAACTTTGTTCACCGCTTCGTTCAAACCAGCATCCAACGTGAAACGTTCGCGCGAGAAATCCAAAGACAAACCGAGCTTACCCCATTGTTGCTTGATGGTTGACGCGTATTCGTTTTTCCAATCCCAAACTTGTTCAACAAACTTTTCGCGGCCCAAGTCATAACGGCTCACGCCTTGTTCACGCAAACGCGCTTCCACTTTGGCTTGCGTGGCAATTCCCGCGTGATCCATCCCCGGCAACCACAACGTGTCAAAACCTTGCATGCGCTTTTGGCGAATCAACATATCTTGCAAAGTTGTGTCCCAAGCGTGCCCCAAATGCAACACACCCGTCACGTTTGGCGGTGGAATAACGACTGAATACGGCGCTGGTTGTCCGTCAGTTTGCAAGTTGGCGTGTGCGGTGAAGCGCTCATCCGCCTTGTTGGTTTCTGGATTAAAGAGTTGGGCCGCTTGCCATTTTTCGTAGCGACCATTTTCAATCTCGGTTGGATTGAATTTTGTTGGCATGTTGATTTCTCGCATTATAAATTCCTTTCGTAGTTCACTCGTGTTAATTGCCACGCCACATCTTCAATTTGTTGTGGTTGACCTTGGATATTTCGCGTTTCATGGATTGTTTCTGGTAAGCGCGTAAAGCCTAATTTTTCAGCGACGCGACCAGATTTTGGATTGCGAACGTCATTAAAAATTTCGATCATATCAATCTCAAATTGATCAAATCCATACGCAATCAATGCTTGCGCGGCTTCAGGCACAATCCCCTGGCCCCAAAAATCAGCACATAAAGCATAGCCGATTTCGGCTTTTTTATTTGGCAAATCGAATATCAATTGTCCCAATTAATTCGCCAGCCATTTCAATGCCAAATTTGCCTAATCCATCTTTGATAAAATAAGCTTGAATATTGTGTTTGGCAACCGTTAAATCCGCGTAAGGCGCATACGATAAAAATTCGACAACTCGCGGATCATTCGTCCATTTAACCATCGCCTGCGCATCATCGACTCGGACTGGTCGTAAAATCAAACGGTTCGTCCGCAGCGTGACTGTATTTTCCATTTTGACACCTTTCCAAAAACAAAAAAACGCGCCAACATCCTAAAAAAGGACGCTGACGCGTGGTACCACCTTCATTGCTCCTGATAAGAGCCACTCATTGCTTATTCATTTTGAAAACCTAGCAACCTTCATCCCGCGCGCAGCACCATTTTCATCCACCATGATGTTTCTGTTTTCTGCTTGGAAATACTCCTCTAAGTGCTTTTATCATACCAAATCCCACCAACTTTCACAAGCAAAAATAGCGTGTTAAAATAAAAGAATTCGGAGGATGAAAAATGGTTTATATCTGGCTTGCACTGGCAATTGTGGCTGAATTGGCCGCCACGTCGCTTTTACGCATCAACGCAAACACCACGGGTTTTCAACCAGTATTATTGTTCGGCATTGTCGTTTTTTACGTGATCAGTTTCTTTAGTCTAGGCAAAACTATGCCAACGTTGCCGACCGGTGTAACCTACGCCATTTGGTCTGGCGCGGGCATTTTTGTGCTTACACTTATGGATCGTTTCGTTTATCACGTCCATTTCTCTTGGCAAAGTTACGCCGCGCTGGCACTCATTTTTATCGGGATTGCGTGGTTAAATCTACTCAATTCACATTAAAAAGCACACCAAATTTGGCGTGCTTTTTTTAAATTAAACTTCGTCCCAATTCAAAATTTTTCCGTGATAGTTTTCACCGTTTGTCAATAAACGATACATGTTTTCACCGACTTGCGTGGGTGTTTTGAACATATCACCGGTCATGTTGCCGTTCAAATCTGTCGTTGTGCCACCCGGCATGTAGCCAAAGATTTCCACCGGTACTTGTTGCTCAGTCAACGACAAAGCCCATGATTGCGTGAGAACATTCAATGATGCTTTTGAGGTCTGATAGGCAAACGGATTGAACCAATCAATTGGTGTTGTAGGAATTGTCACGTTCAAAATCCGGCCTTCATTTGCACGCAAAATTGGCAATAATGCTTTACTTAAAGCAAACGGCCCAATAAAATTCGTCTGCAATGTCGCCTCTAATTCCGCCGGCTCAAATTCCCAACCAGCTTTGCGCATATCCCCTGGAATGCCCGCGTTATTCACCAACACATCCAAATTTGGATAATGTGCCGTCACGAATTGCGCCGCTTCTGCCACGCTGGCCAAATCCGCCACATCCACCAACACCAAATCCGCATTCCCAAACGCGCGCAAAGCCTCAACGGCCGCTTGACCGCGCACCTCATCACGTGCGCCCACTAAAACATGCACGCCATGCGTCACTAATTCTTTGGCCAAGGCAAAACCGATCCCTTTGTTCGCACCTGTAATCAAAACTGTTTTCATTTTCTTTGCTCCAATTCTTTAATGGCGGCTTCGAACACACCAATTTTGTAATCGATATGATCTAAGCTTTTCATTTTTTGATCAATGTCATCCACAACGGCTTGGCGATGCGTTTTCATGAATGCCAAACGTTTAACCAAGGTTTGTTCACCTTCAACCAACCATTGCACGTATTGTCGAATATCGTTGATTTTCATGCCAGTATTTTTCAAATGTTGTACCGAACGTAACATCAATAACGCGGACTCATCAAACAACCGATTGCCATGTTCATCACGTTGCACAAACAACAGTAAACCTTGATCATCCCAATAACGCAAAGTCGCAATCGTCACGTTCAATTGCGCGGCTACTTGTCCAATCGTATAGACCATTTCATCACCTCCAAAACTCACTATATACCCTCATCCTAACATGAGGGCAACCCTGCCGCACAAAAAAAGCACGCAATGCGTGCTTTTTCTTTAATCTTTTGTCAAAACGACCACTAAATCACCGGCCACAAACGTGTGCACTGCCGTGATACCAGCAGCGTTCACGCCGGTGTGTGCTTCGTGATCGGCCAAAGTTGCCATCGCGGCGTGATAAAAATTCGCCGATGACCAGCCCATGCCGCCTTCCAAACCGTCAACAAACAGTTTGTAATAATCGCCATGTACGTCCGCACCAAATGCGGTTACCGTAATTTGAGTCACTTGCGTGTCCACCAAAGTAACGGTCATTTCTGCACTTTGCGTGCGAATGGTGACATCATTTTTGGCCACTTCTGGCAATTGTAACGCCACGGGGACGGCTGAATTAAAGCCCGCCACCAAAGCTGAATAGGTTGTTAACGCCATGTGTGCGCCTCCTTACAAAGCAATTCCACCAGAAACTTCTACGCGTTGTGCCGTGACAAATTCACCCGCATCCGTTGCCAAAGCAACAGTGACTTTGGCAACATCTTCTGGTTGACCCACACGTCCCAAGGCCGTGTGACCACTCAAAGCTTCTTGTTGGGCGGTATTCGCATCCAAGCCACTAAATCCCGTCGCGATTGGACCCGGTGCAACCACGTTCACACGGATTTTACGATCAGCAAATTCAACAGCCATGTAACGCGTCAATGTCTCCACCGCCGCTTTCAACATGCCATACAATCCACTACCAGCAAACGTCAAACGAGTCAAACCAGATGATGTGTTGATAATCACCCCACCATCATTTTGCAACGGCGTCAACGCTTGTGTCAAAAAGACCACGGATTTGACATGCACTGTGTACAAGCTGTCCAAGGCATCTGGCGTGATATCCAAAATTTTGTCGTGGTTAGATGTACCGGCGTTGTTCACCAAAATATCAAACTTTTCCGCACCTAATTGCGCCAAAGCGTCTTTAACGTTGTCGGCAAAAGCAGCAAACGTGTCTTGTTCAGCGACGTTTAATTGCAATGCAATCGCACGTGCGCCAAGTGCTTCAACTGCTGCAACAACTTCTTGTGCTTCTGTTGCGCCAGAGTTGTAAGTGAAAATAACATCCACGCCTTTACCGGCGAATTCCAAAACCGTTGCGCGGCCAATTCCGCGGCTGCCACCTGTAACAATTGCAATCTTACTCATGTGATGTTTCCTCCAATTTTTGAGCGCGGTGGTGATAGTTGTTAATTTTGACTTCCACCGCTGCGAGACTTTCTTGTTCTAAGGCAATCTTTGCGAGCACTTTTTGGCGATGACTTTCTAAAAATGCCAAACGTTTGGGCACAGTCGCTTCACCAGCGACAATCCAAGCAACATAGGTTTTGATATCGGCAATCGACATCCCCGTGTTTTTCAAATGCTGAACCGTCGTCAATAAATGCACCGCATCATCACCAAACACACGTCTTCCACCGCTGTCACGCGCAACAAACGGCAGAATCCCCTGCTCTTCATAGTAACGAATTGTCGCTGTACTCATCGCCATTTTCTCGGCAATTTCACCAATCGTCATGCTCATTTGCTTACCTCGTAGTCTACTTTACAACTTCAAGTGCACTTGAAGTCAACAAAAAACGACCAATTGGTCGTTTATTTCATCAAAGCCGCTTCCAAAGCGGCGGCGTCATCCACAATCACATCCGGTTGTGCGCTCGTCAATTTTGCCAAATCATGACTGCCCCAAGTCACGGCCACCGACAAAACGCCCGCGCCGTTCCCCGCTTCAATATCAAACGTCGCATCGCCAACCATGGCAGCTTGGTCAGGTTGAATGTGACGCTTTCCTAAGATGTCGATTAATCCGGCAGGGTTTGGTTTGTAGGCGACGACTTTGTCAGAACCGTAAATTTCGGTGAAGTAATCCGCCACTTCTAACAACGCCAAATTCCGTTGCGCCACCACTGTTTTTTTACTCGTCAACAAAAATAAATCTTTCCCTGCCAACTGCAAGTTGTGCAAAACCTGAGCGATTCCCGGGAATAACTCAATCGTCGCCGGACTTTCACCCAAACGATATTCCTCGCGAAACGCCGCAAACAACGCGTCAAGCTGCGCCGGTGTCAAATCAGCCGCGCCCAACAACGGAAAAGACGTTTCAATCGGCACACCTTGATAATGCAACACGTCCGCAGTTTGTGGTTCCGGCAAACCAGCCGCCACAAAAGCGCGCTGCGTTGCCACCACCGCTAATTTCGCCGTATCGGCCAACGTCCCATCAAAATCAAAAAAGATTGCTTGTACCATTTTCCACTCCTTCTTTTTTTATCCGCTTTTCAAATACCAATTCAGGTTTACCATCGTCACCCGTTTGCGCACCAATCTGGGTGAAACCCGCTTTCAATGCAACGGCCTGACTGCCAAAATTATCAGCGGCAGCTTCAATTTGAACTGTTGTCAAATCAACCTCCTGCAAAACAGCAGTAATGGCACGTACTGTATATCCTTGTCGCCGAAATGGACGGGCTAACCAATATCCCAGCTTGGCAGTTTTAGCCGTTTGATCATAACTATGTAACAACATTTCACCAATAATTGTGTCATCATCAGCGCGAATTGTCCACATTTTTACGGTTGGTATAGCCAACATTTTAGCAATAAAGCGCTCTTCATCAGCCAGTGATTTCATCTCGCGCAGAAACGGCAAAAATTGCCCCAACGAGCCTGATTTGTCGTCTTCAATCCATGTATACAATGCTGGTGCATCGGCAAGTGTGATGGGTTTAATCATTTCATTACTCCTACTTGTTTCACTTTCTCCAGTATACACAAAAACGCCCGTCAACCGGGCGCATTTGCTTAAAGTTCTTCGCGGCGGTAAGCCAACAATTGATGGCTAATGTCCGCAGTTGCTTGGTAAATTGTTTGATAGCTATTGTACAAGCGGGCGTACTTCGCCACATTTTCAGGCACTGGTTCATACGTTTGACCGTATGTGAGCCAGCTTTGCGCCGCGTCTTGCACGGTGTCAAACCAACCTAATCCTGTCGCAGCTAACATGGCAGCGCCAAGTCCTGGTCCTTGTTCATTTTGCAAAGTCACGACTTTTTTATTGAAAATATCGGCTTGAATTTGCAACCACAGTGGTGATTTCGCACCACCGCCGATCGCCACCACGGTATCAAATTCAGCCCCAGCTTCATCGTAAAGCGTCATGATGTCTTTGAAACTAAAGATAATCCCTTCCAACACAGCGCGCACAAAGTCTGTGCGTGCGTGCGTGCCGTCAATTCCCAAGAAACTTCCGCGCACATCGCCATCGGTGTACGGCGTGCGTTCACCGACAATGTACGGCGTAAACAGCAAACCGTTGGCGCCAATCGTTGAGTCACCGGCGCTTTCTACCATTTCATTGAAGCCAATTTCACCAGCAAAGGTCTTTTTGAACCAACTCAATGAATAGCCCGCCGCCAAAGTCACGCCCATTGAGTAGAACTGATTGGGGATCGCGTGGTTGAAGAAATGAACTTTGCCGTGGTAATCCACATCAGCGTTATCTTCGTATTTCAACACGACGCCAGACGTCCCGATTGATGACATCACCATGTTCGGTTGCAAAATCCCAGCACCAATCGCGCCAGCTGCGTTATCCGCCGCCCCACCAAACACGCGTGTGGTCGTCTTCAAGCCAGAGAATTCAGCAAATTGTGGACTCACTGTCCCAGCTTGCTCAATCGCTTCAATCACCGGCGGGAAGAAATCCGCTGGCAAATCAAAGGCGTCTTGAATCGTCTTTGACCACGTCTTGTTCGCCACATCATACGCCACCGTGCCCGCTGCATCAGAGATTTCTAACGCCAACTGACCCGTCATGCGGTACCGCACATAATCTTTTGGCAAAACAAACGTCGCTGCTTTAGCAAAGTTTTTGGGTTCGTTTTCTTTGACCCATAAAATTTTTGGCAAAGTGAACCCTTCAAGCGCCTTATTGCGCGTAATATCAATAAATTCTTCGCCGAGTTTGGCCGCAATTTCTTCAACTTGTGGCGTCGTACGCGTGTCGTTCCACAAAATCGCCGGCCGCACAACATGATTGTCCGCGTCTAACAAAACCAAGCCGTGCATTTGGCCAGAATAAGAAATGCCTTCAATTTCATCAGCGGCAATGCCGTCATTTAAAATCAAACGCACAATAGCCACCGTCGTGCCCAAAACCCAATCTTCCGGGTTTTGTTCAGAATAGCCGGGTTTTGATTGAATCAATGGATAGTCGTAACTTTCCTGCGCCACAATCGTGCCATCTTTTGCGACGGCCGAAACTTTAACCGATGACGTGCCAAGATCGACACCAAGAACTACTGCCATGTTTTTTCTCCTCATGCTGATGATTGCTAGATTGGTGTGGTAAAGCTAGCTGAAAGCTAAAACGCGTTGACACGAATAAAAAGTTAATGATGCGCCGCATCATCGCCTCCGGCGCGTAACTTTTCATCGGTCAAAGCTAAGTTTCAACTTTTAGAAACCTTTACCAACATCATTTATCATCAGGATTTTTGTCGTTTTGGGGCATTGCTTTGGTTGACTTTCGGCGATTTTTTCGGGACGACTTTCGACCATTTTGAAACGAACCGCGCAGCGCATGACGCAAAGCGTCATTTCGTTTGAAAATGTGTTAACAGTCGTCCAGGAAGAAAAAATCTTTATCCGAAAATCCCCCAAAGCAACACCCCAAAACAAACTATGTACGCCAGCAAGATCCCAAACTTGCTGACAGATAACTCTTCAATTTTATCGCAGATTAAGCGCCAAGCACGCTGTAAATGTAGTTGTTAACCGTTGACTTGATTTGTTCCAAACGTCCTGACTTCACGCTGGCCAAAATCTCATCGTCCGTCTTGTCCAACACATAGTTTTCAAAGTCAGCAAACGTTACTTTACCAGCTTCAAAGTCAGCGCCGATACCTTCATCAAATGACGCATAGCGTTCTTTGACAACATCTTCTAACACACCGTCCTCCAACAACTTAGCCGCTACGCGTAAACCAGCCGCGTACGTGTCCATACCCGCAATGTGTGCGTAGAACAAATCAGATGCTTCAAAGCTTTGGCGACGAACCTTTGAGTCAAAGTTCAAGCCACCAGTTGGCAAACCGCCGTTCTTCAAGAATTCGTACATCACAAACGTTGCTTCGTAAATGTCGTTAGGGAATTCGTCGATGTCCCAACCCGTTTGCTTGTCACCCATGTTGGCGTCCAATGATCCCAACAAACCAGCTTCGCGCGCAAAGCGAACTTCGTGTTCGTAAGTGTGTCCAGCCAAGTAAGCGTGGTTACCTTCCAAGTTCAACTTGAAGTCGTCTTCCAATCCGTATGTCTTCAAGAAGGCGATGGTTGTTTGAACATCTGTGTCGTATTGGTGTGAGGTTGGTTCCTTGGCCTTTGGTTCAATCAAGAATTGACCCGTGTAGCCGATTTCGTTCGCGTAGTCTTTTGCCAAACGGAAGAAGGCAGCGATGTGGTCTAATTCACGCTTTGTGTCGGTGTTCAACAAACTTTCGTAACCTTCACGGCCACCCCAGAAGACATAGCTTTCAGCGTTCAAACGCTTGGCGATGTCCAAACTGTGCTTCACTTCAGCCGCAGCATAGGCCAAAACATCAGCAAATGGTGTCGTTGCACCACCAGCGACAAAGCGACGATTGGTGAACAACGCTGACGTGTTCCACAACAACTTCTTGCCAGTTTCTTGCATCTTTTCTTCGATACGGTCAACGACTTTGTCCAAAAGCTCGTTTGTTTCGCGCAACGTTGCGCCTTCTGGTGCGATGTCACGATCGTGGAATGCGAAGTATTCAATGTCCAATTTGTCCAAGAATTCAAACAAGTAATCTACTTTTACCAAAGCCAATTCCAACGGGTCAGTCACGTCATCCCATGGACGTGTTGCCGTTCCTTCACCAAATGGATCCACCAAACGTTGGTCCAATGTGTGCCAAAAGGCAACAGAGAACTTCAACCACTCCTTCATTGGCTTGCCAGCCACAACTTCTTCAGGGTTGTAGTAGTGGAAACCATCTCCTGCTTGCAACGTTTTGTTCCCAACGTATCCTACTTTTGGAAAATCGAATAATTCAGCCATTTTAACAATTCCTCCTCGCCTGTTTGGGCGGTTTATTTGGTTAGTTGTTTTAAACAACTAACTTACAAATTACATTGTAAGCGCTTTCTTTTTAAAATGCAACCCCTTTTTGGCAAATAAAAAACGGCTTCAATTATGAAACCGTAAATCTAATCCTGCTAATCCTAATAAATTGCGTGTCACCAAAGCCACACCACCCAGCATCGTGGCGCGATAAACACTGTTATTGGCAAAGAAAATTTCCGTATCGCCGATTGGATTCATCTGCTGATAAGCGCCAACCACTTCACCTAACAAATCCGGCAATTCCGCGATGAATCGCGAGTGAATAAACACCGCCTCCGGCGCATTTTGCTGAATTAAATTAAAAATGGCTACCGCAATGCCGCTAATCCACTCGCCAATCATGCGTTGTGCCGTGCGATCATCAGCTTTTAACGCTGCCAAAAAGTCATCCCGTTCAACGGCGCGACCAGTTTGACTCGCAAAACGACTTAACATCGCCTCTTCAGAATACAAATCTTCCAACCGCACCACATGCCCATCAGCCGAAACACTTGCCGCCGAGCGCCCAATTTCACCAGCTTGACCATGCAAACCGCGGTATAAGCGATTTTCAACAATCATCCCCGCACCAATTCCATAGTGCACGTTGACCACCGCCAAATTTTGATAGGTCGTGGATTTAGCATAATCGTGAAAATCACGCGTATAAACCGCCGCCAAATTCGCTTCGTTTTCCAGCAAAACTGGCACATCCACCACGCTGGCTAACGCCGCTGCCACGTCAATTTGTGAATAATCAAAAAATGGTGAGTACGTGACTTTGTTGTTGTCCACGACCCCGTGAATGCCGACAGCCACGCCTAACAAACCTTGTTGGGTGCCTAATTTATCAGCATTTTTCAACAAATTTTGCATCTGTTCAATCACTGCTTGCACAGACTGATTCTGGACGTGAATGACCTGTTCTTCAATCACTTCGCCCGTCAAGCGCACCGACGACACGCGCAAATGGCGGTGTCCCATGTCAAAGCTCATGACATAACCGTATTGACGACTAAATCGAACTAATTTTGGCCGGCGTCCGCCAATTTCGCTGGTTTCGCCCTCGCCTAATTCTTCAATATAGCCCATCTCATCAAGATCGCGATAAATAGAAGAAATAGTTGATTTATGCAAATTCAATTGTGCGGCGATTTCCGAGCGTGAAGTCGCTTCCGCGTTAAACAATTTTTGTAAAACTAATTGTTGATTGTGTTCACGCATCGTCTCTGCTGTGGATTTGTCCATTAGTCGTCCTTCGTGTATCGATAAATAATTTCATGCGTCACAGTTTCACCCGCCCGCAACGTGACATCCCCAAACTGAGGCAAGTTCATACTATTTGGTAACGTCTGCGCTTCCAAAGCCACCGCTTCCCACGCATGTCCTGCGGCGTGATTCAACGCCATGTCCGCCGTGAACGAATTACCAGTAAACACGACCAAGCCGTTACGCGTTGATTCCAGCGTAATTTGTCGGCCGCTTTTCCGATCACGTAACACCGCGATTTTTGGCCCAGTCACCACGAAAATGTCGTCAAAGCCACCTTCTGCCGTGTCTGCTAATTCAGCTAACGCACCGCCTAAATTCGGTTGCTTTTGCAAATCAAAAGCACTACCCGCATTCGCGACAAATTCACCAGTTGGAATTTTATCAGCGTGCACGGCCAAATGTTGTGTGCTGCTCACCCACAAATCATGCGCCGTCACATCCGCCGTGTCACCCAGATTAAAATAAACATGACTCGTCGGATTAAAGACGCCATCCGCTTCACTTTGTTTGCCAGTAAAGCTGATTGTGACCACATCTTCATCACTCAAAGTATACGTCACCGTTACGTCTAGTGTACCAGAAAATCCATCGATTGCGCGCGTCATTTGCGTGGTGAGCTGAATTTTGTTAGCGTCTACCGTCACATCAAAAAACTGTTCTGATAAACCATTGATGCCGCCGTGCAACACATTTTCCCCTTCGTTACCCGGAATCTGCGTGTCACCAACCCGGCCACCATCAATCCGACCCGCCGTCCGTCCAATCACCCGATTGATGTAAAACGGATTTTGCGTATAACCAGCAAAATCATCACTAGCCAGCAATAAATTCACCCGCACACCGCCATCTAAAACACTAAATTCCTGCCATATCCCACCAAAATTCAAAACCGACAAACGCGTCCCACGCGTATTTTCAATTGTGTATCGTTGGACGTCACGTCCTTTGTATGTGCCAAACATTGTCATCTTTCCACCTCTTTTTACAAAAAATACCCGCACACCTGCAGGTATTTGAATTTATTTAACTTCGATGCCGTCGTTTAAATGATTTGCGCGATGACGTAACCAAGCTTCAATTTGTTCCAATGTTTTGCCACGTGTCTCAATCGTGAATTTCTTAATAAACCAAATTGATAAGAAACACATGACAGCATACAAGTAGAAAATTTTTCCAGTTCCAAATGCACTCAATAGCGTTGGGAATGTTAATGAAACCACCGTATTAGCTGACCAGTTCACAACCGCACCAAATGAATTGCCTAGTCCCCGAATGTTCAACGGGAAGCTCTCACCAATCATAACCCACATCACCGGTCCCCATGTCGCTGAGAAAAAGGCAATGTAGATAGTCAGTGCAATCGCTGAAATATAAGCGGCAAGTTGGCTGCTACCTGAGAACTGCATCCCCAAACTCATGACAACTAAGGAAATTCCCATTCCCCAAGCACCGCCAATCAACATTTTTTTGCGATCAATTTTGTCCATAATCAAAACCGCAATCCACGTCACGATCACATTAAAAATACCAATGCCAATGTGCGCAATCAAAGCTGCACTAACACCAAAGCCAACGTTGGTAAAAATGTCTGGTGCATAATACAAAACGGTATTACAACCCATCACTTGTTGAAAAATCGCCAATCCCATTGCCATAATCATCACTGGTCGAGATAAATGTCCAAAAAGTTCTTGAAATCCGCTAGACCGTTCTGCGCTAGCTTGTAATTCAATATCAGCCAATTCTGCCTCAATCAAATTTTGCTTTTGCGTGAACTGTCCTAATACTTGTTTAGCTTCCTCAACACGGCCTTTCAAAACCAAATATCGTGGACTTTCAGGCAAGAGAAAACCACCAATAAACAAGACGACCGCCGGAATTGCTGCCAAAGCTAGCATCCAACGCCAACCCAAAGTCAAACCAGACAAGGCATAATTTGATACGTAAGCCAAGAAAATTCCGGTCATAATCATGAGTTGGAAAAGCGTTCCAACCCCACCTCGTTTATCCGCAGGGGCTAATTCTGATAGATACGTCGGAATAAGTGCTGACGCCGCGCCAACTGCAATACCCAAAATAACACGACTAATCACCAACGCTTCAAAGTTCGCTGCTACACCTGAACCAAGCGCACCAACAAAGAAAATCATTGCAGAAACAATTAACAATCGTCGTCGGCCAAAACGATCAGACAATGGCCCGATAAATGCCGCACCGATAATTGCACCAACTAGTACCGCACTGACAACCCAACCTTGCTGCCACGTACCTAATTTCATTTGTTCTTTAATAAATAAAATCGCGCCAGAGATAACACCGGTATCATAGCCGAATAACAAACCACCTAACGCGCCAAAGAAATAAATCCACTTTGTTGTTAATTGATTCATGATTCTAACTCCTGATAATCAAACACGTCAAATTCAGCCGTTTCGCCATACCCTGAATAATCAACCGCTGCCAAACCAACGAACGCGCCGGTAAAGAAGCCACCATAGCTTTGCAAAACATAATCGTCAGACAACACGGCGGCATCCAAGTTCACACCAGTTTCTAACCAGTTTTCGCCGTCAAATGAGTACAAGTACGTGTAACTTGACGTGCGCACTTCCGTTTTGAAGTAAACCCACTCCACATCAGCTGGAATGGCAATCGCATTGTCGCGCAAATAACTCGTGTAGTTGCCACGGTTATTTTCCGCCACTTCAATCACGCGGCCTTTATTTTCATCCCACGTGATAAAAATCCATGACCAGTGGCGCGTGTTGTAGTAGTTCGTCAAGCCAGCCATCGCTTGATACGTCACGGGATTAAACTTCACCTTCGTTACCGCATCAAATTCAAATGCTTGCCAACGACGCGCAATCAAAGACAATTCGTGCTCGTTTGCCAGTGAACCTTGGCCATGCAAACGCAACACACCGTCGCCAGTTGTCCCAATTTGCTCGGTAAATGGCACACGCAAGGTGTTCCAATTCAAGTCCAATTCAGCGCTGTCAAAGTCATCACGTTGTGAATGATCAGCCGGTGCTTCTGTCAAAATCGCGTCCTTTGGTGCTTCAACTTCGACCAAACCACCATGACCACCGACAACGCGGGGCCAACCTTCTTCGTCCCATTCAACTTTTTGAATTGACGTTTCACGGCCCAAAGTCGACCAACCACGCGGATCCGTGAAGGATTCATTTTCATGATGCCAAGGACGCGCTACCAAGGACGCGTAGTACCATTCGCCACCCGGCGTTGAGACCAAGCCACCATGGCCCTGCTTTTGCAAATAATGATCCGGCGTATCAAAGTTCGTCAAGAACACATCGCCAGGTTCTGTTTCAAAGCTATCCGCATCGAGTGACTTTGAACGCGCCACAACTTCTTGGTGCGTATAAACCGTGCCACCTTGCGCCGCGAATAGGTAATAGTACCCGTCTTTGACATAAATGTGTGGTCCTTCAACCAACTTCACATTGGTTCCACGATAAATGGTGCGCGCCGTTTCACGCTTCAATTGCATCGTTGCCACATCGAATTCCGTCAACGTAATCCCGTCAAATGGATGATGGTACTCGCGGTGATCCCATGTTTGTTGCACCAAATACTTACGGCCGTCCTCATCATGGAACAAGCTCGCATCAAAGCCGACACCGTTTAATTTAATTGGATCAGACCATGGACCGCGAATATCGTCAGCCGTCGTCAAATAATTCGTCATGTCTTTAAAAGCACCTTCGGTGATTTTCACATCAGTGTAAACCAACCAAAATTTGCCATCGGCATAACTCAAATCCGGCGCCCAAATCCCACCAGAATCACGATTTCCCTTCATCTCAAGCAGCGTGGTCGTGTTCAAAGGACTTGGCAATAAGTTCCAATGCGCCAAATCCTTAGATTCATGCAAACGCACACCCGGGAACCATTCAAACGTTGAATTCGCAATGTAGTACGTGTCGTCGACCCGAATAATTGAAGGATCGGCGTTAAAACCTGGTAAAACAGGATTTTGAATTTTCATGATTAAACTCCTTTTTCAGTTTGGCGTTGTGCCAATTCTAAGTTAATTTGTTCAACTTTTGTGTCACTCAATTCGTATTTACTCATAATCCACATCGCAAGGACGGCCAACGCAATTGGGAACCAGACGAATGACCAGATAATCCCTTGCAAAGCTGAGTTGTTTTGTGTTGCAGCTGTTCCGTCAAACTTTGTCGCTGTCAAAATCCAACCCGGAATAATCCCACCAAGCGCCAAACCGATTTTGAACATCAAACCAAGCAATGCGTTGATGATTGCGGCCACACGTTTGCCAGATTGCCATTCACCATAGGCCACCACTTCAGGCACCAAAGCCCACATGTAACCCGTGGCAATTCCCATTCCAGCCGAACGCAAGAATGTGCCGACCAAAGCCCAAGGCAAACTATCATGCAAAGCAGGCACGGCGTTCCAAGCAAACAAGAACAACAAGCCTAAAATGTAAGCCCCCAAAGCCGTGTAGAAAACATTCAACTTACCAATTTTACGATGTAACCACGGAACGAAAGGCATCAAAGCAATCCCTGGAATCGAACCAATCAATCCCAAAGTTGCGGTCCAAGACGCGTGATTCAAATTATATTGCAAGAAATAGTTGTTCGCCGTGTTCCCAAAGAACATAAACGTAAAGCCAATCAAAAAGAAGAAACCAAGTACACGCAATGGTCGGTTGTGCAAAAATTCATGCCACAAGTCACTGTATTTAACCGCTTCAGTTGCTTCTTCATCTGGCAACACGCGTTCCTTTGTCGTAAAGAACGCGCCCAACATGAACAAGAAACCAAGCACCATGTAAATTGACATGACCTTAAACCACGCACTACCGGCGTTGTGTGCTGTCCAATCACCCAACATTAACTTGACACCGAAGAAACCGGTGTCTTTTAATTCTGGGTTTGGCGCAGCCATTTGCACGAAGAATGGCAAGAATGTGTAGACCAACAAGTTTCCGATGTTGGCCATTGTCATACGTGTGGTCGTCAACTTTGACACTTCAGATACATCACGTGTCAAACTTGAATTCAAGGCACCATATGGAATATTGACGAATGAATAAATCAATTCCAGTACCAAGTAAACAATCATCGCAAACCAGAAATTACCACGCACCGCTTCGTTTGGATAGAACAACAAAGCCGCCAAAACCGTCATTGGCAACGCCATGGTAATCAAATATGAGCGATACTTGCCCCACTTTGGATGATGCTTGTCGACGTAAGCCCCGACAAATGGATCCCAGAACACGTTAATCCAACGAACAATAAAGAAAATCAGCGTCCCAGCAGCGGCTGATAAACCATACACGGTCGTTAAATAGAACAACAATTGCGAACCAACCGTACCGAAAATCAAGTTTTGGGCAAAATCACCACCACCAAAACCGATCCGTTCGATCCACGACAACTTTACAAAGCCATTAGCTTCATTTTGATGAACTTTCGCGTCCATAACAATAACTCCTTGTTTGGATTAATTTCACTTACACACTCTTCACTTTATGTAAGCGCTTCCATTTACGAATATATTGTATCACGGTTAGTCTATTGAAACAACTATCTAAAGTTGTATGTTACGTAACAAAAAAAATCAGAACTAAAAAGTTCTGATTTTCCAAGTAATTAAGCTAATCCTTCAGCCAAAGCTGCTGGATAAAATTCACGGACAATATCTGCTTCGTGTTTTGACAACGTTGGGAAGTCAGGGTCGGCACCCAAATCTGTGTGGTACATCCGATCACGCGGTGAGACGTCCCCTTCGGCATGCGTCACCGTCATCAAGTAGCCATCCACGTCAACGGCGTCAATTGCATCTGCGCTTGGCAATACGTGAAGTTGTGAGACCATCAACATCACACGCACATCCGCGTTCAACGCATCCAACCATTCTTGTTGATCTTCTGTCACAAACAACGTCACCGCGGCTTCCGCATTTTTACCGATCAAACCAGCGCCACGCGCATCTTCTAGAGCTTTGTTGACTGCATCACGCAAGTCAAAGAACTGCGCCCAGTTTGCCAACAAATCAGTCGTGTCACCCAAATCTTGCACGGCAGGCATATCCGTCAAATAAGCGAACTCTGCCGTTTCATGTGGCAAATATTCCCAAACTTCTTCAGCCGTGTGTGGCAAAATTGGCAACAACAACTTAGTTAAGGCAATCAATGTGTCGTACAAAACCGTTTGCATTGAACGACGCGCAAAGCCAGTTGGCGCTTCCACATAAACGATATCCTTGGCAAAATCCAAGTAGAATGCTGACAAATCAACGTTGACAAAGTTAATCAAACGCTTGAAGATTTCACTAAAGTTATACGTCTCATAGAAACCGCGCACATCGCGCACCAATTCGTTGAGTTGCACGGTCATATAACGGTCGTGCGCAGCCAAATCAGCAAAAGCAACCGCGTCAGTCGCTGGTGTAAAGTCACTCGTGTTCGCCAACAAGAAGCGCAACGTGTTCCGAATCTTGCGGTAACTTTCAGAGGTTTGTTTCAAAATGTCGTTTGACACGCGCACATCGGCATCCGTGTTAACTGAGCTAACCCACAAACGAATATTTTCCACACCCATGGCGTCGGCAACTTCGTTTGGTGAGATGATGTTGCCCAATGATTTGGACATCTTTTCGCCCTTACCATCCAACACGAAGCCTTGTGACAACACAGCTTTGTACGGTGCATGACCATTGACCGCCACTGAGGTGATCAAAGAAGAGTTGAACCAACCACGATATTGGTCTGATCCTTCCAAATACAAATCAGCAGGATAGTCCAAGTGTTCACGTTGGTTCAAAACCCCGTTCCAAGAAGAACCTGAGTCAAACCACACGTCCATGATGTCTTCTTCTTTGGTGAAAATACCGTTTGGTGAATGTTCGTTGGTGTAACCAGCCGGCAACAAATCAACGGCGTCATGTTCAAACCAATAAGTTGAACCATGCTCGGCAAACAAATCCGCGACGTGATTGATAATCGCTTCATCAACAATTGGCGTGCCATCTTCCGCATAGAAAATTGGCAACGGCACACCCCAAACACGTTGACGCGAAATGACCCAGTCACCACGATCACGAATCATGTTGTACAAACGTTTCTTCCCCCATTCAGGCAGGAAATCAATGTCATTTTCAATGGCGTTCAAAATGTCGCCACGGAAATTTTCCACGGAAGCGAACCATTGCGGTACCGCGCGCCAGATGATTGGCTTTTTTGTCCGCCAGTCAAATGGATATGAGTGCGCCACGTCTAGTTGCTTCAACAACAAACCTTTTTGCGTTAACAAATCTAGCGTCACATCGTCAGCGTCTTGGTAGAATACACCATCAAATTGAGGACCAGCTTCTTCCGTCAAGACCCCTTGATCGTTGACCAAATTCGCATTTGGCTTAATCCCATATTCAGCAGAAACAAAGTAGTCATCTTCTCCAAAGTCAGGTGCCGTGTGCACCAAACCAGTTCCAGAATCCAACGTGACGTGGGCTCCGTTTAAGACCAACAGTTCCAACTCGTCAATAAATGGATGCGCAACCGTCACGCGTTCAATTTCTGAACCTTTGACCGTCTTTTCGATTGTCGCGTCTGCCCAACCGAATTGTTCTGCCAAATTTCCCAACAATTCTTCGGCCACCACGTACTTAACACCAGCAACATTCACGACCGCATAATCAAAATCAGCACCGACTGTAATAGCGCGTGAACCAGGTACTGTCCAAGGTGTTGTTGTCCAAACCACCAAGCGCGTGCCGGGTTCCAAAACACCTTTGCCGTCGATAACTTCGTTACCGTAAAAGGCAGTTTTTGAAACCAAATCGTGATATTCCACTTCTGATTCGGCCAAAGCAGATTCACTCGACCATGACCAAAAGACTGGTTTGCCGCCGCGGTAGATATAACCTTTGCCAGCCATTGCAGCAAACACACGAACTTGCGCCGCTTCAAATTCAGGTTGCAACGTGATATAAGGATTTTCCCAATCCGCTAACACACCCAAACGCTTGAAGTCTTGGCGTTGCAAGTCAACTTGTTCCAAGGCAAAATCACGTGCCAAGTTACGCCATTCCGCTTTTGACATGGCTTTACGATTGTGGCCGGCTTTGGTCAATTGTTGTTCAATTGGCAAACCGTGCGTGTCCCAACCCGGCACATAAGGCGCATAATAGCCCGTCATGTTCTTGTAGCGCACGATAATATCTTTTGAAATTTTGTTCAAAGCGTGGCCAATGTGAATATTCCCGTTGGCGTACGGTGGGCCGTCGTGCAAATTAAAATGTGGCTTAGTTTCATTTTGCGCCAAACGCTTGGCGTACAAATCATTGTCGTACCATTTTGCTTGCCGTTCAGGTTCAGTTTTTGGCAAACTACCGCGCATTGGGAAGTCCGTTTGACCAAGATTTAACGTGTCTTTATATTTCATCTTCCAATTCCTTTTTCATGTCATAAAAAAATCCCGCAACGAACAAAAGCTCATTGCGGGACGTCTGTAAACGTGGTACCACCCGTTTTTGTGTGCGAAAAACACACCTCTTGTGGTTATAACGGCACCACCGGCAACGCTTACTCTTTTCAGCCCTGCACGTTCGTTAACTGATCTTACTGATACGAGGGACGGTCATCTTTCACCATTCATGACTCGCTTGGACGTGTCGTATCACTTTTCTGGGTTAACGCGTTTTATTTTTCTTCTGGGAAAACCACGACGGTTTCGGCTTCTTGTTCTACCGGCGCTTCAACTGTTTCGAGTGTTTCTTCTTCAGCTGGACTTGGCGTTACAGGTTCTGGTGCGTCATTGCCAGTCCATTCAGCCGTTTTTTGACCCAATGGCAAAGCATGGACTGCGCCGGCCAAATCACCATCAGCCAACAACGCTTTTTGCTTTTCCAACAAAGCGGCAAAGGCTGACTTGAAGTTGTTTACATCTTCGCGCAAAGCGTTTTGTTCTTCAACCAATGTTTTGTTGTCATCGGCCAAACGTTGCGCTTCAACTTGCGCTTTTTGCTTGGCGTCGTTGACAATCTTTGTGGCTGTTTCTTGCGCCTGCTTCAATTGCTTTTTGGCTTCGACGTCCGTGTCGTTTTTCAAACGATCAGCCGCTTCTTGCGCAATCAAAATTGAGGCATTCACTTGATCACGCTTAGCTTCTAATTCAGAAACTTTCGTGTCCAATTCAGCAACTTTGGCCTTCAATTGGTTGTTTTCTTGCAAAATAGCTTGGTAATCATTGTTGACTTGATCCAAAAATGTGTCAACATCGGCTGCCAAATAGGCTTTTGAGCCTTTTTTTGTAAATTCGTGATTCAAAATTTCTTCTGGTGTTAACGTCATAATTTTTGTCCTTTACTGATTAGCGCGTGATGATGTCTACATGAGCTTTAATCTTGTCTTTGCGGGTATTTCCGAGCAAATCAGCGATGCGTAAGCGACCGTATTTGCGTACAGAAACCACATCGCCAATCGCAATTTGCGTATCCGGCTTTTCGTGCACCGCCCAATTGAGCTGCACCGATCCACTTTCTACCAATTGTTTGGCAAGACTTCTAGCTATATTATACCCAGAAGCGATGAGCGTATCTAGTCTTAATGACGATAAAATCACAAATTCTTGGCGCCAGTCATCTTTCACCGGCAAAATTTGTGCCAAATCTGTGACGACTAAACTCACTTTGGTTTTACCCATTTGCGTGATTTGTTGCTGAACGTAAGCAACGTGACTACTTGCGATCACAAGTTGCCACGTTGGCCCTTCATTTAAAATATCGCCGAGAACATTCCGTTCTAAACCGCTGCCAACCACTGAGCCTAAAATCGTTGCATGATATAACTCAGCAAATTTAACAGGATAACGAACCGTTAAGAGCGCAATTTCAAAATCAGCGGGCGTAATCTCATAAAAATCTGGCGCCACAATCGCCCGTTGCATTTCGGCATGTGCTTGCCCACCAAACGTTTGCAATTGCAAATCTGAGGCTTGATTAACCAATGTTTGTAAAATATAACGCTGGCGCGGATTCAAAAATGGCGTCAAAATCGGTTGATAGCCATCACTGGCTTGAAAAACCCAATCCTGCCCCTGTTGAATAAACGGCGCTTCTTCAAGACGAAAATGTTGTTGTACCGCTGCTTCACTCATCCGAAAAACTTTAACACTAAGACTTGCAATCCATATTGCGCCATTTGCAAAACAACTAAAGCAACCAATGGTGACAAATCCAACACGCCACCAAGCACCGGAATCACCCGACGGAATGGCAACAAATAAGGTTCAACTAAACGCGCAATCGCCACGCCAAAGACCGACCGTTGCACTGAGGGAACCCAACTCAAAAAGACATACACCACAATGGCCATTTCGTACAATTCAAGTGCTTTTAAAAGAATATTGAGTAATGTCATGATTAAAAGCGGCTGTTAGGTTCCAAGTTGTCGGTTAATGAACCTGAAATTTCAAAGGTGTTTGGTGTCACCAAGAAAATCTTTTCACCAATCCGTTCAATTTCGCCATTAATGGCATAAGTTGTGCCACCTAAGAAATCCAAAATCCGCTTAGCTTGGGCGTCATCAATTGCCGTAAAGTTGACAACCACAGCTTCGCCACCCAAAACTTGAGAAGCAATCGCCCGTGCGTCAGAAAAGACCTTTGGTTCAAACAACGCAATTTTGCTGTTGGCACCACCAGCGCTAGCCGCTGCACGTTGTGCAAATTGGTTGTTGCTTGGTTGTGTTGGCGCAGCTGCCTGCACTTGCGGTTGCGTTGGTTGCACCGGTTGTTGGCCGGCTTGTGGTTGTTCGTAATCGTCGTAGTAATCGTCTTCATTGCTGAAGAGACTACGTAATGTGTCACGTAATGCCATAGTTATATCCTCTTTGAGTGAAACGTGTTAGTTACGCTTTTGGAAGAAGTCACGTCCCAAAAATGGTGGCGTGTCCAAATCATCAGCCGCTGGTTGTGCTGGTGTGCTTGGTGTTTGGGCGGTGTCAAAAACATCAAAATTTGACTTTTCAACGCCGTCAAAACGTTGGTTATCAAACGCTTGTGAATTGTCTGTGCCCTTAATATCCCAGTCAGCAAATGGATCATTTGTTGAAGTTGTTGGTGCACTTTCAATTGGTTGCGCAGCTGGTGTGTCAAATGGTGAAGCTGGCTTCGCTGCTTCTGGTGTTGCTTGTGTTTGACCAAAAGCTGCTTGTGCGCGTGTTTCACGCACTTCTTTTGCACCGCCAATTGCGCGCAAACCAGTTGCAATCACCGTCACACGAATGTTGTCGCCCAAGCTTTCATCCACAGAAGTTCCGTAAATGATGTTGACGTTTTCGCCAGCTTCTTGAGAGATAACTTCTGAAGCGCTTTGGGCTTCAAACAAACTCATGTCCAAGCCACCCGTCATGTTCAAGATAACATCTTGCGCACCGGCCATGTCAACTTCCAACAAAGGTGATGAAATTGCTTGACGTGTTGCGTCAGCCGCACGGTTTTCACCATTAGCCGTTCCCACACCCATCAAAGCTGGACCAGCGTCCTTCATGACAGTTTTCACATCAGCAAAGTCCAAGTTGATGTAACCTGGGTTTGTAATCAAATCAGAAATCCCGCGTACACCTTGTGCCACAACTTCATCAACTACCTTGAAAGCTTCTGAAATTGGGGTGCGTGGGTCAATGCGGTCCTTCAAACGTTCGTTTGTCACAACAATCAATGAGTCAACGTTGTCAGACAAGTTTTGCAAACCTTCCGCCGCAAAACGGGCACGCTTTGGGCCTTCCCATTTGAACGGACGTGTCACAACAGCAACTGTCAAAGCACCTTGTTCACGGGCAATTCGTGCCAAAACTGGGGCGGCACCGTTTCCAGTTCCACCACCCATTCCAGCAGTAATCACAACCATGTCTGCGCCCTTCAAAGCTTGTGCAATCGCTTCTGAAGATTCTTCAGCTGCTTTTTGCCCAACTTCAGGGTTAGAACCGGCACCCAAACCGCCTGTCAACTTAGGACCGATTTGAATTTTTGTTTCTGCGTTTGACTTTTCCAACGCTTGTACGTCAGTGTTGGCAATAATAAATTCAACACCGCTCACTTGATCTTCGATCATGTGGTTAATGGCGTTTGAACCACCACCACCAACCCCAATTACTTTAATGACTGCGCCTGCTGGCATGTCGTCGATTGTAAAATCCATTCTAGTTTCCTCACTCATTTGTTTCATCAGTAAACAAATCACGTAATCTTTGACCTATTTTACCAAAAAAACGATCGTTTGTCTGTGTTTGTTCGTATTGTGCTTCTGGATAGGCCGTTTGTTCAACTTGTTGGTTGGGGACATAGCCAGCTGCTTCATAATCAAAATTGGTTGTTTGTGTTTCTTGGAGCAACGCGCGCTTGACGACTTGTTGTGTCATCGTTTGCCGTGAGACGTAAGCTGCATAAGCAATGGCGCGCGTGTACGCTGGATGGCGCAAACCAATGTGCTCTGGGATAAACAAGCGCACGTTCTCACCAAAGTAATCTTGTGCTAACTGCTTGGTGCGTGGCAAAGCCGCATTTCCACCAGTTAGGACAAAACCACCCGGCATATCCAACGCAGAAATCAACGTCAGACGTTCCTTGATTTTGCCAAAGATCTGCTCCAGTCGAGCGGCAATGATGTTCGCCAAATACTCTTCGTTGCTCTTGGCCGTTTGACCGTTGATGCCTTCGTAGGTGAATTCATCGTACTCACTCGTTTGGCTTGGTTCAGCGTAACCGTAATCGCGCTTAACTTGCTCCGCGTTGTCATATGACATGCCGAGCACGCTAGAAATATCGCGCGTCACGTTGTCGCCACCTTCCGGATCCACGTAAACGAACTTCAATTGGTGATCATGCGCGACAGCGACGCTGGTTTGCCCACCGCCTAAATCAACAATGACCGTCCCAAAATCACGCTCGCCTTCACTTAAAATCGCGTTGGCCAAAGCCAATGGTGTGAGCACAAATTGTTGTACCACCAAACCTGCTTTTTGCACGGCCGTGCGAATGTTTGCGACAATCGCGGTTGGTCCAACGTAGGCTGTGCCACGCATTTCTAGGCGTACCCCAATCATTTCATGCGGGTCTTTAATCCCATCAAAACCATCAACGATGAATTCTTCTGGTACCAAATCAATAATTTCCCGTTCAGCCGGCAAAGAATGCGATAGCGCTTGTTGCGCCACATTTTGCACATCGTCATAAGTGATGCGCTTGTTTTGGTTGGCAACAGAAACTAAACCTTGAACGGGCAAAATTTCTAATTGATTGGCGGGAATGCCAACAACAACGTCCGTAATTTGGACGTTGGCCTTTTCTTGGGCTTGCTCGATTGCTTGACGAATAGCCGCAGCGGTTTCGTCAATATCCACAATTACACCTCGGCGCATGCCCCGTGAAGGCACATGTCCTGACCCGATAATATTTAATTGTGTCCCGCTCACTTGAGCAATCACGACTTTAATGGCCGTCGTGCCAATGTCTAAGCCGACATAAACACCTGCGTTATTCATCGCTATTCTCTCTTTCCAAGAAAAGTTTAAGAAACTCTTACGTTTTATTCTAACATATTGTCGCCCAACGTTTAAAGTCTTTATTGCGTTTTTGACGTACTCGTGCTAGATGTTTGACTTGAAGATTGGCTAGATGCTTTTGCAGCAGCCTTTTTGGCCGCTTCAGCTTCTTTTTGTAGTTCAGCTTGGGCCGCATCATTGGCTTGTTGCGTGCCATAAGCGTAAGAAAATGCGGCAAACTGTAAGTCGACGACGCCTTTTTGTTTCATTTGCGCGGCAATATTTGGGTAGTAAGCCAATTTTTTAGCAAAACTCGTGTAGGTCACATACACTGTATTACCGTCATTCATGTTAATCACCACGCGCTTGGGATTAGCTTTGGTTGGTGATAATTGAATTTGGCTGATATTGGTGCGAATAGCGACTTCAAGGGTGGCAAATTGCTGCGCAATCGTGCGATAAATAGTCGCATCAGCTGCCTTAAAGTCCGTGTAAACAGGCGCATTAAATCCCGGTGTCGCCACTTTTTCATCTAAACGTCCGTGCCGGTTCAGCGCATACCACTGTTTGTCCAATTGCAAATAACCGGCGGTGACTTTATCGGTGATTGCCAAATGAATCCCATTGTCAGTTGCGCTAATATCAACGGCATCGACCGTTTCAAAACGGTGTAACATCGTGTCTTTCAAAAAAGCACTCTGTCCTTGCAAACGCCACAACGACGCGCCGTGATTCAGACCCATTTTTTGCAAAAGTTGTTTGCCATCACTGGTTTCTGTGGTAATCGTCACCACTTGCACCGGCGCCCACGGCCGCAGATACATCAAAATGATGACAATGCCAATCACAAAACCCGCCAAATTCGGCGCCGTCACCCGCCAAAAGCGCCGCCAATCAAACGCCGTCTCCGGCCATTTGATCGCAGGCAAATGCCAGTCCGGACGCCAAGTTCGCCACTGCGCAAAACGTTCTTTAATTGTTAACCAAAAATTTTTCATATTAATAAATAAAGATTTCTGCGCGGTTGGCGACTATTTTTTGTTGACCGCAATTGCTTCTTTCATCAGCGCGTACAATTGATCGGCGGCATCGCGCATACCTAATTTGTCGGCGCGTGAGGCCATTTTGTCATTGTAAGTCGCGTCGTTTAGTAATTTGTCAGCGGCTGCAATTAACGCCGCTCCCGTCAAATCGGGATCGCTAATCATCAAAGCTGCGCCCGCATCCACCAAACTTTGCGCGTTCTTAACTTGATGATTCCCCGTCACAAACGGACTTGGGACCAAAATTGATGGCAAACCCAAAGCGGTGATTTCAGCAATTGAGGTTGCGCCGGCACGCGACACAATCGCCGTGGTTTGGCGCAAGACCGCTGGCATATTGTCAATATAAGGCAAAATTTTGACATTGTTGTTCAAATGCAAATGGCGCTCGTCCAACAAACGCATAAAGTTGTCATACCGCTTTGGTCCTGTTACGGCCACCACTTGATAATCTGCGTCGTTGAAGTGTGCCACCGCATCAAGCACCGCCAAATTAATCGCCGGTGCGCCTTGTGAACCACCAAAAATCAATAACGTCGGTACGTCATTAGACAAATCCAAGCTGTCCCAGCTAAATGGTTGTGTGGTTTGTGAGGCAACTTGTTGGGCGCGTGGGTTGCCGACTAAGCGTGTTTTCGCGCGCGGAAATTCGTCCAACGCGACGTCGAATGCTACCCCGATGCGCGTTGCGCCCCGACTCAAGAATTTGTTCGTGATGCCGGCAACTGAATTTTGTTCGTGAATCACCGTTGCAATGCCCAAACGTTGCGCGGCGTAAACCACGGCGCCACTCACGTAACCGCCGGTGCCAACGACCACATCTGGTTGGAATTCACGCAAAATTTGTTTGGCTTCTTTGACTGCTTTGAAAAACAAACGCACCGTTTGCACATTATCCAACGACAAAGAGCGTTTGAAACCTTGCACAGTTAGCTGTTCAAATGGCATGCCGGTTTTTGGCACAATCGTACTTTCCACACCACGCTTTGAACCGACATATAAAAATGCTGTTTGCAGATCTTGGGCTTTGATTGCCTCCGCCAACGCCAACGCTGGATAAATGTGACCACCCGTGCCACCACCTGATAGAACTACTCGCATGTTTTTTCCCTTTCAAATAATCAATATGTACGTAACTCAAACGAGCTACTTATGGTTAAAGCGCCGCGTTCAACGCTTGCACAAACGCCTCACCACGCACTTCAAAGTCTTTAAATTGATCCCAACTTGCCGCGGCTGGCGAGAACAAGACGACATCACCCGCTTGTGCTTTGGCAACCGCCAAAGGTGCAGCTGCCATCACATCATCTGTTAATGTGATGTCTGTAATGCCTGCTGTTTTGGCAACTTCGACGATTTTTGCCTGTGTTTGACCAAAAGCAAATACGGCTTTGACATGGGTCAAGTTCGGCACTAACCGCGCCAAATCATCGCCACGATCCAAACCACCCGCCAACCAAATCACCGGCGCATCAAAGCTATCCAACGCTTGTTGCGTGGCTTCGATATCCGTTGCTTTGGAATCGTTATAGTAACGCACACCGTTGACTTCGCGCACGAATTGCAAACGGTGCGCCACGCCACCAAAGACGCGCAGCACATTCACAATCGCGCTGGTTTGCGCACCAGCCAATTTTGCCATCGTCACGGCCGCTAAAATATTTTCCAAATTATGCGGCCCGACCAAAGCAATTTCGCGCAATGGCATAATCGCTTCATCTTCAAAATACAACACATCATCGCGCACATAAGCCGTTTGATCAACATTTTCCAAACGCGAGAACGTGCGCACTTGCGCGTGTGTGCGTGGTGCAAACGTGCGACTATCAAGATTATCCCAGTTTAAAATCAACGTATCGGCCGCCGTTTGATTAGCAGTCAAGGTGAATTTCGCCGCCAAATACTCGTCGCGCGAACCATGATAATCCAAATGCGACGCAAACAAATTCGTCACCAACGCAATGTCAGGTTTGATATCTGGTGCGCCCATCAATTGAAAACTAGATACTTCCAACAAAATCGTATCCGCCGCCGTCAAATCACCGACCACTTCACTGACTGGCGTCCCAATATTTCCCGCTGTCACAATCCGACCGGTGTGTTCACTATTGGCCAAAAATTCTTGCACCAATGTCGTGGTGGTCGTTTTGCCGTTTGAACCGGTAATCGCCAACAAACGCCCGTCAAATTGGCTCAACGCCACCGCAACTTCCGTTAAAATCGGCAACTTTAATTGAGCGGCTCGCACCAACAACGGATGCGTGTAAAAAATCCCCGGATTTTTCACCACTGCGGCAAAACTGTCATCCACCACGTTGATATCATCGTCGTGATCCACAAACGTCACGCCCGCCTTTACCAAGGCGAGAAAGTCAGTGTCTTTGTCAAAAGCACCACCGTTAACAACCGTCACTTGCGCGCCAAGTTTGACCAACAACTTCGTGACCGCCTTACCCGAACGCGCCCAGCCGAAGACTAAAATTTTCTTATTTGCAAAAGTTTGCATTATCCAACACTCCAAAGTAAGCAACCAATAATGGCCAACGCCAACGTCACAACCCAGAACAAACCATCAATTTCCCATTCTGACCAATCAAATTGTTCAAATGAATGATGAATCGGCGCCATCGGAAAGACGCGCTTTTTGAAATAATGATAGCTGATTGTTTGAATAATCACTGACAACGTTTCGATGACAAAGATTGCCCCAAACCACAACAATGACCACACGTGCCCCAGCAAAATACTTTCCATTGCCAAACCTGCGCCCAGTGCTAGTGAACCGGTGTCACCCATGAAAATTTTGGCTTTGGGTTTGTTAAACAACAAGAAGCCCAATAACGCGCCCATCACAATCAAGTTAAACGCGACAATGCCGTCAACGTGGGCAAGATAAGCCACATACGCGTAAGCGCCGTAGACAATCACACCCAATCCGGTCATTAAGCCGTCCAAGCCATCCGTCAAATTCGTGGCGTTTGACCAACCGACCAACCAGAACCACAAAAAGAAGAAATAGAAAATGCCAAGGTGCAATTGCCAACCAAAAATTGACAACGACATTGGGAAATTGAAATACCACAACACCGCCATAATCACGGCGGCACTGGCTGTTTGTGCTAACAATTTTGGCTTAAAGCGCAAACCTTCGTCGCTACCATTAAAAATTTTGGCCCCGTCATCAATCGCGCCAATCACCGCAAAAGCCAAAAAGGCAAAAGCTGGTACCAACGCCACGATGGCTTGTTCCGGATGCAAAACGACCATCACAATTGTCACCAACACCGCAACCAAAACGAACAACACCCCGCCCATTGATGGCGTTCCTGCTTTGGCCGCGTGATCTGGCCCTAATGTGCGAATCAAGGTTTCGCGTTTACTCTTTTTAAAAAACGCAATTAAAGACGGCATACCCACCGCCGTTAAAATAAACGACGCCACCGCTAAAATTGTCAATTCTCCAACATTCATCTGATTGCTACTCCTTTTGTTTTAATGTTACCGCAATTGCTTGCGATGACGTCAAAATTGTACTTGTCGACAAATTCTGTCCCGTCACAAAACCGCTCCCCGTATACGACACGCTGACTCCCGCTAAATCAGCGAAAGTTTGCACATCACGCAAACTCCAACCGGTCATATCCGGCATCAACGTCCCGCTGCCACTGGTTTTTAAGACAACCAACTGATTGGTCAACGCTTGGTGATTAGCCGGAATTGATTGCGACGTGACTTTATTTGATTTGCTACCGACTAGTGCGACCCGCAAACCTTTTTTGCTTAAGGCTTTTGTGGCTTCGGTCACCGATTTTCCGGTTTCATCTGGTACGGATACCGCCGCCGTCGTTGATTTAACCGCCGCACTTGAATTGTTTAAGGCTTGTAGCAAAACTGGTTTGAACAATTTCGCCATGGTACCTTGCGGTGTTTCGCCGGCCACAAACTTCGTTGGTTGGGTCACCTCTATATAGAAGATATATTGCGGATCATCCGTCGGTGCCACCGACATCACCGAGAAAACAGTGTTCTTCAAACCATCCAAATATTTGCCACCTTGGGAAATTTGCGCCGTTCCGGTTTTAGCCGAAATCTGATAACCTTCGTCGCGCAAATCAAATTCGCGCGCGGTTCCGTAAGAATCATTGACCACGTCCACCATTTCTTTCAAAACCGCATCCGCGGTTGACGCTTTAATTGGGTGACCGACCGTCTCAGTTTTTCCTTGTTCTTTCACCGCACCCGTTTGTGGGTTCACCACTTTGTCAATGATGTAAGGCCGAATCATTTTCCCGTGATTGGCAATCGCTGAGTATGCCTGCAAAAGTTGCACGGGTGTCACACTAATTCCCTGTCCAAACGCCGTGTTGGCCTGTTCAATCGGATATTTGAATGATGCTTGACCGGGGTCTTCGTCATCAAAACCAGTTTTGGTCACTTGTTCAAAACCGAATTTTTGTAGATACTTGCCCCAAGTTTCAGAACCCATTTGCTGTTCAACGCGGGCAAACGCCGTGTTGGCTGAAACTGCAAAGGCTTTACGATAAGAAATCGTCCCTAAATCTTTTTCGTAGTCGTTAATCGTTTTGCCAGTGACCGTGTACGTGCCCGCCGGATAGGTTTCGTCCGGGTGCCAATTTCCGGTATCAATCGCTGCTGACAACGTAATACCTTTCATAACCGATCCTGGTTCAAACGCATTTTGCACCAACAAGTTGGCATACAGTTTTTTCAATCCTTCTAACGTGTTGGGATTATAATTTGGGCGTTGCGTTGCGGCAACAATGCGCCCAGTCTTGGCTTCCATCAACACACCAACGGCGTTTTTCGGCGCCATACTGGCGACCAAGTTATCCATTTTTTCTTCAAGCGTGTTTTGCAATTTGCTATCTAAGGTCAGATAAACGTCGTCCCCGTCTTGGGCTTGTTTACCAGTGGTGGCTTGTGACAATTCATAACTGGGCGTTGAGAAAACTTTTTTCAAGCCATTTTTTCCAGCTAATAAACTATTTTGTGACGCTTCAATTCCCATAAAACCACTTTGTGTTTGCACGCCTAATTTGTTAGTTTTCGTATTAGTTGCACCGATAATGTGTGACGCTTCGCGGCCGTTTGGATATTGTCGGGCTGATTGCGACGTGAAATAAATTCCCGGCAAATTCAGTGCTTCAATTTTTTTGTGTTGCGCAACGGATAAATTCCGCCCCTTTGCACCAAATTCAACCTGGTACGTACCCTTTTTGACATCAAAGTACGCCATAAATTGCGACTTTTTCATGCCCAAAATTGGTGCTAATTTCTCCGCTGTTTTGTCCTTATCAACCACGTAAACCGGCTTGCCTTTGGCATCTAACGTTTTTTGGAGGACGGCGTACATGTTATAAGTCGTCGTGTTATCCGCCAAAATCGTCCCGTTGCTGGTTAAAATTTCACCACGAACGGCCGGCTGCGTTTGTTCTGACATAAATGTTTGCCGTGCAGCTTCGTTCAAATTATGACCAGACACATTTTTATGACCAGCAATAAAAAAAAGCCGCCCCACAAGCACCAGAAAAACAAGCATCACCGCAAAGAAAATAATCATTCCCGCAGCTTTGGCGTTTTTCATGGTTGGATTGCTTGTGAGTCGTCTTGGTTGTTTCATAATAGCGTGACGCAGGCTCCTAGTTATTATTGATGTTTTTCACGCGGCTGTCACTTTGGATCAAGCCATATTGCGCGGCTACTTTTGCCAAATTTTCTTTGGACGTTTGTGAATTGATGTCGTCTTGCACATTTTCAATGTTTTGTTGCGTTTGACTAATTTGATTTTGCGTGACTTGCATTTGCATGTTCACTTGGTTCGTTTTCCAACTCGTAAACACGACAAATCCCATCGCGACCGCCACTAAAAAGCCCATCATCATGACTAGCGCAATTTCTTGAGCGGTCCAACGCGCCGGTGCCATCGCATTTGCTCGTGACCGAACACGCGGCCGTGTTTTGGGCGCGCTTTTTGGTTGTGCAATTGTCTGGCGCAGCGTGTTTTGTGCCATGAGAGTCTCCTAAATGCGCTTAGTCGCGCGGTTCGCGTCGTTCAATCCCGCGTAATTTCGCCGATTCGGAACGATGATTATCTTCTAATTCAGTGTCTGACGCAATAATTGGTTTGCGCGTTGTTAATTCATATTCGGCTTCAAATTGCCCCGGCAAAACCGGCAAACCGGCCGGCAATTCAGGTGCCGTGGTTTTTTCACGGAACATGGTTTTAACCAAGCGATCTTCCAAACTTTGGAAGGTAATCACGCTGATTCGACCATGCGGTGCCAAAATATCAATGGCTTGCGTCAGTGAATCTTCCAAAGCGCCCAACTCATCGTTGACCGCAATACGCAGCGCTTGGAAAATACGTTTGGCGGGATGGCCACCTTTCCGGCGCGCCGGTGCAGGAATTACGTCTTTGATTAAATCCACCAATTCAAAAGTTGTGTTAATTGGTGTTGCCGTGCGCACTTGTTCGATGCGACGCGCGATTTGTTTGGCAAATTTTTCTTCGCCGTAACGACTGAAAATGCGCATCAAATCATTGAACGGCCACTCGTTGACAATAATTTTGGCGGTTAGCGTTTGGCGTTGATCCATGCGCATGTCAAGTTCGGCATCATAGTTGTAACTAAAACCGCGCTGTCCGTCATCGAATTGCACCGAACTCACGCCCAAATCATAAAGTACGCCGTCGACAGTTTGTACGCCGCGTTCGTGTAAGGCGCTTGTTAATTCACGAAAGTTTGTGTGGATCAATTCAAGTTTGCCTGATGCAATTTCGGCAGCGTATTGTTCCGTGTTGTGATCAATCGCCGTTTGGTCTTGGTCAAAACTGTACAATTTTCCAGTGGTCAACCGCGATAAAATTTCGCCCGTGTGACCACCACCGCCTAGCGTCATGTCAACGTAAACGCCATCGGGACGAACATTGAGCAAATCAACGGTTTCTTTTAATAAGACAGTTACGTGTGCAAATGCCATGTGTTCGCCCTCCTTTTTAAGCGTTTTTTTTGGAAACGTGCTACGCGCTAGCTTTCCATCGACCTACGGTCGACCGCGCTTCGCACTCTAAAAATCAAAATCCACAAGCCCTTCAGCAATGTCATCGAAATTCTCAGCCGTTTGGGCTGTGTAAGCTGCCCAGTTTTCGGCGCTCCAGATTTCAAATGAATCACCGGAACCCGTCACGATGACATCTTTTTCAATTTGTGCGTGTTCGCGTAGGTTGGCTGGCAAAATAATGCGACCTTGTTTGTCAAATTCAGCTTCCAGCGCGCCTGCCATCACAAAACGCTTAAATGCCCGTGATTCTTTTTTTCCAGCTGGCAAAGCGTTGAGTTGCGCTTCTAATTTTTCCCACACATCAAGCGGCATCGCGCGCAAGGCGTGCTCCATCCAACGGGTCACAACAAACTTTTCGCCGAGTTGATTTCGGAATTTGGCCGGAATAATAAGTCGGCTTTTGATATCTAAACTGTGTGAAAATTCGCCCATGAACATCAGCCGACATTCCTCCTCATTCTTTAATATCTATAATTTACCACAATCCACCACTTTCCTCCACTTTTATTTCACTTTGTCATGAAACTGAAATTTTTTTGCACAAAAAAAGGTTGATGAACCTTGATTCATCAACCTTTTTAAAAATGTGGGTTCTGGTGGGGAATTATCCCAAATATAAACTCATGCCGACCCCAATCAACCATAAAACGGCACCAGCCAGCCCACTCCACTGCCAAAATCGCCGCCAAAAATAAAGTGGACGCCAATTAGCGAATTGCAATAACCAAAAACTTAAGCCAATCCCAATCACAAACCAGCCTAACAACAGCCACAAAACCGGGCTGTAACCCAGCGCATATCCCCAAACAAAATAAGCAGCCACCCACCAAATTGGTACCAGCACGTCCAGCATTTGCACCGAACGGGGCCAAATATTTTCCACGGCGTAAGTTTTAAACAGCCACAAAGTCGCCCACACGACAATCGGCAAAACGGTATATAAATAAAGCATCGCTAAACGAGCGCTCCTCTCACGTAAAAACTTACCACCAGCTTACCATAACCGCGAATTTTGTGATATACTTTTCGAGAAAAGAAGATGGAGTAAGGCATTATGGCAAATCAAAACGACCAACTTGAATCAGAAATTCAAGCCGCTTTCAAAAAGCATCACCAAAATAAACCAACCGTTAAGAAAAAAGAACGCACCACCCTTGAAAAAATCACCCTTGTGATGGCGTGGGTCATGGTGATTATCATGGTTGGTTCAATTATTTACAGTGCCGTTAGCGCATTGGGATAAACAAAAAAGGCTTCGCAATGCGAAGTCTTTTTTAATGTTCAATCCCACTCGTACCGTCGGTAATATACACTTCACGCGGACGTGATCCGTCTTGGGGCCCGATGTAACCACCTTGCTCCAAATCATCAATCAAACGCGCTGCGCGATTATAACCAATTCTAAAGCGCCGTTGCAACAATGATGTTGAGGCTTTTTGCTGTTGAATAACAAAATCCAGCGCTTCATTAAACAACTCATCTTCACTACTTTCGCCACCGCCCTCGGCTTGGGCAACTTCTTCATCACTCACCATCAGCGTCTCATCATATTCAACTTCTTGTTGTGATTTGACAAAAGTCACGATGTTTTCCACGTCGCTATCACTGATAAAGGCGCCTTGCACGCGTTGTGGTTGTTGGCCAATCGGTGCAAACAACATGTCCCCACGTCCCAGCAATTTTTCCGCACCGTTTTGATCCAAAATCGTCCGTGAGTCAATTCCAGATGACACCGCAAAGGCAATGCGGGACGGCACGTTGGCCTTAATCAAACCAGTAATGACGTCCACCGAAGGTCGTTGCGTCGCTAAAATCAAATGAATCCCAGCCGCCCGCCCCATTTGGGCAATACGGATAATGGCCGGTTCAACTTCACCGGAAACGGTCATCATCAAATCCGCCAATTCATCGACAATCGCCACGATATACGGCATGCGTTGCATAATCGGCGCGTCCGTTTCTTTCGCGTTGGCATTTTGCTTGTCGACTTCTTGGTTGTAACCAGCGATGTTACGAATACCGAATTGCGCAAATAATTCGTAACGTTCTTCCATTTCTTTGACCACTTTTTGCAAAGCACGCGCGGCTTTGCGTGGCTCTGAAACGACCGGCGTCAACAAATGCGGAATACCGTTATAAACGGACAATTCCACTTTTTTCGGGTCAACCATCATCAACTTCACTTCATCAGGTTTGGCTTGCATCAACAAACCAGCGATGATGCCGTTAATTGCGACGGATTTTCCAGAACCGGTTGATCCCGCAATCAGCAAATGCGGCATCGCTGACAAATCAGCCGTCTTAATTTGGCCGCTAACATCGCGCCCGATTGGGACGGTTAACAAATTCTTTGGCGTTGGTGCATTTTCGACAATATCACGGAAGCCGACCGTGGCCTGCACATCGTTTGGCACTTCAATACCGACCAAATTTTTACCGGGAATTGGCGCTTCAATCCGCAAAGAACGCGCCGCAAGTGCCATCGCCAAATCGTCTGCCAAATTGGCAATCCGCGACACTTTCACCCCAACTGCTGGCTTGATTTCATATTGCGTGACGGTCGGTCCGATCGTCACACTTTCAACGGCCACATCAATATTAAAGCTTTTCAACGTTGCCGCTAACGTTTCGGCTTTGCCGCGCGCGTCTTGGTATTCTTGACTTTGATCAGTCGCGCCAATGGCACTCAACAAATCCGGGTTAGGCAATTGATAATCGTCGTTCGTGCTCGTTGTTGCAAACGTCACGTCGACCGGTTCTTCCGGTGCACTTTCTTCATCAACTGGGGTTGGCACTTCTGATTTTGGTGGCGTTGGCATGTTGATTTTTGGCGCTACGACCGGTGTTTCAACTGCTGGTACTTCTGGTTCAACCGCACTTGGTTGTTCCTCAGTTGATGCAGCGCTCAAGTCCACCTCATCTGGCAAACGCCGCAAGCGGCGTTTTGGCTTTTCAACCGCAGCTGTTTGGCGTTGTTCTTGCCAGTTGACGGCGGCTGTTTGGGCTTTTTCCAAACCTTGTTGCGTCAAATCACGCGCTGGAATGCGGAAAAAGATAATAATGCCGGCCAACAAAACCAGCAAACTCACCAACCAAGTACCTACATCAGCTAACAATGCATGACTAGCCGTGTACAAAAGCGCGCCGATCAAACCACCGCCGATCGGGCTTTTGACAGTTTGGGCTTTAAAATCTTGCCCAATGCCGTGCATGACCGCGTTAAGCGCTGAACCGCTTGGCAACGCATGCGTCATCCACCACAAAGAACTAATCGTCAACAACGCGACAAATGCCAACACCGCCCCGACCACAAAGTGCGTTGGTATTTTGGGTTGTTTGCCCTGAATTGCCACGTATAACAAATCAACAATCAGCACCACTAAGACCGGCAAATAAAAATTCCCAACAAAGAACCGCACTAAATCCGCTGCCCAAACGCCGATTAGCCCGAGTTGAAACAAGGCCAAGACACCCAAAACAACCCCCGCCAATTCTGCAATGACGGCAAAATTTTCAGTAGTGGCACTTTTGGCGCGTGCGCGCGTAGTTTTTTTTCGGCTTCGACTTTGTGGCATAATGCGCTCCTCTTTCGTTTATCCTAACAGATAATTTTATCATGAAAAAGTGCACGAACGCTAGTTCGCGTGTTTTTCTTTACTTAGAATTAAAAAACAAGGCCTAAGCCTTGTCTTTGACAATATAAAGTGGTCGTTTTTTCACTTCCAAATACGCCGCGGCGATATAGCGCCCAATCACGCCCAAACTCACCAACTGCACGCCACTCATGAACAAAATAATGACCACCAATGACGGCCAACCAAATGCAGATGTCGCTGGATAAAGCAATTCACGAATCACAATCAAAATTGCCCCCAGCACCGACAAACCAAACGCCACAAAACCAAACAAACTCACCAACATCAACGGCACCGTCGAAAAGGACACAATGCCTGCAATCGCATATTTGGTTAATTGCCAAAATGACCAAGACGTCTGCCCCGCCACGCGTGCCCGATTTTCAAAACCAATGTATTTTGTCTTAAAACCAACCCACGTGAAAATGCCTTTACTAAAGCGTTGCGTCTCACTTAATGACAAAATAGCCGTCACCATTTGGCGACTCATCACGCGAAAATCACGCGCACCGGGCACAAATGGCACATCGCTGATTTTGTTAATGAGTTGATAAAAACGATCGGCAAACCACGACCGGATCGCGGCTTCGCCTTGGCGGTTCACCCGCCGTGTCCCCACCGCGTCAAATTCACCGCTGCACACGCCAGCCAACATTTCCGGCAATAATTCCGGCGGATCTTGCAAATCAACGTCCATCACCGCCACATATTCGCCTTGCGCTTGCGTCAAACCAGCATAAAGCGCCGCTTCTTTGCCAAAATTCCGTGAAAAACTGACAAAATGCACGGCCTCATCTTGCGCATGCAAGTCTTGCAAAACCGCTAACGTGCCGTCCGTTGAGCCGTCATCCACAAACCAATAAGCCAAATTAACCGGTAATTCTGGCTTCAAAGCTTCCAGCGCGGCATAAAACAACCCGATTGTTTCTTCTTCATTTAAAAGTGGCACAATTACTGCCAAAGTTTCTTTTTCAGCCATGTCCATAATCCGTAACTTCCTAAAATTCCCCAGCCAACCAACGCCAAACCGATTAACGCTTTGGTCCAAGTTGGCATTGCATAGACGACTTGCAAGGTGTTTTTACCGACGCGTGGTTTAATTTGTACGCCGCCGACCGCATTTAATGTCATTGCTTGTGCGCCTAATGGTTGCCCGTTTAACACCAATTGCGTTTGCTTGTATTTTACCACGGGTAGCAAAACTTTGTCGGTCTGTGTCGCTGTCCATTGTAATTGCACGCCGTCATTGAGCGCTTTTTTACGCACCGCAAGCGGATTCGCGTAAGTTGTTTCAAGCGCTAAACGATACGGTTGCACAGTCGTTTGCCAAATGTTTTTCGTCATAGGCGACGGTAAATAATCCGGCGTGCCTTTCCACACACTCTTCAAGCCCGCTTGCAAATCTCGACTTGCCCACGCGCGCCGTGTTTGAGTAGTGTTGTCTTGAAATAATTCTGTGCGCACGTCTTTTTTGGTCGTCGTTCGTGCGTGCTGCGTGAAATCTGTCTGCCAAACTTGTGCTTTTTGACCAATTAAGTGCCAGTTGCCAATGACCAACAACGCCAATAAGACGCTTAAAATCGACTTTTGCCAAGTTACCTGCATGACTTTTTCCTGCCAAGACAAGAAAAAACCAATCAATAATAACGGTGTGGCAATCAGCATAAAGCGCGACGGAAATTGTAAATATTGCCCCAAAGCCGGCATCATGCGCTCCAGTAAAACCCACGGCACGAGCGGGCTAGCCAACCACACAAATCCTAATCCCAAAGCCGTCAACAAACGATTAAGTTGACTCATGTGCCGGAAACGCAGCAAAACAAAACTAATTTGTAGCACAACGATCACTGACATGACCAAACCTAACCAACCGCTAAGCAACGTCGTCGGTAATACCGCATGCGCCGCCAGCGGGAACGGTATCGTGCTAATCAACGCGTTGTTGGCCATAACTTGCAACATGCCGCCCCACACATTGGCGGTTAAGATTAACGTCAAGCCCACGGCTAACAAAGTTTGCCGCAAGTACAACCAACGTTTAGCCGTATAAACAAAACCGTGCAACCACATCGGCACCAACATCAAAACGGACATCACCGCGGTCAAATTATGAATCTGCCACAACAAACTCATCGGCATCGCCAACAACAAGACGCGCACTTCCAAGCGCTTGGCGTCCATCATCGCCACGCCCGCCATGATCAAAAACGGCAAAATTGCCGCCGCTAAAGCGGCACCTTTTTGTGCACTAGCCCAAGACATCACTGCTGACGAATTCATATAAAATAGCGCACCCACAAGGCTCAAACGTGACGATAGACCGACAAAACGCCCCAGTCGCTCAAATGCAATCCCGGCCAACCAGATAATCAAAAAGGACGTCACCAGTTCAAATCCGAACCAATTACCAGTTATCAGCAAAATCGCGCCGTAAAAATACGCCGAAAAGGCGCCATAAAAAGCATTCACAATGCGGCCGCTCTGATCGAAACCAAAATTACTCACAAAATAACTAAAATGCCCGGTTTTGATTTGCATCGCCGCGTCATAAATGCGATTAAAATGAAAAATCGAATCGCCATTTGGTGTTGTCGCGCCACCTAAAATTAGGCCATGAACCAATATCTGCGGTGTGATTAAAAGTAAACTCATCCCCGCCAAAAGCACCCAACGGTGCTTAAAAAACTCCCCAATTTGTCGCATGATTTTGCGCCAAAAGACGCGCCCCCTTCATCTGACTTAATTGTTGTGAACTGGCCACGCACCAACCCCCGTTTGTGCGTGCGTCCAACTGCTTAACACTAAGATAACATAAAAAGCGTGCCATAGCACGCATTTACATAAAGTTTACAGGCTCGCGATCAATGCTTAATTGCAAGCCGTTTTTGGCTGCTTTTTGCGCATTATCTTGCAGAATTGCCAACCATTTGTCAACGGTTGTCGCGTCTTTGTATTTTAAAATTAATTGATAATAGTAGCGATTGCGCATTTTAGCAATTGGTTTAGCCGACGGCCCCAAGACCACCACATCCGCTGGCAAATGTTTGCGTAACCACGCGGCCGCTTTGGCAAGTTGCACCGCGGCTTGATTTTCATCGGCGTGGCTGGCTTGAATTTGCACTGTGTAGAAAAACGGCGCGTATTGCCCGAACTTGCGCATTTGCATCTCCTGCAAATAAAAATCGTCGTAGTCTTGCTTTTGGGCGAGTTGAATGGCGTAATGATCTGGGTTGAAGGTCTGAATGACGACTTCGCCTTGTTTCGTGGCGCGACCAGCGCGGCCAGCGACTTGCGTCAATAATTGAAACGTCCGTTCACTCGCATGAAAATCTGGCAAACCAAGCGCCGTATCAGCATTTAACACGCCCACCAACGTCACATCAGGAAAATCCAAACCTTTGGCAATCATCTGCGTGCCCAGCAAAATATCATATTTTTTAGCACCAAAATCTGCTAACTTGGTCGCCATGCTCCCTTTTTTTCGCGTCGTGTCTTGATCCAAACGCAACACGCGCGCCTCGGGAAATAGCTCTTTTAACTCGGCTTCGACTTTTTCCGTGCCTGTGCCATAATAACGAATTTCGCGCGAACCACAATTGGCACAAACGCTGGGAATCGCTTCTTCATGACCGCAATAATGACATTTCAAAGAATGCGAATCCATATGCAACGTCATCGCCAAATTACAATTTGGATCACGTGGCACAAAACCACAATCCCGACACATCACAAAACTCGAAAAACCGCGCCGGTTCAGCATCAAAACACTTTGCTCATCACGCTCCAAACGCTGTTGAATTTTCTCACGTAACGCCGTCGAAAAACTCGTTTCCGGTCCGTTGGCCATTTCGTGGCGTAAATCAATCACATCAACGACCGGCAATTGCGCTTCCCCCGCCCGTTGCGTTAATTCGAGTAATTGATAAACGCCCTTTTGCGCGCGCGCCCGGCTTTCTAAACTAGGCGTCGCACTACCCAAAATCACGGGTGCCTGATGAAATTCACCACGCCACAATGCCACGTCACGCGCATGGTAGCGCGGATTATCGCTTTGTTTGTAGGTGGTTTCGTGCTCTTCGTCGACGATAATTAAGCCAATATCTGCCAACGGTGCAAAGACCGCCGAACGTGCGCCCACGACAATTTTGGCATCGCCACGCTCAATTCGTCGCCATTCGTCATAACGTTCGCCGTCTGACAAACCAGAATGCAAAACGGCCACCTGATCGCCAAAGCGCGCCGTGACGCGATTGACCATTTGTGGCGTGAGCGCAATTTCCGGTACCAAAAACAGTACCGAGCGCCCAGCTGCAATCACTTGTTGCGCCGCTTGCAAATACACTTCGGTTTTCCCCGATCCGGTAATGCCTTTCAACAAAAACGGTTGGAACTGGTCAAAACGACCACTAATAGCTGCCAAAGCTCTCTGTTGCTCGTCATTTAACGTGTGGACTTTGGCGACTTCAACGTCGGTTTTTGGTCGGCGTAGTTTCTCCACGTCGTGTTCGATGAGCCATTGTTTGGCAACGGCTTGTTTTAGCGTGGCGTCACTGACTTCAAGTATTGCGTGCAAATCCGCTTCCGTCCACGTCTCACCGGCGTGTACTTTGACAAAAGCCAATAGCTGCTGTTGTTTAACAGCACGTTTTGACACCGTTGCATCCGCGATGTCAACGGCCATTTCATAGGCGCGCTGCGTCTTGATTTTGGCTTTATCGTGCACGGCGATTTGCACGTCTACTTTGCCTTGGCGGCGCAGTTTGGCTAACAAAGCTAAGTCATCTTCCGACCACTCGCTCGGTACAAAAACCCGTTCCGGCAAATTAAAAAATAACCGTTCGGCAATCGCAGGTTCAACATCAACGGCCCGAATAATTTTTTCGTAATTGGCTTTTAACGCGTTAGGCAACATCGTTTGCAAAATCGAAATCCGAAAAGCAAAAGTTTGCGCCGCTAAAAATTCTGACAAGGCCAACGCCTCGTCATTGAGAACCGGTGCCAAATCCAATAATTCCGCTAACGGCTTCACCGCCACATCAACTGGCGCATTCGGCACCAGCGCCACCACAAAACCAAGCACTGTGCGCCCACCAAACGGCACGACCACACGCATGCCCACTTGGACCGCCTCACGCAAAGACGCCGGAATCGCGTAAGTATACGGTTGATTTGTCTGCATCGTCGGCACATCGACGATGATTTGTGCATAAAGTTCAGTCATAAGTTTAGTGTAGCACGTGTGTCAATCTTCGCGTTGACGGACGGTAAATTGCCGTTTGCGTCCTTGTTTACCGTTGCTGACGGCTTGTTTTTGTTTCACTTCTGGTTCGCGCGTCTTGCGTTGTTTGGTGTGAGCCGTATTTTTCTTCGGCTTAGCTTTTTGTTCACGTTCTTTTGGCAAATCACGCGGCGTATGGTTTTGAATAATAAAATAAGGTGCACCAAAATTGGCATATTCTAACAAATAATCCTGCACGCTGCTGATTTTTTGGTTCGGCCAACTGGCGCGATCATCCGCATAAAAGCCACGCAAACGCAGTTGTTCAGCCGAAATATCGCCCACCCAAAAATCATATTGCGCCAACAAAGGCGTGTACCGCAACGCCAATTTTTCCGTGGAAAAAGCGTCTTTGCTATTCTCGACTAATTCCAACGCCAAACCGTCGACCGTCACGTCCGTGCCTTCTTGACGCACTTCATAAGCCGTTTGGCGCTCGATTTGTTGCGCTTCGGTGCGCGCTTTGAGCGTCTCTTTATCCATAATAACTCCTGTAATAATCCGCCATCAGCTCCCGCAACAACGTTTCCATGTGAATGTCGAGTTGCTGTTTTTGCAATAACGGAAAGTATTTAATCCAAATATAATGGTCTAACAACGACAATTCATAAGTTTTGGTGTCTTCTAGCAAAACACCTGCGTAGTAAATTTCGCCTTGATGACCAAATGACATGCCGCGCCAGCGCATTTGACCGAATAATTTACCGCGAAAACCCATGCCACGCATCGGATAAGTCGTTAAATATTCAGCCCATTCTTGTGTCAAACCAACAAACGCGCGTAAGTCCGCGCCGCTTAACGTGACTTTGACCGGATGTACCGCGTGCGGCATGCTTTCTAACAAACGCGCCGCGGTTAACGGACCAGCCGGTAAGTCTTCGACAAACATTCCCGTCGCCACAAAAGCCGCCGGTGCGCCCGTCAATTTTTGCATCGCTTGTAAAGCAAAAAAAGCTTGATCTTCGGCCGTTTGTCGCCGTGGCAAAGTGGTGATGACTTGTTGCTGCAAAGTTTTTTCACCCGCGACCAACCACGCATGGGCCTGTGCCAAATCCGCATTTGCCGTATCCAAGGTATAAGTCGGGTGCGCGATAGCTTGGGCCGCTTGAATTTTGCCATCATCAAGGGTTAACGTAATCTCGCCCACATGATCGCCAAAGCGCCCCGCCGCCGCTAACAGCGTGCCGTTGTGCCATTCACCTTCCGGCAAAACATGGTGCGAATGCGCGCCGATCACAACATCAATCGCTACTTCCTCACCAATCACCACATCAACTGGATAACCTAAATGCGACAACAGCACCACCACATCACTTTGCGCGCGCACCTGAGGCAACACGTCTTTCAAAGTCGCCACCGCGTCTAACGGCATCCAGCCCAAAGGCGGATACGTCAAAATATACGGCGCGGTTAAACCAATCACGCCAATCCGCACACCGGTTTTGGTGGTGAAAATTTGATATGGTTGCGCCCAACTCGGCCGTTTATCCGTTGTCATGTCTAACATATTAGCCAACAAAATTGGCGCGTCACTGGCTTGGGCGAGTTGTGTCATCGCTTCATGCGACAAACCCAGCCCTTCGTTATTGCCAATCGTCACCGCATCATAAGCGACCTGATTGCGCAACTCAATATTCGCCAAGCCAAGCGTCGCTTCCGTTAGCGGGTGCACGCGATCAATGAAATCACCGATATCAAACGTTAAAACCGTCTGACCGGCCGTTTGGTAAGCGGCGCGGCGGTCATTTAGAAAACGCGCAATCATCGGCCAATTTTCCAAATGACTGTGTAAATCATTCGTATGCAAAATGTGTACCGTTTCCATGCGCACCTCCTTTTATCGTCGTTGCATAAAGTCCGCTGCTTTGGCATCTAACAGCGCAAAAATTTCCGCTTCACTCAGCGGTTGTCCAAATGGCCGGGCCGGCAAATACGCCAAATCACCACTATCCACGCCCACGTTCAAACTTTCTTTGGCCGAAACCGACGCATGATGAATGTGCCCGTGCAAATTCACCGCATTGGGCGTCACGCCCAACATCAGCGGATAATGAGTCAAATAAAACTGGCGGTGCGCCAATTTGAAATAGACACCCACATCTTCAAACGAAAACTTCGTCGCGTCTTGGCGCGCCAAATATTTAAACAAATCCCGCGTATCATGGTTGCCTTTTACAAAGACAATCTGCCCGTGCAACTGCTTCAAGACTTCATAAATCTGTTCATGACTCGTTTGGCCAAACAACACGGCAATATCGCCCAAGTGATACACGGTATCATTTGGCGTCACCACCGCATTCCAATTATGAATCATCGTGGCATGCATTTGCTCGATTAAAACAAAATCCCCACGCGCCGGTGCAAAAGCCGTTCCGCGCAACAAATGTGCATCGAAAAAATGGGTATCCGACGTGAAAAACTTCATTTCAACGCCTCCAAGCGCGCCTGAAAATCCGCCAAGTTTCCGGGAAAAGCATTCAGGCCCCAAATCACGTCATCCACTTGCCCTGGCCGTTTGAAACGCACGCCCCATTCATCATTATCGGCCGCTGTTTCAAAACTTGGACCGTGATATTCTGGCAACCACGTGTCAATAATTGCTAGCAACTCTTCAATCAACGCGTCCCATTCTTTGGACAAATCCGTCCATTCTTCACGATAACGCCACGTAAACGGCGTCCCGTCTTGACTGTAATGCGGATTATAATAATCAAAATCCCCATCCGTCACATCCAAAACCGGCGCACCTTTTGGTTCAAAGTGCAAAAAAGCATGCCCATCTTGGCGTTTTAAATAAAAATAATCGTACCCCGTCGCGAAATTTCCGCGATAAAAGGTTAAATAATCCAACCGTTGTGCCATCTTAGGCCTCAATAACAATCAATTCATCACTCAAAGCCGCCGTCAAGTTTTCATAACCAGTGGCGGTAACAATCACGTCGTCTTCAATCCGAACGCCGCCTTTTCCCGTCAAATAAATGCCGGGTTCGATCGTCAACAAATGCCCTGGCAACAATTCATCACTAGAACGCGCCGACAAAGCTGGTCCTTCATGAATATTCAAACCGACGCCGTGACCAGTTGAGTGGTTAAACGCTTCGGCATATCCCGCTTCGACAATAATATCCCGTGCGACTTTGTCCACTTCTGCCCCGGAAATACCGGATTTTACGGTGTCTACGGCGTTTAATTTGGCCTGACGAACGGTGTTGTAAATCGTCACCAATTCTGCATCGACATCGCCAATCGCAAGCGTGCGCGTGATGTCTGACGTGTAACCGTCCACGTAATAACCAAAGTCAATCGTGACCAATTCGCCAGCTGCCAAAGCTTTGTCGGACGCCGTACCATGCGGCTTGGCAGAATTCACACCACTAGCAACGATCGTGTCAAAGCTGGCCTTTTCCGCACCATGTAATTTGGCCAAACGGTCCAATTCATTGGCAATTTGACGTTCCGTCACGCCGACTTTAATAAAAGGCAACAAATCGTTGAAGGCTTTAATTGACACGTCGTTGGCCTTGCGCAAAGCGGCTAATTCTGTGTCATCTTTGACTTCCCGCAACGCTTCAACGGCGCCCGGAACCGGCTTTAAGTCAACGCTTACCGGCAAAATTTCATCCAATTGATCCCACAACGCATAAGGCAAATCTGCTTCAAAGCCTAAAACTTTAATGCCAAAGTCTTTAGCAGCTTGGGCGGCGTGACCAAAGTAATCGCGCGTCACATCAAATTGCACGCCCGCTGGCAAATTGTCTTTGAAAGCTTCTTCGTAACGTGCATCGGTAATCAAGCGCACTTTGTTCTTACCGACAACGACCACGCCATCGCCCGTCCCGCCGTCAAATCCAACCAAATAGTTCGTGTTAAAACCTTGATAAATCAACAAACCATCAACGTCTAACGCCCCTAAAAATTTCTGTAACTTCGCCAAACGTGCTTCATAAACTGCTGTCATGATTCGCCTCCAAAAATAGTGTAAAGATTAAAACTATTATAGCACAAAAAAGCGATGCAACTTTCGTTGCACCGCTTTTTCTGGAATATCCCAAGGTCGCCATAATCGCTTATAGCTGCCCCCACTAGGACTCGAACCTAGGACCTTGGGATTAAAAATCCCCTACTCTAACCAACTGAGTTATGGAGGCATTGTGATCTCTCAACCACGAATATATATATTACACCCTTTTGAAAAAAATGCAACCCTTTTTGGACAAAAAAATTACTTTTTGTCGACTTCTGCCATTTTTTCCGCTAATAAGCGCACATAATTATGGTTCCCACGCGCGCCCTGATGGACTTGATCGTCGGCAAACCAATCCGCGTGTTGTTGCGCAAGCGCTTCCCAATCAATCACATGCAAATTTTTATATGATGATTTGGCCAATAAGGCGTTGTTGCTATTTTGCCACGGTTGCGTTGGGACGTGGTTATTCATCCAATACACCTGAATTTTTGGCCCGACAAGGTGCATAATTTCGTCTAACTGCTGTGGCTTGATCGTACCGTTTGTCCCTAAAACAACGAGCAAATTCGGCGCAATGCGCCCCTGTTTGGCATCGTCCTTCAGTACATCAATTGCATCTTGGACTTGGCGTCCCACTTGCGCATCAACCACTGCCGTGCGGTTCACACGCTGCAAATCCGGTGCCACATCCAACAAAACCGAATCGCCAATCGCCATCAAAGGCGCTTTTGAAATCGTATCAAATTCAACCGGCGTCAAATCAAATTCCTTAGCGAGCGCTTGTTGAGCTGGATTTAATTTGATTGCAGTAGAGCTTGAGGTGCTGGACGTTTGCGTGCGGTGTTGTGCTTTTTCTGCGGCCGCATTGGCCGCTTGAACGGCCGCTTGATTGGCAGTTAATTGCTTTTCTAGCGTGGTTTTTGGCGCCGCCTGCCCTGCTTTTGCTTTGGCCAAACCAACCGTCACAACCGCCATCAAAAACAAGCCCACCGTCAACACACTAACAAAGCGCAAACGATTAGCCGTCAGCCAATAAACACCCTGCTTCACCGTCCCACCACGACGCAATGGTTGCTCAATCAGCCGATAACTCAACTCACTGACCGCCAAAACTAACAACATTTCAACTAAACCGTTGCCAAAAGTCGGCGTGAAATTCGGCACTAATTTTTCATAAAAAACAAATACCGGCAACTGGTACAAATAAATACTGTACGAACGCAAGCCAAGGTATTTCAACACTGGTGTTTCCAAAAACGGCACTACACTCGACTTTTCCGGCACCACCACAGCGACCAATGCCGCCATAACAAAAGTCGCCAGCAGCATGCCACCGAAATAAGTCCCTATCCAAGCGCCATCTAACGTGGCAAACATAGCCACCACCGCGCCAAGAACGCTCCAAGCCAGCCAATCTGGCCACTTCACGTGCGCCTGATTTGACGGCCAAACAAACGCCAAACTCGTCCCTAAAAGAATCGCAAACATGCGCGTGTCCGTGCCGTAGTAAACGCGGTTAATCGCACTCGCATCATAGAAATACGCCATCAAACCAGCACTACCCAGCGCCAAAAGCAACAAACCAACCGCAACAAAACGGCGTGACCAACGCAGTTTGAGCACACCCCACACCACAAATGGCCAGAGCAAATAAAACTGCCCTTCAATCGACAATGACCACAGATGCGTGAACGGCATTTGGCCACCGAATTGTTGAAAATAAGACGTGCCGTGATCAATCGCCCAAAAATTATACACATACGCCAAATTCGTCAACACCGTTTCGCGCAAATGATACAACAAATCCGGCACAAATAGAATAATGACAAATGACGTCACCAGCAACATCCCCACCAACGCTGGATACAAACGCCACAAACGCCGTTTGTAAAAGCCCCAGCGCGCAATTGTGCCGCTTTGGTCAAATTCTTGAATCAATAAATCCGTAATTAAATAACCCGATAAAACAAAAAATAACGGCACACCCAGCCAGCCCCCCGGCAATTGTAGCGGCCATAAATGAAATATAATGACGCCAATTACGGCTAGCGCCCGCAACCCGTCGAATCCCCGAATGTAACGACGCGTTGACTTCCCCAAATTTTGTGACATATTTTATCCTCTAACTTTCAAGTTACCATTGTAACATGACGCCTCACATCCGCACAAAAAAAGCCCATTACAGGCTTTTAACAAAATTTATTTGGTTGTACCACGCCAGTCAAAGCTGTGCGGCAAACGCACTTGCGTTTCCGACACTTCTTCATGGTTCATCAATTTGGTCAACATGCGCATCGCCACCGCACCCAAATCATAAATCGGTTGCGCTACTGATGACAACGCCGGCCGTGACATTTGCACGAGCTTCGTGTTGTTAGCCGTGATCACTTCAAAGTCTTCTGGAATTGAAACACCTTTGTCACGGAAATAATTTACGATTGCCACTGAGATTTCATCATCAAACGAAATAACCGCCGTTGCGCCAGCGTGTTCGAGGCGTTCTGCCAACTTCAAACCATCCGCATAACCCTTGCGCGTCGTAAAGACCAACTCTTCATCAAATTCAGCACCCAAATGACGCAACGCATCTTGATAACCTTTCAAACGTTGCTTGTGGATTTCAAAACTCAAATCCCCGAGCACCAACGCAATTTTTTTGTGGCCGTTCTCTGATAATTTCTTCGTTGCTTCTTGCATCACCACGTGATAATCAATGTTCACGCTTGGTGTCGCGCTTTTTTCATCCAAAGCACCAACTAAAACAACGGGCGCGTCGATGCGTTCAAACGTCTTCAACACTTCTTCATCCAAAGCGTTTCCCATGAACACGATCCCATCGACTTGCTTAGCCGCCAAATTATTCACCGCCATCGCTTCACGAACAGGATCTTCATCCGTGTTTGTCAACAAAACGTCATAGTGGTACATGTTGGCAATATCGTCAATTCCACGCGCCAATTCTGAATAATAAACGTCCGTCACGTCGGGCATGACAACCCCAATTGTCGTCGTTTTCTTAGATGCCAAACCACGTGCGACCGCGTTTGGTTGGTAGCCGAGCTCTTCAATCGCGGCTAACACTTTTTGTTTGGTTGATTCGCGGACATTCGTGTTGCCGTTGACGACCCGCGAAACAGTTGCCAGTGACACACCGACGCGATTTGCCACGTCGTAAATTGTCGCCGATTGTTTTTTTTGCATGATACAATCACCTCACCCTGAGTTTTTCTCTTAAAATATATGATAACAAATTTCGTGCAATCTGTAAACGTTTACAACAAACTTTTATTCATGTTTTCAGTTTATTTACATTTCTTACAAATTGTCAGGATTCGAGTGGTATAATAAGCCTATCTTTGAAAAAACGAAAGGATTTTGTCATGAATACTGAAAAAATGCAGGCGATGGTTGCCTACTTAAATCAAGCGCAATTAGATGCGGCGATCATTTCCAATTGGCACGATGTTGCCTATCTCACAGGTTTTGAATCTGATCCGATCGAACGTGTCTTGGTCTTGGCTTTGTTTGCCGATCGCGATCCGTTTTTGTTTGGACCGGCCTTAGAAGTTAACGCGATGCGCGAAAGCGGCTGGCCATATGCCGCCTTTGGCTATGATGATCATGAAAATCCTTGGGCTTTGATTGCCCAGCATTTGGGCGCTGTCAAACGCGTTGGGATTGAAAGTGATGATTTGACCGTTGCGCGCTTTAATGCGTTGCAAGCAGCCCTTGGCGATGTCGCTTTGACTACCGATGTGAGTGGTCATTTGAACAACCTCCGTTTAATCAAAACCGATGCGGAAATTGACAAAATGATCGCGGCTGGACGCGACGCCGATTTGGCGGTGCAATTTGGTATTGACGCATTACAAATTGGCGCAAGCGAGCGCGGTGTGGCAGCCAGTCTAGAATATCGTTTAAAGCAGCAAGGTGTCGCCGGCATGAGTTTTGAATCATTGGTTCAATTCGGTGAACACGCGGCTGATCCCCACGGTTCAACGAGTTTACGCGAACTCCAAGCCGGCGAGCTTGTCTTGTTTGACCTGGGCACCATGACAAATGGCTACGCCTCAGATGTGACGCGAACCGTTGCCTTTGGTGCTGTCAGCGATGAAGCGCGGCGTATTTACGATGTGGTCTTGGCCGCTCAACTGGCTGCTCAAAATGCTGCAAAAATCGGCATGACGGCCGCCGAATTAGACGCGGTCGCCCGTGACGTCATTGAAGCGGCGGGTTATGGTCAATACTTTAGTCACCGCTTAGGCCATGGTCTGGGTGCGTCGGTGCATGAATATCCATCTATCATGGCCGGCAACGATTTAATTTTGCAAGAAAATATGGTCTTTTCAATTGAGCCGGGTATTTATGTACCGGGCGTGGCTGGCGTCCGCATTGAAGATTCGGTTTACTTAACCAAAGACGGCGCAGTGCCATTCACGCACTTCAGCAAAGAATTAACCATTATTGAACCATAAAAAAAGCTACGCATCCTGCGTAGCTTTTTTTATTAATCAACGGTGTCTTTTGCCACGTCAGCTGCTTTCACAACTTCCGTCTTAACTTCACCGGTTTTTTCAGCGATTGTGGCTTCGATATCATCAAAGTCCACGCTGTCATCATCTGCCCCCAACGTAATGTCGTCGGCCTTGTTACCAAACTTGTTGATTGCATCTTGTGCTTTATCAACGATTGGTGCAGCAGCGTCTTGAACCTTTTTCACGTAAGGGTCAACTTCGGCGCTGACTTTGCCAGCAACGTCTTTGACCTTTGTTGTGACCGTGTCAATTTCGTCACCGTATTTGTCACGGGCGTCCAAAATCTTTTCCTTTGCCAAATCAGCGGCGTCAGCAGCCAAATCTGAGACCGTGTAAGCAGCGTCATAAGCGGCATCTTTCACAACTTCTGCTGCGTCCGTTGCGCGTTCTTTCAACGCATCTTGCTTGTCTTTAGGCAATGACTTAAAACCAACGACTGCTGCTGCGGCAGCCGCTGCGCCTGCGATAACTGTTGCAATTAAACCTTTGTTTGCCATAATCTCAAAACTCCTATTTTTTAGTTGTTGTGTTTTGTTTGTTGCGACGCGCCTTGTTGCGTTTCAACACGGCTTTTGCGACGCTGCGGCCGACAGTTACTGCCAAACCACCGTTTGTCACGGCGCTCACAGCTTTTCCGCTGCCAGCCAAACGTGACGTGACTTTACGAGTAGCGGCATTCAAATCCGACACCGTACCACTCAAATCAGCAACTGCTTGAAACGTTGGGTCAATCTTTTTGACTTTCCCATTCACATCGTCTAACAACGTATTGGCGTTTGCCAAAATGTCAACTGATGACCGCGCGATAATATCGACGCTACGTGTTAAAGTCGCGAGTGTAGCGACCAAACGCATCAAGAAAATGCCAATAAAAATCACTAATAATAAAAATGCCAAAGCGGCAACCATACCTGCACTCATGTTCGACCTCCTTACAACAATTGTAACAAAGATAGCGTTTGCACGCTAGTAATTTGTTTATCATGTTCTTAACAAAAAAGTCGAGCTAATGCCCGACTGACTGATGTTTAATTCTCATTTGCAAAGCGTTTTGTCAAAGCCGGCACGACTCGTCCGGCGCGATCGAAAAACTCGACAATTTGTGCGCCGTCATCTTCCACGCGCAAAGTCGCATACGTGCCGCCAACATTGGCATACTTGCCTTTTGGAATCGTGGTTGAGCCGGGATTGATGAAGAGCACGCCTTCATGTTGCTGTGCACCTAATTTGTGCGTGTGACCAAATAACACAACATTAGCGCCGTTGGCTTTGGCAGCCGCGGCCATTTTATCCAAATTCGCCCACGTCAACAAGTTAGTTGCGTCATACAAGTGCCCATGCGTTTGGAAAAAGGTCACGTCTTCGGCGCGCACCACGTTTTCTTTGGCAAATTCTGCGTCAAAATCCATGTTGCCAGCCACTGTGAAGACACCGTCAAAAATGGGGTCATCGGCGGACAATTCTGAATCACCGTTATAAAAAATCACTTCCGCGTCATCCCCGCGCGTCGCCAAAATCGTTTCCAAAATATCGCGATCACCATGAATATCACTCACAATCAAAAATGTTTCTGCCATGTTAAGCCTCCTGTGCTAACCAAGCGGGTAACGCCGCTGCCAAATTTCGCAAGGCGCGCCCGCGGTGACTAATTGTATTTTTCTGCACGGCGGTCATTTGGGCAAACGTCAGACCCGTTTCATCAGCGATAAACAACGGATCATAACCAAAACCGCCATCGCCTACGAACTCACGACCAATTTGGCCAGCCACGCTGCCTTCGGCCACTAAATCGCTTCGATTTGGCCCCGTCAGCACTAACACACTTTTAAATTGCGCGCTGCGGTCGGTTTTGTCAGCTAATTCTGCCAATAATTTGGCGTTGTTAGCAGCGTCATCATGATCACCGGCGTAACGCGCCGAATAGACACCCGGTGCGCCGTCCAAAGCCGGCACGATCAAGCCCGAATCATCCGCCAAAACAAACGTTTCTGGTGCCACCGCCGCTACCGCATGCGCTTTAATCGTCGCATTTTCCAAAAACGTCGCGCCGTTTTCAATCATCGGCGGCACAACCGGCAAAACGTCCAAACCAACGACGTCTAAATCTAACGCTAAGTCCGCCAAAATCGCCCGTAATTCCACGATTTTTTTCACGTTGTTACTGGCTAAAATTAATTGTGTCATGCTTCCTCCAAATGCTCATCCACGATTGCCAACAAACGCACATCCAACACGTCCTCATTCAACCAAGTTTTGGCCAAATCATGAAAACGCTCGACCGCATCCGTCGTGTAATAAATATCGTCATCATGTGAAAATGGCGTCGTCGCCCACAAATCCAATTCGTCCAAAGCCGCAACGACTTGGCGAATCGCTTGGCGGCCAGAATCAACCAACGTGACCTGATCGCCCATACTAGCTTGAATTAACGGTGCCAAAAACGGAAAATGCGTGCAGCCCAAAATCAAGGTGTCCACGCCACTTTCACGTAAAGCCGCCAAAGTGGCATCCACTTCACGCTGCGCATCATCGCCACTCAACTGCCCGTTTTCGGCCATTTGCACAAAATTAGGCGTTGGTACGGCAATCACGCTCAAATCTTCACGGCTTGCCCGCAATGAATTTTGGTAAGAGCCAGCTTCTACCGTGCCTTGCGTGGCAATCACACCGATTTGGTCGTTATGCGTAGCAGCCAAAGCGCCTTTGACGCCCGGTTCAATAACACCAATCACTGGAATTGGCAGCTGAGCTTGTAGCAATGGTAACGCGCGCGCTGTGGCCGTATTACAAGCAACCACCAACATTTTGATGTGCTTAATATCCACCAAAAAATTCGCCATTTGGAACGTATAGTCAATGACTTCTTGCGCAGGGCGCGGTCCGTACGGCATCCGCGCTTCATCACCTAAATAAATAAATTGTTCATTTGGCAGTTTATCAAGCGCCGCTTTCACAACACTTAAACCACCGACCCCCGAATCAATAAACCCAATCGGAGCGTTGGGATTTAATTTTTTTTGCATAGCTCTATTATCGCTTTTTTTTTAGTTTCGGGCAAATATTTTCTGCTATAATGACATATACGCTGTCGCGGGGAGCGCACAGCTGCGAAAGGACTTGTAAATTTCGGTTTACACTTAAAATAACCATGCGAACAAACGATTATAAAACAATTCTCAGTCATGATTTAAACGTTAATAGCTTTGCTGTTGCGCTGTTGCGCGATGGTTTAATCGCTAATTTGTTAAAAGAAGATTATCCACACATTACTTATTGGGCTGGCAAGGAATTGGCGCGCCAATTCCCTTTGGCAACGTTGAGTGATGAAGCGGAATTTTTCAACAATGCCGGTTTTGGTGAGTTGGAATTACGTTCTCAAGATAGCAAAAAACAAATTTGGATGTTGCGTGGCGCGTTGGTGGATCAACGTTTAGCCCGTGATCGCTTTGCGGATTTTAGTTTAGAGGCTGGCTTTTTAGCCCAACAACTCGAAACGCAAACCGGCGCCATCGCCGAAGCCACTTTCCACTTTGCCAAAAAACACGAGTACGTAGAATTTGAAGTCATCACCGACCTCGAACAAACAGTTGATACTAGTGACTTGCAAGCGGCCTCAACTTATCGTGAGCACATCATGCACACCGCGCACAAAGAAAGCGCTGAAGGGGCGACTTTGATTACGCCAACTGTCGATGAAAACGGCGAACCAATTTTGGATGTCCTAGCACCACAAACAAGTGAAACGACCGCTATCACAGCTTTGGAAGTTGAAAAAACTGTCGAAGATCGCACCCGTGAAATTCCCTTATCGGTTAAAAGTTTCAGCGACGTTGCACCAACTGAACCCGAAGCAACGGATAGCACCGCGACACCTACGGATGATAATATTTGGGACGTCAACCTCGTCACTTCTGATGCAGTGGAACGCGAACGCGCCATCACCGACGAACTGCTCGCCTTTGATTTAGATGCCTTTGCCACTGACAGTGCGCCCGTTGAAGAAGAAAAATTAGACCCCTTCAACGCTCCCAACATCGAAGATAAATAAAAAAAGCGACTTCAAGCGAAGTCGCTTTTTGTTTAAGCATTTTCTTGTTCTTGTTGGAACAAAACATCGTCGTACTTCTTGGCAAATCCCCAGTAAACAAAGACTGTCATCAGTAACATCAACGCTTGCCACAAAGCGCCTTGCCAACCACCAACGATAAAGCCGGAGATAATTGCTGGTGTCGTCCAAGGGACGTACAAACCGTTAAATGGCGGAATAATGTGCAAGTAAATCGCACCGTAGGTCAAGAACCCTGACAACAATGGTGTCAAAATAAATGGCACCGCCAACAATGGGTTCAAGACAATTGGCAAACCGAACAAAACCGGTTCGTTAATGTTGAACAAAGCTGGTACAATTTCCAAACGACCCAATGTTTTCATTTGCGTTGAACGCGCGCGTACCAAGGCAAAGACAACCAAACCGATCGTAATTCCAGAACCAGTTACCGTGATAAATTGGTCCATGAACGCCTGTGTCACAATGTGCGCACCGCTCGCTAATGACAAGTCATGCGCTTTATACAAAGCGTTGTTGTCCGCGTTGTTGGCCAACAACAAGGGTCCCATGATACCACCAACAATCGTTGCCCCGTGAACCCCGAAGAACCACAAGAATACTGGGATAAAGGCAATGACGAATACACCAAGTGGGCCATCAGTTGCATGTTGCAATGGTGTTTGAATAACGGTGTAAATCCATTCAACGACCGTCGTGTTCAAACCAAGCTTGAAGAAGCCGTAAACTGCTGTCGCCAAAGTTACGATTACCGCACCGGGCACCAAGGCTGTAAATGAAGCGGCAACGTTAGCAGGAACTTGTTCAGGCAATTTGATAGTAATGCCTTTCTTCAAGAAAGCACTGTAAATCCAACCAACTAACAAACCAACGATAATGGCGGTAATCATACCCTTACCACCCAACCAGGTTTTGTCAATCACGTTAGATGCTACCCAGTCTGTTGACGTCTTTGTGGCGTCCTTCAAATTAGTTACATTCGCCACTGTGTCTGGTTGCAAAATCACATCCACCACAATCGCTAACAAACCAGCGGGCACACCCTCATAACCTTCATTACTTACCCAAGCATACGCAATACCAAAGACGGCAAAGACAGCCATGATATTCATCGAGCCATTAAATGCTTGCATAAAGATTGGTGACAAACCAATCTTACTCAAGTAATCGGCCACACTTTGCAAGGGGAAGTTTCCCAAAATCAGGAAAATAGCCCCGATAACGATGAATGGAATAGGATAAAGCATCCCATTCTTAATCGCCGTCATCGGTCGCGTGTTAACAAACTTCATCACTGGTGGCAGCAACTTCTCATTGATCCACGTGTTCATGATGTATCCTCTTTTCTTAAATTCTGTCTTAATTGTAAGCGCTTACAATATAGTTGTCAAGCTTTTTTCCAAACAAAAAACTCGCCTTAAGCGAGTTTTAATAATTAGTCTAAATCTTCACCGTTTGAAGCGATGACTTTTTGATACCAATTGTAACTGTCCTTAACGTAACGCTTGCCGGAACCGTTGCCTTCGTCATCTAAGTCCACGTAAATGAAGCCATAACGCTTCAACATTTCACCTGTCGAAGCCGAAATCATGTCGATTCCTGACCAAGGCAAGTAACCAAAGACCGGAATGCCGTCAATGGCAATCCCGCGCTCCATGTTCAAAATGTGGTCGTGGTGATATTTAATGCGGTATGGGTCGTGGATTTCGCCGTTTTCTTCTAGCTTATCGTAGGCACCAAAACCGTTTTCAACGATCATCATTTCTTTGCCCCAACGATCGTACATCCAGTTCATCGCCCAGCGCAAACCGACGGGATCGATTTGCCAACCCCAATCTGACTTTTCCAAAAATTCATTATCAAAATGATTTTTGTCCATACGGAAATCAATCCAAGGATTGTCATCAGCACCAATCACGTTTGACATGTAATATGAAAATGCCACGTAATCAACCGTGTTTTCGGCCAAAATTTCCTTGTCTTGATCAGTAATGTCGATGTTAAACCCTTTGTGTTCAAAGTAGTTTAGCAACCACTTTGGGTAAACGCCGCGTGCCGCCACGTCGCCCCACCAATACGTTTGCTCCATCGCACGGTAGCCGGCCATTTGGTCAGCAGGATTGGTTGTGTGTGGATAAATAGGATTCATGGCAATCATGTTAGCCATTTGCAAACGTGGATTACCCACTTTTTCCTTAACTTCATGCGCGACTTTGACCGCCAAAGCAGATGCCACCAATTCATGGTGCGAACTCAAATACATCAATTCTTCCGCGTCGGCTTCATCATAATCCTTCAAACCAGAGTTTTGCAGCATCGGATGCGTGTCAAAGAATTGCGCTTGGTTATTGATTTCGTTGTGCGTCATCCAATAAGACACGCGGTCCCCGAAACGTTCCAACACAACGCGCGTATAACGTTCAAAGAACGTAATCAAATCCCGATTGCGCCAACCGCCGTATTCAGTCACCAAATGATAGGGCATTTCAAAGTGGTTCAACGTCACAACCGGTTCAATGCCGTTTGCCAACATCGTGTCAAACAAGCGGTCATAAAAAGCCAAACCCGCTTCGTTTGGTTCTAATTCATCCCCATTTGGGAAAATACGCGTCCAGTTGATTGACGTGCGAAAGGCGTTCATCCCCGCTTCACGCATCAACTTCAAATCCGCTTCGTACGTGTGATAAAAATCAATCCCACGGTGATTAGGATAATTGCCGTTTGTTTCTACTTCATCTGTTACAATGCGGTGCTTGGTTTTAGCTGCTTCTTGCGTCAAGGCTGCATACTTTTCTGGTGCTTGTCCATCTAACCAAGGATCAACGCCGGCCAACATCACATCAGCAATCGAAACGCCCTTGCCGTCAACATTCCACGCCCCTTCAAATTGGTGCGCCGCGTTCGCAGCACCCCACAAAAAGCCTTCTGGCATGCGGTATTTTTCAGTCATCATCTTCTCCCTTTCAGTAATAAAGCGTGCTCGGAAGCTTTTCCGAACACGCTTCACACGCTAATTAAGCTAGTTTTTCGTACAAATCAATTAATTCGACCGCCAAATCACGGAACGTAATCCCGTTCATCAAGTGATCTTGGCCGTGCACCATGTACAAGTCAACTTCTGTGTGTTCACCTTGTGCTTCTTTTGTCAGCATGTCAGTTTGCACATCGTGGGCTTCTTTCAAAGACTTGTCGGCTTCGGCAATCGCTGCGCGTGCGCCTTCAAAGTCACCTTTTTTAGCCAATTGAATTGCTTGGAAGGCTTGTGATTTGGCGTTACCACCGTGCATAATCAAGCCCATCACTACCATCATTCGTTCGTCGTTCATTTATTTTATCCTCTTCTTAGCACCGCGTTCGTAATGCCTGCCCAAACGCCAGTGTTTGTCATCCTGATTATTGAAAAGTTAGGTTTAGCCCATCAAAGCTTCGGCTGTCTTCAAGACGTTGTCGCCCTTCATCATGCCGTAGTCCATCATGTTAATCACGTCCATTGGCACGCCAGCAGCGTCTGTCTTTGACTTCACTTCGCCCTTCATGTAAGCAACTTGAGGGCCAAGCAAAACAACGTCTGGGTTCTTTTCCTTCAACTTTGCATCAACATCTGATGTTGATGTCGCAAAGATTTCGTAATCCTTACCCGCAGCTGCCGCTGCCTTTTGCATTGATGAGACAAGCAAAGATGTTGACATCCCCGCTGCACAAGCTAACATAATTGTCTTTTCTGCCATGTTCCTATCCTCCGTGGCTGTTTTTTATTTCTTCTACTCTCTTAGTATAGCGCTTTCATTTTTATTTGTAAACGCTTACAAGTTATTTCAAAAAAATAATGTTACGCCATTTGTTGGCGGTAACATTATTTTTTGTTATCTTTGTTATCCCATTAGCTTCGTAATTAACAGTTGCGCAATCGAGAAATAAATCAAGGTTGACGTTAAATCAGAAAGGGTCGAAATGAACGGCCCACTAGCCACAGCTGGATCTAAGCCAATCCGATCAATCAAAGCCGGAATAATCGTCCCTGCCAAATTCGCCACCAAAATAGCAACGCCCATCGCAAAGCCAACCGTGAATCCTAGCACCACATTATGCTGCCAAATCGTAATCATTAAAAAGATGGTCAAACCCGTCGTCGCGCCAACTAATAACCCCGTCACTAATTCTGACCCTAAAATCCGCCAGTAACTTACTTCGCGTGCCACCGTCAAACGCCGTACGGCCAAAGCAATCGCTTGCGTTCCCGCATTTCCAGCCGTCCCAGTTACCAAAGAAATAAAGACGGCCAAAATAGATGCTTGCCGCACCACGCCTTCAAAATGATTAATAACACTCGCGGTCCCCATCCCAAGGACCAATAAAATCACCAACCACGGAATGCGTTTTAAAGCCGAACGCCAAGGAGAATCCGCAACTTCCGTCACGTTCAAACCAGCCAAACCAGAATAATCCGCGACCGCTTCTTCATCCATTACATCCACGATATCATCAACAGTAATCACACCCAATAAATGCTGAGCGTCATCCACAACAGGCAACGCCACGAAATTATAATCATTCATGACTTTGGCAACACCTTGCTGTTCGTCGGCAACATCCACGCTAATCACACGCGTGTTCGTGATGGTCATAATGCTATTAGCATCCGGATGCGTCAACAAATCACGCAATGACAAGACCCCAACCAAACGTTCTTGGCCGTCCAAAACATAGACATAGTTAATCGCTTCAGATTCTTCGGCGTGTTGTTTGACCCATTGCAATGCTTGCCCCACGGTGAGCTGATCGTCAACTGATAAGAAATCCGTTGACATCAACGCCCCGGCAGTTTGTTCTTCGTAACCTAACAAAGCCCGCATTTCACTAGCAGCAGCTTTTGGTAATAAATTCAAATACGTGGCCAACTGCCGATCGTTCATTTCATGCAAAACATCAACAGCGTTGTCGGTATACATTTCTTGGAGCACATCTGCGCCACGGCGCGGTGGCATTTCCAAAAGGAAAGGCAACACATCGTCATTTTCAGCATCAATATGGTCAAACGTCTTCCCCAACGTTTTCAAATCCAACAAACGCCATGCAGTTGGCCGTAATTCCGGGGCCAAATTGACGTAAACTTGCCCCATTTCATAACCATGCAAAGCGTTAAAATCTTCGACAAACGTCGTATCATTACCAGTTTGTAAATCATTGGTAATCACTTCTAGCGCTTCTTGTAGTGTGTCGTTTTGTTCGTCCATGTTGTGCCTCCAATCTCATTAATCAATCGGCGTTGCTTCACCTAATTTCAACATATCAGCTGCTAATCCGACTTCAAATGTCCGTTTTTCATCCAAAAAAGCATCATAGAATGCCAAATGATAAGCGTTCAGCGCTTGGCGTTTCATGCCGGCAACCAACGGCCCACCGTACAAATCATCACCCACCAACGGAAAACCAAGATGTGCAAAGTGCACGCGGATTTGGTGGGTACGGCCGGTGTGCAGTTGTACTTTAACCCGCGTCATCGGCACTTCTCCTTGCAAACGCGCTTCGACCCAGTATTCCGTCCGAGATTCTTTGCCGTCTTCACGCACTTCACGACGAATAAAGTCATTATCCATGCGACCAATTGGCGCATCAATCATCCCATGATCATCTGGCAAATGCCCACTCACGTAAGCAATATAGTATTTTTCAACGCTGTGTTGTTGCAATTGATCGTCCAATAAGGCGTGAGCAAAGCGGTGTTTGGCCAATAAAACAATGCCTGACGTGTCGCGATCCAAACGTGTCACCACGTGCGGTACTTGATCTTCGGCATTGATTTCATCTAAATGCCCTTTGACTTGATTCACCAAGGTGTGCAAACGATCCGCATGCCCCGGAACCGTTGTCACGCCGGCCGGCTTGTTGACGACCAACCAGTGCTCATCTTCAAAAACAATATCTAACGGCGCATAATCCGGCGTCACCAAATCATTACTTTCTTCAGTGGGCATAATAATGGTCACCACATCCCCGTCTTTAAGGTAATCTGAGGTGTAAACTTTTTTGTCATTCACCAAAATTGCACCACCGCCATGCTTCATTTTAGAAAACATGCGGTGACTGACGCCATGACTTTGTAAAAAAGTGCGCACTTTACGCAACTCATCCCCGTTGTAGGTCCAACTAAATTTCATTATGTACTCCTTTTGCTAGATTTTAATTATAACAAAAAAGCGGTGTCACCACCGCTTTTATTCTGGGATTAACTGTAATTTCGTTAGGGTTTGCGTGATTAATTGCACGTAAAAATCATATTCTGATTCAAAATCGTATTGCGCAAAAATTTCAACTGCGGTTAATAAGCGCTCATACCTTTGTTTTTCAAAACTTTGTGTGAGTTGATACAGTTGTTCAAACACGTTGTAAGCGATACGTTGTGCTAATCCAGAAGCACTCGTGGGCAAAGCAGCTTTGGCAACTAGCAAATAATCTGGCACGTTGGCTATCGCCAACCGTTCAAACATCAAAATCAACGCATTATTGGCATACATGAAACGCAAATTTTGTTGCCGTTCTTTGGAGAATGGCACCTGCGCAATGGCGTTTAATAAATTGGCTTGATTGCGCCGCAAATGCGCATTCCCAAACACAAATAACAAACCAATGTACAAATCAACGTCGTCCGTGTGCCAATATTCTAAATTCAAAAAATAATCGATGACTAACTTTGTTTCACGTACATAATTTGTTAGTGGTTGCTGATGACTTTTGGCATAACCTAATTTGATTTGCGCGATGTGAATTTGAAACACCTCATCGTGTGTCGCTTCATAGAGCGCTTTTTGCTGGGCAATCAATTTATCACGACTCTCTAAATCCACCATCGCTGACAAATACATTTTATAAAAATAGTAATAGTCATCAAAAGTTTCGTCTTCAGCAATTGCAAAAAATTCAGTTGGATGCACCCGCAGTCGTTTTAAGTAGCGAAATAAATTTTCTGCCGATACGTAGGCCTCGCCTTTTTCAAACCGTGAAAAAGTAGCTTGTGAGGTAATACCTTTTGACACATCGAGTTGTGTTAAATGTCGATTTTTTCGTAATTCATAGATCACTTGTCCATATGTTGTCATAAAAAACCTCTAAAAATATTCAATATCGTATATTTTGCCAATCAAACGATAAAAATCCGTAATATAGCCCTTGGTAGATTGTACCAGATATTTTTTGGAGAATGAATATGGGTCCTTTAGGTTGGGAAACCCCTGGTGGGGGGCATTAAAAAAGCTGCTTAGTTATCGATTGAACATCGATTAACTAAGCAGCTTTTTTTATTCAATTTCACCAATAAACGCATTTTGCACACGCGCCCAAAAATCAACGTGCCGTCCGTCAACAAACGCGATTTCTTCGGTCGCGATTTGGAACGTCAATTCTTTAACTTGCTGCGCGTGGAAAGTCAATTGGTCGATTGTCACCATAAATTCAGCTGATTGCGGCACAATCCGAATGGTTTGCGTGCGATCCACCACCAAAGGTGATCCCAGCGTCCGATACACACGGTTGTTAATTGACGCAATTTCAGACATCTGAATTGCACGCACATGCGGGTGTAAAATCGCCCCACCGTTAGCTTTGTTATACGCCGTTGAGCCGGTTGGTGTGGCAATCGCTAAACCATCGCCTCGAAAACGTTCAAAAATTTGCGCATTATCACCCAAATAAATATCGGCCACCAACGTGCCTTCCGGTTGCTTAATGGCTGCTTCATTCAATGCCAAATAATGTTCGCGCGAACCGTCATGATTGGTCACCGTCATTGACAACAACGGATAGGTGACTTTGTCATTCGTATCCACCAAAAGCTGCGCCACAAATTCATCCAGCTCACTCGCCAACCAATCCGTATAGAATCCCAAATGCCCGGTGTGAATACCGATAAATCGGCTTTTATCCACGCGCGTTTCGTATTGATGAAACGCGCTGAGCAACGTCCCATCCCCACCGATTGAAATCACGACATCCGGTTGCTTGTCGTCAAATTCAAAGTCCGCAGCCTTTAATTTTTCAGTTAAAATCCGAGCCGTTTCTTGACTTAAAGTCGTATGGTTTGGCACCAATGCTACTTTCATGTGTTGTCCTTTTTGCGTCGCGCCTCTTGCTCACGCGTCAGATGAATTTCTGACATTTCTTGATCCAAGGCAAACGTCATTTCTGCTAGATGCGTTAATCGTTCCTGCAATTCAGGCGATAACGCATCTTCTTGTTTGTATTTTAAATCATGTTCGACCGTCGCCCATGAATTCATTGATAACGTACGAATCTGGATTTCGGCCAAAACTTTTTTCACGCCCTGCGGCAATTGCACTGGAAATTCAATCACGATGTGGTATGACCGGTAACCAGACGGTTTGGCATTGGTGACATAATCACGTTCTTCCAAAATCGTCATGTCCGTGCGCTGGCGCAACATGTCGACCACCGCATAAATGTCTTCCACATATTTTGTCATCACCCGCACGCCGGCGATATCTTGTAAATCTTGTTCAATTCGCGCCAAATCAACGTGCCGACGAACCAATTTTTCTTCAATTGACGCCTGTGGTTTCACGCGTCCCGTGACAAATTCAATCGGTGAACGTTGACCTTTTAAAGTATATAATTGTCGGATGCCGCGTAATTTTACTTTTAATTCAGCAACTGCTTGCTCATACGGCAAAAAAAATGTTTCCCATTCCATATTTCAAAGTTAGCGTCTTAACTGACAGACGCGCCTGCCTTTCCCAAACATGTGTGCCAAAAAACGACAAGCACATACTTATATTTTACCATTATTTAATCAAAACGCCCTAGCAAAAGTTTTAAAGCATATCACTGGACAACTTGTCTCACAACGAGTAAACTATTCAACGTACTTAAAAATGAGCACGACCTAAATAACCCCCAAAGGAGCACTATCATGTTAGAGGTATATCACTTTGCTGATCCAATGCATGCCGATTGCTTAACAACCGAGCAACGCTTAACGAACATTTTGTCCCACGTTCCAAACGCCCGCTTGCGTTTTGTGCCGACAGTTGATCCCACCATTATCGAAGAATTGAGCGCTCAAATCGATCAATTCGATTGGCAGGCTACCAAAGATAATTTGGCCGCTTTGTCATTTCGGATTTGCTTAGATTTCAAAGCCGCTCAATTGGAAGGGAACAAAAAAGCCCGGAATTTCTTGATCGGTTTACAAGAAGCTTTGCATGACGGTCTAGACTATTCTGAAGAATTGGTCTTTGCCACTGCGGAAAAATTCGGCTTGAACACGACCGATTTTGCGCACCACCGTCAAGTCAGTGAAGCCGGTGAAGCCGTGCTTGCCGATCAACGTTTAGCAACAACGGTTTTGCCAAACGATGGTTCTGCCATCGCCATCGAAGACGGCGTGGCATTGACAACCCACTTTGTCAAAGACTTTACGCCCGCTGGTCTAGCAGCGGCGTTTAAGCAACACGCCCCACAATTAACGATTTAAAAATAGCGCCCAACGGGCGCTATTTTTATTTAGTCAACAAATTTTCTAATTCAGTTAAGCGCTCTTCAAAAACCGTAAAGGCTTGTTGCAAATAGTCTTTTTGCTGCATATTAACGCCCGCTTTTTCGATCACTTGCAATGGATAATCAGACGATCCCGCCTTCAAATAATCTTTGTACGCCGTGACCGCTGTATCACCTTGCGTCAAAATTTTATCTGCCAAAGTCGTTGCGGCAGCTTCACCCGTCGCATATTGATAAACATAATAATTGTAGTAGAAATGCGGAATCCGCGCCCATTCATAAGCAATTTCTTCATCAAACGTCAAATCTTCACCGTAGTAGCGTTGATTGAGTTCTGCGTACGCGTCAGCCAAAATTTCCGCCGTCAAAGCCACGCCGTTAGCGTCTTGTTGGTGCAACCAGTGTTCAAACTCAGCAAATTGCGTCTGACGGAAAACCGTGCCCTTAAAGCCATCCAAATATTGATTCAGCACATAAGCCCGTACTTTTTCGTCAGTTTGTGTCTTTAACAAATAATCGGTCAACAACATTTCGTTTGTCGTCGAAGCGATTTCAGCCAAGAAAATTGGATAATCACCGTAATGATACGGGTTATTTTGACGTGTCAACACTGAGTGCACCGAGTGCCCCAATTCATGCGCTAACGTATAGACATTATTAAGCGTGTCTTGCCAGTTGAGCAAAATAAAGGCGTTCGTGTCATATGAGCCGCCAGAATAAGCGCCCGAGCGCTTACCTTTGTTCTCCACCACATCAATCCAACGTTCGTCAAATGCTGCTTGAACAACGGCCAAATAATCTTCGCCAAGCGGCGCCAAAGCCTTTAAAACCAAAGCCTTAGCCGTTTCATAATCCGTTGGAAAATCAATTTCACCAACCAATGGTGTGTACAAATCATACGAATGAACTTCCGTCAAATTCAACACCTGCTTGCGCAAACTCACAAAACGGTGCAACAACGGCAAGTTTTCATTAACGGTTGCCACCAAAGTATCAAAAACCGTTTCGGGCAATTCATTACGAGAAACAGCAGCTTGCCGCGCACTATCATATTTATGCACCCGTGCCAAATAATTTTGCCCCTTCACATGCGCACTTAATGTTGATGCAAAAGTGTTTTTGAAGCCAATGTAGGCATCATATAAAACTTCAAATGCTTCTTTGCGGACCGCGCCATTCGTCGATTCCAATAATTGACCGTACAATCCGTTTGACAAAGCAACTTCGTTGCCCTCTTCATCATGAACCAGCCCAAATACCAAATCAGCGTTGTCTAGCACGCCAAATGTCCGTTGTGAGGCGCCAAAAATGTCACCAGCACCAGCCAAAAGCGCTTCTTGTTCCGCTGGCAAAGTATGCGTTTTTTTGCGCTTCAACGCATCAAAATAATGTGCATAATCAGCCAATTGAGCTTCACTCGCCAACAAATCTGACAAAATCGCGTCATCCACGCTCAAAATTTCGGGTTCCACAAAAGCAATCGCCTCTTGCACCGTTGCTGCCAACGCACCTGCACGCGCATCCAGCGCTGCATAAGTTTGATTGCCCGTGTCTTGATCAGATTTCATTGACGCATAAACATACAACTTTTCCAAACGTCGCGCCAAATCTAATGCGCTTTGCAACGCCGTTAACAAGCTTTTTCCATCAGCCGTTACTTTGCCTTGAAAGGATGAAAAATCAGCCGCAGCAGCTTCTACAGCCGCATATTCGGTCTCCCAAGCCGCATCATTTGCAAAAATTGTTGCCAAATTCCAAGTTGAATTTTCAGGCACTGCTTCTCTTTTTGGAATTGCTTTTACCATTTTTCTCTCATCCATCCTTCATTTTTCAAATTAAACCTATTCTAACACTTTTCCAGATAGTTGCAAATGCCGCGCCGCACCCAATTTTTCAGTTAATTGACCATAAAATGAAATCTGGCGTGCAACCAATTGATTCCCATCGACCAAAACGAGTTGATTTTTAATCGCACTCACCAACATTTCGCGCACCTGTCGACTGGCATATTCAGCGTCCAAACTGGGATAAAAAAAGCGCTCACTAGCCAATTCCGCCACCAAATCCCGAATCAACCACCGCCGACGTACCTGCATTAACATCAAAAAATTCGCCCGCCACTCCCAATTGCCAACCTTCAAACCAAACGTCTGTCCCATATGTAACCAAAGCGGCCCTAAAACCGGGCTTTGCCCAAAAGTTTGATAAAAATCCGTCACAAATTTTGGTTCAACACGTTGCTGCACAAATAATTGCTGCGTCTTCAAAACGGCTTTCTCTAACTGAATATCCCGCTTCTCAAATCGAATTTGCCCAAAATCAGGCTTATAAAAAGCCCGCCAACGACTAAATTTTGCCTGCCGCACATCATAAAACCAAACCTGCCCACGTTGCAAAAATTTCATCAACGTCGCCTGCTGCAACTTTTTTATCAAATACGGTTGCCCAATCACCCAAACAACGTCCACATTTTGCCGTAAATAGCCATCAGTGCGCGCCTGCAACTTTTGTACACTAATCGGGCTACATTGATATTCAATGGCACAACGGCTGCCGTCATGGCGTGTTAACAAAATATCAGGCCGTTGCTGGGTCTGCCCCAACACTGCTTCAATTTGAATACTACCTTTAGCTGCAAATAGCTGCGCTAATGCCAATTTTCCTTGTAAATGATCCGCCGTCTCCGCTTCGCTAAACTGCGCACACTCACTGCCCGCACCATGCGCAAAATGCGCTTGCATGATTTGTCCACGCTTCAATGTCACTGTCGCACCACACCCTGGACAAGTGTACCCAATGTTTCCTCGCTTCGCCTCATCCGCGCGTACGTAGGTTTCTCGATATTTTGCAATAAACATTTTCACCACCTCATTCAATGATACGAGGTAAAATGCTATTATCTTCAACAAAAAAACGCGTTTTCACGCGTTAAAATAAGTCGTTAATTTGATTAAGGGCATCATGCGCAAAAATAATGTCACCGTGTTCTTGCAAAACTTCTGGTGCCACGGCAGATAACGTACCATATTCCAAAGCAATGGCTAACAAATTTTTCTGCATTTCATTTGATAGTTCTTCATCAAAACGCAGCTGCACAAAATAATGTTTGACATAGCGATAAACAGTCGCATCCGCTTCGCGCAAAATGGCCACACCGGCCAAATCAATCAATCCTTCAAAATCATGAAACATGACTGTAAAATGCGTTTCAGCTGGCACAACAGCCGCGCTGGTTCGCTTTGTCTTAGGCCGCTTCACAAACTCATCGTCATCAGTTTGTTGCAGCGCATCAATTTGCGCATCAGAAACAGCTTCTTCACTTTGCTCATCGGTTAAATGCTTCAACAAGTTGCCCAATTGCTCACTTGGATCAGCCTTTGAAATAAATAACTCCAACCCGTTTCGGTTCGGCAAAACTTGGAAAGTGACTTGCCCAGATTCATCAAAATCATGACTTTCATCAACTTCCGCTAAAATACTATGAAAAAAACTTTCAATTCGTTCTTGATTGCTCATCAAATCCATAACCGTCATGCCACGATCACGTAAATCCTGATTGCCAATCAGCACGCGAATGGTATCGTCATTGATGCGTTCCATTTCCATCAAAAACACCACCTTTATCTAAAAATTTACTCTTCTTCAACAACTAAATCCGCTGCGGCTTCAGCAAAATCTGCTTTATAAGTCGCTCGCCACAATTCGCGTTGACGAACTTCACGCGGCAAAAAACGACGGATTTCATCTTCATTATAACCCACTTGCATCCGACGATCATCCATAATGATTGGTCGCTTCAACAAAGAAGGATTGTCAACAATTAAGCCAATTAAATGCGACATAGAAATATCATCTAATTCCACATTCAAATCAGTAAAAGCCTTAGAACGCGTTGAAATCAACTCATCCGTACCATCTTCAGTCAAACGCAACATTGCCTTAACTTCGTCAGCCCGTAATGGTTCTTTCATCAAATTCCGTTCTACATAAGGGATATGGTGGTTTTCTAACCACATCTTTGCCTTTCGGCAAGAGGTGCAACTCGGTGAAGAGTATAAAATAACCATCGTTGTCGCCTCCTTTATTTTTTAGGATATATCTATTATATCAAATAATTCCCAATAAAAAAAACTGACTTTCAAAAAGTCAGTTTTAATTTTGCATTGCGTCGTCCTATCCTCGCAGCCAGCGATCCGGCAACTACTTTCGGCGCTATAGAGCTTAACTTCTGTGTTCGGGATGGGAACAGGTGTGACCTCTATGCTATCGACACAACACCATGCTTGATGTCGTTTCATTTCTAAAACTTTCAAACCCTGAGTGATTGCCCACTCAAAACTAAATAGTAACGTCTCAATTCATCTTTACTCATTGAACCTAATCTTCATAAACCAGCATTCTCATGCTTTTTCTTCTTGGTTAAGTCCTCG
>DASYFG010000003.1:0-334308 GCA_036498565.1 Lactobacillaceae bacterium | reverse complement strand
ATATATTACCGACTTGTAAGCGTTTCGTCAAGGCTTTTTTCGCATCTTTTTTACATTGTTTTCTTTGTTCGTGTTTTTGATTTCTTTTGGTCTTTTTCGCTTTTTTTTGTTTGTTTTTATTGGCCTTTTGCGTACAAAAAAGCCACCTCTTTTCGAGGTGGCTTTCTTCTTTAGTCTTCAAGACTCGTGCTATTCCAACTCTTTAAACAGACAGACATCTAAAGCTCCAAACCTTTTGGTTGTCACTAATCTTATTGAAAATAATACTACTAGCATAACAAAATTTCTTAACAAGATCAAAACAATAATTACATGACGTATCCCGTTTTTAAACTATCTAAATTAACAGAGATTCAAAGCTGAGATTGAATAGTTGCGCTCCGCCTTCAAGTTTTTAAACTATCTAAATTAACAGAGATTCAAAGCAGACCACTCGTTCGGTTTTCAGATAAAAACACAAAGATTCATTCGAAGTGCATGTCATCACTCACCACTTCGCTCAAAGAAAAGTTGCTCACACTACCTCATCAATAATCGCAAAAGTCCATACGCCAATTATATCACAAACCCTGTCACACCAATGTTTATATATGCTTAATATTAAACCCAGTCCGAACTTGAATCGCATCTAACGCTTGCAAATAACGCGCGTAATACCCAAACGGATCATCTGGTCCGCCTTTGGCATCTAAAATGACGACCTTATCCGTGAAACCATATTCGTCGATAACGCGCATCAGTTCGTCATGAAAACGGACGCGGTTGGCCATGTCGGCTTCGTCCATGTTGCGGAATCCGTCATCCACGTATGGCGTAACCGGTGGCACCACCAAAATCAAGTCGATTTGTTCTTCACTAATCGTGTTGTCAAACACCGGTTTAAGCTGCGCATTCGATTCAGCGTCTAGCCACAAATTAGCATAGACTTTGGTCACCATTGCATCCGTATCAAAAATCGTCAGGCCGTTGTTAGAAGATGAATTGATTTCCTGTGAATTGGCATCATATTGACCTTGAATCAAGCGAATATAGTCTTTGACAACCAATTCATCATCACTGACATTGCTGCGTTCTTGATATTCACGTGCATATTCTTCACTGAACGGTGAGTTAGCCGAACGCGCCAAACGCCGCACCAACGTTGATTTTCCGGTTGAAGCTGACCCCATTACCGTCACCTTTTTGGTAAAATGACGGCGGAACACGCGGTTGATGTAGTCCCAGTTTGCGATTGGATTTTCACGAATTTCCGTACCAGAAATTTTAAGAATCGTGCGATCCATCAAACTCACTTCAAATTGACCGGTCTGCGGCAACCGTTTTTCTAATTCTTCTTTATAATTAGCTTCGCCCGTGTAAAAGGTGATATGCGCGTCTGGATTCACAATGTTATGCGCAATTGTTTCCAATAACAAAGCCGTCCATTCGTCCCAACCGTTTGGCATGGTTGGGATGTCGTCTTCATTCAAATAATCAACTTTAATCGCGGGTTCGTCGTTAAACGCTTCGCGCAAATACCGGAAACGCTTTTCCAAACTTAAGCCAATTTGTTCACCGCGATCGCCGGTGTAGCCCGACGTAATGACTAAAACACCGTCATTTAGCGCAGCGGCTTTATAAATTTCAGCTTGATGACCGACGTGCATGGGTGCTAGCGTCCCGAAAAACACGCCAATGCGATCGCCTTCAAGATCTTCTTTGTGCAAGTTACCTGAGAAGGTACGGCTCATGATGAGTCTCCTTTTAGTGAGAGTTTACTTTTAATAGTTTACCACAAAACCCTTTTACAGCACGAGTTGTTGATTTTTGTTATAATGACAAAAAGACGAAAAAGAGGTTTCCTATGATTTGGATTATTTTAGTGATTGTGGTCATTGCGGTGTTGTACGCGATTATGACGTACAACAAATTGGTTACCGGTAAAAACAATACCCTGGCTGCCGAAAGTCAGATTGATGTCACGCTCAAACAACGTAACGACTTGATCCCGAATTTGGTATCAACCGTGAAAGGTTACGCCAAGCACGAACAAGAAACTTTGACACAAGTCACGCAATTGCGTCAAAAAGCGGTTGAGTTGCAAGACAGCGACGACTTAGCTGCCAAAGATCAAGTCAACGCGCAACTCACGCAAGCAACACAACAATTGGTGGCTGTCGCAGAAGCATATCCTGATTTGAAAGCTAACACGCAATTCAGTCAATTGATGGAAAATTTAACTGATTTAGAAAACAAAATCAGTTATGCGCGCCAAGTTTACAACTCATCGGCCGCTCGTTTCAATACTGAAATCGAACAGTTCCCCGCTAATTTACTAGTTGGTTTGTTCAAATTCACACCATTTGCTTTGTTGGTCACACCAGAAGCTGAAAAAGCTGTGCCAAAAGTTGAATTCTAAATCAAAGTCCCGAACGGGACTTTTTTTGTGGGTACAAAAAAGACTTCCAACAATTGTTGAAAGTCTTTTTTAATTTGCTTTTAGAAACTAAACTTGTTACTTTCGTCAGCCTTGATGTACTTTGACGTCAAGCCTTCAGCTTCCAAGAATTCGCGGAATGGTACCAAGTCTTCAGCTTCGTACTTGGCCTTGTATTCTGCAACAACTTCTTCGCTGTACAAGTTTGTGTCCAACTTCAATGTTTCAACTGGGATTGGACGGTCGTGTGTGATCTTTGCATCAACCACAACTGTGCGACCTTCGTTGTAGTACTTCACAGCTTCTTTGATCACGGCATCGATATCTTCAATGCGTGATACTGTCAAACCAACGGCACCTTGTGCTTCACCAATCTTGGCGTAGTCAACGTCACCGAAGTCCGTACCTGTGTTGTACTTGTTTGTGTCTTCATACTTGTTCTTGATGAACCCGTATTCTGTGTTGGTGAAGACCACGTTAATAACAGGCATGTCGTAACGGACGTTTGTCACAACATCTTGCATGGTCATCGCAAACGCACCATCCCCGATCAAGTTCCATGCTTGACGGTCAGGGTAAGTGTTCTTGGCTGCAATTCCACCAGGAATAGCGATTCCCATCGTTGCAAACAATGGTGATGTACGCCACTTATTCTTAGGTGTCATGTGCAAGTGACGAACTGATGTCAACGTTGAGTTACCAACGTCAATTGAGAAGATTGCATCTTCGTCAGCGTTGTTGTTGATAGCTTCATAAACTTGGTAGAATTGCAAAGCCCCTTCGGTCTTTTGTTCCAACTTGTTCATGTAAGCACGCCAGTTGGCAACGTTTGCCAAATTAGCGTTCCACCATGGTGTTGCTTCTTTAGCTTCTGTTTTCGCCAAGAAAGCTTCCAAGGCTTCGCCAGCATCACCCAAAATTGACACGTCAGTTTGGTGACGCTTTCCCAACATTGTTGGGTTGTTGTCAACTTGAATAAAGCGACTAACGTTACGGAATGTGCCTTCAACTTCTGAGAAGGGGAAGTTTGAACCGATAAACAAAACAGTGTCAGCTTCCAAAACTGTTTCGTTAGCAGGCTTCCATCCCAAACGGAATGTTGAACCTGTCAAAGCTTCAAAGTCCCATTCAAACGTTTCAAAGTTCTTACCTGTTGTAATCACAGGTGCCTTAATCTTGCGGGCCAATTCTTGAACCAACGGACCGTGCCCCATCGTACCAAATCCAGCATAGATCACTGGACGTTCTGCTTTGTTCAACAATTCAACAGCAGCATCGATGTCGGCTTCATCCAAAGGAGAAGACTTCCAACCGCGGAAGCTTGAACCTGATGAGTAGAAAGCGTCTTCTTCGATTTCAGCAAAACCAAAGTCAGCTGGTACTTCAAGTACGGCAGGGCCGCCCTTTGTGATGGCTGTACGGATGGCTTCATCAACCAACTTTGGCAATTGTTCAGCAGTTGCCACACGACGGTTATAAACAGCAATGTTGTCGTACATTGGGTTTTGGTTCAATTCTTGGAAAGCGTCCATCGCGTTTTCGCGGTTTGGCTTTGAACCCAAGATGGCCAAAACTGGAATGTTGTCCATGGCTGCATCGTACAAACCGTTGATCAAGTGAGTTGCACCAGGTCCACCTGAACCAACTGTAACGGCAAACTTGCCGCCAAACTTCCATTGCATAACGGCTGCCATTGCACCAACTTCTTCGTGCTTAACTTGCAAGAACTTAATGTTGTTTTCAGGTTCACCCATTGCGTTCATCAAACCACTCAACGTTCCTGAAGGAATACCGTAGATTGTATCAACGCCCCAGCCTTCCATTACTTTCAATGCAGCTAAGCCGACACTAATTTTTGCCATTAGATAAAGTCTCCATCTGTGTTGTTTTATTAGCTCAATAATACCACTTTTTTAGGTATCTTGTAAAATTAAATCGCAAATCCATGTAACCGTTTGCGCTTTTATTGCATCTTACATGTTACAGGACGGCACGTTTGAATGCAAGTATTTTCCAAAGAAAAAGCAAGCGCACGCTTGCTTTTGCGGTTATTTCAAAACAGTTGTCACAAAGTTATTCTCACCGCGCGCACGGAGCAGAATGGCTTGCATGTCACTTGCCGTTTGGACTTTGACTTGAATTGGGACGTTACGCGGCAAATATTTGGTGGCCGCGGTCCCGACAAAGGTCGTAAACGCATCAATTTCTGTTTGTGAATAGAACTGCGTGGTGACGTTAATCGTCATGCTGTAAAGCGAATTATCACGGAACTCTGCTTCGGCCGTAGCACCCGCGATGTTTGGGAAGAAGTTTTGCACTTCGTTTTTGAAGTTAGTAAAAGCTGTGTCGGTTGAATCGCCCAAACTTGACGTATCGGTCGCTGCTTTTGGCAAAACTAAGCGTGTCCAATTCAAATTTTGCCAACTGCCCAACGTGTTGCCGTGGTCGCTGACAGCGTATGAGTAGAAATCACCGCCCGCCAACGAATCGCTAGGCGCATTGGCGTACATGGCGACCATGATTTTGGTATTGTCGCCGATTTTTTTATCTGCGCGCAAACGTTGAATGATTTTTTTGGCCGCTTCTTGACCGTAAGCAACCATCGCTGCGTGATCAATATCTTGCGTATAAGTCGCGCCGTACTGCACTTTTTGGTAACTGTCTTGCGTGTTCATCGCCAGACCAATTGTCATCCCAGAAAGTTTAAGGCTTTTGCCACTTTGCGTCATAAAATCTTGTTCACTAATACTTTGAATGTAAACTGGGTTACGCGAGTCGTCATATTTTTTGTTATCGGGCGGATTCAAGCCGTTTTTATCGTCAGAAGAACGTTCCAACCAGCTGGTCACCGTATCGGTTGAGAGATATTGGCCTTCTTGGAAAATATAATCCTTCGTGCTGAAAGTTTCCTTTGACAAATCCAGCAAGCCGTCTTCAAAATGCTTGGTGTCCAAGGCATTTTGTTCTGAACCAGCTGCAATTCCCCGCGCAGCACTCGTCAAATACCGCCCGTTTTTAATGACAGTTTGGTAATCGCCTTTTTCCGCGCTGGCGATTTGAATCCCCGTCGTTTGTTTGGTGGTTGGCGACACGCGATTTGCGTTGAAAAAATAAAGTAGCCCAATTGCAGCCACCAGCACAATGGCGGCCAGCACTGCAAACCCTCTAAAGTTGAGTTTCATATTTTTTAGTCGATAAACTTGCGCCTATCTGATCCTTTCTATTCCGCCATCGCTGCGGCAAAACGTGCTTCGTCCCACACTTCAACATCAAGTTGTTGCGCCTTTTCTAATTTGCTACCGGCGTCAGCTCCAGCGATGAGCAAATCGGTTTTGGCCGAAACGGAACCCACAACCGTGGCGCCGTGTGTTTCGAGCCATTCTTTGGCTTGGGGACGACTGAATAATTCTAGTTTACCAGTTAAAACAACTTTTTTACCAGTGAAAAATGGATTTTCGCTGATGACTTGGCGCGTGATGTACGTGGTGTTAACGCCTAATTCGGCTAATTCACTGACCAAAGTCTGTGCTTGCGGCGTGCTGAAGTATTGTTCCACCGCATGGCCAATCACCAATCCAATGCCATCAATTTCTGCAATTTGTTCAGCCGTCGTTTGGGCAATCGTTGCCAAATCATGGAATTTGGCCGCGATCAATTGTGCGGCTTTGGCGCCTACACCACGAATGCCAAGACCAAATAACAAGCGCTCAAGTGAATTTTCTTTGGAAGCTTGAATGGCGTTATATAAATTCGTCGCCGATTTTTCTTGGACTTTGTCCAAAGCTAATAACTGCGCTTGTTCCAAACGATACAAATCCGCCACTTCATGAATCAAATCCGCTTTCAGCAAAGCGCCAATCATACGCGGCCCCAAACCATCAATGTTCATGGCATTGCGACTCGCAAAATGCGTCAAACCTTCCTGAATTTGTGCCGCACAGAATGGATTGATACAACGCAAAGCCACTTCGCCGTCAACGTGCACCAATTCGCTGCCACACGCCGGACAATAGGTAGGAATTTCGTAAACAGGCGCGTCAGCGGGACGTTTGCTGAGGATGACTTGGCCAATTTCTGGGATAATGTCACCAGCTTTGTGCAACGTCACCGTGTCGCCGATGCGCACATCTTTTTCCTGCAAATAATCCGGGTTGTGCAAACTAGCGCGCTGCACGGTCGTGCCCGCTAACAAAACCGGCGTCATCACCGCCGTTGGTGTCACTGCCCCCGTTCGACCAACTGTCCATTCAATGTCGAGCAGTTGTGTTTGCGCTTCTTCTGGTGGAAATTTATAGGCAATGGCCCAGCGCGGAATTTTGACCGTGTTGCCTAAATCTAATTGCTGATCAAAATCGTTGACTTTAACCACCACGCCGTCAATGCCGTATGGCAACGCATCACGTTGCGCTGCAAATTCAGCAATGTAGTCGTCAATTTCAGCCATCGTGGCAATCACGCGATTAGACGGATTGACCGGCAAACCCAACTCCGCAAAACGCGCTAACAATTCACTTTGTGTTTGCACGCCTAACAAATCCGTAGCCGCCGTCGAATAAATGAACGCCGCCAACTCACGCTGCCGTGTGACTTTGGCATCGAGTTGGCGCAATGAACCCGCCGCGGCGTTGCGTGGATTGGCAAACGGTGGCTGTCCTTGCTCTTCGCGCTGTTCGTTCAAACGCGCAAAACTTGCTTTTGGCATGTAGATTTCGCCCCGAACTTCTAACGTGAGTGGTTCGTTTAGAGTTTGTGGAATGGCTTTGATTGTCCGCACGTTTGCCGTGACGTCTTCGCCGACAAATCCATCGCCGCGCGTTGACGCTTGGACTAATTTGCCGTTTTCGTAATCTAGCGCGACTGCTAAACCATCAATTTTGAGTTCCAGATTATACGCCGCTTGCACCGTCAGATCTTTAGTCACGCGTGCATCCCAAGCTTCGAGTTCTGCCAAACTAAATACATCGCCCAAAGACAACATTTGCACGGGGTGCACGACTTTGGCCAGTTCGGACTTCGTACTTGCGCCGCCGACGCGTTGCGTGGGTGAATCAGGCGTGACGAATTGCGGAAAAGCCGCCTCCAAAGCCACCAAACGCGCATAAAGCGCGTCATAAACGTGGTCTTCGACCGTCGGTGCGTCTTGCTCGTAATATTCAATCCCGTATTGCGTCAAATCTTTTTGCAATTGCGTGATTTCTTGCTGCGCTTGGGCAGCCGTTAAATTGTTAATTTCCGTTGTGTCTGTCATGATAATACTTTCAAAACTTCAAAAAATTCCGTCACAATCAAATCATCTGGCGAAAATGTTTTGCCAATTGATTGCGCCACTTCGGTGAAAAACGGTTCATGAACCGCGCGCCAATAGGCTAAATCACGCGTCCCTTCCCCTTCTAAATAACCAATTTCTTCGTCAACTTTTGCATAAGGCTGCAAAACGACTTTGGTATTAATGGTGATGACTTTAGGTTGATTTTGCGCACCCAAAATCAAATTAATTTCTCCCACTGAAGGAACTGCTTCGCGCTCATGCATATACTCTGCAAAATAGCTCGAAGTGGCGGTCTTCTCACCGCTCACCACTAGTTGCGCCAGCAAATCCGGATCCACCCCAAACTGCCAAGCCTCACGCGCCGCATTTGCATATTGCGGAAATTCTTGATTAAACGCTGTCCAAATTTGTTCGTATGCCATATTGTCATCCCCCGTGTTGTTTCTATTATAACAAATGTTTAAAACACATAGATTAAGAAAAAAGCTAACCGCATCGGTTAGCTTTTTAGCGCTTGCAGAATATGTGCTGCCATTTGATTCAATGACCAGCTTTCATCAAAGTTCGTTTCATTTTGCAAGGATAATTGATCATGTGGACGATACCAGTCAATCAAATGATCCGCCGAAAATTTCGCGGCTTCTGGTCGTTGTGCATGACGTGCCAGCGTTGTTTGGAGTGGAACATCCAAATAATAGACAGCTACTCGTGAAAATTTTTCGCCTAGTTCAGTTAACATATCGCCGTATACATCGCGGCGTAAAATCCCTTCCAAAATGACCACATCAACTCGATCAATTCCAAACAAAACCGTTTGTTGAATTAAAGGAATGGCTAAATTTTGTGGTCGATCTTTGACCTGCAACATGTCGATTCGCAAAACATCTTGACTCACTAATAAACTGGCAGGAATTTTTGCCTGCACTAACTTTGCCAAACTTGTTTTGCCACTCGCCGAGTTGCCACGAATAACCACCAATTCCGTCATGTTTCTTATCCTTTTTCAATCGGCGCAAATGCCGCCAACAACTGCTTGACGCCCGTCGGTGCTGGGAAGGCAACTTTTAATTCTTGATCTTGCGCCGTGCCTGACACGCTGATTACCGTGCCGACACCCCATTTTTTGTGAACGGCCTTATCGCCTGCGGTCCACGTAACGCCCGCCGCACCACTATTGCCGGCTGTTGTTTTCGTGACTGGCGTTGCGCGTGGTGGCAAGCTACTTGTTTTTGGTCGATCGAATGGCAAACGTCGATCCAACGTGGTCGTCGCCGCATTAGCTTGTGTTTCGAGCAAACTCGCATCAATTTCATCAATAAAGCGTGATGGCAAATTCGCCTGCGTGCGTCCGTACAACAAACGGCTCCAAGCATTCAACAAATACAACTTTTCCATCGCCCGCGTAATGCCGACATAAGCCAAACGCCGTTCTTCTTCCAACTGCCCTTCATCTTGCGCCGAGCGACTCAACGGGAAAATCCCCTCTTCCAGCCCAACCATAAAGACAATCGGGAATTCCAAACCTTTGGCAGCGTGCAACGTCATCAACGTAATGGCGCCGTCGCCTTCTTCAAAGTCATCCAAATCGCTCATCAGCGCCGTTGACCCCAAAAAGTCGGTCATCGGACTAACTGCATCTTCAGCATCCGCATCATAACGCGCATCAAATTCTTTGGTTACTGACAAAAATTCTTCCAAGTTCTGGACGCGATCTTGTGCTTCAGGTGTGTTTTGTTCGGTGTACATTTTGCGATAACCACTACGATCCATCGCCGCTTCCGCCACTTCCGTCACGTTCAAAAATTCCGCCTGCTGTGCCAAAGTATGAATCATATCGGCAAACTCAATCAACTTAGTGGCTGTTTTTGGCGCGATTTCAACGGCTAATTCAATGTTATCAACCGCCGTCAAATACGACCAATCCATGCGATTTGAAAAATCACGCAACTTGTTAATCGTTGTCGCACCAATTCCGCGCTTTGGTTCATTGACAATTCGCTCAAAACTCGCATTATCATTTGGATTAGCAATCAATTGCATGTATGCCAAAATATCCAAAATTTCCTTACGCTCAAAGAATTTCCGGCCGCCGACCATCGTGTACGGCATGTTGGCTTTCATCAAACCTTCTTCAATTCCACGCGATTGCGCATTGGTCCGGTACAAAACCGCAAAATCCCCGTAGCCCAAGTTCTTTTCGCGGCGCAAACGTTGAATTTCACTCATGACATATTGCGCTTCATCTTTTTCTGTTTGGGCGCGGTAGTAGGTGATTTTTTCGCCGGCACCGTTATCCGTCCACAAATTTTTATCGCGCCGTTCTTGGTTATTGGCAATCACGGCATTCGCCGCATTCAAAATTGTTTGCGTTGAACGATAATTTTGCTCCAACATCACGACATGCGCGTCCGGATAATCTTTTTCAAAGTTCAAAATGTTGTTCATGTTAGCACCACGCCAACCGTAAATTGACTGATCTGCATCCCCGACCACGGCCAAATTCCGCGATCCCTGCGCCAGCAAATTCACAATCGTATATTGCGCATCGTTGGTGTCTTGATATTCATCCACGTGCAAGTATTCAAATTGTTTTTGGTAGCGTGCCAACACGTCCGGCGCATTTTTGAACAAATCAATCGTCAACATAATCAAGTCATCAAAATCGACTGATTGGGCGCGCTTTAATTCAGCTTGGTACGCCGCATAAACTTCTGCTACCGCTTCTTCGTACGGCGTGGCGGCTTGTTTGGTGTACTCACTTGGCGTGAGCATCGCGTTTTTGGCATTGGAAATTGTGCCCAAAACCATCCGCGGTTCAAATTGATCACTGCTCAAATTCAAATCATTCAACACCCGCTTCATCAAAGTCCGCTGTGCGCTCGTGTCAATAATTGAAAAATTCCGCCCCAAACCAATCGCTTCCCCGTCACGACGCAAAATCCGTACTGCCAAAGCATGAAAAGTCGACACCCAAATTTGGCTAGCCACTTCTTCATCCACTAGTTTGGCAATTCGTTCGCGCATTTCGCGCGCCGCTTTGTTGGTAAACGTAATCGCTAAAATGCGCCAAGGAAACACATTCAAATCATTAATCAAATGCGCGACACGATGCGTCAAAACACGTGTTTTTCCTGAACCGGCACCGGCCATAATCAACAACGGTCCTTTGGTCGTTTGTACCGCCTCGGCCTGTCGTTCATTCATGCCGGCCACTAAATCTTCAACTGTCATGTTCGCACCTTTTTCTTGTGTAATCTAAGCATTTATTATAACATACGAACCCACGTTCGCGCCGTACGATTTACTTTTTCGCACAAAAAAAGCCCACCAATAAGGGGGCTTTTTAAGAAGTTGCTTAAGCTTCCAATTCAGCGAAGTGCAACAATGTACGGATCATGTTTGATGTGAAACCGTATTCGTTGTCGTACCATGCGGCAACCTTAACCAATTGCGCACCGTCACCGTTTGTGATTTCAGTTTGCGTTGGGTCAAAGACTGTTCCGTGTGTGTCGCCAATGATGTCTGATGAAACCAAACCGTCACCGTTGTAACCGAATGATGGTGTTTCGTACTTCTTCATTGCAGCGTTCACTTCTTCAACTGTAACATCCTTGCTCAAAACGGCTGTCAAAGCTGTCAAAGAACCTGATGGAACAGGCACACGAACAGCTGAACCTGTCAACTTACCGTCCAATTCAGGGATAACCAAACCAATAGCCTTGGCTGCACCTGATGAGTGTGGCAATGAGTTAGAAGCAGCGTCACGGTTAGCTTGACGTGCTGAGAACTTTGATGTCTTAGGACCATCTTGCAAGCTTTGTGAAGCTGTGTAAGCGTGAACTGTCAACATGTAACCTGTCTTAACACCGAATTCTGTGTTCAAAACGTTAGCCATTGGTGCCAATGAGTTCGTCGTGCAGCTTCCAGCAGAAACGATACGGTCGTCTGCCTTCAAAATGTCTTGGTTAACCCCGTAAACAACTGTAGGAACGTCGCTTCCAGCTGGCGCTGAAACCAAAACCTTCTTAACACCGGCGTCCAAGTGAGCTTGTGACTTTTCTGATGATGCGTAGAAACCAGTAGCTTCCAATACGTATTCAACACCGTCGTTTTCAACCCACTTCAAGTCAGCAGCGTTACGTTCTGCATAAACAGTGTAGTGCTTACCGTCAACGATAATACCTGTTTCGTCTGAAGAAACTTCAGCCTTCAAGTTGCCGTGAATTGAGTCGTACTTCAACAAGTACGCCAACATTTCAGGTGATGTCAAGTCGTTGATCGCTACAACTTCGATGTCTGAAGCTGTGTCAGCCAATTCCAAAATACGACGGAAAGCCAAACGTCCGATACGACCGAAACCGTTAATACCAATCTTCACAGTCATGTGTAAGATCCTCCAATTATTTTCTTTGGTTTATTACCAACATCTATATTATAGCACTGTTTGAAATTCCGTGAAAGTGCTTGCATTCAAATGTTGGTTGCTTCATTTGTTAAATTAACCTTCGTGCGCTGGCAGAATGGTTTTGTCAATGACGGTGGCAATTACTGCACCCACTAATGGCGCGGTGATGTAGAGCCAAAGTTGCGACAAACCTAACCCACCGGCAAAGACCGCCGGCCACAATGAACGGACTGGGTTCATTGAAGCCCCCGTCAAATGACCGCCGACAATCACCAAAACAAAGATCGTAAAGCCGACAATAATTGCCGCTTGCCCAGCGTTAACATTGGTATGCGGATTGTTGATGACCAAAACCGCAGTCAACAAGAACACCGTCAACAAAACTTCCGTGGCAAAAGCGACTGGCACTGAAATATCCGGAAAAACCGTCCCGCTCAAATGATTGGCCGCCACTTCACTCGCCCAGCTTTTGCCGGTATGAGCCAAAACTGATTTGTACGTCCAAACGACAAACAATTCGCCTAACAAACCACCAACCAACTGCGAAGCAACATAGATAAGTGCTTCACCACCAGGCATGCGTTTGGTCAAAAACATCGTCAACGTCACGGCCGGATTAAAATGCGCACCAGAAAGCGGTCCAAAAGTGTAAACCAAAATCGCAAGCGCTAATCCCCAACCAAGCGAAACACTCGCCAAATCGGCATACGGCCCGCCAAACAGGCCAGTTCCTGTACCAAAGTAAATGACCAACGCAGTCCCAAATACTTCACCAAAAATTTTTAATTTCATGAACTTAACCTTCCTGCGCAGTGATTTTAGTTTGATTCACTGCTGCTTGTACCATGTTCAAAAATTTATCTGCATCTAGTGCTGCACGACCAATTAGCAGACCATCGATATCTGGTTGGGCTAAAATTTCAGCAGCATTATCTGGCGTCACGGCGCCACCGTATTGAATACGAATTTTATCAGCAACTTCTTGGGTAAACAGACGCGCCAACGAAGCACGAATTACTTTAGCAGCATGTTGAACAATCTCATTAGAGGGTGCTGTAGCTGCGCCAATTGCCCACGCAGGCTCATAGGCAATCACGATGCGATGTGCATCTTCTTTTGAAATTCCCGCTAAAGCGATAGCAATTTCTGTCAAAGGTGCCATTTCAACGTCTTCTGGATTATACCTTGTCGTATCTTCAGCAATCGCCACGATTGGTGAAATTCCGTTGCGCAAGGCTGCTGCAACTTTCAAGCCAATCGTGCCATTTGTTTCTTTAAACATTTTACGACGTTCATAGTGACCGACAATTGCATAATTTACGCCAATGTCTGCCAACGCAGCCGGCGATGTTTCTCCAGTATATGATCCTTCGTCAGCCCAGTGCACATTTTCAGCAACAATTTTAACTGATTCACTCAAACCACCAGCATAATTAACCATTTCGTGTAAGAAAATATCTTGGGCTGCGATACCCGTTTCCACAACATCACTAGCTGGCAAATGATCTCGAATAGCATCTAAAAATTCATAAACATCTTGGGTCTTTTTATTCGTTTTCCAATTAGCCACAATAAATGGCGTTCGTTTGGTCATTGAACCGCTCCTTTCAAACTTTTCAATTGTGCCTCGTTCCGGAAAGTAAAGTATTCCGCTCTCATTGCCAACTTTTCAGCATAAGTCCAGTGCAATACACGCGCCATCTCATCTATAACAGCATCTTCAATTTGATCTAAAATATCGGAACGGAACAAAAGATAGTTTGTCCGGCGCAATAAATAATCAATAGGCCGAACCACCGCCTCTTCGTCCAGTGCGTAATGTAGCGTTGCGGTTTGACCTAAAGTTAAACCTTCAGCTGCGTACCCCTTTTTGACGTATGTTGCAATTTTTGACGAATTTGAACCGTAGAAATTTGCAATATCCAAGGATTCATCTTCGTCCAGTCCCGCTGACTGTAATTCTTTTGCATACGCGTTAATAGCACCATTCACGTCGTCAGGGTTAAAATGTCCTCCTGAAATTTGATACTGCGTTGAATCAATTAATGTGAATTTCTCTTCGCTAATTTCAGAAAGTAATTCGACAACTTTTTGCAAAGCACTCACAGCCATTAAACGATAATCTGTCAACTTGCCACCAAGCACGTGTACAACACCATTGTCACCAACTTGCACATCAGCACCACGTGAGACAGTGGAAGCAGCTGCTTTGCTGGTCCCTAACTCCGCAATCGTTTTTTCGACAGCTTCACGGTCAATCTGCTCATGGAAGTAACGCTGCAAAGTTGTGTCAAGTGTTCGTAAATCATCATCCGTGACTTTAGCCTGGGACGCATTACCATTGTAGTCGCCACCACCAATCAAAGGTCGCAAACCAGCCCAACTCGCCTCAATATCATCAATTGTCAAATCCGTACCAGGGAAACGCTTGTTCACCGCAGTAAGTAAATAATCGACGTCAACTTGTTCAACTGTGGGATGTTCATAATCACCTTTATAATCTGTATCTGTGGTACCAAAATACGTCTTGTTTTCACGCGGTATCACAAACAACATCCGTCCATCATTGAAACCTGAATCAAAGTAGACAGTATGTGGCACTTGTAACTTACTTTGATCAATGACAAGATGCACACCCTTTGTTGGTCGAATATGTTGTTCATGCTGTTGACCATCTAAGCCACGCACCAAGTCATTAAAGGGACCGCCCGCATTGATGACAATGTGACTTTGGATAACAAAGTCACCGCCATTCAACACGTCTGTAACCAATACACCATTAACACGTCCATCCTGATTGTTCACAAAGCGCGTTGCTTTGATATGGCTCACCGCTACCGCACCATCTTCTACCGCTTGTTTGATGTTTTCAATTGTCAAACGGGCATCGTTATTTTGATAATCTAGATAGATGGCCAATCCTTTTAAGCCAGTGTCATCAAGCTCTGGCAAATACTCACGGGCTTGCTCGGGAGATAGTAATTGATTTGACCATTCACTATCTGTTGGTACGGCAGCTAACTTATCGTACAGTTCCATTGCAATTTTGGCGCTGAACGGCGTAAACGTTTGACCCGGCTCGTCATATAGCGGCATCAACATTTTGGAAGGTCGCGGAATATGAGGTGCAATTCGTTGCAAACGCGCCCGTTCACTGACCGTATCGGCCACCACATCTACATCAAAAGTTTTCAAGTACCGAATGCCACCGTGAACTAATTTTGTTGATCGCGAGCTCGTCCCTTCCGCAAAATCTTGCATATCAATCAGCGCTGTTTTTAAACCACTTGCCGCAGCTTGTAAAGCAATGCCAGCCCCCGTAATTCCACCACCGATAATGGTGACATCAAATTGTTCCGTGCTGAGCCGCTTCACGTAGTTCGCACGCTCTTTCACAGAAAACGTCATGTTACTTGCCCTCCTCAGGCTTAAATGATTGCGTGGCTTTGACAGCTAATTGCCAGCCGCCGTACAACTTTTCGGCCCGTTCCGCCGGCATTTCGGGTTGGAAAGTTTTACCGATTTGTTGCAAAGACTTCAATTCGTCAGTGTCCTTCCAAAAACCTACTGCCAAACCTGCCAAGTACGCTGCGCCGATTGCTGTTGTTTCAACGTTTGCCGCGCGTAAAATTGGCGTGTCCAAAATGTCTGCTTGGAATTGCATCAAGTAATTGTTCAAAGACGCCCCACCGTCCACGCGTAATTCTGGCACGCGAATTTCTGTTTCCGCCGACATGGTGTCAACCACATCTTTTGATTGATAAGCCAGTGATTGCAATGTCGCTTTGACAAAATCTGCTCGCGTTGTTCCCCGCGTCAAACCAAAAATTGCACCGCGTGCTTCTGAATCCCAGTACGGCGCCCCCAAACCAGTAAAGGCCGGCACCACATACACTTCATCATCGTTTTCAGAAGCAATCGCCAACGCTTCACTTTCGGGTGATTTTTCAATCATCTTGATGCCGTCACGCAACCATTGAATGGCCGATCCAGCCACGAAAACTGAACCTTCCAACGCATAAGTGACTTTGCCATCCAAGCCATAACCAATTGTCGTAATCAGGCCACGCTTTGAATAAATTGCCTTGTCACCGGTGTTCATCACGATAAATGCTCCCGTGCCGTACGTATTTTTCACCGTACCGGGCTCCAAAGCCAATTGGCCAAACAATGACGCTTGCTGGTCACCGGCAATTCCGGCAATTTCCACTTCTGCGCCGAAGAAATGCACCGGCATGGCTTTTCCATAAACTTCCGATGACGAACGCACGTCTGGTAGCATCACCTTTGGAATGTTCAACATCTGCAAAATATCGTTGTCCCACTGCAACTTGTTAATATCAAACAACATCGTCCGTGAGGCGTTCGTGTAGTCCGTTGCGTGCACCGCACCACCCGTCAACTTCCACAAAATCCACGTGTCGATTGTGCCAAACAATAAATCTCCACTTTCGGCGCGTTGTTGTGCGCCCAACACATTGTCTAAAATGTAACGAATTTTCGTCGCCGAGAAGTACGCATCTACTGTCAAACCAGTCGTGGCGTGAATTTGATCAGTGTGTCCATCTTCAACCAATTTTTCCGCGATTGGCGCTGTTTGTCGTGATTGCCAAACAATGGCACGATGAATCGGCAATCCCGTTTCTTTATCCCAAACAACGGTTGTTTCACGTTGATTTGTAATTCCAACGCCGGCAATGTCAGTTGGTTGAATACCGGATTGAATGAGTGCTGTGGCGATTGTCGCCTGAACTGCTATCCAAATTTCGTTAGCATCTTGTTCGACCCAACCGGGCTTAGGATAAAACATTGTAATTTCGCGCTGAGCGCTGGTGACAACATTTCCTTGCTTATCATAAATGACAGCGCGTGTGCTTGTCGTTCCTTCATCAATTGTCAAAATGTACTTTGCCATTTCTTTGCTCCTTGTTTTTGGTTAATGTAAGCGCTTACTTGTTTACCACGCATTTATCATAACCTAGTCTTCAAAAATTGATAATGTAATAATCACCAAATTCATTTGTGCAGTTGCACAAATTCAAAAAAAACGTTACGATACTCACAAAGAAAACGCTTTCAAAGGGGTGGAATAATGAGATTAACGCAGCCATTAGCTGAGAAACTTTTGACGCAACTAAGTGACCAAATGCCACCAAGTTCCCTGGCAATCACAAACACCAATGGCAAAATACTCGCTGCACAAGCCCCTTTTGTCGCACGTGAGACATTACCCTTCACTGCATGGTCATTTAGCAATGAGGAATTATTACTGACCACCATCCCTGTAAAATCCGATATTTTAAAAGTCATTGCAATGCCTTTAAGATTCGATGAACAAACGCTCGGCAGTTTAATCATTACAGGTGAGATTAGTTTATTGTCTCCGTGGATTAAATTAGTTCACCAACAGGCCAATTTAATCATTGAGCATGAAATCATTCACAGCGACGACGTGCAGCGACCAGCCAATATTTCACGAATTAATTTTCTCAAAGAGTGGCTAGCCCTCAATACCGAAACGTATGACACCAATTTTTTAGAAAATGCTGCTCGCTTTGGTATTGATTTAAAGCAAGCCCATTTCGTTGTTATCGCCAAGGGGCATATCTCAGATTATCCAACTGATAATCACTTTGACAGTGACACCACTACACATGTCATGATTTTAACGGAATCCCAATGGGAATTAGCTATGCTCCAAAATGTCATGTTCGGTATCTCTGACTTAAGCCATCACATGAAGACTGCTCACGAACAAGCCTCAATCGCATTGGAAGTTGTTCAAAACATGCCCGCCAACATTACCAACATGGATTATCAGCATGCACGTTATCTACACCATGTACTCACTGCCGAAAAATCTTTTTCGTTGTCTTGGAATCCAAGCGCTGTTGCGAATGCAGATGAACTCTTAGACACATTCTGGGCTTTCTTTGAAACAGATGGCAAATTACAGGACACAGCTGATATTTTACATGTACATCGCAACACCCTTGCTTATCGGTTAGACAAAATCCATGACTTAACTGGTTTAGATCCGCGTCATTATACAGATTTAGTCGTGCTTTATCTATCCTTATTGCATTATCAAGCAACCCAAATATAAAAAAGGTGATGACAATTATATGTCATCACCTTTTTTACTTTAATAGGCCCGGCCAGTTGAACCAAATACATCTATTCGCGTTGTAAATGCTGTTATAATCGCATTTGTTCCCGGTGCTAAAAATTTTCGAGGGTCGTAATTTTTTCCACGTAAATCTTCACCAGATAAAACAAAATCACGCACAGCTTTGTGAAAGGCTAGCTGCCCCTCAGTATTAACATTGATTTTAGCAACACCTAAAGAAATAGCGCGCTGTATTTGTTCATCAGGAATACCACTTCCGCCGTGCAAAACTAACGGCACTGCCCTGCCTGTTGCTTCGTCTACGGCTTGTTGAATATCAGCCAAATGCGCAAAATCTAAGCTCTTCCAATTTGCTGGATAGGGTCCGTGCACGTTACCAATACCTGCCGCCAATATATCTACTCCCGTGTTAATGAGTGCCACTGCATCCTCGACTGGCGCAATTTCTCCAACTGCAACAAGCCCATCTTCTTCACCACCAATAGTTCCGACTTCTGCCTCTACGGTTACCCCCTTCGCATGTGCCAACTCAACGATTTCGTGTGTTTTTGCTAAATTTTCCTCAATCGGAAAATGTGAACCGTCAAACATTACCGATGTAAAGCCCAATTCAATCGCTAATTTAGCATCTTCATAATTCCCATGGTCCAAATGAATCGCCACCGGCACTGTTATATTAAGCGCTTCATGCAAATCAACAATCAAATGATAAGCTGTCTTTAAGTTACCCATATACTTTGCCGCGCCAGCCGTCACCTGAATCATTACCGGTGAATTCGCCGCCTGCGCCGTTAACAAAATAGCTTTTGTCCACTCCAAATTATTAGTATTAAATGACGCTACTGCATAACCTTTATCTCGTGCATCTTGTAGCATTTCTAAACTGTTAGTAATCATTTTGTACTCCTTACTTCTCCCAATCTGCTGCTTCGAATTTTTCACGATCACCGTGCAAATCATAGTTATGTTTATTTGCATCTTGTATAGCTCGACGCAAACTTGGTTCAGTAGGCAAAATTTTCGCAACTTCCACCAAAAAGTCAACTAATTCCCGATCCCAAACCAATCGTTCATCGTAACCAAATTGCAACCAAAAACTATTGGTAATCGTATCATCCCATGCGCTCGCGCCATGATATGGTCGATCGTCCACCAAAATGCCACCTGCTCCATGCAATAGCCCCTTGTCGTGGGTGAGAATAACTCGCTTATAAAAAGGGCTGTCTTCGTCTTTGCCAAAATATTCGGCCAGCCAAAGTAATTTATCTTGCCATGCACTCGCATTCTCCCACGGCGACGTTGATAAAATGTATAACTCAAAGTAGCGAGAAAGTTTTCCCACAGCTTCCACAGCACCCGATACTGGTTCTAAATGACGGAAAATACCAGGTATTTGATCGGGCTTTTTTACACCAAACGGCACTGGATCCGTTATATTTAGTACCGACAACGTATCAACTAGCACATTATCCATATCCAAAAACAACTTGGGTTTATTCATTGCGTTTCTCCATTTTTCAATTTAAAAATCTATTTTAAGTAACCGCTTTCAACGAATGCCTATGATTATAGTCCTGTCATTTTATTTTGTAAAGCATACTGATATTTGACAGTAAAAGTGCAAAATAAAAAAGCAACTCCAAAGAGTTGCTTCCAAAACCAATTTACTTACCCAAACGTTCGCGAATAACGGCTGTTTGTTCTTCGTAACCAGGCTTACCCAACAAGGCAAACATGTTACGCTTGTAGTCTTCAACGCCTTCTTGGTTGAAGGGGTTGATCGCCAACAAGTAACCTGAAATACCGACTGCTAATTCAAAGAAGTAAATCAAGTTTCCTAAAGTAAAGGCGTCTTGTGCTGGCAAATGAACGGCCAAGTTTGGCACGCCACCATCGACATGGGCCAACGTTACCGCTTCAAAAGCACCAGTGTTGACTTCGTCAATCGTCTTACCTTCCAAATACTTCAAACCATCTTTGTCTTCAGCCACCACTGGCAAATCCAAGTTTGAAACGGGTGAATCCAACTTCACAACCGTTTCAAACAAGTCACGGCGTCCGTCTTGAATGTATTGACCCAATGAGTGCAAATCTGTTGAGAAGTTTGCTGAACTTGGGTAGATGCCCTTTTGGTTCTTCCCTTCTGATTCACCCATCAATTGCTTCCACCATTCTGAGAAGTATTGCATTGAAGGTTCCCAGTTGATCAACAATTCTGTTGTGAAGCCCTTTGCGTACAAAATGTTGCGGATAGCCGCATATTTGTAGGCGTCGTTTTTCGTAACATCTGCTTCAACGTATTCGTTTTGCGCCGCACGAGCACCTGACATCAAAGCGTCAATATCAATTCCGGCCGCAGCAATTGGCAACAAGCCAACCGCTGTCAAAACTGAGAAACGACCGCCGACACCGTCTGGCACAACAAATGATTCGTATCCTTCAGCAACAGCTTCGTCATGCAAAGCACCTTTATTAGCGTCTGTTGTTGCGTAGATACGCTTTTTGGCACCTTCAGCACCATACTTCTTTTCCAACAATTCCTTAAAGACACGGAAGGCAATTGCTGGTTCCGTCGTCGTACCTGACTTAGAAATCACGTTGACTGAGAAGTCTTTGTCACCGATAACCTTAATCAAATCATTTAAGTAAGCTGATGAGATTGAGTTTCCGGCAAAGTAAATCTTTGGCACGTCACGGTCCAATTCATTGTAGAAACTTGGGCTCAAGAAGTCGATGGCTGCCTTGGCACCAAGGTATGAACCACCAATTCCAATCACCACCAAAACTTCTGAATCAGATTGAATTTGCTTTGCCGCTGCTTGAATGCGGGCAAATTCTTCTTGATCATAATCGGTTGGCAAAGTTACCCAATCCGTAAATTCCGCACCAGCACCCGTGCGGTTGCGTAGTTGATCATGCGCAGCCGTAACCAATGGTTGCATTTCACCAAGTTCGTGTGCCCCGATGAAATTGTTAACACTTGTTGAATCCAAACTAATGTGAGCCATGTTTTCTTCCTCCAAAAATTGAAAACGTTTACAGATTCATCATACGCGGTCTATACCAAATACGCAACCTATTATTTTCCTAATTGTGAACAATTTATGTTAAATTTGTGAACTATGTGACAATATGAACTTTCTATTTATCTATTGAACCTAATTACCATAATAAAAAATATGAATATTTATCGTCGCAAGTGAAATAAATATCAAATTTGTCCACTTGTATTTACATCATCAAATGCTTATGATGTAAATTGTAGAAAGTGTTGTAAACGCTTTCAAAAATACTATGTATCAATATAGGAGAATTACGATGCAAGCACGTCCAAAAGTTTCATTAAAGACGCGCGCTCAAAACTTCGGCTCAAAGCTATCCGGTATGGTCATGCCAAACATCGGTGCCTTTATCGCTTGGGGATTGATTACAGCGCTCTTCATTCCTACGGGTTGGTTGCCAAACGAAACGTTTGCCAAACTCGTTACGCCAATGATCACTTACATGTTGCCCCTTTTGATTGGGTTTACTGGTGGATCAATGGTTTACGAACACCGTGGTGGTGTCGTGGGTGCCGTTGCCACAATCGGTGTGATTGTCGGAACTGACATCCCAATGTTCTTGGGTGCCATGGCAATGGGACCTCTTGGTGGTTACTTAATTAAGAAAGTAGACGCCTACTTGCAACCAAAGACCCGTCAAGGCTTTGAAATGCTGGTTAACAACTTCTCAGCTGGGATCTTGGCTGCTATCTTAGCCGGTTTGGGCTTGATTGGTGTTGGACCATTGGTTGAAGCCTTGAGTAGCTTCTTGGCGGCCGGTGTTAACATCGCTGAGCAAACGCACTTGTTGCCTTTGGCGAACATCTTCATTGAACCCGCCAAAATTTTGTTCTTGAACAACGCTATTAACCAAGGAATTTTGACACCATTGGGTGTACAACAAGCAGCTGAAGCTGGTAAGTCAATGCTCTTCTTGCTTGAACCTAACCCAGGTCCTGGTCTTGGTATCTTGTTGGCTTACATGTTCTTTGGTAAAGGCGCTTCAAGAGCGTCTGCACCGGGAGCAGCCATCATTCACTTCTTTGGTGGTATTCACGAAATCTACTTCCCATACGTTTTGGCAAAGCCCGCTTTGTTCTTAGCCGTTATCGGTGGTGGTGTCACTGGTTCAACCATCTTTAACTTGTTTGGTGCTGGTTTGAAGGCTTCTCCTTCTCCTGGATCAATCATCGCGGTGACAGCAATGTTGCCAAAGGATCATTTCTTAAGTAACGCCTTTGCCGTTTATGGTGGTATTTTGGCGGCGACCGCCGTTTCATTTGCCATTGCTGCATTTGTTTTGTCACGTGACAAGTCAGAAATTGATTTGGCCGCTGCACAAACTCAAACGGCTAACATGAAGGCTGAATCAAAAGGTCAAGTTTTGCCAAATGTTGAAGGTGCAACAGCTACCAACAGCTACCAAGACTTGTCTAACATCAAGCAAGTCATCTTCGCCTGTGAAGCCGGCATGGGTTCAAGTGCGATGGGTGCGTCATTGTTGCGTGACAAAGTCAAAAAAGCTGGTTTGTCACTTCCCGTGACAAACACGGCGATTCGTAATTTGAAAGCCGATGAAAACACATTGGTTGTCACACAAAACGAATTAGCTGGTCTAGCAACCGACAAAGCACCTACGGCAACGCGCGTATCCGTGGACAACTTCTTGTCAGCCCCAGAATACGATGAAATCATCATGGCGTTGCAAGCTGAAAAGTTCAGCGGTGACAGCACGACACAAACATCAACAGACGACACGTCAATTAAAGACAAGAAATTAACAGATGTTTTGTCAAAAGACGCGATCGCGATTAACCAAAAGGCAGCAACAAAAGAAGAAGCCATTCGTTTGGCCGGTGACTTATTGGTCAAAAACGGTGCAGCCGAACCTGGTTACATTGATTCAATGATCGAACGTGACGCCCAATTGTCAATCTACATGGGGAACTTCGTGGCCATTCCGCACGGAACTGACGACGGTAAAAAGTTCATCAAAAAGACAGCGATGTCTTATGTTCAAATTCCAGAAGGCGTTAACTTTGGCGCCGCTGGCGAAGAAGAAAAGACCGTTACGGCCGTCTTTGGCATTGCTGGTTTGAACAACGAACACTTAGATGTGTTGAGTAAAATTGCGGTCTTTGCAAGCGATGTCACCAACATTGAAAAGTTGACAGAAGCAAAGAGTATTGAAGAAGTATTAGCTTTGTTGGAGGGCTAAAAATATGAGTTATCAAGCGGTACATTTTGGAGCAGGAAATATCGGGCGTGGTTTCATCGGTGAAACTTTGCACGACAGTGATTTTGCCGTCACATTCGTTGACGTGAATGCGGCCGTCATCGACGAATTGAACGCGCGCGGCACATACGACATTACTTTGGCAAATGAAACAGATGATGTGATTACGATCGACAACGTGTCCGGCATCAACAACGGCACCGATCCTGAAAAAGTGGTCGCTGCCATCGCCACAGCTGATTTGGTGACCACAGCGATTGGCCCAAACATCTTGAAGTTCATCGCTCCCTTGATCGCTCAAGGTATCGAAGCACGCGCTAAAGCCAACAACGACGTTGAATTAGACGTGATTGCAGCCGAAAACATGATTGGCGGATCTGACGCCTTGAAAGCATTGGTCTACGATAATTTGGCAGATGACGCAAAAGCTTATGCCGATGCGCACGTTGGCTTCCCGAACTCAGCCGTTGACCGTATCGTGCCTGAACAAAGTCACGATGATGTCTTGGCTGTCACCGTTGAAGCCTTCAAAGAATGGGTCATCGACGAAACACAAGCTAAGCGCACTGACATTCGTTTGCAAGACGTTCACTACACGAATAACTTGGACGCCTTTATCGAACGTAAGTTGTTCTCGGTGAACGCCGGGCACGCTTCTGTTGCCTACCGCGGCGCTGAATTAGGCTTCACGACGATTCAAGAAGCTATCGTAGATGCGCGCGTGAAGTTACGTTTGGAAAAAGTATTAGCGGAAATTCGCGCGTTGTTAATGGCCAAATGGGGCTTTGACGAAGCTGATTTGAAAGCTTATCACAACGTTTTGGCAGGACGTTTTGCCAACCAAAAGTTGACTGACGCGATTAGCCGCGTGGGTCGCACGCCAATCCGTAAGTTGGGCTACGACGAACGTTTCATTCGCCCAATTCGGGAATTGAAAGAACGTGGTTTGGAATACGATGAATTGGTGAAGTCAGTTGTTGCGGCGTTGAAATTCGACGTTGCCAGCGACGAACAAAGCGTTGAACTCCAAAGTCGTTTGCAAAACGAAGACGTGATTGCCGTGTTGCAAGACGTAACGAGTTTGCAGGATCGTGATTTAATCGAAGAAATTGCAAGTGCTTATCGCAAATAAAAAAAGCGGCGGATGTTAATCCGTCGCTTTTTATTTTGGCAAATTACTAATGAGCAAGCCACCAGCTGCTACCAAGACAATACCGATAAAAATAAATTTCTTTTGGTACGCAGTTTTCTTTTCGTGCAGCAAGTAAATACCGCCCAACGTGCCGGGAATAATGCCCATTTGTGACAAAGTTGACGCCAACGCTTGTCCAACCATTGGGTTAGCAGCGGAGATAAACATAAACAAGTTCCCCGTCGCCCAAACAAGCCCGGTAGCAATGTTTTTAAAGGTTGGCATTTCAAACATTTTGCCCGCTTCTTTGTACAAGAAGACGACCAACAAAGCTGCACCCAACACTTGTCCGATTGCTTGTGGGCCGACGATCGCGGTCATGTAATTGACCCCATCACCTGCGGTTTTGACATCTTGAGAAATGAAGCCAATTTTAACCATTAAATTCGGGAACACAAAGTACAACATGAAGCCAACCGTTGAATAAATCAACGCAATAATGCCCTTCATACTGAATTTTGCATCACTTTTTTCGTCTTTATCGTTTATTGAAATAAAGATGGCGCCCACCACTGCCAAAGCAATGGCTAACAAACCAAACAACCAAGCTTTGCCAGTTGACCACTCACCCAACACCAAAGCTGCCATCAACGCGTTCGTCACAATTTGACCGGTTGTTGACAACGGAAAACCAAGTGACACGCCCAAAGATTTGTAGGCGGTAAACTGACCTGCCGTCCCTAAGGCCCAAAATAGCCCAGAAACAAAACCGACCAGCCAAATTTTGCCATCCAGCACAAAACCGTGCGGGATCACATAGAAAAACATTGTACTCAAGCCGAACAACAACGCCCCCAACGTCATACCAAACGTTTGTTGTGACGCGGAACCACCCATTTTAGTGCCGACTAATCCAACTGAACCCCAAGCTAACGCCGGAATCAACGCAATTAAAATTCCCATCATCACTGTTGTTCATGTATCTGGCCCGATACATGAACGCTCCTTTTCTAAATTTTGAACACTCACCATGATACGCTCATGAAAATCATTTCGCAAATTTTCAGCGTAAAAGATCATTTTCAAGCAAATCATTTGCTTTATTTAACTATTAGGCGTAAGCTAAAAACATACAAAAAGGAGGAAAATTGTATTATGCATATTTTATGGGCTTTAATCGTTGGTGGTATCATCGGTGCGATTGCTGGTGCAATCACAAACAAGGGTGGTTCAATGGGTTGGATTAGCAACATTCTTGCTGGTTTGATCGGATCATCTTTGGGTGAAACTGTCTTAGGTTCATGGGGACCAAACGTTGCAGGAATGGCAATCATTCCTTCAATCATCGGTGCCGTTATCTTGGTTGCAATCGTTAGCTTTATTTTCGGTCGTCGCAGCTAAAAATTAAAAGATTCTCTACTTTTTACCTCGCTTTTGGCGGGGTTTTTCTGTCAAAATTTGATAACGAAGGAAACAATTATGTACGAAGATCTCAAAAACAAAACCGTCGTCATTACCGGCGGTTCAACTGGTTTAGGTGCGGCCATGGCGCGCCGTTTTGGTAGCGAAGGCATGAACGTTGTCATCAACTACTTGGAAGAAAAAGCCAATGAAGTGACGGAATTAATTACGGACATTGAACATGCCGGTGGACGTGCCGTCGGTCAACAAGGCGACATTTCAAAGCCAGCTGATAATGACAAGTTACTACAAGCCGCTTTGGATCACTTCGGTGGTTTGGATTTGTGGGTCAATAACGCTGGTTTGGAAATTCCACGTGACACGCACAAAGTTGATTTGGACGAATGGCACAAAGTAACGAGTGTTGATTTAGACGGTGTTTTCTTGGGTGCCAAAACTGCTTTGCAATATTGGATGACGAACAACAAAACAGGTAACATCATCAATATTTCATCCGTTCACGAAATTATTCCTTGGCCTACTTTTGCGTCATATGCTGCGGCAAAAGGCGGTGTGGGGATGTTTAACAAAACAATCGCGATGGAATATGCGCCATACGGTATTCGGATCAACAACATCAATCCCGGTGCGATGAACACGCCGATCAACGCGGAAAAATTCAGTGATCCTAAGGCCAAACAAGCCGTCGCCGACATGATTCCAATGGGCACCATCGGTGAACCAGAAGATGTCGCCAACGCCGCTGCCTTTTTGGCTTCTGATCAAGCAAAATATATTACCGGAACGTCCCTTTACGTGGACGGCGGCATGGTTTTGTACAACAATTTCCAAGCTGGTAACGGTTAATCAAAAAAAGGACGTGAATAACGTCCTTTTTTAGTCCAATGAAGTATCGTCAAATTTATAACCGACGCCCCACACGGTTTGAATGATTTTGCTGCCATCGTTTGGCAGCTTGGCGCGTAATTTTTTGACATGCGCGTCAACTGTGCGCTCTTCGCCAAAAAATTCGTAATCCCACACCAATTGTAAGAGTTGCTCACGGCTAAAGACTTGGCGCGCCTTTTCTGCCATCACGCGCAACAACTCAAATTCTTTTGGCGTCAATTCATCAATTTGCTGATCATCGACGTAAACTTCGCGCGTGCGTGAATCTAATTTGAAGTGCGTCGTCATCACGTCAAAGCGCGCATCGTCTTCGTTAGCGGGCAAGGCAGCGTAATGTGCGCGGCGCATAATCGCTTTGATTTTTGCCACTAAAACAATCGGACTAAATGGCTTGACCATGTAATCATCCGCGCCCATTTCAAGGCCGAGCACTTGATCGGATTCACTATCGCGCGCCGTTAGCATGATTAACGGCACGCGTTTGTTTTGCTGGCGGATTTTTTCAGCAATGCGCATACCATCCATCCCCGGCAAATTCAAATCCAGTGTAATAAAATCCCAATTTTCCGGTGTTTTGCTAAATGTCCGCGCCGCTTCATTTCCATTCGCAACGTTGGTGACGTGCCAACCTTCTTTGCGAAAAAACAACGTCAGCATTTCTGCCACGGCAGCGTTATCTTCAATCATTAAAATATGCATGACTCATACCTCGCTAAAATAAAAAGCCACGGCCCAGCGGTCGTGACTTTTTGCAATGGAGTTGAGGGGATTCGAACCCCTGTCCGAACTGGTTGCCAACACAAACCTCTACGCTTATAGTGTCTGTATTTCAACTTCGTCACGTTGAACGCCCAAACACACGGCTAGCCAACGTGACTAACCTGAGAAAATTCGCCTGCCACACTCAGATTAGATGTGACAAACTAGTCGACTAGAATGGCCTAATTAACGACGCCGACAACGTCAATTAAGCTACGAGAACAGGTTTTTAAGCTGCTACTGCGTAAGAGTTTGAATTGTTTGCAGTTATTCTTCTGCTGTTTTTTACGTCACAACGACGAAACGCAGCCTGTGCGCAAGTCAGCCCGTCGAATTCCAAAAACAACCCCATTTGTTCCTTTATTATACCACATTTCCATATAAAAACCCGCCAATCATTGGGAGGTGATTGACGGGTCATCCTAAATGCCATCCTGCGAACAAAATTGAAGAGATTTTGGGAGATAATTTTAGGAGATTGTTATGAAAAAGCTGTTCTAACAGGATACATTGACCACTGCTGGCCTACCCTTATTATCACGCCTTTCTATTAAAAATGCAAGTTTATAGCTTTTCTTCGAGCTCAATATCAGGATATTTGTCGCGGAACCAATTCAATGAGAATTGATTATCAAACAAGAAAACCGGATTGTCAAAACGGTCACGCACCAGCATATTACGTGATGACGCCATTTTTTCATCAAGGACATCTGGGCTAATCCAACGCGCGACTTTGCTACCGATTGGATCAAAATTAATTTCAGTGTTGTATTCATTTTCCATGCGGAATTTGAACACTTCGAACTGCAACTGACCCACCGCGCCAAGAATGTAATCGCCGGCAACCCAAGGTTTGTAGAGTTGAATCGTTCCTTCTTGCACCAACTGCTCAATGCCTTTGTGGAATGACTTTTGCTTCAACACGTTTTTGGCCGTCACGCGGTTGAACATGCTTGGTGTAAACGTTGGCAAATCTGGATACTGAATTGCTTTTTTCCCAGCGTAAATCGTGTCGCCGATTTGGAAATTCCCCGTGTCATAAACACCGATAATATCGCCCGGTACGGCGTTGGTAACATTTTCACGCGACTCCGCCATGAACTGCGTCACGTTGGCAAGCTTCAACTTTTTGCCGGTGCGTTGCAACGTCACATCCATGCCCCGTTCAAATTCACCACTGGCAATCCGCACAAACGCAATGCGATCACGGTGTTTTGGATCCATGTTGGCTTGAATTTTGAAAACAAAACCAGAAAACGGTGCTTGTGCTGCGTCAATTTGATCACCGTTCACATCGGCTAGCGAAGCGGGTTCTGGCGCGTACTGCAAATACGTGCGCAAGAATTGCTCCACCCCAAAATTCGCCAACGCCGAACCAAAGAACACCGGTGTTAATTTACCGTGCGCAATCGCTTCTTCGTCGAATTCATTTCCAGCGTCTTGCAACAATTCGATTTCATCCAACGTATCTTGCCAAATCGACTTTTCAGTTAAGTCAGCTGGCAAATCCGCGCGTGACAATTCGGCATAATCCCGTTCGCCTTTGACATAACGGACGATTTTTTCATCGCGTAAATCGTACAAACCTTCTAAAATTTGTCCTGACCCGATTGGCCAGTTCATTGGATAAGCTTGAATGCCCAAGACACTTTCCAATTCGTCAACCAAATCAAGCGCTTCGCGCCCATCACGATCGAGTTTGTTGAAGAAAGTAAACACAGGAATACCGCGCTGTGACACAATTTCAAACAACTTTTTGGTTTGTGGTTCAATTCCTTTGGCAGAATCGACAACCATGACTACGGAATCGACCGCCATCAACGTGCGGTATGTGTCTTCTGAGAAATCTTCGTGCCCGGGTGTGTCCAAAATGTTGATGCGCTTGCCGTCATAGTCGAATTGCAAAACAGAACTGGTTACGGAAATACCACGTTGCTGTTCAATTGCCATCCAGTCGGAGCTGGCGAGTTTGTTAGCGCCACGGCCTTTGACCGTTCCTGCTTCACGAATCACACCACCATGGAGCAACAATTGTTCTGTCAAAGTCGTTTTACCCGCATCGGGGTGAGAAATAATCGCGAACGTGCGTCGCGTTTGAATTTGTTCTTTTAAAGTCATGTTATTTAGAGTGTGGAAGGCGCTCGAGCTTTGCTCGACGGGAGACGTAAGCTAAGCTGTTCCAACGTGAAAGTGCGGAGTGGCGCTTGCGCCCACAGCATTTTTGCGTTGGAATTGCTTAGCTCTAGCCTACCGAGCCTGCAACACGTTTCCTCTCTTGATTTTGCGATCTAAAAACTTATCAGGCACCCACTACATTGGCTTGCCTCCTTGAAATTTAACTTTTTAAGTATAGCAAAATTCAAGACAAAAAAACAGGCGTACACCCCGCCTGTCAATTGCGTCTATGTCAAATTGGTCAACACCCAATAAATCACCACAATTTCAATCACCATCCCCACACACCAAGTCAGCACAAAATAATCTTTGCGCGTCTTATGATGCCAAATTTTGCCACCCAGATACGCGCCGAATCCTGCCCCCAACAAAGCGATTGTGAGCAGCACTTTTTCAGGAATGCGCCACTGCTGGTGTACGGCTTTGTATTTATCCACGCCGTAAATGATGAACACCGCGAAATTCCACACGACCAGTAACCCGAGCAAACTTTCTTTTAGCAACATGTTACGCTCCTAATTGATTCGGGTTAAATTCGCACGTTACTTCATGGTCGTTAATCACGCCCATCCCCTGCAAAAACGAATACATCGCCACTGGGCCGGTGAATTTGAAGCCATCGCGTTTCATTTGCTTGGCGACGCGTTGGCTGAGTTCGTCTTGGGCGGGGATGGCGCTCATTTTGTCGATGTGATGATCAATCGTTTGCCCTGCTGTGAAGGCCCACATATAATCCAAAAAGCTTTGGCCGCGGGCTTGCATGGACAAAATCACTTGCGCATTGTTAATCGTGGCCGCAATTTTCATGCGGTTACGAATAATCCCCGCATCTTGCATCAAACGCGCCACGTCTTCGTCCGTAAAATTCGCCACCGTTGGCAAATCAAAATCCGCAAACGCCGCCATAAAATTCGCACGTTTGTTAATCACCGTTTCCCAGCTTAAACCCGCTTGGAAAATTTCCAGTGTCAGCAATTCAAACAACGCCGCGTCACTCCCCGCAAACGGGCGCCCCCACTCCTCATCGTGGTACGCCGTCATCAACGGGTTAGGTTTATAATTTTCAATCCAGGCACATCGCATTTGCTTTCTCCGCTTCAGTTATTTAGTTAAATTATACGCAATAATTCACTGTTCGGCTTGAATAATTTCGTCCAAAAAATTAACTTTTTCATTCAGTTTCCGTTGAATATTTTGATAATGTTGAATTTTCTGTTCAATTTTTGCTTGATAAGCCTGCAAAAATATTTTTCGTTCTTGATATGTCGTGTGCTGCTTTCCTTTTAATTCTCGAATTGGCACCTCGAAACCACGCATCAAATCAATGACATACAGCCAGTTAACATCTTCCAAAGTGTACGCCCGATAACCATTTTCAAGTCGCCTAATTGGCCCAATTAAATCTTCAGCTTCGTAATAACGCAACGTATCACGACTTAAATTCGTTGCAATCATCACTTCTTTCATTGATAAAAAACTTTTTTCTTTCATGGGTGTGCACCCCCTAGTTTATACTGTCCTTATATTCTATCATTGGAGAAAGAAAATGACTACACAAACTACTTTAATCATCGGCGGCACATCAGGTGTTGGTAAGAAAACTGCCCTAGATTTTAAACAAGCGGGTTATTCTGTCTATATTGTCGGTTCAAATCAAGCGCGTACCGACAAAATTGTTGCCGAAAATAATTTTGCCGGTGGATTCGGCATTGATTTGTCAGAAAAGGCATCCGCTCAAGCGGTTAAAAACTGGCTGATCGACCAAAAAATAACACTTGATGTATTGGTTATCACAACTGGCGTCATGAATAAAACCCTCAAACTCAATTCCACCAATCAAGACGCAAATCTTGTACTCAATCTCATGACCTATCATTGGCTACTACAATCACTAGCACCTTTGATCCACAAAGATATTTTAATGGTTGGTGCCGCACCTTTACTCGTCAAAACATTAAAAGCAAAATTACCCAATTTACAGACACCATCAGCGGAAAAGTATAAATCAATGTCCGTTGTCAGCGCTGCATTAAGTGGCAAAATTTTGTTAGCTAAATATTGGTCAAATCAATTACAGACGCGAAATGTGCGCGTGAATGTTTTTCATCCCGGCGCTGTTTTGGATTCCAATTTGGAATCTGAAGCGGGACCTTTGACAAAACTTTTCCTAGATTTACTTATTAAAACACAACCACAAAATCCAGATGTTGCCTTAAAAATTAGCCAAGCGAACAAAAACTATACCGGCCAACATCTTGACGCAAAAGGCGAACCGATTAAATTACATCGTTCCTTTGAATTAGCGAATGCAGAAAAATTAGTCAATAAGCTGAATCAAATTTCATAAACGTTGTATAATAACTTCTATGAATAAAATCCTACAAGCACAATTTTTCGTGAATAATCTATCCGCTGACCAGCAAAACATCATTACCGACATGAACGCCTACATTGGCGAGGGTTTGGCCAAAAACGACCACCGCGTTGCCATTATCCAAGGCGCGGCCGGCACTGGCAAATCCGTCGTGTTGATGAATCTTGTGACGCAATATATGACCGACAAACGCTACAAAACCGCGCTCGTCGTCAATCATCCCGAGCTTTTCAAAGCTTACAAAGATCTGGCCGTTGACATTCTCGGCATGCGTGACAAAGACATTACGCGCCCCACGCCGCTCATCAATCGCGCGCAGAAAAACGGCAATCAATACGACGTCATCTTCGTTGACGAAGCACATTTGCTACTGTCAAAACCAGAACCTTACATGCACTACAACGGCGAAAATCAACTCAAAGATTTGATGTCATTAGCCAAAGTTGTGGTGGTCGTCTACGACTTTGCACAGGTGTTCCAATCCAAAATGTACTGGGATCGTGATTTGTTATGGCAGACAATCGGCGATCAACCCGCGCGCCAATTTGACATGGATTTCCAATATCGCATGGTCGCAAGCGCCGATCAAGTGGCGTGGATGGATGATTTGACTAGTGAAAAACCACTAGCGCCGTTTCCTGAAAATTCAGATTTTGACTTTCAAGTTTTTGAAAAAGCGATTGATTTGTACGAGGCGATTAAAGTCAAAAACAAAGCTGTCGGCATGAGCCGCGTGGTGGCGACCTCTGGTTTTCCGCGCATTGACGGCCGACACAACGTGGAAATGGACGAATTCAGCTTGCCGTGGGACGAGTGGGATCCCCAACGCACCCACTGGGCCAAGCGCGAAGGCTCGATCACGCAAGTTGGCACGATTTACACGTTGCAGGGCTTTGATTTGAATTATGTCGGGATGATTATCGGACCAAGTTTTGGTTACGATGCCAAACGCGATACCGTGACCATTCTGCCGGAAAAATACTCGCACAAAGAGATTTTCAAGAAGCGGCAAGATCGTGATTTCACCGAATTTGAATACAAAGCCTTTATCGCCAACGTCCTGAATGTGCTGATGAAACGCGGCAAATACGGTTTGTATTTGACCGCCTATGACGACGCGTTACGCGCACGTTTGCTTGAATTACAAAAATAAAACAGCCCGATTGGGCTGTTTTTTTAGATGTTTAAAAAAACCAACTTTCCTTGCCTGCCGCAAGCTGTTCAATCGTATCTTGATGCTGCGAGTTAAACATTTTTGGCACCGGATGCAACGGCACATACGCCAAATCCAACGTCTCCTCGTCGTGAATATCAAGCTTGCCACCGACTTTTTCCACCAAAAAAGTGATGCCGATTGGCTGCGCCTGATCGCCGCTTGCCCAAGTAATGTGGAAATCCGAGTGCACCGCCAACAACTTCGTCACGCGCACTTCCAAACCGGTTTCTTCCAAAAACTCCCGCACTAAAGACTGCGGCGCCGTTTCACCCAAATTCATCATGCCACCCGGCAACCCCCACATATTCGTATCCGCGCGCTTTTGTAGCAGGATTTTGTCGCCAGTTTCATCGTACAAAACGCCATTTACACCGGGCATTAAAATTTCATCATGGCCGATTTTGGCCCGTAAATTTTTGAAATAATCTTCGAGTTCCATCAAAATAACTCCTTTTTTTTGAGTGATTGCACCAAGTCATCCAAAGCCGCTACGGCGTGCCAATCTGTCAAGTCATCCCCACCGAATTTCACATTATGCGTTACCGCGTCTTTGATCTGGAAAATATTATGCGCCACGCCCGCCGGCACGATAAAATGCTGACCCGCTTCGTAAATCGTTAATGCCAGTGCGTCATCGACCAACGTCGCTAGCACCACGCGGCCAGTTTGTACCACATAAATTTCCGTATAGGACGTGTGATAATGACTGTTCTGCCACGCATCCGCGGCGCTAATCGTGCGCGTGTAAGCACTGCCGTCATCCGCTGCCAGCCCCAACCGCACTTCGCCATTTGGCATCGTTCGAAAATTCGTGTGCACACCATAATCTGCTGGATTCATCGGCTTTCACCATACCGCGCGCTTAATTTGGCTTGACTTTGCGTTAATAAATCATCCGCCGCAATCTCGTATTTATCGGCCAAAATCAACACCGCGTCCAACACATCCGCTAATTCTTCTTGCAAATTTTCACGGCGTTCCAGCAAAGTCCCCGCCGTTTGCCCCGGATGATCGTACGCCAACTCCAATTTCCGAATCGCTTTGGCCACTTCGCCAATCTCTTCCGTCATAAAATTCACCCGCGTGCCGGCACTTAATTGGTCCCAACCGCGCCGCTCATAGAATGCTTTCAACCATAATTGATGCGCTCGTAATGTCATGTTTTGCCTCCATTAGTTACTTTTATTCTATCAAAAAAAGCGCTTACGCGCTTTTCTTAATCCAATAGTCCTAATTCAATCAAGCTTGTTGCAGTTGCTAGAATTGATTCTTCGGCAGATCGTGGTTGCCACCCTAGCATCGTAACCGCTTTTTCATTGCTAGTTTTCATGTTTTTATCCAATAAAGTGGCTAACATTTTCAAAGAGTCATCCTTCTTGGCTGCTAATTTCAATGTCCAATTCGGAATTTCAGTTGTTGGGACACGTTTTGCTTGTGCGCCTAAATGTTTTTTCAAAATTTTAGCGACATCTAGCATTGATAATGTCTCACCAGTCGTTGCTAAGAAACGCTTCCCGTTTGCTTCAGCACGCTCCATTGCTAAAATGTGCAGCGACGCAACATCACGAACATCAATATAACCTGAAGTAATTTTTGGCACTGCTTTCATTTCACCAGTTAGCATCTGGCGAATACTTTGGTTGGAGTGTGAATAATCTTGACCCAAAATTGGTCCCATGACCCCAACCGGATTAATCGCCGCAAACTCCAATCCAGCACCTTCGTTTGTGACATATTCCCACGCAGCGCGTTCTGATAATGTTTTTGATTTTTGATAAGGATTAATCAGCACACCAGTATCTAATTGACTCCAATTTTCTTCGGTATAAGGCTGGCCGTTATTTTCATCTCCCATACCAACCGCACCAAACGCTGATGTCATGACAACGCGCTTAACACCTGCTTTTTTCGCGGCTTTTAATACACGTAAAGTTCCTTCAACTGCCGGCCGAATCATGCCCTCTTCACTTTGATCAGTTGATGAAGGTGTTGATGACGCAATGTGCATGACGTAAGTCACACCCAACATGGCTTCATGCCAATTATCATCTTTGGTTAAGTCAGCTTGAATAAACGTTAAATTATCTAAGTTTTGTAATCCTCCGTGAGTCAACATCGCACGGACTTCATCTTGACGTTCCATATTCCGCAAAGTTGCACGCACACGATAACCACGCGTCAATAATTGCAAAATCGTATGCACCGCAATAAATCCCGTACCACCTGTTACCAAAACTAATTCTTTTTCTGTCATCATTATGCCTTTCACTATCGTTACACTTGTAACGTTTATGAAATCATTCTATAATCATTAAAAAGAGAATTCAATCCATGAATCGCACATCAGTGACAAAAAGGAGAAATTGTTATGGCAGCCACACACCACGCTCAAAATTTGAAGGAAGATTCAAAATTATTCATTACGACCGCGCTACTACAATTACTTGAAACGCATGATTTTAGAAATATTTCCATTACCGAAGTTGTCCAAAAGGCTGGTACCAGTCGCATGGCATTTTATCGGAACTTTGTGGATTTAGAGCAAGTTTTAACAGAATATTATCGCCCAAAGTTCATTGATATTTTCCAGAAATTAGATGATACCGACATCTCACAAGACAAAGTTCAACTAATAGCCACTTTTTTTCAAACAACAACGGATGATTGGTTGCAAGCCATTCGCCGTGACTACGAAAATATTTTATTTAACATTTTTGCTGAACAAATTGAAAACTACTCTGATGCACATATGAATTGGCTACCTGACAGTACCAATCGTATTTATTACAATAAATTTATGAGTGCCGGCGTGTTCGCCATTTGGCGTGAATGGCTCGTGCGTGGACAACAAACACCACTAGCAGACATCACTACTCTCATTCGCGCCTTAACAAAATAAAAAAGCAGCTTAAGCTGCTTTTTTTGATGTCAACCACAACGTCGGCACAAACATCAACACAATCACAATCAAACTCACCAAAAAGCCCACTTGAAAACCGTGTATCATGTGTCCAGCATCGCCGCCAATAACCTGTGCGACCACACTGGCAATCAACGCCGTGCCAAATCCCGCGCCAAATTGTTCCAACATATTACCCGCAACACCGGCTTCAGCCAAATAATTTTCTGGCAAACCCGTATACATTTCCGCGCTAAACGGCACTTTGATTGAGCCAAACGTCAAGCCACGTAGGAACAAAACCGCACCGACAATCACCATATTGGTGTGCGCGTTAATGAAAATCAACGGAATCGTCGTAACAATTAACACGATAATACTGATTTGCAATAACTTTTTGGCGCCAAATCGATCTAACCATTTGCCCAAAAGTGGTCGTGTCATCAGCATCGCGATTCCTTGTGGCAACAACGCCAAACTCGCTTGAATGGCGCTAAATCCGCAGCCATCTTGAAAATAGATCGGCAAAATGAACATCGGTCCAAGCACCGCCGCGTTGTACAAAAATGAACCAATATTGGCAGCCGTAAACTGCGTGTATTTGAACAAATTCAACGGCAAGACAACTTGATGTTGACGCACCACATCATAAATCACGTACAGCACCACCACTGCCAAACCAATCACCGTCCACAATGCACTCTGCTCCGCCAAACCATACAACAAACTCGCCGCCAAACCCGCCAACAAGACAGAACCCTCCAAATCAAATTTTGCTCCGTCCTTGAATGGCGCAAACGCTGGGACGTATTTCATCATTAACCCGGCGGCAATCACGGTCATCACAATGTTAATATCAAACAACCATGGCCACGACCAGTTTTGAACGATAAAGCCACCAATGATCGGCCCAAAAATCGGTCCTAACATCATCGGCGTCGTCACAATGCCAATCACACGACCAACATGCTCACGGCCGGCGATTTTGACCAACAATGTCTTCATCAAAGCCGTAATCACACCAGCCGCCACACCTTGGACAATGCGCAAAGCGATGAATGTTTCGACATTTGTGGCCAGTGCAATCAGTAACGACACCACGCCAAACGCCAACGTCGCGCTAATCATCACTTTCCTGCCATCAAAACGATTCAGCAAAAAACTCGAAAACGGCATCGTCATCGCCAGTGCCAACGTGTAACCGGTCACGCCCCACTGCAAGACATCAAGCGTCGTGCCAAAGTCTTTGGTCATCGCTTGCACGGCCATATTCATCATATTCATATCCAACATCGGCGCAATCGCCCCCAATGCGACCGCCCACGCTGCTGCGAGAGCGGATTTGGGTAATTTAGAATTCATATTATTCTCCTTTTTGTTTCTTGTTCAACAAAAATAGATTAACACGAATTTAGTTTCCTTGTCAACAAAAAAAACAACAATCCTAAGATTGTTGTTTTAAGTCATCCATATATTGGGTGTAAGTGGCGATAAACGCGCGCATGTCGTCCAACGTTTTTTCCGAAACTTGTTCAAAAACGACTTGATCGCGTTTGAAAAATTCCGCGTGCATCTGCCGGTGTTGTTGTTCGATTGCCTCACCAGCCGGTGTCAAACGGAAGTAAATTTCCTTCTTATTACTGGCGTGCTGATATGTTTCAATCAGGTTTTTGGCCTGCATTTTTTTGGCCATTTTGCTGATTGCACCGCGCGTCATGTAGGATTTTTCCGCTAATTTCGTCACGTTCGCGTCTTCAATTGTCGCAATCAACTCAATCGTTTCAATTTCTGACAAAGTCAAATCCGCAAACACCCGCTCCATGATTGGTTTATTATACGCACTAATTTTGCCAAATAAATCCGCCATTTCGCCAATCAATGCTTGTTGTTTTTCTGCTAAGTTCATGTGTTTATTTTAGGTGATTTTTGTTTCTTATGCAACTAAATTTGTTCAAATGCACGTAAAAATTGCGTGTCCCGTGCGAAAACAGCCAATTCAAGGGTCAAATCGATTGGCACAACTTGCAAGTTCTGATCATCGACTTCCGCCAATAATTCTCCGTAGATGAACGTACTCCCAAAACCTTGTTGCACCATCCGCAATGCTGCCCGTAAACTTCCGGTCGTCAAAAACGGTGCCACCGTAATTTGATTAGTCAAAAAATAATCATCCAGTGCTTGGCGCACCGACATTTCAGGTGTTGGCAAAATCAATGCCAACTGAGCTGCCTTTTGCAATGAAAACTGTCCACCGACCATCACATCATTTCCGGACTGTGTCACAAAATAAAGAGGCGAAGTTGCCAAAATCCGCTGATAAAATTCAGTCGCCAACGTTGGTGTGGTCACCGCAAACAGCAAATCAATCACACCATCGCGCAACGCACTTTCGTTACTCAACGTGTTGCTCTCCAGTAATTCAACCACCGGATTCAGCCCCGTTAAAATCGGCCAGATAACTGGTAAAATTTCTTCGCTCAACATTTGGTTAATCCCGATTTTTAACGGGGTTGTTTGGTTTTTGAGTTGTGCTAATTGCTGATCAACTTGCGCACTAATTCGCTCGACACGTTCACCATTATCAACTAATAATTTTCCAGCTGTCGTCAGCTGCATTGGCCTTTGATGATGCGTGACCAACGCTACGCCATACTGCAATTCGGCTTGCTTAATCATCTTTGACAAATACGGTTGCGACACAAACAATGCTTGCGCTGCCGCAGTTAAATTCCCAAATGTTTGTATTTCACGCAACATCGCGACTAACTTTAAATCCATGTCATAACTCCTTTGTTATGCTTGATAACCAAATAGTTCGTAAAACTATAACCAATATTGGTTATAGTATAACAAAAGGAGGTCATCATGACAAAAACAATTCTATTTATTCACGGCGCTTGGATGACGCCAGCATCTTGGCAAGCAATGCGCACCGACTTTGAAGCGTTGGGTTACAAGACGTTAGCACCTGCCTGGCCATATCACGAAGCAACCATTTTAGAGCAACGCACCCAACCAGATCAGCGCTTAACCAAAATTGGTTTGGCCGAACTAGTCAAGCATTATGCCAACATCATCGCTGGTCTACCAGAGCAACCGATTTTAGTTGGCCACTCATTTGGTGGTTTATTAGTGCAACTCTTGTTGGATAAAGGCTATGGCGCTGCTGGCATCGCCATTGATTCAGCTGCACCCAAAGGGATTTTAGCGGCAGCTTATCCGAGTGCCGTCCGCAGTTCAGCCGCTGTTTTGTTACGCCCATGGCATCGTTTGAACTTACCGACGCCCGCGCAATTCAATTATGCCTTTGCGAATGGTTTAACTGACGCTGAGCAGCGCAACGCTTATACGTATGCTGTTCCAGAGACGACAAGCATTTTCTTTCAACTAGTCGCTGCGACTTTTCAGCCAAATTCACCAGCCACGGTTAATTTTGATAATCTCAATCGTGCACCATTATTGCTAATTGCCGGTGAAAATGATCATATCGTGCCACCTAAAATGGTGCAAGCGAATTTCCACAAATACAATAAGAAAACTGACACCACAATGATCAGTTTTCCGAACCGTACCCACTGGATTATCGGCCAAACTGGTCATGAAGCAGTTAGTCAAGCGATTCATAAGTGGTTAATAGTCAGGTAATGTTATAATAAACTCAATCAAAAACACGGATTGGAGTTTATTTATGTGGTGGATTTACGCCCTGTTATCAGCCATTTTTGCCGCGTTGGTCGCTATTTTTGCCAAAATCGGCATGCGTGGTGTTGACTCGGATCTGGCAACAGCCATCCGAACCATCGTGATTCTCGTGCTTGCCTGGAGCATTGTCTATTTCAAAGGCGGAATCGGTGGCTTGCAATCACTGACCAAAGTCAACTGGCTGTTCCTAGTATTATCTGGTTTGGCCACTGGTGCTTCTTGGATTTTTTATTTTCGCGCCCTTCAAATCGGAAAAGTTGCCCAAGTTGCCCCAATTGACAAACTGAGCGTCGCGCTGGCCATTATTTTGTCAGTCGTTTTCCTTGGTGAGACGCTCACCCTTAAAATGTTTATCGGCGCTGCTTTGATTATCGTCGGGACGTTTGTTTTAATTTTGTGAGTTGCATTTTGGTCAAATAAAAAGACACATCTGATGATGTGTCTTTTTTAAACGTGTTTCAGGTTCGGAAAGCTAGCCATAAGTCGTTAGCGCAGAAAATGCTTCGCATTTCCCGTGGTAACGACTTATGTTACGCTTCCCGTCGGCTCCGCCGACCACCTTACACACTCTTATATTACTTGCCTGTCTTTGCAATCACGGCTTCGCGTGCTTGGGCTGACAAGTTGTAGAATGAGTTCAAACCCTTGTAGTTTGCAGCGTCTTCCAACAAATCTTCGATACGGATCAATTGGTTGTACTTTGCGATACGGTCTGTACGTGACAATGAACCTGTCTTGATTTGACCAGCATTTGTTGCCACAACCAAGTCAGCAATTGTTGTGTCTTCTGTTTCACCTGAACGGTGTGAAACAACGGCTGTGTAACCAGCTTCCTTAGCCATTTCAATTGCTTCAAATGATTCTGTCAACGTACCGATTTGGTTAACCTTGATCAAAATTGAGTTAGCGGCACCCGTTTCGATACCCTTCTTCAAGTAGTCTGTGTTCGTCACGAAGAAGTCGTCACCAACAAGTTGTACTTTCTTACCCAATTCAGCTGTGATCGCTGACCAGTCTTCCCATTCGTTTTCGTCGATTGGGTCTTCAATTGAGATGATTGGGTACTTTTCAACCAAACCTTCCAAGTAAGCAGCAAATTCTGATGTTGTGAATTCTTCACCAGTTGACCACTTCAACTTGTATGTCTTTGTGGCAGCATCGTAGAATTCTGAAGAAGCCACGTCGACAGCAATTGCGATGTCCTTACCTGGTGTGTAACCAGCGGCTTCAATTGCGCGTACCAAGTATTGCAAAGGTTCTTCGTTGTTAGCAAAGTCAGGGGCAAATCCACCTTCATCACCAACTGAAGTTGCCTTACCGGCTTCCTTCAACAAAGCCTTCAAGTTGTGGAATGTTTCTGAACCCCAACGGATGGCTTCTTTGACTGTTGGTGCACCAACAGGCATGATCATGAATTCTTGGAAGTCAACTTTGTTATCTGAGTGCGCACCACCGTTGATAACGTTCATCATTGGTGTTGGCAAAACGTGTGCATTCGCACCACCAAAGTAGTTGAACAAAGGAACACCCAATTCATCAGCAGCCGCACGAGCAACAGCGATAGAAACGGCCAAAATAGCGTTGGCACCCAACTTTGACTTTGTTGGTGTACCGTCCAAAGCGATCATCGCTTGGTCAATGGCGCGTTGGTCAGTTACGTCAAACTTACCAATCAAAGCTGGGGCGATAATTTCGTTTACATTATCAACAGCCTTCAAAGTTCCCTTACCCAAGAAACGTGACTTGTCACCATCGCGCAATTCAACGGCTTCGTGTTCACCAGTTGATGCACCTGAAGGCACGATTCCGCGACCGAAACCACCATCTTCAGTGATAACTTCAGCTTCGACAGTTGGGTTTCCACGTGAGTCCAAGACTTCGCGTGCGTAAATATCAGTAATAACAGACATTGTTAGTTCTCCTGTTCATATTATGCCTGACGGCAATTCTTTGCTGGTTTGCAACCATTTTCATTATAGCACTATTGCTACACGCCTGCTAGGTTTTCAGGCATTATCTGTGTCAAACGTTTGCAAGGTTTCTTCCCCTGCGGCAATTTGCGTTAATTGTAAGAAACGTTGCGGATCGAGGGCCGCTGTTCCGACTAAAACACCGTCAATATCAGGTTGTGCGATGATTTCAGCAGCATTTTCTGGTGTGACTGAGCCCCCATACAAAATCCGAATTTTGTTGGCAATGCCAGGTGAGTATAACTTTGCCAAAGTTTGGCGAATAAGCAATGCACCTTTTTGAGCTTGTTCAGCCGTCGCTGTTTCACCAGAGCCGATTGCCCATGAAGGTTCATAAGCAATCGTCACGTTGCGGATTTGATCAACGGAAACACCGGCCAAAGCCGCTGCAACTTGGGCAACAGATGGTTTGGCGTCGATGAATTGCGCATATTGGCTCATGTCTTCATCAATGTCGACAATTGGCTTCAAACCGTTGCGCAACGCCGCCATCACTTTCAGATTCACGGTGCTGTCCGTTTCATTGAAAAATTTCCGGCGCTCAAAATGCCCAATCAACACATAATTAACGCCGATGTGCGCCAAAGCTTTGGGTGACGTTTCACCCGTGTAGGCGCCGGCGTCTTCCCAGTGGACGTTTTGCGCCACGATTTTTAGTGGATTGTGCTGCGTTGTCGCAACCATTTCTGACAAATACAAATCTTGGGCGGCAATGCCGACTTCAACTTGTTTGGCATCTGGTAATTGCCCTTCGATTGCTTGCAAATAAGCCTTAATATCTTGTGGCAATTTGTTTAACTTCCAATTCGCCACCACAAATGGGACTCGTTTTGACATCTTAATTCTCCTTATTAAACAACGCAAACCAAACGAACAACGCTTCAATGCCGAGCAACAACACAATCGTTTGTGATTGTTCACCAAACCACGTGAGCAAGCCATAGCTAACGACCAGCCCTAACAAACCCAACCCCGTTTTAACGAGATTTTGGTGAAACTTGCTTTGATGCAGTTGCGCCGTTAAGGCGTCATTTTGTGCTTGTAATTCTGAAATGTCCAACTTAAGCGCTTGAATTTCGTCGATGAGATCGGCACTTTCGCGTTGTAAAGTGGACAATTCATCTTCGTATTTCGCCACTTCTTCGGCTGGCTTACTGGATAAAAATTTTTCTAAAAATCGCATTCTTTACCCCTCTGATTACCCATTATACCAAATTTTAAAAATTGTTAAAATCTTCTCCGCCAATAATCTTGTATAATTAAATGAATTAAGGGGGCAATTATGCTATTTGAAATCTTAAAAGCTATTTTTCTCGGCATTGTCGAAGGATTAACTGAATTTTTACCAGTCAGCTCGACTGGTCATTTGATTTTGGCAGAACAAATCGCCAAATTCGATAACGCGGCGTTCCGCACGATGTTTGATTACGTGATTCAACTGGGTGCAATCATGGCCGTGGTCGTGTTGTTTTGGGACAAACTCTGGCCTTTCAACTTTAAAAAGCCACGTGAACAACGCAATCAGACGTGGTCAATGTGGTTCAAAGTCATCGTTGCGGTTTTGCCATCAGTGATCATTGGTTTGGCCTTAAACGACTGGATGGACGCGCATTTGATGAATCCTTATGTCGTGGCAACGACGTTGATCATTTATGGAATCGCCTTTATCTGGATTGAACGTCGCAATGCCGCGCACGAACGCTTCGCGCATTTGCAAAGTAACTACAACACCATTCAAACAATTGATGCCTTGTCATTTAAAACTGCCTTTTTGATTGGGCTGTTCCAAGTTTTGTCAATTGTACCCGGTACATCACGTTCCGGTGCGACGATTTTGGGTGGGATGTTATTAGGCACTTCACGTTATGTGGCGTCTGAATTTACTTTTTTCTTGGCTATTCCAACGATGTTTGGCGTGTCAATTTTGAAGATTTTTAGTTTTCTAAAGGACGGCAACACCTTTACCAGTGAACAGATTATTGTTTTGCTGACGGGAACTTTGGTCGCATTCGTTGTCGCGATGATCGCGATTAAATTCATGTTGCGTTACATTCAAAAGAACAGTTTTGCGGCGTTTGGTTGGTATCGAATTGCCGTTGGAATCCTCGTGTTGGTGCTCGGCGCCCTTGGTTTCATTCATGTTTAAATAAAAAAAGTCGCCGTGGGCGACTTTTTTTGTATGCGGTAATCATTTAGTCCAAGCGCGCCAAATCATACTGTTCGATGATTTGAATGAGCTTTTGCGCGTAGGCTGGATCGGTGGCGTATCCGTCTTTGACCAAAGCTTGCGCGGCCGTACGGTAGTCACGTGAATTTAGCACGTCTTGATATTGGTTGGCGTTCCAAGTCGTCCCTTTGACCAAAAGCTGGCTGTGGGCGCGAAAGCTGTCCCGCCAATCACGATAAACGGCAAAACGCGCGTTCACCGTTATCCAGCGCTGGTTTTCAAATTCCTTGGTCGCATACAGCACGCTATCGCCGCTGCCGTCACTTTTAATCCCAAAATAATTATTATATTCTCGCGACAGACCGCTTTTCCCCCAATCGGATTCAAGCGCGGCTTGCGCTAAGGTGATCGACGCCAGCACGCCGTATTGCTGTTGCATCAACTGCGCGTACGGTCCTTTTTGTGTCAAAAATAATTGGCGTTCATCGGCTTTTGTCAGCGTTGGTTTTGTGTTCTCTGCAAACAGCGGCGTTTGCGACACGGCCGTTACAGCTGCCAGTACGCTACCTAGCGCCAAAAGCGTTGGCGTCCAACGGATTTTCCCCCGTTTGACAAACCATGTGCGCCATTTCAATTGTCGTTTGCGTCGTTTGGCCATGTCTTTAGTTTATCAAAAATCATCTAACGCTAACAAGTTTTGGAAATGCGCACTTTTAGCTGCCAAATTCGCCGGACTATCGGCCATCGTAAACTGGCCATTTTCCAAAAAGTACACCTGATCGACCAATTCAATTCCCGTCAAATGGTGCGTCACCCAAATGACCGTGCGATCAGCCAGCGCCGCAAACATCGTTGCCAGCACGGCGCGTTCCGTCGCCGGATCCAGACTCACCGTCGGTTCGTCCAAAATCACAATCGGTGCCCCTTGCAACAACACCCGCGCCAAAGCAAAACGTTGTTGCTCACCACCAGAAAAGCGCGTCCCGGCTTCACGCATATTCGTTTGCAAACCATCCGGCAAGCTCGCGATTAACGCGCGCAAACCGGCTTTGTCAAGCGCCTCATTGAGTTGTTCATCGGTAGCATTCAAATCACCCAAGCGCACATTATTAGCAATCGTCGTATCAAATAAATACGCATTTTGATCCAAAATCGCAATGTCATCGGCGGTTGGTTTTTGCTGCACACCGCCAATCGTGATGGCACCACTTTGCGCGGTCAAATCACCCATCAGCAGTTTGAGCAAAGTTGTTTTGCCCGCTCCGGAACGCCCGAGCAGCGCGATTTTTTCACCAGTTGCAATGTGCCAATCTAACTGTTGAAAAAGTGGTTTGTCATAACCAAATGTCACCGCTGTAAAATCAATATCGCCATGAACGCCTAAACTAGCGGGCGCTGGCTGCGTCTCAACTTCGGGTAAGTCGTTCAAACGCACGATACTATCTTCATAATAACTCGCCTCACTCAACCCTTGGTTCACGCCCAGCCAAGTGTCCACCAACGGGAAAATCGTCAGCACAAACGCCGCAATGAACGTTTGCGTCGCTTTGTCGTGGCCCAAAGTCGCGCTGCCCCACCACAAAGTCAACACGGCGCCCAGCAGCATCACGACTTGCACACCAAAATCACGCCACCAACCAAAGCGCTGACCGGCGCTTTTCGCTTGCGCTAAATCGGCCATGACCGTGCCTTCTTTGGCAACTAAATCCGCTTGTCGACCAGAGAGCAACCAATCTTGTAGCCCTAAAATCGCATCGGTGGCTTCACGATACAAGCGATTTTGTAACGCTTTTTGCCGCTGGACACCGGCGCGATTGGCCAGCAAACCAATGATTGGCAACAAGACGGCAACAAATGTCAGCAAAACGAGCCACACCAACATCAAACGCCAATCGACCCAGCCCAACAATAACATCAGCACGGCAAACAACAACCAACTCGCCACCGCCGGGAAAATCGTGCGCAAATACAAATTTTGCAAATGATCCAAATCATCCGCTAACAAACTCAGTAAATCACCGATTTGCAATTTACTGCGCAAACTATGCGCGGTTGCTTCGGCACTTTGATACAAGCGTTTGCGTGAAACAGAGACGACACGCAAAACCCAATTGTGCGCGACCAAACGTTGCAAATAACGAAACACGGGTCGAAAAATTCCAAATCCACGCGTCAAAACAATCGGCACATACACCAACAAAATATTGTCCGGCCGCTGCGCAGAACGCGAAATCAAATAACCGGAAATAAACATCAAACCACCACCAGCAACCGCTGTCAGCACCGTTAAAATAATGGCGCCCCACAAACTCAGCGGCCGTTGTTTGAAAAACGGCTTAATCCACGTGTCACGTGCCAAAAGTTGCTTAATTTGTTTCATGTTCATCTCCTTTCAGAGTTGATCGCAGCGCATTTAGCGCGCTGTTGGGGTCGGCTAGCAGCGCTTTTGGTGTGCCAGTTTCCACAATTTGTCCGTCGCGCATGACAATCACGGCGTCCATTTCGGTTAACCAGTGCAAACGGTGCGTGGCAAAAATCACTAATTTGTTAGCAAATAACGGCGCCATCGTCGCTTTCAATTCTGCTTCAGTCGCGATGTCCAAATGCGCCGTCGGCTCGTCAAATAACAAAATCGAGCGGTGCGCGTCAACCAACATCCGTGCTAACGCCACGCGTTGGGCCTGTCCGCCGGACAATTGCCGGCCGCCTTCACCAATCACCGTCTCTAATCCATCTGGCAAATCCGCAACGAGCGCTTGCAAACCAGCTTGTTGCACCGCCAAATCAATGCGTTCATCACTAGCATTCGGTGCATAAAAGACAATGTTTTCGCGCAAAGTTGTCGCAAAAAGATACGGATTTTGTGGCATGTAGAAAAATTGGCGTTGCCAATCTTCGTGCGCCAAGCTCGGCAAAGTTGTGCCATTCAAAACAATTTCACCCGCACTTGGCGTCAAAAAGCCGGCTAACGTTTCTAACAAAGTCGTCTTCCCCGCGCCACTTGTCCCAACCAATGCGATTTTTTGCAAACCGTCAATAGTCAAAGACACGTTCTCCAACGTCGCGTCGGTGCTATCCGAATAAGCCACGTCCAGATTGCGCAATGCCAACGTTGAGTCAGCGTCCCACTTTGGCAAATTCACCGCATCAACGTGCGGCACTTCGCGCGCCAAAATCGTAAACACATCATCCAACGCGTTCTTGCCATCCAAAGTTGCATGATAGTCATCAGCAAAATTACGCAAGGGCAAAAAATATTCCGGTGCCAAAATCAAAACACTCAAAGCGGGAAACAAAACTTTAACGCCATCCAGCAAATCCAAGCCCAAGAAAACGGCCACAATCGCCACACTCAAAGTCGTAAAGAAATCCAACGCAAATGTAGACGTCATCGCAATGCGCAACGTCCGCATCGTTGCCAAACGATAATCCTCGGCAATCGCAAAAATTTGTTGCGCATATGATCGACTCAAACCCAATTGTTTAAGCGTTGGCAAACCACGCAAAGCGTCCACAAAGCGATTATTCAAATTCGTAAAGTTCGCATATTCCGCATCCGCTTTGCTTTGCGCCGCGTAACCCAAAATGATGAAGAACAAGATAATCACTGGGAAAATCACCAACAAAAACACCGCTAGTTCCCAATCAAAATAAGCAATCCCCAGCAAAATCACCCACGGAATAATTCCCAAATCAAACACTTTGACCAACAACAATTGGAAATAATTTTTGACATTATCCAAACCCGCGCCAAGCGTGGCAACGGCACTTCCTGTCCCCATTTCTTGCACGACGACTGGGCCAAGTTGCGCGTATTTTTCCAATAACTGCACGCGGTAAGTTTCCACGGCAATTTCCGCGTAACGGCTCATCCATTCATTTTTCAAAACATGTAACAAATGGCGCAAAATAAAGCTCACGCCAAAGCCGACCGTGGGCCAAATGACCGCACTAAATACGGCGTCGTGCCACAATTGCGTCAGCACCCACGCTAATAAAATACCTTGTGCCAATACACTAAAGGCTTGTAGTCCAGTAAGAACCACAAGCCCTAATAGTGTCGGCAAAATTTTTGGTAAAGCAAATAATCGCCGATCAATCATTTTTATTCCTCAGTAAAGATATGGTTTTCTTGCACACGTTCTTTGAAGACGTAGAAACTCCACAATTGATAACCCAAAGTCAACGGCAACGCCCCTGACACAATCCAAGTCATCAAATGCAACGTGTAAGGCGATGATGAAGCCGTCGTTGCCAACAAATCATGCACGCCATTTACATCAACAATCACGCGTGGGAACAAACCAACAAACAACAAACTCACCACGGCAATAATTGTCAAACCAGACAACGTGAACGCCCAACCTTGGCGATCATAATGCGCTTGATGCCAGCTTGCTAGCGTCGCCAAAACGACCACCGCCAACAAAATCAACGTGATAACAGGCTTTGTGGCTAAGAAATCGGTTTGCCAAAGTAGCAAACCAGCTAAAATCACTTCGCCCGCGAGTAATAACGTGTAAGCCATTTTAAGGTGGCTTTTAGCTTTTGCCAAAATCTCGGTGTTGGTTTGCTTTAACATCGTAAAGTTCAAACCGTGCACATAGCTTAACAAAACCAAACCAAGGCCACCGACAAGCGTGACTGGGCGCACATAAGTGCCGAAGTTAGCCGACACATTGCCGCGCGCATCCAAAGGCACGCCGGTCACAACCGCCAAGAAAATCATCCCAAACAAGAATGGCACGGCAAACGATGCCAGTGCAATCAAGTTTCCCCACAAACGACGTGCTTTGAGCGTGGGTAATTTTTCACGGAATTCAAACGCCACCCCACGGAAAATCAAAGCCAGCAACACGCCAAACAACAACAAGTAAAAACCTGAGAACAATGACGCATACCAACCAGGATACGCCGCAAACATTGCCCCACCAGCCGTAATCAACCACACTTCATTGGCATCCCAGTGCGGTCCAATTGATTCGTACAAGCTGTCACGTTCTTCTTCGTCTTTTGCCAAAGAAACGAACTGCATGCCAACCCCAAAGTCAAACCCTTCCAAAAAGAAGAAACCAACCCATAAAATGGCAATCAAGCTAAACCAAACAATTTGTAATGTTGACATGTTATGCTTCCTCCTTTTTCAAGTTGGCCATTGGATCTTGCGGCACAATTTCGCTCACTTCTTCATCCGACAAGTCTGGTCCTTCTTGTACCAAACGTACCATCAAGTAGAAGGCCATCACGCCAAGCAAAGAGAAGACTAAGAAGTAACCAATGTTTGAAATCAACAATGATGCAACAGAAACGTTTGGTGAAACAGAATCTGCAATGGTGAAGACGCCGTAAACCGTCCATGGATAACGACCCATTTCGGTCACGACCCAACCAGCCGTGTTAATGGCGAATGGCGCAAATGTCATCACAGCCATCACCCATAGCCACCATTTGTCAAACAAACGCAAAACCCATTGATACCACTTAAAGTTGAACAAACGACCGAACCATTCGCGCTTCAAGTAAACAAACACTCCAACCAACACAGCTAACAAAGCTCCGGCGCCCATCGCCATCACACGAAAGGCGTAGAAAAGTGTGTTTTCTGGGACGTAGAAATCTTTAATTTCAGGATGTTGCTTGCCGTATTTTGCTTGGAATTCTTTTTCTAATTCAGTTGTTCCAACAGTTTTTCCACCCGTCAACGAGTGATTCCCCAAAATTGACAACGCATAAGGAATTTCAACGCTAAATACTTTTTTGTGCGTCTTTGGATCGGTGAAAGAAATCAACGCCCAAGGTTCTGCATGATCTGCACGCTTGGATGAGTCAATCGTTTCATCGACCCCTTCCATCGCGGCAAATTTCATTGGTTGCATTTGTTGCAATTCAAACGCATGTGAGTCACCAGTGATTAACGCACCAGCAACCCCCAACACACCAACCGATGCGGCGATTGCAATGGTTTTTTTGAAGAAGACGGCAACTGCCGCATCTTTATTCCGAATTAATTTGAACGCCGACAAACCCATCACGATGAAGCCACCAGTAATCAACGTACCAAACATAACGTGCGGGAATTCAATTAAGAATTGCGGATTAGTGACCAAAGCTGGAAAATCGTTCAAAGTTGCTTTGTGGTCCGGCGCATTCAATGCGTACCCCACCGGGTTTTGCATGAACGAGTTCGCCACCAAAATCCACATCGCAGACAACGTTGATCCCAGCGTCACAATCCAAATGAACAACGCGTGCAACCATGGCTTCACTTTGCCCCAAGTGAAACTCCAAAAGCCCAAGAACGTTGATTCCGCAAAGAACGCCACCAACGCTTCAATCGCCAATGGTGCCCCGAAAATGTCACCCACAAAGCGTGAATAATCAGACCAGTTCATTCCAAATTGGAACTCTTGAATCAACCCAGTCACCACGCCGACCGCAAAGCTAATAATCAACGCTTTGGCCCAGAACTGCGTCATTTTTTTATAGATGTCATCTTTTTTGATCACATACAGCGTTTCCATGACGGAGACAATTACCGCAAAACCAATTGACATTGGCACAAACCAAAAGTGGAAAATTGTCGTCATCGCAAATTGGAAGCGCGCTAAGTCCAGCACATTCACCAAATCTGTCATATCGCATCGCGCCAAAAATGGCGCTCCTCCTTCTTAACTTAAACTACTACGTCTATAAATTTATCACGTGATAATGAAAAATTCAAGTAATTTGTGTTTTTTTGCACAAAAGCATTTTCGGGTAGTCAAAACAACTTTTCCCAACGACTTGCCCGATTTTGTTTAAAAAATCACAAATCAACTTTACTGCACGCACTGGGACTCGAACCCAGAGTTGCCGCTTAGGAGGCAGCCGTTTTATCCCGTTAAACTACGCATGCAAAGCGCCGGTAATACCGGCTTAAATGGCTTATTGCGCCTGATTTTCCGCTTGTTTGCGGCGTTTGTGGCGCATGCCTTTGTCTTTTTGATTCTTTTGTTTTTGTTTACTACGTGGTTTTTTCTTGACGTCGACTTCTGCCGGTGACGTGCTTGGCTTTTCCTTTGACGGACGTGCACTCAATGACTTTGCCGCTGTTTTTGCAACGACTTTCACTGCTTCACGCACTTCTTCTTTAGCCCGGACAACTGGTTTTTCCGGTGCCAAATTCGCCTTCACCAATGCCACATCATCGCCTAACAAACGCTTCACATCACGCAAGTCATGATCATTACCTAAATTCAAAACCACACCAGTTTTACCCATCCGACCAGTTCGGCCTGCGCGGTGCACGTAGGTTTTACGTTCACGCGGAATTTGCGCGTTAATGACCATTGGCAAATCCACAATATCCAATCCACGCGCGGCCACGTCCGTCACCAAAAGTAACTTAACGTCGCCTTTTCGAAAACTAGCTAGCGCATCCGCGCGTTGAATTTGGCGGCGATCATTACTGCCTAAACTCGCCACCGGCACATGATTATGGCGCAACGTGGCTTCCATATTCGTCAACGTGCTCACTTGATTGAAGAACACAAGCGCGCGTTGTTTGCGCGCGATTTGAGCGAGAATCTTAGCTTTGCCGCGCTCATCGGCGAATTGATATTCGTGCGTAATTTGCTTTGGTGCATCTTGACCAACGCTAATTGGTGTCGTACTTTGGCCAAATAACTGTTGGACTTTCGCCAAATCCACCCCGTCAGTGGCCGAAAATAGGGCGACTTGCGTGCCACGCGGCACATAGCTGCTCAACGCGCGCCATTCTGCATCGCGTTCTTCATGTAACAAAGCGTCGGCTTCATCAATCACCAAACTACGCAATTGGTCCAACTTCAACGCGCCACTATCCAGCATCGTCAAAATTCGTCCCACCGTGCCCACGACAATAGCTGGTTTGGTTTTGCGTAATGTATCCGTTTGCCGGCGACCATTGGCCCCGCCAATCAAACTCGTGACTTTCACGTCTACCAAATTCGCCCATTCACGCGCAACTTGCGTCGTTTGCGCGGCCAATTCTTGACTAGGCGCCACAATCAAAACTTGTGTGCCCGTGCCTTCAATTTGGCTTAACAACGGCAACACGAAAGCCAGTGTTTTCCCGCTTCCGGTCGGTGCTAAACCAAAAATAGATTCGCCGGTTGACAAACGCTCCCAAACCGCCGTTTGGATTGGTGTTGGCGCGTCAAATGTTGCGTTGAATTTCGCTGCCAAAACAGCATTTAATGTGTCGGTCATACCGTCTCCTCGTCTGCTGGGAACACAATGCCCGCTGATTGACGCAAGTCAAACAACGTTTCGTTCACCGCCCGGGCCAAGCGCAACAAGGCCAAATAATCTTCGTGTTTGCCCACTGGATCCGCCAAAATATCAGCAAATACTTGTGCTTCAGCTACCATCGGATTGGCTGGGACGGCCGCCCCAATTTCTTCAACGGCGCCGCTGCCATCTTGCAACCACACATCGCCCAATTCAGCGATGTTGTCCACGCTCAACGTGGTTTTGTAACCGTAAACTTCACTGCGCAAATAAGAATTCGCACTCTTACCAAAAATCAGCGTTACGCCAAAGCCATCATAAATCAAGTTGGCCGTACCGCGTCCGTCAGCGCCATTTGTTAACAAAGTTGGCAAATATTGGACTGCAAGTGGCTTACCAAACAGCGCCAACGCCGCATAAACCGGGTAAACGCCCAAGTCATACAAAGCCCCAGCGCTAAATTCACGCGTCAACACATTTGGTTCTTTACCGGCCAAATAATCATCAAAGCGCGATGAATATTTCTGATAAACAAACGTTGCGCCTTGGACTGTTGGTAATTCTTCGACATTGGCTTGCAAAATTTTGAAGTTTTCTTGGTGAATGTGGCGCGCGGCTTCAAAGAATTTGATATCAGGATGTGCAGCTAAGAGTTCTTGCAAAGCCGCAAATTCCGCCACGTTGCTGACAGACGGCTTTTCAACAATAACATGCACGCCGTGAGCGATCGCATCACGAGCTTGTTCAAAGTGCAACGCGTTCGGCGAAGCGATGTAAACGACATCAATGTCCGCCCACAAATCCGCCAAACTCGTAACCACATTAACGCCCGCTTCGGTCAACGCCGCGTCTAATTCACTCACAAACGCTTCGCCTTTTTCATGTGTGCGCGAATAAACCGTCACCAAACGGTATTCACCCGTTTGATGAGCGGCGTCAACAAATTGTGCCGTGATCCAGTTTGTTCCGATAATTCCTAATTTTAATGTCATGTCTGTCCTCATTTCTGGGCATTAAGTAGCTTTTGCCACTGTGCAGTTGTACCGTTAAAGACACTTGTTGGCATGACAATTTGGCGCATGCCCGTACCGATAATGTGATTTTCTTCGTATTGGATAAAGGCGTTCCGGCTGTTTTTATCCGTTAAATTATTCGCCAGCAGCCAGTATTTTGTGTTTTTGACGCGATCTGATAAGGCTTTTTGAATTTTTGGCGTAGCAGCAATCATCACGTCACGACCGTAGTGCCAACTCAATGACGAAATCAAGTTTGCCAAAATATCTTTGTCCGCGTCTTCACTAATCTGATCATCGCCCACAGCAATCATAATCGGCAATTGCCCAATGTTGTCACCCACTTGATTGATAAAATAAGCCGCCTGTGTGTTGCCATTCACGGTGTTATCAAATACCAACAACGCCCCAGTTTGCAAGCCGTCTTCATGCGCGCGCTTCACATTTTCCAAATAAGCATCGTCCAAAAAGTCATTGCCCGTCGTTGAGCGAAAATAAGCAAATTGAATATCATTATCGGCTAAATTAGCAAAATCAATGAAACCGTTGTTTTGTGACAAAGACACACCTTGCACATCAAAGCCAGTTGGCACGGCTGCTAATTGTTTTTGTGTGACTTCAGCTTTGGAATCGGTCGCTGAAAAAACCCACAACGTAAACGTTGCAGCCACACCCAAAAGCACGACTGCCCACGTTGCCCCACGTAGCAGCCAATGATTCGTAAAGTTTGCTGATTTTTGCTCTAATAACTTGTCTTCCATGCTTTTTATTATACAGGAAAAACCTTGACTTTTAAACGACCAAGGCCAAAATGAGACCTTCATTAAGTAAACGCTATCTTTTCTCATCAACGCGTGCTAAACTAATTTTAGTTCTTATTTTTGGAGGAAAAAACCGCATGGTAAATGCAACACTTAACACAAAGCTCGACCAATATGCCGAACTCATTATTAAAAAAGGTGTCAACGTCCAACCTGGCCAAACAATTATTTTGTACGCCGCCGTTGAAGAAGCCTACATCGCACGCAAAATCGTGCGCGAAGCCTACAAAGCCGGCGCAGCCCAGGTTTTGGTTGAATGGAGTGACCAAGAAACAGCCAAAGAAACTTACAACAACGCCGCTGAAGAGGTTTTGTCAACGGTACCACAATACACAATCGACAAGTGGAACGACTTAATCGTTAACAAACACGCTTCTCGTATTAGTTTGATTTCAGCCGATCCAGACGGTTTGGCCGAAGTCGATGCTGACCGTTTGACATTAGCAACGCGCGCGCAACAATCTGCGTTGAAGATGGTGCGTGAAGCCACGATGAAAGACGCCATTTCATGGTTGGTGGTTGCAGCAGCCGGTCAAGCTTGGGCCGAAAAAGTCTTCCCAGAATTAACGGGACAAGACGCCGTCGAACGTTTGTGGGACGAAATCCTAAAAGACGTACGCGTTGATGGTCAAAGTGATGCGATCGCGGCTTGGGAAGAACACATTCAAGTTTTGAACGCGAAAGCTTCATGGTTGAACGACCAAAACTTTAAAGAATTGCGTTACAAGTCCGCTAAATCTGACTTCACCATCGGATTAGCCGAAGGACACGTTTGGGAAGCAGCTTATTCTGTTGATGCAGCGGGCAATATTTTCATTCCTAACATGCCAACCGAAGAAGTCTTCACGTCTCCTGACAACCGCAATATCAACGGTCACGTGGCTGCGACTTTGCCATTGTCTTACCAAGGAAATGTTATTACAGACATCGAATTAGACTTCGTTGATGGCAAAATCGTCAACGCAACAGCTACCAAGGGCTTGGATGTGTTGAACAAAATCATCGAAACAGATGAAGGTTCACACTCACTTGGTGAAGTGTCATTGGTGCCACATTCATCACCAATTTCACAAGGTGGCGTTTTGTTCTACAACACATTATTTGATGAAAATGCCTCTGATCACTTGGCAATTGGTGCGGCTTACGCCTCTAACATTAAGGGCGGCAAGACCGAACCAGCTGAAGATTTGGCCAAACGTGGTTGGAACATTTCAAACGTTCACGAAGACTTCATGGTCGGTTCTGCTGACATGGACATCGACGGCGTCTTGCAAGACGGCACCGTCGTACCCGTTTTCCGTGGCGGCGAATGGGCTTAATTTTAACCACGCAAAAAGCGAACCGAACGGTTCGCTTTTTTTATTTGTCTTTTAATTCTGGGGCATCATTTTTGTACAAATTCAAAGTTGATTTGCCGTGATTTTTGACTAATAGACTAGATGGGTTAGCCGTTTGCATTTTCTTTAGCAAGGCCTTACCGTCAGAGACTTTATAGCTCCGATCATTGTCGGACTTCTTTTCTGCCGCCAATGTTTTATCAAAGCGCAGCAAATCACCGGTCACGACTTTGTCAGATTCATCCAAAACCGAATCCACATACGTCTGTGTTTTCTTGGCAAATGGCACTAACGTGGCGTCTTTTTTATCAACTTCTGCGCCTGTTTTCGTGTTGAAATACTGGTTGCCGTACTTGATGTAGCTTGGCGTAATCCAATCTCCGTTACGCAAAGGCACGATGCCGTTGTAATTCTTTGATAACAAGTCTTGACCAAACATGGTTAGACCAGTGGTTGGCATCCCCAACACGTCCATCAAAGTTGGCATCATGTCGATTTCACCACCGTAAGTGTGATCAACGCCGCCCTTCAAACCAGTGCCGTGAATCATAAATGGCACTTTTTGGAATTGCGCCAAATCATAATTCGTGATGTCTGATTTGTTCAACAATTCGCCAATAGCAGCTTGGTGGTTATCAGAAATACCGTAGTGATCGCCGTACAGCACGATCATACTATTGTTGTACAAACCAGATTTCTTCAACCAATCTAAGAATTGCCCAAAGGCCTCATCCAAATAATGCGCAGTTTGCACATAACCATCGACCGTCTTGTCACCCGTTGTTGTCGCCGGGAAGTCAATGTTTTGTTTGTCCAAGGTGTAAGGATAGTGGTTCGTCACCGTGATAATTTTACTATAAAACGGTTGTGGTAATTGCTCCAAATAACTAGCGACAGACGGCAAGAAGAGCTTATCTTTCAAACCATAACCCACGGAATTATCCTTTTCTTGGGCCAAAGGATAATAGTTTTTCGAGAAGTAATAATCATAACCCCACGACTTGTACGTGTTGTCACGGTTCCAGAAACTACCAACATCCCCGTGGAACGCAGCCGTCGTGTACCCGCGGTTATCTAACAACGTTGGCAAAGCATCAAACGTGTTGCTCGTGCCGTATTTGGTCATTGCCGAACCAGTTGGCAAACCATACAAGGAATTTTCTTGCATAATTTCCGCGTCAGATGTTTTCCCTTGACCGACTTGGTTATAGAAATTATCAAAACTCAACGTGTTTTGATTATGGAAGAATTTGTTCAAATTCGGCGTGACTTCTTTGCCATCAACTTTATAATCAATCAAAAATTGCTGGAAAGATTCCAAGTGAATGATGATCACGTTCTTGTTTTTTTGGCTACCGTAGTAGTCCACGTTCACCGGCACTTGATTTTTCTTTACAAATGCTTGGACTTTTTTCAAATCACCAGCCGTTGCTTGGGCGCGACTTTGTGTTTGCTGGTGTGTTTGAAACGCGTTAAAAGCGGCGTATTCATTCAAACCCAGATATTTGACAATGTAGTTATTATCAAATGTCCGCGTCAGCAAACCCGAGCGATCCACGGAAGCAATCCCGAAATCGGCCAACATCAACCCAATCCCAAACAAACTCGTCAACACCGCAAAGCGCTTTTGCACACCGCGTTTGTCGCTTGCCAATTGCTTGAACAGCAACAAAATCACCAAAATGACGATGTCGACAAACACCAAGAAATCACTCCAGTGAATAATCGCTGCAATTGATTTGCCCAAATTTTCACCGGTTGAACTCCCCGACCCGATAATGCCCATCGACAAGAAATCCGAGAATTCACGGTAATACAAAATGTTGGCAAACAACCACAAAGATTGAATCAAGTTCAACAAAACCAACAACCAGTTAGCCAACGCCCCCCGGAAATACAACGCGATTCCCAGCAAAATGATCGCCGTTGGAATCGGATTAAGCACCAACAAAAAGCTTTGTACTGGTCCTTCAACGCCCAAACGGAAATTCAAATGGTAATTGACATACGTTTTTAGCCAAACAAGCACGATATTGATGATAAAAAACCAAACCAATGGTTGACTATCCCAACTCCGCGCAAAGCGTTGACTCATTTGTTTCACCATCGTTACGGTGGTATTTTTCATCAATTCGCCCCTTAAAAAGTTAATTTCAAATCATGCAGTACATCGTAAATTTCAATCGCCACTAAATCTAAATCATCAAACGCAAAACTGCGACTTTGCCGCCGTTCGTGTAAGGTCCAAATTTGCGTTGCTTGATTGTAATCGACTTTGACCGCTTCAATGCCAAACGCATCAAACCGGCGCGTCTGCACAACACTATCGCTTGCCTGCGTCATCGCATACAAGCGCGCCAAAATGTGTGGCAAGTCATTTGTAAATGCAGTTGTTGCCATCTCCATTGCTCACCTTTCTTTCTTCAAAACACTATTGTGCGTCGATATCGGTGCGTTTGACCGGCCATAAACTGGCAATCAGTCCTGCAAACACCCCTAAATAATACGTAATCAATCGCCAAAACAAAATCACCAAAACCAGCGTGGCACTATTCGCCACAAACGGTGAAAAGAGCAATTGAAAACTTAATTCTGCGCCCCCAACGCCACCCGGAATTGGGAACAACGAAATGACCATAACAATCATAATGTGCATAATCAAGATTAAACCAAGATTAACATGCGCATAACCAAAGGCCCGAATCACAAAATACGGGATGGCATAATACGCCGCCAATTGCAGCACCGTCCAAAAAGTCGCCGCAACCACATGCTGCCCTTGCCCAACCATCAAACGCGATTCTTCATGAAAATTATCAATCTTTTCTTTGCCGATTGCAAGCCAGCGATTGGCCAAATGATTGGGTAAAGCAAACCGCACCAACGGCGTGATCATGTCTAACAAACGATGCGACAACGCCGGCCAGTACATAAACAACAAAATCCCACCGATCACCACCGCGTGAATCAGCACCGCAAACGGCACTAGCGTGGCAAACTGACCATTCACATTTTGCGCAACATAATGCTCACCAACCAAAAACACACTCGCAAAAGCAATCACAATCGTCACTTGAAAAATCAAAAATTTCATCAACAAAACAGACATGGCACGCCCCGTATCAACCCCTGTTTTGTTCAAAGCCAACAACTGCGCGGGTTGGCCACCAGTTGCAAACGGCGTCACACCACTGCCCAACGCATTCATCAACGGCACACGCAAAAATACCCACCAGCGATGTTGTTTGCCCAAACGTCCTAACAATACTTTGGTCACCAGTGCTTCAAAAACAAACGACAAAAGCATCAAACCAACGCCGCCTAACAGCCACCAACCATTCAAATTGCGTAGCGCAATCTCTAAACCTTTGGTATGACCTTTCAATTCATTATGCAAAATCACCAAAGTGACAATCGTTAGCACGGTAATCACGCCAACTGACACCTTATTTTGCCAAGTTAATCGCTTCATATCATCATCCCCTGTGCTGGTGCCAATCCGCCCCCACTGCACCAACTTTGCTATTATCGACCTGCTTGGTCGTGATAAAATTCATCCCAAATGCCAGCAACATAGTTGGCTGAATAACGTTCTGACGCCTGCAAAGCCGCATCATGTAACGTTGTACGCAACGCTTCATCTTCTGCCAAACGTTCTAATTGGACTTGCATATCATCACGATCTGCCGCCGGCAAATAATAACCGTCAATAATCGCTTGATACAAATCCAAATCCCGCAAAACCGTTGGTGTACCGGTACTAAACGCTTCCAAAGCCGACATCGGGAATAATTCATTGTAGCTTGGCAACAAAAAAACATCCGCAACGTTGTAATAACCGTTCATCAAAGCTCGATCAACAATTCCCGGAAACTTCAAATTCGCCGGCGGATTCGCCAAAACTTTCTTCAATGCGTCATAGCCCGCCGTGATACTACCAAATGAAAAACCACCCACCCAGACAAATTGCCATTGCGGGTTGGCTTTGGCCAGTTCGATAAAATCAAAAATGCCCTTGCGTTCTTGAATTTGACCCACGCCTAAAATCACAAATGCTTGCGGATCAATCTCAAATTGCGCCCGCAAATCAGCCTTTTCAGCCGGTGCTAATTCATAAAATTGTGTTTTGCTCACAAAATTTGGAATGTACGTGACGCGTTCGCGCTTCACGCCGTTAGCCACTAATTTATCAATAAACGTGGGATTGACGACCACGAGATGATCCATGCGCTTGTAAAAAGCCATCACATACCAATAAAAAATCGGCTTAATCGGCCATTTTAGCTTAATCGACCCATCAAATGTTTCCGGCAAAAAATGCACATACCCAATCTTTCGTCCCCGACCAGGCAAAAAAGTATTGAGATAAAACCAAAAATCAATCGTGTGATAATGGCTGATATCCGCCTTGGTTAATTTGTTAAACGTCAAAGTAATTTTTTGACTAAATTTTTGTTGTAATAAATTCACCAATTCACGATACGCCGAGCCAACCCCTTGACCTGGCACGGTTTCCGCTGATGAAAACATGGTTACTTTCAGCATCATTTCCTCCTAAACGGATTGCGCAGCAAGCGATTTGCATAGCCTGCTTCGTCTTCGTTTAAGTCCTCATCCTCATCATTTGCAGTGGCTTGATAATTCGCCAACACTTCTGTATAAAGTGCGATAATTTTTTGACCAAACGTCACTGCATCCACATTTGTTAAAGCTGCACGCCGAATACGCGCATCATCATCAGAATTTTCACGGTCAAAATAACCCAAAATGCCTTCGACAAATTCGTCATAATCAAGCGCTAAAACCCCAATCGCCTCATCCGTCACCAAATCCACCAAGAACGGCGATGGCAACGCCACAAACGGCCGGTTGGCCGCCATTGCTTCGACAAAAGTAATCCCTTGCGTCTCAGAATCCGATGAACTCACAAACACATCCGCCGCCGCAAAGTAAGCTGGCACATCATCATGATTCACCATTCCCGTAAACGTCACCGCATCCATAATGCCCAGCGCATCGGCGTGATCTTCTAAACTACTGCGCGCCGGTCCATCACCCACAATAATCAAGCGCGCATCAGGACGCGCATCCAGCACATCCACAAACGCCGTCAACGTCGTTTCGACATTTTTTTCAAATGCTAAACGACCGAGCGACAAAACCATTGGTTGGCCTTCGGCAAAACCGAGCGCTGCGCGCACGGCTGAACCGTCGACTTTACGCTCAGGCACCGGCACGCCCGTTGGAATAACCAAAATCGGTGCGGGCACCTCATAGCTGGCGAGCACTTCTTCCACTTTGGCCGATGGTGCCACCACGGCTTGCACGTTTTTCAAATACTGTCGAATCAACACGCGCACGCTACCCGGCGTTAATAGTTTGCCGTTGGCCACATAATGCAAATAATCTTGGTACATCGTGTGATACGTGTGCACAACTGGAATGCGCAACCGCCGCGCCACGATTTTACCCAGCAAGCCTAAGGAAAATTCAGTTTGCGTGTGAATAATATCTAAGTCTAATTCTTTTGCGATTTGAACTGCTTGCACCCAACCGCGATACGCCAAACGCCGATCTTTAAAGCCAACATAAGAAATACTTGGAAAGCGATAAATCCCCGGTTCATCGCTTTGCTTGGCCACTTTTGGATCAGTCGTGGTAAAGATGTAGACGGCATGCCCTTGCGCTGTCAATTCATCACGTAAAGTTTTGATGGATGTTGCAACCCCACTTACTTGTGGGAAATAAGTATCCGTAAATAAGCCGATATTCATTGGCTTCCCCCTTTAGTCATACTTATTAAATATTATAGCACATGTCCTAGACCCAATCGCACACAAAAAAAGCCGCTTCAAAAGCGACTTTTTGTATAATTAAGCATTCACAGTTGATTCAACTAATGCCTTCACTTCATCGTTTGTTTCAGCGTCCAACGCCTTCTTAGCCAATTCGGCCATATCAGCAGTTGACAACTTCTTCATCAATGAACGTGCTTGCAAAATTGATGGCGCAGACATTGAGAATTCATCCAAGCCCATGCCCAACAAGATTGGCAAAGCCACAGGATCACCGGCCATTTCACCACACATCGCAGCAAATTTGCCTTCGGCGTGGGCAGCGTCAATCACGTTGTTAATCAAACGCAAGATAGCCGGGTTGTAAGGTTGGTACAAGTAAGCCAACTTGTCGTTTCCACGATCAGCAGCCATTGTGTAACCAATCAAATCGTTGGTTCCGATTGAGAAGAAGTCCACTTCCTTAGCAAACTTATCTGCAATCATGGCAGCTGCTGGGATTTCAATCATGATTCCCAACTTCACTTCACCCATGTCAACGCCTTCACCAGCCAACTTTTCACGTTCTTCCGTGTAAATGGCCTTGGCTTGGCGGAATTCACCAAGCGTAGCAATCATTGGGAACATAATCCACAAGTTACCGTAAGCAGAAGCACGCAACAAAGCACGCAATTGCGTCCGGAAGATATCTTGTTGATCCAATGAAATACGGATTGCACGGTATCCCAAGAATGGATTTTCTTCCTTAGGCAACTTCCAGTATGACAATTCTTTGTCACCACCGATGTCCATTGTCCGCACTGTCACAGGCTTGCCGTTCATTTGTTCAAGCACTGTCTTGTAGCTTTCAAATTGTTCATCTTCGGTTGGCAAGTGGTCTGATTCCATGTACAAGAATTCAGTCCGGTACAAACCAACCCCTTCGGCACCGTTTTCCAAGACACCAGGCATGTCCTTTGGCGCACCAATGTTAGCACCGATGACAAATTCTTTACCGTCGGCAGAAACTGACGCTTCGTCTTTCAACTTAGCCCATTCGGCACGTTCAGCCAAATATTTGTCACCTGCTGCTTGGTATTCAGCAATTTGGTCAGCAGAAGGATCAATGATGAAGTCTCCGGTCAAACCATCAACAATCACTGTTGTGCCCGCTGGAATTTGCGTTGCTTTGTTTGTTCCAACGACTGCTGGGATTTCCAAAGTACGCGCCATGATTGCTGAGTGCGCTGTACGGCCCCCAACATCTGTCAAAATTCCTTTAACAAATTGACGGTCCAATTGCGCCGTGTCAGAAGGTGTCAAATCGCGTGCGATCAACACAACTTCTTCGTCAATCAAAGCTGGGTTTGGCAAAGCCACGTTCAACAAGTGTGACATGATGCGCTTGGTCACGTCGCGAATGTCAGCCGCGCGTTCTTGCATGTACGCGTTATCTGTCATCGCTTCAAACATACCAATGTACATGTCTGTCACGTCTTTGACCGCTTGTTCAGCGTTCACTTTGTTGTCGGCAATGTTTTGCTTGATTGCCCCTGTCAATTCAGGGTCAGCCAAAACCATCAAATGCGCTTCAAACACTTGCGCTTCGGTTTCACCCAAGTTTTGGGCAGCCTTTTCTTTGATTTTTGTCAAATCATCGCTAGATGCAGAAAAAGCCGCGTCAACACGGGCTTGTTCTGCTGCGACATCATCAATTGTTTGTTGTTCAAAGGACAAGTCTGGGTCAACCAGCAAATACGCTTTAGCGATTGCGATTCCGTTACTTGCCGCAATTCCTTTGAATGTTTCAGCCATTTTTATTCAGCCAATCCTTCTGCGTTCATTGCATCTGTGATAGCAGCCAAAGCAGCTTCTTCGTCATCACCTGATGTTGTGATTGTTACGTCAGCACCTTGACCAACACCCAATGACATAACACCCATGATTGACTTCAAGTTAACGTCTTTGCCGTTAAATGACAAAGTTACGTCTGAAGCAAACTTTGAAGCAGCTTGCACCAACAAAGTTGCTGGGCGTGCGTGGATACCTGTTTCGGCTACAATGTGAAATTCTTTTGATACTGACATGTTCAATAAGCTCCTTTTATATCGTTGTAAATAACGTTCTGCAAATATTATATTAAAACGCTTTCAAAAAAACAAGTAATTTGTTGAAAAAGACCGTGTAACGCGTAACATGTTTTATTTAGCTTTGCGATAAATGACGCGGCCACCTTGTTGAGCGGTGCCCACAATCGCGTTTTGGTAACCGTAATTGGCCCAAACTTTATGGAACGCCGCAAACGTTTCTGGCGTCACTTCAAATTCAGCTAGTTCATCCCCACGCAAAGCTTCCAATTGTGCATAAAAATCCGGCATGTTATTGACCTACCCATTGTTGTGCAATGACATCCACATCCACGTGTTGAGCTGCCGATTGCTTAATCATTTTTTTGATATCCGTATCGGTAAACGCCCCTGCTTGATAACCGGCTTGCGTGAGTTTTTCACGGGCTGCCGCAATCATGGCAGGTGTAATTGTTTCGCCGTTCACTTGATCCACGCTATCATTTGAAGACGATGAGTCTGTAACTTCAGTTGATGACGCAGCACTTGACGTACTTTGTGATGAAGCGCTGCTAGATGTCGCGCTACTTTGCGAGCTTGACGTTGATGACGTTGTCGTACTTTGACTTGATTTTTTCGTAGTTGTACTACTTGAAACGGCGACTTTTGGTTGCTGATCTTGATTGACGAGATAGGCCGCTGTTCCCCCACCAATTGCCAAAATCCCGATGATACTTAAGCCGATTGTTAACCCTTTGTTCATGATATCCACCTCTCTTGTTCATCATTTCTTTTATTATACCGAACTTATGTGTCAATTGTTTGCGTTTTTGTTGCAAGGGTTTTATAATTTAGCAAAGGTCAAAATTGGTCAGGAGGACAAAACAATGGCAAATCAAGATCCCTTTGGATTTAATAATATTGAAGATATTTTTCGCGCAATGAACGGCGAAATGCAACGCCAGCAAGCCGGCAACGCGAAGCAAAACAAACAAAATCAGCAATCTTTACTTGGCGAATTCGGTGTGGATATGACCGAATTAGCGCGCCAAGGCAAACTCGATCCCGTCATCGGCCGTGATAGCGAAGTGGCCCGCACCATTGAAATTTTGAATCGCCGGACCAAAAACAATCCCGTTTTAATTGGTGAACCCGGGGTTGGAAAAACCGCGGTGGTCGAAGGTTTGGCTCAAGCAATTGTTGCTGAAAAAGTGCCCGCGAAACTACAAAATAAAGCGGTTATTCGCTTAGACGTTGTCTCGTTGGTTCAAGGAACGGCGATGCGCGGACAATTTGAACAACGGATGCAACAATTGATGCAAGAAGTCACCAAACGCGACGACGTGATTTTGTTCATTGATGAAATTCACGAAATTATGGGCGCCGGTAATGCCGAAGGCGGCATGGACGCCGGCAACATTTTAAAACCGGCGCTGGCCCGCGGTGAATTCCAATTAGTCGGTGCCACCACGCTCAATGAATATCGCAAAATCGAAAAAGACGGCGCCATCGCACGTCGTTTCCAACCCGTCCAAGTTAACGAACCAACTTTGGCCGAAACTTTGACAATTCTCCAAGGCATTCGCAGTAAATATGAAGATTATCACCACGTCCAATACAGCGATGACGCGCTGCAAGCGGCCGTTGATTTAAGTCATCGCTATATTACGGAACGGTTTTTGCCGGACAAAGCCATTGACTTATTAGACGAAGCGGGATCACGCAAGAACTTAACCTTAACGTTCGTCGATCCAGAAGCTTTACAAAATAAAATTCACTCGGCTGAAGCCATGAAACAACAAGCCGTTGACAAACAAGATTACGAAAAAGCCGCTTATTGGCGCGACCAAGTGACGCAACTCACGCGCCAAAAAGAAGCCGCCGAAGCCCAACAAACGTTAGACGAAGCGGATAATCACGTTACCGACGCCGACATCATGCGCATTATCGAAGATAAAACCAACATCCCTATCGGCGAACTAAAAGCCAACGAAGCCACGCAATTGCGTGATTTGGATGCGGATTTGAAGCAACATGTGATTGGGCAAGACGCGGCCGTTGAAAAAGTTGCCAAGGCCGTCCGCCGTAACCGCATTGGTTTGACCAAATCCGGTCGACCAATTGGTTCTTTCCTATTTGTCGGTCCCACTGGTGTGGGAAAAACAGAAACTGCCAAGCAATTGGCGGCTGAAATGTTTGGTCAGCGCGATGCCATGATTCGCTTTGATATGAGTGAATACATGGAAAAGCACGCCGTTTCCAAGTTAATCGGTGCGCCGGCTGGTTATGTCGGTTATGAAGAAGCCGGCCAATTGACTGAACAAGTACGGCGTCATCCTTATGCGTTGATTTTGTTGGACGAAATCGAAAAAGCTCACCCGGACGTCATGAATTTGTTCTTACAAATTTTGGACGACGGACGTTTGACAGATGCGCAAGGACACGTTGTGTCTTTCAAAGACACAATTATTATCATGACCTCAAATGCCGGGGTTGGTGATAGCGTTGCAACCGTTGGTTTTGGCGGTGCAAACACTTCAACCAATGACTTGATTAAGCGTTTGACGAATTACTTCCGTCCTGAATTTTTGAATCGTTTTGATGATATTGTAGAATTCCGTGCACTTGACACCACGGATTTGACGCAAATTGTCGACTTGTTGTTAGCCGAAATGAACAACATGCTTGCTGATAATCAGTTGCACGTCGCCGTCAGTGACGCGGCCAAAGCAAAATTAGTCGCTTTGGGCAATAATCCAAGCATGGGGGCACGTCCGCTGCGCCGGGTTTTGCAAGAACAAATTGAAGATCAAGTCGCTGATTTTTATTTGGCAAATCCAACGCAACACGACTTACAAGCTGATCTCGTTGATGACAACATCGTGATTGCCGCCAGTGCACCAGCGTTAGTTGAAAATTAATGATGAAACACCGCTTTTTTGGAAGCGGTGTTTTTCTGTAACCGTTTGCAATTTTCATTTTGTATGTTACACTAATTATTGTAAGCGGTTTCAAACCGTATCACTTAATTTCACAGAGCTGTTTGCTCAGCGCATTTTTGAGGAGAATGAACATGGCATTTTTAGTACTGTTTCTTGGTATCTTGCTGTTATTGGCGTTGATTATTAAATTCAAAATCAACACTTTCGTTGCATTGATTATCACGGCGGTGGCCGTTGGACTTGGTTTGGGGATGCCATTAGGGCAAATCCCTGTTTCCATCCAAAACGGGATTGGTGGTTCTTTGGGTGAACTCGCCATCGTCTTTGGTTTTGGGGCCATGCTTGGTCGTTTGGTGGCTGATGCTGGTGGGGCTTACCGCATTGCGCACACGTTGATTGATTTGTTTGGCAAAAAGCGCTTGCAATGGGCAATTATTGTGGCGTCATTTATCGTCGGCGTGGCTTTGTTCTTTGAAGTTGGGATGGTTTTGTTGATTCCGATTGTCTTTGCCATCGCCCTTGAAGCTGGTGTGCCGTTGCTTTATTTGGGGATTCCAATGGCGGCCGCTTTGTCTGTGACGCACGGCTTTTTGCCACCGCACCCGGGCCCTACGGCAATTGCTGGTGTGTTAGGTGCTAACACGGGAACGGTTTTGATTTACGGGATTATCGTGGCGATTCCGACTTTGATTATTGCCGGTCCTTTGTTTGCTAAATTGGCGAAAGCTTATGCGCCAGAAGCCTTTAAAATCAAGCGCGAATTAACGGCGTTTGGGGAAATTAAAACTTTTGATTTGAAAGAAACGCCTAGTTTTGGTTTGGCGGTGTTTACGTCGTTGTTGCCGGTTATCTTCATGGCCATTTCAACGATTTATGCGATTATTACCAACAACGGTAAAGCGATTGCCGCAACGACTGATGCGGCGGGCGTTGCGCATTATCCAAGTGGTTTGGACGCTTTGATGATGTTGTTTGGGAACCCTGTTTCGGCGATGATTTTCTCATTGGTTTTCGCACTTTGGTCAATGGGTTGGCGCCAGAAGCGGTCAACCAAGGACATCATGAACACGTTGGAAGAATCTGTGAAATCAATTGCCATGTTGCTATTGGTTATCGGTGGTGGTGCCGCGTTCAAACAGATTTTGATTGACGGTGGGATTTCTGCTCAAATCTCTGATTTGTTTGCGCATTCAAGTATTTCACCTTTGTTGTTGGCTTGGTTGATTGCAGTAGTTTTGCGCATCGCTTTGGGTTCAGCAACGGTGGCGGCTTTGACTGCCGCTGGTTTGGTGCAACCTTTGATGGCAACAACTGGTGTTAATCCGGCTTTGATGGTCCTTGTGATTGGGGCCGGTTCCGTGGCTGCCAGTCACGTCAACGATGCTGGTTTCTGGATGTTCAAAGAATACTTTGATTTGGACGTGAAACAGACGTTGAAGATTTGGACGGTGTTGGAATCAGTGATTGCCGTGACCGGTTTGATTATCGTCTTGATTTTAAATGCGGTCATCGGTTAATTCCTTGATAAAAGTGTGGTTTATCCACGCTTTTTTTTGTATGATGGTAAAAGAAATTGTGAATTTGGAGGCGGCGGTATGGCTGATCAAGCTGCGCCCGTTTGGGTTTATTTTGAAGATATTGCAACACATGAGGCGTTAGCGGAGCCACAACGCTTAGATGGCGCGCTTGGTGCCGATTACAGCGTGGCACCCGTGGCGGTGAGTGATTACACTTTTGTGAATGGTAACGGCCGTTTGGCGGGCATTTTTGGCCAACAAGTCCAAAATTTGCATCTATACTACCGGCCAAATCACTGGGCGCAAGCGCAACAAGTGCAATTGTATTTGCAAGCGTTAAAAGATACGCCGGTTTATGTTGCTGCCCAAAATGATGCTGGTGTGGTCGACGTGCTTGCGGCTGGTTCCTTTTGGGAAGCGGATTTGCGCGTGGTAACGACCGGCGGGCAATTCTGGTATCGCATCGGCGTTGATCAATGGGTCTTATATGCACCAAACGAACTCGCGTTATTTGACGACGCACAAGACGTTCAAAATGCTGGTTTCATTGCCAGCCAGCAACCACAAGCCAATCAACCCAACGCGCTAATTGACTTTTTACCCGGCCAAACGACTGAAGTCTATGCAGAACCTTACGGTTTACCAGTCGGTTCGGTTTTGGACGGTGATTTTGTCAGCGTGGTCGAAACGTTGGTTGACAAAGGCGTTGTCTGGTATCGCTTAGCGGATTTAGGTTGGTTGAATGCCGTTTATGTGCAAAAGTTAGACTAAAAAAAGCGACTCAATGAGTCGCTTTTTTATTTGCTTAACCGTTTTGTCACTTGGGTAATAATAAACTTAAAAATTTTTGGATGATTACGGGCAACATACACCGTCAAACGATCACCGAAGGCATTAAAGTAACGCATTTTTGGTTTCTGATCGGTCGCCGCTTTGTAAAAGACTTTGGCCAAATCCGCTGATGTTGCACCGCCAGTCGCCCGTTCAAAGACACCACCAATACCGTTCACCAATTGTTGATACGGTGAGTTTGGTTTTAAGTTTTTGCGCGCGTTGCCAACGGCAATTTCGCCCCAAGAAGATTCCGTCCCACCGGGTTGAACGACAACTGAACGCACGCCAAATGGCGCAACTTCGGCATCTAACACATCACTCCACACGTTCAAACCAAATTTTGTCACGTGATACCAACCACCTAACGGTGTGTAAAGGTTACCGCCAATACTTGAAATATTCACAATTCGGCCATTTTTTTGTGCGCGCATAGTTGGCAAAACTAATTGCGCCAAATCCGCCGCACCAAACAAATTCGTCTCCAATTGCGCCCGTGCATTGTCCAGTGAAATTTCTTCTAACGGACCATATTCGCCATATCCCGCGTTGTTAATCAGCACATCAATGCGACCTTGCTCTTGTAAAGCCGTTTGCACAAAAGCCGCGTTGGATGCGTGATTAGTCACATCCAGTTGGACGGTGTGCACGCCGTTTGCCAACAAGGGGGCCATTTTGTCCAAACGTCGCGCACCCGCGTAAACAATCCATCCGTTTTGCGCAAACAATTTCGCGCTTTCAAATCCCATGCCGTTTGAAGCACCCGTAATCAAGACAACTTTTTTCTCTGTCATTTTTTAACTCCTTTTTATAAATGAACATTCATTCTTCTCGCGCTAAAAATAAAAGCCTACGCCTTAAATAGACGTGCGACTAATAAGTCAATCAACGCATCAACATCACGACCACCATTTTGCAAATAATCCGTCATTGCACCAAAGGTCATCGCTTGCAAAATCGTCAAGTCATCCGTCACCAACAAATCCTGCGCCATCGCTTCGTTAATGACACGCATCAAAACTTCCGCCCGTTGCTGACTGTAGGCATTCGCCTCCGCACTCACTTCGTTTGGATTGTTCAATAATGCCCACATCAACGTGGCTTGCTTTGGATATTGTGTAAAACGGTGCGCAAAATGCTTTAGACCCACACGGAATTTTTCAGGCATCGTCTCAGCTTCAGCCAAAGCTTCAGCTAATCCATTGTCCATCAAATCTTTCACCGATTTATACATCTGTGACAATAAATCTTCTTTGTCAGCATAATAAATATAAATCGTCGCCGGACTCACATGCGCAGCCTTGGCAACTTTTCCCATGCTGAGGTTAATCAAGCCATTTTCAGCCACTAAATCATAAACAGCTTGGTGTATCGCCGTTATTTTTTGCGTATCAATCTTTCGCATATTTTTATAATAAACGTTCATTCACTTAAAGTCAACAAAAAAACTGCCCACTGACAGCTTAATAATAAATTTCATCCAAATACAAACCCGAACCCGGCGCCGTAAAGCGAGCCTGTTGGCGGTCTTTGACTTCATATAAACGCAAAATATCATGCACATCACGACTGTCGTTGCCAATTTCTAACAGCACCCCGACCATAATTCGAATTTGATTATACAAAAATGCATTGCCTTCAAACGTAAAAATCAGCTCCTGTTCGGCTTCATCAACGCGCATATCCGCACGCGTAATCGTTCGAATGGTACTTTCACTTTGATTGCCGGCCGCTGCAAAACTCGCAAAGTCATGCTCGCCTAACAAATCCGGTAACGCCGCTTCAATCCGCGCCAAATCCAAACGAAAACGATAATGACCCGTGTACAAACGCTTAAACGGATTCACAAAATCTTCCGTTGAAACCCGGTAAAAATACCGTTTGCCCCGCGTATCAAACCGCGCATGAAACGCTGCATCAACGATTTCAACCGAGCGCACCACCAAATCCCGCGGCAACATCGTGTTCAAACCTTTGCGCACACCTTCAGCTGCAATATCAAACGGCAAATCAAAATGCACCACCTGACCAAACGCATGCACTGTTGAATCCGTGCGCGAAGCGCCAATCACTTTGATCGCCGGGGTCGGATTTTTGGCCATTGTGTTGACCACTTTGTTCAATTCACCTTGCACCGTACGCACTTTTGACCCCGTTTGCACTTGAAAACCGGCAAACTGCGAGCCGTCATAGGCAACGGTTGCTTTATAACGTGGCATCGCCAAACCTCCAACTTAAACCAATCATAATCACGAATAATACGATCAAACTCACGCCCACCAAGACATCAGCTCGTCCATACTTTAACAAACGATATTTAGTACGATTTTGGGCATCTTCAAAGCCCCGCACTTCCATCGCATTTGCCAAATCCAACGCGCGCTGCAAGGCACCGATAAATAACGGCACCAACAAAGGCACAATCGCCTTGACGCGTTTGATTGGCCCGCCGGTTGAAAAGCTCATGCCACGCGACTTTTGCGCATTCATAATTTTCGTTGTTTCATCCATCAAAAGCGGCACGAAACGCAACGCAATCGCTAGCATCAACGCCAGTTCTGCGACAGGTACTTTCACGGCATTTAACGGTTTTAACAAATCTTCCAAGGCGTTGGCAATGCTTGTCGGTGGCGTAGTTAACGTCATAATTGTTGACATGACAATGATTAACACAAATCGTAACACAATGTAAGCTGCATTAATCACGCCGGGTTGCGTGACCGTCAACCATCCCCAATGCCACAAAACTGGTGTGCCACCCGTGAAAAACACCTGTAAAATCACGGTAAACAACAACAACCAAAAAATCGGTTTCAACCCATCCCAATAAAGCTTCAACGGTTGTTTTGTCAAAATCAACGCCAAGCCCACGTAAATCGCCGCAGCCAAATACGCCAACCAGCCATGCGCCAACAATAAAATCACAATAAAGCCAAATGTCGCCAGAATTTTCGTCCGGGGATCCAAACGGTGCATCCATGAATCACCCGGCACAAAGCGCCCAATCACAATATTATTCATCACGCTCACCGCCAATCCGCGCATTCAAATCCACCGATAAAGCCGCTTTTGTCAGTGGTCGGCGATCAAATTTCATACCGCGCGCCGCCAATAATTCCGCAAATCGCCCAGCTTTTGGAAGTGCCAAACCAAACTGTGCAAACCACGCTGAATCGTGTTGGAAAAGTACCTCTGGCGTCGTGACCGTTTGCACCGCGCCGCTCCCCATCACCACCACGTGATCAGCGACCGCTACCACGTGCTCCATTTGGTGTGTAATCAACAAAACCGTCGTGCCTTCCGCCCGCAAACTTGCAATCATCGCTAGCAAATCAGCTTGTCCTTTCGGATCCAAACCAGCGGCCGGTTCATCCAGCACCAAAATTTCTGGTTCACTCGCCAAAACACCGGCTAACGCCACCCGACGCATTTGCCCACCAGACAAATCAAATGGCGACACTTGCCAATATTGTTCAGGCAAACCAACGCGCTGCAAAGCCGTTTGTGCTGCCTGTTGCGCCCGCGTCTTATCCAAACCAAAATTCAACGGGCCATACATCACATCGGCCAAAACCGTATTGGCAAACAATTGATTCTCCGGAAATTGAAAAACCATGCCCACACGCTTGCGCAAAGCAACCAGCGTCTTTTCTTTGGTTTGCGCGTCCAGCACAAAATCTTCGACGCGCACTTGCCCGCTAGTCGGCTTTAACAAACCATTGACGTGCTGCATCAACGTTGATTTCCCGGCACCCGTTTGGCCGATAATCGCCGTGACTTGCCCACTTGCCAACGTCAAATTCACGTCTTGCAAAACTGGCGCCTGCCCGTCATAACTAAAATTCACTTGGTCAAAGACAATAGCCAATCCACCAGTTCTCCTTCTAACAAATGCCGTTCCGGCTGAATCCGCAAGTCAGCTTGCAACTCACCGGCAAACGGTAATTCTAATCCGTGTTCAACTAACAAATCCGCTTGGGCAAAAACATCAGCCGGTTTCCCGTCAGCCAAAACCACGCCATCGTCCAGCAAAATCACACGATCCGCCAAAGCCGCTTCGTCCATGTCATGCGTAATGGCAATCAACGTCAAATCCGGTTGCGCGTGCTTTAAGTTCGCCAGCACATCCATCATTGTCGCTCGTCCCAAAGGATCCAACATGGCCGTTGCTTCATCCAAAATAATCACATCAGGCCGTAAAGCCAACACACTCGCCAAAGCCACGCGTTGCTTTTGTCCGCCGGATAACGTGTGCGGTTCACGGTTTTTGTAAGCACTCATGCCCACGGTCGCGAGCGCTTCGTCAATGCGGGCTTGCATCTCGACTTGTGGTACCCGATGATTTTCCAAACCAAACGCCACATCATCTTCCACCGTCGCACCGACAAATTGATTATCCGGATTTTGGAACACCATGCCGATTTTTTGGCGTAATTGGTGCAAATTTTCTGGTGTCAACGTGTCGCCAAAAATCCCAATTTCACCTTGTTCAGCGGCTAATAAACCAACAAAAAGCTTGGCTAACGTGGATTTACCAGAACCGTTATGGCCGACAATCGCCACCCGCTCACCGCGCGCAATCGTCAAAGAAAAATCCGTAAACAAATATGGCGCCTGCTCATCATAGCGATAAGTTAAATTGTGAACTGACAAAGCTTCCACGCGCTGCCCTCCGTTTTATTCTCTAAACATTTATTTTAACATGAAACAAACAACTTTTTCATACCCACAACAAAATCCGTATTTTCAGCCCCACTTGTGAAAATACGACACTTTTTCACAAAGTTTTTCCAGATAAAAATTTGATAAGACAAACAAAGTGGCGTACAATAGAAGTTGCATTGAGCGAAGAACAGTAACTATTTCACAAGGAGAATTTTTACGATGGCTGAAAAGAATATCGTCATTGTTGGGGCTGGTTTTTCAGGAGTTTTTGCGACAAAAACTTTGGCCAAGAAGTTGAAGCCTGCATCAGGTTACAACATCATCTTGATTGACAAGCACTCATATTTCACATACCAAACGGAATTGCACGAAGTGGCAGCGGCCCGCGTGGAACCAAAGCACGTTCAAGAAGACTTGCGCGTTTTGTTTAACCACGACAAAAACGTAAAGTTGTTGACGGCAAACGTTTTGGACATTGACAAAGAAAACAACGTTGTTAAAACAGACGTTGCTGGTGACATCAACTTTGAACACTTGATCATCTCAGTTGGTGGTGATTCAAACGACTTTGGCACACCTGGTGTTAAAGAACACGGTTTTGAATTGTGGTCAATGGAACAAGCTTTGAAAATCCGCGCCCACATCGAAGACGTTGTTGCGCGTGGTGCAGCTGAATTGGATCCAGCTAAGCGTCAAGCTTTGTTGACAATTGGTGTTGTTGGTTCAGGATTTACTGGAACTGAATTGGTTGGTGAATTCATCGAATGGCGCAAGGTTTTGGCTAAGCAACACAAGTTGGACGAATCAGAAATCAAGATCATCATGTTTGAAGCCGTACCAACAATTTTGAACATGTTGGAAAAGCGTGATTTGGCTGACAAAGCTTACAAGTACATGACTGAAAACGGCGTTGACATCCAAACTGGTGCCATGGTTTCCGGCGTGCACGAAGACTACATCGAATTCAAAGACGGTTCAACACAACCAATGAACACGTTGATTTGGACAGCCGGTGTTAAGGGTAAAGACGTTGTCGCACCTTGGGGCTTTGAAATGGCCGCGCGTGGTGGTCGTATCGTGACAAACGACTTCATGCAAGCTATGAAGAACGAAACTGAAGCTTATGACAACATTTATGTGTCTGGTGACATTAACCACTACGTTTCAGAAAAGTTTGGTGTTGGTCCTGCCCACGCTATCCCACAAACAGTTGAAGGTGGTGAAAATGCAGCCAAAGTTGCCGCATTAAACATCGTTTCTTCAATCAAGGGTGGCGCGCAAACAAAGTTTGACGACGTTGCTAAGTTCCACGGTTACGCTGTTTCTGTTGGTTCATGGTACACAGTTACAGACTCACAAGTACCTGTTATTAACTTGCCAATCGTTGCCAGTGGGTTCTTCGCCTCATTGGTTAAGCACGGTATTAACCTTTACTTCTACTTGCAAATTCAATCTTTGTACTCAATCTTCCACTATTTGACAGACGAATTCTTCCACACAGCTGACGGGCGTAACCCATTCAAGGGTGCGGTTTCACGTTTGGGTAACACGTTATGGGCTTTGCCATTACGATTGTTCTTGGGATTCTTCTGGATTTCAGCTGCCACAGGTGGTTGGGCCGATACAACGTTCCACTCATTGTTTGCCGTTAACGGCTTCTTGTCAATCGTGGTTGGTGCTGCTTTGATTTTGGGCGTATTCACATTCCCAGCAGCGTTGCTTTCAATCGTTTTGGCTTTGGTCGCTGGCTTTACAAACGGCTGGGATGCTTCACAATGGTTGGTCATCTTCTCAAGCTTTGCGCTTTTGAACGGTGCTGGTCGTAACTTTGGGTTGGACTTCTGGATTGTTCCTGCTTTGCAAAAGGCTTTGGGAACAGCTTGGTACGGTCAACAAAAGTCAATTTACAACGACTTGAACAAGTAATTTTAAAGTTAGGCTTCGGCCTGACGTACATATTAGATTTTGAGAGTGAGTTTATGTCTTCATTGCCTAAAATTTGGGATGCCTTTCCCGACTTAGAAGCCCCTTTGCAGCGTGTCGTTGCGCAATTGCACGACACTTGGCAACTAGATTTTCCAGAAATCCAACAAACCGTCGAAGCGCAATTATTCGCTGGCAAATTAGTTCGCCCAGCGCTGACATTGTTATTTAGTCAATTAAAAGACGCCGAAATTTCCGAACAAGCCGTCAAACTCGCCAGCGTGGTTGAATTGTTACACTACGCGACCTTGGTGCACGATGATGTGATCGACGATTCAGACGCCCGTCGTGGTGTTGCTAGTGTGCAAAGTGCCGTTGGCAAAGACACCGCGGTTTATACTGGCGATTATCTATTCGTTTTGTTGTTTGAATTGTTAAACGAAGTCGGTGATCAGACCATTAACGCAACCGCGATTAACAGTTTGCGGACGATTCTAGTTGGTGAACTTCATCAAAAAGCCAATCGGTTTGACACCGCAATGACCATGGCGCGTTACTTTGAACAGATTCAAGGCAAAACCGCGGCGTTATTCCAACTGGCAACGTACTTTGGTGCAAAAACTGCCGACGTGACGGCTAATGTGGTGCAACTAGCTGAACAAATCGGTTATCATTTAGGGGTTGCTTTCCAGCTCATGGATGATTACCTGGATTTTGTCAGTGAAGAAGATGTCCTTGGCAAACCCGCCAATCAAGACGTTTTCAACGGTATTTACACTGCCCCAATGATTATGGCGCTCCAAAGTCAAAATGCGCATAGCCAAGCCATTAGCACCCAACTTCAAAATCCTACTTTTGATCAAGCCGCCTATCAAACAGTTAAAACACACATCGAGGCCAGTGGTGCTTTGGACGAGTTGAAAACCATGATTGAAGAGCATAGTCAAAAGACGCGCACTTTGATCACCGAACTGCCTGCTGGGATTGTTCAAAATCAACTTTTGCAAGTGACTGACATGTTGTTGGCACGTAGTTACTAAAAAAACACACTCAATCGAGTGTGTTTTTTTGTTTGCGGTAAGCTAACCAACCGAAAATAATAATCCAAATGCTGCCACCAATGGCGGCATATAAGGTGCTTTGTTGCAAAAAGAGCGTGATGAACACATAGATAAAGAAAATAATCGTGATCGGGTTTAAAATGCGATAGAACGGCATTTTAAAGCCATCTGCTTTGAAATCTTGGGAACGACGATAATTATAATGCGCAATCATCGCCAAAATATAAATCACCACATACACCGATGACGACGCCGATGTGACAAATTCAAACGCGTTGCTAATCGCCGGAATACTGTTAATCACCGGTGAAATCAAAATAATACCCGCCGTAAACAAAATAGCACTCGCCGGCACGCCAGTTTTTGACAAATGCGCAAAATTCGATAAGAACGTGTTATCGCTCTTTTTAGATAAAGCAAATAATTGACGCCCAGCCGAGTACAAAACCGAGTTTAACGCAGAGGCTGCTGACGTCAGCACCACGAAGTTAATCAAACCAGCAGCCCAGTTAATGCCCGCCAATTGGAAAACTTGCACAAATGGACTACGAGACGCGTCTAACGACTGCCAATTATAAATGCCCATGATCACCAACAGCGCCCCGATATAGAAAATCAAAATTCGCAATAAAATTTGGTTAATCGCACGTGGCAAAACATCGCGCGGATTCATCGTTTCAGAAACCGTCAAAGAAATGTATTCCATACCTTGAAATGCGAAAAATACCAGTTGAAAGGCCATCATAAACTGCAAAACACCGTTTGGAAACAGCGAGAAACCATTGGTAATATTCCCAAAGCCAGCGTGTCCACCGCCCGGCGTTTGGAAGTGGCCAAAAATCATAAATAGTCCGGTGACAATCATCGCCACAATGGCCACAATTTTAATCATCGCAAACCAAAATTCTGCTTCACCAAAAATTTTAACCGCAATCAGATTGATTAAACTCAGCACTAACAAAAAGACAATTTGCACAATCCAAGACGGCCAGTTTGGGAACCAAAAATTCACATAGTTAGCCACCGCCGTAATTTCCGCCATGCCGACAAAAACCAGCGATATCCAATACGACCAACCGGCAAACCACCCCGCGCCGACACCAACATATTTGTTAATAAAATTCACAAACGTGTGTTGCTCCGGATCGGCATACATCATTTCACCAATCGCGCGCATCATGGCAAACATGAATAAGCCAGTCACTAAATAAATCAATAAAATTGACGGACCCGTTAGCTGAATACTCGTTCCAGCTCCCAAAAATAGACCCGTTCCAATCGTTCCACCAATCGCAATAAGTTGAACATGTCGATTTGCTAAACCGCGTTGCATGCCATCGGCATTTTCCTTGTTTTGGTGTTGCATAATTCCTCCTTCGTTGGTTTTCCACCAACATATATCTATTTTAACATATTAAAAATCACGGTTTTGTAAAATTAAAAAGACAATTATTCGGAATTTTCTAAAAAATAACAACAAAAAAACAACCCGAGGGTTGTTTTTATCGTGCTGATTAGTCAACCAATTCCAAGATGACCATTTGTGCCGCGTCACCACGACGTTGGACAGTCTTGAGAATTCGTGTGTAACCACCATTACGTTGTGCAAAACGTGGTGCAACATCATCAAACAAGTGTTGCAAAGCTGATTGTACTTTCACGTCTTCGCCGTTTTCAACGACATCAGCAACTTCGTTACGAACGAACGCAGCAGCCTTACGACGCGCAGCCAAATCACCACGCTTACCCAATGTAATCATCTTGTCCGCAGTTTTGCGAACTTCTTTGGCACGAGCTTCAGTAGTCTTGATGCGACCGTTGATCAACAAGTCTGTTGTCAAGTCACGCAACATAGCTTTACGTTGTGAGCTCGTACGTCCAAGCTTACGATATGGCATGGGTGAATCCTCCTATTGTAGTTTTAAGACATGTGTTAATCTTCCTTGCGGAATCCTAAGCTAAGTTCAGTCAACTTTTCTTGGATTTCGTCAAGTGATTTCCGACCGAGATTGCGCACCTTCATCATGTCGGCTTCAGTGCGATCCGTCAACTCTGCGATAGTGTTGATACCGGCCCGTTTGAGACAATTATATGAGCGAACTGACAAGTCCAAATCTTCAATTGGAGCTGAATCTTGCGCAGTAGCTTGTGTTGCCGTTGCGTCAACCATTACAGTTGATTCACTAGCGACTGGAGAAATATCCATGAACAAGTTCAAGTGTTCTGCCAAAATTTTGGCACCCAAACTTACTGCATCACTAGGTGTAATTGAACCATTGGTCCAAACGTCCAACGTCAACTTATCATAATCATCACGTTGACCAACACGCGTGTTTTCTACTTGGTAGTTCACACGCTCAATTGGTGTGTAAATTGAATCAACTGCCAACACACCAATCGGCATGTCATCACGCAGTTGCTTGTTTTCATCAGCTGAAACGTATCCCCGACCCTTAACTGCTGTTACGGTCATGTGTAATGACTTTCCAGCAGCTACTGTGGCGATATGCAAATCAGAATTCAAAACTTCAACTTCGTTGTCCCCTTGCAAATCAGCAGCTGTAACAGTCGCTGGACCTTGCACGTCAACTTCCAAAGTCTTTTCTTCATCTGAATCAATACGTAACACAACCTTTTTGAGGTTCAAAATGATTTGAGTCACGTCTTCTGCAACGCCATCAACGGTTGAAAATTCGTGAACAACGCCGTCAATTTGCACTGTATTTACAGCTGCACCCGGAAGCGAAGACAATAAAGTACGACGCAAAGAATTTCCTAACGTTGTACCATATCCACGCTCAAGAGGTTCCACGACGAACTTGCCGTAGCGGGCGTCCTCTTCAATGTTATGAATATTTGGCTTTTCAAATTCAATCATGTAAGTTACTTACCCCTTCTTTTCAAAGCAAGAGCAATGAAACTAATTACACACGACGACGCTTTGGTGGGCGTGAACCGTTGTGGGGAACTGGTGTAACATCTTTAATTGATGTTACTTCCAAGCCAGCTGCGGCCAAAGCACGGATTGCTGATTCACGACCAGATCCAGGACCTTTGACACTCACTTCAACAGTGCGCATGTTCATTTCCATTGCGCCCTTTGCAGCGGCTTCAGCAGCCATTTGAGCTGCAAACGGTGTTGACTTACGGCTTCCCTTGAAACCAAGTGCACCAGCTGATGACCAAGCAACTGCGTTACCTTGGACGTCAGTAATCATTACGATGGTGTTGTTGAATGTTGAGTGGATGTGAGCCACACCAGCTTCAATATTCTTCTTCACACGACGCTTACGCGTTGTACGACCTGCCATCTGTCTGCCTCCTTCAATACTTTATAGTTTATTTTAGTGGAAAAAGCTTTTAACACGCTAGGCTGCGTGATTACTTCTTCTTACCAGCAATTGCTTTAGCTGGGCCTTTACGCGTACGCGCGTTGTTTTTCGTGTTTTGTCCGTGAACGGGCAAGCCCTTACGGTGACGAATGCCTCGGTAAGACGCGATTTCTTGCAAACTCTTGATGTCCAAAGATACTTTACGACGCAAGTCACCTTCCAATTGCAAGTTCAATTGGTCGATGGTTGCACGGATAGCATCTTCTTGATCAGCTGACAAGTCGCGCACACGAACATCTTCAGAAACGCCGGCTTGCGCCAAAACTTTCTTCGCTGTTGTGTTACCAATTCCGTAGATGTAGGTCAAGCCAATGACAATACGCTTGTCACGTGGCAAATCAATACCTGAAATACGAGCCATAACAATTTACCTCCTTAAAGTATTGTTTCTAACGTTAAGTCAGACAATTTTATAGTTGTATTCACAACTCAATGCCATTTGGCATTTATTTGATGTTATTCACTCAACATTGTAAGTATAAAACTTACTTACCTGCACGTTGCTTGTGCTTAGGGTTCGCTGAGCAAATGACCATTGTGCGGCCGTTACGCTTAATAACGCGGCAGGCATCACACATAGGCTTTACTGATGGACGTACCTTCATAATCTATTCCTCCTATTCGGTTAACGGATTATTCAAGTCGTTACTTGATGAAACGGTACGTAATACGACCCTTTGTCAGGTCATACGGTGACATTTCAACACGCACGCGATCTCCAGGCAAAATACGGATGAAATTCTTCCGAATCTTACCTGAAACGTGGGCTAAAATTACCGCACCATTTTCGAGTTCAACTTTGAACATCGCATTTGGTAAAGTATCAACTACCTTACCTTCAATTTCAATAACATCGTTGGCCACGCACTAACCTCCTGTGACACTTTAGTTCAACATAAACGCAAAAAAGTGCTTAACCTATTGTATTTTAGCAAATTTTTAACTTTATTACAATAGCCAATCGCAGATTTTTTAGCTCAATTGATCTAAAATGACCTTGACGTCTGCATAGACATCATCAACAGGTCGGTCACCGTCAATTGTGTGCAAGACACCTGCGTTTTGATAGTAATCTACCAAAGGCAAGTTTGCTGCTTTATTGACAGCCAAACGATTGGCAATAACTTCTGGTGTATCATCGGCACGGCCGCGACTTAGCAAGCGAGCTTGCAAAATGTCATCAGCCACTTCAAAATACAATGTTGCCGAAATTGGTTGATTCACTGACGCCAAGAATTCGTCCAAGAAAGCTGCTTGCTCAAGGTTACGTGGGTAACCATCTAAAATGAAGCCATCAGCCACATCTGGTTGAGACAAACGGTCAGCAACCATTGCATTGGTTACTTCATCAGGCACCAAGTTTCCTGCGTCCATAAAAGCTTTCGCCTTTTGACCCAAGTCAGTGTTATTTGCCATGTTGGCACGGAAAATATCACCTGTACTAATGTGCGCTAATTTGTAATCAGCAATGATTGAATCAGCTTGCGTACCTTTACCGGCACCTGGCAAACCTAACAAAATCAAATTCTTAGCCATGAACAGTCTCCTTCGACTTCAATTGTTCTTTATGAATAAAACCAACATAATTACGCTTTTGCATCAAACCATCTAGTTGCTTTAGCAAATCCAAAGCAACCCCGATAGCAATCAGCAAACTCGTTCCACCCAAACCGATTTTTTCATTTAATCCAAAGACGCTACTTGCAATCAATGGAATCAAGGAAACGACACCCAAGAAAATTGATCCAACAAAGCTCAAACGAAGCAACAAGCCAGAAACAAATTTCTTAGTCGCGTCACCCGGACGCACACCGACAATGTAAGCACCTTGCTTTTGCAAATTCTCTGACAATTTTTCAGGGTTAACTTGCACAAAGGCGTAGAAATAAGTGAACAAAACGATTAAGGTCGTGTACAATACCGCACCAGGCACGGTAGTCATACTAAATATCTGTTGTAAAGTTTGATACCAACCTTGCGCACCATACTTTGACTGGAACGCAAACAAAATTGTTTGCGGCGTCGAAATAAATGATGACGCAAAGATGACTGGAATAACGCCGGAAACGTTCACCTTCAATGGCAAGTACGCTTCATTACCGTACGCTGCCGCGGAACGTGTATATTGCATTTGCAAACGACGCGTTGCTGAGTAGAACCATGTGACCACAGCCGTAATCAACACCGTTGCAACAACCAGAACCACCATAAAGACAATTCCGTTCGCCAAGTCGCCATCTGCTTGCAAAATATTTTCCTTGAAAATTTGGTAGAAACCACTAGGCATTTGCGCGATAATTCCGGCAAAGATAATCATAGAAACACCGTTTCCCAAACCTTTTTCCGTAATCATTTCACCCAGCCACATGGCCAAAAACGTTCCCATCGTCATCACCAAACCAATGATGATAAATCCTGATACACCCGTTGTATTGGTAACCAAACCATACGATGATAACGAATTAAACCCAGCCGTAATTCCAACAGATTGAACAAAAGCAAGCACGAGTGTCAGCCAGCGCGTCGCGTTATTTAACTTACGACGGCCAACTTCGCCCTGCTTGCTCCATTCAACAAAGCGTGGCACGATATCTAATTGCAGCAACTGGACCACAATTTGGGCAGTAACGTAGGGTGAAACCCCCATTGCAAACAATGAGAAGTTCAACAAGCCACCACCTGAAAAAATGTTCAGAATGTTGACCAAACCGTTATTCGCCATTTGTGTCAGTGCAGTTGGATCAACTCCGGGAACTGTAATGTGCGCACCAATCCGGTAAACTAACAGGATTGCCAACGTCCACAACATTTTCTTACGGATGTCATGTTCCTTCAATGCATTAAATAACGTGCTTAGCATTAAATCACCTCAGTAGAACCGCCAGCAGCTTCAATAGCTGTGGCTGCAGTTGCTGAGAACTTGTGTGCCTTAACAGTCAACTTCTTTTCAAGTTGACCAACACCAAGAATCTTGATACCAGACTTTGCGTTCTTTACAACGCCGCTTTCAATCAACAAAGCAGGCGTGATTTCTTGACCGTCTTCAAAACGGTTCAACTTGTCCAAGTTGACAACAGCGAATTCCTTGCGTGAAATGTTTGTAAATCCACGCTTTGGAATACGACGGTACAAAGGCATTTGACCACCTTCGAAGCCCAAACGGACTTTGCCACGAGCCTTTTGACCCTTTTGACCACGTCCAGCTGTCTTACCGTTACCTGATGACGATCCACGACCAACACGGTTACGTACGCTACGTGAACCTTCAGCTGGTTGTAATTCATTCAAGTTCATCTTCAGGACCTCCTGTAAAATAAGGACTTACGTCCGTTTACTTAACTTCTTCGACTTCAATCAAGTGGGCAATATGGAAAATTTCACCACGGATTGATTCGTTGTTTGGCTTCACCACAGAGCTACTTACGCGGTTCAAGCCCAAAGACTTAACGATCGCGCGTTGCTTTGGCTTGCGGTGAAGTGCACTTTTAACTAAAGTGATTTTCAAATCAGCCATTTTTTCGCTCCTTATTAATCAGCCAAGTGTTCCAAAGAAACACCACGCAAGCTTGCCACTGTTTCAGCATCTTTCAAAGATGTCAAAGCGTCAAACGTTGCACGAACAGCGTTAACTGGTGTTGATGAACCCAATGACTTTGCAGTCACATCGGCGATACCAGCCAATTCCATAACGGAACGAGCAGCACCACCAGCGGCAACACCAGAACCTTCAGCAGCTGGCTTGATCAAGATCTTACCACCGCCGAATACCCCAAGAACATCGTGAGGAATAGTTGTGCCAACAGTAGGCACAGCAATCAACTTACGCTTAGCGTCTTCAATTGCCTTACGGATAGCTTCAGGCACTTCTTGTGCCTTACCTGTTCCGAAACCAACGTGTCCATTTTTGTCACCAACGACAACCAACGCTGCGAAACGCAAGCGACGACCACCCTTGACAACCTTTGTAACACGGTTGATGGCAACGACGTTTTCTTCTAATTCACCAACTGAGTTAGGATTTACGAATTCAACCATTTTTCTATTCCTCCTTTCTTAGAACTTCAAGCCAGCTTCACGAGCAGCTTCGGCCAAAGCTTGAATACGACCATGGTACAAGTAACCACCACGATCGAAGACAACTTCTTCGACACCCTTAGCCTTAGCAGCTTCCGCTACCAATTGACCAACTTTAACTGCTTGTTCAACTTTTGTACCTGATACAGCTGCATCAAGTGATGAGGCACTTGCTAGCGTTACACCCGCTACGTCATCAATCACTTGAGCGTAGATGCTTTTGTTTGAACGGAAAACGTTCAAGCGTGGGCGAGCAGCAGTACCAGAGATCTTTCCACGCACACGGGCGTGACGCTTCTTACGAAGCTTGTTTTTATCTGGTTTAGAAATCATAGCTGTGCTTTCCTTTTCTATTATACAGCGAAATGCTGTGTAGGATTTGTCAGTAATTGGTAAAGACAATGTAAGTGATTACTTACCTGTCTTACCTTCCTTACGGCGTACGTATTCGCCTTCGTATCGAATACCCTTACCCTTATAAGGTTCAGGTGCACGTACGGCACGAATTTCGGCTGAAAAGTCACCAACGAATTGCTTGTTAATTCCTGAAACGATGACTGTGTTGTTGTCAGGAACTTCAACTGTCAAACCGTCACGGTCTTCAAATTCAACGGGGTGTGAGTAACCCACGTTCAAAACAAGCTTGTTACCTTGCTTTGCAGCACGGTAACCAACACCGACAAGCTTCAAAGTCTTCTTGAATCCTTCTGAAACACCTTCAACCATGTTTGCAACGTTGGCACGTGTAGTACCGTGCAAAGCACGTGTCTTTGTGTCTTCAGCTGAACGTGTGAATGATACTTCTGTACCTTCAACGCTCATTGAAATCTTGTCAGAAATTTCACGTGACAATTCACCCTTAGGGCCTTTAACTGTCACAACACTGCCGTCTTGCTTAACTTCAACGTCAGCAGGCAATGTGATAACCTTGTTTCCAATACGACTCATGGTAAGTCTCCTATCTAAGATGTATTACCGTGAGGCAATTAACGGGGTTAATTACCAAACGTAAGCGATAACTTCGCCACCGATTTGCTTTTGACGCGCTTCTTTGTCAGTGATAACACCTTCAGAAGTTGAGATGATGGCGATACCAAGGCCGTTTAAGACCTTTGGCAAAGCATCAGCCTTCGCATACTTACGCAAACCTGGCTTTGAGATACGCTTCAAACCTGTGATGACGCGTGCACGGTCTTCACCGTACTTCAAGAAGACGCGGATAACGCCTTGCTTGTCGTCTTCAATGTATTCAACATCACGGACGAAACCTTCAGCTTTGAGGATTTCGACGATGTCTTTTTTAATCTTTGATGCAGGAATTTCAACAGATTCGTGGTGCACCATGTTGGCGTTACGAATACGTGTCAAAAGGTCTGCAATTGGATCAGTCATTGACATTGTATCAAGTTCTCCTTTATAAACTTAGCAGTTGCCTCGTAACGAAACGTTTTTAACCAAACGTCAGCCAAGCTGTCGTTTCGTTAAAAGCGCGTCCGTCCAATAGAGGTACTTTACTATCAAATGCGCTTTAATTGAAAATGCTTAGTTCGTTGGCTTAACGAAAGGCATTCCCAATTGAGCCAATAATTCGCGACCTTCTTCGTCAGAGTTGGCTGTCGTTACGATAACGATGTCCAATCCACGAACACGGTTCACTTGGTCATAATCGATTTCTGGGAAAATCAATTGTTCGCGGACACCCAATGTGTAGTTACCACGACCGTCAAAGGCCGTTGCAGATACACCACGGAAGTCACGCACACGTGGCAATGAAATGTTGATCAACTTGTCCAAGAATTCGTACATACGTTCTCCACGCAATGTAACCTTTGTACCAATTGACATACCTTCACGCAAACGGAACCCAGCGATTGACTTCTTTGCTTTTGTGATAACTGGTTGTTGACCAGCAATCAACTTCAATTCTTCAACCGCTTCATCCAAGTTCTTTGAGTTTGATACAGCATCACCAACACCCATGTTTAAGACGATCTTTTCGATCTTTGGTGTTTGCATTGATGATGAGTAGTTAAACTTTTCGATCAAGGCAGGTTGAACTTCATTAACATATTTTTCTTTTAATGCATTAGCCATGAAAATGATTTCACCTTTCAAATATTAAGCTAGCGTTGCGCCAGACTTCTTAGCAAAACGTACCTTCTTGCCGTCAACAAACTTGTAACCAACACGTGTTGGTTGGTTTGTTTCTGGATCAAGCAATTGTACGTTTGAAGCGTTAATAGCAGCTTCAACATCAATAATTCCACCTTGTGGATATTGGTTTGAAGGCTTTTGGTGCTTCTTAGCAATGTTCACACCTTCGACAACGACACGGTTCTTAGAAGCGATTGTCTTTGTAACAACGCCTTCCTTACCCTTGTCCTTACCAGCAATGATGCGAACCTTATCACCTGTTTTTACAAACATGATTGGCTCCTCCTTGTCAGTATTAGAGCACTTCTGGTGCCAATGAAACGATACGCATGTAGTCCGCGTCACGCAATTCACGTGCGACAGGACCAAAGATACGCGTACCAACTGGTGACTTGTCAGCCTTTACGATAACAGCAGCGTTGTCATCGAAGTTGATGTATGAACCATCGTTACGGCGAACATCTGAAACGGTACGAACGATAACAGCCTTAACGACGTCACCCTTCTTAACGTTTCCACCAGGTGTTGCTTGCTTAACTGTGGCAACGATCATGTCACCAACGCCAGCAAACTTGCGGCCTGAACCACCAAGCACTTTAATCGTCAAGATTTCACGTGCTCCAGAGTTGTCAGCCACTTTCAAACGACTCTCTTGTTGAATCATGGTTTCTTCCTCCTTGTTAGCAATAAAATACGATGTTTAGTAGTGAATTAAAGAATTACAGCTTCTTCAACAACTTCAACTAAACGGAAGTGCTTTGTTGCAGACATTGGACGAGTTTCCATGATACGTACGATGTCACCAGTCTTAGCTGAGTTGTTTTCATCGTGCGCCTTAAACTTCTTTGTGTATCGAACACGCTTACCGTAAACGGCGTGGTTCACATAAGTATCAACAGCGACAGTGATTGTCTTGTCCATCTTATCTGAAACAACGCGTCCACGGTAAACTTTACGAGCGTTACGTTCTTCAGTCATAATTTAGCCTTCCTTTCGTTTTATTGCTTGGCTTGCGCCAATTCAGTTTGACGGATAACCGTCTTCACGCGAGCGATGTCCTTGCGAACTTGACCGATACGCGCTGTGTTTTCAAGTTGACCTGTTGCCAATTGGAAACGCAAGTTGAACAATTCTTCTTTGAATTGTGCTTCACGGTCTTTCAAATCAGCAAGTGTCAAATCTTTTAATTCGATAGCTTTAACCATTATTCAGCCTCCCGTGTAACAATCTTTGTACGGACAGGCAACTTGTGTTGTGCCAAACGCAACGCTTCACGCGCAACATCTTCAGGCACACCGGCAACTTCGAACATTACCTTACCACGCTTAACTGGTTCTACCCAACCATCTGGTGAACCCTTACCGTTACCCATTCGGACACCGACACCCTTAGATGTGTATGACTTGTGAGGGAAGATCTTAATCCAAACCTTACCACCACGCTTCATATAACGTGTCATTGCAATACGGGCAGCTTCAATTTGACGGTTTGTGATCCAGCTTGAAGTCGTTGCTTGCAAACCAAATTCACCAAACGTCACCGTCTTCCCACCTTTAGCTTCACCACGCATGTGGCCACGGTGAGGACGACGGAACTTTACACGCTTTGGAACTAACATGTATGCTTCCCTCCTGTTTACTTCTTTGCCTTTGTAGGCAAAACATCACCACGGTAAATCCATGTCTTGATACCCAAGTGACCGTAAGCTGTGTCAGCTTCGTCCCATGAGTAGTCAATGTCTGCACGCAAAGTGTGCAAAGGAACTGTACCTTCAGTGTATTGTTCGATACGCGCAATATCTGCACCGTTCAAACGACCTGAAACCATTACCTTGATACCCTTAGCACCGGCACGTGTGGCACGTTGAATAGCACCACGCATTGCACGACGGAAGGCAACACGGCGTTCCAAATCTTGAGCGATTTGTTGACCAACCAAGTGTGCTGACAAGTCAGGCTTCTTGATTTCGATGATGTTGATGAACACGCGCTTTTGGCGACCTTGTTCGTCTTTATCTGTCAACTTTGTCAATTGTGTACGGATTTTTTCAACTTCCGCACCACCCTTACCAATAACCATTCCTGGCTTGGCAGTGTGGATTGAAACGTCAACGCGTGACTTTGTTGAACGTTCGATTTCAACACGGTCAACTGCAGCATCAGTCAAGTTTTCTTCAACGTACTTACGAATACGCAAGTCTTCATGAAGTTGAGCTGTATAATCAGCTTTGTCAGCGAACCATTTAGCGTCCCAGTCACGGATGATACCAACACGGAATCCCGTAGGGTTAATTTTTTGACCCATTAGTTAGCCTCCTTTTCACCGACCACAATTGTGATGTGGCTTGTGCGCTTGTTGATTGGTGAAGCTGAACCCTTCGCACGAGGACGGAAACGCTTCAACGTTGGTCCTTCGTTTGCGAAAGCTTCCTTCACAACTAAGTCTTCTCGGTCTAATGAGAAGTTGTTTTCAGCGTTTGCAACCGCTGAGTTCAAAACCTTGTAAACATCTTCAGAAGAAGTGTTAGGCAAGAAACTCAAAATTGCAAAGGCTTCGTTAACAGCTTTTCCACGAACAGTGTCCAAAACAAGGCGAACCTTACGTGGTGCAACACGGACCATCTTGGCCGTGGCGCGAGCTGAAGTGATTTGATCAGCCATTTTAAGTTTCCTCCTTACTTCTTCTTTGTCTTCTTATCGTCAGTCTTGTGACCCTTGAAGGTACGTGTTGGAACAAATTCACCTAACTTGTGACCAACCATATCTTCTTGGACAAATACTGGAACGTGCTTGCGACCATCGTAAACTGCGATGGTGAAGCCGATGAAGCTAGGGAAAATCGTTGAGCGACGTGACCATGTCTTGATCACTGGCTTCTTTTCGTTGTCCTTGTCAGCTTCAATCTTCTTAAGCAAGTGTGGGTCCGCAAATGGTCCCTTTTTCAAACTACGAGCCATTAGTTATCTCCTTCCCTTACTTACTCTTACGACCACGAACGATGAACTTTGTAGAGTTCTTCTTCTTGTCACGAGTCTTCTTACCAGCAGTCTTCTTACCCCATGGTGACATAGGAGAAGGACGTCCGATAGGTGCTTTACCTTCACCACCACCGTGTGGGTGGTCGTTAGGGTTCATAACTGATCCACGTACGTGTGGTGTCTTACCACGCCAACGGTTACGACCAGCTTTACCCCAGTTGATCAATTGGTGTTGTTCGTTTCCGACTTCACCAACTGTCGCACGGTTAACAGCCAAGATCATACGAACTTCACCAGATTGCAAACGTACGATAACGTACTTGCCTTCTTTACCCAACAATTGAGCAGAAGTCCCAGCTGAACGTACCAATTGACCACCCTTACCAGGCTTCAATTCGATGTTGTGAATCACAGTACCGTCAGGAATGTTTGATAATGGCAATGCGTTACCAATCTTGATGTCGGCGTCTGGTCCTGATTGCACCTTGTCCCCAACCTTCAAGCCCTTAGGTGCGATGATGTATGACTTGATACCATCTTCATAAACCAACAAAGCGATGTTCGCTGTACGGTTTGGGTCGTATTCGATTGCCTTAACCGTTGCAACCTTGTCGTCCTTTGTCCGCTTAAAGTCGATGATACGGTAAGCTTGCTTGTGTCCACCACCGTGGTGGCGAACTGTCATGCGACCAGAGTTGTTACGAGCTCCAGTGCGTGACTTTTTAGCCAACAAACTCTTTTCGGGCGTTGACTTTGTGATTTCAGCGAAATCCAAAGACGTCATGTTACGACGACCGTTAGAGGTTGGCTTGTACTTTTTAATAGCCATGTCTTTTCTCCTATTTAATTTGACTTATCGCACACCGCTTTTCCGCGCGCTAGCTTGATAAGCCTTTTAAGTTTGAAAATTAACCTTCGTTGAAGATTTGAATGTCTTTTGACGTTGCTGACAACGTAACCGTTGCCTTCTTGATACGACGAGTCGTACCAACGTAACGTCCTTGACGCTTCTTCTTACCACGAACGTTTGCTGTGTTCAACTTTGATACTTGCACATCAAAGATTGATTCGATAGCGTTTTTGATTTGTGGCTTCGTTGCGCGAACATCAACTTCGAAAACGTAAATCTTGTTTTCGATACCAGCCATTGAGGCTTCCGTGATGATTGGGCGACGGATAATGTCACGTGCATCCATTAGGCAAGACCTCCTTGGATTTCTTCGATTGATGATTGAACAACCACCAACTTGTCAGCGTTGACAACATCCAAGACGTTGATACCCTTTGTCGTCATAACTTGAACGTTGTTCAAGTTACGTGCTGACAAAACGGCGTTTGTGTTGTCTTCATCGACAACCAACAATGTCTTTGTGTCAACTGACAAGTTAGCCAAAACTTGCTTGAAGTCCTTTGTCTTTGGTGCGTCAAATGACAAACCATCAACGATTACCAACTTGTTGTCGGCAACTTTTTGACTCAAAGCTGAACGCAAAGCCAATTGGTAGGCCTTACGGTTAATACGGTAAGCGTATGAGCGAGGCGTTGGTCCGAAGACAACACCACCGTGACGGAATTGAGGAGCACGCGTTGAACCAGCGCGGGCGCGACCAGTTCCCTTTTGCTTCCAAGGCTTACGTCCACCACCAGAAACCGCTGAACGGTTCTTAACGGCGTGTGTACCTTGGCGCATTGATGCACGTTGCATCAAAACGGCGTCTGTCACAACAGCGTTGTTAGGTTCGATACCAAACACCGCGTCATTCAATTCCAAGTCAGCAGCTTTGCTACCATCTTGCTTAAATACAGTAACTTTAGTCATTGATTGTTCTCCTTTCCTAAAATTATTCTGCGTCAGCTTGTGCTGAAACGCCAGCCATCTTCAAATCAGAAGCAGGTGTACCCTTAACTGTTGACTTGATTGTGACAAAGCTCTTGTTGGCTCCAGGAACGTTCCCCTTCAACAACAACAAGTTGTTTTCCACATCAACGTGAACAACGGCAATGTTTTGAACAGTGCGCTTGTTGTTTCCCATGCGTCCAGGCAACAACTTACCCTTGAAGACGCGGTTGATGATGGCACCCATTGAACCCGGGCGACGGTGGTAACGAGAACCGTGGGCCATAGGTCCACGAGATTGACCAAGCTTCTTAATAGCCCCTTGGAAACCATGTCCCTTTGTGATTCCTGTTACGTCAACAAATTCACCAGTGGCAAAGATGCTTGCATCAATTGTGTCCCCTGCGTTAAATTCGCCTTCCGCATCACGGATTTCACGAACGTAGCGCTTAGGGGCCGTGTTAGCTTTCGCTACGTGACCTTGTTCAGGTTTGTTTGACAAAACGGCGCGCTTGTCTTCAACACCCAATTGGATAGCATCGTAACCATCTGTTTGAGCTGTCTTAACTTGCAAAACGACGTTAGGTTGAACTTCAACAGCCGTAACTGCAATCAATTCACCTTTGTCAGTGAAAACCTGAGTCATACCGACTTTGCGGCCTAAGATACCTTTAGTCATGACTAGTTTCTCCTTCTAAAATTACAACTTGATTTCGATTGCCACACCTGATGGCAATTCCAACTTACGCAAAGCATCAACTGTCTTGTCCGTTGGGTTCACAATGTCGATCAAACGCTTGTGTGTGCGCATTTCGAATTGTTCACGTGAATCCTTGTGCTTGTGTGGTGAACGCAAGATTGTGTACAATGTGCGTTCTGTAGGCAAAGGAATCGGACCAGCGATTTCCGCTCCCGTACGCTTAGCTGAGTCAACAATCTTTGCTGCTGCTTGGTCTAAGATACGGTGTTCGTAAGCTTTCAAGCGAATACGAATTTTCTTTTGTGCCATGTTCTATTTCCTCCGTTGATTTTTTGTAAATCAGCTAACTCCGTTTGAAAACCGACTTCGCATGAAGCAAATTGCGCGCCTTGGCAACGCGGCCGCGCGTGTCGCAACCTCAAACATCATCGCTAAATGTTGATACACCAGGCTTTCGGTAAGTTTTGAACCCTACTGTTCCAAAAGCGTACCTAACTATAATACAAGAAAAACCCTTGCAATGCAAGGGTTTTGTTGAACTTTTTTGTAAAGATTTTTAACGTTTCGCCATTTTGAATTCTAAGAAGGCATCACTGTATTTTTCCGTCCATTTTTGACCTAAATCATCATAAACTTCTAAACGAGACATCGTTTGGTTATCTGGATACCATTCTTTATCTGTGCTCACGTCTTTTGGTAACAACTTACGCGCGGCCATGTTTGGCGTGGCATAACCAACATATTCCGTGTTCTGCTCATTATTTTTGGCATTACTAATGAAATTCATGAAGGCGTATGCGCCAGCCAAATTTTTAGCAGTTTTTGGAATTGCCATATTATCAAACCACAAATTACCACCATCGCTAGGCACAACGTAGTGTAAATGGCTATTTTCTGCCATCATTTCAGCAGCATCCCCTGAGTAATCAACTGCGAGCGGTGCTTCGTTGCGTGCCATGTAGACTTTGATTTCATCGTTTAGCAACGCTTTGATATTAGGCGACAGCGCTTCCAACTTACCTTTGGCCGCCATCAAATCACCCAAACTCTTGGCGTTAACTGATTTACCAATCGACGCCAAGCCAACAGCTAGCGTATCACGAGATGAATCCAACATGAAAATGCTGTTTTTATATTGTGGTTTCCACAAATCGTTCCAGGTTTTAATTTCACCAGGCTTAATGTATTTATCGTTGTAAACTACGCCCAACGTTCCCCAGAAGTACGGTACTGAATATTGATTCCCTGGATCGTATGATAAATTCATCAAACGAGGATCGTAGTTTTTCAAACCAGTTAATTTACTGTGATCCAACTTGATGAGCAAACCTTCGTTAGCCATCTTTTCTACCATATAATCAGAAGGGACAACCAAATCATACGAAGTACCACCTTGTTTGACCTTCGTGTACATCGCTTCGTTTGAATCAAAGGTGTTGTAAATCACTTTATAACCTGTTTGTTTTTCAAACTTCTTAATCAAGGCCGGATCAATGTAATCACCCCAGTTATAAATATTCAGCGTTTTAGCTGAACTACCACTATTGCCAGCTGGTTCTTGTTCCTTTGTCAAATGTAAATTAACAAAGAACAAACCCGTGACAACCAGCGCAATCAGCGCCGTTAACCAAGCAAATCGCTTCATTTTGCCACCACCTTTTTCTTACTGCGGCTACTATTGCTACTAATAAAGTAGTACGCCACGACCAAAATCAATGACAACAAGAACATCAAAGCTGATAGCGCATTGATTGATAAGTCAATTCCCTGACGTGCGCGCGAATAAATTTCCACGGACAATGTTGAAAAACCATTCCCTGTGACGAAAAAAGTCACGGCAAAGTCATCCAAAGAATACGTCAACGCCATGAAAAACCCTGCCAACACACCGGGCCAAGTGTACGGTAACACAACTTTACTCAACACTTGCCAACCATTTGCGCCCAAATCTTGTGCCGATTCCGCTAATGAATTTGGCATTTCTTGCAAATTCGGCAAAATCATCAAGACGACAATCGGAATACTAAAAGCAATATGGCTCAAAAGGACACTACCAAAGCCAAGTTGGATACCTAGCACCGTGAATAAAATCAAGAAGCTAGCCCCAATAATAACGTCTGGCGACACCAACAACACGTTATTCAAAGACAACAAGCCATCTTTAAACCACTTTTTGCGTTCGCCATACACCAACAAAGCACCCATTGTCCCAATAATGGTTGACAACAAAGATGACAAAAGCGCCACAATAAAGGTATCAACCAAAATTTGCATCAAACGGGCATCGGCAAACATATCACCGTAATGCCGCCAAGAAAAACCACTAAAGTGGCTCATGTAATCGCCTTTGTTAAAGGAATAAAACACCAAATACAAAATCGGCGCATACATCAAAGCAAAAACGATCCACAAAAATAAGTTACGTCCGAAATGTTTCATCGTGTGCGTACCCCCTTCTTGCGTTCACCAGTCAAGAACATGGTGATACCCATCGCAATAATCAACATCACGCCAATGGTTGATCCCATTCCCCAGTTTTGTGTCACCAAGAAATGTTCTTCAATGGCCGTTCCCAAAGTAATGACTTTGTTCCCACCAATCAAACGGGTAATCATGAACAAACTCAAACTCGGAATAAAGACCGCTTGAATCCCAGCTTTTACGCCGTTCATTGACAAAGGCACGATGACCCGACGCAACGTTTGCAATGAGTTGGCACCCAAATCATGACTCGCCGAAATCAAATTCGGATTGATTTCATTCAAGGCGTTAAAAATCGGCATAATCATAAACGGCAATTCAATGTATGCCGCTACCAGCAAAAACGCCGCGTCTGTAAACAACAATTGTTGTGGCACAATGCCAAAGAAGCCAAGAAAATTATTGACGGAACCATCACGCGATAATAAACCAATAAAAGCGTACGTCTTCAACAACAAATTAATCCACGTTGGCAAAATCACCAACAACAACCAAAATTGTTTGTGTTTCAATTGCGTGAGTAGATACGCGACAGGATAACTAATAATCAACGTCACTAGCGTTACCAAAAACGCATACCAGACCGAGTTAATCGTCATTTGCAAGTAAACACCGGAACTAAAAAATTCCACATAGTTCGCCAACGTCAAATGACCACTCGTGTCGCGCAAACTATAAAACAACAACAACGCCACCGGCGCAATCACAAACAACAACAGCCACAATGTATATGGCAAAGCGTAGAAAAGTGAGCGTTTGTTTGTCATTTAGTCTTCCTCATAACTTTCCAAACGCGCATCGAAATCTTCTTCAGATTCGTTAAAACGCATAATGTGAATATCTTCTGGACCAAAGTCTAGGCCGACTTTTTCGCCCACAATCGCCGCGTTGGTTGCTTGCACCGCCCATTCGTTACCATCTTCGTCGACGGCCGTGATTTCATAAAAATCACCCCGGAAACTTTGCGCGTCAATCGTCACGACGAGCTTACCTTGTTCGGCTGGCACAATATCCAAATCTTCTGGACGAATCACGACTTCAACTTTTTCATCAGGATTCATCCCGGCGTCCAAGTTCTCAAATTCTTTCCCAACAAAACGAACCAAATAATCTTGCTTCATAATCCCTGAAACAATGTTGGCTTCCCCGATAAAGTCCGCCACAAAGTGGTTAATTGGTTCGTCATAAATATCCGTTGGCGTGCCAGATTGTTGAATTTTGCCGTCGTCCATGACAAAAATCCAGTCACTCATCGCCAAAGCTTCTTCTTGATCGTGCGTCACAAAGACAAACGTGATGCCCAAACGTTGTTGAATGTCGCGCAATTCGTATTGCATTTCCTTACGCAATTTGTAGTCCAACGCTGACAAAGGTTCGTCGAGCAACAAAACTTCCGGTTCATTGGCCAACGCGCGTGCAATCGCGACACGTTGTTGTTGCCCACCAGACAATTCTGAAATTTCACGGTCAGCAAAATCTTGCAGTTTGACCAATTCCAACATTTGGCGGACTTTATTTTTGATTTGTGTCTTATCTTGACCTTTTAGATTTGGACCAAACGCGACGTTTTCAAACACGTTCATGTTGGGGAACAAACCGTAATTTTGAAAAACGGTGCTCACCTTATCGCGTTTATTAGCAGGTACGTCATTAATGCGTTTTCCTTCAAAGTAAATGTCACCTTCACTCGCAGTCAAACGACCCGCGATAAGATTTAAAATCGTTGATTTACCAGAACCAGATGGCCCCAAAAGCGTGTAGAACTTGCCAGCTTCAATGTCCAAGTCCACGTTTTTAAGCACGTTCGTCTCACCGTAGTTAAGACTAACCCCGTTAAAAGCAATAATTGACGTGTTTTCTGCCAATAGAGTGTCCTCATTTCCTATTATTAACAGCTTATATCATACTGGAAATTTTCCGAAAATACTATCTTTTTCTCACAAAAAAAGTGCCGATTACCTATAATCGCCACTTTCTAGTCGTTTAAAAATAAATTTTTTCGTGTTTCTCAGCCATAAAACCAGCCACAATCATCACAATTGTCAAAATAATCATGACAATAATTTGTGGTGCCCAGTTATGCGTCCAACCATACGCCGCGCCAAACAACGCCGGCCCAAACGCCGCTAACAGATAACCACCGGATTGTGCCATACCCGACAATTCAGCAGTATGCTGTGGCGATGGTGATTTCAAAGCAAACAACGTCATCAAATACGGGAACGTTGGCGCAATCGCCAAACCAAACAATGCGTTGGTCACTAACCAATAAACCGCGTTATCCGTATGCGCAAACATCATCGCAAACGCCACCAACGTCAATGCCCCAAACGCCACCAGCCACCGCTGACGCATCGTTTGATTCAACTTTGGTGCAATTGCTGGCACCAAAAATGAGAATGGCAATGAAATCAACGATTGCAACGACACTGCTAAACCAGCCACCGCCGCATCAACGCCATAAGAAGTCATCATCGTTGGCAACCAAGCTGACATCGTGTAAAACAACAGCGATTGCAAACCACCAAAAATCAGTAACAACCAAGCACTCGGCGTTTTCCACACCGCTAAAGCACTACTTTCAGGATGGCGTTGCGCTAATAGATGATTGTGGCGCAAGTTTGGCAACCAAATAACCAAAACTGCCACGATCAAAATCGTCATCAAGCCAATCCACATTTGCCAGCTCGTGGCATCGACAATCGGCACGACGACCGCTAGCGCCACAACCGTACTTGCCATCATCGCAAATAAATAACCGGCCGTGTACTTACCCGCACCTTGGCCAAAGTTCGTAGCCAAAACCGTCGGCAACAACACATTCAAATGCGCCACGCCAACACCAATCAAAGCCGTGCCGATAAACAACCAAGACACGCCGGCCACACGCAAAAGCGAACCGACTGCCATCACGATTAACATTAAAGCAATGGCGCGTTCGATTCCAAAACGCCGCGCGGTATTGGCCGCAAACGGCGAAACAAACGCAAACGCCAGTAACGGCAAGGTTGTTAAAATCCCCAAATTACTAACTGGAACGTGCAATCCGTTAGCAACTTGCGCCAAAATTGGCGGCAAACTGACAAACGGAATTCGCAATGCGACCCCCATTGCAACGACGCCTGGAATTAACCAAGCACTATGTTTTTTCTCTTGCATTTTCTGCTCTCCATGTAACTACTAGCTCTTGCTCCGACTCCACTTCCTATTTTGTTCTTTCATTGATCCTTTCGCTAGCCAAGATTCAATGGTCACGGAATTTCCGTGCGAAACGAGTACGCATGGTTTGCCTCACAGCTTTGAAAAAAGCATGCTTTAATAGTGTAACGCGCTAACCTTGATTTAGCAACAAAAAAAGCAGTTATCCGAGGATAACTACTTTTTGCAACGTGCTATAGACTTGTTAGCCTAACGCACGCTATATTATTCAGCAGAGTTCTTCTTGATGATTTCTTCTTGAACACTCTTAGGAACAGCTTCGTAGTGGTCAAAGACCATTTGGAATGTTCCACGACCTTGTGTTGATGAACGCAAAGTTGTTGCATAACCGAACATTTCTGACAAAGGCACCTTAGCTTGAACAGCAACTGAACCGTTACGTTCTTCTTGACCTTCAACGAATCCACGACGAGCAGAAACGTGTCCCATAACATCACCGATGTTGTCTGATGGCACAACAACGTCGACCTTCATGATTGGTTCAAGGATAACGGCACCAGCAACCTTAGCAGCTTCACGCAAAGCCAATGAAGCAGCAACCTTAAAGGCAGCTTCAGATGAGTCGACATCGTGGTAAGAACCATCGTACAACTTGGCCTTCAAGTCAACCAATGGGAAGCCTGCCAAAGGACCGTTGTTCAATGAGTCTTTCAAACCAGCTTCAACGGCTGGGATGTATTCACGAGGAACCACACCACCGACGATGGCGTCTTCGAATTCGAATCCAGCCCCTTCTTCGTTAGGTGTAAATTCAATCCAAACGTCACCATATTGACCCTTACCACCTGATTGACGCTTGAAGTATCCACGCGTTGAAACAGTTTGTGTAAAGGCTTCACGGTAAGCAACTTGAGGTGCACCAACGTTAGCTTCGACGTTGAATTCACGACGCATACGGTCAACGATGATATCCAAGTGCAATTCACCCATTCCAGAGATCAACGTGTCACCTGTTTCAGGGTTCGTTTCAGCACGGAATGATGGGTCTTCTTCAGCCAACTTTTGCAAAGCGTTTGACATCTTGTCTTGGTCAGCTTTTGTCTTAGGTTCGATCGCCAATTGGATAACTGGTTCTGGGAATTCCATTGATTCAAGAATCAATTGGTTGTCAACAGCTGTCAATGAGTCACCTGTTGTTGTGTCCTTCAAACCAATAGCCGCAGCGATGTCACCTGAGAAGACTTCTTCGATTTCAGTACGGTTTGTTGCGTGCATTTGCAACAAACGACCAACACGTTCACGCTTGCCCTTTGTTGTGTTTTGTACGTAAGAACCTGATTGCAAAGTTCCCGTGTAAACACGCAAGAATGTCAAACGACCAACGAATGGGTCTGTCATAACCTTAAACGCCAAAGCCGCGAATGGCTTTGAGTCATCAGCAATCAAGTCAACTTCTTCGTCTGTGTCTGGGTTTGTCGCAACATATGGCTTAACATCCAAAGGTCCAGGCAAGTAGTCAACAACCGCGTCCAACATCAATTGAACACCCTTGTCTTTATAAGCTGAACCAGCCATAACTGGGTAGAATTCCAAAGCCAAAACGGCACGACGGATCGCAGCCTTCAATTCAGCAATTGTGATTTCTTCACCTTCAAGGTACTTGTCCATCAAGATGTCGTCGACTGAAGCAACCGCATCAATCAATTCTTCGCGCTTTTCAGCAACCAAGTCAACATAATCGGCTGGAATTTCACGTGTTTCCCATTCTTCACCGTGTTCTGATGAAGCAGTTGGGTACCAAGCTTTTTCTTCGATCAAGTCAATGATACCTTCGAAGTCATCTTCGGCACCGATTGGCCATTGGATTCCCTTAGCGTTAACTTGCAAACGTTCTGCCATTGAGTCAACTGACATACCAAAGTCAGCACCCAACTTGTCCATCTTGTTAACGAAAACAACACGGGGAACGTTATATGTTGTTGCTTGACGCCAAACAGTTTCTGTTTGAGGTTCAACACCGGCAGCACCGTCCAAAACGGCAACAGCACCGTCCAACACACGCAATGAACGTTCAACTTCGATTGTGAAGTCAACGTGTCCTGGTGTGTCGATGATGTTAACACGGTAAGGTGCCTTTTCGAATTGGTCGTGGAATCCACGCCAAACAGCTGTTGTAGCAGCTGATTGGATGGTGATACCACGTTCCTTTTCTTGTTCCATAAAGTCCATTTGTGAAGCACCATCGTGTGTTTCACCAATTTTGTGGACTTTACCCGTGTAGTACAAGATACGTTCTGTCGTCGTCGTCTTACCCGCATCGATGTGGGCCATGATTCCGATGTTACGTGTCTTTTCCAATGGATATTCACGTGTAGCCATGAAATGATTTCTCCTGATTTTTAATCGTTGTGCAATTATAAACAAAAAGCGAACACCATTGCGCCGCTTTTTAATTGCGTTCGTATAGGGCACAACACTCTATACAAACTCTAGTTATATTGTAACAAATATCGGGAATTTCTGATATAAGAATTTCCACAGAATATTTGGCAAATGCTTACCAGCGGTAGTGAGCAAACGCACGGTTGGCTTCAGCCATCTTGTGCGTGTCTTCACGCTTCTTCACAGATGCACCAGTTTCGTTAGCGGCATCCATGATTTCCTTTGCCAAACGTTCTTCCATTGTGTGTTCGTTGCGCAAACGTGAGTATGATACCAACCAACGCAATCCCAACGTCGTACGACGTTCTGGACGAACTTCAATAGGAACTTGGTAGTTAGATCCACCGACACGGCGAGCCTTAACTTCCAAAACAGGCATGATGTTTTCCATGGCTTGTTCGAAAACTTCCAATGGTTCGTTACCTGTTGTTTCGCGGATGCGGTCGAAGGCGTTATACAAAATTGTAGAAGCCGTTCCACGCTTACCATCCAACATCAAACGGTTGATCAAACGTGAGACCAACTTTGAGTTATAAATTGGGTCAGGCAAAACTTCCTGACGCTTTGTGTATCCTTTACGTGGCATGAGTCAGTTCCCCTTTCTTACTTCTTAGGACGCTTTGTGCCGTACTTTGAACGTGATGTCTTACGGTCAGTAACACCGGCCGTGTCCAACGCACCACGAATGATGTGGTAACGTACCCCAGGCAAGTCCTTAACACGTCCACCACGGATCAAAACAACTGAGTGTTCTTGCAAGTTGTGGCCAATTCCAGGAATGTAAGCTGTCACTTCGTACAAGTTTGACAAACGCACACGCGCGTACTTACGCAAAGCTGAGTTAGGCTTCTTTGGTGTCATTGTTCCCACACGAGTTGCAACCCCACGCTTTTGTGGCGCTGAGTTGTTCGTGTTCTTCTTCTTCATTGAGTTGTAGCCGAATTGCAAGGCAGGTGACTTTGACTTTGTCGCGTTTGACTTACGTGGCTTACGAACCAATTGGTTAATTGTAGGCATCCTACAGTCTCCTTTTGATAATTGATGATGTGTTCACAGTTCCAGGTGTATCATTTCTGTGATTAAACAAAAATGCTAACTGGGAAACTGTGGCGAATTGCCTTTATCAAGCAGTTCAGCACGTTGATGGCAAGCATCAGAACTGATTCCCTAAAAGCACGTCCAATATAATACCAGACTGACAGAAAATGTCAAGTGTTTTTAAGTCGGGAATTTAAAAGACTTTTCCACATCTCTATCGTATAACAAAGTATGTGGAAAGTCTATTGGACAAGTGCATTTAGTGTTTTTTGCTGGTTGTGTGTTGATGTACCTTCTTTGGTGTGGATAACTGGTGTGATTTTGTTTTTTATTAGCCTAGAAGATGTGGAAAACCAGACTGCGCATAGTGATTTAATTTGGCCCGTACTTTTTTATAGTTGGTTTGTACATCCCGCTAGCCAAAATTGGTGGGCAATTGGCTTAATGAGCGGGATAAGTTGGCTAGCGATTCGCCATTCATGGTTGGGGAGCGGTGATTTACCAGTATTATTACTCATTGGGAGTCAGTCGCTTAGTTTTATTGCGCCGTGTTTGTTGATTGCGAGCTGCATGGCTTTGATGTGGCTTTTTTGGCGCCAAACTCCGCGTGTGGCGTTTCTACCTTTTTTAAGCTTTGGTTGGTATTGTCTGGTTTTATGGCAGTAAAAAAGCGCTTGCCTTAGCAAGCGCTTTTTCTAGTTTATTCTTGTGTTGCGTTCACTGTTTCTCCGTCAGAGAATTGTTCAGCAACTTCGTCCAAAGTTGGTGGTGTGTCTTGCTCTACTGGAGCTTCAACTAATTCACCAATCACCTTAGCCTTAATCTTACGGTATTCAGCCATACCAGTACCAGCAGGAATAATCTTACCGATAATAACGTTTTCCTTCAAACCGACCAATGGGTCGTTCTTGCCGCGGATCGCAGCATCTGTCAAGACACGTGTTGTTTCTTGGAATGATGCGGCAGACAAGAATGAGTTCGTTTCAAGGGAAGCCTTGGTAATACCAAGCAAAACTTGGCGCGCCGTAGCTGGCACTTTACCGGCAAACAAAGCTGGTTCGTTGGCACGCTTAAAGTCAGCGATGTCCATCAATTGACCAGGCAACAAGTTTGTTTCACCTGGATCCATGACACGAACCTTACGAAGCATTTGGCGAACCATGACTTCGATGTGCTTGTCAGAAACTTCAATACCTTGCAAACGGTAAACCTTTTGTATTTCCGTCAACATGTAGTTTTCAGTTGTCAATGTGTCCGTAATGGCCAACAATTCCTTAGGATCAATTGTTCCTTCGTTAATCGCTTCACCACGTTGGATGACATCCCCTTCGCCTACACGCAAACGTGTCAACAATGGCAACGTGTACGTACGTGTATCTGTGTCACCTTCAATCGTCACGTCTTTAACACGTTCGGCTGGGTTTTCTTCAATGGACACAACGGTTCCAGTTACTTCAGAAATTGTTGCACGTCCCTTAGGTACACGTGCTTCCATGATTTCTTGGACACGAGGCAAACCTTGCGTGATGTCGTTACCACCGGCAACTCCACCCGTGTGGAAGTTACGCATCGTCAATTGCGTACCAGGTTCACCGATTGATTGAGCAGCGATTGTTCCAACCGCTTCACCAACTTCAACGATGTCCCCAGTCGCCAAGTTACGACCGTAATCCAGCACAGACACACCGTGTTCTGTCGTTGACGTAAAGACAGAACGGATCGTCACCGTTTGTACCCCGGCATTGACAATAGCCTTAGCAATGTCTTCGTCCATCAATTGGTTCTTAGCAACCAACTTTTCGCCTGTTTCAGGATCAAAAACAGACTTCATCGCATAACGACCCAAAATACGGTCGTACAATGGTTCAACGACTGAGTTGCCATCAACAATTGCTGAAACTTCCAAACCGCGGTCGGTATCAGAAATGTCTTCACGAATGATAACATCTTGCGCCACGTCAACCAAACGACGCGTCAAGTAACCTGAGTCGGCTGTCTTCAAAGCCGTGTCGGTCATTCCCTTACGGGCACCGTGAGTTGAAATAAACATTTCCATCACGGTCAAACCTTCACGGAAGTTAGATGTAACTGGCAATTCGATAATCTTACCGTTCGGACCAGCCATCAAACCACGCATTCCAGCCAATTGCACGAAGTTAGAAATGTTACCACGCGCACCAGAATCTTGCATCATAAAGATTGGGTTTGTTGGGTCAAAGCTGGCAATCAACTTGTCTTGAATGTCATCTTTGGCGCGGTTCCAAACTTCAGTAACACGTTGGTAACGTTCATCATCCGTAATCAAACCACGACGGAATTGCTTTGTGATTGTCGCAACATCTTCGTGCGCCTTTTCCAAAATAGCTGGCTTTTCAGCTAATTCAGGCACATCAGACATACCAACCGTCACACCAGACTTAGTTGATTCGTCATAACCCAAGTCTTTCATGCGGTCCAACAACAATGACGTTTCTGTCACTTTGTAACGCTTGTAAACTTCGGCAACAATGTCGGCCAAGAAGCCCTTCTTGAATGGTGGCACAATCTTTGTGTCCAACAAGTAGTCCTTCAAGTTTTGACCTGGTGCTAAGAAGAATTTGTCATCAACACCTTGGAAGTTGTCTTCTGATGGTTCGTTGATGAATGGGAAGTCAACTGGCAAAATTTCGTTAAAGAACAACTTACCAACTGACGTTACCAAAATCTTGTCGCGTTGATCAGCTGAGAATGGCTTTTCAGCTGGGAATGAAGACGTTTGAATACCAATACGTGTGTGGTAGTGAACCAACTTGTTTTCGTACGCAATGCGGGCTTCTTCCAAACTTGAGAAGATCATGCCTTCACCTTCACGACCAGCTTCTTCAGTCGTCAAGTAATAGTTACCGATAACCATGTCTTGTGAAGGCGCAACGATTGGCTTACCGTCCTTAGGTGCCAAGATGTGACCAGCGGCCAACATCAACAAACGCGCTTCGGCTTGTGCTTCATCTGACAAAGGCACGTGGATAGCCATTTGATCCCCGTCAAAGTCGGCGTTATAAGCTTCAGTAACCAATGGGTGCAAACGCATCGCCTTACCTGAAACCAAAACTGGTTCAAAGGCTTGGATTCCCAAACGGTGCAAGGTAGGTGCGCGGTTCAACAACACTGGGTGTTCTTTAACCACGTCTTCCAAAACGTCCATGACGTCGTCATCACGACGATCAATCTTACGCTTAGCAGACTTCACGTTACCAGCTAACTTACGTTCAACCAATTCTTTCATAATGAATGGACGGAACAATTCCAAAGCCATTGGACGTGGCAAGCCCATTTGGTTCATCTTCAAGAAAGGTCCAACGTCGATAACTGAACGACCAGAATAATCGACACGCTTACCCAACAAGTTTTGACGGAAACGACCTTGTTTTCCCTTCAACATGTGTGAAAGAGACTTCAAAGGACGGTTTCCTGGACCTGCAACTGGGCGACCACGACGACCGTTGTCGATCAAAGCGTCAACGGCTTCTTGCAACATCCGCTTTTCGTTTTGGACAATAATACCAGGGGCATTCAAATCCAACAAACGCTTCAAACGGTTGTTACGGTTGATTACACGACGGTAAAGGTCGTTCAAATCGGAAGTGGCGAAACGGCCACCTTCAAGTTGCACCATTGGGCGCAAGTCAGGTGGAATAACTGGCACAACGTCCATAACCATCCATTCAGGCTTGTTACCTGATTGCAAGAAGGCTTCAACGATGTCCAAACGACGTACCGCACGGATACGCTTTTGGCCAGTTGCTTCTGTCAATTCTTTACGCAAGTCAGCAGCTTCCGCAGCCAAATCAACGTTTGCTAACAAACCTTTAATGGCGTCAGCTCCCATGCCGGCTTTGAATGATTCACCGAATTCAGCTTTCAATTGACGGTATTCACGTTCCGTCAACAATTGCTTAGCTTCAACGGGTGCATCACCAGGTTCAACCACAACGTAAGACGCAAAGTAAATGATTTCTTCCAATGAGCGAGGGCTCATGTCCAAAACCAATCCCATGCGTGATGGAATTCCCTTGAAGTACCAGATGTGTGTTACAGGCGCAGCCAATTCGATGTGACCCATGCGTTCACGACGAACTTTAGCTGATGTGACTTCAACACCACAGCGGTCACAAACGATTCCTTTGTAACGGATACGCTTGTACTTACCACAGGCACATTCATAATCTTTTGTTGGTCCGAAAATCCGTTCATCGAACAAACCATCTTTTTCAGGTTTGAGCGTTCGATAGTTAATCGTTTCTGGCTTTTTCACTTCACCATAAGACCATGAACGGATCTTATCTGGTGAGGCCAGTCCGATTTGGATGGATTCGAACTTGTTTACATCGATTGCCATCTAAAATTACCTTTCGCTGTTTTATTCTTCGCCATCCGCAAATACTGCGGGTGCACCGTCTTTATATTCAGCTTTCACATCTTCAGCCACCAATTCTGGGTGCTCAAGGGCAAGCTTTTCAATTGCGTCCATTGGCAAGATTGAGTCATCTTCGTCCATTTGACGCATTTCAACTTCGTCACCTTCAAGGTCCAAGACACGCATGTCCAATCCAAGTGCTTGCAATTCCTTGACCAAGACACGGAATGATTCCGGAACACCTGGACGAGGGATTGGGTCACCCTTAACGATTGATTCGTAGACTTTGACACGACCAGCAACGTCATCGGACTTGTAAGTCAAAATTTCTTGCAAGGTGTAAGCGGCACCGTAAGCTTCAAGCGCCCAAACTTCCATTTCACCGAAACGTTGTCCACCGAATTGCGCTTTACCACCAAGTGGTTGTTGCGTAACCAATGAGTAAGGTCCGATTGAACGGGCGTGCATCTTGTCGTCAACCATGTGGGCCAACTTCATGTAGTGCATCACACCTACGGCAACACGCTTGTCAAAGGCTTCACCAGTACGTCCGTCATACAAAACAGACTTACCATCAGCTGGCAAACCAGCTTCGCGCAAAGCATCTTCGATGTCGTGGTCAGTTGCCCCGTCAAAGACAGGTGACGCCACGTGGATACCTAATTCGCGAGCGGCCATTCCCAAGTGCAATTCCAAAATTTGACCGATGTTCATACGAGATGGCACACCCATTGGTGACAACAAAATGTCAACTGGCGTTCCATCTGGCATGTATGGCATGTCTTCACTTGGCACGATTACTGAAACCGTTCCCTTGTTTCCGTGACGACCGGCCATTTTGTCACCGACTTGAATCTTACGCTTTTGGGCGATGTAAACACGAACCATCATGTTCACACCAGGTGATAATTCATCCCCGTTTTCGCGCTTAAAGATTTCAACGTTTTGAACGACACCGTCACCACCGTGCGGCACGCGCAAACTTGTGTCGCGGACTTCACGGGCTTTTTCACCAAAGATGGCGTGCAACAAACGTTCTTCAGCTGACAATTCCGTCACACCCTTTGGTGTCACTTTACCAACCAAAATGTCGCCGTCGTGCACTTCAGCACCGATGCGGATAATCCCATTTTCATCCAAGTCTTTGAGTTGTTCTTCACCTGTGTTTGGAATTTCACGGGTGATTTCTTCAGGCCCAAGCTTTGTGTCTCGCGCTTCTGAATCGTATTCTTCGATGTGAATTGATGTATAAACATCTTCACGGATCAAACGTTCGTTAATGATGATGGCATCTTCGAAGTTATAACCGTTCCATGTCATAAAGGCAACCAATGGGTTTTGTCCCAAAGCTAATTCACCCAATTCCATTGATGGTCCATCAGCGATGATTTCATCAGCGGCAACATGTTCGCCGACCTTAACGATTGGCTTTTGGTTATAGTTCTTACCAGAGTTTGAACGACGGAACTTCATCAAGTTGTATGTGTCCAATTGACCGTCTTCGCGACGCACGCGAATTTGGCGACCATCAACATATTCAACTTCACCGTCAGCCTTAGCAATCATCGCCACACCAGTGTCGTGCGCAGCGCGATATTCAACTCCCGTACCAACTAATGGTGCGTGTGGTTGAACCAAAGGCACCGCTTGCTTTTGCATGTTGGCACCCATCAAAGCACGGTTTGAGTCATCGTTTTCCAAAAAAGGAATAGCAGCCGTTGACACCGCAACCAATTGCTTTGGCGAAACGTCCATGTAGTCGATTGATTCGATTGGTGTTTCGATGTTTTCTTCACCAAAACGAGCCAAAACAGTTTCGTTAACGAAACTACCATCTTCGTTCAAAGGTGAGTTGGCGTTGGCCACGATAAAGTTATCTTCTTCATCGGCTGTCAAATAGTCGATTCGGTCGGTAACTTTGTGCGTGTCCCAGTCAACACGACGGTAAGGTGTTTCCACAAAACCATACTTGTTAATGCGCGCATACGCCGCCAATGAGTTAATCAAACCAATGTTAGGACCTTCCGGCGTTTCGATTGGGTCGATACGGCCGTAGTGCGTGTAGTGAACGTCTCGGACTTCATAACCGGCACGATCACGTGTCAATCCACCAGGTCCAAGTGCTGACAAACGACGCTTGTGGTTCAATTCACCCAATGGGTTAGTTTGATCCATGAATTGTGACAATTGTGATGATCCGAAGAATTCTTTCACTGAAGCCACAACTGGACGAATGTTAATCAATTGTTGTGGTGTCACGGTTTCGGCGTCTTGAATTGACATCCGTTCGCGCACAACACGTTCCATACGTGTCAAACCAATACGGAATTGGTTTTGCAACAATTCACCAACTGAACGAATACGACGGTTTCCCAAGTGGTCAATGTCGTCCGTTGAGCCGATGCCTTCGCCCAAGTTCAAGAAGTAGTTCATGGCTGCCAAAATGTCGGCTGGTGTCACGTTGCGAACAGATTCGTCAATGTGGCCGTTACCAATCAAAACTAACGTCTTTTCTGGGTTTTCAGGTGATTCAATTTTAACGGTTTGCAAGGTGATTTCATCAGTCAAAACCGCATCGCCACTTGGCGTGTATGTGGTCGTCTTAAAGTCTTCACGGTCCAAGAATGGTGCCAACTTTTGCATGACTGTCTTGTCGACTTTGGTGCCTTTTTCAACAATCACTTCACCAGAATCTGGATCAGCTAAAGTTTCAGCCAAAGTCATTCCCAACAAACGCGTCTTTAATGACAACTTTTTGTTAATCTTGTAACGACCAACCGGTGCCAAATCATAACGCTTTGGGTCGAAGAAACGCGCAACCAACAAAGCACGAGATGAATCAGCTGTCTTAGGTTCACCCGGACGCAAACGTTCGTAGATGTCCTTCAACGCTTCTTCAACACGTGAGTCTGACAAGTCTTTGTGCACGTCTTTTTCAATCGTCAAATTCAACGCATCGTAGCCATCTGAGAAGATGTCCAAAATGTCTGAATCTGAACCGAATCCAAGCGCACGCACCAATTCAGTCATTGGCAACTTACGTGTGCGATCGATACGCACATTGGCAATTCCCTTGGCGTCTGTTTCGTATTCCAACCAAGCACCACGGTTAGGAATCACCGTTGTACCAAAGTTCGCACGACCGTTTTTGTCGGCTTCTTGGTTAAAGTACACACCAGGAGAACGTACTAATTGCGAAACGATAACACGTTCAGCCCCGTTGATGATAAATGAACCTTGTTCTGTCATCAATGGGAAGTCACCAAAGAACACATCTTGTGACTTGATTTCACCGGTTTCGCGGTTCGTCAAGCGCAACGTAATGTGCAATGGTGCTGCATAGTTCGCGTCGTGTTCACGGGCTTCATCAACAGAATACTTTGGTTCCATCAATTGGTAATCAACGTATTCCAAAGACAATTTGCCTTGGAAGTCATCAATTGGCATGATGTCGTTGAACATGTCTTTGATACCTTCGTCCAAGAACCATTGGTATGATGCTTCTTGCACTTCGATCAAGTTTGGCAAATCCAACACTTCTTTGATGCGCGCGTATGAACGACGGGTACGGTGCTTACCGTATTTTACTAAATGTCCTGCCACCTAATTTCACCTCATCTTTTTTTGCCTGTGTTTGTATTACAATTTGGTTACAAAATCGAATTTTCTCGGTTTTTTCCCGCTTCGTGGGTACAAAAAAGGCAATCGCCACGTTTTTCAATTTGCGACGTTTGCCTTAATATAACGGTATTTGACGGACAATAGATCGCCGAATGCCTTTTTATTCACAGTAATACGTATGTCTATTATAGGCAAATCCCAGCAAAAAAGCAAGTCTAATCGACTTGCTTTGCTAATCCATATAAAATCAAATCCACTAACTCCGCTGCGCGCTGTTCTACCGACTTATCGGCATGCAACGCGTGAAAATCACCAAACAGCGGTGTTAAGCTCGTCATATAAAACGAACTCGCCACGCGCGCATCCACGCCCTCGCGCAAACCAGGTGTCATGGCAAAAAATTGCGCAATCGGCCCGACATAATCACGCCCAAACACCATGCCTAATTCCCGTTGATACGCTGGTTTTAAATCAGCGAAACTACTATGAATCAATGAAAAGACATCTTTTGGGTGCATCCGCACAATCACCAAAGTCAACGCCACTAACTGGTCAGCTGGCGTGTCAAACGGCGTTTGCAAAACGGCGTTAAGTTGGGCGTTGACTTGACTGCCGACTTGCTTAATCACTTCAGTAAACAACACTTGTTTGTCACTGAAATAGTGATAGAGCGCGGGCTGCGTCATGTCGAGTGCTTTGGCAATTTCACGCGTTGACGTTTGCGTGTAGCCTTTTTGCAAGAACAACTCGGTGGCCGCGTTTAGGATCAATTGTTTGGAATCTTCCGTGATACTTGTTCGCATATTTCTAGTATACCACGCTTGTGCGTGTTTTCACTAAGCTTTTTGAACTTCTTGTGTCCGTGGTTGAATTGTCAAACGAATATCGCCGTTTTTGGCACCAATTGTCACTGCATCCGCAGTGGTGATGTTGCCCAACAGTAATTCTTCTGAAAGTTTATCTTCAATCTTCGTTTGCAAAGCTCGGCGGATTGGGCGCGCACCATATTCGGGGTCAAAACCCGCACTCGCAACAACATCAATTGCCGCTGGCGTGATTTTGATTTGAATCCCGAGTTCGGCGACACGTTGGAGCACGTCTTTGCTCATCAACTTCACGATTTGATGCAATTCGGCTTTGTCCAAGGACTGGAAAATCACAATTTCATCAATTCGGTTGATAAATTCTGGTCGGAACGATTCTTTTAACGTTTCACGAATTTTGGCGGCGACAACGTCTGGATTCTTCGATTGATCACTCGCACCAAAACCGACTGACTTTTCATCGCGCAAACGTGTTGCACCAAGGTTTGACGTCATAATGATCACCGTGTTACGGAAATCCACTTTTCGCCCCTTCGCATCCGTCAAATAACCGTCGTCAAAGACTTGCAACATCAAGTTAAAGATGTCGCGGTGGGCTTTTTCAACTTCATCCAACAAAACAACCGAGTAAGGGTGATTGCGCACTTGTTCGGTCAATTGACCACCCTCGTCGTAACCCACATACCCCGGCGCCGAACCAATCAACCGACTAGATGACCAGCGTTCTTGGTACTCGCTCATGTCCACGCGAATCATGTTTTCTTCGCTACCAAACATCGCTTCGGCCAAGGCTTTGGCAAGCTCGGTCTTCCCCACACCAGTTGGTCCAAGGAACATGAATGTGCCAATTGGGCGATTCGGGTCTTTCAAACCAGAACGCGCCCGTCGAATTGAACGCGCAATCGCAGAAACCGCATCGCGTTGGCCAATGACGCGGCGTTGCAACACTTTCTCCAAATTAACAAGTTGCTCTTGTTCTTTCTTTTCCAACTGCGTTAACGGAATGCCGGTTTGTTGTGAGATGACTTCGGCAATGTCTTGCTCGTTGACGGCAAGCGTGAATTGCGCGCGGTCGTTGGGATCAGCTGGGACTTCTTTGGCGGCGCGTTTGGCAATTTTTTGGCGTAGCGTCATTTCTTGTTCGCGCAAAGCCGCGGCTTCGGTAAAGTCAAGACTGTCGATTGCCGCTTCTTTGGCCGCACGAATGGCCGCTAATTCGGTTTCTTGCTGTTGTAATTTGGTTGGCTTCAAAACCGTCCGGTCGTCCAAGCGAACTTTGGCCGCCGCTTCGTCCATTAAATCAATGGCCTTATCTGGCAAAAAACGGTCCGTAATGTAACGCGTTGATAATTTAACCGCGGCTTCCAGTGCGTCGTCTTCAATCCGGACGCGATGGTGTTGCTCGTAACGCGAACGCAAACCACGCAGAATTTCGATTGCATCAGCTTCGTTGGGTTCGTTCACGGTAACGGACGCAAAACGACGTTCCAGCGCTGAGTCACTTTCAATGTACTTTTGGTACTCGTCAAAGGTGGTTGCACCAATTGTTTGCAATTCGCCGCGGGCCAAAGCTGGTTTGAGCAAATTCGACGCATCAATTGCGCCTTCCGCACCGCCCGCGCCAATCAACGTGTGTAATTCGTCGATAAACAAGATGACTTGTCCATCGGCGTGAATTTCATCAATAATGTGCTTCAAACGGTCTTCAAATTCACCGCGATACTTCGTCCCCGCAACCAAAGACCCCATATCAAGCGCCATCAAACGCTTTTGGGCCAAATCTGCCGGCACATCGCCGGCGACAATTTTCTGGGCCAAACCTTCGGCAATCGCCGTTTTCCCGACACCTGGTTCACCAACTAGCACAGGATTATTTTTTGTGCGGCGGGCCAAAATTTGAATGACGCGCCGAACTTCTTGATCACGTCCAACGACGGGATCCATGCCGTTTTCACGCGCAATTTTCGTCAAATCACGGGCTAAACCATCAAGCGTTGGCGTTCCACCCGCATTTTTTGGTGTTGGCCGGGCGTTTTGGCGTTGGCCGTTGGCGTCGTTGCGGCGCATGTCCGTGACCCCTAATTTGCGCAAAATTGCACGTTTCATTTCCGTCAAATTCACATCCAACGCCAACAAAATCCGCGATGACAAAATACTTTCATCTTGCAACAAAACTAACAAAATATGTTCTGTGCCAACACGTGTTTGACCTAAATTCTGTGATTCTTCGCCGGCTTGACGCAAAATATCAGCCGCCTTCGGTGAATACGGCAGATAAGCGCCACGACCGCTGGTACTCATGCCATAGCCGGTAAAGCGTTCAATTTCTTCACGCACAGCCTCGTCGTTCACGCCGAATTGCGCCAAAATTTTATTGGCAATCCCATCTTTTTCAATCGCAAGCGCCAACAACAAGTGCTCGGTACCGACGGCTTGATGTTTAAAATACTTGGCCTGTTCTTGGGCCAGTTGCAGGACATTTTGACTACTTGGGGTGTATTGATTTTCCATGGTTTGTCCTCCTAAATATGTACGAAGAGTCGCCTCTTCAACTTACCGTTCCACGCGCAAACGATGCAAGATGCCCACCAAAATCCGGGCGCGCAGCACCGCTTCGACTTTGACATCAGCTACTTGCAACGTGTCACTTGAAATTGCTGCTAACGCAATTTCTGCTTCACGCCGTGATAGCAAATCGTCATCGAACAGCGCTTGGATAATTTCCGCGGCGTTGCGATAGCTGATTTCTGCGCCGATGTGGCGAATAATGTCACGTAAAACTTCGGCGTTGCTCAGCAAATCAACTTTTTCAATGCGAATATACCCGCCACCACCGCGTTTGCTTTCAACAAAATACCCGTTTTGCAAATTAAAGCGTGTTTTAATCACGTAATTAATTTGACTGGGTACCACCGCAAAACGGTCAGCAATTTCGGCCCGCTTAATCTCAACTTGCGCTTGCTCAGCTAAAATTTGCTTCAAATAATGTTCAATTGCATCCGAAAGATTTCCTGCCATGCTACCCAGAGTGTGGAAGGGTGGTTTCGGCTAAGGCCGAAACGGGACGCGATATGTAAGCTGTTGTGGCGTGAAATCATGCAATGATTTTACGTGACAATTGCTTACATTAAAGCGTTCCGAACCCTGCAACACGTTTCCTTTTGACTAATATTGACTTTCATTATACGCCACTTGCTTAATTTGGCAACTAGTTCGGATTTTTTTGTGCCAATTGCCATTGCAAATAGGCGTTGATAAACGGATCAATGTCGCCGTCCATTACTTTATCCGGTTGCGCCGTTTCAAAGCCAGTGCGGTGGTCTTTGACCAAAGAATAGGGGTGGAAAACGTAGGAACGGATTTGTGATCCCCAACCGTTTTCCATTTTTTCACCGGTCAAAGCAGCACGTTCAGCTTCTTTCTTTTCCAATTCTAATTGGTAAAGTTTCCCTTTCAACAAACGCATCGCGTAATCACGGTTACCGTATTGCGTCCGTTCAACCGTTGACGACACAACGATTCCCGTTGGCGTGTGGGTCAAACGCACCCCGGTTGACACCTTGTTGACGTTTTGCCCACCGGCACCACCAGAACGAAACACGTCCATTTTGATATCGTCATCGCGCACGTCTACTTCAATTGAATCGTCCAATTCAGGCATCACATCAATTGAAACGAAACTCGTGTGGCGACGTCCCGCCGAATCAAACGGTGAAATCCGGACAAAGCGGTGCACGCCTTTTTCACTACGCAAAAAACCATACGCATTGTGGCCCGAAACTTTGATCGTGGCACTGTCAATACCGGCTTCGTCACCCGCTTGATAATCCAAAACTTCCACGGAAAAACCGTGTTGATCCGCCCAACGCGTGTACATACGGTACAAATTACCACCCCAATCGGTCGATTCCGTGCCACCGGCGCCGGGGTGCACTTCCAAAATCGCATTGTTGGCATCGTAAGGTTCCGTCAACAATTGTTGCAAGTTGTACGCTTCAATGTCTTTTTGCGCGCTCGCCAAACTTTCTTCCAATTCGATTTGCATATCAGCATCATCTTCTTCTGCCAACATTTCAATCAACACTTCAGCATCATTGAGTTGTGCTTGCAAATTCAAAAAGTTGTCGCGGCGGCCTTTCAGATCATTCGTGTCGTTAATGACAACTTGTGCTTTGTCGTTGTCATTCCAAAAATCTGGGTCACTCATTTGGTTTTCGTTGTCGGCAATTTGCGCGTCTAACGCCTCCAAGTCCAACGATTTTTCAAAACCACCAACTTGTTCGCGCATATCGCTCAATTGGCGCTTTGCTTCTGCTAAATCCATTTGCTACTCCTAACAAAAAATAGGCGCACTCGCCTATTTTTCAATCTTTATGCGTTCAAATTCTGGCGAATTTCCGCTTTCATAAACGTCCGTGTCGCGTCATATTCCACGTCTTCAACCATCTTGTTAAAGTTACGGTACGCTTCATTTTGATATTCAATCAACGGGTTCAATTGACCATAACCACGCAAACCAACCCCTTGACGCAAGCGTTCAAGCGAATCAATGTGGTCTGTCCAGTGACGATCAACCGCGCGCAAAATCACGACGCGTTCAAATTCCAACATTTGTTCTGGTTCGTACAATTGACCTTGCTTATCTTGGTAGACGTGTTGTGCCAAATCCAACAAGTAAGCTTTGATTTCATCACGGCTTTTGCCCGCCAAAGTATCCGCTGTCACGGTGCCTTCAGCCACCAAAGCGTGTCCAGCGAAATCAGCAATTGCAATCAAATCCCATTCACTAGGCTTTTGACTAGTCGTTTGCGCATCAACGACGCGCCCAATCGTGCGTTCCACCATTGGCATCAAAACCCATTTCAAAGAATCTTGCTCGTCAATGACCAAATCACGTTGTTCATAAATCGTTTCACGTTGACGACGCACAACATCATCATACTGCAACACGTTTTTACGCGTGTCATAGTTGTTACCTTCAACACGCTTTTGCGCTGATTCAATTGAACGCGTGATGAAACCGTTTTTGATAACAGATTCTTCTTCGTCCAAATTCATGCTCAACATCAACTGCTTAACGCGTTCCGCACCAAAGCGCACCATCAAATCATCATCCAATGACAAGAAGAACTGTGAAAAGCCTTTGTCACCTTGACGACCAGAACGACCACGCAATTGGTTGTCGATTCGGCGTGATTCGTGACGTTCGGTTGCGATCACAGCCAAACCACCAAGTTCTTCAACGCCCGGTCCAAGCTTGATGTCGGTTCCACGTCCAGCCATGTTTGTGGCAACCGTAACGGCACCGCGTTGACCGGCGTTAGCAATGATTTCGGCTTCTTTGGCGTTGTTTTTCGCGTTCAAAACGTTGTGCGCAATACCACGTGATTGCAGCATCTTAGACAACAATTCTGACGTTTCAACAGAAACCGTTCCTACCAAAATTGGTTGCCCCGCCGCGTGCAATTCCTCAATCAAAGTAACAACTGCGTTAAACTTCGCGCGCAATGAAGGATACAACAAATCCTCATGGTCCACACGTTGAATTTGCTTGTTCGTTGGAATCGTGATGACTTCCATGTTGTAAATTTCACGGAATTCTTCTTCTTCCGTTTTGGCCGTCCCTGTCATACCAGACAATTTTTTGTACATCCGGAACAAGTTTTGGTACGTGATTTGCGCCATTGACTTGTTTTCTTCTTGAATTTCCACGCCTTCTTTGGCTTCGATCGCTTGATGCAAACCATCTGACAAACGCGTTCCTTCAGAAATACGACCCGTTCCTTGGTCAACCAATTTCACTTCGCCGTTTTGAACCACATAGTCTTTGTCGCGTAGATAAGAATAATTGGCGCGCAAAGCTTGGTCGATGTGGTGCGTCACGGCAATATGTTCTGGTTCAAAAATATTGTCGAGGTTAAAGAAGATTTCGCCCTTCTTAATTCCTTCGTTCAACAACATCGCTGTTTTGGCTTCTTCATCCACCTTGTAATCGACGTCACGTTGCAACGTTTTCACAAAACGATCCGCGCGTGAGTACAAAGGTGAAATCCCATTGCCAGCCCCAGAAATGATCAACGGCGTCCGCGCCGTGTCGATCAAAACTGAATCCACTTCGTCAATAACGGCAAAGTTTAAACCGCGCATCACGCGGTCTTTAGCATTCGTCACCATGTTATCGCGCAAGTAATCAAAACCAACCGCAAAGTTCGTCGTGTACGTGATATCCGCGGCAAACGCGGCGCGCTTAACTTCAGCAGAATCTTCTGAACCATTGACACCCACTGACAAGCCAAGCCAGTTGTACAATTGACCCATTTGTTCCGCGTCACGAGCTGACAAATAGTCGTTGACCGTCACGACGTGCACACCCGTGCCAGCCAACGCGTTCAAATAAACCGCCATCGTGGCCGTCAAAGTTTTTCCTTCACCGGTTCGCATTTCGGCGATGTTTCCACCGTGCAAAACAGCCGATCCCATGATTTGGACACGGAATGGGTACAAACCAAGGACACGCTTAGCCGCTTCACGCGCAACAGCAAACGCTTCAACTTGAATGTCATTTAGCGTTTCACCATTGGCCAACCGCGCTTGAAATTCTGGTGTTTTTGCTTGCAATTCCGCATCGCTCAAAGCCGCCATTTCATCAGCGCGCGCTTCAACTTGATCCGCAAATGCATTTAATTTTTTCAACTGACGCTTAGATGGGTCAGTCAACTTACGTAATGGATTAGCCATGTTCTCTTAAAACCCCGAATACTTTTTGCGACTTTACGCCACAATACTATTTTTTAGTATAGCACTTTTACCCCTTCAAAAAAACACCCTGACGGGTGTTTTCCAACTAGTTCGTTTCAATTAAAGCATATTTACCATCACGACGCTTGTAAACAATGTTTGTTGCATCACTATCAGCGTCTTGATAAACGAAGAACGTGTGCCCCAACAAATCCATCTGCAACGCTGCTTCTTCGGCGCTCATCGGCTTCAAATCAACATTTTTCGTACGGACGATTGTGGTCTCGTCACTTTCAACTTCTGCTGGTACTTCTTCAATCGGATCAACAATTCCTTTAAATCCTGTATCACGCGTCTTACGGTTAATGCGCGTCTTGTATTTACGAATCTGACGTTCAAGTTTGTCGGCCACGCGATCCAACGCTTCATACAGATCATCGTGATGATCTTCCGCGCGCAACACAATCGTTGGCAATAAAACGGTTACTTCGGCTTTACTTGATTTATCATGAGGATAAACCCGCAAGTTCACATTCGCTGTCGCGTCACCTTCAAGGTAACGATTCAACTTGTCCAAGCGCTTCTGTGCATAATCGCGCAGCGCTTCAGTTACTTCGATGTTCTCACCGCGTACGTTGTAGTTCAACATATGAGTGTACCTCCGTTTCTTAGTATCTATATTTTACCACATTTGTAATCGCTTGCATATTAAATCAATGTCAAATAAATGAGAATTAACGCGCTAAAGTGACAGATTTGATATTTTTCGGATTTAACGTCGCGATTAACGCCCGCGCATGATACAAAGTTCGCCCCGTCGTGTACACATCATCGACTAACAAAACCGTTTTCCCCGTTAAATCAGGTGTCATTTGCAGCACGAACGGATTGACTTTGGTCATCCGCATTTTCCGATCTCCGTGAGCTTGTTGTTGTTTGTCAAAGGCTTGGACCGCTAGTAACGATGTGCACGAAACGTCAGTCAACAAACCCAAAACTTGATTAAAACCACGCGTCAAACCAGTATGTTCAGAAATCGGTATCGGCACAATCACATCCGCCCCCTGCGCTTGAACCAATTCACCAAAACGAGCTGAAAACACCGCCCGCAAACGATAATCGCCCTCAAATTTATAACGCTGCATAAATTCTTTAAGCGCATCGTTGTATTGAAATAACGCCCGATTCATCAGCAACGGTTCCGACCAACGCACACAATCGCCACACAAAGCATCCCCTTGAAAAAGGCGACCACAACCGCGACAAACGGCCTCATTCACCAATGAAACAAAACGCTGCTCACACGCCAAACACAACCCCTCCGGCTCATCCCGCCCCGTCAATAACGCCAACAAACTCAACTTTTTTACTTGATAACGCTCACACAACAAACAAATCATTCCGCCACCTTTTTCGCATTTAACCAGCGAATTTCCCGTTGCGCCCGACGCACATTGAGCGTGACATGCGTCACATATGCCATCACCAAACCCGTTGGACGCTCTGCACTACGGCCAACGCGACCGGCAATTTGTATCAACGCTTGCGCACTAAAAACCACCTCATCGGCCCCAAAAATCAATACATCAATCCCAGGCAACGTCACGCCGCGTTCTAAAATGGTCGTCGTCACCAAATAATCGACTTTTCCCTCACGCATTAACTGGACTTTTTCTTGCCGTTGTTCGTCGCGTGCATGCACCGCCTCTCCTTTCAGCGCCGGAAAACAGCGTTGTAAGACTGCCTGAACTACCGGCAAATCAGCCACCTGCGGCACAAAAATCAAAAAGCGCTGTTGACGCTGTTCAAAATCCAACAACTGCCGTTTCATCACACCCGGCAATCGCCCCTGTTGCAAACGAGCCCGCCAATCCACTCGCCGAACCCGGATTTCTGGCAAAGGCGCGCCGTGAAAACGGCGCGGTAAGTACGAGACCGGCAACACACCTCGCTGTACCGCTGTTTGTAACGCACGCGTTGGCGTCGCCGTCAAATAAACCACCGCAGCGCGCGGCAGTTGTGCATTAGCAATCGCCCGTGCCAACATCGGATCACCCGCCAAAGGAAGACTATCGACCTCATCCACCACAATCAAATCAAACGCCTGATAAAACCGTAACAACTGGTGTACCGTCGCCAAAACAAAAGGCGTATACCGATAAACGTCATCCGTTCGACCATGCAAAACCACCATGTCAACGCCTGCAAACGCCATTTGGAGACGCGGGGCCAATTCATTGATGACGTCAATTCGTGGCGACACAACCGCCACGCGTGTCCCACTGCGCAACGCTTCAGCTAACATCGGAAATAACATTTCGGTTTTCCCCGCGCCAGTCACCGCCCATACCAAACGTTTTTCGCGGGTGCGCCAAGTATCTAGAAGTTCTTTACTGACCCGCGTTTGTGCTGGCGTTAATTGCCCGTGCCATTTCATTTGCCAATGAGGTGGTAACGGCAAAAAAGCGTGCGGTTCTGGCAAAGACCACACCCAGTCCAAACTACTCACGCGCCCCAACTGCAAACACGCCCGACAATAAAATTCAGCATTAGGCAAAGGCTCCAAATCCCGCTGCCCGCAACGCACACAACGCCCGTCAACAAACGGCGGGCGCTTATCTGCTGCTAATTCGCCTTCAATTTTAGGGGTCACAACCATGCGACCGTACAATAATTCTGCTTCCATACTTTATTAGACGTTGGCGCTAGCCGTTTGTCTTTTTTTATGGTAAATTTTGGACATGGCCTATTTCACTTTAAAACCCGAGACATTTACTTGGGAACAAGAAATTAAAAAATCCCGCTTCATCGTCAATTTCGCGCGTTTCACAAACGAGGAAGACGCTCAGGCATTTATCGAACGCATCAGCAAACAACACGACAAAGCCCGCCACAATGTTTTTGCTTATGTCCTGGGTGATCACGACGCTATTCAACGCTATTCGGATAACGGCGAACCGAGCGGAACTGCTGGCGTGCCGATGCTTGAAGTGCTCAAAAACAACGAGGTCCACGACGTGATTGCGGTGGTCACCCGTTATTTTGGCGGCATTAAACTTGGGGCTGGCGGTTTAATCCGCGCCTACGCCGGTACGGTGGCAGACGGTTTGCAGGCGGCTGGTATGGTTGAACGCTTAACGCGCACCGCCGTGACGGTAAACCTCGATTATAAATTTGTGGATAGCTTCCAATTTTGGTTGCGTGAGCATGATTTTCAAGTCATCGACACAGCATTTGGCGTGCAAGTTGCTCTAGTTGTGCCTGTTGCGAAGGTGAATTTGCCAACATTTCAAACGGACGTAACGAATTTATTAGGTGGCCAAGTGGCGTTTAAAATTGGCGACGATGTCCACTTTGAAATTGACCGAAAATAGTGTATACTGTTTAAGTTATGTTCCGCTGGTGTAATGGATAGCACGCAAGATTCCGGTTCTTGCAATCCGGGTTCGACTCCCGGGTGGAACAGCGACAAAAGACGACTTTGCTGAAGTCGTCTTTTTTTGTGCTTGACAAACCTGTCGTTTCGACCTATTATTTAATATGTCGAAACGACAGGTAGGAGGTTGCTTATGTATGAACTGCTTATTTTAGGCACGTTGCTTACGGGGCCAAAATCGGGTTATTTACTGCAACATATTTTGGAAAATTCGCTGGTACCGCCGCGCAAGTTGTCCAATAGTATTTTGTATCCTTTGCTTGATAAGCTTGAACAAAACGACTGGATTCAGCTCGAAACCAACGATCACGACGGACGTGGGGCCAAAATCGCGCATTTGACGGCGGCTGGTGAAGCACATTTTCATGAACTGCTCACCCAGCCTGTTAAAGCGGATGCCAAACGCGATGATTGGTTCAACTACAAGTTACGCAATTTGGGGGCGGTGGATGGTGAAACCCGCGAAACTTTGTTAGATGAATTCGAAATTGTGGTCCAACAGGATTTGGTTAATTTAACGCATGTTCACGAAGAACTGACTGGTTTTGAACAAACACAACCAGAATTTGCCCAGCACTTTGCGGGTGTTGTGGCTTATCTTGATCTACTGATTGCGACTGCACAAACAAAATTAACTTGGGTGACACAACAAAAGGAGAAATTACATGACACACACAAATAAGCGCTGGTACGCGCTGGTCGCCATTTCGTTGGGCATGTTTATGGCGCTGTTGGACATTATGATTGTCAACGTCGCTTTGCCCACGATGCAAAAACAATTCGCGGTGAAATTCACTGATTTGCAATGGGTACTCAATGCGTACACGTTGACATCGGCGTCACTGCTACTTTTTGAATCAAAACTGGGTGATTTATTCGGGCGCAAAAAGATTTTCATGTTAGCGCTGACTATTTTCACAATTGGTTCATTGTTAAACAGTTTATCAACGACTTTGGACATGTTGGTTTGGTCACGTGTGATTCAAGCCGTTGGTGGTGCTGGGATTATGACTTTGGCCATGGCTTTGGTCGCTTCCATTTTCCAAGGTAAAGAACGTGGGATGGCTTTTGCAATTGTCGGCTCAATCATTGGTTTAGCAACGTCTTCTGGACCATTGGTCGGTGGGATTTTGGTGCAACATTTTGGTTGGCCATCGATTTTTTACATTAACGTACCGGTTGGAATTGTCGTTTTGCTTTTGACGTGGTTTAACGTGAGTGAAACCCCGAACTACGGCGCAGGCAAGCGTATTGATTTTTTGGGGATGCTGTTGACGGCCGCCATCATGTTTAGCGCCATTTTTGGTTTAATTCAAAAAGAAAACCACCTTCACTACGCTTGGACAAACCCGGCCGTTGCCGGCTGGTTAGGCGCAGCCGTGGTTTTGTTGGTGGCGTTCTTACTTTGGGAACGCCGCGTGGCTGATCCGATGATGGATTTGGCTTTGTTCACCAAACCACATTTTGTGGGGAGTGCGATCGGCTCATTTTTGCTTGGTGCTGGCTGGTTTGCGTTCTTGGTGTATTTGACGAACTTGATTCAAAATTACATGGGTTATTCTGCAGAACACACGGGTATGTTGCAATTGGCCGCCAGCATTTGGCCGTTGCTCCTTGGTCCAGTGGTCGGCACAATCGGTCAACGTTTTGACAAACGTTACTTGATTAGCGGCTCATTTGTGTTGATGGCGATTGGTTTGTTAGTCATGGCCCACTTCATTACGCCAAATGTGACGGGTTTCCAATTGGCAATCGCCATGGTTTTGATTGGAATTGGTAACGCGATTATCAACCAAACGATTAACGACGCGGGTTTGAGCGATGTGCCGCACGCCGAAATGGGTATGGCCAGCGGGATTATCCGGACGTTCCAACAATTTGGGGTGACGATTGGCATTGTGGTGTTGGGTTTGGTACAAAATCATTTTTACAGCCAAAAATTGAGCGACAAGTGGCCTAATCAAGCACCCGCTGACTTGCAAACCGGGTTGACCAACGCCGGCGCATTTTCTGGTCACAGCATTACGCACAATGCGTCTTTGGCAAACTTGCCCGGCATTCACACGATTCAAAACTTGGTTGTCAAAGCCTTTGATCACGGTTTGACAAGTGCGATTTACACGGCAACTGGTTTCATTTTAATCGGTGCGTTGATTACTTTCATCTTATTGCGTAACAAAAAAGCAGCTGTCTAGCTGCTTTTTTTAGAAGTTAAAACCTTGGTCGTAACGATCTAATTTCATTTTGATGTGATTAAGTTGCGCTTGTTTGGCAGCTATTTCATCTTGAACGCGCGTGGCTTGTTGGTTCAAAATCGCGCGACGTTGCGGAATTGTCGTCGGTCCAGCAGCCACCAAATCCCGAAAATCTTTGACTTGCGCCACACTCAAACCGGTTTCGCGCAAATGTTTGACGAATAAAAGCCAATCCTGTTGGCGTTCTTCAAATAAACGATTGCCGTTCTCATCACGTTTGGCGGGTTCAACCAAACCTTTTTCTTCATAAAAGCGCAATGTCCGCGTGCTCAAGCCGACAATTTGCGCCAATTCGCCAATGGTTAACATTTTTCTTCCTTTCGCTTGCATTGACGTAACGTCAAGGGGGTATACTCAACTTGTTCAATCGATAATTTAGTATACCACGGAGGAAAAATTCATGGAGTTAACACATAACACAATTTTAATCACCGGCGGCACGTCCGGAATTGGCCTAGCTTTTGCCAAAGCTTTACTCGCCAAAGACAACACGGTGATTGTCACCGCGCGCAACGAAGCGACAATGAAACAGGTCTTGGCAGAAAATCCCGGTTTGATTGGCTTCACGGCGGATGTCAGTGATCCTGAAAGTTTGGTGGCGTTGCGCGATCAAGTTTTGGCGGCGTATCCAAAGTTGAATATTTTGTTTAATTCTGCTGGCATCATGCGCCACTACGATTTGTTAGCGGCCGACTTGCAGGCCACCGACTTACTAGCCGAAATCCAGACCAACTTGAGTGGCACGATTTTGACCGTCGAAAACTTCTTGCCGCATTTGTCAAAGCAAGCTGAGAGTATGATTGTCACCGTATCATCTGGCCTATCTTATTTCTCAATGCCGTCTCATCCAGTTTATTCAGCGACCAAAGCCGGTGTGCACATGTTCACCGACGCCTTACGCGCTCAACTCGACTTCCGCCAAATCAACGCGCACGTGGTCGAACTTGTGCCACCATTGGTTGCCGAAACGAATTTGGAAGCGGGATCTAACACCGACGCGCTCGGTAATTTGCCATTAGCCGACTTAGTTGAAATTGGGCTAGCTGGCATGGCAGCAAATAAAACCCGCATCAACGCCGGTTTTGCCCAAACAATGTACGAAAATTCCCGCACAGTTGAAGGCGAACAAACATTGGTTGCCAACATGGCGCAACGCACTTTGCCAAATATTTTGAACTAAAAAAAGCGACCTAATCGGTCGCTTTTTCTTGTGCGGCTAAAATATCGCGTAGTTCTTGTTCGGTAAAGTAAATACGTTTGCCGGAGAATTTACCAGCGATTTCTGCACCGTGATCTTCTTCAATCATGCCGAGAATTTCTTCTTTTGGCAACGTTTTTAACATATCGGCGTAAGCTTCTTTCGTCGGTTCGGGCGCCAAACCAACCAGTTGCACATCCAACACTTTCACTTCTTTGCCAAACAACGCCACGATCAAATCTGCCGGCGTGTGCCCATCCGCCAAAAACGGCGCGACTGGTGGCAAAGCGGCAATTTTGGCTTCCAAAGAATCTAGCGCGTCCTCGGTTGCGCCCGGCAGCGTTTGGATTAAGAACCCACCTGCTGACAAGCTGTTGTCCGGATTCACATACACGCTGACGCCCACCACGCTTGGAATTTGTTCTGATTTTGCCAAATAATACGTGAATTCGTCGCCGATTTCACCACTCAACAAATTCAACTGCCCCACGTAAGGGGAAGAATACGGCGCAAATTTGGTGATTTGCATGGTACCGTTAGTCCCCACCGCAGCCGCGACATCGAGTTGCCCCGCGTCATTGGTCACGTCGGCCAATTGCGCATTGGTCACGTAACCGCGCACCACGCCTTGTGCCGTGGCTTCAACCACCACGTTGCCAATCGGTCCGCGACCGTTGATTTTCACGTTCATGCGTTCTTCGCCTTTTAAAACCGACGTCGCCGTCAAAAGCGTGCCGACCAAAGCACGCCCCAAAACCACGCTCGCCATTTTGGAAGCGTCATGCGCATGAGCCGCGGCGTTCACTAACCCGCTGGCATCCATGGCGTAAATGCGGAAAAATCCGTCTTCTGAAATTGCTTTTGTTAAATAATCCATGAACTTATTATAACAAGAAAAACGCCCATAAACTAGGCGTTTGGGACGACTTATTCACATTGTTATGTGTATAACGTGCTAAAATTCTCCAAGATCAGCTGCACTCCCAGCATCTGCTGATACGTTTAGTTTACCCTTTTTAAGATAAAATTCAACAAAAAAACGACCCGTAGGTCGTTTTTTTACGCTTCATCCGTTTCGTCATTTTGACGAGCTTGATTTTCACGTTCTTCTGCTGCAGCTTTTGCTTCTTCAAATGACGCTGGCTTTGCCAAATCATCATCGTCTGAATTTTGCCCCTTGCGTTGGAATGAACCGGTGTTGAAGATGTCAGCGATTTGCTTTTCATCCAACGTTTCAACTTCCAACAAGGCGTGCGCCAAAGCTTCCAACTTGTCTTGATACTGTTTCATGATTTCAAGCGCTTCGTCAAACGCTGTTTGCGTCAAACGACGAACTTCGCCATCAATCAATTGCGCAGTTTGTTCAGAGTAAGGTGCGTTGCCAGCTGCTTCGTTGTACCCAACGCTTGCATTACCTTCCAGGTGCACCAAACCAATTTTGTCAGACATACCGTAGGTCGTAATCATGGCGCGTGCCAATTGCGTCGCCTTTTGGAAGTCGTTTGAAGCGCCCGTTGAGGCGACTTGGAACTTGAAGACTTCCGCCGCGCGGCCACCCATCATGCCGGCCAATTGTTCTTTGACTTCTGGTTCTGTCAAATTAAAGCGGTCTTCTTGTGGCGTTGACAACGCGTAACCACCGATGCGGCCACGTGGCACAATTGTGACTTTGCGGACAATTTCCGATTCTTTACGCACCAAACCAACCAACGCGTGTCCAGCTTCGTGGAACGCCACTGTTGTGCGTTCTTTTTCAGACATCACCCGGTTTTTCTTGGCTGGTCCTTGGAAAATACGGTCTTGTGCTTCGTCGATATCAGCGCCATCGATTTGCTTTTTGTCACGACGGGCTGCTAACAAGGCCGCTTCGTTCAACAAGTTTTCCAAATCAGCCCCGACATAGCCGGGAGTCTGTTGCGCAATCAACTTCAAATCAACATCGCTCGCCAATGGCTTGCCTTTGGCGTGGACATTCAAAATCGCTTCACGTCCCTTAACATCAGGTGCGTCAACCAAAATTTTACGGTCAAAACGACCAGAACGTAGCAAGGCTGGGTCCAAAACGTCAGCTCGGTTTGTTGAGGCCAAAATAATGACACCTTCTGACCCTTCAAATCCGTCCATTTCAATCAAGATTTGGTTCAAAGTCTGTTCACGTTCGTCGTTTCCACCACCCATACCGGTGCCACGACGACGACCAACCGCATCAATTTCATCAATAAAGATGATGGCAGGCGCTGTTTTCTTCGCATTTTCAAACAAGTCACGTACACGCGAAGCCCCAACACCGACAAACATTTCAACGAAATCTGAACCAGACATTGAGTAGAACGGTACGCCGGCTTCACCAGCGACTGACTTGGCCAACAAAGTTTTACCGGTTCCCGGAGGTCCTTCAAGCAAAACCCCCTTTGGAATACGGGCGCCCAGCGCTAAGAACTTCTTTGGGTCGCGCAAGAATTCAACCACTTCCACCAATTCTTGTTTTTCTTCTTCGGCACCAGCCACATCAGAAAAACGTACTTTGTTATCAGATGGATCGGATGGCTTAGCCTTTGACTTACCAAAGTTCATCATGCCACCTTGACCACCTTGACGGGCGCCTTGGTTCATCATGAAGAAGAACAAACCGGCGATTAACAAGACTGGCAACAAAGTTGCAGCGATGCTCAACCAAGCGCCTGAGCTACTTACGGCTTTGGCTGAAAAAGTCGTTCCAGCCGCTGCGGCCGCTGCGCTAATTTGCTTAAGCGTGGCATCGTTGGTTAACACCTTGGTGTGAAAGCGCGTCACAGTTGACTTTTGGCTAAACCAAGAATTGCCTTTTTCAACGGTTTGCGCTTTTTTGTACGTTCCCGTTACTTCGTAAACACCGTTACCATATTGCAACGTGACATTTTTGATGTCTTTGTCGTTCAATTGCTTGATAAACGTGCTTGACGTAATATTTTTTGTGCCCGTTTCACCGGAACCCGTGATGGAATAAATTAAACCAACCGCGGCCAAGAAGAACACAATATACAAAAAACTACTACGGAAAAATCCGCCATTTGGGCGATTATTCATGTGCTTGCCCTCCCTAATTTTCGTAAACTGATGGCTTTAAAATGCCAACATACGGCAAGTTTCGATACATTTCTTTGTAATCCAAACCATAGCCCACAACAAATTCGTTCCGTACATCAAAACCGACATAATCGGCTTTGATTTCAACCTTGCGACCTTCTTTTTTATCCAACAACGTGGCAACTTTAATTGATTTTGCGCCACGTTCAGCCAGCAAAGCAACCAAATATTTCAAAGATTGGCCGGTGTCGACAATATCTTCTAAAATAATCACGTCGCGACCAGCCACATCACTGGTCATGTCGGTTACCAACGTGATGTCGTCGGTTGACGCCACGCCCCCATGATAACTGGAAACGTTAATAAATTCGAGTTCGACGTACAGATCAACTGCACGCAACAAATCCGCGGTCCACAAGTACGCGCCTTTCAAAACCGACAAAAATAGCGGCTTGCTGCCAGCATAATCTGTCGTGATTTGAGCGCCGAGTCGCGCTGCGGCTTCTTGAATGGCCGTTTGATCAAACAGCACTTCTTGAATATCGTTGTTCATTGAATTTTCCTTATTCTGCCAGTGTAAATACACTGTTTCTGACTGGTTTTGCTGTACAAAAGCTTGCTGAGCAGCGACTTTATAGCCACTCTCCCAAAAAAGCGCGCGCACCTGATTGTCACGGTCAACGACCACAAAGGCCGTCTGGCGTTCATCGTTTAGCACTTTTTCATTAATCAACGTGCGGCGAATCGGTTGTTTGCCGTTGCCTACTGCCAATTCGTCCGTACTTTGCACCGGACGAATGGTGAGCGGCAGCTGGTTTGCCGGGACTGCCAACGTATTTTGCGTGCTTGGTTGGGTAGCGAGATAAAAAGTAACCGTTCCCATGCTTTGCCAGTGGTTTAATTTTACCACAAAATTCTCTGGGTGCTGACTTTTTTGACCTTTTTTGACATTTTCAAGCAAAAGTTCGTCATAACGGCGTTTGACCCGCGTGTTTTCGTCTAAATAATACTGACCTTGTGGTTTGTTTTCATTGGTGAGCAGTTGGACGATTTGCTGAATTTGGGCGGTCTTGGGCGGATGATTTTGCCTTTTTAACCATGATTTGATGGTTGGCGGCAACCAGTTAGTGGGAATTTGTCGCCATTCACCGCGTGTCAATTGCGTCACGTAGCGGTTTGCTTGTTCATCAATCAAAGCTTGCTGGGTCGTCATTTGGTCAAAAAATGCGTGCCAATGCGCGCGTGCGCCCGTATTTAAATCGGTTAAAGCCGGTAAAACATCGTGGCGCAGGCGATTGCGTGGTGTGTAATCAACTTGCGCATTCGTGGAATCTTCGCGCCACGTCAAATCATGCGCCTGCGCATAGTCAATCAAAGCCGCTTTGTTCACGTGTAAGAGCGGCCGAATCAACGTGGCTTGCGTTAGCGGCCGTTGAGCCTGCAATTGGGCTTGTTCGAGTTCACCGCTGCGCGTAATTTGCCAAAAAGCCGTTTCTAACGCGTCATCTTGATGGTGACCAACCGCAACAAATTTTGCCCCAACATCCATTGCGATTTGGTCAAAAAACGCATAGCGCACTTCACGCGCCGTTGCTTCCAAGTTTGTTTGCGCAGCATTTGGCCACCAATTATGCTGGAAAAAAGGCACGCCAAAGCGCGCCGCCATTTCGCGCACAAATTGCGCATCCCCGTCACTTTCAGGACGCAAATGATAATTCACGTGCGCGACAATCACACGCGATACCCCCAAATCACGCACGGCAAGCGCCAACAAAACCAGCGAATCGACTCCGCCACTAACGCCGAGCACCACTTTATCCGTTGCTTGCACCGGCCAATTCACTTGTAAAAAATTATTTGTCATCGTTTTTTGCTAGTAAAAAAGCGCCCGACGGCGCTCCTATTGATCTGGTAAGTTATAAAGCGTTTCACCCGCGCGGGTGTAACCGTACTTCTCACGTAATAATTGTTGCAAATAATCAGGATCGCTGAGCTTCTTTTTTTGTGCTTTCAATGATTTTTCGTTGGCTTTTTGCGTCGTTAATTGCGCGTTTAAGGCCGTCAAATCACGGTTTGCATTGCTCAAATTCACTTGCCCAATCACCAATTGCACCACAAAGATAGCCGTCGCTAACAAGCCCAATCGCAAGATCCATTGACGCCTGCGATGGTGCTTTTTGGCATAGTAACGCTTCTTCCACGCCAAATCACCCTCAGCGTCTTGTAATTGCTGAGCGATTTGGTGGTGCAAAACCGTAATATTCGATTGTTGGCGATTTTGTGCCACGAACGCGCCTACTCCTGAAAATTTTTCCTAGGATAAGTTTGACAGGTCAACTGCCAGCGCGCAATCAAATTCCAAAGTCTTAAAGAATGCTTAAGAAACATCTGTTCGACTATAAAAATTTAATCATCTACCAAGTCACTCAAAATCTCTTCGCGCGGCACAAATGTCTCGCTCACGATTTCGTACATGTCTTGTGCTTCGTCTTTTTTCGTCGTTTCAACAATCTTTAAAACGCGGACGGTCAAGGTTTTGTTACCAAAGCGAATTTCGATTGTGTCGTTGGTCATCACGTTGGTGCTTGACTTGGCGACTTTGTCATTAATTGAAATTCGGCCTTGATCAGCAATTGATTTTGCCACCGTCCGACGCTTAATTAAGCGCGAAACTTTTAAATATTTATCTAAGCGCATGTGTTTTCCTTTCTGCCCATGCTTGTAAAAAGGTCGTGCCAACCACGCACAAACCACCAATAATTTCTGGCAAACCAAATGCGGTATGCAAGAAAACAACGGCAATCAACGTCGCCACTAACGGCTCAAAAGCCCCTAACATCCCAGCTGTCGCCGGTTCTAAATACCGCAGACTCGCCAAATAAAAGAGATACGACATTAACGTGCCACCCACGACAATCAAACCAATGCCAGTAATTTTACCTGCATTCAACACAGGGACAGGCGCTGTCAATAAATACGGCAAAAAGGTTAAGCCACCTAACAGCATCGTCCACCCCGTCACAACCCGTGCATCAAATTCATGCATCAATCGCCGTGGCATCAACGTAATCACCGCACCGGAAAGCGCCGCTAACAACGCCCACATCAAAGCCAACGGCGAAATCGCAAAGGACGTCAATTGGCCTTTGGTAGCGACTAACACCACGCCAATCAAGGCGAGGACTAAAGCGATTGTATCAATTCGCCGCGGTAATTGCCAGAAGCGCACGGCCAAATAAACCATAATCATCAACGGCGCTAAAAACTGCAAAACCGTTGCCGTAGCGGCATTTGAATAATACACCGCCAAAAAATACGTCAACTGCGACGCTGTCACGCCTAAAAAGGTGAAAATCAGTAACTGCCAACGCGACCATTTTTCACGCCAAATCCGCCAAATATCTTGGCGGGCCACCGCAAAACACCACGCCATCAACAAGATACCCGCACCCAGCAAGCGAATGCCAACCAACCAAACCGGCGTCACGCCATTTGTCATCACAAACTGCGCCATTGCACCAGAAAGTCCCCAAAGTGACGCGCCAGAAATCGCGTACCACAAACCTTTATTCACCCTCGTTCTCCTGTTCCAATGCGGCCATCAAAAATTGAATCAATCCTTGCAACCAGAAATTACTATCCCGCTTCAAATCAACCGTCAACACCACGTCAAACGTCGTGCCGGTCGCTTTGATGCTGGCTTTTAAAGCCACATCTTTTAGCGCGACAAAGATTTTTTCACCGGCCAATTTTGCAGCAGCGGCGTCATTAAAGCTCACCGATACTTGATTTTTCACACGGCGAATCCGCGTGACAAGTGCAGCGTCGGCCAACGGCTTAATTTGCCCAACGACTAACAAACGCGCGACATCATCTGGCATTTCACCAAAACGATCAAGCAAGTCTGTTTCAATTTGTTCAAATTCCGCCACCGTCGTTGCTTGGCGAATGCGCGTGTACAAATCAATTTTCTGCGCGTTATCCGGCACGTAACTGTCCGGCAAAAACGCCGGCACGCCCAGCACCAATTCGGCGTCGGTGCGTGGCGTTTCGATAACGGCGTGGCCTTGTTTTTTTGCCACGGCTTCTTTTAACATTTGCGTGTATAAGTCGTATCCAACGCTGTCGATAAAGCCGTGTTGTTGTTTACCAAGCAAATCACCCGCACCGCGAATTGCCAAATCACGCATCGCAATTTTAAAGCCGGAACCAAGTTCGGTAAAATCACGAATCGCTTCCAAACGCTTTTCCGCTTCTTCGCTTGGCGTGCGCGTGAACGGATAGGTGAAGTACGCGTAAGCCACGCGGGTTGAACGCCCGACGCGCCCCCGCAACTGATAAAGTTGCGACAAGCCCATGTGGTCGGCATTTTCCACAATCAACGTGTTGGCGTTAGGAATGTCCACACCCGTTTCAATAATCGTCGTGGTCACCAACACATCATATTCATTATTCAAAAAATCATACAAAATACTTTCAAGTTGCGTCTCACTCATTTGGCCGTGAATCACGCCTACACGCGCATTCGGGACGATTTCTTCAATTTGGCTGGCGACGCGTTCGATGTCAGCCACGCGATTATGCAAATAAAATACTTGGCCGTCACGCGCAAGTTCTTTGTCAATGGCGTCACGAATCACCGTCCAGTCTTGGGCCATCACGTATGTTTGAATTGGATAACGGTTAGCCGGTGGCGTTTCAATCACCGACAAATCACGCGCTCCAACCATGGCCATGTTTAGCGTACGTGGAATTGGCGTGGCTGTGAGCGTGAGCACATCAACGTTTGCCCGGTATTGCTTGAGCTTTTCTTTGTGCTTCACGCCAAAACGTTGCTCTTCGTCAATCACGAGCAAACCAAGGTCGGCAAACTCAACGTCCGCGCTCAACAAACGGTGCGTGCCGACCACAACATGAATGTCGCCTGCTTTGAGTTGGGCGATGACGGCTTTGTTTTGGGCGGCCGTTTGAAAACGACTCAGGACGCCAATTTTGATCGCTGGAAAATCGGCAAAACGTGAAAGCATCGTTTCATAATGCTGTTGTGCCAAAATCGTCGTCGGTGCCAGAAAGGCCACTTGTTTGCCCGCGTGCGCGGCCTTAAAGACGGCCCGCAACGCCACCTCCGTTTTCCCAAAGCCGACATCACCGACCAACAAACGGTCCATCGGCCGAGCGCGTTGCATATCGACTTTGATTTCTTCAATGCTGCGCACTTGATCGGGCGTTTCAGGATAGCCAAAACTCACGCCAAAACGGATATCCGCCTCATCATCCGGCGGAAAAGCAAAGCCTTGTTGCGCCTCACGTTGTGCGTATAATTCTAACAATTCGTCGGCAATATCTTCGATTTTAGCCGCGACTTGGCGTTTGGTCTTCGCCCATTCCGTGCCGCCTAGTTTGTTAAGTTTTGGCGCTTTGCCGGCATCGTTTGCGCCGATGTATTTTTGAATCAGGTTTAACTGCGTGACCGGAATGAAGATTTTGGCATTCTTTTGGTAAGCAATCGTCAAATAATCTTGTTTGCCACCGTCTCGTTCAATCGTTTGCAGGCCTTCGTATTGGCCGATCCCGTGATGCACGTGCACGACATAATCGCCAACGTTGAGTTCGTTGTAAGATTTCAGGCGTTCGGCGTTTGCGATTTTGGTTGTGCGCGGCCGCACTTTACGGGCTTTGGCAAACAACTCAGCTTCCGTTAATACTGTAATGTGCTCACTGGCCCAGTCAAATCCTTGCGATAACTCGCCGACCATAATTTGAACTTGGTGCAAAACTGGCGTGGTGACCACTTGTGTTTGCACGTCAAAATCCGCCAAACTTTGTTGGAATTGTTCTGCACGCGTTAAATCGCCGACCAACAAAATCACGGTCGCGCCCACATCTTGGGCGTGCAACAAATCCGGTTTTAACGCGGTTAATTGGCCGTAATACTGCGTGGCCGGTCGTGTGGTTATTTGCTCGATGCCATCCCAACGTAATTTGCCCAAACCACGCTCGAAATTAGCCAAAAACAACTGTCGGTGGGCGTTATGCCCCAACAATTGCGCCACATCTGCTAGCCAAATCTCACTCGGCAAAAACTGCCAATTAGCACGCTGATCCGCCAACCAATCGACATCGCGCTCCAATTGCGTCGCCCGCACGTTCAACGCGCGCGCATAATCGTCAACCACCACCAAACCATCAGCCGGCACATAATCCAAAAGCGTCTGTTCACCCGCAAAAAAGTACGGCGCAAACGCCAACATATCCGCACGCCGTTCCCCTTCATCTAGGGCGACTTGCAGTGACAAAAAGCCTTCGGTGGCTTTGCGCTTATCCGCACCCGCCAAAGTATTGCGGTAATTTTCAAAGTCCGACACAATACGGTTGCGCGCACTTGCAAACGTAGTTTCGTCAACCAAAAAATCAGTCGCCGGCGCCAATTCAAAGCGATCTAGCACCGTTTGACTTTGCTGCGTGGCCACGTCAAATGTTTTAAGCGCGTCCAATTCATCATCAAAAAAATCCAACCGCAGCGGGTTTTCCAAATCCATCGGATAAATATCAAAAATCGCCCCGCGCTGGGCAAACTCCCCCGGATTTTGCACCAAAGAAACCGGCCGATACCCCATCAATAACAATTGGTGTTTCAAATCCGAAAACGCATATTTCTGCCCGACGGCTAACGTTAAGCGCGCCGCCTCAAACGTCGCCACTTTCGGCAAATAGCGCGCCAAACCAGCCGCGCTCGTCACCACCACGGCCGCTTGTTCACTGCGCAACGCAGCCATTGCCTGCACCCGCGTCAAAGCCGCTTCCGGCGAACTAATCGCCATTTCCGTTGCGAGACTCTCTTCCGTGGCAAACAACGCGACGTTCACGTCCGCCAACAAAACACTCAAATCTGCCTGCAAATTTTCTGCATGCGCTTGCGTGTCGGTCACGACTAACATTGTTTGTGGGTTCGCCAAATAGCGCGCCGCAATCAAAGCGGCCCGCGCACTGCCGTTGACACCCAACACCAATTGTTGACCCGTCTTTATTAAATTTTGCACTGGCGTTACTTGCGCCAGTAAATCAATCCATGTCATCCGTTAAATGTATTCCCCAATTTGCCGACGTCTGGTTCTTGAATCCACGCCTCAACCGCGCGCGTAGCGCGGTCCATTTGTGGTTCAACCAGCGCCATTTCTGATTTTGTGAACTTACCTAAGACGTAGTCGATGACTGCGCCATGTTCATATTCGGCGTGGCCGATGCCCATTTTCAAACGCCATAATTGTTGCGTGCCCAAGTGGGCAAATAGGCTTTTCAAGCCGTTATGTCCGCCGGCCGAACCTTGGGCGCGGAAGCGTAATTTGCCCAAATCCATGTCCATATCATCGACCAAAATCAACACATCAGCCACATCACCGCCATAAAAATTCAACAAAGCACGCACGGCTTTGCCGGAATCATTCATGTACGTAGTTGGTTTGACCAAATAAATTACTTCACCCGCCAAAGTTGCTTTGGCCGTCAAAGCAAAAAACTTCGTTGGCGCAAACGACACACCCAATTGTGCCGCCAACAAATCCACCGTCATAAAACCGATGTTGTGGCGCGTGTTCGCGTATTTTTCACCAATATTTCCTAAACCGACAATAAATTTCATAATTAAATCCTCTTTAAAATCTGTGGTGATTCAAAGAACCACCATGAAAACGTTATCATTAACCACACCAAAACAAAAATAAAAGTTGACCGCGCTAGTTTTACCGCCATGAATATGTTACACTTTTAAATGATAAAAACTTAATGGAATGAACATAAAATGATCGATATTTCCCTTATTCAAACTAAAGATGAGTTGGTCACCGTCACCGAAAATACGACGCTCGCCGAAGTAGCTGAGATTTTTGCGACCAATAGCATGCGTGCAATTCCGATTTTGGATGCGCAGGGCATGATTTTTCGTGGCAACATTTATAAGCAACATCTCTTTGAGCATCAGGCCAACAACGGTGATTTAAGCTTACCAGTGACGACGTTGATGCGCAATTCAACCAAGTTCATTTTCAAAGACAGCCAATTTTACGAATTGTTTTTCGTCCTGCGGGATTTGCCTTTCATCGCTGTTTTAGATGAAAATCACCATTTCTTTGGCGTTTTCACCCACAAATCTTTGATGGATTTGCTCGCGCAAAGTTGGTCGGTTGAAGACGGTGGCGTGGCCATTTCCGTGGCTTTGAACAAAAACACGCCCGGCGAATTATCAAAAATCGCCAAAACCATCTCCCGTTATGCCAACATTTCATCGGTTTTGTCATTGCGCAACACCGAGCAAACCTTTACGCAAAGCGGCATGACATTGTTAATCACATTGCCTTTGCCTTACGAAAGTCCCATGTTGGATCTGCTCACTGACAAACTCAACCGCCAAGGTTTCTCCGTCATAGACATCGAAAATTTGGCGCAATTCAGCTAAAACCGCCCGTTGAGGCGGTTTTTTATAAATGAAAACTCACCTGCAAAGCCGCATTCACCGCCACCATAATTGCATGCTCCGGCGCCAAATGCGTCAAGCGATCGCGCAACCGTTGTTTGTCAATCGTACGCACTTGTTCTAATAAAATCACCGAATCTTTTTTCAAACCCGCCGCTTCCGCGCTGATTTCCACGTGCGTGGGTAATTTCGCTTTGCTTTGTTGAGAAGTAATTGCCGCAACAATCACCGTGGGCGAATGCAAATTCCCCACATCGTTTTGCACGACCAAAACCGGCCGCAAACCGCCTTGCTCCGAGCCCACCGTCGGGCGCAAATCAGCGTAAAAAATATCGCCCCGATAAATCTTTTCCATAGTCATTTCCTTATGTACAGCAGCCGTTTGGCTGCTTTTTTAAACTACTACGCGTGGCACGCGCAAACTAATTTGCGTTAATAATTCATGTGGAATCGTATCAGCAAATGCAGCGAGTTCTTCCAAACTAATCGCATCCGCGCCGTCAGCGCCAATCAATGTCACGTTTGTGCCGACAGGATATTGGCGGTCTAATGTGACCAAAATTTGATCCATTGTCACCCGCCCAATCACCTGTTGTCGCACGCCATTCACCAAAACAGGCGCGCCTTGCAAACTACGCCGATAGCCATCCGCATACCCAATTGGCAACGTACCAACCCACATGTCGCGGTCAGCCGTAAACGTCGCGCCGTAGCTCACCGACTCACCTTTTTTAAGTTGATGCACCGCGCCTAATTGGCTGACCAAGCGCAAAACCGGCTGCAAATCAACCGGCATCGGCAATTCATCCACCGACGGATTGTACCCATACAAAGCCGATCCAACGCGAATCGTGTGCGTATCCACCTCATTTGCATGCCACAACGCCGTGCCCGAATTTGCAACATGTACTAAATCACGCGGAATGTGCGTTTGCCCAATCATCTTTTCAAACAACGCATACTGCTGAGCAAAATAGTCGACTTGTGTATCATCAGCCGTCGCAAAATGCATAAAGACACCGGCTACCGCCAATTTTGGTTCCGCCATCACAAAATCATACACCGCTTGTAACGTTTGCGTATCGCGTGCGCCCATGCGGCCCATGCCCGTGTCCGCTTCAATTTGGACCGTAAGCACGTCGCCATCAGCGATTTGTTCAACAGCAGCTTGTAACCAAGCCAATTCACCAACTGCCGGTGTCAAACGTTGTGCCACCATCACCGGCACCGCGGCCACATCTTGTACGCCGAGCAAAGCAATTTGGCCATCAATGCCGGCCGCGCGTAGCTCCAAACCTTCATCAACCGTCGCAACACCAAAGTCAGCCACGCCAATATCACGCAACCCGCGCGCCACTTCAACGGCGCCGTGTCCGTAGGCGTTGGCTTTGACCACCGCAATTAAGCGTTCGGCCCCAGCGTGTTTGATGATGGTGCGCGCGTTATTTTGTAATGCTTGTAAATCAATTTCCGCCCAAGTTGGTCGTGTCAGCATGCGCGTCCTCCAATTGTTCAATAATAACCGATGTGTTGACCAAATCTCCGCTGTGCGAAATGGCGACATGGAGCCGATGCGGATTGTTTTTCACCGTCATCACCGGCCGCCCATTTTCCGTATTCAACACTTCAATATCTTGCCAGTGCGCTTGTGCGCCAATACCCGTGCCGACTGCTTTGGCGTAAGCTTCTTTTGCCGAAAAGCGCCCTGCCAAAAATTCGACATAGTGCTTGCCGTTGCGCTGTGCCGCTGCCGCCCGTTCTGCTGGCGTTAAAATCACATCAAAAAACTGCGGCTTGCGTTCCAGCAGCGCATTGATGCGACTAATTGATTCAATATCATTGCCAAATCCAATAATCATAAAGTTAATTGTACACCAAAAAACGCGCGACCACTAGGTCACGCGCCTTAATTAATTACTTTCACGAATCACAAATTCGCGCTTACGTCCGCCACCGTTGCCGGTTGAGGCGTTTGAGCGACGGTTGCCACCGTTTGAACGGCCATCGCGTTGACGGTAATCACCGTTGCGACGGTCTTCGCGGGCACGACGGTCACCACCAAAGCTACGGCCTTCACGACCTTCGCCGTTACCGCGACGTTCACCGTTGCCGTAACGACGTCCGCCACCGTTTCCACCACGGTTACGGTCGCCACCACGTGAACCACCACCGTATGAACGACCACCGCCGCCACCTGAGCGACGCTTACGTGGCAAAGGCTTTTCGCGTGTGATCACAACTGGTGTTTCGGCTTTGTCCAAACCAGCAGCTGACGCCAACAAAGCTGTGGCCAATTCTTCTGCTGAGTACTTCCCCATCAAATCAGCGACTTGTTCAGACACATCAGCGCCCTTCAAACCAGCCAAAACAGCAGGAATTGCATCAACGGCGTGGCCCATGCGACCAACCAAAGCATCTTGTGCCGTTGGTGGCATCAAAGGCAACATGCGCTTCTTTGTCAATTCTTCGATGTCACGCAAGTAGTCCATTTCGTTTGGCGCAACCAAAGTTACAGACGTACCTGACGCACCGGCACGACCAGTACGGCCAATACGGTGCACGTAAGCTTCAGATTCTTGCGGAATATCGAAGTTATAAACGTGCGTCACACCCTTAACGTCCAATCCACGGGCCGCAACGTCAGTCGCTACCAACACGTTGATTTCACCTGACTTGAATTGTGCCAAGACACGTGAACGCATTTGTTGTGTCAAATCACCGTGCAACCCAGCGGCATGGTAACCACGCGCTTCCAAACCACGTGACAATTCTTCAACACGGCGCTTTGTCCGACCAAACACCACGGCCAAACCAGGGTGTTGGATGTCAATCAAACGTGCCAAAACGTCAAATTTTTCTGTTTCGTGCATACGAACAAAGTATTGGTCAACCAAATCAGTTGTCAATTCCTTAGCTTCGATGGCAATGTGTTCAGGGTTTTGCATGAATTGCACCCCTATACGCTTGATCGCTGCTGGCATTGTTGCTGAGAACAACAATGTTTGGCGAGAAGCTGGTGTTGCGGCGATGATTGCTTCGATGTCTTCCAAGAAGCCCATGTTCAACATTTCATCGGCTTCATCCAAAACCAATGTCTTCACGCCACCCAATTTGGCAGTACCACGCTTGATGTGGTCCAACAAACGTCCTGGTGTACCAACCAAAATTTGTGGACGGTCTTTAAAGCCGTTGATTTGGCGACGGATGTCCGCTCCACCAAAGACAACTTGCACTTTTACGCGCTTGTCGCGGCCTAATTTTGTTAATTCTTCGGCTGTTTGGATCGCCAATTCACGCGTTGGTGATACGATCACCGCTTGAATGTCGCGGCTTTCCAAATCAACGTTTTCCAAGATTGGCAAACCAAAAGCGGCTGTCTTTCCTGTACCTGTTTGCGCTTGTCCGATAACGTCGCGCCCTGCGAGCGTCAAAGGAATCGTCTTTTCTTGGATAGGTGTAGCTTCCACGTATCCGTGCGTTGTGATCGCTTGCAACAATTCGGCTGACAAGCCGAGTTCTTCAAATTTCAAATGTCTTCTCCGTTTCTTACGCTTGTTGGAGCGTAGTGACCACGTTTTCTAAGTGAATGCCGTGGCTAGCTTTCAATAAAATGACGTCATTTTCGGACGCCTGCGCCATTAAGTCCGCGCTTAATTGACTTAATTCGTCTTTGCCATAGACGTGTAATTGTTCGGGCAAATACTTCTCCAACAGTTTTGGATAGAGGTTGTTCCGCATTAAGTCCCCTACTAAATAAACTGCTTGGAAATCCCGTGGATCCAAGTCTTGTGCTAATCCGGCGTGCAAATCGTTGGCCGCGTCGCCTAATTCCAACATATCCCCCAAAACGACCCGCTTGACGGGCGCTTCAACCGTCTTAAACGTTGCAAGAACGGCACTAACAGCTGTGGGGTTAGAGTTGTATACATCGCTGAGCAAACGCGTGCCAGATGCCAATTGCATCCATTCCGTTCGCATCTTTGTGAGTTGGAAATTTGTTAATGCTGGGCGCATTTGTGCCCAAGTGAGACCAAGTTCATGCCCGCTCGTGAGCGCGGCAAGCGCATTGTTCACATTATACAGGCCCAAGAGCGGAATAGCAAATCGAATTTCATTTGCCGTGAATTCAGTTTGATTAGAAACGCTGGCAATGTCTGTTGCAACAACGTCTGCTTCGTTGACACCAAAGGTCACCACCCGTTGCGCCAAGTTGGCCGTTTTGGCCGTCAACAACGGTTCGTTAATTGGAATAATCAACACACCGTCGTTCGCTAAACCATCCACGATTTCTAATTTTGCATCAGCAATGCGGTCTCGTGTCTTGAAAAATTCGATGTGTGCTTCACCAATCATCGTGATAATCGCCACGTCTGGCTGTACCAGTTTTGACAAAGCAGAAATTTGCCCCGGACGATCCATGCCCAACTCAATCACCAAAACTTCGGTTGTCGCTGGCATTTGCAGCAACGTCAATGGCACACCAATTTCATTGTTAAAATTTTCCGGTGTTTTATACGTGTTAAATTGCGCACTGACGACCGCTGCAATCATGTCTTTGGTCGTCGTTTTACCATTTGAACCCGTGACTGCAATCACTTTTGGCGCAACTTGGGCGCGATGCCACGCACCGAGTTGTTGCAAACCAACCAAGGTGTCGGGCACAATAATCGCCGGCCATTCAGGCTTGATGTCATGAGCATCGTCTACCAAAACGGCGCTCGCGCCATTTGCCAAAGCGGATTCGATGTAGTCGTGACCATCATTTTCCGCGATCAACGCCAAAAACAAGTCACCAGCTTGCACCTGGCGTGAATCAAATTTCACGCCAGTAATCGCTGTTGTTGCCTCACCCGTAAATTGCGCCCCCAAAGCGTGCGCCAATTGTTCTAAAGTAAAATTCATATTGCCTCCAAATGACATTGTTCCCTAAATTATACCAAAGAAAAAAGCAGGACATTGCCTGCTTTTTTGAAATACGCTTAGAAACCGTACTTCTTGTTAAACTTGTCAACCGCACCGTCGGCTTGCGTGAACTTTTGCTTACCTGTGTAGAATGGGTGTGAGTCTGACGTGATTTCCATACGAATGGCTGGGTATTCTTGACCTTCAAATTCAACTGTTTCGTTTGATGAAACTGTTGAAGCTGACAAGAACTTTGCGCCTGTTGTTGCGTCAACGAATACAACTGCTTGGTATTCTGGGTGCAAATCTGCTTTCATGATGTTCTCCTTAGCGCCCTGCTAGCGTTTAGCAGAGTCAGTTTATTTTTAACCTTAATAGTTTATCACGGTTTTGATGCTGTTGCAAGTTGCTTACGGCATCAAATTAACTTTGTCCAAGCCTTCAACCGTCAAATCCGCGCCCAACGCGCGGAACTTTTCTTCCACCAAATCATAACCACGTAAGATGTGATCAGCGTTTTCAATCACGGTTGTGCCTTCGGCCATCAATGCGGCAACGATCAACGCTGCGCCGGCGCGAATTTCAGCAGCTTCAACCGTAGCACCGACCAAACGTTGCGTTGGCGTTACCGTGATTTTGCCTTGTTCTTTGGAATTAATCACGCCGCCAAGCAAACGCAATTCTGGAATGTGCATGACACGCTTTGGATAAATCGTGTCTTCAATCAAACTTTCCGCTTCCGCTTTGAACAATAATGGTGTGACTGGTTGTTGCAAGTCCGTTGCCAAACCAGGGTATGGTGAAGTCCGCAAATGCAACGCCTTCAATGAATCGGTTTTAGGAACAAAAATTTGGTCTTCTTCGATCACTAATTGCACGCCCGCTTCAAATAACTTTGACGTGAATGCTTCCAAGTGTTCTGGAATAACATTTTTCACCCAAACACCATCACCCATCGCCGCGGCCGCACTCATGTACGTCCCAGCTTCGATGCGGTCAGGAATAATGGTGTGCGTGTTGTGGCTTTCCAAACGTTCAACCCCTTCAATGCGGATTGTGTCGGTTCCAGCGCCACGAACTTTGGCCCCCATGTTGTTCAAGAACGTTGCAATATCAACGATTTCAGGTTCTTTCGCAACGTTTTCAATCACCGTCAAACCTTTGGCCTTAACCGCGGCAAGCATCGTGTTAATCGTTGCTCCCACTGAAACCGTGTCCAAATAAATGCGCGCACCGCGCAACCCTTCGGGTCCAGTTTCAATGTGAATCAAATCGCCTTCTTCATGCCAAGTCGCGCCCAAAGCTTCAAAACCTTTGCGGTGCTGGTCAATTGGCCGACGTCCCAAATTATCACCACCAGGGAAAGTCACCGTCGCTCGGCCAAAACGGCCAAGCAATGAGCCCATGAAGTAATAAGACGCACGCAAAGACTTGATTGCCCCACTAGGCAATTCACTTTCGGCAATGTGCGTTGGATCAATCGTCAATTCGCCATCGCTAAACTCGGATGGCACGTTCATCGCTGATAAAATAAGTTGTAAGTTTTTCACGTCCAAAATACTTGGTACGCTATCAAATTTGACGGGTGTATCTGCCAAAATCGCCGCGGGAATCAGCGCTACTGTTGAATTTTTAGCCCCACCAATCGTGACTTCACCGTGCAAACGGTGGCCACCTTGGACAATAATCTTTGCCATAGTGTGTTTCCTTATCGTCGGTACCAACTGGTTGTACCGTTAATTCACGGACAAAGTTGTCCGCTTATCTAGTCAATCGTTGTTATTGTACCGTTTTTTACCGGCAAAAACAATTTTATTTTGTATTGATGGCCGCTTGAACGAAATCATGGTACAAACCTTCGGGTTTGTCCGGACGACTCAAGAATTCTGGGTGATATTGTGCGGCAATAAAGAAATCATTGCTTGGCAATTCAATCACTTCCATCAAACGATTATCTGGTGATGTCGCTGAGAAAACCATCCCCGCCTTTTCAAATTCATCACGGAACTTCGTGTTAAATTCGTAACGGTGACGGTGACGTTGTTGAATTTCCGTTGCGTTGCCATAAGCTTTGGCGGTCAATGAACCTTCAGCTAATTTGGCAGGGTAGAAGCCCAAACGCAACGTCCCACCCAAGTTTTCAACGCCTTCTTGATCCTTCATCAAATCAATAATTGGCGCGTTGGTAGCTGGGTTTAATTCTGTCGAGTTTGCATCGTCGTAACCCAAAACATGGCGGGCAAATTCAACTGACGCCAATTGCATCCCCAAGCACACGCCCAAAAACGGCACGTTATTTTCACGGGCAAAGCGAATAGCTTGAATCTTCCCTTCAGTTCCACGTTCACCAAAGCCACCGGGCACCATCACACCATCGGCATCGGCCAACAACTCGCGCGCGTTATCAGCGGTCACGGTTTCAGATTTGATGTGATGCAAATTCACTTCCGTGTCTTGGGCGTAACCGGCGTGCTTCAACGCTTCGTTCACCGAAATATAAGCGTCTGGCAAATCCGTGTACTTCCCCACAACCGCGATGTCAACCGTCTTCTTTGGGTTTTTGATGTTATCAACCATTTGCGCCCATTGCGTCATGTCAGCGGCTGGCGCGTCCACGCCCAACTTTGCCAAAACAACGTCGTCCATGCCTTGCTTTTGCAAGTTCAAAGGCACTTCGTACAACACATCAACGTCCAAACTTTCAACCACTGCTTCTGGCTTCACGTCGGTAAATTGGGCCAACTTGGCGCGCAAGTCATCTTCCAAAGGTTGTTCCGTCCGCAACACCAACATGTCTGGTTGAATGCCCAAAGATTGCAACGTCTTCACTGAATGTTGCGTTGGCTTGGTTTTGGCTTCACCAGCTGCGCGCAAGTACACCAACAAGCTCGCGTGAATGTAGAAAACATTTTCTTGACCCACTTGCGCCTTCATTTGACGTAAAGCTTCCATGAATGGCAAAGATTCGATATCACCGACCGTACCACCAACTTCGACGATGACAATGTCTGCACCTGTTGATTCGGCTGCTTTGAACATCTTGTCTTTAATCGCGTCGGTGATGTGCGGAATTACTTGCACGGTACCACCGTTGTAGTCCCCGCGACGTTCTTTTTCCAAAACTTCTGAATAAATTTTACCTTGCGTCACGTTTGAATAACGGTTCGTGTCGATATCCATGAAACGTTCATAGTGACCCATATCCAAATCCGTTTCCAAACCATCACCCGTCACAAACGTTTCCCCGTGTTGATAAGGCGACATCGTCCCAGGATCAATGTTAATGTAAGGATCTAACTTTTGTACCGCGATTTTCAAACCACGGTTTTTCAATAAACGCCCCAATGATGCGGCCACAATTCCTTTACCCAAAGAAGAAACCACGCCACCCGTCACGAAAATGAACTTTGTTTGTTTTGTCATCAATTTTGCCTCCAAATTCTATGTTCTGTTGCACGCTGGAGTAAATAGAAAAGCTCCCAAGCACTAATGCTTGGGAGCTTTTAAATCGTCTGTCCCATTAAATGGGAGCCCAAATATAATATACCGAATTTTAGCAAAGGCGTCAAGAAATATTTCTCAAACGACGATGTTAAATTAACGTTCTTCGTCACCGTCAGACAAATCATCAAGATCGTCTTCACCGGCCAATTCTGCCATGTTGTCTTCCAAAGACAAGTCCGCATCTTCTGGAACTTCTTCTTCGTCTGTTTCAACATCAGCGTCTTGTGCATCCGCATCTTCGTCTTCAACACCCGCAAAGTCGTCGTCTTCAGGGTCATCATCGTTGTAATCAATGACATCGTCATCGGCAACATCGCCCGCAAAGACGTTAACCTTTTTGGCAGCCTTCTTACGCTTTGGTGCATCTTCGTCTTCAACGTCTTCTTCAATTCCGTGAATGTTTTCGTCAATGGCGTCCACAGGATACCACGCACGCAAACCCCAAACGTTGCCGCCCAAAGAAATAAATGAGCCATCAACGTTCAAATCAGTATAGAATTGCGCCAAACGCGCCTTAATGTCATCGTCGTTCAAACCCAAGAAGTTTTGAATGCCGGACACAATGTCTTTAAAAGGCATTGTGTCACGTTTTTCATCCAAAATTGCTTGTGCAATTTCTACAAATGACAATTCTTCTTTTGGTTGGTTTTCAAATTGTGTTAGTGCCAAAATCTGCACGTCCTTTCGCACTTTATATCTAGTCTATCATACAGGGTTAGCGGTTAAATTGCAACCTAATCCGATATTGCCCAATTAATTGCCCACTCACAAACAGCGTATAGTCCACCGCAACATCGCCGCGGCCAGCCGGCACATCAACTTGTGCTTGCAATAACGTCGTTAACGTTTCTACATCCAAAGGGCCGGTGGCCGTTTGATATTGAGCGCGCAGCCGCTGGGCTTGTTGGAAAAATAATTTCATCGGCGTGTCCCCGCGACGACTCAACGTCACCAAGCCATTGCCGGTGAATTTGAACAACACCGGTGCTTCTGGTTGCCCTGGTAAGGTTTCGGTGTAACGCAAAATCAATGCATCGCCCACCATCACTAGTTCGCCATTTGCGCGAATATCAAATGATTCAGTTTCGTCTTGTTGGAAAATTTCCGTTTGTAAATGTACTTTAACGATTTGTTTTTCGGGAATTTGTGACATTTCGTTACTCCTAAAAAGATTTTATCACTAAAATCGCGTATAATTATAGTATATAGCAAATCGCCCCTTGGAGGATAGCATGTCGGAGCAAAAATTAGCGCAAGAAAAAGTTTTTTTGGATCCTATCCACGATTTTATCCAAGTACAGGATCAAGTCATTTTGGATTTAATTAACACCGCCGAATTCCAACGCTTGCGTCGCGTCCGCGCCACTAGCATCGCCAACATGGTTTTCCACGGCGCAGAACACTCGCGCTTTAGCCATTCATTAGGCGCCTATGAAATCGCACGCCGAATCACTAGTTATTTTGGCCGTCACTTCGTCTCACAAACGCCTGATGATGGTTTGTGGCACCCTGAAGAACGATTGGTCACCATCACCGCCGCTTTATTGCACGACGTTGGTCACGGCGCTTTTTCGCACACATTTGAACATATTTTTGATACGGATCATGAAGCTTGGACGCAAGATATTTTGACTGGTGACACGGAAATCAATCAAGTGCTACGCCGTGTGTCGCCGAATTTTCCAAACGAAGTCGCCAGCGTCATTGCGAAAACCTACGAAAACAAGCAAGTCGTGCAACTGATTTCTAGCCAACTTGACGTCGATCGCATGGATTATTTGCTTCGCGATACGTATTTCACTGGTACGAAGTATGGCGAGTTCGACCTTGATCGCATTTTGCGCACGCTGCGTCCGGTTCAAGACGGTATTGTCGTGGATTATAACGGTTTGCATGCTGTCGAAGACTACATCACCAGCCGTTATCAAATGTATTTGCAAGTGTATTTCCACCCGGCCAGCCGCGGTTTGGAAGTCTTATTGGAGCATTTATTAGAACGCGCCCAAACACTTTATGACGACGCACGCAACACACCAGGCAAGGATTTGAGTTTTGTCGGGCCGTTTTTGACACCGTTATTTGCTGGTGGCAAACTGACTTTGGAGGCATATTTAGCGCTTGATGACAACGTTTTTTGGACATATATCAATCTGTGGCAACAACATCCCGACCCCATTTTAAGTGATCTTGCACGCCGTTTCATGACACGTAAACCACTCAAATCAATTTTGGTGTCATCCGATGCCGATGATTTGATTGATGATGTGCGCGATTTGGTGGAAAAAGCGGGTTATCCAGCTGATTTTTACACAGCAGAAAACGACGCTTACGACTTGCCCTACGATGATTATCAACCAAACGCCGCCAAACCACGGACGCAAATCGACTTGCTCCAAAAAGACGGCACGCGCGTAGAATTATCAACCGTTTCAAAGCTGGTTGCCGCCATTAAAGGCCAAGCCAGCATCGACCAACGTTTCTTTTTCCCAAAGGAAATGCTGCAAGTTGACGGCACAGATTTGCTCACCGACGTCCGCCAAGAATTCCAAAATTATATCAAAAACGACATTTTAGTCCGACCAAACGAAAAGCAAGCCTAACGGCTTGCTTTTTTTGCATAAAAATAACCACTTCCCAATAAAACGAGCAACATCACCAGCACAAACATGCCGTTTAAATCATGCTGCGGCGCTTGATTTTGCCAATTAAGCCATTGCGTCAACGGCGACCACGGCGCATGGCCGACCCAACTGTACGCCAGCAGACTGACAATAAACAACATCAACACAATGCCAAACGTCCAAAATCCCGTCAAACGTCGTAAGCCAGCAAAAACGCCAACTAACAAAAGCAGCATCAAAAGCTGTGCGCCCACTAACACCCACTCGCCAAGCAATGCAAACGGTAGAATCAACGCCGTTACGACAAACAACCCAATGCCCACCATCACAATTTTTTGCGCGCGAGATAAATATTTGCCGGCCAATTCACTGAGCACCCAAGCTAACCAATACCCTGCCAAACTCACGGCCAAAACCACAAACCACAAGCTTTGCACCGGCTGCACTTCTTGTAAACGCAACGGCAAAGCCAGCGCTTGTTTTAACTGAGAAATATTGGCCGTCGTGGCTTTTGGATTAACCGCTCCCAATCGATCAGCGAAAGTTTGCGTCCCAGCGGCAAATTTAGCCGCACCACTGTTTAGGATTTGGTTATACTGTGTCAGCTTTTGCGCACCGTCGTTAAGTGCTGCAACGCCGTTGGTTAATTTGTTGCCTTGCGTTTGGAGTTGCGCCACGCCGGCCGTGAGCGTTGCACTCCCGTCGCGTAGTTGTTGGGACGCTTTTTGCAAACGCGTTGCTTGTCCCGCTAATTTTTCGACTTGTGCAAATACGTCAGGTTGCGTCAACAGCATTTGGATTAAATCGGCGTATTGCGGCGCGCTTGCTGCAACACTTTGTAAGGCAACTTGCGTATCGGTATTTTGTAAAAAACTGCGTAATTGCGTTAATTGTGCCACTGGCAAAGCCGCTGCCGCAGTGGATACATCCGTCGCTGCGTCATCGACTTGTCGCGTATAGGCATCAATGCCGGTTTGCAACGCACTCGCACCCGCGCTTAATTGTGCCAAACCACTCGGCAAATCAGCCAATTGCTGGTGCAAACTTTGAATGCCCGCCGCAAGTTGGCTCGTTCCTGCTGTGTAGCGCTGAATGCCGGTTTGTAAAGTTTGGGCTCCCGCGGCAAGCTGCGTGCCGGCTTGGGTCGCCGTGTCGTACTGACCAACTTTTGAAGTGAGCATGGTTTCAGCCGCCGCCAATGCTTTTTGGCGCACCGCACTGCGAATGCGTTTTTCCAAACCTTGCGCCACATTATAAGTTAATAATCGCCCCACCGTTAAAGTTTCCGGACGGACCTGATACGTGATGGCTAATGGTTTGACGCCGGTTTGCGTTAAATTTTGTACCATTTGTGCAGATAAATTTTTAGGCAAGGTAACCACACCAACATAATCACCATTTGCCAAACCTTGTTGCGCAGACTTTTTCGTAACAATGCGCCAATCAATCGTTTCGTTTGTTCGTATTTTACGAATGATCGTCGCGCCGATATTGTAATTTTCTTGGCCATATTTAGCACCGTTGTCTTGATTGACAATGGCAATCGGCAAAGAACGCACATAAGCTTGCCCACTGAAATACTGCGTCATCCAGCCAAAAATCAGTGGCAATAAACCGATTAAAATGACTTTAAATCCCCAAACAAGCCGCTTTTCCCAAATCATACCATTCTCCCAAATGCAATTGTTTCATATTGCTGCTATATTACCATACCAGCACAAAAAAAGACACCGGTCGGAGAGGGCAAAGACCGGTGCCTGAAACGTCGTTACCGACGTTATCATTTAACAAAATTGGGGAGAGTTAAATGAAAAATCATTACTGGGGGAGTAATGCGGCTTAAATACAAGATTTAAGCTTAAATTCATTATACACGCTTCCAAATGAAACAAAATGTCTGTTTTGTATCGAAAATATTTCAAAAAAGTAACAAACCGAACATTAGTCCTTGTGGGCGTGCTCACGTTGGAAGGCCGCGATATTCGCGTACTCAGTTTGCAATTGTCGACTTAAGCGAATGAAAATTGGCGCTAATTCTCGGTAAACAGTGTGTGTCGCCGGATTCGGTGCATACGTATGCGCTTCACCCACCATTTTTTCAATCACGGCCAAATCATCAACCATGCCCAACGCTTTTTGCGCCATCAAAGTCGCCGCCAACGCGCCACTTTCAAATGCTTGTGGCACGGTGAGACTTTGTTCAAAAATGTCCGCCATAATTTGACGCCATAAAGGACTGCGCGCAAAACCACCAGTTGCTTGGATGGCTTTTAGATCGCCCACCACTTCTTCAAGCGCCAAGGCCACCATGTAAATATTGAAGACAATCCCTTCCAAAACCGCCCGTACCATGTGCGCACGGGTATGTCCATGCGTCAAACCAAAGAACGAACCACGCGCATTAGCATCCCAAATCGGCGCACGTTCGCCACCCAAATACGGATGAAAAAGCAAACCATCAGCACCAGCGTCAACATTGGCGGCAATTTCCGTTAACAAATCATATTCATTTTTGCCCAGCAAATGCGCCGTTGACTTCTCCGCATCAAACAAATTATCACGCACCCAACGGAAAACATCGCCGCCGTTGTTAACGGGACCACCCACAACCCAATGATCTTCGTCCAACGCATACGTAAATGTGCGGCCTTTTGGATCAATGACAGGCTTGTCGGTCACCACGCGAATCGCCCCAGACGTGCCAATCGTAATGGCAGCAACGCCGGGTTGAATGGCGTTCACACCAAGGTTTGACAAAGGGCCATCCCCCGCGCCATAAACAAACGGCGTGTCAGCGGGAATGCCAATTACTTTGGCGTATTCGTCTTTTAAAGTCGTCTCCATCGCATACGGCGACACAACTTCTGGCAATTGATCTGCAGTCACGCCGGCCACTTCCAAGGCTTGTTCATCCCATTTTTTCTCAAAAATGTTATACAAACCCGTGCCAGATGCCAATGACAAATCCATTTTGTTCGTGCCAAACAAGCGGTGGAAAATATATTCTTTAATCCCTAAATAATGCGCTGCCTGTGCAAAAGTCGCCTTTTGTTCAGCCTTTAACCACATCAATTTTGACAAAGGCGCCATCGGATGAATTGGCGTCCCCGTTTTGCTGTAAATTTCTTGTCCCAAACCGGTCGCTTTAAGTTCTTCCGTGTACGCCACCGCGCGCGTATCCGCCCAAGTAATCACCCGCGTCAATGGTTCCCAATTTTTGTCAAACCCAATTAATGCGTGCATCGCCGAGCTAAATGAAACCGCGCGCAACGTTCCGTTATCAAAATCAATTTGACGCGCCACATCACGCAAAGCATCGACCACCGCCGTGAAAATTTCATCTAAATCTTCTTCGGCCATCCCCGTCTCATCACGATAAAGCGGATAACCGTAATTAGCCGATGCCAACACATTCCCCGCCGCATCAAACAAAACCGCCTTAGTCGCCGTCGTTCCTAAATCTACACCAATTAAATAATCCATTTTTCCCCTCTTTTCCAAATTGAAACCGTTTACATTTTAATTTTAACAAAAAAGACTGTAAACTTACAGTCTTTTTCTGAAAAGTATTAGTCAAAAGCAAATTAAGCCTTATCAACCGCGTGACCACCGAATTGGTTACGTTGGGCAGCGACAACTTTACCAGCAAAGTTTGTTTCGGCTGTTTGCAATGATTGGTAACGTGCCATCAAAGACATTGTGATAACTGGCGCTGGAACTTCCAAGTCCAAAGCTTCTTCGATTGTCCACTTACCTTCACCAGATGAGTGCATACGGCCCAAAATACCGTCCAACTTAGCGTCTTCACGGAAGGCGTTTTCAGTCAATTCCATCAACCATGAACGGACAACTGAACCGTGTTGCCACAAGTGAGCAACCTTTTCATAGTCATAGTCGAATTGTGAAGCTTCCAATACGGCAAATCCTTCAGCGATTGATTGCATCATACCGTATTCGATACCGTTGTGAACCATCTTCAAGTAGTGACCTGAACCCAGCTTACCTGTGTACAAGTAACCGTCTTCAAGAGAAATTGACTTAAACAAAGGTTCCAAAACTGCCCAAGCTTCTTCAGAGTCACCACCGACCATGAAGTTACCACCGTTACGAGCACCTTCCATACCACCAGATGTACCAGCATCAAACAAGTGAATACCAGCCGCTGTTGTACGGATGTTTTGTTCCAAGTTGTCCTTGTAGTTTGAGTTTCCACCGTCGATGATGATGTCGCCTTCGTCCATCTTTTCGATCAATTGGTCGATTGTTGAGTTGGTAGGCACACCAGCTGGCACCATTACCCAAACAACCTTTGGTGAAGGCAACTTTGCCAACATGTCGTCCATGTCTGTTGCCGCTTCAATCTTATCTGAGTAGTCCGCAGCTTCCTTAACAAAGTCAGCGTTCAAGTCAAACGCCACAACTTCATGTCCGTGGTCCGCCGCGTTACGCGCCAAACCTTGACCCATCTTACCAAGCCCGATCATAGCAAACTTCATGAGTTTCATACCTCTTTGATTTATTGTATAGCTATATTTTATGAAAATTTTTTACAAAAAGCAAGTAGTTAATTGTAAAAAAATTTCTTACGTGGTTTAATAATATTTACAAAGTACTGAATTGACAGCAGAGAAAGGAGCCACGATGAATTTAATCCAGATGTTACGCGCGAATGCCCGTCATTACCGCGGTTCGGACCAAAAATTAGTCACCTATCTTTTGAATAACGCCGCGAGCGCAACCGATGCCACGATTCAAGAAATGGCGCTTGCTAGCGGCCTTTCAACGGCCACCATTTCTCGTTTTGCCAAAAAAATGGGCTTTGATTCTTTTCGTGATTTCAGTGTGGCTTTGGCCACTGCTAATACGCAAGAGCGCTCGGAATCGTTTTTTGGTGAAATCACTGATACGGATGACACACAAGCGGTTGCCAATAAAGTCTTCGCCGGGGCGCAAAATGCACTCGACACGACGTTAGCACAACTTGAAGTGGCGCAACTCAACCAAGTGGCCGATTGGCTCATCAATGCGCGTCGGGTTGGCTTCTTTGGTATCGGTGGCAGCTCAATTGTTGCTTTTAATGCGTATCACAAATTCCTGCGCACGCCAATTGACGTGACGGCGCATCCTGATTACGATATTCAATTAATGCAGGCTGTCAAGCTCACGTCTGAAGATGTAGCGGTCGTGATTTCGCATTCTGGTCGTAACAAAGACACCGTCTTAATTGCCGAAAAACTCAAGCAAAATCATGTCAAAGTCGTCGCCATCACCTCCTATCAACAATCTCCGTTAGCCAAACTTGCCGACGTTGTCTTGTTGTCTTTGGCCGAGGAAGTGAACTTCCGGAGTGAATCGATGAGTTCATTGATTGCCCAAATCACGCTGATCGACACGCTCTTTACGCTCACTGGATCTCGTTTAGCCGGCGAAACACAAGATGTGGTCGATGTCATGCGTGATGTGATTGAAGAAACACGTAGCCACTAAAAAAAGCGCTAGGCTTCTGCCGAGCGTTTTTTTAGTGTGAGCTTTTTGGCGTGCGTCCAATAATACGCGGCCCAAATAAGTAAAAAGAGGGTGAAAAAGCCAAGTAATATCCACAAACTTTGACCGGGTGCCGTGCCAATCATCATTGTGTGCCGTAAGGCATCCACCACGTAAGTCATTGGCAGCCAAGGATGTAAGGCGCGATAAAAACCACCCGACAGTTCAATTGGATAAGTTCCCGCCGACGTACTCAATTGCAAAACCAGCAAAATCAACGCCACAAATGCCCCTGGTTTGCCCAGCCAAACATTGAGTAGTGTCACTAGCAAACCAAATACAAACGCACTGAGCAGCAACAGACCAAACGTTGCCCACGGTGCCACGGGGTTCAAGCCTAAAATCACAATTGTCGCACCATACATCAAACCGGTTGCCACAATTGAAAAGCCGGCGAGCAAACTCAACTTACTCAACCACCACGACCAAACTCGTTTGAACGGCGCACGTGGTGTGACCATGTCCATCATCATATTAAACGCCACAAATGCGACATACAATCCAACGGACATCATATAGGGCGCCATGCCGGTCCCGTTGTTGGCGACATCATCTAATTCATCGTGTTTTAGCTGAGTTGGTTGGGCTAACTGATTGTCTTTAGCGCTTCCCGGTGTGACTTGTGCTTGTTGGCTCGTTTGCCGTAATTTATCCGCTAATTGTTGGTTGCCACTGGCGACCTGACCCAATGCGATTGGCAGTTGACTTGCACCGTTGGCTAACTGTTGACTGCCGCTTTCTAATTGATTAGCGCCGTCAGTCAGTTGTTGCGCACCGCTTAACAACGAATTATTGTTGGCCGTTAACGCATTGGCACCATTGGTGACACTTTGACTACCTGCCGTCAAAGTGGCAATGCCCGTCGTCAGCGGTGTGATTTGCGTTTGTAATTGATTCAAGCCCGTCGTGAGTTGTTGGGCGCCGCTGTTCAACGTTGCATTCTGTTGTTGCAAGGCGTCCAAACCGCCCGCGACTTGCGCACTACCACCGGCCAATTGGTTAATCGCTGTTTTTGATTGCGCGACTTGTTGCATCAAAGTTGTCACGCCGCCGGCAATTGTTTGCGGTTCATCTGGTGAGCCGAAGTTTGTTTGGAGTTGGTTGACGGCTTGGGATAATTCCTGCTTTTGTTGATTAGCTGTGTCGAGTTGCTTGGATAACGTTTCTAACTGCGCCGTCAAACTGTTGATTGGCGTTACCAAGGCTGACTGTTGGGCTTGCGTAAACTGACCTTCGTCCACCACTTCCAATAGCTTTTGTACACTGCCACTTACTTTCGTCATTGTCGCTAAAATAGGCTGACTTTGCGTATCATCCGTAGCTGCTTTCAAATCGGCTAGACCTGCTTGGTAGGCCGTTAAACCTTTTTGCAACGTGGCTAATTGCTGGGCTTGATGGGGGTTGTTGGCGGCTGCTTGCAAGGTTTTCAGGCCGTCATTGAGCTGTTTTGCGCCGGCATCAACTTTGCCCACACCCGCGGTGTATTGTTGAACACCAGTTTGCAACTGCTGGCCGCCTGTGGCTAACTTCCCCACGCCCGTTTGTAGCGCACCTTTTTGCTGGTTGATTTCTGTCAAACCAGCGGTGACCTGCTGGCTGCCGTCCGCCACTTGCGCCACGCCCGTTGTGTATTGCGCCAGACCTTGCGTCAACGTCTGCGCCCCATTATCAAATGTCAGCGTTGAAGCGGCTAGTTTTTGTAATCCATTGGCCAAAGTTTGGCTGCTTGCGTCAATTTTAGTGCTACCGTCGGCTAACTTTTGACTGTTATCGCCCGCAGTTTGATAGCCGTCAGCTAATTTATCAATGTTGGCAAACAAAGTTTTGGCGTAAAGTTCTGACACTTGCGCGCTGATTTTTTGATTCAATTTCGTAACGGCTGATTCGGACATTTTCATCGCGATATAGCTGTGCCCGGCGCTGGTTTGGTAGCGTAATTGTATCTTTTGGGGTTGTGCCGCCAACAAAGTTGTCGCATTTTTGGAAAAATCTTTCGGCACCGTGATCACCGTGTAATAATCGCCGTTTTTCAAGCCTTTTTGCGCTTGTTGATCACTGACAAATTGGAAATCTAGTTGCTTAGACTTTTTCAAATTGGCCACTAAATCCGCGCCAATTTGAATATTTTTGCCATTATATCGGACACGCTGGTCATGATTTACCACCGCAACTGGCAAATTCTGTGTCTGCGTGTACGCGTTCCACAATGAACCCAAAAAAATCACGGCGTAGATAGTTGGTACTAGCACCAACGCCGTTAAAACAACAAATAAAAATCGATTCTGTCGCATAAATCGCCACTCTGCAAACATCACACACCTCCATCAATTAAGCGTTATTGTAACGCTGTTGCAGACTTGATTCAATCGACAACACTAGATACAATGTATAGTAAATGGAGGTTCGCATGAAACACGACGATATGAATGCGCGGACGCGCGCCAAAATCCAACGCAGTTTTTTGACTTTAATGGCACAAAAAGGCTATCACCACGTGACCATTACCGATATCATCAGTCGCGCCGACATTTCGCGGGGCACTTTTTATCTGCATTATTTGGACAAGCCAGATTTACTCGCCAAAATCGAGGCGAATTTCACCAATGAAATCCGCGCGCGCATTGATGATACGCAGCCTTCGCCTTATCGTTCGGTCATTTCAACCTTTAATTGGTTTTATGCGAACCGTGAAGCTTTGCGGATTTTGGCGGGCGAGAACGGCGACGCCAACTTTGTGCCGAGCCTTGTGCAACTGCTCATTGAGCGCACGGCCGCTTCAGATCAGTCTGAAACCAGCAAAAACAAGCTAGATTTACCCACTTATTACGCGCTAGATCTTTACACCACTGGCTTTGTGCACATGATTTTTAATTGGTTAATTCAACCCGTGCCCGAAAGTCCGAGCGAATTTACGGAAATTTTCTTGGCGGCGGAACATCTTTCGCCCGATGACTTGCTCCGAATTATTCGCAAATAATAGTCACTTTAACGCATTTTGTTCAGTAAAAAACTACTTCATTTCTGAAGTAGTTTTTTCATTAATGAATAATCAATATCAGCCCAACGACGATGGACAAGCTGCCAAATAATAAAAGTGCGTATTTATACGCAGCGTTACCAAACAAGGGCCGCATGACCCAGTGCAAAACAAAAATAAGCGGTTCATCAACAAACACAGGTGAGTCGTCATCAAATTCTTTTTTTGTTGTCGCCTTTGAGGTTTGAAAACCAATTAACAAACTCAATACACCAATAATAACGGCAATACTTGCAGAAATTTTATCCATAAGATTATATGTCCTCGATTAATGAGATATCACGAGCGGAGTTTTTCATACAGTGGTATTAATTCGCGCAAGGCGGTCAATAGTTGTGCTGGCATGGTTTCGTCCGCGTCAACATCGGCAATTCGCAGGCCGACGATGACCTCTGACTTTTTCACTTGGCCGTAGCGTTCGATTAACGCCGGTACTTGTGCGAGCGGTTGGACCACGTTAACCATATGATCGGCACTCAACACGAAGTGATCTGGCAATGCCGCATAATCAGGCGTCAAATCAACCAAACGTTGCACCAATTCAGCATTTGGTTTCATATTCTCCAAAACCGCCAGCCATAGATAAACATTGTCTTCCCAAATGCCCAACTCAAAATGCGGCATCATTTTGTAACCGCGCTTGTTGGGCGCAAAAGCCACCCACGTATTATCGGGCGGGTAAACCGTTCGGCGCAAGTGTTTGGCGACATGTGCCGTCCATGTTTGGCCGTCTTCATTTAAAATCGGCAACACTTGTTGGGCGAACGCCTCGAATTTTGGATCGATGATATTTTTAATCGCATCCATGCGCGCCTCAAGCGTCATGTCCGTTTTAAAAATATCAAAATCTGCTTTTGTAAACATTGAATTCCTCCGCGAAAGTCTCTCGCACTCTCAATAAAAAAACGCCGCCAACTCCGAAGAATTGGCGGCGGGTAGGAAGATAGATAACTTCCTCAGTTGGTCGTCTTTTAGTATAGACCGCCGCGTCTTGTCCGTCAAGTTATTTCACGTACTTTGCCAAAAATGCTTTCACGCGTGCGTAATATTCGGTGCGGTGATCTGTCAAACTTTGAACGTGTTCAGATCCGGGTGCAACCCATAATTCTTTAGGGCCTTTGGCCGCATCATACAGCTGATACACCATCTTGGTCGGCACAAACGTATCGTGGCCACCGTGTATGAAAAACATCGGCCGCTTGTTGCGTTTGACGGCTTCAAGCGCGCTGGCTTCACCATACGTGTAACCCGCCCGCACTTTGGAAATGCCTGACACAATATCAATCAACGGAAACGCCGGAATGTGATACATTGCACCGGCTTGGAAGCTCAATTCGTCTTTGACACTCGTAAAGCCAGCATCTTCGATAAATGCTTTGACTTGGGTTGGCACGTCGCTTTCGCCAGCCGTCATCATGGTGGCCGCCGCGCCCATCGACATCCCCATCATCACGATTTGGCTGTCGGTACCGTTTTTGTCGACGACTTTGTTCAACCATTGAATGTAATCACGGCGATCCAAGTAACCATAGCCGACATATTTACCTTGTGAATCACCGGCTGCGCGATCATCGGGGATCAACACATTATAACCAAGCGTGCGGAACAATTGGCCATAGACAGCCATCGTCGTTTTGTTATTGTGCCAACCGTGGGCTAGGACCGCTGTTTTGGTCGTTGGTTTGGCGGCTGGTACGTACCACGCGTCCAACTTCAAGCCATCTTTAGTCGTAATGTGCCAGGTTTGTTTGTCCAAAGCCAAGAATGTTTTTTCATCTTCATAAAGCGGATTAGATTTTTCGCGCAAAGCATCTGGATGGTTGCCGGGCGCATAACGCGCCTGTGCGACATCAAAAAAATAATTACCGGCGGCAAACAAACCAATTGCCAACGCCGAGGCGCCACCTAGCGCCCATTTTGTCCATAATTTCATGTTGTATAACTCCTAAACTAATAGTTTAGCACATTTCCTACCCGTGGGCATGCGTTTCTTGGTTAAAAGTAGTATCATTAAAAATAGATAACGAAAGGATGAGATTTATGACTTACTCACAAAATTGGGACTTGGATAGCATCTACCCAGGTGGCATTACGTCACCACAACTCGCTGAAAAATACGACTGGATCGCCACGCAAACCGCTGCTTTTACAAAGGCAGTTAACGACTATCACGTTACTGCTGACGGTGATTTTAGCACATTGACGCAACTTGCTAACTGGGCGCAAACGATTCAAAGTGGTTTGGGCACCGTGAATTTGTTCGTGACGGGTTGGAGTTCCGTGGACTACGGCAACGCCGTTTATCCCCCTCATTTTGCCAAAATCGATGCATTGGACGTGGAGTTTACCGCGCCAATGGACAAATTCAGCAAGCACTTAGCGGCGTTGAGCGACACTGATTTTGCACGTTTGCAAACGGATTTGCCCGACATTGCCTTTTTCTTGGACGAAACGCGGCAAGCAGCCGCGCGTTTGCTGGATGAAGGCACCGAACAACTGATTAACACGTTGAATTTGGACGGCCAGAGCGCATGGTCAAAGCATTATGACACCATTTCGGCGGGCTTGAGCTTGACATACACCGATGCTAACGGCGTTGAGCAAACAATTTCAGCCGGTCAAGCGTTGAATATGTTGGACGGCGAGGCCGACAACGCCACGCGCGCGCGCATCATGGCTGCCTACGAACACATGTGGGGCCAAGCCGAAAACTTAAGCGCCGACACATTAAATCACTTGGCTGGTTTTCGTTTGACGACGCAAAAAGCACATGGTTACACGCATTATTTGGAAAAGCCGTTAGAACAAAATCGGATGTCCAAAGCGACTTTGGACGCGATGTGGGGCGTGGTTGATGCCAACAAAGGCATTTTCAAGCCTTACTTCGATCGCAAAAAAGCTTTGTTAGGACTGGATCAATTGGGTTGGCAAGATCAAGTTGCACCGATTACAAAGCTCGGCGACTACGTGGAAAAAGACGTGTCCTACGATGATGCTGCGCACTTTATCATTGATAATTTTGCCAAATTCTCGCCAAAAATGGCTGATTTTGCCCAAATGGCGTTTGAAAAGAATTGGATTGAAAGTGAAAATCGCCCCGGCAAACAACCCGGCGGTTACATGGAATCCGTGCCGGATTTGCACGAAAGCCGGATTTTCTTGACTTACACAGGATCTGTCAATGACGCTGCAACGATTGCGCACGAATTGGGGCACAGTTTCCATTCTTGGACTTTGCGTGATTTGCCGTTGTGGCGCGATATGTACGCGATGAACGTGGCCGAAACCGCCTCAACTTTTGCGGAATTGGTCGTCGCCGACGCCAACGTTAAAGCCGCCCAAACTGACGCCGAAAAAGTTGTTTTGCTTGATGCCAAAATGACCAATCCAATCGCCATGTTTTTGAACATCCGCGCCCGGTTCTTGTTTGAAGACAGTTTTTATGCAGAACGGCAAAATGGTTTGGTCACACCGGCGCGTTTGAATGAATTAATGGACGCTGCCCAACGCGAAGCATTTGATGGTGCTTTGGACGTGACTCATCCTCATTTCTGGAGCTCAAAGTTGCACTTCTTTATTGACAGCGTACCTTTCTACAACTTCCCTTACACGTTCGGCTACTTGTTTAGCGCCGGCATTTACGCCGCTGCGCAAGGTGACGCGAACTTTGAAGACAAGTACATTTCATTGCTGCGCGACACTGCCAACATGCCGGTCGAAGAACTTGCCCAAAAGCATTTGGGCGTAGATTTGACGCAACCAGACTTCTGGCAAGCAGGCGCTGATTTGATTCAAGCCGACATTCAAGAATTTTTGGATTTGTCAGCTCAATTTATTAAAGGAGCCTAAGCAATGGAATGGTTTGAAAATCGTATTTTATCAGCAATCAACGGCAGCAATCCGATGGTTATTAAAGAACTCAACGGGGGTTATGCGGTATTTGGCGACACGCAATTTTTGCCCGGCTACTGCGTACTTTTGCCCAAGCGCGAAGTTGGTTCACTAAATGAATTACCTCTGGCCGAACGACAAGCATTTTTAACAGACATGTCTATTTTAGGTGATGCAATTTTAAATGCTGTCGATCCTGTTCGTTTAAACTATGAAATTCTTGGCAATGGTGATCATTTTCTTCACGCCCACATTTTCCCGCGTTTCAACTGGGAGCCAGAAGACATGCAAATCATGCCCGTTTGGTTATATGACATTTCTAATTGGAAAGACGCCGACAAACGTTATCAACCTGAGAAACACGATGGCATTCGTCAACAAATCCTATCTTACCTAGAAACAAATTATGTATAAAAAAGGTCGTTGCAATCGCAACGACCTTTTTTCTCTGCCACCACCGGGAATCGAACCCGGGACCTCACCCTTACCATGGGTGCGCTCTACCTACTGAGCCATAGCGGCTTTACCTGTATTTTGGAAAATCCAAACTACAAGTAAATAATTTACCAGATTTTAGCCCGGTACGCAAGTTAATTATCCAAAGTGGATGTATGTTTTGTATCCGCCATTCGCAAATAAGTCAGCAAACTGATCAAAATCGCCCCGGCGACGTACCAGAAAAACCAGTTTTCATGTCCCGCCTGCTTTAAATCCAAAGCGACATATTCCACCGTGCCACCAAAAAGCGCCACCGTTAAACCATACGGCAAACCCACGCCCAGCGCGCGCACTTCGGTGGGAAACATTTCGGCTTTGACCACTGCATTAATCGACGTGTAGCCGCTCACAATGATTAAGCCAACCAACATCAGCCAAAACGCCGTCCATGCGCTATGACTATTTGCCAAAGTCGTTAGCAAAGGCACAGTCCCTAGCGTGCCCAATCCGCCAAACCATAACAGCAACGGGCGCCGCCCAATGCGATCAGAGATTGCCCCAAACACCGGTTGGAGCACCATAAAAATCAATAGTGCGCCAAAATTCACCCACGTCACAACTTCTTTTGGCAATTGCATCGTGTTGATCATGAACTTTTGCAAATACGTTGTGTACGTATAAAACGCAATCGTGCCGCCCAACGTGAGGCCGATTACCGTTAAAACTTGGCGTGGATACTTGGCCAGTTCGCGCAAGGTGCCTTTATTTTGATTCGTCGCAGCTTGAAAATCCGCTGATTCCGCCATTTGCAACCGTAAAATCAAGACAATAATCGCCGCCAGCGCGCCGATGACAAACGGAATACGCCAGCCCCACGCCATAATCGTGGCGTCACTTAGCGTGTTTTGCAAAATAATTTGGACCAATAAGGCTAATAATTGTCCCGCAATTAACGTCACATATTGAAATGACGCGTAAAACCCACGGCGCCCACGCGTGGCCATCTCAGACAAATACGTCGCCGATGTCCCGTATTCACCACCCAACGACAAACCTTGGACCAAGCGCACCAAAACCAAAATAATCGGCGCGAAAATCCCAATCTGCGCATAACTTGGCGTCAGTGCAATCACCAACGAACCGCCCGCCATCAACAAAACGGAGAGTGTGAGCGCCGCGCGACGACCGCGCTGGTCGGCATACTTCCCCAAAACAAAACTACCAATCGGCCGCATCAAAAATCCCACCGCAAACACCGCAGCCGCACTTAAAAGCTGGCTCGTCGGATCCTCACTCGGGAAAAATGCCCCAGAAAAGTACACCGCAAAAGCGGCATACGTGTACCAATCAAACCATTCCACCAAATTACCCAACGATCCGCGCATAATTTGGCCAGCAATCCATCTTTCACGTTCTTGCATCACACTACTCCTTTCATTTTAGTGCCTTCATTGTAACAATTCTCAACCATTTTCTGGTGTTTCATGTGACCTTTCATCACATTAAAAGCGAAAAATAAAACGCTTTCATTTTGAAAGTGTATAATAGAGCGTAAAGGAGGCTTTGCCATGACAACTGTTTATGATTTCGACGTGACGCTTGAGGACGGCACGCCTTATTCGCTTTCAAAATACGCTGGTCATCCCTTGATCATCGTTAATACTGCGACAAAATGCGGTTTTGCCGGTCAATTTGCGGGGCTAGAAGACTTGTATGAACAATACCGCGACCAAGGTTTGGTCGTACTAGGTTTTCCATCGAACCAATTTCATCAAGAACTGGATTCCAGCCAAGACGCCGCGCAAGCTTGTCGCATGACCTACGGGGTTGATTTTCCGATGCACACCATTCACGATGTGAACGGCGCCGATGCGTTGCCACTTTTCAAGCATTTACAACATGCCAAAGGAAGTTTGCTAGGCGATGCGATTAAGTGGAATTTCACCAAATTCCTAGTCGATGCCACAGGAAACGTCGTCGAACGCTTTGCTCCGCAAACAGAACCTGAAAAGATGATTCCTGCGATTGAAAAAGTATTAACCGCATAAAAAAAGCGACCACAGCGGTCGCTTTTTTAAATATCCCGGTTCACTAACCCGTGAATAATCGTATCTTCATTTGCATCCCAACTCGCCAATAAATCGCTTGGGAATCGGTACAAGCCCCACCATTCATCCGGCAACGTCCCCAACGCTTTTTCATCAAGCGCATAAGTACGTTTCCCTTCATAAACTGCGGCGGCGTACATGTCGTACAAAAATGGTCCAACTTCTGCGGCCGGATTTTCCATCACATGAGCGTCTTCCAAAGGCGCGGTGATAAACAAATCATCGGCCAAATCAAGTTCATTTTTCACCAAAATAAATTGATCGATGTCTTCAACGGGTGTTTCTAACGTGTGCACGGCCGCGTAAAAAGTCGTCTGTGGCGCAGCATCTGCTGGCAATTCCGCCAAGTCATCCCAGTTAATGCCCAACCGTTCGGCCAAGCGGGGTGACAGCGCATAATAAAGCGATTCGCCTTCCGGCGCTTCCCACTGATGCGTGATCGTGAATTGCACGAGCTTCGTCTCTGGATTTGTAATTTCTTCAAATTTAAAATGCATGTCTGGCCCCTACCAAGATCACTTTATTTGTTCTTGTAAGTATTATGGCCGATGTTGCGTGCTTTGTAAAGCAATTTGTAGAGAACTTTTATTAAAATTTTTTTATCAAAAAAAGCACTGATAAAATCAGTGCTTTTGCTACCCGAGACAGGAATCGAACCTGCACGCCTTGCGGCACTGGAACCTAAATCCAGCGCGTCTGCCAGTTCCGCCACTCGGGCACAGTTAAAATTAACTTTTTAATCTTACCGAAAAATCACCGCGGTGTCAATATTTATGGCAAATCATACTGACTTTTTTCAAATAATTGACGCCACGTCCGCACAAACCAATTGGCCGCGGCCACTTTTTTGGCCGTGACCATCTCAACTTTTGGCTGTGCCCCTAAATAATCGGCCGTTATGCCTGACGCTTGAACCGTCATATGGCCAACCACCGTTGCTTTGACCGCCGGTAATTTGAACGACTGCGCCTTAAAATCAGTCAGTGTGAACTTGCTCGTTTGATTTTTAGGGACAAATAAATTCATCACTTGGTTTGTGGCAACCGCCATTTTGCCAGTTTTGGCGCGCAAAACGGTTGGTTCATCTTGCGCTAACGTGCCTTTGGCAAGGGTTTTGAGCGTCACCTTGGCGGTTGTTTGCGCATAAAGGTGCTGCGTATCTGTGAATGTATCGTCGAAATCTTTGTTATTCAGCACCACAGTTAACACTTGGCGCTTGGCCAATGTCGTCAGACCGACAAAATTATAGCCATCGTAGGGCGTCGAACCCGTTTTAAGGCCCAACCAACGACTATTTTTTTCCGTCAGTAACGGATTGACATTGTTAATCGTTTGGCCAGCAAAAACAGCCGTAGATTGGCGCGTGATGGCCGTGATTGACGGAAATTCTTTGATCAAATGTTGCGCAACGATAGCAACTTCACGCGCAGACAAACGATTCTCCGCTTTAGCGGGCGCATTCTTCGTCGCAAAAACACCCATGTCCGCATTGCTCAAACCAGACGCGGAATAAATTGGCACATTCTTGATGCCCCAAGCCGCCAGCTGGTCGCTCATCTGCTGTTGAAAAGTCGCTTCATCCCCAGCAACTGCATACCCCAACGCCAAAGCAGCGCCATTGGCACTCGGCAGCAACGTCGCATTCAGCAAATCTTTGACCGTATAAGTCTTATTGGCTTGCAAAGGCACGTTGGCCACCGCGCTATTTTGGCTAAAAGTTGCGATATTGGCTGGAATTTTCACGGGCGTTGTAATCGTTAAGCGCCCGTCTTGAATGGCTTTTTCCACCAAATAAACCGTCAACAACTTGGACAAAGACGCAATCGGCAAACGTTGCGCGCCGTTTTTGTCAGCTAAAACTTGGCCGGTTTGCACGTCGACCACAAGCGCTGCCTTACTATCAACTGTCGGCGTGAACAGTGCGGCATGAACAGAAAATGGCACTGTCCAAAACAGTGCCATCGTCAAGATTGTGAGCATCAATTTCTTCATGCTTCAATTTTAGCCTTTCCAAAGTACGGACGCAAGACTTCTGGAATCGTCACTGAGCCATCTTCGTTTTGGTAGTTTTCCAAAATCGCGGCCACCGTGCGACCAACTGCCAAGCCCGATCCGTTCAACGTGTGAACGAATTGTAGTTTGCCATTGTCATCGCGGTATTGGATGCGGGCGCGACGGGCTTGGAAACTTTCTGTGTTTGACACAGAAGAAATTTCGCGGTACTTATTTTCAGCTGGCAACCAGACTTCTAAGTCATAAGTTTTCGCGGCCGAGAAGCCCATGTCGCCCGTTGACAAAGCAATCACGTGGTATGGCAAACCAAGCTTTTGCAAGATGTTTTCGGCGTTGGCCGTCATCTTTTCCAATTCGGCGTAAGATTGTTCTGGCTTGGCGAACTTAACCATTTCGACTTTGTTAAATTGGTGCAAACGAATCAATCCACGCGTGTCTTTGCCGGCTGAACCCGCTTCTTTACGGAAACTTGGTGAAATGGCCGTCACCGAAATTGGCAACTTGTCCGCGTCAATAATTTCTTCACGGTAATAGTTGGTCAAAGGCACTTCGGCAGTTGGAATGTACGTTTGATCCAAACCTTCCACACGATAAGCATCGTCTTCAAACTTTGGGTATTGACCTGTGCCATACATTGCTTCGTTGTTCACGACGATTGGCGTGATCATTTCCACATAACCTTCTTCGGCGTGTTGATCGAGCATAAAGTTATAAACCGCCCGTTCCAAACGCGCGCCGTCGCCCACATAATACAAGAAGCGTGAACCAGATACTTTGGCACCGCGCTCAAAGTCCAAAATACCCAAGTTTTCCCCAATTTCAAAGTGAGGTTTCAACCAGGCCGGTGCTTGCGTATGTGCTGCTGGACGACCTTGGTAATCGGCCGGTTCCCACTGACGTTGTTCAACGTTGGCTTCTTCATCGGCGCCGACTGGCACTGATTCATGTGCCATATTTGGCAAATGCGCTGCAATATCGGCAACTTGCGCATCTAATTCAGCTTGTTTGGCGTCCAATTCTTTAATGCGCGCACCAACTGCTTGCATTTCGGCAATCGCCTCGCTGGCGTCTTCCTTGTTGCGCTTAGCAAAAGCGATTTTGTCCGTCACTTCGTTACGTTGTGCTTTAAGCGTCTCCACTTCTTGAATCGCGGCACGACGCGCTTCATCAGCGTTCAACAAAGCCGTTACTTGTCCTGCATCAACACCACGATCTGCCAAACGTTGTGCCGCTTCAGCTGGGTTTTGACGTAAATATTTCATATCTAACATAATTCTAAACTCCTTTTATATGGTTGAAAAACAAAAAAACGCACGTTCACATCCCAAACAGGGACGAAAACATGCGATTCCGTGGTACCACCCAATTTCCAAATACAGGCGGCAACCGCGCTATTTTTGGCACTTGTTATGTCGATAACGAGACAACTTCCGGACGGCATTACCCGTCAAATGAGCGAAAATGCTGGAGTTTCAGCGCGATCGACTCGCATTAACCGTCGACTTCCTGCAGTGCGCTTACTTATGGCATCCGTTACCAAAAATATACCACACCACCGCGCGCCACGCAAGCTTTAAGCCAAAGAAACACCTAATTGCGCCAACTTTTCATCGATCATGTCCAACACGATGTCACGCGCTTGTTCATCATCAACAAAATCAAACCGATCCCCGTCAATTTGAATCTTAGGCGAACGGTCATACGCCTCAAACCACGCATCATAGCGCGCATTCAAATCTTTGTAATAATCATACAGGTAGCTGTTGTTTTCCAATTGCTCAAATTCACGACCGCGCTTAGCGATCCGTTCAAGCATCGTTTCAAAGCTAACGCGCACGTGAATCAACAAATCAGGGTCTTTGGCAGGCGCGCCGTCCAACGGTTGCATCATGTTGTTCAACAAAGAACGGTAGATGTCCACCTCAATATCCGTCGCATCGCCACGATCCGCCATTAATTTGAAGAATAATTCATCTTCAAAAATCGAGCGATCAATAATGTTCAACACATTATCAGATGCGTCTTTGATTTCTGCCAAACGCTTGTTTAACAAGTACACTTGCAATAAGAAAGCGTATTTTTTTTGATTTTCATAGAACAACGGCAAAATTGGGTTGTCATCAACGCCTTCATAAAACGCTTTTGAGCCCAAGTGGTCAGCCAAAATTTGCGTCAAGCTCGTTTTGCCCGCGCCGATAGTACCAGATAAAACAATCATATAAATAATTCCTCATTTCACAGTGCTTCTAGTATAACAAATTTTTAGGCAGACTTTAAGTAAATTTTTTAGCAAAACCGTTCGGTTTTATCGATTAGCTGCCTTTAATTCGGCGACATAGGCTTCTAAAGTCAGGTTTTTGGCCGTCATATACTTGGCACTGGCCACGCCGACGTAACGGAAGTGCCAGCTTTCATAATCAATGCCGGTTTCTTTACGCGAAGTGGCTGTGTTCATATACCGCAAGACAAAACCGTAGTCCGGCGCGTGTTGAATCAACCATTGTTGCGAGGCAAACTGATCCATCCCCGCTTCCAAAGCCGGATACTTCGCCAACGCATCATCACCAGCTAAATCAATCGCCAAACCAGTGTGATGTTCTGACGCGCCCGGTGTTTGAATGACGAGTTGAGTTAAACGGACGGCTTCCGCGTGGCTTTTTCCTTGGGCTTCATATTGCGCCACTGACGTATTGTAGACGTTGGTTTGATCAGCGATCGACCGATAACCTGATACCAAAGTCGTCGCATACCCCGCTTGTTGAGCGCCAGCCATAAAGTCGGTCACCGCTTTTTGAATGCGTGCATCAACGACTTTGCCGTCAATCGTTGCTTGCGTGAAGCCGATTTCTTGTTTGAGCATGTGTTGTTTGTTGACCAACTTGAGTTGCCAGTCGCTTGCTTTGACGCCTTTTGGCAAATCACTCACGACTTGACTGCTACTCTTAGCAACTTTTGTGGGTTCGGCTGGCTTTTTTTGACTTAGCACCACGCCCGCACCCAGTGCCACCAAGACAAGCAGCGGCAAAATAATTTTCCAAAGTTTCATGATGTTTCCTCTGATTTTAGTATAACGCAAAAGGCAGCCGCATGGCAGCTGCCTTTTGAATTAACGTTGACGCGTCAAATCAACTTCGGTCAACGGAATTTTGCGCGTCTTGTAACGCACTTTGTAATAGACATACAGAATAATAAACAACGGTACTGACAAGTAAGTCACGGCAATTTCTTCAAAATTAAACTTCAAGAAACTTTGTGGATTTTGGCCAATAATCACCAAAATTGAAATCACCAACGCCAAAATCGGACCAAACGGGAACCACTTTGCGCGATAAGTCAACTCGCTCAAACTGTGCCCTTGCGCCACAAACGCGCGACGGAAACGATAGTGCGCAATCGCAATCCCAATCCAAGCAATAAATCCAGTCAAACCACTGGCGTTCACCAACCACGTGTACGCCACGGCGCCACCCTTTGTTTGTGAAATGAACGCCAACAAACCAACGGCTGTCGTCAAAATCAAAGCCGCGACCGGCACACCGCGTGATGACAACTTCGCGAAAATCTTTGGCGCTTGCCCGTTCTTTGCCATTGCATACAACATCCGCGTTGACGCGTATGAACCAGAGTTCGCACTTGAAACAATTGACGTCAAAATCACCGCGTTCATCAAACTCGCCGCAAACGCAATACCTGCGTTCTTAAAGACAATCGCAAATGGCGAAACCGCGACATTTTCAGTTGAAGAACTCAACAAACGTGGATCTTGGTAGTAGACCAACGCACTAATCACAAAAATAGCCAAAATGTAGAACATCAAAATCCGCCAGAATACTTGGCTGATTGCCTTTGGCACTGCTTTTTCAGGATCTTGGGCTTCACCGGCTGTAATTCCAATCAATTCTGTTCCTTGGAAGCTAAATCCAGCCACCACGAACACGCTCAAAATCGCACCCCAACCACCAACAAAACCGTGGTTCCCAGCCGTCAAATTGTGCATCACATCAATGTTTGTGTGAATAATACCAAAAATCATGGCCAATCCAGCAATCAAGAAAAGCACAATCGTCACCACTTTGATCATTGACATCCAATATTCAGCTTCTCCAAAAGTGCCTACCGAAAACAAATTAATCAAGAAAATAAAAGCCAAGGCCACCGCCGAGAAAATCCACGTTGGTGTATGTGGGAACCAGAAGCTTGCAACCAAACCAACCGCAACCACGTCACCAGCCAACGTAATGGCCCAGTTAAACCAATAGTTCCAGCCCATCGCAAAGCCCAAAGCGGGGTCCACATATTTGCCAGCGTAATCAGAAAAGCTTCCTGACGTTGGTGAGTAAGTCGCCATTTCACCCAAACTGGTCATCAAGAAGTATACCATCAAACCAATCGCGCCGTACGCCACCAAAGCACCTAACGGTCCGGCTTGCGCCACAACCGCCCCTGACGCGACAAACAATCCGGTCCCAATTGAACCACCCAACGCAATCATCGAGACGTGACGCGTTTTCAAACCACGCTTCATTGAAGCAGCAGCATTTTCAGCCATAATCTTATCCTCCTAGACTTGCACCGACAAAGACACAAAAACGCCCCTTTGTCAGAACAAAGAGGCGCTTAATAACTTACACAAAAATTTTAAGTCATTTGCAAAGCGCACCGCGGTCATTTTTTCCGCGACAGTCCGTGTGATATTGTCACCCGTCCCAAGCCAAAAGATTGTCACCTGTTTAGCTTTCGGCAATCGCCCCTTTCACAAAATCGCTTTGCGTACCCGCTTGATTTTGTTACTCTTGTTGATTGCAACCTCTTTGATAATAACATTCATCATAACACATAATTTTGGCTTGTCAAACTAAATTTTACCCGTCAAACGCCACTTCGTTTGCCAAGTGCGTGCTTGCGTAAAATAAATTTGTGCGGCCAAAAGCCACCAAAAATAACTCAACAAAAGCCCCAACCAAACATCTACAAAAGCTAATGTACCGGCCAGCACGCCCGCAATACCAACCACGCCCAACAAAAGCCAGCCGAACAACGACCACCATTTTGACACACGAACTTGCAAACGATCAACCACAATCATTTGTTGAAACGTCGCCACTTGTAACCACAGCAACCAGCCCAGATTAGGAATCATCTCAAAACCATTAAACAGCCCAAACAAACCAGAAAATAAGCCAACAACGATGATTAAACCAATTTGTGCACCCAGCCACCATCGCGCAGCCACCCGAAAGTGCAATAGATTTAATAACAGACTTTGCCCAACTAAAACAACAACCGGCAAACACCAGAATAATAACACCTGCAAAATGCCTAAACTATGCGGCAAAACAAGTGCTAACCCTTGCGGTGCCAAGCCATCCAAAGCAATGACAAGTGCGTGATGCAAGCCGCGCGCCAACAACAAAATCAAGCTCAACACGAACATAACCAACATCACCAACGGTCTAAATTTATCTGCAACAATCAACACTTTTTTCTATCCCTCAAGCCTTTAATTTTCTTATAAAAGCAAGTGAATAACTTGCAAGCCTTATTTATTGAGTATATCATGACAGAAGTGTGTTTAATCACTTCGTAACAGCATCTTAAAGGGGTTTTAATGTTGAGTTTACTTGTACCTGTTATTCTGATGCTCACCACTGGTTTGTTTGCCGGTGTTTTGGGCGCTTTACTTGGCCTGGGCGGTGGCATTATCGTGACCCCCATTTTAGTGCTTGGTTTTGGCGTTCCGATTCATGTGGCGTTTGGCGTTTCGGTTTTAGCAGTCATTGCAAGTTCACTTGGCACATCTTTGACCTATTTACGCCAACCACAAGATTTAGTGAATATGAAACTCGGTTTTTTCATGGAAATACCAGTAACCATCGGCGGCATTATTGGTGCTTTGTTAGTGAGTTACTTTTCGACCAGTTGGTTAAATACGCTTTTTGGTTGTTTAATGTTGTATCAAGCCATCATGACGGCGTATAAATTAGCTCATCAAGGCACAACACCGCTTGCACAATACGATCCTTTGGCCGAGAAATTAGCCTTCAATCAAGTCGACTATCAAGTCGAAAAAGTTACTTTAAGCACTGGTTTTATGGTGATTGTCGGCATGGCTTCGGGATTACTTGGCATTGGCTCTGGCATGCTGGGCAAAGGTGTGGCGTTCGATAATCTCATGAAATTACCGGTCAAAACGTCTAGTGCAACCAGTAATTTCATGATGGGATTGCCAAGTAGCGCTATCGCCATTACCTATTGGTTAAATGGCGGCTTGGATTTGAATCGTGCCGTGCCGGTTGTACTTGGTGTGTTACTTGGTTCAGTCATCGGTGCTCGAATTATGCCATTGTTGCCGACTTTATTTTTGCGTTGGCTATTTGTACCTGTCATCGGTTTTGCTGGTGTTCAGCTAGTGCTTAAAGCTTTTTCTGTGAGGTTATACTAATGCAATCAGCTGATTTTAAACGTCGTCTTGCCTTAGTTTTGCAGGTGGGAATTACTTTGGCGCTGGGCTTCATGATTGCCGGTTTAGTGGCGACTTTCATTTGGCCAAGTTATGCCCAGCCATTATTTGCCATTGGGACGCTGGTTTTCTTGGCAACACCGATTATGCGTAGCTTGGTGGCCGCGGTTAATTTTAAACAACTTGGCGATTTTCGCTATATGTGGCTCGTCATCACCGGTATTTTGCTGGTTGGCGTGTCGATTCTTATCAGTATTTTATTTTAAAGAGGACTTCTCATGGATAATCAATCCCGTTCACAACGTTTTGACAAGCGCGGCAACGCCGTTACCCCTGGTTCTTTGCCACCCAAGAAAAAATCACATCGGACGCGCAATATTATTTTGATTGTTGCTGGCTTGTTGTTGATTGGTGGATTGGGCTTTGCCGGGGCCATTTACAATAACGTTAAAAATGCCGCTGATAAGACATTTTCTGCAGCCGGTATTAAAAAGAGTCGTAGTACCAATGCAACTTTAAATGCTGGCAAACCCTTTTCTATTTTGCTTTTAGGTGCCGACACTGGGGAACTAGGCCGTGATTATAAAGGCCGTACCGATTCTATCATTGTCGCCACAATTAATCCCAAAGATAAAAAAGTCACGTTGGTTTCCTTACCACGAGATGCAACTGTTTCTATTGATGGTTTTGAAAGCACCTTCCCGCAAAAACTTAACGCGGCTTACCCGTTTGGCTCAGCCGCAACAACGATTCAAGAAATTGAAGATTACCTGAACATTCCAATTGATTTCTACGCTCTCGTAAACATGGGTGGCTTAGAAAAGTTAGTTGACAAAGTCGGCGGCATTAAAGTCAAAGCACCATTTAGCTTCACATACAGTCAAGAGACTGCTCATGACTATGGTAAAAATTTGTATCGTTTCACCGAAGGTTCCACAGATTACGAATATGCTGCGGATGGTGTGAACTTTGTTAAAAAAACCGTCATGGATGGTGACGCTGCTTTGGCCTTTGCGCGAATGCGTTATGACGATCCCAATGGGGACTACGGCCGTCAAGCACGCCAACGTTTAGTGATTGAAGCTTTGATGAAAAAAGCTGGAAATGCCTCTACTGTTTTGAACACAAGTTTTATGGATTCATTGTCAAGCAACGTTAAAACTGATTTGACCTTTAACGATATGCTGTTAATTGCTTCAAAGTATCTTGGGGCTCGTAAAAATATTGTCTCCGATCACTTACAAGGTGTTGGCTATAACTACGGCTCACCAGTTACTTCGTATGAAGTTGTTCCGCAATCTGAAAAACAACGTATTACCAACTTGATTCGCTCAAGTCTTGGTTTGAGCCACCAAACAACTGGTCGTTTGTTCGGTGGTGATGTCACCAATGTTTATGTTGATGCTGGCTTTACTAATATTGCAGCTGATACAGCAACGGCTCTAACCGATGAACCGGTTAGCAACAGTCTACTAACCAAGTAACAACACAAAAAAAGCCCCGCGCATTATGCGCGGGGCTTTTAGTTTGCGAGAAAATTAGTCAGCTACGACAACGTTTTCTGCTTGCAAACCACGGTCACCTTGGGCAACGTCAAAAGTTACGTTTTGACCTTCTACCAATGTGCGACGACCATTTGCTTGGATAGCTGAGAAGTGTACGAATACGTCATCTCCACCGTCTTGGCTAATAAAACCAAAACCCTTTTCGTCGTTAAACCACTTAACTGAACCTTGTGCCATGTTGTGTGTTTCCTTTTCTTTGGGTGTTACATGTACCCATTTATTTATTTGTATAAACCGATGGTACTCCGCGACATCCCAATGAAACGCACGCCTAAATATCACAAATCTAATACTCGTTAAGTATAACATGAATTCATAAAAAAACCCAACCAAAAGGCTGAGTTTTTTATTATTTAATGCCAAGAACCTTTTTAATTGACTGCACTTGGAGTGCGGCGGCCTTATCAGGGTTGGTCTTTTGCAATTGTGCAAGCGCCATGGCTTGTTGTGGGTTCGCCATCGCTTGCTTCTTCAAATCAGCTTGCTTGCTCTTCAAAGTCGCTGCCTGATCAGTACTCAACGCCAACCAGTTAGCTGGAACGGCGTAAGTATTCACCACTTTGATCACTTGGTGATCGTTGTTTGCAATGCCAAACAAGAACTTTGCCCAGTCAGCTTTATAAACGTATTCGGTCTTTTTCGTTGTCACATAAGCCTTGTTACCGCTTGTTGCAACTTGTTTGGATGAGACTTTCACGTTTTCCAAAGTTTGTTCCAGCGTCATCGTCTTTGACAACTTTGGTGTCACGGTCACGTCTTTGTCATCAGCTTTTGCACGGTAGATGTAAGCTTTGCTTTTGCCGTCTGTCCCAATATTTTGGTACAACAGCATCCCAAATCCTTGATCCTTTGTACCGGCTGTATAAATTTGACGTTTCGTGGTTGTCGTCACTTTGTCCATGCCAAATTGGTCATGAGAGTTGGCCACAATCCCAACCACAGACGCGATAACACCGGCAAACATAATCGTTGTTGCCACCAAACGCAGCGGCGTGTTTTGAATTAAGAAAGCTGATAGGAAAGCTAATACGGCAAAAATCACTAAGAATAAAATAATCATGCTGCTTCCTCCTGCTTGTTTTCTGATGAAATTGACTTACGGAAAACTTGTTTTCCCGGTGCCAAGAAGAATGTTAAGAACAAAGCAACTGCGGCAAACAAAGCAGCCAACAAGAAGGCCGCATGAAAACCGGTCAACGTTGCATTGGCCATTTTATCAGCGAAATGCAAAGGATTTGTCGTCTTCAAACTTGAACTTGGAATATTGTCGTTTGTCACACTTTGCAAAACAGAGGCCAAAACCGCTGTTCCCAAACCAGTTGCAATTTGACGCATGGTGTTGTTGGCAGCTGTTCCTTGCGCCGCTGTATCAGGGCTCAAAGCTGACATCGCTGATGTAGTCAATGGCATCATCACCATCGCAATTCCAAACATCCGCAAGGTGTACATTGCTGTAATGTAGTGCGTTGGTGTTTCAGGTGTCAAGAAGAAGAATGGAATTGTGCCGATTGTCAACATCAACAACCCCACTTGCGCCAAACGCTTCACACCGTATTTGTCATAGAATGCCCCAGCGACTGGCGCCATGATTCCCATCATCAATGCTCCAGGCAACAACGTCAAACCTGATTCCAAAGGACTCAAGCCACGGATGTTTTGCATGAAGATTGGCAAAATCATTTGCACACCAATCATTGACAACATGACAACGGAAACCAAAACAGTTGTCAAGGTAAATTGCTTGTTTTTGAACACAGACATGCTCAAGAATGGGTCGGCCATGCGGCTTTGGTGCCACATAAATTCTGCAACCACCAACACACCAACGATCAAAGGCAAGATAACGTTGGTCACATCACCCCAACCTTTTGATGAAACCATGGCAAAACCATACAAGATGGCACCGAATCCAATGGTTGATTCAATCAAAGAACGCACGTTCAACTTGATTGGGCGGTTAGGCAAAACATCACGCATAACGAAGAATGACAAAATCAAAACCAATACTAACAATGGCAAGATAATCCCAAACACGTTACGCCAGTCGGCTTCAATCGTCAAACCAAAGACGTGGTGCGTTTTGTCCAACAACCAACCAGACATAACTGGTCCAATCGCCGGTGCCATACCAATGGCCAAACCACCAATTCCCATCACTTTCCCACGTGAAGCGGGATCAAAAATCGTCACGGAAATGACTTGCATCATTGGCATCAAAGCCCCAACGGCCATCGCTTGAATGACACGCGCCACCAACAAAACCCAAAACATGTCTGTTGGTGCCATGTAAGCTAAGAATGTCCCAAGGGTAAAGAACGTCATTGCCCCAATGAACAACGTCTTTGTGGGAATACGCGTCAACAAGAACGCAGAAACTGGCACCATGATACCGTTTGCCATCAAAAAGATGGTCGTCAACCATTGCACGGTTGCCGCGTCAACATCAAACGCCTTCATCAAAGCTGGTTGGGCTGTACCCAAAGCGGTTTGCATCAACATTGCGACAAACACACCAACCAGCAAAACGGCCAAGATCAGCCCACGATGGATGGGCTTGCCGTGAATATCTGTTACTTCTGGCATTATTTACTCCTCCTATATGTGCGTAAAATACTACTTTAATAGTTTACGTCCAAAACAAAAAATTGTCAACTAAGTTGACAATTTAGATTAGTAACTAATTAAAGGTAAGCGATATTGTTAATTTCGTGTTGGCCGTTTTTGTGGATAATCACTTGCGCTTTGGCTTTAGACGGTGCGATATAATCGGTTAAATTGACCAAATTCGTTTTGCGCCAAACCGACATAATCAATTCTTCCAAATCCGCGCCAGGCATGTCGCGATATTGATAATACCAACTATCTGGTTTGTCAGCAGCCGCATAAATATTGGCCAACGACCGTTCCAAATACCAACGCTCGATGTCAGCCATTTGCGCATCGACATAAACCGCCCAATCCACTAACGCCATATCCATTTGCAAAGCGACCACGCCTTCGATAATTAACACATCGGTGGGCGTAATTTGTTGCGTTTGATTGGGCATAATGTCGGCATCGGGTTGATGATAAATTGGAATCTCAACGCGCGCACCTTGTTTTAACGTGCGCACCATGTCGTTCAAAGCCTCTAACCGATAGGTTTTTGGGAAACCTTTCTGGTCAAACACGCCTTGCGCTTGCAAAGTCGCATTGTCCAACAAAAAATGATCAGTGCTGACCACTGCAACCTGCAAACTTTGTGTTTGTAAAGCGTCCGCTAATTGTTGCGCCAAGGTGGTTTTTCCCACCGAGACAGAACCCGCCAAAGCCACGACAATCGGTTTTTGCGATGTCGGTGTTGTAGCGATTTTAGTTAATAGCTCATTCAACATCGTACAAATCCTCGCTGACATTTGCCAAAAGTGGTGATGGTTCGCCTGGCATCAAGATCGTCAAGCGATGCATCGCCCGGCTGGCGATCGTGTATAGCAACTGACGTTCGTTCTCGTCGCCAAATGCTTGGGCGCTCGCGTCCCAAATCACTACCGCATCAAATTCCAGCCCCTTCGCCAAATAAGACGGCACAATCAACGTGCCCAACGCCAAGCGTTGATTTTCACTTTGAATTAACGTAGCGGCAACGTGACGACTTTGTAAAGCTTCGGCCAATTGCGCAGCTTCAGCCGCGGTTTTCGTGATAATCGCCGTGGTTTCGCCATCGTCTGTCAAATGCGCCACCAGCGCGTCAACTTGGGTTGCAGGCGTTGTTTTAACGATCAACGGCTTTGCGCCTTGGCGGTCAAAGGCATCAATTTGCGCGCCGTCTGTCAAAATCGCTTTGGTAAAGTCCGTGATTTGTTGCGTTGACCGATAAGTTTGCGTTAATTGGACCAATTCCACGCGTTCCGGATCAAATAGCGAAGCAAAATCTGCTTGCAAACTGTTCGCCGTGCGTTGCGTGAAAATTGCTTGGTTCAAATCACCCAAAACGGTGAATTTGGCGCGGGGAAAGGCGAATTTCAAAAAGGCCAGTTGGAATGGCGTGTAATCTTGAATTTCGTCGATGAACAAGAAGCGAATATCGCGTTCGCCAAAACTGCCCTTCAACAAATCGTACAAATACAAATACATCGTCGTGTCAGCCAAAGACATTTTACCCGCTTTAATATCGGCAATTGTCGCGGCAATCCCGGCTTTCCAGTCATCTGCACTAACACCCGTCTCAAACAAAGCGGGTGCCGCTTTCAAAAACTGCACAAACTGCGCATTGGCATTCAAAAAGCTCGCGCGTCGAATGCGCTTGGCAATGGGGCGGAACGCTTGGTTGACGATTTGCTTGGCTAAGAAACGGCGTTCGGCCGCATCGTCTTTGAATTCGCGCATGCGCCCTTCTTGGTTCACGCCGTGCGCGCGTTGCGTGTTGGCCATCGCCGAGCTATCGTCTTCGTCCACGACGTTGCGCGCAGATGTTGCGCCAACCAACGCGTCATAATCTTGTTTTGACAAATTTTCAATGGCTTCTTCGACCCAATCAGCTTGTAATTCCGCGCTGACTTTGCCTTGCAAACCACGAATCAAGCGTTCAATCGTCGCGTCCAAACGTTGGCCCAACTTGTACGTCTCATTGTAGCTGTAATAAATGTCGGCGATGTATTGCGCCGAAAATAGTTCTTCGCCGCGGAATTTGATCGCTTTAAACTGCATCCCGCCCTGATTCAAACTTTGGGCGTACTGGCCGACCGCTTTGAACGCCGCCAAACTGCCTTTGGCAATGTTGATGGCTTGTTGCGCTGGTGTTTGCGGTGTTTCAAAGCGTTCTTGCAACGTTTCCACGTCCAAGCGCGCCAAACGGCGATTCGCGTATTGATAGAACGTTAGTTGCACCATGTTTTGTTCGCCTAATTCTGGCAAAACTTCGTTCACATAATCGTTGAACAACTGGTTGGGACTAAACATCACCACTTGACCACTCGTCAACTTGCCGCGGTAGCGGTACAACAAATACGCCACCCGTTGCAAAACGGCCGCGGTTTTCCCAGAACCCGCTGCGCCCTGCACGAACAATAAGTCAGCTTGCGTGTTACGGATAATTTTGTTTTGCGCACGTTGAATGGTGGTGACGATTGATTTCATTTTGGTTGAGGATTCACCGCTCAACGCGTTGAGCAACATCGCATCCCCAACCGCTTCTTCCGTGTCAAACAACGTCACGATCACGCCATCTTCAATCTGGAATTGGCGTTTGAGCGTGACGTCAGCGACTTGTTGGCCGTCAGGCGTGTCGTAAGTGACTTTGCCCAAACCACCATCATAATAAACGCTGGCAATCGGCGCGCGCCAATCAATCGTCAAAAAGTTGCCGTCTTCATCGCTAAAGCTCGCCAAACCAATATAAATGCTTTCATCCGCGCCGTCCGTCGTATCCGTAAAGTCCAAACGCGCAAAATAAGGCCGTGCTTGCAACTTTCCAATCGTCTCCAAACGCTTTTCCGCGCTTGATTTGGCACTTTCTCGTTGCGCTAAAAGTTGTTGCTGTTGGCGCACTGACATCGCGGTTTCCATCAAACCAGAATAACTGTCGGCTTTAATTTTGACTTCGTTCCAACCAGCTTTTGCGTCAGCTAGATTGCTGTTCGTGCGGGTAATTTGTGTTTGCGTGTCGGCTTTTGCCGCCGCTAATTGATCTAAAACGCTCTGTAAATGTGCGTTTTCTTCAGCCTGTACTTGATTTGTCATCTGGCCCTCCTAAATCTTTGGCACGAGTGTGTCGCCTTGCCTCGCGCTAAATAAGCTCATAATATTATACGCTCTTTTGAGAAAAAAGTCAGGTGTTCATGTTAGAATGGAACTATATTTGAAATATAGGAGAACAAACATGCCAATTAACGTTTATTTTGTCCGTCATGGACAAACCCTTTTTAACTTCTTGCACCGATTCCAAGGCTGGTCTGACGCACCTTTGACGGAAAGCGGAATTGCGGACGGTCACGCCGCGGGGTTGCGTTTGGCAGATGTACATTTTGACGGCGCCTATTCATCTGATTTGACGCGCGCCATTCATACCGCACAATTCATTTTGTCAGAAAACGAAGCGGGTTCACCCAAACAACCCATGCTATTACCGGAATTCCGTGAACAATTCTTCGGCACGTTTGACGGCATGCCCGGTGAAGAAGCCACTGATGAAATTTTGAAATTCGCACCTGCCTTAGACGAACACGTCGGTGAAACTGGCGATGGCATCGGCGACTACGGTCGTTTGATCACGCAATTAGGTATGCCAAAAACCATGGACCTCATCGCCGAAGCCGATCCAAATGGCTTTGCTGAAGATTACAAAACATTCTGGGCGCGCGTCAAACAAGGTTTGGACACGTTGCTTGAACGTCACCAAGACGGCGACAACGTGTTGGTGGTCGCGCACGGCACGTTGATTCGCGCCATTGCCGACCACTACGGTTATCCTGAATTTGCCGCGCAATCTGTCAAAAATGGTGCGGTGATGCAACTTGAATTGAGCGCTGAAAACGTGACTGTGACGAATTTCAACGACGATTCAACAATTTTTTAAAAGAAACGGAGTCGTGCTTCCTGCATGATCAACTTAGCTGATAACAATCTACCTCGTCCGGTCGTTTTGGCCGGGCTCACCACGCAACGCGATGATTTGACCTACGCGCTTGATGAACTAGCGGCGTTAGCGCAAGCTAATAATTTAGAACCTGTTGCCACTTTTACCCAAAAATTAGAACGGCCGAACTCCGCCACTTATTTTGGTAAAGGCAAAGTCGAAGAACTAAGCGACGCTTTACGCACGTATGACGTTGATTTATTGGTTGTCAACGACGAACTCTCGCCTTCACAAATCCGGAATTTGGAAAGCGCTTTGGAGGTGACAGTTGTCGATCGCACGGGGCTGATTTTGGATATTTTCGCCCAACGCGCCGAAAGTAAAGTGGCCAAACTACAAGTACAATTGGCGCAACTGCACTACCAATTACCCCGTTTGCGCACCAGCATGGCCATTCGTTTGGATCAACAAGGTGGCGCTGGCGGCGGTGGTTTTACCTCCCGTGGTGCTGGTGAAACCAAACTGGAAACATCTCGCAGAACCATCGAAGCGCAAATGACGCACATTCGAGCCGAACTCAAAACGTTGCAAGCCAGCGATGACACCCGTTCCAAGCAACGGCGCGAAAACGATTTGCCAACCGTTGCGCTAGTTGGTTATACCAACGCCGGCAAATCAACCATTATGAATCGTTTGCTCGCGCGCTTTGGCGTGCAAACCGACGACGGCAGCAAGCAAGTCTTTGAAAAGGACATGTTGTTTGCGACTTTGAACACCACTGTGCGGCAATTAACCTTGCCTGACAAGTCCAAATTTTTGTTGAGTGACACGGTTGGTTTTGTGTCTCAACTGCCCCATGATTTGGTCGAAGCGTTCAAAAGCACGTTGCAAGAAGCCGCGAACGCGGATTTGTTGTTGCACGTGGTCGACATTGCCGACCCGCATTACAAAGACATGATGGCCACCACCGAGCAGACTTTGAAAGAAATCGGCGTGACCAATATTCCGATGTTAACGATTTACAACAAAGCCGATCGCGCTGGTCTGGCATTTCCCGATACTAACGGTGATAATTTGACAATATCCGCGCTTGATGAAGCGTCACAAGACATGTTGATTGCGCGCATTCAAGCCCATCTGTTTGCCCATTTGCAAACCGTCGACTTGCTTTTGCCCTATACAGCCGGTGATATTTTGGCCCAAATCAAAGCCAACTACGCCCCCGAGCAAGAAGATTATCAAGATGAAGGCATCGCCGTACGCGTCGCACTCGAACCAGCCGACGTTCAGCGTTATGCCGCATTTATCCAATAAAAAAGACGTTGCTAAGCAACGTCTTTTTTTGTGCGACTATCCCGCAAAAGCGTAAAGGCGGTCCAAAGACCAACCGCAATCACCAAATACTTCAGCAACGTAATGTCCAAACTTGAAAACAGCGTCGCAGCGGCAATAACACCCAACACACCACCAATCAAAATCCCCGCAAAACCACGCCATTCAACACGGTCTGTTCGGACAAATTCGCGCGCAGACGTCACCATGATCAGCGCCGCATCCAGCATCATCACCGGAAAAGCAATTGCTGGGTTCACGCCGACTACGGAAAAGAAAATCAATTCTGGCGAATAATTTCCCAAGCCCATTGTCATCAGATTTCCCAAAATAAAATTAAAAATAATGCCGACAAATAACAACCACCCATGCAACCCATGAATATTTTCTGAAATATCCGCGCCGGGATTGGTCACCATGCGAATAATCATGATGGCAATGGCAATGATCAAGGCCACCCCCAACACGCGTTGGACGGTGGGCACATGCCAATTTTTGGTCAAGCGTGACCCAACCGCAGCTCCCGCGACCGCCGCCGCAGTCATTGGCAGCAACGTGGTTAATTCAACTTTAACCGCGGTAATGAAGAATAAGGCTTCGACCAAAACCGGGATAGCGTGGGCCGTATTCAATGTACCCGGCAATTTTTTGTCCGAATCCACCCACTTGGTGGCTTTGAACAATGCCGTCGTCGGCGCAAATGAGCCGATGCCAAGCGTGTCGCCAAAGTCCGTTGCAAACCCAATTACCGCGCCAAGACCAAAACGCTTAAACACCGGCAATTTGCCACGATAAGCCGCGGTGATAAAGAGCACCAGCAAGCCAAATAGGGCAACTACCAGCAAAATTTGAATAAGCGTTACAATCATACACGTTCCTCACAAATCAATTGATAGCTTATTCTACACGGTTTTTCGAACTTTTACAAGAAAATTTTCATTTTTACCAAATTTGTACGCGTTGATTTTCAGCACGCCACATTTTGTCATTTTCCGTCACATCAAATGCCGCAAAAAACTCATCAAAGTTAGTGACCGTCACGTTGGTTCGCAGTTCGGCCGGACCATGCACATCAACAGCCGCCAACAATTTCGCATATTCAGCCGTCGCCTTTTTCCGCCAAATCGTTGCAAACTGCGTGAAGAACGTTTGCACATCATAATCGTCGTCTAACTTCGCTGCATTCAAAGCAGCCGCAACGCCGGCCAAATCAGCGACATTTTCTGATTTCGTCAACTCACCATTCACACGGGCACCCGCGATTTCTTGTCCATCAAATTGCGCCACGACAGCCTTCGTGCGCGTTTCAAAAGCCGCAAAATCTGCGTCCGTCCACCATGCATTCAAATTTCCGTTCTCATCAAACCGCGCGCCGTTCGTGTCAAAAGCATGCGAAATTTCATGCGCAATCACCGCGCCGATGCCACCAAAGTTTGCGGATTTACTTTGCGTCAAACTATAAAACGGCGCTTGCAAAATCGCCGCTGGGAACACAATTTGGTTGGCATCGGGTGAATAATACGCGTTGACCATGTCAGCCGGCATGTGCCACTCACTGCGATCGACCGCCTGATGCCATTGCGCCAGCTCGTGCTGCACTTCGGCGGCGTTAAATGCCAAAACATTGCTCAACAAGCCCGCATTGACATCCACTTTTCGTGCCAAATAACGTTCCGGAACAGCATCCGGATAGCCGACTTGCACGCTAATTTTCTTTAACTTCAAACATGCTTTTGCAATCGTGGCCGCTGATAGCCAGTCGTTTTTGGCCAGTCGTTCATCGTAAATGCGAATCATCTCGCGCACCATGTGCGCGACGTCAGCCTTAGCCGTCTCACCAAAATACGTCACGCCATACCATTGACCAACCACCGGCGCAAATGCAGCGTGCGCCAAGCGAAAGGCAGCTTTATCCGTATTTGGGGCTTCGGCACTACCTGACAATGCTCGGCCAAATTTGCCACCCAAAATCCGTAAATCGTTTGACAAATAACCCGTGTAACGCGTCAACACCCGCACCAACAACCAATCTTTGAACAAAGGCCAGTTCGCCTCAGCAAAAATTTCACCCGCATTTTGCCAAAAACGTTGTTCAGAAACAATCACTTGCGTCAATTTGTCACCGAACAAAGTCCACAACACACCAGTCAAATCAAACGGCACCGCCAACTCTGCAAGTGGGGTTGGATTGTACAAACGCCAATACTCGCTACGCGCCTCGGAACTCAGCACAAAGCGCGCCAACACCGCATCAAAAGCTTTGGCATGGCCTAAAATCCGCTCACGGTCGCGCTGTGAAAATTCCGCCGCCGATAACAATTCATCGACCATATCCGTCCAAACAGCCAACAAACGCGGCGCTTGGGCATGATCGGCTTGATAGTACGTCACGTCCGGCAAAATCAAGCCTGGCGCATGCAACCAAAGTTCATTCACCAGCGCATTTTTCATATCCGGCGCCACTTCCAAAGGCAACCCGCTTGGCAAACCACTCCGAATCAAATCCGGCACTGCCGCGACCCAATCTTGCCAGCTCGTCAAATTTTGATAGCGCGCCAATAACGGAATTAACGGCAAAATCCCCGCCGTATTGCGCGCTTCCCAATTACTCGTTAGGCCGTAAAATTTGACGAATTCTGTTAATTCACTTGGCGCTTCCGCTTCACCACTCGCCCACTCCGCCAAACGTGCCCGTTCTTCATTTTCGACCGCTTCGGCAATCTCCACAAAACCGCCGGTGACCGGACGATCCGCCGGAATAACAGCCGTTGCCAACCACGCTTCATTTACACCTGTATAAAAATCATCTTGTAATCGTGTCATCACAACCTCCGTTTTTGGCTAGCAAAAAATCAGGGTTTCCCCTGATTTTTAGACTTGCGCTGCTTTATAAGCCGCTGCTTCTTCTCCAGTTGCCAACACAAAGTGACCTGGATTAACTTCTACCATTGTTCGTTCTTGACCATCTGTTTCCATCGTTGGGTCGTAAACAACCGCTTCACGAGCTGTTTCAACTTCCGGATCGGGTACAGGAATCGCTGACAACAAACTCTTTGTATAAGGGTGCAAAGGACTGTTGTAGACCGCGTCAGCTGGTCCAACTTCCAACAACTTTCCCCAGTGCATCACACCGATTCGGTCAGAGATGTACTTCACCATTGACAAGTCGTGGGCGATAAACAAATACGTCAAACCTTGTTCGTGTTGCAATTGCTTCATCAAGTTGACCACTTGCGCTTGAATTGACACGTCCAAAGCTGAAATTGGTTCATCGGCGATGATGAACTTTGGATCAACCGCTAACGCACGGGCAATACCGATACGTTGACGTTGTCCCCCAGAAAATTCGTGAGGATAACGGGTTGCGTGATCTTTGTTCAAGCCAACCAAATCCAACAACTGTTCCACTTTAGCTTCACGTTCAGCTTTATTCGCTGCCAAACCGTTGATATCAATCCCTTCGGCAATGATATCACGGACTTTCATACGACCATTCAAACTCGCTTGTGGGTCTTGGAAAATCATTTGAGCGTCACTGCGGAAGTTTTGCAAAGGCTTTCCCTTTAACTTCGTCACATCTTCGCCGTTAAACAAAATTTCACCGTCCGTTGGTTCATACAACTTCAAGATTGTCCGACCAATTGTCGTCTTTCCTGAACCAGATTCCCCAACCAAACCGAACACTTCACCTTCATAAATATCAAATGAAACGTGGTCAATTGCTTTAACTTCGTTTGACTTACCGCGGTTAAATGACAATTGTAAGTCTTTGACTTCAACTAATTTCTTGCGTGCTTCAGTCATTATTCAGCCTCACTTCCCGCAGTAGTTTGTCCTTGACGTTGCGCCCATTGTGCCCAACGCTTTTGGATTGGCAACGGTGGCGTTACCTTTGGCGCACGTTCATCCAACAACCAAGTTGCGGCAAAGTGCGTGTCACTCACCTTAAAGTAAGGTGGTTCTTCTTTGCTATCAATTGCCAAAGCATATTCATTACGCGGCGCAAATGGATCACCAACTGGTGGTTCCAACAAATCAGGCGGCGTACCCGGAATCGCTTCCAAGCTACCCGCTTCCGTGTCAGTGGTTGGCATTGAATTCAACAAGCCCCATGTATAAGGGTGTTGTGGGTTGTAGAAAATTTCGTCAACCGTGCCGTATTCGATAATCTTACCCGCATACATCACGGCAACACGATCCGCCATCCCAGCCACGACACCCAAGTCGTGCGTGATAAAGATAATTGAACTATCAATTTCACTTTGCAGTTGCTTCATCAAACGCAAGATTTGCGCTTGAATAGTAACGTCCAACGCCGTCGTTGGTTCGTCGGCGATCAACACTTCGGGATTAGCCGCCAAAGCAATGGCAATCACACCACGTTGACGCATACCACCTGACCATTGGTGTGGATAGTCGTTGATGTGTTCTTCCGCATTTGGAATACCAACGGCTTTCATCAATTCTAATGCCTTTTCCATCGCTTCTGCTTTGTCGATGTCTTCATCGTGTTGCAAAATTGGTTCGGCGATTTGCTTACCGATTGTCATTGTTGGGTCTAAACTTGTCATTGGATCTTGGAAAATCATCGCAATGTCGTTACCACGAACATCTTGCCATTCATCTTCATCCAATTCCAACAAGTTGCGGCCTTTGAACAACAACTTACCTTCAGGAATATCTGCATTTTTGGCGTTCAAGCCCATCAAAGTCTTCGTTGTAACCGACTTTCCAGAACCAGATTCACCAACAATCGCCAACGTTTCACCCTTTTTCAAATCAAAAGAAACGTTGCGGATTGCTTGCACAGTTCCCGCATAAGTGTGGAAATTAACGTGCAAGTTTTCAACTTTTAAAATTGTTTCGCTCATTTCACACCTCAATCTTGACTCGCACGTGGGTCAAATGCGTCACGCAAACCGTCACCTAACAAGATGAAGGCCAATGACACAACCACCAACGTCAAAGCCGGTACTGCCAATTGCCATGGATAGTATTGGAACTTACTTTGCGCATCCGTAATCAATGACCCCAATGAGGCCGTTGGTGGTTGCACACCCAAGTTAATCGCTGACAAAATCGCTTCAAACATAATTGCTGAAGGAATTGTCATCATGATTTGTGCCAAAACGTTTCCCAATTGGTTTGGCAAAATGTGCTTTACCAAAATCTTCGCTGGCTTTTCACCCAAAGTACGCGCTGCCAAAACATAATCACGTTCCTTAATAGAAAGTGTCATGTTTCGGACTTGTCGTGCCATACTTGTCCATGACGTCAACGCAATTGCCAAGATAATTGAGAAAATACCATTTCCCAACAACAAACCAAGCATTGTCACGATAACCAAGCTAGGAATTGACTGAATAATTTCAATCACACGTTGCATGAAGGTGTCTACCGCACCACCAAGCCAACCTGAAACCAAACCATACGTCACACCAATAACCAAGTCAATCAACGTGGCGATGATGGCGATTGTCAAAGAAATACGCAAACCAACAATTGTTCGCTTGGCCGTTGAACGGCCTAAGTCATCTGTCCCCAAGAAGAACGATTGTCCTGATGGTACGTGTTGCTTGTCATAGTTGTTTGTGACTTCCGTTGCACCTGGCAACTTGTATGAACCGTCCAATCCAGTTACAGGAATACCTGTTTTAGGTGGCAAGTTCTTATAAACACCAACTTTGTTACTATCAAAGTTATTCGCATCTTTGTCTGTCACAAAGAAAAGCGAACTAACTGCGAAAAGAATTGTAATAATCAAAAACCACATTGCGACAACTGCGGCTTTATTTTGTTTCAAACGACGCCATGCATCCTGCCAAAATGAAAGGGATGGCTTTGAAATGTGTTCAGTTGACAAAGACGATTGCACGCCGACAACTGTAAAATCATTTGTATTTGCTGCCATGAGTTTTTCCTTTCAAATTTTTAGCTCAAACGGACACGTGGGTCCACGATTGCTGTCAAAATATCTGTGATCAAAATAATGACCATCAACATAACTGAATAAACAATCGTCGTTCCCATGATTACTGGGAAGTCTTTTGATGGTACGGAATTGACAAACTGCGCACCAATTCCAGGAATTGAAAAGATTGTTTCAATCAAAACAGAACCTGTCATCAAGTTAGCAGCCATTGGTCCAATCAAAGTCAACACCGGAATCAATGAGTTACGCAAAGCGTGCTTGTTTGCAACTTCGGAATCTGACAAACCTTTTGCTCGCGCTAATTGCACGTAGTCAGAGTTCAAGGCTTCAACCATTTCAGTACGCAAGAAACGTGATGTGATTGAGTTTACCCCAATTGCCAAGGCAAGCGTTGGCAAAATCGTTTCTGAGAAAGAATCACCCCAACCAGCAACCGGAAGGACTTGCCACTTGTATCCAAATTGGTAAAGCAAAAGCATACCAAAGATAAATGAAGGCATTGCCAAACCTAAACTGTCAAAAACACCAATAGCGGTGTCAATCCACGTGTTCTTCTTACGTGCTGCCCACATACCTGTGAAGATTCCCAAACCTGTTCCGACAACCAAAGCTTGGAATCCCAATTGTGCAGACACAGGGAGACGCTGAGAAATCAATTGCGTAACAGATTGCCCTTTATACGTAAATGATTGCCCGAAGTCCAAATGCGCCACATTATTCAAGTATTGCAAGTATTGTTGCCAAACTGGCTTGTCCAAACCATACGTTTTATTCAAGTTTGCAATTGCTTCAGGAGACAACTTTGGGTTGTTAAAAGGCGTTCCTGGCATAATTTGCATCATGAAAAACGTAATGGTGACAATGATAAACAACGTCACTAACAAAAGAATCAGTCGTTTTCCGATGTATTTAAACATAGTCTTTCACTTTCCTAATAAAGAAGGATTAACGTATTAGTTAATCCTCCTAATTTTGCTATTCTTCTATAATAACACGTTTTTACTTAACTTTGTAAGCGTACTTAAAGTCGTCTGTTGGTGCACCAGCAGCGTTTTGGATCAAGCCCTTAACGTCAGGGTTTACCAAACGTGGTGATGAACGCCAGTACAATGGGTTGATACCAGCTTCCTTGTACAACGCAGCTTCAGCATCCTTGTAGTCTGCAGCAGCCTTTGTTGGGTCCAAAGCATCTGTTGTTGTGGCCTTCTTGTAAGCAGCGTCATAAGCAGCTGACTTGTAGAAACCGTTGTTGTTAGGAGAAGTAGAAGCGAACAAGCCAACGAATGTTGATGGTTCAGCGTAGTCCGCACCCCACAAGTTCAAAACAACTTGGAAGTTACTACTTGAAGTGTCAGTCAAACGTTGTTGGAATGGCACAAACTTTTCCTTAACTGTCAAGCCAGGCAAAGCTGTTTGCCAAGCTTGTGAGATGTAGTCCAATGATGACTTAGCGATTGGGCTGTCAGCGTCAGAAGTAATTGTCAAAGTTACCTTTGATTCACCAATTTCCTTCAAACCTTCTTGCCACAACTTCTTAGCTTCAGCAGCGTCGTATGTGTACCCTTGCTTTGCATATGCTGCGAAGTCTGTGCCATCCTTCAAGGTGAATGTTCCGGCTGGTGTCAAGCCTGTAGCAGGTGTAGAAACCCCTGACATAACTTGTGCAACGAAGTCCTTACGGTTCGTTGCCAAGTTCAAAGCTTGACGAATCTTCAAGTTGCCCAACGCCTTAACATGTTCGTTGTATTGGAAGTAAGCAGCTGTTGATTCTTCAGAAGTTGCGTAATCCTTGCTGCTCTTGTTAGCAGACAACAATTCAGGTGTTCCCAATGAAGCACGGTCCAACTTACCTTGCTTGTACAAAGCCACTTGTGTTTCAGGCTTCTCGATAACTTGCAAGTCAATTTCCTTTGACTTCACGCTTGAAGCGTCCCAGTACTTGTCGTTCTTAACCAACTTGTACTTTTTGTTTGTACCTGTCCATCCCTTGAATGTGTAGGCACCGTTATAAACTTGCTTGTCAGATGTTGTACCGTAGTCTTTACCGTACTTTTCAACTGTCTTTTGGTTTTGTGGGAACAAAACTGGGAATGTCAACAATTGCTTGAATTGTGGCAAAGGCTTTTCCAATGTGACAACCAATGTCTTGTCGTCAGTTGCCTTGATTCCCAATGTGTCTACCTTAGCCTTACCAGCTTGGATAGCATCAGCATTCTTAATACCTGAGAAGATGTAGGCGTATTCAGAACCTGTCTTAGGGTCATTTGTACGTTGCCATGAGTAAACGTAATCCTTGGCAGTAACGTCATCCCCGTTAGACCACTTCAAGCCGTCACGCAACTTAATTGTCCATGTCAAACCATCCTTAGATGATTCAACTGACTTGGCTTCGGCGTTTTCAATCTTACCACCCTTACCGATGCGCAAAAGACCCTCTTGTGAGTTACCCAATACGTCAAATGAGTAGGTGTCAGTTGCCTTTGATGAGTCCAACGTTGTAATGTCCGTTGGGAACGCAAAGTTCAAAGGTTCGTCTGAAACTGCTGGTCCCTTTGTTGAGTTGTAGTACGCATACGCACCACCTGCAACAACAACTGCGGCTGCTCCTGCAAGCCACTTGGGTGTATTGCTCTTCTTTTTAGCCATATTAAGTGATCCTCCCAGATACTTAGTGAATTTTTCTTTTTAAGCGATAAAATGAGTTTAGCACCATTTTTTCTCATTTGCAACACATTATTTCACATTTTTTATAAATAAGTGATGCCAGTGCTTTTTCCGCTATGAATAGCATACACAATGTTTAATAAAAAAGCGCACAACATGTCAGGTTACTTAACATGTTGTGCGCTTACAAACGCTACGCCAAGCGTCGATCCAACCAACTGGCGGTCAACGATAAAGCATAATTCAAAATGAAATAAATCACGGCTAACGCCAAGAAAATACTAATTGTATAGGTCGAATTTTGCGCGTAAATGTTTTGACCGCGGTAAGTTACTTCCGCCAAAACAATTCCCACCGCCAAACTCGTGTCCTTCACCAAACTGATCAATTGACTGATAATTGGTGGAATCATTTTCTTATAAGCTTGTGGCAAGACGATGTAACGCATGGTTTGACCGTTGCTCAAACCATTGGCGCGCGCACCTTCAAGTTGCCCTTTGTCCACGGCTTCTAACCCACCACGCACAATTTCTGCTAACATCGCACTTTCAAAGACCGTCATGGCAATCACGGTTGACCAAAAAGCGTTAAAATGCACGCCCAACTTTGGCAAAGCGAAGTAAGTGAAGAAAATAATTAACAGCAAAGGTAAATTCCGAATGACATCGTTAATGATTTTCACAAACTTTGAAAAATAAGGATAACGTTCAAATTGAACGAGCCCGACAATTGAGCCAATAATGAAACTGCCGATAATCGCCAATAGCGATACACCAACTGTCACACCCAATCCACCCAACAAATAACTCACGTTAGCGGGTGTAAACGCATCAAACATATTTACTAAATACATATTAAGCACCTGCCTTTAACTTATTTTCGAGGTGTTGCATGTAATAACTGATTGGCAAAGTCAAAACCAGATAAAAGGCACCAGCCAGCAAGTAGGCACTCACCACATCAAATGTCTGTGAGGCCACAAAGTTAGCTTGGTACATGATATCCAAGCCACCAACGAACGCCAAAATTGACGAGTTTTTCACCAAGTTGATGAATTGGTTTCCCAAAGATGGAATCGCCACGCGAAAAGCTTGTGGTAGCACAATGTGCTGGAGCGCTTGCCAAAATGACAAACCGTTGGCGCGCGCACCTTCCATTTGACCGCCGTCGATTGAGTTGATTCCCGCGCGGACAGTTTCCGCCATAAAGGCTGACGTGTACAACGTCAAACCAATCGTTCCGGCGATGAAACCAGCTGACAAAAAGTTGCCAGTCGCCGCTGACAAAACTTTGGTAAAACTAGCACCCACCAAGAAGAAAAACATCGTCACAACCAACAAAGGAATGTTTCGGAAGATTTCAATGTAGATGCGCGCCAAAGTTTTCACTAACTTGCTTGGCAAAATTTGCAAAACCGCAAAAATTGTCCCTAACGCCAACGACAAAACGCCAGCAATCAAACTTGAAATTAAGGTAAAACCAAAACCTTGTAAAAAGGTGTTGAAGAAATTAGTCACTGTATTTGTCATTATTTATACAACTCCTTCACATTTACACCTTTGACACCACCGAACCACTTATCAATTAACTTGTTGTATGTTCCATCGGCAATCAACTCTTTAAGCGCCTTGTTCGTCGCTGCCGTCATCTTTGTTTGGCCTTTGTCAAACGCAATCCCGTACGGTTGGTTCGTGAAGGTACCACCGACCACTGAGTAGCCCGGGTTTTGCACCGCTAATCCATACAAAATGGCATTGTCAGTCGTAATCGCATCACCTTGACCAGACTTCAAAGCCGCCATCGCTTGCCCGTAGTCAGACACTAACAAAGCACGTGTTTTTGGCGCAAATTCCTTTAACGTATCAACCGCAGTCGTTCCGGTAATCGCCAAAACGGTGTACTTTTTGTTATTCAAATCCTTCACCGACTTAATGCCAGAACCATTTTTCACCAAAATGGCTTGTCCAGCATCAAAATAAGGATCGGTAAAATCAATGATTTTCTTACGTTCATCGGTAATCGTCACGGTTGAGACCGTTCCGTCAATGTTCCCGTTTTTCAACAGTTGCATCTTGGACGTAGCCGTTACCGGTACGTATTCGATTTTAAGTTCCTTGCCGATTTGTTGACCAATTTTTTTCGTCACCGCATCCGCAATATCAATATCAAATCCTTCTGGCTTACCAGTCGCTGTGTTCATCAAACCAAACAACTTCGTGTCTGTTTTAACACCCCACACGATTTTGCCGGTTGTTTTCACGCGTTCAAGCGTATCCGCTTTTGTCGCATTGGCCGCGGAAATGGCAAAACCCGCCACACCCGCAACGAGCAAAATCGCCAGTACAATCGACGCGATAATGCCGAAGCGACGTCGTTTTACTTGTTCCATTGTCGCAGTTTCCTTTCTTTTTTAAACGTGTTATGTTCGCCATCGTGCTGCGCACGACCGTTCTTCACACTCTTAATTAAACGTGTTACAGGCTTCGAAAAGCTATGTGTAAGCACCTGTCACGCCGCTTTTCGTTTCGGCGTTGCCGAAACCAGCCTTGTACACTCTTATTTTAGTGATTTTCAACTTGCGAGATAAATGTTTTCGCGCGGTCGGTGCTTGGATTTTCAAAGAATTCAGCTGTGGTGTTGTCTTCTAGAATTTGTCCATCGGCCATGAAAATAACGCGATCAGCCACTTGTTTGGCAAAGTTCATTTCGTGTGTGACCACCAACATCGTCATGTTTGAATCTGCGGCAATGTCTTTCATAACGTCCAAAACATCCCCAATCATTTCAGGGTCCAAAGCAGACGTTGGTTCATCAAATAGCAATGCTTTTGGTTGCATCGCCAAAGAACGGGCAATGGCCACACGTTGCTTTTGTCCACCAGACAAGGCGCTTGGCATGCTGTTGGCTTTGTCAGCAAGGCCCACTTTTTCCAACAATTCCATTGCAATGCGCTTGTTTTCCGCTTCGTCACGCTTCAAAACCAAGCGTGGTGCCAACATGATGTTTTCCAAAGTCGTTTTGTTGTTATACAAATTAAAGTGTTGGAAAACCATCCCCACATCTTTGCGAATCTTGTTGATGTCTGTTTTGTCATCAGCCAAATCAAAGTCATTGACCAACAATGAGCCTTCTTGAATCGCTTCCAAACCGTTGATGGTGCGAATCAACGTTGACTTCCCTGAACCTGAAGGTCCAATTAACACCACCGTTTCACCCTCATCAATTGACAAGTTAATGTCCTTTAACGCGTGAAATTCTCCATAGTACTTCTCGACGTTTTTAAATTCGATCATCGACATATCGCTTCCTCCTGCTTGTCAAAGTGACACCTTTTGATATGGTGCGAGTTGTCACTTGTTAAACACTAATTTACTTTTATTGCGTAGATTTGTCAATCATTTGCATAAAAAAACGACAACTTACGCTGTCGTTTCGCCTTGCAAGCGGTACAAATCATAATAGCGACCCATCATCGCCAATAATTCCTCGTGTGTCCCGCGCTCAATCACTTCACCTTTGTCCAATACCAAGATCAAATCCGCATCTTTAATCGTTGATAAACGATGCGCAATGGCAATCGTGGTCCGGTTTTGGCGTAATTTTTGCAAAGATTCTTGAATCAAATTCTCGGATTCAGTATCAATGTGCGCCGTTGCTTCATCCAAAATCAAAATTTTGGGATCTTGCACCACGGTGCGCGCAAAACTAATCAATTGTTTTTCACCAGCCGACAATGACGCGCCACCTTCCAAAACTGGGGCTTGATAGCCGCCAGCTAGCGGTTCAATCACGCGATTAGCCCCGACAAATTCCGCCGCCGCTTTGATTTGCTCATCCGTAATGTTGTCGTCATACATGCGAATGTTAAACGCCACATCGCCGTAAAACATGAACGGTTCTTGCAAAACCAATCCCATTTTTTGGCGTAATTCTTGTGGCTGAATGGCGCGAATATCTTGGTCATCAATCAAAATTTCACCGGATTGGAATTCATAAAATCGCATCAACGCGTTAATCGTTGAACTTTTACCAGAACCCGTGTGGCCGACCAAAGCAACCGTTTGGCCCGGTTCCGCTACAAACGACAAATCTTTTAGCACGGGATGTTGGCCGTCATAACTAAAATTCACATGCCGGAATTCGATTTTTCCAGCGGTGATTTTGCCTTGCGCAGCCGATTTTTGCTGTGGTTCAAATTCCGCTTCCGCTAGCACGCCTTGTACGCGGTAGCCCGAGACCATCGCTTCTTGGAACGTCGACATCGTACTCATCAATGTTTCCAACGGGTTGAACACATTTTGCAAGTAAGTTGTAAAGGCGTAAATCGTCCCGCCGGCCACAACGTTTGAAAAGGACATTTCGCCGAATAAATACAGCGCCAATACTAAACTTACGCCGTACAAAACATCAATTGCGCCGTCTAAAATCAACGCATCGACTTTGATCATCCGAAAACGTGCTTGCCAATGTTCGCGCGAAATATCGTTGAATTCCTGTTCAAAACGCGCTTCTTGGTGAAAATTTTGAATGACGGCAATGCCCGTCACGCTTTCAGCAATTTTGGCATTCAAAGTTGACAAACGTTCGCGCATATAACGATACATACTCGATGAAAAACGCTGATAAAACCACATCAAACCAATAATCACCGGCACAATGAGCAACAACCACGCGGTGACTTTGGCATTGGTAATCACCATCCCAATATACGCGCCAATAATGGCAAAGACCGCCGTTAGCAACGTAAAAGTAAAATTCCAAAAATCCAAAAACGTCGCCGTATCATTATTAACTCGCGTCACAATTGACCCGGCCGGCGTTTGATCAAAATACCGCATGCCAAGGCTGTGAATATGGCGATACATTTTAATACGGACGTCGGCAATCAACTTTTCCGCGCCCATGCGTCCATTGTACGTCCACCAAAAGTCAAAAAAGGCACTCAGCAAACGAATCACGGCATAAACGACTGCAAAATACACAATCGTTGACCACGTTGTATTGGATTTTGTCAGCGCAGAATCCATGTACGTGCTTAAAATTTTGGGGCCAATCGCATTCAAAGCCGCGACAATTCCCGTAAATAAGACCGCCGTCAACATCAAATACTTCACTGGGGCGGCCATTTTAATCATGCCCCACATGACTTTCATTTGGGTGCGCCAAGATAAACTTTGCGACCAAACGGATTGTTTTTCACTCATTTGTCACCCTCCAATTCTGCCGTGATTGCGGCTTGTAATTGTTGCTGCGCATACATTTTGGCATACCAACCGTCTAATGCAATCAAAGTCGCGTGCGTTCCGCGTTCCACGATGCGACCGCCATCCATCACGATAATTTCATCCGCATTCATCACGGAACTCAAACGATGCGCGGCAATAATGGTCGTCTTTGCTTGCCGTTCGGCTTTCAACGCTGCCAAAATCGCTTTTTCCGTTCGCGCATCAACCGCTGACAACGCATCATCTAAAATCAAAATTTCTGGATCAACCAACAACGCCCGGGCAATCGCCAAACGTTGGCGTTGTCCACCTGACAAACTAATTCCCTGTTCGCCGACTTCCGTGTCGTATTGTTTGGGCAAATTCAAAATATCCTCGTGCAAAGCAGCTTTTTGCGCCACCACTTCGACCTCTGCTTGACTTTTCGTGTGATCCGCAAAGCGAATGTTGTCGCGAATCGTTGTTGAAAACAAGAAATTTTCTTGCGGCACATACCCCAGCGCGGGCATGTACGTGTCCAGCGCGTAATCTTGAATCAGATGCCCGCCCACTTCAATGCGACCGTCATAATGGTCAAATTGGCGCAACAAAAGCTGCAACAACGTCGTTTTGCCGGCGCCGACTTTGCCCACAATTCCTAATGTTTGGCCGGCGCGTAACGTGATGTCAATATCTGCCAAAGCCGTTTCGGTACTATCTGGGTAATGGAAGTGTTTGATTTGCACATGTAAATCACCGGATACCGGCGTTGTTAGGGCATTTTTCGGGATAACTTGAGATGATTGTTCATCCAAAATTTTTTGAACCCGTTCATACGAAGCATTTCCGCGTTCCAACACGTTAAACAATTGCCCCAAGGCAAACATCGGCCACACCAACAAGCCCAAATAAGTTGAAAAAGCCACCAGTTGCCCAATCGTGAGTTGATTTGTCAAAACCAACCGCCCACCAACGACAATCATTGCCACATAACTCAAAGTCATCACCGTCGTCGCCATCGGATCGAATAGCGCGTCCAAAACCGCGACGCGCCGGTTAATTTTGACGTTTTCTTGTACTTTTTGAGCAAATGCCGCGATGTCTTGTTCGCTTTGCCCCAAAGTTTTGATCGCTTTAATGCCCTGAATTGACTCTTGCGTTTTGTTACTTAATTCGGAAAAACCTTCTTGACTGCGCGTAAAGGCTGCGCGAATGCGTGGCACCAACTGCCACACGCCAAACGACAACAGCGGTAACGGCAAAATCCCCATCAATGTCAAACGCCAATCAGTCACCACAATCATCGAAATAATCGTCAGCGCAATCATGACAATCGAATCCACCGATAGCAAAATCCCACCGGCCGCCACACGCTGAATCGCAGACAAATCGTTGGTCGCATGCGCCATCAATTCGCCCGTGCGGTGTTTTTGATAGAAGACCGTATCCATTTTCATATAATGCGCGAATAATCTTTGGCGTAATTCACGTTCTAATAAGGAAGAGCCTTGGAAAATGTGCGTTTCCCAACCATAGCGAAACGCATTCATCACGACATACAAGCCCAGCAAGCCGGCCAAAGCACCCAACAGACGCAACGGCGTCAATTGACCGGCCACAATCCAGTCAATCACGTGCCCAATCAGCGCCGGCGGCACCATTTGCGCTAATTCCGTGGCAAATAAAAACACCAACCCGACAATATAAAGTCGACGGTGCGCCTTAAAAAACCACCATAGTTTCTGAAAAATCTGCATGAAATTCCACCTCTCCATTCATTAAATTCTAATGTAGCACTTTTAATCAGTTTGCGCTAGCACGGACTCTTAATTTTTTATGAAAATAAGGACATATAGCGTCCTTATCAAAAGATAAAACTTGCGTTATAATAAATCAAACTGTTTTCATTTAGGAGATGAATAAATTGACCAGCATAAGAAAACGTCCTTACAGTGATCAACAACGGATTTTACGCCTATATTCTCAGCTCATCGCCAAGCGCGAACTCTCAATCGAAGCGATCGCCGATACATTTTTTGTCAGTCATAAAACCGTCCAACGCGATATTAAAAATTTACGTGAATTTTTGGACGACCTGCAATTCATGGAAGACACCAAATCAAAAATCATCTTCGACCGCAAAAAACAGAGTTACAAACTGACCAACGTTGAACATCTTTTTGAAGTCTTCAATCGCATTAACGGTTTGATTGATTAAAAAAACTGACCATCACTGGTCAGTTTTTTTATTTATGTGGCATGCGTGCCCAAAAGTTTTCTTTAGTCGTTTGACGAGTACGGGCAATACCCATTGCTTCATCCGGCAAATCTTCTGTAATCGTTGAACCTGCGGCGGTAATAATACGATCACCCAAAGTCAACGGCGCCACTAATTTCGTGTTGGAACCGATGAACGCATCATCGCCAATGGTTGTTTGATGCTTATTGACACCATCATAATTGACAAAAATCGTGCCGGCGCCAATATTGACGTTCGCCCCAACGGTCGCATCACCGACATAGCTCAAATGTCCAGCCTTTGTGTTCGCGCCCAACGTGGCGTTCTTCACTTCCACAAAGTTGCCCACGTGCACATTTTCCGCTAAGTGAGCACCTTTGCGCAAGTGTCCGAACGGCCCAATGTCACTACCGTCGTCCATGATGGCACCGTGAATTTGTGAGGCATTAATGACGACGTTATCGCCAATTTGACTGTCCTCGATGCGGCTGCCGGCTGTGATCGTTACATTTTGACCGATCGTTGTGGCGCCTTTGATGACGACGTTGGCTTCAATCAAGGTATCTTGGCCGATTTGTACGTCCGCGTCAATGTAGGTCGTTGTTGGATCAACCAATTCCACGCCACTTTGCATCAGCGTTTGGTTAATTCGACCGCGCATCACTCGGTTTGCCACTGACAACGCCACGCGGTCGTTGACACCCAATGATTCGGTGAAATCATGCAACGTGTGCGCGCCAATTTGGTGGCCGTCGCGGCGTAAAATGTCCAAGGTGTCAGGCAAATAGTATTCGCCTTGGGCATTTTGATTGCCCACGCTGTCCAACGCTTCAAACAATAATTTGTTATCAAACACAAACACACCCGTATTAATTTCACGGATTTTGCGTTCGGTTGCCGACGCGTCTTTTTGTTCGACGATTTTCAACACATTGTCATCATCGCCGCGCACAATTCGCCCGTAACCCGTTGGATCTTCGGTAAACGCGGTCAAAACCGTCACAGCGTTATGCGTGTTTTCGTGCGCTGCAACAAATTCCGCCAACGTTTCAGCGCGAAACATCGGTGTGTCACCGGCCATAATCAACGTTACGCCATCTTTATCAACCAAATGCGCCCGCGTTTGCAACACGGCGTGCCCTGTCCCCAATTGTTCGGCTTGCAAGACAAATTGACTGCGTTCCCCAACGTAATCAACCACTTGTTCTGCACCAACGCCCACAACTGTGAACAATTCTGCTGGTGCCAAGCCTTCCACTGCGCGTAACACCCAATCAATCATTGGTTGTCCCGCCACTTCATGCAACACTTTTGGGGTCGTTGATTTCATCCGCGAACCGCTGCCGGCCGCTAAAATCACCACATTAATGTTATTCATGTTCGTTATAAATTTCCTTCAAAAAGTTTCCTGGTGCAACTGAAATAACCGTACCATCACTCAAATTCGTATCCACATGCAACAAGCTTGTGAACTTATCCACCAAACGCATGGTTGAACGTCCTTCAGCAAACACCGCCGTGCCCACAACCGTCCCTTCAAATTCACGCACCAATGTTTGCATACCTTGAATTGTCCCACCAGCTTTCATAAAGTCGTCGACAATCAACACGCGTGCGCCAGTTGGCAAAGAACGGCGTGATAATTCCATCTTTTCGACACGCTTTGATGAACCGGTGAGATAATTAACACTCACCGTTGGCCCTTCCGTGACTTTGGCGTCCGCACGGACAATCACAAACGGCACGTTCAATTGCTCCGCGACCGCTTGAGCCACTGGCACACCTTTGGTGGCCGCTGTCATCACGGCGTCAATGTCGTTATTCAAATATTGCGTCGCAATCAAACGACCCGTTTGACGTAGAATTTCTGGACGACCTAACAAATCAGACAAGTACACGTAACCACCCGGTAAAACACGGCTTTCGTCATGTACGTCTTTTTGAATCTCACCAACAAATTCCATCGCTTCATCACGCAACATGTACGGAATAAAACGCGCTCCGCCGGCCGCGCCTGGGACAGTTTCTAGCAAACCTGTGCCGCGTTCTTGGAAAGTTCGCTTCAGAATGGACAAGTCTTCTGAAATAGATGACTTCGCTGAGTCGTAACGCTTGGCAAAATAAGACAATGAAATTAATTTGCGGGGACGTTCCAACATAAATCGGGCCATATCGACCAAGCGATCTGAGCGACGTGTTTTCATAAATAGCTCCTCTGTGCGTGTTTTTATCTGAGTTTTTAATAACCTTTATTATACCAAACCCGAACTATTTTGGCGTATGAAATTTCTCATTTTCAGCGTTTCGTTCGCGTATTTCGTCACCAAAAAAGGCACTTCAAAAGAAGCACCTTAGTCAAATGAAATATCAATATTGTGAGTTAACACGTCGGTGTAGCTGTAAGAGACGCGATCAAAATTCGTCGCATCATCCAACTCCACGATAAATAAAGAAGGATAAGTTTCACGCAACACACCTTGGCGTTCCGTAACTTTTTTGCGGCCAGTATTAGACACAACCGTAATCGTATCCCCAATCCGCGCGTCCAAATCATCTTTAATTTTCTGCAAACTATGTGGCATTTTGTACCCCGTTTCTGCGACTAACACTCACTTTTGCCCTTCACGTGAGTTAATCGTCTTTAGAATACAAAAAATTATAACATAATTTTCATAAAAATACAAGGTTTTTCCGAACATTCGTTAATTTTCGTCCGCCAAAGCCTGACTTAACGCGACAAATTGTTCTAATCCTAAACGTTCGGCGCGAATTCCGGGATCAATATCGGCTTTTGCCAAAGCGTTGCGCAAACGCTCACGCGTCCCGTCATCTTTGCCAAAAGCTTGTTGCAGGTTATTCCACAAACTCTTGCGGCGATGCGCAAAACTTAATTTGATGACGTCAAACAAATTCGCTTCGTCGGCCACGCGAGTCGTCGCATCCGGCGTCAACTTCACCACCGCAGAATCTACGTTTGGTGCAGGATTGAAGCTTGAAGCGGGGACTTTAATGGCTGTTTGTGACTGCGCAAAATATTGAATCACGAGCGTTAGTGAGCCGTAATCTTTGCTGCCCACCGGCGCACTCAAGCGATCAGCGACTTCTTTTTGCATCATCACCACGATGTTCCTCCAGTCAATGCCACCGCGCAACAGCTGCATTAAAATCGGCGTCGTGATGTAATAAGGCAAGTTCGCCACAATTTTTACCGGCGTGGCCGCCCCGAATTTTTCCGTCAAAACCGCTGGTAAATCAACTTTTAGAATGTCTTGTTCAATCACGGTGACGTTGTCATAAGGCAGCAACGTTTCTGATAGCACCGATACCATTTGATGGTCAATTTCAAATGCCAACACGTGTTTGGCACGCTTGGCGAGTTGTTCAGTCAACGCACCGATTCCAGGGCCAATTTCAACGACGATGTCGTCTTCAGTCACGTCAGCTGTGTCAACGATTTGATGTAAAACATTCAAATCGGTTAAAAAATTTTGGCCAAATTTCTTCTTCGCGTGCAAACCGTATTGGTTCAAAATCGCTTGCGTGCGAGTCGGGTTGGCGATGTCAATATGTCCTGCCATGTCAGTCCTCCAGCGCGGCGATTAAAGCTGATTTGGTAATGCCAAATGCCGCGAGTCTTTTTTGTAATTGCTTGCCATTGGTATAACCAATGTGTAATTTTTCGCCAATTTGTTCCCGTTTTGCGCGCGCTGAACTGCCGCCCAGCAACCCCAACGCCGTCAAATCCGCTAGTGTAATGTCTGTTTGATGCTTTGTTCCCGGCGTCATCACCGCCGCCAATGCTGCTTGCAAATCCGCCGGACTAGCATGTTCAATTCCCAAAGATTGGTGCGGATTATCTTTGGTCGCACGCCCTTCGGCTCGCGTGATAAACGCGTGTTTGGCAGTGGGGACGGCTTGTGTAATCAGCTCACGTAATCGTTGACCGTTAAAATCTGGGTCGGTTAGCACGATGACGCCACGGGTCTTGGCCGCGTGTTGGATTTGGTCAATGGTCGTCGCACTTAGCGCGCTGCCGTTGGTTTCAATCGTGTCTGCGTCCACCGCATAAGCCAGCGCCTGCGTGTCGGATTTGCCTTCAACCACAATGATTTCTTCTATTTTTAACCGTTCATTCATGCCCAAAAAGTGCCTTTGCATTTGCTGTTGTCTGTGCTGCCAACTCATCAACCGGCATGTCCAATGTTTCGGCCAAACTTACCAACGTGTAAGCAGTATAGCCGGGCTCATTTTGTTTGCCACGGTAAGGAACCGGCGTCAAATACGGCGCATCTGTTTCAACCAACAAGCGATCAAGTGGCACGATTTTGGCCGCTTCGCGAATCTCGTCGGCTTTCTTAAACGTCACCACGCCGCTAAAGGACAAATAAAATCCCAAGTCCAAAAACGCTTGCGCTTGGGCCACCGTCCCAGAAAAACTATGCAAAACACCACGCACTCCAGCATCTTTGAGCATGTCATAAACGTCATCAAATGCTTCGCGATTATGCACAATCACCGGCAAATCCAATTCCCGCGCCCATGCCAAATGCTGCGCAAACGCCACTTTTTGCGCAGCTGGTGTGGTCGTGTCCCAGTAATAATCCAAACCCGTTTCGCCCACTGCCACAACTTTTTCATGCTGCAATTGCTCAAAAACTGTTGCCTGCGCGGATGCATCAAACGCATTGACATCTTCTGGCTGAAAACCAACGGCTGAAAAAATGCCATCGAATTTTTCCGCTAATTCGATCGCACGGGCATTACCAAGGGCATTGTAGCCCACGACATTCATCGTGTGAATGCCCAAATCTGCCGCCTGCGCGACATAACGCGCCGCATCCGCAAACAGCGCGTCATCATTTAAATGTGTGTGTGTATCATAACCATTCATAGTGTAAGTATACCAAAAAAGCCAGCCTAACGGCTGACTTTCTCTTGTAAACGTGTTGCGTGGTTCGAGTATCTACTATGCAAGTACCTGTCACAAAAAATGCTTACAGCATTTTCCGCGCCACGCCCTTGCACTCCGCTACTCGTTTCGGCTTTGCCGAAACCACCACTTCACACTCTAATTTTGCAAACGTGTTGCACGGTTCGGGCAGCTACTACATAAGCTATTGTCACAAAAAATGCCTGCGGCATTTTCCGCGCCAACCACTTATGCTCCGCTTCCCGTTTCGGCTTTGCCGAAACCACCACTTCACACTCTAATTAAGCAACTTCTACGTCGTCGTATTTCAAAAACTTGGCGATCAAAGCAGCGATTCCAGCGCCGACCAATGGTCCAACGAAGTAAACCCATACTTCAGTCAAAGCTGTGCCTTGCACAAAGATAGCTGGTGCCAATGAACGCGCTGGGTTCAATGAACCACCTGTGATACCAAAGCCGACCAAAATCAAAACTGTCAACGTCAAACCAATAACCAATGGTGTCACTGTGGCAACTGCTGCGCGTTGTGTGATCAACAAGATAACCAAAACAAAGGCAGCTGTGATGATTGTTTCAATAAACAAAGCTTCTTTCCATTGTCCAGTGGCAAACTTTGTGTCACCCAAACCAACTGTGTCAATGAATTGCTTCAATGTCATGGCTTGACCAGACAAAGCTGACTGAACAGTTGATGACTTCAAGTAGGCATATGCGCCCCCATACACCAAACCTGAACCCACGATGGCACCCAAGATTTGTGACAAAACGTAACCGGCAAAGTCAATCCAGCTCAAACGCTTGCTCAATGCAAAACCAAATGAAACGGCTGGGTTAAAGTGTCCACCAGAGATTGGTCCGAACACGTAAATTGCGGCGGCAAGTGTCAAACCAAAGCCCAAGGCAATTGTCAAAGGTGATTGTGTTGATGCGGCTGAGAAAACCACGCCACCAGTACCCACAAAGACCAAGGCCAAAGTACCCAAAAATTCTGCTACATATTTCTTCATAGTTGAAGCTCCTTCTTTTTAACTAACGACTATTATTGTACACAAATTTTGTGCGAAAAGACACCATTTCGACTTTTCTATTACCAATAGTTATCGATAATACCAGCCTAAAATTAAATGAAAATTACCAAATGCGCGTATAATAAGATAAAAAGGAGATTTTCTCATGCAAACTGTTATGATGAACGCGTACGGCCCAAGCAGCGTGTTAGCTGCGGCCGAAGTTGCCACGCCGACTTTGTTACCAAAACAAGTCCTCGTCGAACAACGCGCCACCGCCATTGATCCCTATGATGTCAAATTCCGTGCGGGTGAATACGGCACGGAAAAACCAACGCCGCTCATTCCCGGCTCTTCTGTCGCTGGCGTGATTGTCGCGCTAGGCTCAGCCGTAACCGATTGGCAAATCGGTGATCGCGTCGCGGCCAACCGCCATTTGCAAAGTGATGCACAACTCGTGCCTATTGCGGCTCGTCTACTGGCTAAAATCCCTGACAATGTTAGCTTTGAAACGGCCGCAGCCGTTGCTTTAAGCGGCCAAACGGCTTGGCAGATGATCACCAAAGACTTGAACATCCAAGCCGACGAACAAGTCTTAATTTTAGGCGGCGCTGGCAGTGTCGGTTTGCTCGCCACGCAAATTGCTTTGCAACGCGGTGCCAAAGTCAGTGCTTCCGCGAGCGGCGACCATGTGGAAAAGTTACAGCATATCGCGCCTTTGGCACAGGTCTTTGATTATAAAAGTACGTCAATTGATGAGTTATCCACAACTTTTGATGCGGTGTTAGATACCGTGGGCGGTGCCACTTTGGCGCAAGCTTTGGCCGTGACAAAGCCGACTGGCCGCGTGGTGTCAATTGCAGGCGAGTCAGATGATGTACGCGTGCGGCATGCGTTTTTGACGAGTGACGGCGCGCAATTGCAAGATTTGCTGGCCGCACTGGCTGATGATGAATTTATCGTGCCGATTGCCGATACCGCGGCGTTTAACGTAGAAAATCTACGTGCGTTTCACGATCGCAGTGTCGTGGTGCATGATTTTGGCAAGTTGGTTTTGACATTTTAAGTAAGCAAAAAAGCGTAGCATGGCTACGCTTTTTTTGAAACATGTTCTCGGTTTGGTTGGTTAGGCGTAAGCCAACCATCGCGCTACGCGCGACCACCTATCACACTCTTGTTGAAACGTGTTGCGACCTTGGCAAGCTAGGACTAAGCCATTACCACAGAAAATGCGGTGCATTTCCCGTGTCAATCACTTAGTCTACGCTTCCCATTTCGGCTACGCCGAAAACGGGCTTCACACTCTTTTTTTAAACTTAACCACGCCTTCCCAACGGGCGGTTTGGGGGAACATGTCGATACTTTGGATGTATTCAACATCATAAACTTGCGTCAATTCCACCAAATCACGCGCCAACGTTGAAGCGTTACATGAAATATAAACAAACTTCTCTGGCTTTGTCCGTAAAATTTCACGACGCAACGCAGGTTCCAAACCAGTGCGTGGCGGGTCAACCACTAACGCGTCAGCAATCCAGCCTTCGGCTTGCCATTCGGCAAATAATTCATCGGCCGTGCCCATTTCATAAGTGGCGTTGTCGGCACCGTTGCGTTCGGCGTTGTCATTAGCGTCGTCAACGGCTTCTTCAATCGTTTCCATACCGCGCACTTCGCCAGCGTGATCAGCCAATGTGATTCCAATCGTGCCGACTCCCGCGTACGCGTCCACTAATTTGTCCGCACGGGTCAAATCCAAGGCCGCCAAAGCCTCGTTGTACGCGACAATCATTTGCTCATAGTTCAACTGCATAAAGGCGCGCGGTGATAGCTGGAATGTTTTACCCAACACCGTTTCTTCGATGTAATCTGCACCCCACAACTTGTACGTGCGCTCACCCCAGATGAGCGACGTTTTTTCGTGTTGCACATTTTGGAAAATGCCGACCACTTCCGGCAAATGTGTTTGGATGGCAGCGACCAATTCGTCACGACCAGCAAAATCACGGTTTTGCGTTACCAACGTCACTTGCACATCGCCATTTGTCGCTGAAACACGGGCAATCAAAGTTTTCAAATCCCCACGGTTCGCCTTTTCATCATAAATACTGATGTCGTTGGCAATCACCAATTCGCGCACCTGACGCAAAACTTTCATCGTTGCCGGGTGTTGCGTTGGCACTTCCGGCAAATCCACCAACTTATGGCTGCCAGCTTCGTACATGCCTAAGCGCACTTCGCCGCCGATTTTACGAATTGGAAATTGCGCCTTGTTGCGATAACCGTAAGGCTTTTCCATCCCCAAAGTTGGCCGCAAATCATACGCCGTCCAACCGCGCGGTTGGAATTTTTCCAAAGCCTGTGCGATGACATCGCGCTTGAAACGCAATTGTGCGTCATAATTCATGTGCGCAAGTTCCATACCGCCGACTTTGTAAGCTGGCTTATCCGGCACTGTCACGCGATCTGGCGATGCTTCACGCACCGTGACGGTTTTGGCTTTAATGTATTTTTCAGTCACTTCTGTGACTTTGGCCGTCACCACTTCATCAGGCAAAGCACCATCGATAAAGACAATTTTACGCTTAAAATAACCAATACCTTCACCGTTAATGCCGATTCGCTTAATCGTCAACGGAAATTTTTGGCCAATTTCAACTTGCACATTGTTTTGACGGGAGTTTTTGTTGTAGGGTTTACGGTAATTATTCATGTGTTTAGTTTAGCATGAAAACACCCCGTTCACTATCATTTGACACAGAAAACCCTAAAAAACGAACATTATCAATTAAACACCCTTATCGTTCGGTAATATTTTACAAATTTACATGTTTTTTACCAATTCCATACGTAAATTCGCTTAAATTTAAGTTTCATTTAACGTATAATGTCTGAGGGTCTAATTGCATTAAACAGACCGTCTCAAATCATCACGAGCATTATCTAAAAAATGTTCATCATCCAATCATGATCGCAAACTTAAGAGGAGAATAACAATCATGACTAAACCGCTTCGTGGGGTATCACTTAGCTTATTGACATTACTTACAATGTCAACAATCGCCACCCCCTTCAGCTCTGTTGTAATGGTAGCTGCTGACACTTCAACTTCCAACGCGAGCACGCAGAACAGCACAACAACCGACGCGCCTGTTGCAACTCGGTATCCGTTAGCTGGCTTTGCTGGTTTCGCAACAAACCAAACTGCTTCGAAGTCCCCAACGTTTTATACAGCTAACAGCGGACTAAATAAGGACTTGAGTCAGCTAACGCATTCCAGCGGTTTGCCTATTGTCGTTAATACGGATGGCGCCCCTGCAACTCCGACAGGAAACTATTGGAATGTCGGTGCCTCGTGGATTATGCAAGTTTCTTCATTGGGCTACCAAAATCTACAAATCAGCTCACAACAAATGTCTAACGCCAAGGGACCTGGGGACTTCACGTTGGAATATTCAACGGACTACAATCCTGTTGATCCCACAAGCGGCACATGGACAACCGTTGACGATGCTAAGAAAATTGAGGTTAGTCAAAAATACAACACTTATTTAGCATCTGACGGACAAACAAGTAACGGAACTGGTGCTGGTGTTGTAAAAAATGCCAGTCTACCTGAATCATTAAGCAACATGTCAAAGTTCTTCGTTCGCTGGCGTCAAACAAGTCGCAACACGGCCTATGCGGCACCAGGAAAGCCCGGTGCTGCAACGGCTGAAGGAACGAATATGTCAACGTCACGCTTAAACAACGTCGTATTAACAGGTACACGTTACTACGGTGAAAACGACGCCAAAGCCGACTTAGACGATGGCACACTAGTTCCTAAGGGGCAGACAATTAACTTAACAGTTGCCAACACCGACGCAACAATTCATTACAAATACAACAATGGTAACGAAGTAACAGCACCTGAAAAAAACCACGCAGCGGTGACCATTGATCAATTCAATGACGCTCATCAAGCAACAATCGAAGCTTGGACCGAATCAACTGACGGTACCAAGTCAACTCCAATTACTTATACCTATTCTCAAAAGACTTTATCACCTGTTACGTCAAACAAATCTAACGGTTCTGCTTTACGTGTTAGCACACCCGTTAAATTAAGTGAAACAGATGATGCAAATGCTAAAATTTTCTACAAAATCACTTCAAACGTTGGTTCTGATACACAAGCAACCAGCGAAGAAAAAGTATATGATGCCGACAAGCCCCTAACTTTTACTGCAGATCAATTCCCGCTGCAAATCACAACTCGCGCAGAATCTGACAATTATCTAAAAAGTGACGAAACGACATATTCATATACTTTAAATTCAACTGATACAAGTAAACTAAAACCTTACTTCGGTGGGTTCCATGCACACACCATGTATTCAGACGGAATTGGTAAGCCCTCTGACGCGTTCAAGTCATCTAAAGATGCTGGTTTGGATTTTGAAATTGTCACGGATCATTCAAACTACTTCGAAGCAGCTAATACAACAACCGCTAACCAACTAGTTACAAACGGTACTAGCGATGCGGATAGCGACGGAATTTCTGATTTCACAGAAGGATTCCAACAAGCTGCAGCTGCAACAACGTCTAATTTCTTAGCTATGTATGGTTTTGAAATGACTTGGTCATCCGGCCCAGGCCACATTAACACGTTGAACATGACAACAGCCGACGCTCAAAACGCCTTTACATCGCGTCAAAATTCATGGTACAACAACAAAACTGATGATATTGGTTTGCAACGTTACTACGACACACTTGCAACTCTATCACCAAACGCAGTTTCTCAGTTCAACCATCCCGGGCCAACATTTGGAAACTTCGATGACTTCTCTTACTGGACACCTGCCCGTGATAGCGCCATGTCCTTAGTTGAAGTTGGTAACGGTGAAGGTGTGGTTCACCAAACTGGTTATTTCCCATCATACGATGAATACTTCCTAGCGCTTGATAAAGGCTGGCACGTTGCACCATCTAACAACCAAGACAACCACAAAGGCAAGTGGGGAGCAGCCAACGATGCTCGAACAGTCGTGCTTGCGGACAAGTTAGACAAAGACTCAATCACCTCTGCTATGAAGAACCGTCATGTGTACGCATCGGAAGACAAAAACACCACGATGTCTTACACATTGAATGACGAAGTGATGGGAACTGTTTTAGATAATCGTCCTGACACAGTTAACATTAAAGCCTCTTTGTCAGATCCCGACAGCACGGACAAAATTCAAAAAGTTGAGTTGTTAGGAAATGGCGGTAAGGTAATTGCCACCCAAACTTATGACAACGCCAACACGGTAACGTTTGACAAAACACTTCCTGACAACAACACCTACTATGTCGTTAAAGCAACTGAAGCTGACGGTGACATTATCATTTCAGCACCAGTTTGGACGGGCACTGTTGAAAAAGTTGGTTTGAATGATTTGAAAGCCGCTCAATCAATGGCTATCAAGGGGCAAAAAGTAACGCTGAATGCCGACCTATACAACAACGAAGCCAGTGATTTTAAAATTTCAAAAATCACCTACAAAACTGGCAACACTATCATTAACGAAGACACAACACCTCAAGTTGTTACAGGCTCAACAACAAAAACTTTAGCTTATGACTGGATTCCTGACACAGACGGTACTCAAAAAGTTTCTGTGATTGTAGAAGGTACTTTGAATGGTGAAACAAAAACATTTACCAAAGACTTGTCATTGAGTGTTAAGGACCCTAACAAGTTAGTTAAAATTGCTATTGACGGTGCGCACAACAACTTCTACGTTAACGACACCAAGTATCCTGGTAAATTTACAACCTTCACTAGCTTAGCAGCAGCTGGGAATGCAACCGTAACAACGTTAACTGACCCAATTACAAAAGACGTGTTAGATCAATACTCCGCCTTTTTGATTTCAGCACCACAATTGACGAACACTAATAAGAAAGTCTACACAGCTGCTGAAATTGAAGTGTTGAAAGAATGGTCAGCTGAACCTGGTAAAACGTTGGTAGTCATGGGAACCGCCGACTATTCATACGACACAAAGAGTACGCACACACCAGCACCTGACACCGATTCATCTGAACAGCTTAATCAAATTTTGAAAGCAGTTGGCTCAGCAGCTCGAATCGGTGATGATGAAGTAATCGACGATGCCATTAAGGTCAACGAAGACTACCGTTTGTCATTTACTGGTGCAAACTTCAACATTAACAATCAACAATTGATGTCTAACTTGGATCCAACGCAGGTTTATAGTTTCTATAGTGGTGCTAGCGTGCACACTAGTGACGAAACAAACACCAACATCCAAACTTTAGTATCAACACACACACCTTCTGAAGCGTCTGATGGTAAAACAGTGGCCAAAAAAGACGCCCAAGGTTATATTATCGGCGCTGACGGCGCACGTTTGACAGATGCTGCTGGAAAAACAGTGCAAGATGTAGCTAAAGTCGCTGACCAAACGCAAGTTGTCCAAGTACCTTATGAAGGCACAACCTCAATAGATACTGACCAAGACGGATTTGGTATGGATGATGAAGCTGGCGTCATTCAGACAGCACCAAAGGGTGGAACAGCAGAATTAACATCTGAAACACTACCTTCTGGTTCAAAAGTTGTCGCAGCTGGTACAGCTTTCCTATCTGACTTTGAAGTTGCTGAATCAACCGATTACGCTGCTGCTTTGCCATCAGCAAACACAACGATTGCAAAAAACTTAATTTCAGAAATTGCACCAACGCAAACAACTTCAATCAAAGATGTATTGAATTCAACTCAAGAAGGTGAAGAATTCACAATTGAAGGTACCTTGACGTCTAATTCATCTGGTTTGATTGTAGATGGTAAGCCAACTTCAGCAGCCTTTGCCGAAGGATCAACTTACATGTCTGACGGTACCGGATCAATCAACATTTTCCCATTGATTGATCCAAAAGCCGCCCAAGGTTTGCGCGTTCAAATTACTGGCACTTTGGGAGCATATTATGGTGAAAAAGAGCTACGTGTAACCAGCTACAAAATCTTGTCTAACACACCTGAGACCGTTACACCAATCACTTTGACACCTCAACAGGCACGTAGTAATGCTGCTATCAGTCAATATATCAAAACGGTTGGAACTGTAACTAGTGTTGATTTGACAGAAGGTAAACTCATGTTGGACAATGTGTTACCAGTCTATATCGACGGTTATATCACCCCTTCTGTTGATATTTCAGATATTGTCAAAGTTGGTAATAAAATTGAAGTAACAGGATTCGGTTCACGTTACTTAACAGGTACTGACCAAATCACCAATCCTGATGGTTCTAAATCAACGAACATGAACGACACCGATGATGATCTGAACTTACGTGTCGTTGATCGTCATGACATTAAACTAGTACCTGCCGATACAACGCCAACAGATCCTGTCAACACAACTGCAACTGTAACATTTGTCGCTAACGGAGCTACTGCACCAGCTGAACAAACAGTTAAAACTGGTGAATCTATCACCCTGCCTGCAGGTCCCAACAAAGCTGGCTATGTATTTTCTGGTTGGCTAGGCGCTGACGGTAAGACATTGTACGCGGCGGGTAAAACAGTAACAATTAGCGAATCAACAACATTTGTGGCACAGTACACCCCACAAATCACATATCAAACCGTTACATTTAGCGCACTAGGTGCTACATCTGTTCCTCGTGATCAAAGCGTTAAAACTGGTTCAACCTTTACACTACCTGCAGGTCCTGTGAAAAATGGTTACCACTTTGATGCTTGGTTGAGTTCAGTAGATGGCAAGCGTTACAGTGCAGCCGCCAAAGTTACTATCACCCGTGACACGAAGTTCACTGCGATCTACACGGCTTATCAAACGGTCAGCTATGTTGCCACTGGTGCTACCGCGCCTGCTTCTCAATCTGTTTTGCCTGGCACAACTGTGACTTTGCCAAAGGGTCCTGCCAAGAAGGGCTACGTCTTCAAAAACTGGACTGCTAATGGTAAAACTTATAAGGCTAGTGCTAAGGTAAAAATCAGCACATCAACAAAGTTCACTGCTGTTTATCTAAAGCAGGTCAAAACTTCTATCAAGGTCAATACTATCTACTCATTGACAAAGATTGTTCGCGGTACCGTTTCCGGCGCACCAGCTGGTAGTACAATCACCGTTTCTAATGATTCCGGAAAGGTGATTGGAAAAGCCAAGCTGACAAGCAAGGGTGCTTACAGCCTTAAACTATCAACGCTTAAAGCCAATGCTAAGCTCACGCTTAAAATTGCACCTACTGATACAAAGACCTCGACTTACATTGCATCTAGCAAAACTGTTAAGGTAACCGCCTCACCTAAACCAGCGGTTAAACACCTCACAATTTCCGCTAAAACACACAAATTGTCACTTCAAACAACAGCCAATGCGGTTGTAAAGTTATACAATAACAAGAAAAAATTAGTTTCAACATACACCGTGCCAGCTAACGGTAAATTGTCAAAGAAAATCTCAAGTTCTATCAAAAAAGGTCAAAAAGTGCAACTTATTGTCACTAACAACGCCTCACACGGTAGCAACAAAACAACTGTTTCATATACGGTAAAGTAATTTATCGCGAAAAAAGCATTTCAGAATATTCTGAAATGCTTTTTTAATCCACCAAAACCCGATGCAAACGATCTTGCAAACCAGTCGTAATCTCCCAAGGTGCCAAACCGGCATGCTGCGCGACGTCTTCGAGCGTGTTTTCCAAATTCCCGTCGCGGCCGATGAACGTCACCGTTGTGCCAACCGGATATTCGTGTGGCAAACGAATCATCAATTGATCCATGGCGACTTGGCCGACAATTGGCGCATACTGCCCGTCAATAATGACGTTAAAATTCGTCATTTTGCGCAACCAACCATCCCCGTACCCAATCGGAATCGTGCCAATCCACTCATCGGTCGTCGTGAAATATTTATGTGAATAACTAATTCCTTCACCAGCCGGCAATTCTTTGACAAAGCTCAATTCACTGCGCAAGCTCATCACCGGCTGCAAATTTTTGCCGTCCGCTAGCTCACCGCGCGAAGGTTCAATGCCATAAATCACCGTACCCACGCGAATCACGTCGTGCGGCACTTCATCAGCGTGGTACATCGCCGCCCCAGAATTGGCCACATGATAAAATTCCGGCTCCGGCAAACCGGCCGTCAAATATTCCCAACGCTTCATTTGCAAATCAAAATACGTTCGATCGGCGCTGTCACTATCGGCAAAATGCGTAAATAAGCCGACGTAATCGAATTTGTCAGCGTGCGCCAACACAAAATCAATCGCGCGTGCCAACTCGGCGCGATCGCGAAAACCAATCCGCCCCATGCCGGTATCCACGCCCAGCGAGACGTGCAACCGCTGTTCGCCCGACAAATTTTGTTCGGCTTCAACTAGCCAATCATAGCTCACAACCGTGGCAATAATGTGTTGCACCGCCATGATTTCCGCATATTGCGCAGGCGAAATGCCCAAAATCATAATCGGGCGCGTAATGCGTTCATGCCGCAACGCCAAAGCTTCATCCAGCACCGCCACGGCCAAACCATAAACACCACCGGCCACTGCGGCTTGTGACATCGGCACCAAACCAAAGCCGTAGGCATTGGATTTCACCGCTAAAAATATTTTTTCCGCGCCACTCACTTTGGCAACGGTCGCAATATTATGCGCGACCGCCGCTTGTGAAATTTCAATGCGCGTTGCGCGCGTAATTGCTTCTACACTCATCTTGTGAACTCCTCAGCCAAATAAAAAACCACGTACACCAAAACGGGGTACGTGGTCGGTCAAAGGCCAATCCAGTTTCATAGCACCCCGCTTGCGCGACAGTGCCAACGCTCTTAACGTTGGCCCCAGCAATCATGTGCGTCCACATGTCACTTCGGCAATCGCCCCTTTTATTTGCCTCATCGCCTACCGGCTGAGCAAATGACTGATGTTGATTGCGACCTCTATGATAGTTCAACTGTAACAAAACCCTTGCACTTCGTCAACTTTTAGCCTTTATAATCGGCGTTTGGCAGAGATAATTTCGTGATTTCACCGGAATGAACGGTTAGGCGCTCATCGGGTGTTTGGACGATGAGCGCGCCGTGATTGTCGATATCAACGGCTTGTCCGGTGATGGTTTTACCGCCGAATTGCACGGTGACGATTTGACCAATCACAATGTTGTGCGCACGGTATTCGGGCAAAAAATCTGCGGTAGGCGTCGTTTGAAAGACATTTATCAGGGCGGCGGCGATCACATTGCGTGACACCGTCAACTCTGACACCATGCCGCCGACTTTGACCTGTAAATCAACTGGCAAATCAGCCGGCGCGACCAAATTCAACCCGATGCCAACCACCAAAGCCGAAATCTGCTGCGATTCAAAATCCATCACCGCTTCCGTCAAAATCCCGCCCACTTTCTTATCAGCAAACAACAAATCGTTGACCCACTTAAACGATAAATCCACGCCCAAAGTTGCTTGAATCGCCTGACGCACCGCGACCGCCGTCCCCGTCGTCAACAAACCCGGATCCACCACCGCGCCCACGGCCAGCGGCCAAGCAAACGACACATACAAACCCGTCTGCGCCGGTGCCACAAAAGAACGCCCCAAACGCCCGCGCGCAGCCGTTTGTTGATTAGCGATAATCACCGTGGGGCGCGTGATGGCGCCGTTTGCAAGCGCCTGTTTGGCATACGTGTTGGTCGAATCTAACGTGTCAAAGACTTGCACGTCCCAATCTGTTTGACTCAGCGCCTTGATGATTGGCGCGCTCAGCGTTTGCCCGTTGGTGTAACGGTAACCGACTTTGTGCTGGCTGTCGATCGTGTGGCCGGCGTCCGTCAGCTTTTGAATCGCCTTCCAAACGGCCGCGCGCGTCACGCCGAGTTCATCAGCGAGCATTTGCCCGCTTAAAAATTCCCCTTCGTGGGCAATGAAAAATTGTAATAATCGCTCGTCTGTTTTCATATCGTAAGCTTAGCAGAAATAGATATCGGCATGCAAGGCGCACGCAGGGTTAAACTCATGTTGGCAATTCGGGCAACGATACTGCGCTTGTAAATATTCTGCCGCCGTCATCTCATATTGACAAACACCACATTGAACCGCCGTTTGATTTGATTGACGTGGCATTGGCGCAAAGGCGTGCGCCGTTAAAGCGGCATGACACAGATGGCACGCGTAAAAGTCCCCGCAAGTTGCACAGCGATTAGCTACCACATCGCGGGTTGAATGCCAGTGCTGACAGCGTCCGTGTTCATCAAGGCCAAGTCCATTAATTGTCATCCAGTCGCACCACATTTTCTTGCGCCAGCATGTCATTTGGATGAACACCCAACGCGCCGTGTGGCACCGGCAGATTTTTTTTAGCATAATAAGCTTGCCAAAAATCACCCACGAATTGCATCGGCACAAAGTTAAACACACCGTCACTCGCAGCCCGGGCAACAAAATCCGCACAATAATATGCAGCATCCGAAGCGATAAAAGTATGGTTATACGGCTTACCCAACTGCGCAGTCATCCAGTCAAAATCCCATTCCACCGGGATTCGCAAACGAAAATAAGCAAATTCCCGCTCACCTTCACGCGTTTTAAAATCCCGCAAACCTTCACGCACCACGCCTAATTTTGGATTGGCGTTCCACACCCAAATTTTATCCGCGGCCACTTCAAGCACACCAATATGATCAAACGTCGTTGTCGTTTGGCGCTGACCACTGGCAACAATCGCCTGCCCGAAGGCATTTGTCGGCGATCCCACGCCAATCAAATCACCGGTCTGAATCATAGCGTCAATTTGCGCGCCTGCAAAACCGTGCCGACAAAAGCAGCAATCACCGCTTTGGCCGCGTCACCCGGCACAAAAGCCAACTGGGACAACAACGCTTTGCCAAGCGACATATGCGTGACAATCGTCAAACCAACCGCCCCTAACACGTCAATCAACACCAAACCGAAGATGAGCGTTGTTACCAACAAGGTTACAAAATTCAACTGTTGTCGCGCGCGCAGCACTTCCGTCGCCCAACCAATCAACCCCGCAGCCACCGGGTAAGCGATTAAATAGCCCGCCGTCGGTCCCATAAAGTGCGCAAAACCGCCGTTGCCACCGGTCAAAACCGGTAATCCCAACGCTGCCAAAAGCAAAAATCCCAGAACCGTCAAAAAGCCCCATTTGCGCCCTAAAATCACGCCGGCAAGCATAATCCCAACGTTTTGCAAGGCAATCGGCACCGGAATAAAGCCCAACGGCACCCCGGGAACAAAGCCCAGCACAATAATAATCGCCAAAACAATGGCTGATAGCGTCAATTCTTTTGTTTTCATGTTGTTACTCCTTTTAGTAAACCGATATATAAAATATAGTTTACTAAAAACCAACTGTCAACCCTTCATACAAAAAATGGCCGTGTTTGGGAGACGGCCATTTTTTATTTCATCATTTATTTTTTAGTTTCACATATTCCAAAAACCAGACTGCGCCACTAAAAATGAGTAGCAGCCAATAACCAATTTGTACAATTTTTAAAATACTCATATCGCCACTTGCTAGCACGCCTACGATGAGCAATAACACGGCGCTCGTAAACATAGCACCACTTAATGCCATCAGCCGATTCGCAACGGGTCGGGCTTTTAGCCACACGCCAATCAAGATAAAAGCAAACACGGCTGGTAGCCAATTCATCAGCAAAAAATTATACAATGTCACCGATTCAAGCTCAAAGGTTCGCGCCGACGTGACTTGAATAAACGGCAAGAAGGCCAATACGGCGCTAATGATAATGAAAATTTTTAGTTTTTTAGCCATCCTATCTTACCCGCGCATTCTATTTTTACTTGTGACATGTTTTATTTATTATAGCATTGCCGATTGTAAGTTATAATAGCTACTAAGAAAAACTAAAAGTAGGTGATGCCGATGAATAAGCCCTTTATTTCTTATTACAAACCTTGGTTGCTAATTACCAGCGTCAGTTTGATGACTTATGCGATTGGCTTTTGCATCTGGCCCGCTTTGACGCATCGTTATTATTTACTTTTTGTAGCGATGATTGCTTTTGGTATTGAACAATTATTGTACAAGAAAATTCCTTTTAGCGTGCATCCTTTATTGATTCTGGGGCTAATTGTCTTCGGGACTATTGCCGACGTATTAGGTGATAGAGCGAACCTTATTTGGTTTGGCGATGGCTTGAAAATTATTGGCTGGTTGTTTCTAGGTGCCAGCGCAAGTTATTTCCAGCAAGATGATTTACCACAAAGAAAATAATTTAGTTTAAAAAGCGATATACTATCGCTTTTTTTATTTTGAAATATTACCGATTCCTCGATTTACTCAGAGTTTTAGAAAATAAAAAAACGCCCTCAGGCGTTTTTACTAAACACAGTTTTAATTTGGTAATCTTTCTTCGGTCCCGTGACAACGGTGTTTTGCCAGAAAGTCCGCGCGTCTTGCATGTGGAATTGCGCATCGTAAATATCCAACACGCACAAATGCTTATCGCGCGAGGTCAAACGGCCGCTGGCCTCATCCCAACTGTAAGATTGGTACAAGCCGTCGTTTTGCGTCGGATCGTCTTGAAAATAAATCGCCACGCCGTCGTCATCAAAAACATAGCGATATTTCCGCGTGAAATCCACCGTCACGCCGGTCTCCACCAACGTCAACTGCCCACTTTCAGTCAATAATAGCGCGCCGTCCGCTTGTGGCGTAAACGTTGCCACACCGGTCGCCGTGGCGTGCGTCACATCGCCCACATACGTAATCGTGCGGTCAATCGCCCACGCGCCAATAAAATAATCTTTCAAGTTCGTCATGGTTTTATTATGACGAGTTGGTGTTTTTTTGTCAAAAATTGATTTAGAGGTCATGATTTAATTGCACCAAATCATCGACTAGCTTCGCCAACTGCAAACCGACCGGTGTTAATTCATATTCGGTGTGTTTTGGATATTCATCAAAATCCGTTTTTGAAATCAAACCTTGTGTTTGCAAAACCTTTAATTGGCGCGCAATCACGCTACGGGTTGCGCCTTCTAAGTGTTCTTCAAATTCACTAAAGCGCAGGCGGGTGTGTTTTAACAACATATAAAGTACCGGCGAGCGGTATTTGCCAGCTAATAAATTCAAAGCTTGATGCAAATCTTGTTGTTCAGCAATTGAAAGTGTCATAAGATAGGTGACCAAAAAGTCACGTATTCCCTTTCTAAAATATTGGTCTAGTATAGAGTGTAATGAAAGGAGTTACAACATGCAAGCAATTGGCGTTACACAATACTTACCACTAAACGACGTGAAAAGTTTCGTTTTATTTGATGCACCCGTGCCTGAAATTGGTGCCCATGATTTGTTAATTGAAGTTGAAGCAACTTCGATTAATCCTGTTGATATGTTCACGCGCCGACGCGTAAAATCATCACTAACTACTCCCAAAATTTTGGGTTGGGACGGTGTCGGAATTGTCCGTGCAATCGGTTCGGACGTGACTTTATTTGAGGTTGGTCAACGCGTTTTTTGGGCAGGGGATTACACGCGCTCCGGTTCTGATGCGCGTTTACAAGCCGTAGATGAACGCATTGTTGGTTTGGCACCGGACAATTTCAGCGCCGCAGAAATTGCCGCGCTACCACTAACCGCTTTGACGGCTTGGGAAGCTTTGTTTGAAAAGTTACCTTTACAGCCAACTGATAATCACGGCGAATCCGTACTCATTATGAACGGCGCTGGTGGCGTGGGCTCAGTTGCCATTCAACTGGCCAAACGTGCTGGTTTGCAAGTAATTGCGACTGCTTCACGTCCCGAAACGATTCAGTGGGTGCAAGATTTAGGTGCCGATATCGTGATCAATCACCATGAAGATTTGGCCAAACAACTCGCACAACACGACATCAAAACGGTTAATCATGTACTGTACTTTGCTAACATGACCTCAACATGGTCCCAAATCACCAAACTCATCGCCCCACGCGGACATATTGTGTCTATTACGGGTGGTAAAATCGAACTTGATACCGCCATTCTAAAGGAAAAAGCCGTAAGTTTTGATTGGGAATGGATGTTTTCAAAAGCCAAATACCAAACTGATAATCTCATCTCTCAACATCACATTTTAACTGAAGTTGCTCGTCTCATGGCAAACGGCGAGCTGAAATCAACCCTAACCACGACGCTGTCAGGTTTTACCACGGAAAATTTCCGCCGCGCACACGAGTTGATTGAAACCAATCAGACGATTGGTAAAATTGTGATTACTTATTAAAAAAAGCTGAACGAAAGTTCAGCTTTTTTGCTTACGCCAAGACGCCCGCAATCATCGGCATCACCACGCCAAGATGCGTGGGAAAGGCGAAAATTTGTGATTCGATGTCTGCACGCGTGTACTTTTTATTGATAATTGGTACCACCGCATTAATCACTTCGGGTGCAAAATCACCAATGACCGCAGCACCGACTAGTTGATTTTCAGCGTTCAACACCAATTTAAATGCCGCTACTGTATCGTTATTCGCTTGGAAACGCACGGCGTATCCGTAAGGGATTTCCACAACGTGCAAATCATCACGCACCGCCGCGTCTGCCGTTGAAACACCCACTTGCGCCACGCGTGGCAACGTAAATGCCACCGTTGGCACCACGGGATATTGAATTGGCGCATCTTCGCCCAACAAAGTTTTTGCCACATAAACCGATTCAAATGTGGCCGTTGGTGTCAAAGCCGGAATATCTTTTGAGATAACATCCCCGCTAGCATAAATATTCGCGATTGATGTTTGCAAATGATCATTAACGACCACCCCACCACGATCCGTTGCGACGCCAATTTTGTCCAAACTCAAACCATCAATGTTGGCAACTCGACCGCTGGCGTCCACGACATACGCCGCTTCAATCCGTTCACCTTGCGCTGTTTCAACCACAAATTGCTCGCCAGCCGCACTCACGCGCGCCACTGATTGGTTAAACAAAATACGCATGCCTTTGTCCGCCATTTCCGAAACCACTTTTTGCGCATAATCCGCGTCAAATCCGCGCAATGCTCGATCAGATGCTTCAACCAGCGTGACTTGACTGCCGGCGGCGTGCGCCATTGATGCAAATTCCATGGCGATGTACCCCGCGCCAATAAAGACAATTGACTTTGGCATCGCTGGCAAATCCATAAAGTCCGTGCTGTCATGTGTTAATTCTGTCCCAGCAATCGGTAATTTGCCGGGACGTTGACCAGTCGCAATCACGAATTTGTCAGCTTGATACGTTTCGCCCGCAACTTCGATCGTGTGCGCATCAACAAATGCGGCGTGTCCAGCGATGATGTCAATGCCGTCGACTTTTAACATCTGTTCAATGCCGGCTGATTGTGGATCAATCACTTCGTGCTTGTACGCCATCAATTCGGACCAAATCACGTTTGGTGTGTCGTTAATGCCAATGCCGTGAAAATGGTACAAATGATGAATCATCTCGGCAGGGCCGTCTAATAAAATTTTGGCGTTACAACCGTAGTTGACGCAAGTTCCAGCAACTTTGTTGGCTTCAACCAAAGCTACTTTTTTGCCCGCTTGGGCCAAAATTTGGGCACCATGCCATGCGGCGTGTCCACTTCCAATAAAAATCACATCATACATCCTACTCACTCAAACCTTTCTTTGTTAAAACTACCTACCAGTAGATAGTTTAGGTGGTAAAAAAATTAGCTACCCTAAGCAGCTAAACGTGCCAATACTTGTTGACTAATGGCTGAAAAATAAGACACATCGCGAAACGTTCGCGCAGACAACATTGCACCGTGAACAGCCGCCACCATAGCATCCGCTTCAGCGTCAAGCGCGCGCGCGTCCACTTGCGAGGCTTGCAATAAATCGCGTACCCAAGCGGTCAATTCAGCGAAATGTCCTTGCACTTCAGCTTGAATTGGCGCTGACAAAGTTGGTACTTCAGATCCTAAATGCATGCACAAGCAAACATCGCTCGTGTTCACGCCCAAAGCTTGCTGCCAAAAATCCAAATACACTTGGAATTGCGCCCGCGCAGATAAATCACCTGCTTGCAGTTGCGCAATTTGGCCATGAATGCCACGGCGATAACGTTGCACCACGCGCAAAACCAGTTCATCTTTCGTCGCAAAATGATAATGAATACTCGCCTTGCGAATACCGATTTCGTCAGCAATATCAGCATAACTAAAGTTGTGATAGCCTTTTTCAACCAGTAGCCGATAAGCCACATCCATAATTTCTTCTGCTCGATTCGCCATACTTTTCCTACCCTTCGTCATGGATTAGTATAATCTACCTAGTGGTAGATAGTCAATGATTTTTAATTATAAAAGTTTAAACACGTTGGCGACATCTTCATCCGTCCCCTCAACAATCAAATCAGGCACAAAATTTAGGCGCCGTAAGCGCTCATTTTCCCCACCAACCCACACGCTTTTTACCGCATGATGCAACAATTCAAGATCATTGCTGTCGTTACCAAACGCGTAATACGCATCTTTTGTGTATCGGCGCAAGGTTGTGTATTTATTAATTCCTGCGGCCGTAATATCTAGACTATTTTCACCAGTGTGCGCCACCACTGCTAAATCAACATTGGCAGACAAACGTGCCAAGATATCAGTAAAATGAGTCTCTGGAACATTCAACAAAATAATTTTAATTGGTTCTTGAATTTTTGATAATTCAATGCGCTTGGCCAAGTTTGCGGGATCTAACTGACGCGTAATTTGATGATCGACAGCGACTTTAGCAGCGTAATCCCACTTGCCATCCACCACGTAATCTAAGTGATATTCGCCAATCAATTGCTTAATCAGCGCGTAGCTATCCTCATTCATCGGTTGTGTGACAACTAACTGATTATCTGGCGTCTGAACGATTGCGCCATTCCCGCCAATTAGTAAGTGATTTTGGGCAAAATCGGGGATAATTGGCACCAAATCTCGAATTGGTCGCGCCGAAGCGAAACTCACTTCATTGCCAGCTTGTGCTAACGCTTGAATTTCCCGCACAATCTGATTTGAAATCTTCTTGCCATCAAAACTCAACGTCCCATCCACATCAAAAACATATCGCATGATTTATCTCCTAAAACATAATCGAATAGATTATAGCACGCAAGAAAAAAACACACCAACCGGTGTGTTTTTCTTATTCTTCAAACGTCAACGCGCTACCACTCAAAGCTTTCACATAAGCTGGGTCGCGGTGGTTGGTATAAATCGTTTGGTTTTCATCTAACGTTTGAATCTGCTTCATCTCATCGCTCGTCAAATTAAACGTCAAACTCGCCAAATTTTCTTGCATGCGGGCCAAATGCGTTGTTTTTGGAATAACCACCATCTCGCGCTGCGTTAGCCAACGCAAAACAACTTGGCTAATTGTCGCCTGATGCGCATCCGCAATCGTTTGTAAAACAGAATTTCCAAAAATGTTTTTCATACCTGACGCTAACGGCGACCACGCTTCAAATTGCACGCCTTGTTCGCGGTCAAATTGCAAAATATCCTCATTTTGATAGAACGGGTGCGCCTCATATTGATTCACGGCTGGCACCACATCCGTACCGTTCATAATCAAATCCAACAAACGATCGTTATGAAAATTCGCCACACCAATCGCGCGAATTTTGCCCTGATGATACAATTCCGTCATCGCCCGCCATGAACCAAAAATGTCGCCATAAGGTTCATGAATTAGCCACAAATCCAAATAATCCGTGTCCAACAAGCGCAATGTCCGCTCAAAGGCCGCCATCGTCCGTTCATAGCCTGTGTCACTGACAAATAATTTCGTAGTCAAAAAGATCTCTTCGCGCGGTACGCCACTCGCTTTAATGCCGGCGCCGACCGCCTTTTCATTCATGTAACCGGCTGCCGTATCGATTAAACGATAACCGTTTTCCAAAGCTGTTTTCACCGCATTGGTGGTTTCTTCAGCGTTCGTACGCAAGACGCCCAAACCCAAAATCGGCATTTGGACCCCGTTATTCAATGTCACTGTTTGCATGTGTTGCACTCCTTTTAGTTAAGATACTGTCATCTTATTCGCTGGAGCGCGCTTCATGTCAAGCGTTTGGTCGATACGCGGTTTCATTTTTGCACCGGTGTTCGTCGTAATGGGCAACTTTCAAGTTTAATAAATTCAGCGCCTGCGTCAATTCTTTAATGCGCACTTGCAGTTGCTGGGCTTCATTTGCCAAAAGTTCACGGCGTTGCGGGATCGTGGCCAATTCATCTTGCTCAATGAGCGCAATGTATTGCCGCAAAACATCAATCCCAAGTCCTGCTTCGCGCATGTGCCGGATGAATAAAATTTGGTCAATATTGGCTCGCGTAAATTGTCGGCGCCCCGCTTCGTCGCGTGCCACCGGGACAATCAAACCTTCTTTTTCATAGTAACGAATCGCTTCGATGGACAAACCAACTTGTGCGGCGACGTCTTTAATTTGCATGGATATTCTCCCTTAAGTGCTTCTACTATACACCCTGAAGCGCACTTTAGGTCAAATTATGCCGTGATTTTCGCCACCAAACGGCCCACCAATCGTGGCAAAAACAGATTCACCACAAAAGCAGAAACCAACGCCACCGGCCACGCATGCAACAACCAAATGTTCAAAAAATTCGGATTAGACCAACCACGCAAGGCATAACTCACCAACGCAAATGACAAAATAATCGTGTAAATCAACGCTCCAGTAGCTGCCGTGCGCAACAACGGATGTGATTTACCAGCGACAAAACGTTGAATGCGCGCTGGCAAAAAACTGTTCAAAATAAAGCCAATCACAAACGCCACGGCCCAATCTTGCATCCACGCGTTCAAATACACCGGCGATGCACCCACAAAAACAAATGTCATAATCGCTGACATAATGAATGAAAAAATGACGGAAATAATCGTCACGAATAACCACTTATTTGGCATAAAAATTCTCCTTTTGGTTACATTTAATTATTTTTGTAACTTTTATAGAGTTTAGCGGATGAAGTTACATTTGTCAACACTTGTAACCAAGTGCTATAATAAAAACATGAAAACCAAGGAAAAAATTCTACAAACCGCCGAAGAATTGGTGCTTGCGCACGGCGTAGATCACGTCACGCTCATCGATATCGCAACGGCGCTCAATATGAGCCACGCCGCGCTCTATAAGCATTTCCGCAATAAAGACGACATCTGGACGACGCTTGCGATGCGTTGGTTGGACGAGGTTTTGGTTGACGTGTGGGAGTTTGTACCGCGTGACACCACGGCCAAAACCGTCCACGACTGGCTGTTGACCTTGTCCCTTGCCAAAAAGACCGCGCATGACACGCAACACGACATGTTCACGCTGTACACCAACTACATCGAATACAATGACGCGGTTTTGCAAGAACATCTCAGTCATCTCCGCCAAAGTCTGCGCAGTAAAGCGCCCAGCGTAACCGAAGAAATGGCCGAAGGCTTGTTGCGCGCAACGGTTTGGTTCCACTCGCCGCTATTTACGACTCATTGGGATGACACATTTACAGCCAAATTCGACACCATTTGGGCGCTACTCGCGCCTAATTTTACCGACTAAAAAAGGACACGCATTGCGTGTCCTTTTTGATTTAGGCTTGTAACCAGCTGGTTGCGAGTAGCAAAGCCCCTTTTTTTGCATTCGTTTCTGCTAATAAGTTCAACATCACAAAGTCATGTGTAATCCCTTGGAAGCGTGCTTGCGTCACATCAACGCCCGCTGCGCGGAGTTTGTTAGCGTAGGCTTCACCTTCATCACGTAACACGTCGGCTTCAGCTGTAATCACTAACGCTTGTGGCAAATCTTTCAACTGGTCTACATTCGCGCGCAATGGAGAGGCTGTAATCTCGTTGCGTTGCGCCTCATCAGTTGTGTATTGATCCCAGAACCACTTCATGCCTTCGCGCGTCAAGAAGTAACCTTCGGCAAATTCATGATAAGAAGGCGTGTCAAAGTTAGCGTCGGTCACCGGGTAAAACAGCAATTGCTTGTTAATCTTAGGACCCTTGCGATCCTTTGCTAACAACGTAATTGCCGCGGTCATGTTCCCACCAACTGAATCGCCGGCCACCGTCAAGCGCGTCACGTCAAACTTTTGACTGTCCGCATTCTCGGCAATCCAAGTCAACGTAGCATAGATTTCTTCCAAAGCCGTTGGATATTTAGCTTCGGGTGAACGACTGTACTCGGGGAAAACAACCGCCGCATTGGCACCAGTCGCCAATTCACGAATCAACCGATCATGCGTGTGACTGTTTCCAAACACCCAACCGGCCCCGTGAATATAAAGAATCACTGGCAAAACTTCGGTTGTGTTCTCTGGGCGAACAATTTTTACATCTACTGTGTCACTTGGACCACCGGCAATGGTCAACGTCTCAATTTGCACCGCTGGCTTGTCAATGTCACCCGCTTGCGTGTCGTCGACTGCTTGACGCCCCTCGGCGACTGGCAATTCGTACAACTGCGCGCCTTGTGCGGCCTCCTTAACAAACTCAGCAGCTGCTGATTCTAACACGACATTCTTTTCAGTCATTATAGACTCCTTTCATGCTTACCAAAACTAAATTGTGCACAACCTTTTAGGCATGTCTTTATCCTACGCCGAGTTTTTTGTTTTGTCAACAATTAAATTTTACACAATTCAATTTTGTTTGATTAAAATTGAAAAACAGCTATAATAAAAAACATACTGTCGCTAGCAAAAGGAGCACGCACATATGCAAATCACAACTGGCCAACCCGTGCCTTTAGACGATCATCTTTGTTTTGCAATTTATACGACTTCGCGGGCCATTCAGCGGATGTACCGCCCGTTTTTGGATGAACTTAATTTGACCTATCCGCAATATTTGACGTTAGTCAGCCTTTGGGAAAACGGTTCGCAAAGTGTTAAGCAAATCGGTCATCATCTCGATTTAGATTCCGGTACCCTCACGCCCATGCTCAAACGCATGGAAAGTGCTGGGCTTATTTCGCGTGTTCGTGATACACAAGACGAACGCGTAGTTTGGATTCATTTAACGCAAGCTGGTCAAGACATGCAAACCGATTCCGCTATTATTCCGCAAACTTTACTCGCCAAATCTGGTTTGGCAGATGACGAGTGGGACGCTTTAAACCGCGCCATGAAAAAACTCATGCAAAATATTGCCGACTAAAAAAGGACACGCATTGCGTGTCCTTTTTTATAACAATTCTTGTACAGCGCTCACAATCAGATAAGCGCCATAAATCACAACCACCGCGCCGCTGGCATAGTTGATGCCGCGTAGCAATGTGGCCGGCAAACGATGACGAATCGCATTCACCAACAAACTCATCCCCACAAACCATAAACCCGCTGCCAGCACAACGCCCAAAATAAACGGCTGATCTTCGCCAGCTTTTAACGTCCCGCGTAATGCACCCAACATCAAACTGCCATCAATCAGCGCTTGCGGATTGCCCCAAACCGCAATCAAAGCGGTTAAGGCCGCTTTTTTCAAAGTAATTGGCGTCTGTTGCACGCCAAATTTCACGTTGCGGGCATCGCGAATAATCGTCCACCCAATCCAAATCACCAACACGCCCCCGATTAACATGACCAAAATTTCCAGCCAGTCAAAGGCTGTTAGAACACCGCCGACACCGTAAAACATTGCCAGTGAAAATGTCCCATCAAAGAACCAAATAATCAAAGCAATCTGCAACGCCCGGCCGAGTTTGTTGCTCAACGCGTTGTTAAACATAAAAATATTTTGCATACCAATCGGTGCGACAAACGCCAAGCCAATCAACAACCCTTTTAACACAATTAACATTTCTTCTCCCCATATAAAAATGGCTGTTGCCAGCCATTTTAATTTTCTTCGTGGTTCAAACTCAACGCCGCGACGTTCAGTTCTTTATCAATAAAGTTGTCATAGAAACTCGCCTCGTGGCTCACGACAATGACATTGCCAGGGAACTTAGTCACCGCTTGGCGCAACGCGTCTTTTGTCTGCGCGTCCAAGTGGTTGGTTGGTTCGTCCAAAATCAAGAAGTTAGACGGCTTCATTTCCATGATTGCCAATTTGACTTTGGTTTGTTCTCCCCCGGAAAGTTGGTGCAACGGCTTCATCGCGTTTTCCGCGTTGATACCGGCTGCCGCCAAACGTGTCCGCAAAGCTTTTGGTTCAAGCTTTGGGAAACGGTCTTGCATTTCTTGCAACGGCGTTTTCAAATCATTATCCCATTCCAAGTCTTGGTCGAAATAATTCACAACCGCGCTAGGTGAAAATTCTGCATCCCCCGCCAAACTTGGAATCACACCCAAAATTGATTTGATCAACGTTGATTTTCCCGCGCCGTTGAAACCTTTGAACGCCACTTTTTGGTGCGACGTCAATGAGAACGTGACCGGTTCCAAAACCGGCGTCACATACCCAACTGACAAGTCGTTCACCCGCAAAGCGTTGGCAGAATTGGATTCCACGTACGGAAAATTGAAATGCGCTTGCAAATTTTCTGACGGTGGATCGATTTTGTCCATACGCGCCAGCATTTTCTCACGCGACTTCGCTTGCTTTGAAGTTGACGCGCGCGCCTTGTTTTTGGCGATGAACTTTTGGGCTTTTTCAATTTCGCCCTGCTGCTTTTCATAAGCACGCATTTGTTGTTCGGCGCGTTCATCTTTTTGGCGCATCGCTTGTTTGAAACTACCGCGGTACTTGGTAATTTTTCCGTGCGCAACATCAATAATCGCGTTGGTAACTTTGTCCAAAAAGTCAAAGTCGTGGGAAATAATCAACGCCGCGCCTTCATACGTTTGCAAAAATTCTTCCAGCCAAGCGATGTGTGAGACGTCCAAATAGTTGGTCGGTTCGTCCAAAATAATAACATCGTTGTTTTCCAACAACAACTTGGCCAAAATAACTTTGGCACGTTGCCCACCTGACATGTCGGTTAAGGCGTGGTCTCGGCCAATCGCGTCCAAACCAAGCCCCGAAATAATACGCTCGATTTCCGTATCGATGCCATAAAAATCCGCCGCGTCCAGTTCTTCTTGCAAACGACCCGCGCGATCAAGGAATTTTTCGTCAAACGTTTCAGCGTAATCGTTGTAGTATTTTTCCATCAACGCTTGCTTGTTGTACAAATCCTGATAAGCGGTATGCAAAAATTCCACCAAATTCATGCCGTCTGGAATTTCAGCGTACTGATCCAGATAACCAACTTTGATGTTGTTTTGCCATGTGATTTTGCCATCTAGTGGGAGCGCTTGGCCGGTGATGATGCGAATCAGCGTTGATTTGCCGGCACCATTTTGACCGACAATTCCCATGTGTTCGCCCACGTTCAGGGCAAATTCTGCGTCTTGATATAAAGTTTTTTCTGCATAGGCCATTGAAAGGCCTGTCACTTCTAGTAATGCCATGAAAATAGTATACCAATTTTCATGGTATAATAGTAATAATTTTTTGAGAGGAAACGTGTTGAGCGCTTGAACGGCGTCACATAAGCAACGAACCGGAAAAAGTGCTACGGGCAATAGCCCTTTCCCGCTTTCACCAGCCCGTCACTTATGCACCACCATTCAGCTGGCTAAGCCAGCACGCGCACCACACTCTAATTTTTTTATGAAACCACGTAAACTAAACATCAAAACAATCCCTGCGCCCACCGAAGAATTAGTGAATCGGAATTATCGTTTTTGGCGGGATGTGTTTGACTTATTGCAAGATGGCAATGGCGGCGATCGGCATTTGATTGTGGATCACGCCACTATTGATTTTGTACTTGGGGATGTACGCGATGACTTGGAATTATTGGTGCGCGATCACATCGGCGAATTGCAGGCGCATTTGCGCAACCATTTTGTGCCGGTTGTGAGCGAGGTAGAAGAACGGTTTGGGAACAAAGTCGCGCTTCGCATCCAAGATCCCGCCGGGAACATCATTACAATCGAAGCGAACAAATAAAAAACAGGCCAACAAGGCCTGTTTTTTATTTTGCTGTGCGCTTATCTTGCACGATTGACGCCACAATCGACACGGTAATTAACGTCACAATCACCGCTAACGAGAAACCGTTTGAGATATGCAAATGCCAGTGGAAATCATGTGCCAATTCATTGAGCAACATTTTGACACCAATGAAGGCCAAAATAACCGCCAGCGCGTACTTGATGTAGCGGAACATTGGCAAAATACCGTTCAACGCAAAGTACAACGAACGCAAACCCATGATTGCGAAAATGTTAGACGTCACCACAATAAAGGTATCGGTCGTCACCGCCAGAACCGCTGGAATTGAATCGACCGCGAAAATCAAATCGCTGGCTTCAATAAAGATCAATGCCAAGAAAAATGGCGTCGCCAAGCGTTTTCCGTTTGCTAAAGTAAAGAACTTGCCATCCGGTGCGGTGTCGCTGACCGGCAACAATTTTTTCGTCCAACGAATAATCTTAGATTCACCCAAATCCTGTTCTTCTTCGCCGTTAAACAACATGCGCAAACCAGCGACAATCAAGAACACCCCGAAAATGTACATCAACCACGTGAATTTTGTTAGCAACGCAGAACCCGCGAAGATGAACAAAACTCGCATGACCAGCGCGCCAAAGACACCCCAGAACAAAATTCGGTGTTGATATTTGACGTCGATTTTAAAGAAGCCAAAGACCAAAATGAAAATGAATAAATTATCAATACTCAACGACTTTTCCAGCAAGTAGGCTGTAAAGAAATCAAGCGAATAACTTCCGCCAGCAAACGCCCAGACACCCAGTCCAAAGACAATTGCCAAGCCAATCCAAAAGGCACTCCAAAGCAGTGATTCCTTCATTGTTGGTGCGTGGTTACCTCTGTTAAACACGCCCAAATCAAGCGCCAACATCACGACCACAAATGCAAAAAAGCCAATCCAATACCCAAACGGTACGACCATCGTTTTCCTCTATTTTTCTTTATATTTGATAAAAATAGTATAGCATAGGTGCGCCGTAATTTAAAATAAGCTGCAACTCTCCACAAAAAAAACAGGTCCAAGGACCTGCTTTTATAAGGTTTGCCAAATTGAAATGTACATCAAAGTTGCACCGGCAACCACGAACAAATGCCAATAAACATGCGCCATCGGAATGCCTTTGATGAGATAAAACAACGTGCCCAGTGAGTACGTAATGCCACCGCCGACCAGCAACCAGAACGGCACGGGCGCTAACGTATGCAACAAAACCGGCAACGCCAACAAAACCAGCCAGCCCATCACCAAATAAATCACAACCGCCACCCAAGGCCAGCGCCCCAAGAAAAACAAATCATAGACAAAACCAGCAATCGTCATGAGCAAAATAGCGCCCCAGATTGTCCAACCAATCCAGCCGCCCACAAATAACCACATGTACGGCGTGTAAGTTCCCAAAATCACCAAATAAATACCCGCGTGATCAAAGAATTGAAAAAGCTTCGCGGCTTTGGTAAAAACAAGCGAATGAAATAACGTGCTCGCCAACAAAAACAAAGTCACCGAACCCATATAAATGCTAATCGCCGTCAAAGTCAACGCATCACGCCCCAGCGTAATTGCGTGCACCACCAGCAAAACAAAGCCCACCACCGCAGCAGTGTAGCCCAAGCCGTGCGTCACGGAATTGAGTGTTTCATACACAATATCATAAATACGAGAATGCGTTTTTTTAATGGTTGCCATCAGTCTCCTCCAAATTTCGTATAAGTCTATTACTAGTTTAGCACATAAAAACCGTGCAAGTACTGCACGGTTTTTGACATTGTGTTCAGTATATTTTTAAACGAGCTTTTCCCAATCCACTGACCACAACACGCCCATCGCGCCATCACCCGTGTGCACGCCGATGTAAGGCGTCAACACACTGCGGTCAAACGGCATATCCGGGAATTCGGCGGCCAGTTCGTCGCGCCATTTGTCAGCCAAATCGGCATTGTTACCGTCAATAACAGCACCACGCATTGGCAAATCATAATCCGCCAATGTCGCTGCCAAAGCGGCTTTGACGTCTTTTAACGCGCCGCTCATTTTCCGTGCTTTGCCGATTGCTGAGATTTTACCTTCGTTGTCCACGTCAATGGCCAAAATTGGTTTGATGTTCAACAAACCACCAATCAACGCCGCTCCGGCACTCACGCGCCCCGTGCGTTGCAAATGCGCAATGTCATTGACGACAAAACGCACGTTCATTTGATCACGTAAAATCGCTAATTTATCAAAAATCGCATCAATTGTTGCGCCGTTTTCAGCCATTTTAGCGGCCAAAAGCGCTTGCCAACCAAGCCCTAAGGTCGTGACTTTTGAATCCCAGGCGCGCACATCATGCATTTTTTCATACGTCGTGGCGGCAATGTTGGCGGCTTGGAAACCACCTGAAAAACCTGACGACAACGTCAACAAAATCGCTTGGTCATAACCCGCCGCAGCCGCTTCGTCCAAAACCACTTCCCAATCACCGGGCGCAGGCGATGCGGTCGTTGGCATCACGCCATCAGCCGCGATTTTAGCGGTTAATTCAGCGACCGTGTCCAGTCCTTCGTTTTCTTTGATTGTGGTTGTGCCAAAAATAATCGGTACGTTGACTTGAAAAATGTGGTTTTCCGCGCGTAAATCAGCTGGTAACGCGCTTGAACTATCCACAATCACTGCAATATCGCTCATGTTTTCTCCTTAAAACTGCATGCCCAAAACAAATGCCACCCACCCAGCAAGCATTTGCACGGCTAAATATAAAAATTGATGTTGACGAGTGCCTTGCGCACTTTGCGTCATCATCGTACTAAACGTGGTAAAACCACCTAAAATACCTGTACTCAATAGTCCATTATAAACATTTAGCGCGTGATTTGCTAGCAGAACACCCATGAAAAGTGCGCCTAGCACGTTCACCCAAAATACACCCGTCAAAATGCCTTTGGCCGGAGCAAAATAAACCACTAAATACCGCAACATTGCGCCGATTGCCGCACCAATTCCTGCCATTAAGATGCCCATGTCGCCACCCAACCTTTCGCAAGTTCAATGGCAAGCCACCCAAATCCCAACGTCGCTGCGCCATAAAGCACCGCGCCGCCAAGCGGCAATTGATGGAGTTGCAACATAAACGTACTAAACGTGGTAAAACCGCCCAAAATGCCGGTTCCCAAGAAATTTTGCCACGTGGCGGGTTCGGCCAAACGGCGCGCCAAAAACGCGCCCAACACCGCCAACAAAAACGCACCCACCACGTTAATGCCAAACGTCAACCAAACGCTCGTGCTCACTAAACCAAACGCCGCGCGCAAAGCACCCCCAACAAACCCGCCGATGCCCACAATCAGCATTTGTTTGAAAATATCCAGCTTTTCCATCTTAAATCACGCTTTCCATTTGAACTCTATTCATCTATCTTACCAAAAATCCGCTAAAATAAGGTATAATGAAAGCGTAAAACATTCAAAGGGGAACATCATGGTCCAAGAAATTAAGACATTAGTGACATTTTTCGGTGGGACAGGTGATTTGGCAAAGCGTAAGCTTTACCCATCTGTTTTCAATCTCTTCAAAAAGGGTTACTTGGCAGAAAACTTTGCCGTATTGGGAACAGCGCGTCAAGAAATGACGACTGACGAATTCCAACAATTTGTCCGTGATTCATTGCAAGAATTTGCGGGCGAAAGCGGTGAACAAGTTGAAAAATTTGTCGCGCACTTCGACTACGTCGTTGCTGACGTAACGGACGCCGCTGAGTACGCCGACTTGAAGGCTTTGGTTGAAAGCACCGAAAGCAAGTTTGCGACTGGCGGCAACCGCATTTTCTACATGTCTGTTGCCCCACGTTTCTTCGGCACAATCGCCAAGAATTTGAAAGAAGCTGGCTTGTTGTCTGAAACGGGTTCAAACCGTTTGATGATTGAAAAGCCTTTCGGTACGTCTTATGCGACTGCCGAAGAATTGCAAAATGATTTGGAAGAAGCCTTTAACGACGACCAATTGTTCCGTATTGACCACTACTTGGGCAAGGAAATGGTGCAAAACATCGCCGCTATTCGCTTCGGTAACCCTATTTTTGACAATGCTTGGAACAAGGATTACATCAAAAACGTTCAAGTGACATTGTCTGAAACATTGGGTGTCGAAGACCGCGCGGGTTATTATGACACAGCTGGTGCTTTGCTTGACATGATCCAAAACCACACGATGCAAGTCGTTGGTTGGTTAGCCATGGAAAAGCCTGCAAGCTTTAGCGACGCTGACATCCGTGCCGCTAAAAACGAAGCCTTTAACGCTTTGGAAGTTTATGACGAAGCTGGCGTGAACAAGTACGTTGTGCGCGGTCAATATGGTGCCGGTGATTCAGCCGACTTCTTGCCATATTTGGAAGAAAAAGACGTCCCTGCTGACTCAAAGAACAACACCTTTGTCGCAGGCGAATTGCACTTCAACACCCCACGTTGGGAAGGCGTACCTTTCTACGTGCGTTCAGGAAAGCGTTTGGCAGCTAAGCAAACACGGGTTGACATCGTCTTTAAGGCTGGTGCATTCGCCTTTGGTGCCGATCAAGAAGCCCAAGAATCTGTCTTGTCAATTTTGATTGACCCAACTGGCGGCGTGGAATTCAAGATTAACGCCAAAGCTGTCGAAGACGAATTTAACACGCGCACTATCAACTTGGATTGGACCGTTTCTGACGAAGACAAGGCCAACACGCCGGAACCTTACGAACGCATGATTCACGACACGATGAACGGCGATGGTTCTAACTTTGCTGACTGGAACGGCGTGGCAACTGCTTGGAAGTTTGTTGATGCGATTTCTGATGTATGGAACGCTGACAAAGCACCTTTGGTTAGCTACAAGTCTGGTTCAATGGGACCAAAAGAAGCTGATGAATTGTTGGCTAACAACGGCGACGCCTGGATTTTTAAAGGTTAATTGCCCAAAAGCACGGACTTAATTGGTCGTGCTTTTTTTGTGGTGTTTTTCCAACCTTTTTTGACAAAATTATGCTAAACTAATCTTTACAAAAATCTGACAAAATATTGACAATAATCTCATAGGCGCCGCCTAGGACCGCATTCTATAATGAATAAGCAACACAAATAATCATTGAGGTTACTTCATGGTATTAGAATTTCTCAATCCACATGATTTTATGAACCGCGAGTTGAGCTGGTTGTCTTTTAACGATCGTATTATCACGTTGAGTAAAGACATCAATCAACCGCTGTTAGAGCGCGCCAATTTTTTGAGCATTGCGCAATCTAACCTCGATGAATGGTATATGGTCCGCATTGCCAATTTAATTCATGCCATCGAAAATGGTGAAGATGACGAAGATCCTTCCGGTATGACGCCCGCCGAACAACTCAAAATGCTGCGCCGCGCCGTGAAAAAGCATTTGAAAAACTTGCACAAAGCCTATCACAACCACTTATTACCGGCTATGAGTGACGAAGCGATTGATATTTTACCGTACCGGCAATTAAGCGTGGAACAACAACATTTGGCAGAAAAATTCTTCCGTTTAAACATTTTGCCAAAATTAACGCCGGTTTTTATTCACAACAAAGAACGTTGGCCGTTGATTGAAAACGCCGCCGAACAACTGTTATTGACGTTAAAAGACAGTCCGCGCACGCTCGTTAATGTCGCTTTGCCAAAGGATTTGCCGGCGTTGGTGCGCATCGATGCGCAGTTTGCGACGTTTGTACCGTTGGTTGATTTATTAGCGGAATTCGCTGGGAAAATTGTGCCGACGCGTCGCGTCGCCCAAGCGCATAGCTACCGCGTTTTGCGCGACATGCAAATGGATGATTTACCGCGCGACACACCTGATTTGGCCACCGCGATTGAAGAACAAGTGGTGGCACGGCCATTTGCACCGATTATTAATTTGACGGTGAGCGGTAATATGCCCAATGGCTTGAAACGGCGTTTGGCCCGGAAATTAGCGGTCGATTCGTTCTACATTTTCCGGGGCAAAGGCTTGTTGGACTATGGCGTGATGCGTGATTTACGCGCTCAAATTGCGACTAGCGACGTGGCGAATTTGGCGCGCTTGTATTACGCTCCACATGAAGCTTACCGCGAACAGGATTTGCTCGACGATCAAATTTTCAACCACATCGCGCACAAAGATTATTTGCTGCACCACCCGTATGACAGCTTTGATCCCGTGATTAATTTCTTTGTGCAGGCCGCCAATGATCCTTTGGTCAGCGAAGTGGCGCTGTCGATTTATCGTGTTTCCGACGGTTCACCACTGGTTGCCGCACTCAAACAAGCCGCCCAAAACGGCAAACGCGTCATCGTTTTACTGGAAATCAAAGCCCGTTTTGATGAAGCCAATAATTTGCAGTTAGTCGACGAGTTGCGTCAAGCCGGCGCGGAAGTTTACACGAGTTTCCCTGATTTAAAAGTGCACGCCAAAATGGCGTACGTCATGCGCGACGGCCAAATTTTTGCCCACCTCGGCACCGGCAATTACAACGACAAAACCGCGCATTTTTATACCGATTTTGGTTTATTCACCGCTCGTCCGGCGCTTGGCGAAGATGTTAAAGCCGTCTTTGATTTTGTGACGCACAAAACAGATATGCCAAAAGAATTGCACGCGATCAAAATGGCGCCAACGATGTTGCGCCAGCATTTGACCTTGAAAATTGACGAAATGATTGGCCTTGCGCGTATTGGCGAACATCCCCAAATCTGGATTAAGGCCAACTCGCTGTCCGATAAATACCTAATTGAAAAGCTCTACGAAGCCAGCAACGCCGGCGTTCACGTCCATTTGCTCATACGCGGCATCGCCACCGCCAAACCTAATATTCCAAATCTCAGCATGAATATTCAAATCCGCTCAGTGGTCGGGCGTTTGCTAGAACATTCGCGGGTTTATTTGTTTAAGACCGATAAAGATTCACTGGATATGTATTTGTCGAGCGCCGATGTGATGCCGCGGAATTTAGATCGGCGCGTGGAATTGCTCTTTCCAGTTTTGGATGATGAGATTAAGCAGCGCATTCGCGTGATTTTGCATGACATGTGGCATGATCGCGCGCAAACCTTTAACAAAGGCCGTTCCGGCAAGTACACTCATCGTAAACTAAAAGCCGAATCCAACCCGATTCCCGTGCAAGAACGTTTGCTGATTGAAGCCGAAAACCGACAAAAATCCGCGCAAAAAGGTGAAAAATTTGATACAATAAAGCCAATTACGGAGGACACATGACGACATTAGCAATTCTCGATCTCGGATCTAACTCAGTGCGCATGATGGTGAACCGCATCAACACCGACGGTTCTTATGAAGTGCTCGATCGCCGTCAGGAAATGGTGCGCATGTCGGCTGGCATGGGCGACAAAAAAACCTTGCAACCCGACGCCATCGACCGGACACTAGACGCGTTAAAAAATTTCAAAAAAATCTACCAAAGCTTTGGCGATGACGTCGTGGTGCAAGCTGTTGCCACTGCGGCTATTCGGCAAGCACGCAACCAAGCTGATTTTTTGAAGAAGTTCCGCGACGTGATGGGTTTTGATTTGCGCGTAATTAGCGGCGAAGAAGAAGCTGAGTTTGATTATATCGGGGTTGTGAATTCGTTGCCGATTAACGATGCGCTGATTTTGGACACCGGCGGCGCTTCGACGGAAATGATTTTGGTGAAGTCCGGCAAAATGCGTCAACGCGTGAGTTTGCCAATTGGTGCGGTGAATTTGACGGAGAGTTATTTGGAAAAGGACGTGGTTTCCGCCCAGAGTTTTTTCAATGCTTTGCGCGCCGTGCAAGCGTATTTGAGTGACGTTGCGTGGGTACCAGAAGCTCGCCATTTCCCGATTATTGCCATCGGCGGTTCCAATCGGACTTTGGCCAAAATCTCTCGCAAGCGCGCCAATCAGGGTGATTTGCCAGTTCACGGCTATCACATGGATCGCGGGCAACTGCAAGATTTGTATACCGAATTGCTCGGCAAAAACAAAGACGACCGCATCGCCGTGCGCGGTCTCGCCAAAGAACGCGGCGACATTATCATCGGTGGTTTGCTGCCTTTGATGACTTTACTTGAAAAAATCGACAGCGCTCAAGTCATTTTTTCACAATCCGGCATTCGCGAAGGTGTCTTGTTTAGCGCCATTGAAGCCGAAACCAAGCACCATGTGCGTACGCCTGAAGCTAATCAGCTGACGGTGGATTCAGATGACTAAAAAAACGACCTTATTGGTCGTTTTTTTGTTGAATAACAATCTGAATCCCGCTTGGATCAATCAAATACAGCGATTCGTCCTCCCAATAATACGTCGCGCCCATCGCTTCAGCGCGCGCCGCCAACTCGGCAAGTTGCACGCCATCCGTGACGTACAGCGTATAATAGGCCAAACCAAGTTGGTCCGTGCGCGCCGCCAGCGGGCCATTCCAGCTGTTGAACGCCAAATGATGATGGTAATCGCCCCAAGCCACAAACGTTGCATTCGGGATATGGTCATCTTTGACGCCCAGCCCGGCAAATAACTGCATGTACCACGCCTGACTTTTGGCGACGTTGACGGCTTGTAAATGGACATGACCGATTTTGGTGACGCGGGGCAATTCGGGCAAATCTTCATCATTTGCCAAACGCATCAAGCCCAGCGCGTCGATTTCTTCGGTTTTGCCCAAAATCTTATCCCCGTCGCGCTCCCATTTGTCTTTGGCACGATCTTGATAAATCTCAATGCCGTTGCCCTCCGGGTCTTGCAAATACAGCGCTTCTGAAAAACCGTGATCGGACGCACCGCCGATTGGCACGCCCAATTGCAACAAACGGCGCAACATCAACCCCAAATCTTTGCGCGTGGGCAACAAAAACGCCGTGTGAAACAAACCAGCCGAACGCGGATCATAGGGCGCGTCCGGTTGCGCCTCCAAAATCAATAAAGGCGCGCGATCCAAACGCTGACCCAACACGATTTGACGCGCCGTCTGCGCCAAAATGACAAAACCAAATGCCTCTTGATAATAGCGCGCCATCGCCGCCAAATCCCGAACCCGCAGCGCCACGGGTCCCAATGTTATCTTCTCATTCATGATGTTTACCTCTATGTTCATTGTATCATCATTGCCGAAAATCAACGGTCATTTAGTCCTAACAAAAAAGAAGCGTTTCCGCTTCTTTTACAGATTAAACGCTCGTTGTGCGCGCCAATTGGTGCAAATTGTTTGCACCAAAAGCAATGTCCCAATCATCAAATAACTCAATTGATCGGCATGCGGTAAGAAATCGCCGCGTAAAATTACTAAACCAAATGACATTGCCCACAAAACCAACGTCACCCAAGTGCCTTGTTGCATGATTTGTGCTTGTTCCACATCGAACCACAAACGATACGTCCACGCCCGCGCCACGCTCAACACACCCGCTGACAAAATAAACAAGCCTAGCCACAAAATCCACTGCCACATTTGCCAATGAATGGCCCCACTAACGATCGCATGATAGCCCACATACGCACCGATTATTAGGACAATCAATGGTAACTTCAAACCGTCACGAATTGGTTTTGCGCGCATCTGTTTCCACACCACAAAACCAATAATCGCAACCGTTATCACCCCAGAAATAATTAGTTGTTCCATTTTATCTCACCCGACTCTCCACCCAATTTTTTAGTAAATAGATGGCAATGATGACACCAATCACGTCAGCAACGATGGCAATATTCGTCCACCATAACAATGATGCCAACTGATGCTCAAATAGACGAATAAGTTGATGAATAATAAATCCAAATCCTACTGATGCTAACCAAGAAAGCAAAACAATCGCCCCAACTCGAACAAGACCACCATAACGTTTTGGAATAAACCGTGTAACTGAAAAGCCAATATTAGTGATAATACTCATCCAAATTGTAACAGTCATCATCACAACAACAATCAATAATACCGATAGTGGTGTCAAGAAAATATCAGATAATTCAAAATGATACACAAGTCCATTAATGAATTCCACTAATACCAACATACCAGTCCACAAAGTCGCTTGCAGAAAGACAACCACTAGACTTAACAAATAGCGCCGCGCCACTGATACAGGCACTAACTGAACCCAGCTTTCGCGCCAAAGTTGATTGAACTGAACGACAAAACCAAATGCCATGGCCACCCAAATCACCGCGCTAAAAGCTGCATGATGAATGCCTGCTCCCTGTGATTGATACATATTCCATATCGTGTTGATCACATCAGCAACGACAAAGAAAACTGTCGTTATCGCAAAATAGCGCGCCGAACGCATGCCCAATGCGCGTACAAATCCTTTTTCTGCTGACATTCTATACCTCCCCATACACTTGTTGATAAACATCAATCAAGCTCAAACCTTGTTCCCGTACTGCCTCTGTTTCAACATGGCGCATCACTTCGCCGTCTTTTAGGACAATCACTTCGTCCAAAATGGCCGACATTTCATTGACGTGATGCGTGCTGATTAGCACAGTTCCCGTTTCTGGAACCCACTGCAATAAAGCGTTGATAATTTTCTTGCGTGAGCCAATATCCACACCACTCAATGGTTCATCTAACAAATACAATTCGGCGTCACGCGCTAACGTTAATACCAACGTTAATTTTTCTAAGTTACCTTTTGACAATGAATCCACTTTTGCATTCGGGTTCAGTTGCATAAAAGCCATTAATGTTTCGGCACGTTCTTTTGAAAAGTTAGCAAATAACCATTGATTTTCAGTCAAAACGTCTTTAATTTTACGATGTTTATAGCCTTGCAAATCAGGCACATAACTAATTTGCCTCAAATCCGGTACTTGTCGTGTGCCACGAACTTGTTTTGCCAGACCGCTAATAATGCGCATGAGCGTGGTTTTTCCGGTCCCGTTTTCGCCCAATAAGGCGATGAATTTACCCGATGACAAATCCAATTGCAAATTTTCAAAAATTGCTTGCCCACCAAGCCCATAGTGCACGTTTTCTAAATGAACAATTGTTGTCATACCCCACTCCTTTGTTTTGCCACTTGCATTGCTAACACCAGCAGCGTCACACTTCCCGCCAGTACTTGTTTATCTTGTTTAATCGCCGTCATTTCCCCGTCCCTCTGCCAAATACTGTGCCACTACCTGCTGAATTTGACTCTCGTCCAAACCAAACGCTTGCAAATCTAACACAAAATTAGCCACTTTTTCTTGTACCGTTTGCATTTTCATGCTTTCTAAAACGGCCTCATCTTCACTCACAAAACGCCCCAAACCACGTTTAGAAAACAAAACCCCCTCGTTTTCTAAATCTGACAACGCGCGTTGTACCGTGTTCGGATTCGTTTCCAATTGCAAAGCCAATTCCCGCACCGCTGGTACTTTTTCACCTGCATGATACGTGTGATTCACAATGCGTTGTTTAATCAAGGTCATAATTTGCCGATAAATCGGTATATTTTCAACAAATTCCATTGCTTTCCCCTTTTTGTGTATTAGTCAACTAGTACACAAATACAATAACAAAAATAATTTTTAAAGTCAAGCACAAAAAAAGAAGCGTTTCCGCTTCTTTTTTCAATCCAACCTTAGTCTGCGCCTAAGATTTTCTTATCTGCGATTGTCAAATCGTCGTTCAAGTCGTAAATCCAAGGTTGACCGTTAGCGATTTCGACGTTCAAAATGTCGTCGTCTGAGATGTTTTCCAAGTGCTTTACCAGCGCGCGCAATGAGTTACCGTGCGCAGCGATGATCACGTTCTTGCCGGCCTTCAAGTCAGCGGCAATGTTTGATTCCCAGAATGGCAAAACGCGTTCCAACGTCACCTTCAAGTTTTCGCCCAATGGCAATTCACCTTCTGGCACATCGTGGTAACGACGGTCGAAGGCTGGGTATGTCTTCCCTTGCACTTCAACTGTTTCTTCAGCTGCGTCCAACAATGGTGGCAAAACGTCGTATGAACGACGCCAAATGTGCACTTGGTCATCGCCCCACTTTTCAGCTGCTTCAGCCTTGTTTTGACCTTGCAAAGCGCCGTAGTGACGTTCGTTTAATTGCCATGCCTTTGTTTCAGGAATCCACAATTGCCCAGCTTCTTCCAAAGCGTAGTGCAGTGTTGTGATCGCACGCGTCAAAACTGACGTGTAAGCTTGATCAAAAGCAATGCCTTCTGCAACCAAAGCACGTCCCGCAACACGCGCTTGTTCAATTCCTGTTTCAGACAACTTTGTGTCTACCCAACCGTTGAACAAGTTCAACGCGTTCCATTCACTTTGACCGTGACGAATCAATACCAACTTAGCCATGTTTAAAACTCCTTAGATTTTGAATACAGTTCTATTATACCGCTTTTGACGCTTGTTTTAAAGGCAAGGTCATCACAAACGACGTAATGTCCGCGTTCGATTCGGCATGAATGCGACCGCCATGTTGATCCACGATGCCTTTGACAATCGCCAAACCAAGCCCGGTGCCACCCGTTTCCGTGTTACGCGAACTTTCCACGCGGTAAAATCGGTCAAACAGTTCACCTAGCGCGGTTTTTGGAATCGCTTCTCCGTCGTTAATCACGCGAATTTCCACTTCGTCGCCTCGAATTTGCCCCGTGAGTTTAATAAAAGTTGCACCGTGGCCATATTTCAACGCATTCGTTACCAAATTCATCAGCGCCCGCGCTAATTTGTCCGAATCCGCTTCCATGATGAGCAACTCCGGCTTGGTTAATTGCGTCAAAGCGAGCTTTTTATCGTGTGCTTCAAGCTCGTAACTCGCCGCTAATTGTGCGAACAAGTCGCCCAAACTAATCGTGTTGATATTGAGCTGAGCGTCACGCGCTTGGGTTTGCGAGTATTCAAATAAGTCTTCGACCAGCATTTTCATTTGGTTGGCTTTTTCATACGCGGTGTGGACGTATTTGGCTTGCGTGGTGGCATCAAGCGTGTCACCCGCCATTTCCACCAAACCCAAATAACCAATAATTGCCGTCAACGGCGTGCGCAAATCATGTGAAATGTTCGTAATCATTTCGTCTTTGGATTGCTCACTGGCGCGCTCTTCGGCCCGAATTTTGGCGGTTTGCTGGCCAATTTGGTTGGTCACTTCAATTAACTGTTGGGTCGGTGCATCGCCTTTGGCCGTCCAATCCAGGTAAATGTTATCCGCATTATTGGTTAATTTTCCCTGCAAATCCGTCGTCAAACGCGCTAATTGCTGGGCATGCCAAAACTGACGCAGCACCACAAAAATGATGGCCACACTCCCAAGCAAGAGCACCAAAAATAACCAAATTGGCCATTCACTCGGCTGCAAAGCCGCCCAGTCCAGCGCGCCAAAATGGTAAAGCTGCGTGAAGACGACGACACTCCAGTTAAAAAAAAGCAGCAGCGCCACGGCCACCGCTCCAAAACGTACGATTAATGTATTGTTGTTTAGTTTGTTTTTCATGTTTTTTGAAACGTGTTCTGTGGTTCGGAAGGCTAAATGTAAGCACCTGCCACGAAAAATGCTATGCATTTCCCGCGTCATGACCTTACACGCGGCCTCCCGTTTCGGCCCAGGCCGAAACCACCACGACACACTCTATTTTAAACGTGTTCTTGACTCGGAAAGCTCAATGCAAGCACTTGCCCAGCAAAATGCTACGCATTTCACCGTTCAAGCCCTTACACACCGCTTCCCAGCGCGCCTTGCGCGCACATCAATCACACTCTAATTGACTTCAATCTTATACCCAACGCCCCAGACGGTTTGAATGACTTGGTCGCCGTTGGTGGCTTCTTCTAGTTTGTCGCGCAAGTGGCTAACGTGCACCATAACAGTTTTGGCGCTGACAACTGATTCTTGTTGCCAGACACGTTCAAAAATGTCATCCGCTGAGAACACGCGGTTTGGGTGGCTAGCCAATAAGTACAAAATACCAAATTCAAGCGCCGTTAAATTCACAACTTTGCCGTCGGCTGTTTTGACTTCGTGACTGTCTTTATTGATGACCAATGAGCCAATGTCGAGCACGTCTGGCGTTTGATCTTGAACTGAATTTTCCGCCCGACGGAGCAATGAACGCACGCGTGCCATGACTTCCAACGGGTTGAACGGCTTGGTCACGTAGTCATCCGCACCCGTGATCAACCCTTGAATTTTGTCCATATCACCAGACTTGGCTGACAACATCAAAATCGGAATGCGGCTGTCTTTACGTACCGTCTTCACCACGTCCATGCCGTTCATGTTTGGCATCATGATATCCAAAATCATCAAGCCAATGTCAGGGTTCGTGTTTAACTTTGACAAAGCGTCCTTACCATCAACCGCGATTAAGGGTTCGTAACCTTCGTTTTTAATGTAAATTTCGAGCAATTCCGCGATTTCGCGGTCATCATCAACAACTAAAATTTTCATTTTGACTCCTTTTGCGCCGCTGCTTGACGCGCTTCCAGTGACAATTGGCTAATCGCAAAGAATCCGCCGCGCAAACCGCTCTTTTGTCGGTTCCAACGAAAAACACCAAACGCAACCACTGCCAAAATCAAGTAAGTCCAACCAGGCAAAACCGGGTTGATGGCGCGTGGAAGCAAGCTCAATGCCAAGAATCCAGCCAACCAACCAAGCATAGCCAACGCTAACAATGTTGCCCGGCGTCCACGGGTTAAGTTGTGCGGCGCGCTAGGATTTGGCGTCAAAGCCAAAACCACGCGTGTGTACACAACGCCACCGAACAACGCAATCAAGATCAACGACGTAATGCCCGTGCCTTCTGTGCTGTTTGGCGTGAAAATACCGCTCAAACCGAAGACCCCGGCAAACAAAATCGTAATAGCCATCGCTGTGTCCAATGCCAAAGTCCAAAAGCCATATTCGTGCAAACGCTTGCTAGATGTTTTCTTGCCGCGCTTGTCTTGTGGCGCCACGAATTGTTCTGCCGCCTGCGTTGGCGTACCAAACAATTGCGTTGCCGTTTGGCCACTTGGTTGCGCTGCTAAGACTTTTTCCGTGACATCTTTTAGCGTGTCGCTAATTTTTTCCGGCGTCAACTTTGGGTTGGCTTGCAATAATTTTTCTAATTGGCGAATATACGCTTCATTTTTTTTCGTTAATTCTGTCATTTTCTATGCTCCAATTTTGGGGTATGTATGCCGCGCGAACGCGGACTTTTTTATACCGCAGTAGCTAGTTTTCTAAATGCTCAAGCATTAAGAAAGCTAACGCACCCGGTAAGTCAACTAAGCCACTGAAGTGGCAAGTTTCCTATACGTTAAACAAGAATTCCATGATATCGCCGTCTTGGACGAGATATTCTTTTCCTTCGGAACGCAAGCGACCCGCTTCTTTGACGGCTTTTTCAGAACCTTGTTGATCCAAATCATCGTAGCTCATGGTTTGGGCGCGGATGAAACCACGTTCAAAGTCTGAGTGGATGACGCCGGCCGCTTGAGGCGCAGTGTAACCGGCTTTGAACGTCCAAGCGCGTACTTCTTTCACGCCAGCGGTGAAGTAGGTCCGCAAATCCAACAAGTGATAAGCCGCGCGAATCAATTTGTTCAAACCAGGTTCTTCCACGCCTTGCATTTCCAAAAATTCAGCTTTATCAGCGTCGTCCAAACCAGAAATTTCTTCTTCGGCGCGTGCTGACAAACCAATTACTTCCGCACCTTCTTGTGCCACGTAATCTTGGATCAACTTGAAATAAGGTGAGTTTTCGGGGTCCGCCATGTCGTCTTCGGCAACGTTGGCCACGTACAAAATGGGCTTTGACGTCAACAAGAACAAACTTTTCACCACTTTTTGTTCTTCTTCATCGAAGTCAACAATCCGCGCGGGTTTGCCAGCTTCCAAAACTGGTTTCAACTTTTCCAAAACCGCAAATTCCGCTTTGGCGTCTTTGTCATTACCGCGTGAAGCCCGTTGCGCTTTGGCATAACGCTTGTCAACGGCTTCCAAGTCGGCCAAAATCAATTCCGTGTTAATCGTTTCGATGTCGTCGATTGGGTCAACCGTGCCGTTCACGTGATGAATATCGTCATCGTCAAACGCGCGCACGACGTGCACAATCGCGTTGACTTGGCGGATATTTTCCAAAAACTTGTTGCCCAAACCTTCACCTTGGCTAGCGCCTTTAACGATACCGGCAATGTCGGTAAATTCAAAGGTAGTTGGGATAATTTTGTTTGTTTTCACGATGTCGGCAATCCGCGCCAAACGGGCATCGGGCACTTCAACCATGCCCACGTTTGGTTCAATTGTCGCAAACGGGTAGTTCGCCATTTCAGCGCCTGCTTGCGTGATTGCGTTAAACAAAGTTGATTTACCAACGTTTGGCAAACCAACGATTCCAGCTGTCAAAGCCATATTTACTCCTAAGCCTCGAATTTTTCGAGGACTTTTTTGATTTTCTTGTTAAATTCAGCGCGTGGCAACATAATGCCACGACCGCATTGCGTGCACACGATTTTGATATCAGCGCCCATCCGCTTGATTTGCCAGGCGTTAGCACCGCACGCGTGCGGTTTTTTCATCATCACGATGTCATTTAAAGCATATTCAGGCGTCATTTTTTCACCTAATCGATCGTCACATCAAGCAACGTCAAAATCCGCGTCAATTCATCGGCATCAACGTAGTTGATTTCGATTTTGCCTTTGCCGGCGTCGTTGCTATTAATTTTGACTTTCGTTCCAAATTTTTCTTCCAGCTGCGTGCTAATTGCTTTGAACAAAGGCGAATCCGCCGTTTTGACCGACGTAGTTGGTTCAACGGGATTGTTGGCTTGTTGCACCAAAGCTTCGACTTGGCGCACATTCAAACCCTGTTCAATCACGCGCGCCGCAAACGCGCTAATCAACGCATCATCTTTCAAGCCCAACAAAGCCCGCGCTTGACCCATGCTCAATTCACCCGCTTGCAAAGACGCTTGCACATCAGCCGGTAATTTCAGCAAACGCAACGTGTTGGCAATCGCTGAACGATCGCGCCCAATGCGCTTAGCGACTTCAGCCTGCGTCAAGGACAGTTCCGTCATCAATAATTGATAGGCTTTGGCTTCTTCAATCACGTCCAAATCTTCACGTTGCAAGTTTTCGATGACCGCAATTTCCATTACAGCCGCATCGTCCATCACCCGCACAATCGCTGGAATAGTGGCTAACTTCGCTAATTTAGCCGCACGCAAACGCCGCTCGCCGGCGACGATTTCGTATTTAGCGCCTTTTTTTCGCACCACAATCGGATTGACCACGCCGTTTTGCGCGATTGATTTTGCCAAATCAGCTAGCGCATCAGCATCAAATTCCTGTCGTGGTTGATATTGGTTAGCGACCAAAACGCTTAATTTCAGCTGTTCAATGACTTCGACGTCACTTGTTTTTTCTTCGGCCACTGCGCGCGTGGCGGGTTCAACACCATTTTTTTCAAATAGTGATTTCAAACCACCGCCGCCAAGGCCGCCTTTTTTAGGTTTTGCATTATTCGCCATGTCGAGCTAATACCTCCTTGGCCAGCGCCGTATAAACGGTTGCGCCTACGCTACGTGGGTCGTAATCAATGATGGCTTGCCCGTAACTTGGCGCTTCACTCAAGCGCACGTTACGCGGAATAACCGTTTCATACACTTGTTCGCCAAAGTAATCACGCACTTCGCTAGCAACTTGTTTTGCCAAATTCGTCCGAGCGTCATACATCGTCAACAAAACCCCTTCGACGGCCAACTCTGGGTTGAAGTTTTGGCGAACGAGTTCAATCGTGTTTAACAACTGCCCCAAACCTTCCAACGCGTAGAATTCCGTTTGCACGGGCATCAAAATCGCATCAGCCGCGGTAAACGCATTCACCGTCAACAAACCAAGCGCTGGCGGGTTGTCGATAATCACGTAATCGTAATCGTCTTTGATGTCTTTCAAAGCTTTTTTCAAACGATTTTCACGCTTTTTCACGCCTGCCAATTCCACTTCGGCGCCTGATAACTGCATGGTTGATGGCACAATATCAAAGTTATCCGCTGGCAAAATCGTCTCGCGAATCGGCGTTTGGTTGACAATCACATCATAAATGTCACGTTCAACCGTTGATTTGTCAATGCCTGAACCACTGGTGGCGTTCCCTTGCGCATCGATGTCCACCAACAAAACGCGCTTCCCTTCAAGGGCAAGTGCGGCGCCAAGATTGATACTAGTTGTGGTTTTGCCCACGCCACCTTTTTGGTTGGCTAAAGCGATAATATGTGCTGGCATGCGACTCGGCATCCTTTCTACGTGAGATTAAGCAATCGGTTTTTTATTCGGTGTGCCCGCTTGACGCGGATACTTTTTAGGTGTTTTTTTGGTTTTATTGATGATTTGAATGACGCGTTCATCGCCGTTTGGCAATTGGAAAGTGGTTTCTTTGGCAAATTCACCTCCCAACGTGGCAATGGCTTTTTGCCCGTCAGCCAGTTCTTCTTGCCCGTTGGCACCCTTCATCGCCAAAAACTGACCGCCAACTTTGACAAACGGTAACGTGTATTCAGCTAACACGCTCGTGCGCGCAACCGCGCGGGCGGTGGCGTAATCGAATTGTTCGCGGAATTTTGCGTCATGACCCAAATCCTCGGCGCGGCCGTGCACAAACGCCACGCCCGTCAAACCCAATTCATTGGTCACCGTTTGTAAAAAGTTGATGCGCTTATTCAACGCATCCATCATCGTGATTTGCAAATGTGGCAAGGCAATTTTCAACGGCACAGATGGAAAACCAGCGCCAGCGCCGACGTCAATCAACGTCGCTTCTTGGCTTAGTAAAGCCGGCACGTGCAACGCCAAAGTCAATGAATCATAAAAATGCTTCAAGTACACTTCTTTTTTTTCCGTAATCGCCGTCAAATTCATTTGCGCGTTGGTTTCAACCAAGAGTTTGTAATACGCGTCAAACTGCGCCATTTGCGTTGCGTCCAACGTTAAACCGGCTTGTGCCAACGCCTTTTGGAAAGTTGCTTCGTCCATCAAATCACCTACTTTAATCAGTTCGTCAGCCAACGCTGACACTCTATTTAAGCATAGCGAAAAAACGGGGAAATTTCAAGGTTAAACCGCACGAACATCCGCGTCGGCAATCCCACTAATTTCACCGACAAACCACGTTTCAAAAGCTGCGCGATCAATGTCCAAAGCGACGTGCACATTCGCTGTGTCGTGATAAGCGCCGCGCACATCGGCAACCGTCGCTCCAAGCGCCGGTCCGTCGGTGACAACATCCACCCAAAAGTCACGTAAAACGTACTTTTCTGGCGCTAACAAATAGAAAAGTGTGTTCACATCGTGCATCGGTTTGCCGCCATCCGCGCGCACGTCCGCGTAAAACGCCATCATATCCGTCAACATTTTGCCCGTCGCGTTACTTTCGGCCAAAGTCGTCACGATATCTGGCGTCAAAAGCGCTTTTAACGTGACATCCAAGCCAATCATCGTAATGTCCAAACCAGATTTGAACAAGATTTCAGCCGCGTCTGGATCGGTAAAGACGTTAAATTCCGCCACGCTCGTCATGTTGCCACCCGAAAGCGAACCACCCATCACCACCACGCGGTCAATTTTTGCCAAACTTTCTGGAAAACGTTGAATCAAATGCGCCAAATTTGTGAACGCACCCACCGCAATAATCGTGATTGGTTCCGCACTTGCGTTGAGCACTTTAGCCATTTGCGCCGGTGCGTCGTCTAGCACTTCTGGCAACAAAAAATCACCAAAATCATAGCCCGGCATGCCACTTTCGCCGTGAATGTGGCTCGCATCTTCAAACGGCTTGCGCAATGGCTTTTCTGCTCCACGCGCGATTTTTACGTCGTCGCGTTTGAAAAAATGAACTAATTTTTGGATGTTCAAAGTGGTTTTGTCCACGTTCACATTGCCCGCCACCGATGTCATCAAACGCACGTCAAATGCGGGATTCGTCAACAAAACGGCAATCGCTGCTGCGTCATCAATGCCGGGATCTGTATCAAAAATTACTGGTAAAGTCATGCTTTTATCTCCGTTACAATTTCTATTTTTAAGCGCTGCGGATCTTCAAAAAATGCTGTGTAAACATTTGGTCCCGCCGCATGCGGATAGGCTGCCGCGTATAATTCTTTGGCGCCAATGTCACGTAAATACGTGGCAAATTCATCCACTTGCGCTAGTGTTTCCACGTGAAAGGCCAAGTGGTTTAAACCCGGTTGTTTCCGATGAAAACCTGCCGCTTCAAATGCCGGTTCTGTCTGCACAAACACCAAATACGTGCCTTTCAAGCGCATCGAAAAGCCCGCGTCCCACTCCTGAAACACCGTATAATGCAGCTTTTCCAACAGTGGTTGCCAAAAGCGACGCGCGGCCACCAAGTCAAGGACATTGAGTTCAATATGTGCAAGTTCACCAAAATTTGTCATAATTTATTATACCTTTTATAGGAACGAATTTCGACGCTCCCTTAAAATTTCATCGCGCGCACTTCTCCAAAATAAAACAAGGCTTAAACCTTATACGAAAACAGGTTATATACATTTAAAATTGCATATAAATTAGATTATGAGAACGAAAAAAACCTATCTCCTATATGTATAGACAAGTTATATCAAAATCACCTCATATTCTTATCGTATTTTTAATCAAAGTAGTTGCAATTTAATCATAAAGATATATACTTAATTTATTCGGTTTTAAACTTTTCTTAATATTTTCCATATAAAGGTGGGATGGGCGATGCGAACAATCGTGCATATTTTTGAGTTTTTAATTGGTGTCACACTCGGTTTCGTTTTAATAACGGCCGCCACGTCGTATGCGCTCGCGCAACTCAATCCGCAACCAGCGACGACCAACTCGAACACCGAACGCCAAGTTTACACCGTCAAAGGCACCACGATTATCATCGATCACAACAACGTTCAAGTATTGACCAACAGCGACAAGTAAGTCACTTGACATTCCGAAATGAAAGTTCGATAATGTAACTAATCTAGGAAAGGGGGTCGAATCTTTTGAATAATTCTAATGGAAAACGTTCAATCGATTTGGCCGCTTAACAGGAAAAGCGGTCAAATTGATCGAACAAGAAACCACGCAAGTATGTTTTAGATTCTGCGTGGTTTTTTTGTGCCCAAAAAATGGTCAACACGCACGTGTTGACCATTTTTCGAGATAATCGATCACTTCCTTTATCCGTGGCCTGTCCCACCAACAATCTAAACTAAACAACCGATATAACAATTAAAAACCCGGCTCTCGCCTCAACCCAACCTACCTTGGGTACAAGTCAATTCTAGCACAGCGGACTTTCCCCGACTATCAAGATTGTATCTATGTTGTGTAAAGGTTATCTTCATAAATTGGCATCGCAACAACCACCCCAACTTCAGACAATCCCTTCAAATCAGCCACCACCGAAGCCAACTGTCCCGCTGACAAAACCAAACTTCTACCAATCAGATAACCATCAATTCTTTCAAAATCAATCGTCACTTGCCACTTTTCTAGCATCGCAACTACTGTGGCTGGTTCCAACACTTGAACACGCAACACATAGCGCCAAGCTGGCGTAATAATCGGTATTTCCTGTCGCGCGACTGGACGAGTTTGTTGATAACTTAGCGCCAACACATCATTGACCACTGCATGCGCGGTTGGTAATTGCCCCGCGCCCAAGCCACTAAACGTCAACGTTCCCGCGGTGAGACTCGCTATTTCAATGACATTATATGCGCCTCTTACCCGTGCCAAATTTTGCGCTGCCGAGACAAAAAACGGCGCCACCTGAACGGCCAATTTGCCACCTTCCAAACGCGCATAAGCCAACAATTTAATCTGCATCTGCCATTGCTGCGCCACCAAAATATCAGTTTCCGTCACCGTTTCAATCCCTTGAAACGATAAACCCGATAACGGCACATCCACACCAAAAGCTCGTTTAATCAACAAATGTAATTTGTACGCCGTATCCAAACCTTGCACATCAAACGTCGGGTCTGCTTCAGCAAAACCAGCCTGTTGCGCTTGTGTCAAAGCCTGCGCATACGTTAATTGCTGCGCGTCCATTTGCGTTAACATAAAATTCGTTGTCCCATTCAACACCCCAACAAGCGCCTCAACATCTCCCAATGCCAAACTATTTTCTAACACATTGACAATCGGAATTGCACCCGCAATCGCCGCCTCATAGCGCAACTGAACATTATTTTGTGACGCTAACGCCAATAATTCATCGCCATAGGTCGCCATCAATTGTTTATTAGCGGTCACGACTGATTTCCCACGCTGTAACGCCGTTTCAATAATCGTGCGCGCTGGTTCTAAACCGCCAATTGTTTCAATCACAATTTCAATGCGTTCATCGTCTAAAATATCCGCCAACCGCGTACTCATCGGCACAGCCACATCGTGCTTTTCCGGGTGAGCCGTCACCACCTGTTGCAAATCAAAATCTGATCGTGATGCCAAAATCTCAGCAACGCCATTCCCAACCGTCCCCAAACCAAACAAACCGACTCGCCGTACCATCAACGCCACCACCGCTCAAACCAAGCCGTATAAAGCGTCACCGCGTCTTCAAACCACGGCGCCACTTGCGCCTGCAACAAAACCGCGCCATTTTCAGGCGGCAGTTGCGCTGAACCGCGGTGCTGGTCGCGGGTATATTCCTGCCACAAAACATCTGCGCCGTATTCATGATGCCCCGCTAAAAGCAAATTTTGTTGTTGCTGAACAATGACCGCACCCAAATTTTCATCCCCGGCAATCACGCCATCTTGTGCAAGCGATAGTTTGAACCAGCGCGAATGTGGCGCGCTCACATGATTTTGTGGCAACCACGCGCTCCCGACCGGCGTTTGATAAACGCCAAATTGCTTTTCTGCCAAACGTTGTACCGAAATGCCGTGGGCATAATTAAAAGCACTCGCCGACCAGCAACTCCAAATACTTTGCGTCGCATGCGTTTTTGTCCAAGTAAAAAATCGTTGCAATTCAGCCCAATAATCCACCGTCTCAAAACTCACCTGATCAAGCGGCGCGCCGGTCGCAATCACGCCATCAAAATGATCGTCCACCACATCCGCCAAAAAAGCATAATGCCGATAAACATCCGCCACGTCATGCTTAAATTGATGCGTGCTCGGCACTGCAAAAATCAGCGCAATGTCCTCTTGCAATTGGTCGCTCACCGCACCCAATAATTTGGCATATTGGCGCTCAACTTCGGCCCGATTAGGCATTAAATTCACGATCAAAATCCGCCAAGCGCCGTCCGGCGCCGTTTGCGCGGGCGTGCTAAGCCCGTTTGTCAGAAATACTGCCATGAATCGCCCCCACAATATCATCAATCAAATCACGCGCGTCTTCCAAACCAACCGACACGCGAATCAAATTATCCGTAATCCCAAGCGCCTCACGCGCTGCTTGCGTCATGTCATGATGCGTCTGCACCGCCGGCACGGTAATCAGCGTCTCAACGCCACCACCTGCAAACCACGTAAAAAGTTGTCCACTTGATACCCGTCCGCCAAATAAAAGCTCAACATGCCACCTTGTCCCGGATAAAGCACTTTGGTGACGCCGCTTTCTTTTTGCAAAGCTGTTTGTAATTTTTGCGCCGTCGCTTGGTGTCGTTCAATGCGCAAATGCAAAGTTTTCAAGCTCCGCAGCAACAACCAACTACTAAACGGATCCAAAACTTGCCCCGTCGTCGTGAGTTGTGTGGTTAATTGTTCCGCTAAATCTGCGCGCCCAGCCACCACGGCACCAGCCAAAATATCATTGTGACCGCCGAGGTATTTGGTCGCAGAATGCACCACCAAATCCGCGCCAAGCGCCAACGGTTGTTGCAAAATCGGCGTCAAAAACGTGTTATCAACCGCCACTAAAATGTCTGGCCGAACCGCATGCACAGCTTGAGCAACTGTCGCAATATCAACCACTTTCATCGTCGGATTGCTCGGTGTTTCCAGCCAAATCAACCGTGTCTTGGGTTGAATTAACGCGATCAAATCAGTTTGACCATCCCACGTGTCGTAGGTGATACCCGCACCATCTTTTAGCGTGTCAAAAAAGCGAAATGAACCGCCATACAAATCATCGCTACTAATAAAATGATCCCCGCTCTGCAAAAACGTCCGAAAAACCAAATCAATCGCCGCCATCCCCGAGCTCGTCGCAAAGCCTGCCACGCCTTGTTCAAGCGTGGCGAGTTGCTTTTCTAATAACTGGCGCGTCGGGGTTTGTAAGCGGGCATAATCAAAGCCGCTACTTTCGCCTAATCCCGGGTGTCGATACGCCGTTGAGAAATACAACGGTGCCACCACTGCACCCGTGTTCTGATCGTCACTTCCATTGCCGCCCTGGGCCAAAATTGTTGCTACATGCCGTTGACTACACATTCTAAACCACGCTTTCTAACCAATCCAATACTTCTTGTGCTGCCAAACGCTGGCCATTGCCAATATGACTAACACGTTGACCATTTTCAAACAAAGCAAACGCCGGAATACCACGCAAATGATAATCTAACGCCACCGCCAAATTCGCATCACGATCCGCATCAATCCAGTGCGCCTGTTGTTCTGCGCGTTCACGAATAGCGCCGACAAACGGCTTAATGGCGGTACAATCGCCACACCAATCCGCATTTAAAAATAAAATCGTTCTCCCTGTCGTTTGCAACGCTGCCCGAATTTCCTCATCCGTATGCGGCGTTGGTACATATAAATTCACCATCGAAAAGCTCCCTTCCAACCATCTCTGACCAGCTTTTGTTCGACCGTGCAGGAGGATAGTTTGCACCGGCCAAACAAAAGCCGCCCAAAGACGGATTTTGTTCTTACACACCCCAAACGGCTTGGGCCACTTCGCCGACACGCTTGAGTTTTTCCCACTGTTGCGCCTCGGTGAGTTTGTTACCTTCTTCCGTCGAAGCAAAACCGCATTGCGTTGACACCGCCAAATTAGCCAATGGCACTAACTGCGCGGCTTCTTCAATTCGGCTTTGAATTTCTTCAACCGATTCCAATTCTGGTTGTTTTGACGTCAGCAAACCCAACACCAATTGCACATTTTCACGACCATTCCAAATGGCGGGCAATGGTTCAAAATTCCCCGAACGCGCGTCATCATATTCCAAGAAGAACGCATCGTAATTCAGTTCACCCAAATATTTGGCAACGGGTTGATAACCACCTTCAAACAAATAAGTTGATTGGAAATTTCCGCGACAAATGTGAGTCGACAAGCGCAAATCATCAGGCAGATCCGCCAAAGCCGCATTAATCACCTGCACGGCTTCTTCTGCTTGCTTTTCAAATGGCGCACGCGCCTGCGCGTCGTCTTTAAATTCAATCAATTTCGCAATCAAAAACGCCCACGTCGTATCATCGAGCTGAATGTAGCGCGCACCGCGGTCATAATAAGCCTGCAAAGTGTCGTGATACGCCTGCGCCACCGCCGCCAAATAATCTGCCCACGTGTCATAAAATTCCAACGCTCGGTCAGAACGGCCATCACGGAACAACAAACTTGGTGAAGGAATCGTTGTTTTGACCGTCACACCAGCCGGTGCAATCGATTGCAAAAATTCAAAATCATCATAGAAAGGATGTTGTGAATTTGCCGCAATTTTGCCAGTCAATTGCACGTTATCCCCACGCGTGTGCGCCCCGTGAAAGGCGTAAGAATCTTGTTGATCATACTGCTCAACGCCATTTAGGTTCCACAAAAAATCCAAATGCCACCACGAACGCCCAAATTCACCATCCGTAATCGCCGGCAAACCTGCCTCGTGCTCGTGTGCCACTAAATCCGTCACCAATTCATGCTGAATCGCCTTTAATTCGGCTTCGCTGAGCTCACCGGCTTGATATTTTTCCCGCGCTTCTTTCAAAGCTGCCGGACGCAAGTACGACCCCACATGGTCAAAATGAAATACAGGTTTTGTCATAATTTTTCTCCTTTTACTCGCCCCAAACTTCAGCAATCACATCGTTAACCAGTTTGATTTTGGCCCATTGTTGTGCTTCGGTCAGAATGTTGCCCTCTTCCGTCGAGGCAAAACCACATTGCGTTGACAACCATAGACGTTCCAATGGCAAATACTGCGCCGCTTCCTGAATGCGGTCAATGATAACCTGTTTGTCTTCTAATTCACCCGACTTTGACGTCACCAAACCTAGTACCACTTTTTTATCACCCGAAACTTTGGCCAACGGTTCAAAACCACCGGCGCGTTCTGAGTCAAATTCCAAAAAGTAGGCATTGACTTGTTCTTGACCAAATAACGCATCAGCAACTGATTCATAGCCACCCTCGGCTGCCCAATCAGAATGATAATTTCCGCGACAAACATGCGTGTTAAACGTTAAATCTTCTGGCCATTCAGTCAAAACGCCATTGTTCAACGCCAAGAAATCTTGTTTAACCTGTTCAATATCCAAGCCAATATTGGCAAAAATGACTTGAATTTTGGGATCAACTAACGTGCCCCACGTACAATCATCTAGTTGCACTGTCCGCGCACCGGCCGCATACAACGCCTCAATGGCCGCGCGATAACCGGTGATAATATCAGCAAACAACGCTTCGCGTGAATTGTAGAAGGCTTGAATGGTTTCAGCGTTCGTGCCACGCTCTAATTCCAACAAAAGTTGTGCCGGTGCTGGAATCGTAATTTTTGCGTCAACACCCGCTTCATCTGCAACCGCTTTTAAAAACTTAAAATGTTCAACGAACGGATGCGTTGCCGGGTCAAACGTGAATTTGCCACGTAAAATAGCTGTGTCATCGCGCGTTTCTTCATGCGCAAACTGATAACCCTCGCCGTAATGTTCATGAGCGACGCCTTCAAAGCCCCAAAAGAAATCCAAATGCCAATATGAACGGCGGAATTCACCATCCGTCACGACATCCAAACCGGCTGCTTTTTGTTGCGCAACCAAAGTACGGATGGCGTCATCTTCCACATTTTTCAAATCAGCTGCCGAAATGTCACCGGCTTCAAATTGTGCGCGGGCCTGTTTTAGCTTATCGGGACGTAAAAATGAACCGACGTGTTGGTGCCCTAAGGTATGTGTCTGTTTTGCAAGTGCTGTTGTCATCTATTTCTCCTTTAACCGACGTGATACGCCACGCGGACATTGATGTCATATAACTGATTTAATTGCGCAGTCACAATGAATTTCTTGGCGGCCTGTATTTTTTGTTGCTCATCTGCTTGGGCTAGCCAATAGGGCAAATGATTTTTGGCCACCGCCAAAGCAACTTCATAATCATCAAACACACCTCGCAGATACGCTTGTAGTGAATACGCGTCTTCTGGTTCATTGGTCACGACCACATAAAGTTTTTGTGTCATGTTTTCTCCTAAATTGTCACCACATTCCGTTCAAACGCATCATCGCTAATCCCTTGTGCGAGAATGATTTTGGCCCATTCTTGTGCACTGTGAATGGAATGGTCTTTGAAATTCCCACAGCTTTCAATCGTGGCGTTGACATCGTCATACGTCAAATCCGTCTCGGCAATCCGCGTCAAAACTTTGGTAAAGACTTGGGCAATCTGCGTGCTGGAATACTTTTCCCAAGCAATTACGTGAAAACCGGTGCGGCAACCAAACGGTGAAATGTCAATAATTCCGTCAATTTCATCCCGCACAAAGCTGGCAAATAAATGTTCCAGCGTATGCAAACCACCCGTCTCAATCGCCGTTTCATTCGGCTGCGTCAAGCGCAAATCATAATTCGTAATATGCCCGCCATGCGGACCAGCCACTTCCTCAATCAAACGCACGTACGGCGCTTTAACTTTAGTGTGATCTAATTTGAAACTTTCTACTTCTGCCATTGTTTTTTAGAGTGCGATCGACGTTCTGGCGTAGCCAGATGGGAAGCGTACGTTAAGTTATGGGCGCCGTTAATCGCGTAGCGATTGATGGTGACAATGATTTAACGCTAGCTTGCCAAGTCGAGAGCACGTTTCCTCCTTATTTTGTCGCAGCCGCCAATTCGGCAACTGGTTCTTTAATTTCAGTTTTCGTTGGGTACTTTTCCTTCAACCACGCTTGAATTTTCTTGTTATGGAAAAGGGTGACCAACTTCGCGTAGTCTTTATTGTTTTTATTCTTCGCGGCCGTTGCCAAAATATTGACGTTTGGCTGAGTCGTTTTGTTCAATTGTTCGTGGAACAAAGAATCCGTCAACACATTCAAACCAGCGTCTGTCGCCGTTGAATTTTGGATGCCTACCAAATCCGCCGAGCCGTCTTTATAAACACGTGGCAAGGAACCTTGCTCGATTTCTTTGAAAACCAAATGCTTCGGATTGCTTTTAATCTGTTTGATGGTCGACGTCGACGTAAAGTCATCGGCCAACGTCACCAAACCTTTTGTCGATAACAGTAACAAAGCCCGTGCTTGCCCGGCCGCATCGTCAGCTGAACTTGGCAGCGCCACGGTCGCGCCATCCGGCACATCAGCCACATTTTTAATGGTTTTAGAATAAAAACCAAACGGCTCGATGTACGTTGTACCCAGCGCCACCAACGGTTGCTGCTTGTTTTTCGCGTTAAACTCGGCAAAGTACGCGTACGATTGGAACGCATTCACATCGACTTCGCCAGTAGCTGTTGCCGTGTTTAATTGCACACCATCTGTAAATGTTTTCACTTTAATTTTCAAGCCCGCCACTTTTGCTTCGGGCGAACTGGCAATGTGTTTCCACGTAATCGCATCTGACGTCACGCTACCGACGGTGATGACGTCACTTGCCGTGGTGGTGGGTTTAAAAGACGCATACGCCACCCCCGCCAAAGCCACAATGCCTGCTAAACCAATAATCCAAGTTCGTTTACTCATTTCCAACCTCCAACGACGCTAATCCCTGCGCCAAATCTGCTATTAATTCATCGACATCTTCCAAACCAACCGAGTAGCGCAACAATCCCGGTGTAATGCCATTTTCTGCCAATTGCGCGGCGTTCAATTCGGCGTGACTCATTTTGGGCGGGTAGCTGATAATCGTTTCAACCCCGCCCAAACTCACCGAGAACACCGGCAGCGCCAACATCTCTACCAAACGTCGCGCCCGCGCCTCCGTGCCAACATCAAAGCTCAAAACCGCCCCACCATTTTTGGCTTGTCGTGCGTGAATTTCAGCGCCGGGATGATTTGCCAAACCCGGGTACAACACGCGTTTGACTTGCGGTTGTTTGGTTAGCCATTGGGCGATTTTGTCAGCACTTTGACTGGCTTGTTGCAGCCGCACGCCCAATGTTTTGATGCTTCGCAGTAACAACCAACTATCAAACACACCCAACGTCGCGCCAACCGCATTTTGAATTGCGTAAATCTGGTGCGCTAATTTGTCATCTTTCACCACGACGGCCCCGGCCAAAATATCTGAATGTCCCGCCAAAAATTTCGTGGCCGAGTGCACCACAATGTCGACGCCCAGATCTAACGGTTTTTGTAAAAACGGTGACATGAACGTGTTATCCGCGATCGTCAATATGCCGCGTCTACAGGCAAGTTCGGCAATGGCTTTGATATCGGTCACTGCCAAAACCGGATTGGACGGCGTCTCCAGATACAACGCCTTGGTGCGGGGCGTAATCGCCGCTTCAACCGCCGCCAAATCGCTAAAATCCACATACGTATGCGTGATGCCAAACCGCGCCAGCACATCATTGAAGACGCGAAACGTCCCGCCATAAACATGTTTGGTCACCACCAAATGATCCCCGGCGCTAAACGTCAACAAGACACTGCTAATCGCGGCCATCCCCGTGCTGTATAAAAAGCCGTGCGTGCCATGTTCCAATTTTGCCAAAGACGCTTCGGCGACTTGCCGCGTGGGATTGCCACTCCGGGCATAATCAAATTCCCCGAATTCATCCCAATTCGCTTGATGAAACGTTGATGACATTTGCAAAGGCGTATTCACTGCGCCGCTAAGCGCGTCACGTTTTGTTGTACCTGTAATCAAATCTGTCCAATCCGACATCCTAAAACTCCTAAAAATGAGAAAATAAAAAATCCCGCAATCTCAAAATAGAGATTGCGGGACGACTTGTCGTGTTACCACCCGAATACCGAATTTTGTCACCAAAATCCGCTCACTAGGTACGCCAAAAAGGGATACCGTAGCGCAATAACGGGCGCACCCGGATGCCATTTACCAACGCTCACAGCACCAAGCGACTCCACGACCATTTTCCAACGGGAACAACGCTGATTTCCACCACCCATCAGCTCTCTAGGCTTGTTCTTACGTCGTACTCATCGTTTCAACGTCAATGTATGATTACAATTTACACTTACAAAATGAGAATGTCAACCCTTAAATGAATATTTTTTCATCAAATAAAAAAATACTAGTCGAAACTAGTATTTTTCAGTCATTACTTACGATAAGCAGTTTTCAAATCCAAACCAACGCCGGCGGTGTTTTCAACCACGCCTGAGACGTTTGGACGCAACAATTCAGGTTGTGCTTGGAAGTACAAAGGATTGATTGCGGCATTCTTGAAGATATCGTTTTCAATGTCTTTGTAATCCGCGTCACGCTTGGTAGCGTCAATGGCATCATCGCCCGTGGCCTTGTTCAAAGCAGAATCGTACGCAGCACTTGAGTAGTTACCCCAGTTGTTGGTACCCTTTGTCACCAGCATATTCAAATAAGTTGAAGGTTCGGCGTAATCCGCTCCCCATTGCGTCAACATGATGTCAAAGTTGCCGTTAGCACCATCTTGCAAACGTTGCTTAAATGGCACGTTCTTTTGCTTGATTGTCAAACCAGGCAAACTTGATTGCCATGCACTTTGCAAATAATCTGAAACAGCTTTCGCATTGGCCACACGGTCTGTGTCTGATTCCAACGTCAAGCTCACACTAGAAACACCCAATTCTTTCAAACCAGCTTCCCAGTACTTCTTGGCTTCACTCTTGTTGTAAGTGTAATCTTGCTTAGCATAGGTAGCAAAATCTTTGCCATCAGCAGCTGTATACAAGCCCTTTGGTGTAAAGGAAGTGGCCGGCGTTGAGAGACCGTTTAGCACTTGCTTGTTCAACTCCGTGCGGTTGGTTGCCAATTGCAATGCCTTACGAATGTTGGTGTTCGCCAATGCTTTGTTTTTCGTGTTCAAATAGTTAAAGACAGTTGTCGCTTGTGGCACCAATTGGTAGCCCTTTTCGCTTGAATTAGCGGCGACCAAATCAGGCGTGTCCAAAATGGTGTAATCCAACTTACCTTGCTTATAAAGTTGGACGGCTGTTTCGGCTTTTTGGACAACTTGCACGTCAATTTCTTTTGACTTGACGTGTTTGGCATCCCAGTAGTTGTCATTTTTCACCAACTTGAACTTGTTGTTGGAACCGTTCCAGCCTTCCAGTTTGTACGGTCCGCTATAAAGTTGGTTGGCTGACGAACTGGCGTATGACTTGCCCTTACTTTCGACGAACTTTTGTTGTTCAGGGTAAAAAGTTGGGAAAGTAAGCAAGTTTTTGAATTGTGGCAAAGGCTTTTCTAGCGTTACCACCAACGTGGTGTCATCCGTTGCCTTGACACCCAATGTGTCTGGAGCGGCTTTGCCGGCTTGAATAGCATCAGCGTTTTTGATTCCTGAGAAAATGTAGGCATATTCAGAGGCCGTTTTTGGATCGTTGACACGTTGCCAAGTGTAGACAAAGTCTTTGGCAGTCAGCGCTGATCCGTCGGACCATTTCAAACCATCGCGCAACTTAATTGTCCAAGTTTTACCGTCCGCTGAACTGTCAATTGACTTAGCCAAAGCCAACTGTGGCTCACCTTTATCATCGTTGCGCAACAAACCTTCTTGCGTGTTACCGGCAATGTTAATAGCTGGTCCGTCAGTAATGACCGCCGTGTCTAGACCCGTCAACGGCGTTGCCATAGCAATTTTCAAAACGTCATCAGCTGCACTTTTCCCCCACAAACCAGCGGCGTGCGTGCCATACGCAACTGCTGCGACAGCCACCGCCGCCGTTGCATAAATTGGCCACGTTTTCTTTTTTGCCATAATTTTTTCCTCTTTTCACTTTGTTCACATTTAATTTTAATTTAAAGTGAGTTTAGCACCATTATTTGATGAATGCAAGCGTTTTTTTATTTTTAATTTGACAAGTATTTCAAAAGCGGTTAGACTTAAAACAGTTTTTGTAAGAGGAATTTTTTCATGTCACGCACAACATTCGCAACTGCATACTGCATGCGCCGGTCGTCTAATTGGACGCCGGATTTTTGACGTGATGCAAAAACACGACAAAATTTAAGCACCAATTAGACGACGAGTAATCCTGTGGATTGCTCGTTTTTTTGTTACCTGAGGAGGAACACATTATGAGTACCATCACCAAAGTCGCCGCCGGCGTTGTTGTTTTGGCCGTTGCTGGCGGCATTACTTATCACGTCACGCAAGGCGCTAAAACCGACACGCTCAAACAAGGCACGCTCACCATCGGCCTTGAAGGCACCTATGCGCCATTTTCTTATCGTGACGGCGACAAACTCACCGGATACGACGTCGATGTCGCCACAGCGGTCGCCAAAAAATTAGATTTGAAACCAAAATTCGTGCAAACAAAGTGGGATTCCCTGATAGCCGGTTTGAATTCAAATCGTTATGATGTCGTCTTCAACAACGTCGGCATCACTCCAGAGCGCCAAAAGGCCTACTTGTTTAGCACAACTTATGTATACTCAAAAACCGTTTTGATTAAAAAAGCCGATGATAAAAATTTGACCGGTATCGCCGACATCAAAGGCAAAAAATTCGCCCAAACAACGACTTCTAACTACGGCCAAATTGCCCAAGACAACGGCGCAAAAATCGTTGCAGCACCGGGATTTGTGGAAGCTTTGAATTTGATTACGAGCAACCGCGCTGACGGCACACTTAATGATTTGGGTGCTTACAACGTTTGGAAAAAGGAAAATCACGACACCAAAACCGTGGCGGTTGATTTAAGCAAAGAAGTGCCCGCTGAACCAGCCGCACCGATTTTGAACAAAAAATCAACGGATTTACAAAAGCAAATCAACACCGCCATCAAAGCACTCAAGCAAGACGGCACACTCAAAAAGCTTTCCGAAAAGTATTTTGACGCGGATTTGACTGAAAAATAAACTTGCGCCAGCCACCCGCTGGCATACATAAGGAGCTTGCTATGACTGACTTTTTACAAGCCGCACGTGATTATTTACCGCAACTTTTTCTTGCGGCGTTTCAATATACTATCCCCTTAACGCTAATTTCATTTGTATTGGCGCTGCTGGTCGCGACTGGCGTAGCGCTTTTGCGTTTGATGGATTTACCAAAAAGCCGCGTTGATCGCGTGATTATTCGCATTGCCAAAGCGATCGCTGGTTTTTACGTCTGGCTTTTTCGCTCAACGCCTATGATTGTGCAACTGTTCGTGGTTTTTTATGGTTTACCCAGCGCCGGCATTGATTTTTTGGCCAATGCTTGGGTCAGTGCCATCGCCGTTTTTTCATTAAACACCGGCGCTTACGCGTCTGAATCGATTCGCGGTGCCATTATGGCGGTCCCAAAAGGGCAAATGGAAGCGGCTTTGTCAGTTGGTTTGAATCGTTGGCAAGCGTATCGGTTTGTGATTTTGCCACAAGCCGCGCGGATCTCTGTGCCGCCTTTGAGTAATTCGTTCATCGCTTTGGTCAAAGACACGTCCTTAGCCAGTGTCATTACGATTGTTGAAACGTTTTACCTCAGTCAACAAATTGCCGCTAAAACCTATCAAGTGCTCACCTTATATTTACTCGTCGCCTTCGTCTATGCAGTAATTACCACCGTGTTGTCATACGGCCAAACATTACTCGAAAAGCGCCTCGCCGCTTACGCAGAATAAAGGATTAAAATTATGCATTTCGCAACGCAAGTCATTCACGGCGGTCAACAAACCGACCCGCTCACCGGCGCAGTTAACACGCCAATTTACCAAACCACTACTTACAAACAAGCCGAATTAGGCGGTGATACGCTCTGGGAATACACGCGCGGTGAAAATCCGACCCGGGCCGCACTCGAACGTTTAATTGCCGAATTGGAGCACGGCACGGCTGGTTTTGCATTTGCCTCAGGCATGGCTGCTATTCATAACGCTTTGTCAATGTTGTCGGCTGGCGATCATATTTTGCTGGGCGATGATGTTTACGGCGGGACTTTTCGTTTGGTGAATAGCATTTTAGGTCGCTTGGGGATTACTTTTTCACAAGTTGATATGGCAGATTTGACGGCGGTTGCTGCTGCTATTACGCCTGCCACGCGCTTGATTTTGCTTGAAACGCCAACCAATCCTTCGTTAAAAATCGCTGATATCGCCACACTAGCGGATTTGGCGCACCAACATGATGTTTTGTTGGCGGTGGATAACACGTTTGCAAGTCCGTACAACCAAACGCCGCTTGATTTGGGCGCTGATATTGTGATTCATTCCGGCACCAAATATTTGGGTGGGCATTCGGATGTGTTGAGTGGTTTTGTTGTGGTCAAAGACGCTGATTTAGCCGCGCAACAAAAGCATTTGCAAATGTCAATTGGCGCAGTTCAGCAACCGCACGACAGTTATTTGTTATTGCGTAGCATCAAAACGTTGGCGTTGCGCATGAAAGCGCACAACGCCAATGCGCAAACGCTAGCCGATTTTTTGGCGGCACATCCAAAAATCGCCAAAGTCTACTATCCCGGTTTGGCAAGTGATGTCGGACATAGTGTCGCTGCCAAACAAATGCGCGGATTTGGTGGCATGGTGTCCATCGAATTGGTCGCAGCCAGCGATGTGAAAAAGTTTGTCGAAAGTCTCGAAATTTTCACCTTGGCCGAAAGTTTGGGCGGTGTGGAAAGTTTGATTGAAGTGCCGGCCGTCATGACCCACGCTTCAATTCCAGCCGACATCCGCCGCGCCAATGGCATTGCCGATGAGTTAATCCGCATCTCAGTCGGCGTCGAAGAAAGCGAAGATTTGCTAGCCGATATGACGCAAGCTTTGGATTTGATTTAAAAAAGCACCCGTTTGGGTGCTTTTTTAATACTTATTTATGTACGTGAGCAGATCAACTCTGCCCACTTGCGTAAAACCGCACTTCCCCCGAAGCGTCGTCAACATTTATTGACATGATTAATATACCGCCTTAGCGCGCCGAACATAAGCAATGGCCACCTTACATCGCGTAACAACCGCATTACATCCCTGATGTAATGCCATTTTGACGTCATGTCACGCACGCATTACTTATATAAAGCATGAAAAATTTCTATCCTGAGAATATGGAGGAAATCATCATGCAATCAAAAATCACTCGGCTCGTCGCCACAATCGTTATCGCGCTTAGTTTGTTCGTCACGCCTATTTCGGCGGCGACTTACAACATCACCCAATCACAACCGCTTTCGTGGAACGCTTCGTATAAAGTAGCGGTGAACAATAATAAAATCACCAGTATTAGTGGTTTAAAAGTAAGCGTTGCTTTTGGCAAATACAGCACCAAAACGCTGCTTGATTCTAACACGTCAGCTCGCATTATTATCACACGTTACATCGGACCACTCACCACAAACGCCACGCTTCACATCAAATTATCCAACGGCAAACTCGTCACTAGCGTGAACTAGCATCTGATTGGTCTAATTTCACAACATGTGTTTCGCCGGGCATCATCGTCGAAATCACATTCCACGCACTAAAAATATTAAACACCAACACCACCAAAACAACTAGGTTAATCACTTTATACCATTCATTCGTCGCTTTGTTTTTCTTATAAATCACATAGGATAGTCCAAAGCCTAAAAACGGCACAATGGCTGCAATTGCGGATAACACCAGCAAAAACATGCTGTTATCCGCCGGCTTTTCCACAGGCAATCCTTGCACTTTTGAACCAAAAAGCAATTCTAAGGGAATGGCATATAATTTGCCGATTTCAACTAAATTGTCTGGTTCTGGATAGCCATGGCCATTTTCCCACCGCGACATCGCTTGGCGTGAAACGCCTAGTTTTTCCGCCGCTTCTCCTTGTGACAAGCCGGCTTTGAGTCGCGCTTGTTTTAACGCTGCTGCATCTAACATTCATTCACCTCATATTACTGCCTATTTTAACAAATTTCTGGAGGTTTTCGTATGAAAAAGCTAAGTTTAGGTTTACTCGGTTTGACTTTTTTACTTATTTTACTCATGTGGCTAACGAGCGGTCATCTCAGCTTGTCTCAACAAGATGTCCTCACAAACCTGTTATTTGCGTTAATTGTTGCCAATCAATTCTCGCTGATGTACTGGGCACTATTTGCGCATAAATGACGCAAAGGCGTATAATAAAAAGTAAGCGTTCTCACGCAAGAAAAGGAGCAGAGAAATGGCATTAACAGATACGTATACCTTATCAAATGGCGTTAAAATCCCCGTGATTGGCTTTGGTACTTGGCAATCACCTGATGGCGATGTTGCTTACCAAGCCGTCAAATGGGCGCTTGAAGCCGGCTACCGCCACATCGACACCGCAGCAATTTATGGCAACGAAGTTTCCGTTGGACAAGCGATTGCAGATTCTGGTATCGCGCGCGAAGAACTTTTCGTGACTACAAAACTTTGGAATGATGCGCACTCATTTGACGCAGCAACGGCGGCTTTGGATGAATCTTTGCGCAAACTTGGTTTGGACTACGTGGATTTGTACCTTATCCACTGGCCAAATCCCGCCGCTGTCCAAGCAAACGACGATGACGCTTGGATTGACGCCAACGCCGACACTTGGCGCGCCATGGAAGCAGCCTACAAAGCCGGCAAGACGCGTGCAATCGGTGTTTCAAACTTCGTCGTTCATCATTTGGAAGCATTGGCCAAGACACAAGAAGTGGCGCCAATGGTTAACCAAATTTTCTTGAACCCCAGTGACGCACAAGCGGAAGTGGTTGCTTACAACCAAGCGCACAACATCATCAGCGAAGCTTACTCACCGTTTGGTACCGGGCGTTTGTTGGGCAACGACGTTGTCGCTGACATCGCTGCTAAATACGGCAAGTCTGAAACACAGATTTTGTTGCGTTGGTCCCTAGACAACGGCTTCTTGCCTTTGCCAAAATCAACACACGAAGACTACATCAAAGCCAACACAGACGTGTTTGACTTTACGTTGGCCGATGAAGATTTGGACGCCTTGAACGCTTTGGATGGCGTGTCCGGTTATCACACGGACGCCGATAAAGCTAAATTCTAAACAAAAAACGACCGTTAAACGGTCGTTTTTTTATAGCACCATTTTTGCTGCTGGTGTTAACGTTGGATCATCAATCAAGGCTTTGGCTTGCGCGATCACGGCTTTGTCAGCTGGATCGGTAAAGTAAGCAGCCATGTCCGCTAATAAATTCTGCGCATCATTGGCAAAAACAGTTTCCACCGTCGGCACTTCCAGCGCGACAATGTTATGCCGCACCATCGCTTTTTGTTGGTCGTAATCAACTTGTGTTTGTTGGGCGAATAATACGAACAAAAAGACGAATTTCACTAGCCATTCGGCAATGCCGGCCGGTGAATCGGGATCCAAATCAAACAAACGCAATTCCAAATAATGGACATCCCCTTGCAAAAGTCCCTGCAAACCGTCACGATGGCGCAAGCGCACCACTTCTCGATACGCACTTTCTTGCACGGCAACACCGGTCACAATCAAGTTTTCCACGTGTTTGGCATAGGCTTCCACGCTACTAAAATCAGACGTCATATGCGAAGCAAAGCCGTAACCAAACTCGCGACTGCCGCGCAAAGAGCGCACCGGACGGGCTGGCAATGGCTTGGCTTGATCCCAGTAACCAGGATTAGCCACTGGCGAAGCACCAGTTAAGTACGTAAACAACCAACGATAAGCCAACAGCGCGCGCGCCACATTAACGTAGTCTTCACCAGTAAAACCAGACACTGACACATTCATGTGCGCGCCCATTGGAATCGAGCCGGTTTTGCCAAATTTCTTCTCTAAAGCGAGATAGTATTCAAGGCGTTCGGGCGTTTCCGCGGAATAATGTAATTCATGGCGATCCGCTGAAATCTCAGGTGGCATCGTCCATGGCCACAAAATTTCTCCCGCGGGTAAAGCCGCTTTGGCTTCCGCAAACATATCAGCTAAGCTCGCCATCGCTTCATCAACCGAGCGATAAATTGGCGTAATAATCTCCAACTGACTTTCATAAGCATCAGACTTGAAATATTTCTTGTCCAAAGTCACCGGGTGCGGCAATTCACTTAATTGCCCCGCTGCCGTGACACGGAAGTGTTCAACTTCCAAACCAATTTGGTAATCTGTTTTATCAAGCATAAGCTGATACCTAGTTCAATTAAATTTGCGCCACAAAATCCTTAAAAAGTGCGCTGAATTCCGGATATGTGGCAAACGAGAATTCAGGATGGAACTGCACAGCAAACAATCGTCGGCGCGCATCTTCATAGCCTTCGATAATGCCGTCGGCGGTTTGCGCCGTTTTGGTCAAGCCTGGCGCTAGTTGCGCGATGGCTTGATGGTGAAACGAGTTAGTTTTGAGCGTCGTCCCGTATAATTTTCTCAGCAAACCCCCTTCAATGTCAATAACATGTGTTGGTTTGTCCCACGCTTGTGGTTTTTGATCATGCGAAATGGCGTTTGGCACTTGGGTGGGAATGTCTTGAATCAACGTGCCACCCAGCGCCACGTTTAAGATTTGTGACCCGCGACAGATGGCTAGAATTGGTTTTTCCATCGCCAAAGCCGCTGAAATAACCGCCAATTCAAACGCATCACGGCGCGTATCATAAACACCCGTTGGTTGTGGCGTTTGCCCATAGGCACTGGGGTGGACATCTTGCCCACCCGCCAGCACAATGGCGTCCACATTTTCAACATAAGAAGCTGCCAAATGCGCCGCCCCCACTGGAATCAAGAACGGCAAAGCGCCAATTTCTGAAAAAACTTGCGCATAAGCGGCGCGCCAAGCGTCAATTTTAATGTCACTCACCCGGGCTTCGGGCAGTGTTTTGTATTGCGTTTGACCAATAATACCAATCGTTTTCGCCATTAACGTGTTATTCCTTTCATTCTTTAATGAATTACTCATTATAACACGATGAAGTCACTTCCACCAACGTTTTTTGCGTGAAAGCAAATCTGTGAGTTGGCCTTGCAAAACCCGGTTTTCTTCTTCAGTCAGTTGTTGATTTTGTTGCTGATTGGCCAACACATTACTTAACAGCGCGACTTGTTTGGCTAAGGTGTCGTTAATTTGCTGTTGTTGGCGGAGAATTTTTTGTTGATTGCGCATGGCGCGTTGCTGCTGTTCAATGATGGTCCGCAGATGTGCAATTTGATTTTGATGTCCAAAAATCTTTGCCATTATTGCACCAAAGCCACACGGCGACCCTTTTGTTCACTGCGATAAAACGTGAGCAAAAGTGCCGTCACCACTAACAACCACACGGCTAGCACACCGACATTATGCGCTGGTGCAACGCCGCGTAGGGCCGCAATCATTTGATTCCCCGGCAAAAGTTCGGCCACGTTTTGGGCCCATGAACTAAACAAGCCAGCTGGATACCAAGCATTTGATAGGAGGAAGTCGATGGAAAATAGCCCGGCGCTGACGAGTAAGCCATAATTGCCAAGTAAAAACTTGCTCAACCACACGAGACTCACGGCAAACCAGCCGTACAAAACCACGGCCAAACCACTCCAAGCCCAATCGCCGCGCCAGCCAAAGCCTGTGCCGATGCCCAACAGCACTAGCGCGCTGACACCACTAATTGCCCCCAGAACTTGGAAGTGTCCCCACCATTGTTCCAGCACCAATTGCTCGTGCCATGCACTGATACGCACTTGATAGCGGGCCAATACGAGCAAACTAAGCGCCACCAACGCCCCTAAAATCAACGCTGGCAAAATTTGAGCGCCTAGCGCCGTGACTTTCATCGTGTCCGTGGTTTTCAAACTCACGATTGCCGTGGTGTTTTTCGGCGTCAAATCACTCGCCGTGCCCGTCAGTGCGGTCGCCAGACTGCCATTGCTGCTTTGCAATGCTTTAGCATTTTGTTGCAAAGGTGACTGCGCATCCGTGTAACTACCGATGGTTTGCAAAGCCGCAATCAACGTGTTAACCGCCGATTGATGGCTCGTCTGTAATTCGTAGCCAATCGTTTGAATTTTCACCGCCAAAGCGCTGACTTGCGTCTGATCGTCATTGGCAATGGCTGTGTTGAGTTGAGAGACGAGATTGGCCAAATCCGTGCCGTAACTGCTCGTATCGTCAGCAATTCCTTGCAACGTCTGATTATCGGGCACTTGGCTGTTCACACTTTGCACGCTGCCTAATAAGGTTTTAGCCGTGTCTGACAAACTCGAACTGGTTTTGGCGGACTTTTGCAGAGCGGCTGTGCTATCTGAACGTGTCAATAATTGCGCATTGAGCGTGTTGATCGCCTTCACAATTGCCGTTTGGGCAATTTGGGTTTGGGCGGGGCTTTGGGCGCTATTAAAATTCACCGTCAACGGAGCACTCTGGCCAGTTTTTGCGTATTGATTAATCGCTTGGCTAAATGTTTTCGGTGCCGTGATAACCGCGACGTAACGGCCGTTTTTTAGCCCCGCCTGTGCTTGTTTTGCGGTTGCGGTTTTAAAGGTTAGCGTCTGACTTTTTTGTAAAGTCGTTAAAAGTGTTTCGCCAAATTGCTGTTGTTTGCCGTTAATTTTAACCGTTTTATCCTGATTGACCACGGCGACTTGGAGCAAATGTTGGCGCGCCGTTGGTTGCCAAAAGGCCCACAGTAAAAGCGTCAGCACCACGATTGGGACAAGCACGACCATCGTCAGTTGTTTTAATTTTTGTTTAGATTGTGTCTGTAATTGCCAACCTAGCATGTTTATCCTCCGCGTGGCGCTGTTATCGCTAACAGTTGCGCATAATTATCCGTAAACTTATTATAATTTGTTACGGAAACATGTTACAATATTTTGGTAGATTTTTAATACTATTTTAAATTCAAGATGCTAAGCATTCTAGTAAAGGGACAAAGTATATGCCTGAAACAGGGTTGAACACACAACTCAAAATTAAAAACGCGCTCCTCACGTTGATGATTGAAGAGCGTTTCGACATGATCAATGTCTCAGATGTTATTGAACGTTCGGGCGTTTCGCGCGCGACTTTTTATCGCCATTTTGACACCAAAGAAGCGATTTTAGCGGATATTCGCGAAGCCATCGATGTTGAAGTCCGCGCCGTCATGTACGAAGCCGGCAAGTCCGATTTGAGTTCGCCATTTGAAATGCTGACTGACATGGTTTTTCCGATTTTGTACGCCCATCGTGACGAATTGCGTGTGCTATACGGTGAAAATGGCGATCCCGGTTGGTTGCCAATGTTGCGCAAACAATACACACATTGGGTGGAAGTGAAATTATACGGCGATTCGCATGTACATTTGCCAAACACGCCACACCATTATGAAGTGGCTTTGGTGGTCAATGTGACCATCTCAATGATTCAAGCTTGGATTACGCAACCCGTGCCAGAAAGTCCGCTCATCTTTAAGCCGATTTTCTTAAGATTAATGAATGTGACTGTCGCCGATTTAGCGCAACAATAAAAAGACCTCATCACGAGGTCTTTTTTTATGGCAACGTATTACCGGCTGCCATCAGCAAGTCGTACCATTCTTGATTGGTCAATTGCACGTCGTCAAAGTTCAACATTTCAGCCAAACGACTTGGTGTCATAGAACCAACGATTACTTGCATGTGCGCAGGATGACGCAAAATCCACGCCACTGCAACCGCATTTTTCGTTGCGTGGTATTTGTCTGCTAGTTGTTGCAATTTGTCGTTTAATTCTGGGAACGCATCGTTGTCCATGAATACGCCAGCAAATTGCCCAAATTGGAACGGCGACCACGCTTGAATGGTCATCTTGTGCAAACGCGAGTAGCTCAAAATGCCGTTGTCACGGTCAACGGCCGCTGTGTCATCCGTGTTGTGATGGAATTCTCGCGTCACCATTTGTGCGTGTCCTAAACCAAACTGCAATTGATTGGCCACCAACGGTTGTTTCACCGCTGTTTTCAACAAATCCACTTGGTATGGCGTGAAGTTTGACACGCCGAAGTGACGGACTTTGCCAGCCGTCTCTAATTCATTAAACGCTTCGGCAATCGCGTCTGGTTCCATCAACGTGTCTGGGCGGTGCAACAAGAAAACATCCAGATAATCCGTTTGTAAACGTTGTAATTCCACGTCCACCGCCGCGATCAAATGATCTTTGGAAAAATCATAGCGCGGTCCGGTCAAGCCGTCGCCGTTAATTTGGCCGTTGGGCAAAATAATGCCGCCTTTACTTTGAATAAAGACATCTTCACGCTTCACGTTCAAATCTTGCAACGCTTGACCAAAAACTTGGGAACTCTTGCCACCGCCGTAAATATCCGCGGTGTCAAAGAAATTCACGCCGTTTTCAAGCGCCGTTTCAACGATTGTTTGTGCTTCGTCGCTGGTTTTGTCGGCAATCCGCATGACGCCGAGCGCGACTGATGAGACGTTTGACAACTCACCGTTGCCTAATGTTTGATAGTGCATAAAAAAATGACCTCCATGGAGATCATTATACCACGAAACCGCTTACAGCAGTTTTTCTTGAATTGTGCGCAACACGCCATTGTGATTATTGTCGGCCACCGCCACGTTAAATTCGGTGTGTGCCGCCACGTTTTGACTAGCGTTAGGCATGCGATAAGGTTGCCCGACAAAACCGAGCATTTCCAGATCATTCCCCCCATCGCCAAACGCTGCCACGTCAGCGACATCAATGTTTAGATAGGTCATTAGTTGTTGCACGCCGACCGCTTTGTTGATACCGGCGGGCACAATATCAATTGCGCCCGTGCCGGTTTCGGTAATGTGCACCCGGTCGCCGAGCCGTTCTTTGGCGAATTTCACAAAGACGGGTTGAACCGTTTTGGGAAAAGCAGCGGTGACTTTTAAAATCGGTTCTTTGACATCGCTAATTTGTCGGAAAGTCGTTGAACGGTCAAAAAAGGTGCGAAAGCGCGGTGTAAAGCGCATGATGATGTTTTTGAGCGTGCGCGGCATGTACGCATTGCGCGTCGTCGTCAACAAGTAGCCATACGCCGGCTTGTAGCTAAACGCTTGAAAAGTTGCGTCAATTTCTGGCAAAAGTTCAACCGGGAGCGAACGCTCAAACAACACATCCCCGTTGGCGGCTTGCACATGCGCGCCGTTGTTAGACACGATGTGAATGCCACGTTCTTTTAAAATATCGGCAAAAACTTGTTCCACATTTGACAAATGCCGACCCGTAGCAATCGCAAATTGCGCCCCAGCCGCGTCGATTTCACTTAAAACTTGGCGAAATAACGCTTCGTCAAACGTGCGGTTACTCCGCAAAAATGTCTCATCTAAATCCGTCACAATTAGCCGTGCGCCCATTTCTCACCTCATTCTCATTGATTAAATTCATTATAACACGAACAAGCCCTTACAAAACCGCCGAAAAGTGCTATGCTAAAATAAAGAGCAGGAGGGCGCATGTATAAACTTGATGGACAACTAGTAGAACTCACGTGGCTGCAACGATTCAGTTTTTTCTTTGTCTCGTTGGTGGTCAATTCCTTTGGTAACGCGTTAAGTGTGGCCAGCGATCTGGGTTCCGCCCCGTGGACGGCGAGCGCGGCGAACTTAGCGCACACTTTTGGCGGGCCAATTAGTTGGTATTTAATGATTTATACCGTGTTAATTGGCTTGTTGAACATGGTTTTGTTGGGCGTATGGAATTGGCGGCGCTTTACTGGCAACTTGATTTTTGGCTTGTCGTTTAGTTATTTGGTCGGTTTCTTTGCTCAATTTTTAAGCCAAACGTTGCAGGTGTCAGCGGCGCCGGTTGCCGCGCGTTTCGTCTTGGACGTGCTGGCAATTTATTTGATTGGTGTGTCGATTTCGGTTTATCAACGCGTCAATTGGTTGTTGCATCCGCTGGACGATTTGACTAATATCTTGCGTTTTAAGTTTTTCAAAGGCAGTGCCACCGCCGGGCAAATGAGTAACTTTGTGATCGCGTTACTGATTTCGCTGACGTGTTATGCCTTTTCCGGCGCGCTGGTCGCCCTTGGCATCGGCACGCTCATTTCGTTTTTCTTGCAAGGCAAAAACATCGGTCTTTCCGACCGCATCATCTTCCCAAATTTAATCCACGCACCGCTTACAGGCGAACAAAGGCGATGAAACTAGGTTTCATCGCCTTTTAAAAATGCTAATTTTATTGCTAAAATATCGTCTGACATAAAATCAGCGGGTCCGTGTTGCGCCCCCGTCACCCACCGAGTGACGAGTTTGTCAGGTGAAACCAGCCGCTTATAATCATCAGCCAATTGGACGCTTTGCAAATACGGCACCACCGCATCGGCCGTGCCCGCCATCAGCAATAACGGCGGCATTTTGGCGGTAAAGTAAGTCGCTGGATTCGCCAGCGCCACTTTGTCAGGCAAATCAGCAGGGCGACCGCCCAACATCACCCCTTCAAACGAATCGGCCGCTCCTGTCTCGGCAAATTTTGGCGTGATACCCAACTGATTAAATTGCGTGCTAAACGCATCGACTTGATACGGCCCATAAAATCCCATCACGCGTTTGATGGACGGAATACGCGTCGGTGCCCCAGCGCCCAAAGTTTGGCCTACACTCCATACCGCCGTTGCTAAAACGGCTAATTGTGCGCCGGAACTTTCGCCAATTAACGTCGTGTTGGTCATGTCCAAATCAAATTCGGCAGCGTGATCCGCCAAAAAATTCACCGCCGTTTGGAGTTCGGTGATTTGATTTGGGAACGGCGATTGCCAATCTAGTGAATAATTCACGCTCACAACTGCATAACCATGCGATAACAATTGCAAACTCGGCTGTAATTTATGCGATGATTTTTCACCAAAATACAGCCCACCGCCATAAACATCAACAATCACTGGAAACGGCCCGATTCCTGCCGGCAAATAAATATCCAGCTTATGCCGGTCGCCGTTTGCATAAGCAACATTCACAAATTGGCGTGCAGCCATTGACGTATCGGCCGGCTCAAAATCCACTTGTCGTTCAATAAATTTTGTCATGACTTTATTATACATTTTTCTTTACACCATGCCAAAAAATTAGTATTCTATGAGAAAACAAGTGGAGGAAACCATCGATGACAAAATTTGACAGCACTTGGGGCATTGAAATTGAAGAACACCGCGCCAACGTGAACACGGGTAGCTTGTCGATGTACCCCCACGACGACAGTTTGGGTGACCGCCGCACTCAATCGACTTTCCAAACGGATTTTGCTGAAAGCCAAGAAGAAGTGGTGACCGGCGTGCATGATTCGCCGCTGGCGGCTTTGGCGGAACTGACCACCTTGCAGCGTACGCTCGCCCGGCATTTGCAGGCGGATGAAGTGATTTGGCCGTTGTCGATGCCACCTTTTTTAGATGCGCAACATACCGCTTGGGTGGAAAATACCTTTGAGCGCTTTTGGTATGCGGATTATCGGCAATATTTACAGGACAAATACGGGATTTTTCAACATTTGCAAGCCGGCGTTCATGTCAATTACGCGCCCGGTGATGATTTGGTGGCGGCCTTTTCCGCGCAACATCCTGATTTGACGCACCCGCGCGAAGCTTTGTTAATCCAGCAAGCTAATGCAATTTTGAACTGGCACTGGTTGCTGATTTATCTATTCGGCGCAGCGCCGTACAACTGGAATGATCAGCCGTTGTTACCGGCTGACTGGCAGACGCTTGAACCGGTGCGCTCTTGGCGTAGCAGTCAGTATGGTTTTACGAATTTTGACACGATTGACGTGCCGTATACGACTTTGGCGGAACACGTGGCAGCGATTAACGCGCATTTAGCGGTGGGTGATTTGTATGATGTGTCGGAATTTTATGGTTTAGTGCGCTTCAAACCCGCCAACGATTGGGACACAGTCCTAGATGAGGGCGTGGCTTATCTGGAAATTCGTTTGTTGGATTTGAATCCGTTTGATACTGTGGGCGTTGATGAACGAGCTTTGGCCTTGTTGCACTTGATTTTGGTTGATGCAGCAACGCAGGTTACGCCTGCCAATTCGTGGGCGAATGCTGTTGCCCTCAGTGCACCAAACGCGTCTTTGTCCGCGCCACAACAAGCCCAAGCAGCGGATTTGCTAGCCCGTTTGGCCAAACTTGCGCCGAATGAAACCTACGCGCAAGCCGTCAGTTGGGCGGAAGCTGCCGTAACTGATCCCAGCCAAACAATCGCCGCGCAACTGCCAACTGAGCATTTGGCCAGCTGGGCGATGAAACAAGCCAGCGCGCACCGCGAAAATTTGTTAAAATAGAGGTATGTTCAGGGGATTTTCACGTTCAAAATTTGCGCAATGGCGCGATATGCATCACGTTTCTATGCCGCAGCGTTTAGCGCTGGGCTTTTTGTTATTGGTTTTGCTCGGGGCATTTTTGCTCATGTTGCCGTTTAGTTCGCACGGTACCGGGAATGCGACGTTTATCAATGCCGCTTTTACGGCGGTGAGTGCGGTGACGGTGACTGGCTTGACGGTGGTCGATACATCAACTTATTGGACACCGTTTGGGCAATTTATCATCATGATTTTGATGGAAGTCGGCGCGTTGTCATTTATGTCGATGACCTTGTTGATGTTTGTGGTTACTCGCCGCAAGCTCGATTTGCAGAATAAAATTTTGTTGCAAGAAACTTACGGCTTGCAGAATTTATCCGATACCAAAAACGTGTTTCGTTACGTGATTTTGTTGTCGGTGAGTTTGCAATTGATCGGCACTATTTTGTTAGCGCCGACGTTTATTGCGGACGCGGGCTTTCAGCGTGGTTTGTTCAACGCCGCTTTTCACGCGGTGTCAGCGTTTGGTAATGCCGGCTTTTCAACGTTGCCGCACCAACTCGGTGAATACAAAAACAATCCCGTTGTCATGCTCACCATTTCGTTTTTGCTGCTAGCGGGATCGCTTGGTTTCTTGGTTTGGCGCGATGTGTTGTTGTTGCGCACCAGCACCAAAATGACGCTGCACACGCGCTTAACCTTGTGGAGCACCGGTTTTTTGCTGGTCATTCCGATGTTGTTAATTTTGCCGTTAAATTACCACAAAATTTTTGCCGGCCAATCTTGGTTGGACATGTTCACACAAGATTTATTCATGGCAACTTCTTATCGCGTTGGTGGTTTTCAACCGTTTGACGTGTCGCAATTGAGTACCGCGACCATCTTTTTGGTCATTATCTTGGTCTTCATTGGTGGTGCGCCAGGATCCACGGCGGGTGGTTTGAAAACAACCGCACTGGCGGTCTTGGTTTTGCAATTGCATGCGGCTTTTCACGGGCGCGAAGATGTCAATATTTTTGGCCGGCGTTTGTCCCGTGAAAATGTGCAACGCGCGTTGCTGCTATTCTTCGTGATGGTGACGTTTATTGTCATGATTACGTTTGTTCTGACGATTAGTGAAAATCCCGTCTCGCCGTACGGCACGCTGTCCATTTTGTTTGAAGTGATTAGCGCGCTGGCGACCAACGGGCTGTCGCTTGGTTTGACGCCGGAGTTATCGACTTTTGGCAAAATTGTGATTATGCTGACCATGTTTATCGGTCGAGTCGGTATTTATACCGCGATGTTCGCTTTGCTGAATGCTCGCGATGAAAATGCCGTCACTCGCTACCCTGAAGAAACCGTGATTATCGGATAAGAGGTTCTTATGAAACAGACATTTGCAGTGCTTGGATTAGGGCGTTTTGGCACGGCGCTCGTGAAAACTTTGGCCGCCAACGGCCAAGACGTGCTTGGTTTAGACATTAACGAAGCGCACGTCAACGAAGTGCGCGAAATTGCGACGCAAGCGATTATTGCCGATGCCAAAAGCGAAGCGGTTTTGCGTAAGATTGACATTGCCAGCTTTGACCATGTGATTATCGCGATTGGTGACAACATGCAAGCTAGTATTTTGGCCACGATTAACGCCAAAGAAATCGGCGCCAAGCACGTCATTGCCAAAGCCGAAGACAAAACCCACGTCCGTGTGCTCGAAAAAATCGGCGCCGACGTCGTCATTCAACCTGAACGCGAAATGGGCGAACGCATCGCCCGCCAACTGCTCGCGCCCAACATGCTGAATTTCATTACTTTGTCGGAAAATTATTCATTGGCCGAAGTCAAAATCGCCAATCCAAAGTTCTATGGGAAAAGCTTGGACACGTTGAAATTGCGCTCGCGCTTTGGTTTGAACGTGATTGCCGTGCGTAATGGCAAGGACATCACCGTTTCACCGGAAGGTGATTATATTTTGCAAGCCAACGACGTGATTTCTGTCATTGGTGAAAGCGATATGGTTGACGATTTTGATCGTCGCACGAACGCCGAATAAAAAAGCGCCTGTTAGGCGCTTTTTTGATGGATTCGCATTTGTAGAAAGAGAGTACCCACGACTAAAACAAAACCCAGCAAAGGCGTAATCGCGCGATTGACCGCCGATGCGCCGTAACCGATCAACACTGTTGCGACCGGCGCAAGCAAATCCGTGGCGAAATACGCCATGCCGTAAACGCGCCCAAGATACTGCGCGTCGCTGTGTTCTTGGCGCACCGTGTTGATTTTAATGCCAAATAACGCTTTGTAAAAACCGTAAGTGGCAATCAACAACGGCAAAATCCAGCTTTTGGGCACGAGAAAACTGACCACAAAAAAGGCGCCAATGACATAATTATCCCAATACATCGAGTTGATATTGTTCCATTTTGGCAAACGCGCGACCAACAAACTCGCGCCAAACGCCATGACCGCCGCCAAAGTCAAATAGCCCGCGTACGTCGCGGAATTGACCGCATACGTCTGCTGCGCCAAAAACGGCAGCGCCACAGCGTATCCTTCAAAAAATAAATTTCCCCACAACGTCAACAACATCGATTGCAACAAAATCGGATGCCCATAAACATAGCGCAAACCCGTTTTTAAACTCTGGAAAAACGGCTCGCTCTGCGCCTCTTTTGGGGCGGGTACGTAGTGAATTTGCGCGTTAATCACCGTCGTAATCAACAACATCACGCCATAAATCAACAAAAAAGTGCGCAGATCAATCCATTTAATTTGTAATAATAAACCAGCCGCCAGCGGTCCTAACGCTTGTCCCAGCGCAAAAGCGGCGCTCAATAACCCGTTAAAACTCCGAATCGCATCGCGGTGAATCACTTCCGGCAACAACGCGCGCCCGGCCGGTTCAGCGAACGCCAAATCCGCATTGACAATCAACGCCACGGCAAACAACAGCCAAAGTTGCGGCGTGACTGGATTTAAAAACCAAGCCAACACGAGCAAACCTAAGCCGCCGAACAAATCACAAACCAGCAACACCCATTTTTTGTTGTAATTATCCAAAACCGCGCCGACAAACACGTCGCTAATCAAAAAGACGATAAAGCCAAAACCCGTCAGCCAGCCCAGCAACTGCGCATTACCAAAACTCACCACCAAAAACCAATTCAGCGCAAATTTATACAAACCATCGCCAAAAATCGACGAGAAATTTGACGCCAACAGCGCCCCTGAAAAACGTTTGCGTTCCTGCATGTGCCTCTCCTAAAAATTCAACTAGTGCTACTCAGTGTAGCAGGTCAATCACCGCAATTCAACAAAAAAAGCTTTGCTAATACGCAAAGCTTTTACAACTTATGCCAACGCTGCCCCTGCGCCGTGTCTTCCACCACAACACCGCGCGTCTTCAGCTCGTCGCGCAACGCATCAGATTGCGCAAAGTCTTTGTTGTCGCGCGCCGTTTGGCGTTGGGCGAGCAGATTTTCAATCTCCGCATCTTCTTGCGCTGCGCCCGTCAACGTTTCAATGCCAAACACACTCATCAACGTCGTCAAGGTCGTCAATAATTTGTCAGCCGTGGTGCGCTGAACCGTCTGGTTGTCGGCGTACGTGTTCGCCAACGTCACCAATTCAAAGACCGCTGCCAAAGCATTTGGCGCATTAAAATCATCGTCCATCGCGTCTTTGTATTGCGCCACAAGCGCTGTAATTTGCGCATTCAACGCGTCATCGCTGCCGTCAACTGCGTCCGTCAAACGAAAGGTCAAGTTACGATAACCGGTGCGAATGCGATCTAATTCAACGCGCGCACGTTCCAATTCACTTTCAGAGTAGTTGATTGGCTTGCGATATTGCGTCGTCGCCATCAAATAACGAATCACCATCGGATCATCATAATTCGCCAACAAATCATGCACCGTCGTGAAATTACCCAGCGACTTACTCATTTTTTCGTCGTTCACGTTCACAAAACCGTTGTGCAACCAGTAGTTCACAAACTTTTCACCGGTGCGCGCTTCGCTTTGTGCGATTTCATTGGTGTGGTGCGGAAACGCCAAATCAATGCCACCACCGTGAATATCTAGCGTGTTCCCCAAATACTTTTGGCTCATGACCGAGCATTCGATGTGCCAACCCGGACGACCTGCGCCCCATGGTGATTCCCATGAAATCACGCCAGTACGGTTTTCTGATTTCCACACGGCAAAATCTAAGGCATCTTCTTTGCGCGCCATTTCCTCGTCATCCAACCGCCCCGAAGCGCCGGCCACCAATTCGTTCAAATCTTGGTGCGCCAAAATCCCATAACCGCGGAACTTGCGCGAACGGAAATACACGTCACCTTGGCTTTCATACGCATAATCTTTGGCAATCAAATCTTGCACGAAATCAATGATTTCTGGAATGACTTCCGTCGCTAACGAGCGCGTGGTTGCTGGTTTGATGTTCAAAGGCGCCGTGTCTTCGTAGAATGCTTGGGCGTATTTGTCCGCAATTTCCTTTTCGGTCACGCCTTCTTCTTGGGCGCGGTTGATGATTTTGTCATCCACATCCGTGAAATTCGACACGTAATTCACATCATAACCACTGTATTCAAAATAACGGCGAATCGTATCAAACGCAATCGCGCTGCGCGCATTGCCGACGTGAATATAATTATAGATTGTCGGTCCACAGACATACATCCGAATTTGCCCGGTCGTAATCGGCTCAAAAACTTCTTTTTGTCGTGTATAAGTGTTGTACACTTTAATCATGTCTGCGTCCTCCAAGGTTTATCAGTTTATTATACCGTGTCCGTTCGCATCTGCCTAATCGTTTGTTCTATAGACGTACTTAGTAAAACATATCATACGGCTCAATGTCTTGCCAAATATCGATAAGCGTCTTACCTTCACCAAAATCAAACTGCCAACCATCTAAAACATGTTCGTATACGAAAACTGGTTCACTATCCCAATCCGTACGATTCGCATAGATCAACCAAGTCCCGTCATCATAAAAAGGCGCGATGTACCATAGTAAGTCGTTATACCAAAAACGGGTGTCGTAATTAGCATTTAACGACATTTTCAGTTGTTCAATACTTGTTAATCGCGCACCAATCGCATGGTCATCTTGAATGCTAACAACATCATTAACACGTACATCCCCGCTCAACAAAATGTCAGTTGCAAACTCTGGATGCGGTGCCATTGGATAGCTAACAACAACTGCCGTGCCGCTACTCGTTTTCAATACGGTCCCAACATTTGGTAATGAATCAAACGCTGGTGTAATTTCCGCAACAAAATTATCACCGACCTTAAAGACCGTTGTGATCGTGCGTTCAACCATGCCCATTCTCCCTAACCACAAACAATTCCTGATTCACAAACTTATTATCCAACGCAATCATGCCCGTCATATAATCATGATACAAACTGCGATACAAAATTTCATATACTTGGCCCGTTTCATCTACCAATTTATCGCCAACACGCACATCGTTCTTTGAAAAATCAGTATCAATAACGGCCCCCGGCAAATTGCCGAGGTCGTTTTCAATGCGTAAAATTATCAGTTGCTGGTAATCGTTTGCCATCATTCAATTACTTCAATCAACTGCTGCCCAACTTTAACAAACGGCACAGGGACATAACGCAGCAATTCTGGTTGATCCGGCGCGCTAGTTTCATCAGCGAAAACATCCGCAAACAAATCAATTTCTTCAATTTGTTTCTCTGGCGTCACACTTTGATTGGCATCTCCTTGCTCAACAATCGCGTCAAACGTGTATTCGACACGCTGCACTTTACGCACGCCCCGTTGTGCTGGTAGTAGCGTCCATTCGCTAAAAATAATCGGCGAGCCATCATTTTTCACCCGCGTCAGCGCGTTACCTTGCACCATGTTGGCCGAAATAATCACCTTGGCGCTCTGCCCAACTTCACGGTTGTACGCGCCTTGAAAGTCTTGAATCGCCGCATAATAATGCCGGTCGAACTCACTCACCAAGTTCATCACCAGCATCTCCACGTTGTCTTCCAGCAACTCAATGCCGTAAAGTGTCGATAAGCCAAGCAGCGCATTTTCTTCATACACCGCCAAACTCTCGCTCAACTCCCGCGCAACTTGTAGCTTGCGGTTCAAAATCTCCACCAGAAAAACACCTTCCCCAGCGGAAGGCTCCAAAAATGTCGCTGTCAAACTTTCGGCAGCTTCTTTAACGCCTGGTTGGTCGAGCATCTTGTCAACAGTCCATTGTGGCGTAAAAACTTCGCCGTGTTGTTTGACGCGTTCCTTTGATTTGATGAGTTCTTTTTCTGACATGTGTTTCCTTTTTTTGTGGTGCAATGAAGTAGTTGTCAACTAATAGTTGACAACCACCTTGCTTATTATCTAACGATATCAAAATCGGTTCAAATCGGTTCAAACCTCATTCTAAATCAACCTAAAAACCGAGTCATATAACCATTTTACTTACAGCATAATCAGGTCAATCTCGATTTATGATATATAATCAATTTGCCCAAAACGGTACATATTTCATAAACTTTTTACCCACTGTAGCGTCATACGGTTTGATTAAACCAGCATCACTTGCACTCGCGATAACTCTTGTGATGGCTGCCGTTTGTGTTTCAGGCACGCCAAATCGTTTCCTCAAAGACGCATTGTTAATTGCTTCATCCTCGATATATTTCAAACTTGCATGCCAATATACAATTTCATTTTTCTCGTCTTGTGTTAAATCAGAGAATTTTTTACGTCCTTTTAATTTAACAACTGTACTATTACCGCTTTCAATAATTTGCGGAGCAGGTTGCTCAGTCAGTTCTATCGCATTCATTATTTTATCAATTCCAGTACCTCGCCCTTCAAAAAGACGAAACTTAAAAAACAAACTGGCTAATTCTTCGTTGCGTGAACGAGGTGGCAAGTCCAATAACCGATCCACTTTAATAAGCGGTACTCCAGGGTTAGCCACTTCCAGACGATTGTTAAATATTTCTATCGTTGGTGATTGTCCCGATATTGAAAAATCTTGATGTGTCAATGCATTCGCGACTAATTCTCGAATTGCTATTTGAGGGAATTGATAAATATTTTCTCGAAGTGCATCATATTTTTCAACTTTCGGAACAAGCGCCATAATATGCTCAATCATTTTTTCAAATCCTAAAATGACGCCTTTACCGCTTTTATAGTCAGAAGTTACTGTGCTATATTTTGCAGCACCATCATATTTAGTAATTCTCATCGCATGGTTTGCGATTTGATTTTCAAAATCAGATAGTCGACGCGCAAATGAAAACGCACCCAAATTGGTAATTGAAATCCGTTGATTATCTCCATCCGATAATAAAACATGGTCATCTATCATTGATTGGATGACTTCCGACCAAGAAGAAATTCCCAAAAAGTCTCTATAATATTCCACATCTAATAATTGTCTAACTTGCTCCCACGTTAAATTGGCCTTGGCCACTTCCAATTCAAACTTTTTTGATTCTAATGCTTTCCAAATAGCACGCTCTTTCTCGCGGAAAGCTTGTAACTTTTCTTTTGACGAACCACTACGAATATACTCCACACCGCTAAACTTAATCGGCTGATTAGCACGCTTTACCTCAATGGTCAGAGAAACTATCCGGTTTCCTTCTACTTGATGCTCTTCAAATTTCAAATCCAATCGTGGATCAAGCATCTTTTCTAGAAAAGTAATCAAGGGCATTTGAGCACTAGCATTTTCTCTACTCTTCTGCTTTGCTTTTGCGGTCCACGGATTGAACGCCGTACCAACCAACTCCTTCGTGACATCCTTAATTCCCCAAATTAAGAATGCATACTCATTTCCAGACAAAATAGCCGAATTTCCCAACGCAGAAATATATTGTCCAATTTCATCAGCGAAATCCAAATTTTCCTTAAAATCTAAAACTTCTGATTCATAATGATTTTGAATTAACTCTAAAAGTTCTTCCGTATCCATTTCTTATCCTTTCTTTGATAACAAAACCTAACTATCGCTCAAACCATTGATACAAAAGGCTTTTTTATTTGATAACAAAACCGTCCTCGGTTTTATGTACGCAACCAAACGGTTGCATTAACTTATTTCATCGCGGTGACTTTCTCTTCGATGAACTGAATTTCATCAGGCGTGAGTTGGTACTTCGCATATAACTGCGCATCGATTTCAGGAATCGATTGCGTCCAGTCAATGTCGGAGTTAGCGGTGAAATCTTGTAGTGGGACTTTTGCCCAAGTAGATAGTGGATTGTCTTGAGTGACTTTCAGTACTCCCAACATAACTCGAGCAAATTTTGACTTAATATATTTCAAAGCGGCTTGTGCTTCTTGTTCTGAGTCAAAGTCACCAAAACTCATGAATGTTTCTGTATGGCCGATTAACGGCTCGCCGATTAACGGCGTGCTCAGGGTTTCACCCAGAGCACCCGAACCATTAGACTTAGGTACCAACACCTTATATTTATCTAAATTAGCATGCGGCTTTAGATATACTCGTTTTATCCACTGATAGGTTCGGGATTTCGCTTTCAATCCATATAATTCAACATAATCGTCACCATCATCTGGCTTTTCATCAAAGAAAACGCCTTTTAAAATGTCGAATACATTTGACCCTACATCATACTGATGACCCTTACTCATCAGGCTCTCAAGCTCTGGATGTTCTTGATGCATAATATCAGAGAATGAGTAGCTAGTTCGTGCAAACGCAATGGAATTAAGACTTTCTGGATGGTCCGCATCTACTTTTTTCACGATGCTGCTTAGTTCAGGGAAGCTAGTAAATGTTCCAATTGGTCCTAAGATAGTTTGTGCATCCCGATACGTAATGACTACACCGCCCTTAATGTCCGTATTAGGGAAAATTTTATCACTCTTTGCTTCGTAATAAACAACTTTCAAATGTTCATCTGCAAGCATTTTTTGATTCCATTTAGCAGGTGTCTTACCCGCATTTGATAAGAATCGAGCGGGCGTAATCAAAGTAACTTTATCAGCAAGTTGATATGACAAGTCCATAAAATGATGGAAAACGGGATCACTACTACTACTTGCACCAGCCGATTCTTCCTGATACGGAGGATTGCCGATTACAACATCGAATTTCATATGGGTGAATGCCTCCTTTACGAGATTTACGCCATCTTGGACGCTGGTTTTGGCGGTTTCGACAATGTTGTCGACGAACGCGACGTTGGTGTTCACGTCACGATAGCCGGCCAATGTCCGCTGTGTGATGGTTTTGGCCATTGGTGTTTTGGCAACGACGTAGATATTATTGGCGAGAATATCTTGCCAGAGTTGTTCTTCGTCTTCCGGCGTGAATTTGCCGGCTTGTGTCTCGTTCATCTTGGCGTAAGCTTGATAATACAAGCTTGTCGCCGCGTACAGTGGGTAGAGACCGGTTTTCGAGTTGATTTCTAGAATTTTCGTGTTAGGTTTGAAAACTTTGGCCGTGTCAGGCGTGGTAACCCAATGATTTTCCGGCATGTTGCCATTACGCGTCTGCTCGAATTGGTCATCGAAGAACGACAGCCCACCGACCGTTTTGCTCATGTGCAGGTTGACCACGCGCCACGGCGTCAGGACGGTTTCTTTGTCAGGATTCTTGAAGGAACCGAAGATAATCGCCAATTCTTCGGCGCGCTCAATCGGTGGCAAGGCGTCTAATTCTTTGACCTTCCGACGAATAATCCGGCCCGCTTCGATGAAAACTTCGGCGTCATAATACTTTTTGTACTTGGCGAACTCACCTTTGGTCACGCCCTTTGGCATGAATTCATCCCAAGATTGTTGGTCAACGGCGGTCGCGAAGTTATCAATCGTAATGTCATCCGCCAAATCCACATCCATCCCATAAATCATCATCGGAACCCGAATTGAGATGCCGCGCAGAATTGAAATCATTGTCTGCTTGTGTCTTTTCAGTGCTTTGGCTTTTTCAATCGCTGCTTTTTCCGCTTCGGAACGGTCTTTTGGCTTCTTCTTTTCGCCTTTTTCTTTGTTATCGTATTCTTCATCTGACAAACCTTGATTGTTCACGTCAATCTTGTTTGGCAGCTTCTCACGCTTCGTTGAGCCAACAATGGCTTGCAGATTTTTAAAATCATCCAAATCCGCTTGGTCCATGCGCAACAATGCTTCGCTATACAAAGAATCATCGTCAAAGCCGGAACGCACGGCTTTTTCAGCGTAGACACGTTTGATTTGGTTGAGGAGTTTGTCGACTTTATACTCTGTCATGCCGTGGTCATTTTGACCAAGAATCGGCAGGAAATTCAACAAGCGCGCCATGTCGTCTTTTTGTGCTTGCGTGCCGACTTTGCCCACGCCCGTACTCAAACCTGTTGATTCTGCCATAACAGTCAAAGCACGATCAGGTGCGAAATCAAAGATGTAGGCATTTTCCTTCATCCCCGTCTCATCGGCGTAAGGCGTCTGCGCGCGGAACGCGGCTTGCAAGTATTGCATCGCACTCGTCGTGTTGTTCAAAAACATCACGGCCGTCCATTCAGGCACGTTCACGCCTGTCGTGAGTTTGCGCACGGTAATTGTAATGGTTTTCGTTTTGAAAGCTTTGTTGGTAATCGCTTGACGGACGCGCTCCAAATCTTTTTGACTCGCTTCTTCAATATTATCGCTCTTATCATTGTCAACAATATTGATAATCTTATATTCCTGACCAAAAACTGGGTGCTCTTGCATCAATGCGGTTAACGCCTTGGCTTCTTTGACACCGGGCACCAACCACAGTGTATGACGTAACGTCTCACGGAAGTCCGGCGTTGAATACGGATAATTCGTCAACTTATCGGGGCGCGTGATTTCATCAAGGAAATTATTCACGTCCGCTTCATACACGAACTTTCCTGTATCATCCGTCCGGAAAAATTCCCGGAAATTAAACGCCTTCGTCTCATCAACGAAAGCCGAATTACGCATTGCAAACGTATACATCGACACTTTTGGCAAGCGTTCATACGGGTTACGCGTGTTAGGATGTTCGGCGTTCCACTTGGCTTTTGCTTCCTGTTCCATGACGTAATCCCAAGTAAAGACTTGGTCTTCATCGTAGTCATTCAGCAAATTAAACGGCGTGCCAGATAATTCCAACGTCTTCGTCTTATCCGTTGTCACCGCGCGCAAGACATTGCCGGCCAACTGCGTTTGTGTGCCTTCGTGCGCCTCGTCAATAATCACAAGATCCCACGGCGTGTCAAAAATAATTTTGTTTTTGTCACCGGCCTTGCCGCCGACCGTTTCTGAACCACGCAAATCCTGAATACTAGCAAAATAAATAAACGGGCTGTTGGATTCAACAAGTGTCTCGATGTGCTCGCCTTTGTCCTTTGATCCGTATAAATAACCGGCTTGGCCAAGTTGCATTTTGTTAAAATCTTCAAACCAACTATCAGAAACGACCGGGCGATGCGTCATAATCAACACTTTTTGGAACGCTTCTTGTTTGATGAGCTCCAGTGCAGTCAAAGTTTTACCAAACCGCATTTTGGCATTCCAAAGCATCTTGGCGGATTTTTTGAACACTTTGCGCGTTTGTGCGACCGCGTCTGCTTGTTCTGGGCGTAGTTCGATTGTTGTTTGTGCTTGGGCTGGGGCATCGATAGCTTGACGACCTTCTTTGACGGCTTTGATGGCTTTTTTAGCAGTTTCTAAATCAACCTGATACCACTCATCACCCGTGACATTTTCAGCGCGCTTGTAATTAGAACGTTGCAAAACATTATGCACGTCATAATCATGGAACCACTCGCGCTTGTCTTTAATCCACGCCAGTTCCGCCCATTGCACGGTGAACGGCACACCGGACGTGTTCATATATTGACGTACCCGATGCGTCGCGGTTTCACGCAAAAATTCCGAGTTGGGCGACCAGTCCGCTTCCAAATCATCGGCGGGCGTTGACGCCTCACCAATTTTTTCCAATCCATCATATGCGGGCCACAAACCGTCATCGTTATTGGCCGTTTGAACATAAACCAATTTACGTTCCGCCATTGTTTGATAGGTCTTTTGGGCAACTGGTTCTTTGAAATTCGCAACGACTTGTTGGTCGTAATACTCGTTGACCAACCACACCAACAAATCATAAACCTTATGCAACGCACGCAAGGCTTCTTCTTGACTCACCGTCGTTGCCACAACGTGACTAGCCGTGTTGCCTTGGTTTTTCAAATCAGAAAACAAATCCATGACCGGTTTTGGCAGGACTTGGTTTCTCGATAGTTGCTTCAGCACATCGTGAAATGACGCGTGTTGTGATAATTTGACGTAATGTTGGTCCGCCAAATAGCGCGCGACGTGTTCAATCACCGGGCGCAACGGCCCCATAATTGTCGTGTACGTCCCGTTTGCGTAGTTTTGTTCAACATCATGCGTCTGTTGAAACAACGTTTGTAAGTCTTCATCCACATTAAGTTTCAAAAAATCGAAATTACTTTGCATAATATCACCCAAAAAGTTTTGATACCGCTATTATACCTTATTTATATAGTAAAAAAAGCGATCAATTGACCGCTTTTTTACCAAAATAAATGGATCAATCCCAACGCCAAAATCACCTGTACGACGCCGACAATCAGGCCATAACTCAAGAATTTCACGCCGCTATTTTTAATGGTCGCCCAGCGCAAATTCAAACCGATCGCCGCCAAGTTCACGATGCCAAAAAACGAACTGATGTGATGCGCCATTTGGCGCACTGGATTTGGTAAACCAACGATTGAATTTAACAATGTGAGCCCGATGAAAATGGCGATAAACCACGGCAAAATTGTGGGGCGCTTGCTCGTATCGACATTTTGCACGCCCTTTTTTTGGGCAATTTTGGCAAAAACCAATACCACAACCACTAACAAAAGCACGCGCAACAGCTTAAATAACGTTGCGTACGTGACGACCTGATTGTTCACCAGTGCCGCCGTCCCCACGACTTGGCCGACCGATTGCACCGTGCCACCGATTAAAGCGCCCGTGAAAAAATCATTTGTCCCAAACAACACCTGTGACAAACTCGGCAACGTCAACAATAAGAACATCCCCGTCAAAGACACGGTCGCCACCGCCGTGCGGCGTTGCTCATCATGCGCGCCCAAAACCGGTGCCACCGCGGCAATCGCGCTGCTGCCACACACCGCATTCCCCGCGCCCATCAGCAGCGTACTCTCCACGCCGACTTTGAACACAAACGTTCCCAGCACATAGACAAAACCAATCGTTAACGCCATATTCACGACGATAAAACCAACGCCTTGCCAGCCTAATTGGCTAATTGTTTTGAACGTCAACGTCGCTCCTAACAGCGCGATGCCGATTTCAATCGGGTATTTTTCGGCCCATTTCACACCAGCGCCGTAACGTTCATGCCCAAAAACCGTGTTGCCTAATAAAATCCCCAGCAACATCGCCAGAGTTTCCGCACCAATTTGTGGCACCCAGCGCGCAAAAAACTGCGCTCCTGCCGCCAAAATAAACGCCAAAACAATGCCCATCACTTGTTGTTTTTGAATCTTCATCTTCGACCTCACCGCTAAAAAATCACGGGCCATAACAACGATAACCCTGCAATCAATAGCATAACACTAATCAAATGATGAAAGGTACTTTCTGAAATTTTCAGCACAAAAACTTTGCCTAAATAAGCGCCAAACGACAAAGCCGCGCCAATCAAAATCCCGGGAATCACCACGTTGGCCGTCAGCGCGCCTAATTGAGCAAACGTGGCGATTTTGACAAGATAAATTAAACCAATCGAAGCCGATTCGCTGGCAATAATCGCCGCTGGCGCCAGTCCATACGCCGCAAAATACGGAATCGTCAGCGGCCCGCTGGAAAACACCACGCCCGTTACATAGCCCAAAATTCCACCAACCACAACAAACTGCCATTCATTTAAATACAGCTTACGCCGTTGCGACCAGGATCGCACCGGAATTAACGCCAAGAAAAACAAACCAATCACTAAATCTGCCCATTTCCCCGGCAAAATCCACAAAGTGTTAGCGCCCAAGACAATCCCCGGCACGCCCAAAATCAGTGACAGCCACACCGCACGCCAGTTCGTCGTTTGCCGACCAAAATAAACCTTTGAGCCGTTGACCATCACGGCCGAAATCGCCATAATTGGCACCGCTAATTTGGCACTAAACATCAACGTCAAAATCGGCAATAAAATAATCGACGCGCCCGTCCCGACCACGCCGCTCAAAAATCCCGCCACAATGCCAATCACACCAACTAAAATAAATAACATCACCGACCTCCTACCTTCATAAAATTCAGTCTAACAGCCCACTTTCCATTTGTTAAATAAATATTTATAATAGATTTCATTAAGGAGTTAAATACTATGCTAAAACAACTCGAAACCTTTATCATCGTTTATCAAACGCGCCATTTTACACATGCGGCGCAACAATTATTTATTTCGCAGCCCACCGTTTCTGTGCATATCTCCCAGCTAGAAGCCGAGTTGAACACGCAGTTATTCACACGAAACGGCCGCCAGCAACTCACGCCAACGCCACGCGCCGATTTGTTATACGCACAAGCTCAGCGTGTTTTAGCCGAATGGCGCCAAACGCAAAAATTATTTGCCAAACCACATCAGCTGACTTTTCGCATCGGCACTTCGCACACAACGGCGCGTACATTGCTGCCGGCCCTGCTCGCGGCGCATCCCGAATTGCTCAGCGACGACATTCAGCTCACCATTAACATGCTCAATTCCGAAGAAATTTTGCAACAAGTCGCTGAGCATCAGCTGGATTTTGGCTTGATTGCCAAACCAATCACCAACGAGCGCGTGACACGCACGACTTTGTATGAAGATCCCATTGTGCGCGCCGGGAATTTAACCAGTGATTTGTGGCTGGTGCGCGAAGCGGGATCGGGTTTGCGCCATTATACCGATCAGTATTTGAAACAACTTGAGCACCCGGTTAAAACGCTTGAAATCGGCAATAACACGCTCATTATTGCTTTGCTAGAACAAGGCATCGGCCAATCCTTCATTTCAAAATCGTTGCTCCCCGCCGGGATGCCCTATGAAATGTTGCCCGTCGAGTTCAATCGTTATTTCTACGCATTAACGCCTGAACATCAAACACACGAATTGGCGCAACTCACCCAAACCTTGATTAACACGGCCAAAACCGTGGCAAATGAACGCCCGTAAGTACAAAAGTTGAAAAAGCGCTTTCAATCAGTTATAGTTAGAGAACAAATTCCCCGACTGGAGGACAAAACATGACAACTGTATACCTATTAGGACGTATTTCAAAAATTGCTGTTGATCGGCTCGTGGACGCCGGTCTAACGGTGAAGTCGGTCACCAACGCCACAACTTTTGACGAAGTTGATGCCGCTGATTACGCTGATATTGCCGGTTTGATTGTACAAAATATCGAACCACTGGATCCACGCTTTATTACCGAATTGCCGAATTTGACAGTCATTGCGCGCCATGGTGTGGGTTACGACAACATTCCGTTGGATTTGGCGCGTGAACATAACGTGTGGGTCACCAACACGCCCGGTGCCAACGCGCGCGCCGTGGCCGAAAGTGGCTTCTTGTTTACTTTGGCCTTGTTACGCCAGTTCCGCGATAATTTGCAGACCAGCGTTACGCCACCAAAAGTGCAAGTTGGTCACTATCTCGCCGGCAAAACCGTTGGTATCATCGGTTGGGGCGACATCGCGCAACAATACGGTCACTTTGTGAACGCGTTTGGTGCTGAAGTGATTTACTGGAATCGCTCAGAAAAACCAAGTGATTTTGCCACCCAAGTAACGGACTTAGAAGACGTTTTACGCCGCGCAGACGTGCTATCGCTCACGGTGCCCGACACACCAGAAACGCACGGCATGTTGTCAGCTGAACGCTTTGCGCTGCTTAAACCAAGCGCTATTTTGATTAACACGGCGCGCGGTGGTTTGGTCGACACGGCTGCGATGATTGACGCTTTGGCAAATGATCGTTTGGCAGGGGCCGGCTTGGATGTGGTCGACGCCGACGATGACCAGCTCACTTGGTTAACGGCGCAACACAACGTGCTCATCACCAATCACATCGCCATTCAAACGATTGAAACGTTGGAAGACATGGGCAATGCCGCTGTTGATAACGTGTTGGCTGCGCTCAAAGATGGCCAACCTTTGAATCCTGTGCAATAAAAAACACCGCCTAGCGGTGTTTTTTTGATTTGATTAAGTGCGCAAAGTCGCGGCGGTGTTGCAACCAGCTTTGATATAACGCTTGTTTTGGCCAATCGGCCACGCTAAAAGTGGTATAACCGCGCCCAGCTTGTTTGCGCTCGCCGTCAAAGCCAAAGACCGGTAGCACGTCTAAACGCCCGTGCCAACCGGGTTTGTCAACGCCGCGCCAATCGTTGCGTTGCCCGTAATTAAAGCTCGCGCCGTTCAAATTTCCCGGCGTAGGCGCGACCATATTTGCCAAATCAACTAGCAAAAACTCCCCCTGCGCCGACAAAATAAATTCCGCATGGAAGCGCACCAGCACTTTCAAATTCGCCCCGTCTGACGCAAGTTGTCCGGTTTTTCGGTCAAATTTTTGATGCAAGCGCGCCGATTCAGCCAGCGCGTAATGCAACCGCCCCACACGCGCCAAATACGCCGCTAATTTGTCCGCATCCGACGCACCGTCAAACCAAATTCGCACCCAGTCGGCAAAATGCGTGCTCAACACATAGCGCATCTCGTGCAACCACCGCGCCAGCTGATCATCGTGCGGGCGATCCGAAAAATCCGCCACTTCGCGTTGCACCGTCAAGCTCAACGCATGCCAAAAACCAGCATGCGGCGCACCAACGCGCGGATGCAAAACCACTGCACCACGTAACCATTGCGCCTGCAACCAATCCAAACGCCGTTTACGCGGCTGTTTTTGCCACGCCCGCACAAACGCCCGCGACCCCACGTAACGCGGATTATCCTCTAATTCTGCCACTTCCCATTTCATACCCCAATTGTAACAAAAAAACGGCCCTTACCGGCCGTTTTCTTTGCTAAACAATGTAATCACCCCGTGTGACAGCAGCCCGATAAATAAGAAGCTCAAGCCACCAAATAACGCTGCAATCCCCCAATCAGCCCATGTGTGCGCTGGTGTTGCATAAAATCCAAGTACCAGCGTCACAATCACGCCCAAAAACAGCGCTGCGCCATAGAACACGCCGATTGCAACATCATATTTAGTGCCGGCATATTGTGCGAATTTGGACTTAAGATAATCCTGATATTCTTCAGCATACTTGTCATACTCCTTTGCATCTGCCATTTGCAAATCCTCCTTCTTCGTTGGCACGGCGCGTCGTTGGCCGACCAAAACTTCCATCGCAATTCCAAAACGAGCACTGATTTTTTCTAACGTGTTCCAATCCGGTGTGGTTACGTTGCGTTCCCAACTTGACACCGCTTGACGCGTCACAAATAAATACTCCGCCAATTCTTCTTGCGTGACATTATTTTCTTTGCGAAACTGTAACAGTTTCTCGCCTAAACTCAAGTCTTCCGTCATTTGTTCACCTCCGGTTGTTTAAGCTGATTTCAGCATAGCCATTTATTCATTATAAAGCACGCAATTGCTCGTTGCGCAACAAAAAAACGGCCCTATTCGGCCGTTTTTCTAGTTCAAATATTGTTCGCGCACAGCAGCCATTGTTGCCAAAACTTGGTCTTTGTCAAACAATTCCAACATTTCTGGCAAGTTTGGTCCTTGCACTTCGTGCGTTGTCGCAATTCGGATTGGGTTCCACAAAGGGCGTCCCTTGACTTCCAAATCCGTTTGAATGCTACGAATCACGTCCATGTAATCGGCGGCTTTGGCATCAGCTGGCAAAGCGGCATAACGCGCTTCCCAAGCGTTAAAGACCGCACGCCCCTCGTCGCTGGTCAACCATTCCACCATATCCGGCGTGATGTCGCTCAATTCAAAGAAGGGTTTGCGCGCCAATTCAACGATTTCTTTCGTGTAAGAAATCCCGTCCACACCCGCAACTTCAATGACTTTAGCCAACCAATCCGCTTTAGCAACGGCGTCTGCTTCACTCACCAAACCGGCTTGCACCAGTTCGTTGATGAGTTGTGGCATCACCTTTTCCTTGTCGCGACGCATCCATTGGTTGTTAATCCATTCCAACTTCTTTTGGTCGAACTTAGCGTTGGCTTTGGTCAAACGTTTCTCATCAAACATTTCAACGAATTCTTGCAAAGAGAAGATTTCATCTTCACCGACTGGTGACCAACCCAACAAACCAATAAAGTTGACCATCGCTTGTGGTTGGTAGCCCAATTCGCGGTATTGCTCCACGAATTGCAACACATTGTTATCACGCTTTGACAACTTTTTGCCAGTTTCAGCATTAATAATCAACGCCATGTGGCCAAACTTTGGCACATCCCAGCCCAAAGCTTCGTAGATCATCATTTGCTTAGGCGTGTTAGAAACGTGGTCATCTCCGCGCAAAACGTGTGAGATTTCCATCAAATGATCATCCACCACCACCGCAAAGTTGTACGTTGGCATGCCGTCCGCTTTTTGAATGACCCAGTCGCCACCAACTTCTTTGGCGCCAATTTCGATCCGGCCTTTGACAATGTCATCCCACGCATAAACTTTGTCATCGTCAACACGGAAACGCACCACCGGCTTCAAGCCTTGCGCTTCAAATTCCGCGTACTTCGCTTCGCGTTCTTCGTTGGTCAAACCTTCGTATTCGTAAACGTAGTGTGGCGCTTGCTTAGCGGCTTGTTGCGCTTCACGTTCCGCCGTCAATTGTTCGCTTGTTTTGTAAGATTTGTACGCCAAACCTTTGGCCAAAAGTTCATCAATGTAAACTTGATAAGAATCTTTGCGTTCGCTTTGGCGGTAAGGCGCGTACTTGGCGTTTGGCTTGTCAGGCGCTTCGTCCCAGTCCAAACCAAGCCATTTTAAATTATCCAATTGTGAGCGTTCGCCGTCTTCAATGTTACGCGCAAGGTCGGTGTCTTCAATCCGAATAATAAATTCACCGCCATTGTGGCGGGCAAACAACCAGTTAAAGATGGCCGTACGGGCGTTTCCAATGTGTAAATGCCCCGTTGGGCTAGGTGCATAACGCACACGAATTTTGTCTGACATGTGTCAACTCTCTTTCAAATCTAAAATACTCTGACTTCCAGTATACAACAAAAACCGCTGATTTTCAGCGGTTTTTATGACGTTCCATTCTGGTTTTGTACTGTGTTTGCAATACACTGTTTTCATATTCAGGGTGAGTTGGGGCATTTTCAATCGTATAATACCGCCATAGCATCTGCACATTTCGCCAAATACTAATCAACATGAAAAGCACCGTTACTAACAGCCCAATGATCACCACCCATTTGACAAGTAACTCATCTTCAAAATTTCCGCCACCATTCATTATCCATATTGCGAGCTTACCACCAAAATAAGCAACCAACCCAGAAATGATCAAGCGCAGCCAAACCCAAGTTACTTTGAACCAATGTGCCGGACGTTCTCGATAACGATTTTCTTTGATGATGTTGGCAGTAAGCGACCACCAAACTCCCTGTATAATCGCGACTGTGCCTTCTACTTCCATCCTAGGTTACTCCTTGAAGATGCTTTTTTCATTTCCCAAGCATCAAGCCAACAATCCCAACCACAATCACCAAGCCAATCAGCACCAAAATCCGTTTGGTAGAACTGAATTCTCCCACACGCAAAACTGGTTTGCTCAACGTCTCCAATAGATCTTCATCCGTGTATTTTTTGGTCATGGCACACCTCTGTATGATATCTTGATTATATCAAATGGCGCGCAATATTACTCAAATGCGACTTTCAACGCTTCGGCTAACGTTGTTACGCCAGCTACGTATAAGCCATCTGGAAAATCCACGCCGTGCAAGTTGTTTTTTGGCACAATGACGCGCTTGAAGCCAAGTTTTTTGGCTTCTTTCAAACGTTCTTCGATTTGTGACACGCTGCGCACTTCACCCGTCAGGCCGAGTTCGCCGATGAAAGCATCGGTGGCGCGCGTCTGTTTGTCATGGTACGAGCTGGCTAACGCGACGGCGATGGCCAAATCAATCGCTGGTTCGTCCAACTTCACGCCACCCGCCGCTTTCAAATACGCATCCTGGTTTTGTAACAATAAATTAGCACGCTTTTCCAAAACCGCCATCAACAAACTCACGCGATTGCGGTCCAAACCAGTCGCGGTACGCTGCGCATTTCCAAACACAGTCGGCGTCACCAAAGCCTGCAATTCCACCAAAATCGGCCGTGAACCTTCCAAAGCGACCACCACCGCCGAACCAGTCGCACCGTCCAAGCGTTCTTCCAAAAAAATCTCCGACGGATTCGCTACTTCGCGCAAACCACCATCGCGCATTTCAAAAATACCCAATTCGTTGGTCGCCCCAAAACGGTTTTTCACGGCGCGCAAAATCCGGTAACTATGGTGCATATCCCCTTCGAAATACAGCACTGTGTCAACCATGTGCTCCAAAATCTTTGGCCCAGCAATCGCCCCTTCTTTGGTGACGTGCCCGACGATAAAGACGGTAATATTATTGGTTTTAGCGATCTGAAGCAGATCGGCCGTGACTTCACGAATTTGAGAAACCGAGCCGATCGCACTGCTGACATCGGGTTCTTGCATCGTTTGCACTGAATCAATCACGACAAAATCCGGCTGGATGTCATCGATTTGTTGTTTGATGGCGACCATATCCGTTTCTGGGTACAAATAAAAATCTTCACCGCCAACGCCCAAACGATCCGCGCGCAATTTGACTTGGCGCGAACTTTCTTCTCCGGTCACGTACAAGACGCGCCCTTTGTCAGCCAATTGGCCCGAAACTTGCAGCAACAACGTCGACTTGCCGATGCCCGGGTCACCACCAATCAACACCATCGAACCAGGTACCACGCCACCGCCCAAAACACGGTTTAATTCTTGCAAATCCGTTTGCACACGCGCGGTTTCTTCGGTCGTGACGTCACTAATTTTTTCAACTTTAGCCGTGCGGCCGTCCAAACTCACACGTGACTTGCGATCGTTAGCTGGTTCTTGAATTTTTTCTTCAACAAACGTACCCCATTCACCACAGTTCGAGCAACGCCCTAAATACCGCGCCGATGTGAAACCACAGTTTGTACAGATAAATTGTGTTTTTACTTTTGCCACTTTTTAAATTCCTAACCACTTTTTCAAATGAAACGCGAAGACGTCCGGTTGATCAATCGACAAATTATGCCCCGCCTCCGCTAACAAAACAACATCCAAATGCGCGAACTGGCGCGCCAACGCCAATTGTTCAGCGTACCCAACTACCACATCCGCTTGTCCCAACAACATGACCGTCGGCACAAACGTGCGCGTTGTCTTCAAGCGTGTTTCTTGCTGCAAAACATAGTCTGCTTCCAACGCTTGTTCAAACGTCGCATCGAACTTTTCAACGCCGGGAATAATCGCTTGTGCAAACAACCGCCATTGCGCAAGTTCGTGGCGATAAATCGTGATCGCAAAGTCATCAAACCATTTTTCCGACCGAACTTCATTTGGTAAATCCGGCAATTCAACGGCCTGATGTGCAGGTAAAATGCGGGCCGCATGCGTCGCCGTTACAACCGGTGCACTCAAAAATTGTCCTAAAACCTGTTCACCAAATGCATCAGCTAGCGCCCACGCCAAATATCCGCCATACGAATGACCGGCGACATAAAACGGCTGCTCACCAATAACCGTTTGCACGAAAGTAACCAAAATATCAAAAATCGCATCACTACTTGCCACCGATAAATCAAATTTCGAATCGCCCATCCCCGGCAAATCCACATAAATCCGCTGAAAAGCCGTCTCCGCCAAGATCGGTTCCGTCACCACGCGCCAACTGTCAATATTTAGTTCCATCCCATGAATAAACAGAATCGGCGTGCCCTGCCCATCTATTTCATAATAGAGCGTCCCATTTTTGATCGCAAAATCCATTTGCCAACTCCGATCCATCTTTTTCTTTATTATACGAGAAAACAAATGTTCGGTCTAGTTTGTAAACAAATTACCATCAACTAATTTCATGCCCTAACGCCACAAAAAATGCACGCGCATTGGCTTGCAAAGCTGGCCAATCAGCGACGCCTTTTAAATCTTCCGGCGCCAAACTGTATTTGCCGGCTAACATATTGATATACGAGTCAGCAAACGGCCATTGGGCGGCTAAAGCGCGCTGTTTTTCGCGTTCACCATCGAATACAAGCCGGCGGAAATCCGTGCTGGCCAAGCCAATTTCATTAAACGTCAACAACAAATACTGCGCCGTCGGCCCAGCGGCGCGAACATCGGTCGCTTGCCCAACCGTGCCAGTATTTAAAATGCGTTGACCCGAAAAATCCAGCTCATCACGATGATGCAGCCGCATCAAAGGCGTATGCACATGCGCATAAATCGCCAAATCAGCCGGCGTGTCAAAGAGCACCGCAAAATTAGCTTGTGGATTGGTGCCGGTTAGCTCATCGCCTTGATTCGTGAATGGCGTGTTGTGCGATAAATTGATGGTCATCTCACCAACCGTCACTTGTTGTGTCGTCGGTAATTCACGGATGAACGCTAATTCTGATTGGCTAAACGCCGCATAATCACGCTGCATCCAGTTCAAAAAAGCCACTTCTTTTCCCGATTCAAAATCCGTGCCGTATTCGCCTTTTTCCGCTAAAACATACCGATGTTCCCAGTTTCCTTGTAGCCAGACCGTCGTATTTTCGGCTTGCAACAAGCGATAACTTTCAACCGTTCCGGGTCCATAAGTGCCAATGTCGCCCAGCGTCCAAAATTCAGTTGCACCAGCTTTCTTAGCATCAGCAATGACCGCTTCAAGCGCGGTTAAATTCCCATGAACATCTGCTAAAACCGCTATTTTTCTATCAACCATGTTTATTCTCCAAATGTAACGTTTCCGTTGGTAAATCTGTTAAAATCGCCCGTAAAACCGCTGGTTTCAAATCTTCTAAATCCGTTGTTTCCCGCCAAATCACCGTTTGTTCTAAACCATCACGTGCGAATTTTTCTGTTGCTAAGACTTCCACCAGCCAATAAAACTCGATGCCTTGTGATAATTTGCCGCGATAGCTAAACTGATTTTCCACTACGGCAATTAAGCGCGTCGCGCTCACCGAAAGTCCCATCTCCTCGGAAAACTCCCGCACGACTGCTTGCTGACTGGTTTCACCGAATTTCACTTTTCCGCCCGGCAAACTGACAAAATTCTCGTAACGATCAACATTGACGGCCACGCGGCCAGCTTCATCCAACAAAATACCACTCACACGAACTTTAAAATCCTGCTGCTCACCACGGATAACAAGATCATTGCGCTCATCCACCATCGCCAATCTCCTTTTTAATAATATTCTCATTATAGAATAATTACGCAAACAAAAACAGGTCTTGCGACCTGTTTTAATGTGATGATTTCAATTTCGATGTCCCGTCAGCCAAAACCTGATAAACGCCGATTCGACCGTTTTTATCAGACACTGTCACTTCGTACACGCCGACTTTGCGTTCGACGGCTTGATATAAGTAGCGGCCTTTGTCTTTACCGGCTTTTTTCAACAGAGCCATTTGCCATTCGGCAGCTGCTTGGGCGCTGGTGATTTTGCCTTTTTTGCCTTCTGATGACGTTGTCGCTGACGTATCACCGCTGTTTTGCGCATCAGATTCTGATTTGACCGTGATTGAACTTGAGGTCGACGTTGATTCTGATGTCGTACTGCTTGATGACACGGAATTACTGCTAGTTGTCGTTTCCGACGTGCTCATGCTGCTAGCTTCTTGTGACAAATCGGTCACTTGATTCCCAACAACGACACCCAGCGCCAAAACAATCACTGCCAATAAGCCAATCATTCCTTTTTTTAACATGCTAAACTCCTTTTGATTAGTTGCTAGTCTAACATAGGTGATGTGGCAATTTTGTGCACCGACGATGTCAATTCGTTTAAAAACTGATGTCGATTTCTAAAAAATCGACATAATCAATCTGTTTTTGCGGGATAAATTGACGCATTAACATGCCGTGCGTGACAATTAACACCGTTTCGTACTGCTGATATTTAGCCAAAGCCGTTAAAAATCTTGCCTGAACTTGTGCGCGTGTTTCATAGCTGATTGGTGCATCCGCCGGTAATTCACCGTCATTTTCCCAGAATGCTTCATAGGCTTGATTAACGGTCGCTTCGGTGTAATTTAAATTCTTCACATCTGGTCGCCATTCATGGAAAAATGGTTCCACCACTAACGGCACGTCGCGATCGCGCACTAAATAAGTTGCGGTCTCTAACGCACGCGTAATCGATGAGCTAATGACAATTTGCGCCGTATCAATTACCGAATTTTCGGCCGCCAGTTGCGCCAAACGTCGTCCGTTCGCTGATAAAGGCGCCAAGTCCCGCCCAAAATCGCGCCAATCTTGCGTTGTCAACATCGTATAATCAGGTTCACTATGTCTAACAAAAATGACGTGCATAAATTAAATATCCGTCGACCCAAAGCCACCACTACGCAAGGCTTTTTGCGCTAATTCATCCCCGTCCACCAACAAATATGGCAAGAAAATGCCTTGCCCGATGCGTTCACCTTTTTTGATGGTGACATCTTTTAGACCAAAGTTGATGAATTGGAAGAAAATTTCCCCTTCGTTGCCGTCGTTGTTGTAGTAATCTGCATCAACAATTCCAACGGCGTTTGGCATCATCAAACGCTTCTTGATTGGAGCTGATGAACGGCTCACCAATTGCAAATATTCGCTGTCGCCCATGTAAGCTTTGATCCCGGTTGGCACCAAAACCGGCTTTAAAATCTGTTGCAATTCTTCGTTATCGCGAATGCCTTTTAATTTGCCCAAAGCAAAAACGTTCAAGCCTTTGAAAAAAGGATTGCTCAAGGCGGAAGGAATCACGATGTCCGCCGCCGCTTCAAAATCATAGCCGGCCGCATGCGTCGTCGTGCGCGCGGGCAGGTTAATGCCTTGTCCGTCATACTTGCTTACTACTTCAAATCCTCGTGTCATGTATTCGCTCCTCAATTGATTTCTTTTATTATAACTGTTTTCTCATCCATAAAAAAGTTATAATAGACCTATGAACTTCACAAAATCCGCAACTGAATATACGCTTGACGACGTGGCCACGTTGATTTTTCATGAGGAGCGGCCCGGTGTTTTGTCGATTGATCACATTTTGGTGCAACCGGATTTTCAGGGCCGTGGTTTAGGTGGCAAAATTTTGGATGAGTTTGTCAATGACGCGCGTGCCAACGGTTTGCAATTGATTCCGCGTTGCTCATTTGCCAAATCCGCCTTCCTAAAACGCCCGACCTACAAGGAGTTACAAGCTGATGTCTAATGCAATTGATCAAAAAAAGGCCGCCGGTTATCGCGCGGCTCAGTTCGTCAAAGACGGCATGGTGGTCGGAATTGGTTCCGGATCCACGATTGCTTACGTCATTGAAGCGCTCGGCCAACGCGTCGCCAACGAGAATTTGTCGATTATCGGCGTACCGACTTCGGAAAAAACCCGACGAACCGCAGCTAAACTTGGCATTCCGATGTACAACGTCGACGATGTGGACCACATTGATTTGACGATTGACGGTGCTGACCAAATCGACCCGGAATTTGCTGCAATCAAGGGCGGTGGCGCGGCTTTGTTGTGGGAAAAAATTGTGGCCGTCAACTCCACGCACAATATTTGGGTGGTGGATGAATCCAAAATGGTGCCAAAACTCACCCAATATTTGCCGGTGGAAGTGATTCCTTACGGTTCTGAACAGCTCGCCAAAAAACTTGCCGCCAAAGGTTTTAACCCCAAATGGCGTTTGGACCAAAACGGCAATCCGGTGCGCACGGACACCGCCAATTACTTGCTAGATTTGTACATGGGCGACATTCACGAACCCGCCAAAATCGCCGCCGAACTTTCCCAAATGGTCGGCGTGGTGGAACACGGTTTGTTCTTGCACATCGCTGATCACATCGTCGTCGGACGCGCAGATGGCACCGTTGACATGATTGAAACGAAAAAATGAGTTCCTTGCGGAACTCATTTTTTATTTTGCTATAATAAATCAAGGAGATAGCGCATGGATAAACAACAACTACAAACCATTATCGGCCGGCAACTTTTTAACACGACGTGGGACAGTTATCTGCATCCCTATGCGTTTGTCGGGATTATCGTGGCCGTGATTTTATCAATTTTCATTAGTTCGATGACGACGACTATTTTATTTCATCGGCAACATAATTATCATTGGCGCAACATTGCCAAATTTTGGCTCTACGGCATCGCTGGCACGCTTGTTTTAGGCGTACTTTTCTACCAAATCGCCCGCCTACCAACACAAGCACAGCCAACTACCCAAGGATATGTCACGTGGATTACCAGAGCACGCGCCAATTCTTCAGAACAGCTTGCCTTTTTACAACTGCAACGGCATTGGCTCGAACACAAAAATTTGGATCGGTTACGCGAGTCCCAAGAATTACACGATAACGCCAAGTGGCAATGGCACTAAAAAAATGAGTCTCTGACGGAACTCATTTTTCATGATCTTTAAGCAGACGTGCGGCGTATTGTGAGGATGGATCCGTCGCTTCTTTGTTAATATAATGCAAATAACCCGCCACCGTGGGCTGTGAACGCGACGCTAGTTGACTGATGCCAAGCCCAGCAAACGTCACAGCCAGCACGATGACAGTACCGCTCAGAATGCTCAAAAAGAACGCCGGCAAATCACCAAACCGCGGGCGCCAACGTTTGTACAACAAACGCCACGCCGCCACCGCTAAAACCACACCCAGCAAAAAGCCAAACGTCATCAAGCGCATGCGCAACGGATGAACATAGCCGTCCCACGTCGTGTTAAAAAGCGTGTCACCTAAAATTTTACTGATTTCTGTCTTTGTCATAACTTAATTTTAGCAAAAAAGCTCACCAGATTGGTGAGCTTTTTATTAATTCGTTTCCAAATCACGGACAACCATGACAGAAATGTTGGCTTTACGCGCCACGTAAGTTGCTTGTGAACCCAATTGTTCAAAGAAACCTTGCTTTGAATGCGCACCAACCACGACCAAATCCGCTTTGGTTGCGGGAATCGCTTCTTCGACGATGACTTTGCCGGCGCTTTTGCCGTCCAAGTACAAAATCTCAACGTTTGCCACCCCTGCATTTTCAGCGATTTGCTTGTAATTTTGGAGTTGTTCGGTCAACTTAGCTTGCGCTTCACGAACCATGTCCAAATCCAACGCGTCCACCGCGTCCATGTCACCTTCTTCAAAAATTGACAAGATAATCAATTTTTCAGAAGCGTCTTGTTGTGCTTCACTGATGGCGTAAGCCAAAGCGTTTTCGCCTTGAATTGAATCATCAACCGCCACCAAAATTGTTTTGAATTGCTTCGGAGCTACCATATCGCTTACCTCTTTCCTGCTTAGAAGAAACTAGCAACCATTTGCCAGATTAATTGTAAGTTCAACACCGTCAAAACTGCTGCCGCAACAGTCGCTAACACCACCATCCACTTAGGATTGACGAATTGTTCACCCATGACTTTCTTAGAAGACGTGTAGTAAATCAACGGAATCATGGCAAACGGCAAAGCAATTGACAAGAAGACTTGTGAGTAGACCAATAATTGATCTAACTTGCCTTCATCCCCAGCGTAAATAATCGTAAAGGCCAAAACCGGAATCAACGCCAAACCACGCGTAACCATCCGACGCAACCAACGGGGAACCTTCAAATGAATGAACCCTTCCATGACCGTTTCACCGGTAATCGTACCCGTAATTGTGGCATTTTGACCAGAAGCCAACAAAGCAACCGCAAACAACGTTGACAAAACAGGTGAAGCGACCGCCCCGGCCACGTTACTGTCTTTCAAAGCGTTGTACAAGTCGCCAAAGGCTGACAATTCTTGTCCGTGCCCAAAGAACAAAGCACCACCTAAAATCAACAACATTGAGTTGATAATCGTTGCCACACCCAATGACAAGTTAGAATCCCATGTCATGAAACGGACCGCGTTTTTCACGGCTGACGTGTCTTTGTGGTCGATTTTACGTGTTTGTGAAACTGATGAGTGCAAGTACAAGTTGTGCGGCATCACCGTTGCCCCAATGATCCCTAAGGCCATTGTCAAAGGTGAATCAATGCCGGCCCCTGGAGAATGCGTACTCACGGCAGCGGCTGAAGGAATAATTCCTTGCAACACATCAGCAAAGTTTGGATTAGAACGAATCATCAAGTAAACGAAAATGATCAAAACCGTCCCAATTAATGTCATGACAATCGCTTCGATTTTACGGAAACCAAGCTTCATCAACAACAACAGCAACAACACGTCAAAGGCGGTCAGGAACACACCCACCAAAACTGACCACCCTGTCAGCAAGTGAATGGCAATCGCCGACCCGATAACTTCAGCAATATCAGTCGCCATGATGGCCAATTCGGTGATGATCCATAAAGCAAAACCACCCTTTTTACCCGTGCGCGCCCGTGTTTGTTGTGACAAATCCAATTGCGTCACAATCCCTAATTTGCCGGCCATGTATTGCAACATCATCGCAATCAAACCAGAAATGATGACCACCGTCATCAATGTGTAGTGATATTGCGCACCACCCAAAATTGAGGTAATCCAGTTACCGGGATCCATGTACCCAACGGCAACCAAAGCCCCCGGTCCACTAAACGCCATCAACGTTTTTAAGAACCCTTGTCCTTGCGGCACTTCCACGGTGCCGTTCACGTCTTCAAGACTTGTGCCGACGATTTCTGCGTCAAAACGTTGTCCCAAGTTGCGTTCTTCGCTCATTTTTATCCTCCTTTTCAACGGAGTCCTACAATCAATAAACTACGTTCCCCTTTTCGTGTGCACTAATTGCAGAACTACGTTGCGCCTGTTAGACAGTCCGTGATAAAAACTTTCACATCATGCCCCCATGATGAGCTTATCACATACAGCTAACCGCGCGATTTTCGATTTTAGCCTCGCTTAAATTCTAAGGCCATAAAATAGAATACACCTTGCAAAAAAATAATGCAAGCAAAAAAATGCCCTTAAAAGGGCATTTGTGCATAGTTTTTGTAAAGGTTAAATCGTGTGATATTCGTGGTTTGGTTTTTGGGTTTCGACCTGAATGGTGAGGTGTTGAATGTGGAAGCGCCTTTGTAATTGGGCGGTAATGTCATCCAAAACCTGTTGTTGTTTGCCAGCGGGCACTAACAAATGCACGGTCAGCGCCACTTCAGTCGTCGACAAACCCCAAATGTGCAAGTCGTGCATCCCCAACACATCCTCTTGGGCCGTCAAAAACGCCGCCACGGCCGGCTCATCCACGCCAGCAGGCACGCCGTTTACCAACAAATTCAACGATTGTTTGAAAATGTCCCATGATGTGACGATAATAATCAGACCAATTAGCAACGACACAACCGGATCCAGCCAATACCAATCCGTCAACTTGATTAACAAACCCGAAACAACCACGCCAACTGACACCCCAGCGTCTGCCAGCAAATGCACGTACGCCCCGCGCGCATTCAAATCATCTTTGTCATGACTGAAAAATCGAGCCGCCACAAAGTTCACGATGATCCCAACCAACGCCACCCACATCACGGTCAGACCTTGCGTCGGTGCGCCGCCAGCCAATAATTTGGCCACCGCTTCCCACCAAATCACGGCCACCGCAACCAGCAACAACACCGCATTGACGAAACTCGCCAAAATCGTCGTGTTGTGCCAACCGTACGTGCGCTTACTGCTAGCTTTAATGCCAAAAACAGCCACGGCCGCCCACGCCAAACACAATGACGCCACGTCACTCACACTATGCAAGGCATCCGCAAAAAGCGCGCTCGAGTGCGCGATTTTGGCAAAAATCATCTCACCAATAATGAAAGCCGTGTTTAAACCGGCGCCGATTAAATACGGCGTCTGCGCGGGCGTTGAATTGTGCATGTGGTCGTGTGCCATGGTGGCTCCTTATATGTTATTTACAACATATATTAACATATTTTGGCGCCACTTGAAACAAAAAAGGCCCAACTTTTCCGTTGCGTCTTTTATCGTGTCATATATGGCAAGCCCAATTGTTCAAATAATTCTTTGACCGTCAAGGCGTATAATTCCGTGAAAAAGGCAGGCGATTGCCCGTCAGTCGGTGCGGAAACCGCGAAACTATTTTGGTGATCTGATTTATTCAAACCGACAAAAGCACGTGCTTGCGTGCGGAAATCCAACATTTCCGAATGATAAATATCAAACACTTGCTTCACCGGCAAACTCAATTGCCGCTCAGAAAACACACTGCTCAACGTCACATATTCGCGTGCGTTCAAAGTTGGTTTACCCCAACTCGTCAAAACATCATCCACACCCGCAAACAAACCAACGATGCGCTTGCGTACCAAACGGCCTTGGGTCAAGTCTTCGGCTAAAATCGGCGCCATCAAATCCGCACTCGCTTTAAACGCCAACGGATAGGCCGTTTGCAAGTCCGCCAAAACGGCCTTGTCTTTGGCAAATAATACTTGTGCGTCTAACAAATGCACCAAGCGCCACAAACTTTCATCATCAATGTCGCCAGTTTCAGGCGTGATGGCAGCTTGCAAGCCCGCTAGATAACTTTGTTTCACATCCGCGGTCAACAAGTCTTTTTTTGCCAATTCAGGATACGTAATGGCGTGCATCACCGTTTGATAAAGTCGCGTCGCATAAGCAATTAGCTGCTCGTCGAGTGCTTGTTCATTAAATGTCAGCGCAAAGAAAATCTGGGGCACCGCATTGTTAAAACTCAACAGCATTTGCAACAAGCTGTCACCAATTTGAAAATCAGCTGCTGTCGCGTCCGGCAATTCTACCAACAAGCGCGTGCCCAAAACAGATTGCTCAACCATTCCCGGCTGCCACTCGCCTTTTGCTTGGGCGCCGACGCGTACCAACACTTCACCCGGATAAACGCCATTCACGGCGTCCAATAAACTTTGTAATTTTGTATTCATGTTATTTCCGTATTTCTGCTAAAATTTCGCGCGCGACGGCTTCATTGACCACCGGGTGCGTTTGTAATTGTGCCACCACGGCGTCAACTTCCGTGCTCGTCGCCCCGATTTGAAGCGCCAACGCCCGATATTGCATGCGCATATGGCCACGCTGAATGCCGCCATTGGCAATCGCTTTTAACGCCGCTAAATTTTGTGCCAAACCAATGGCCGCCACCACACTGCGCAAGGTCGGTGCGTCTGGTTCGCCCAACAATGCCAAACTTGCTTTGGCCTGTGGCAAAGCTGAAATTGAGCCGCCCACCGTGCCCAAAGCCAACGGTAAAGTCAATTCGCCTTGCAACTGATCATCTGCCACCCACCAGCGCGTCAACGCCCGATATTGGCCATCGCGAGCCGCATAAGCATGACCAGCCGCTTCTACAGCGCGCCAATCGTTGCCAGTCGCCAAAACAACCGCGGCCAAACCATTAAACACGCCCTTATTTTCCGTCGTTGCCCGATAAACATCATTAGCCGCAAAGCGTGATAACGCCGCAATTCGCTGCGCCACCTCACGTCCACCAAGCACGGCAAACGGCACGCTAACACGCGCAGTCGTCAGCGATTCCGTTGCGTAATTACTCAAAATCACACCCAGCAACTGCTCAGAAAACGCCTCAAATTCTAGCGTCAACGCTTCGCCAATCGTGTTGACGATGTTTGCGCCCATCGCATCTTGCGTGTTGACCACAAAATCAACACTCATTTGTGTGTCGCTAACTGATCGGACGCGTAGTGATTTTAAACCGCCGCCACGCGCGACGATACTTGGATGCGCAGCTTTGGCGCGGGCAAATAACTGTGTTTCACGTGAAACAATGAACGCCTCTAGTGTTTCTGCTGAGGCGCCTTCAAATAATAATTGCCCAATCATGTCACGCTGGGTAACGTTTGTTTGCACGCCACCGCCTGCGTTTAGATGCTTGGCACCGTTGTTTGCCGCGGCAACAACGCTGGGTTCTTCGGTGACCATCGGCACCACGAAACTGCGTCCGTCCACGATCAAATTCGGCACAACCCCCAGCGGCAATGCGAAATCACCCAAATAATTTTCAATTAATTGGCTGGTTGGCTGCGTCGTCACCGGAATGGCGGAATCATCAAAATTTAGCTGAGCGCGCCGTTGTTGCGGCGTTAGTTGATAAAATTTTTGTTCAGCCATGTGTTGCCAAAACCTCTGCAATCAATCCTTCGCGTACGCCGCTTTCTGAAAAAATCACGGTTGGTGCGGCCACGATTTCAATCAAATTGACCAACGGTAACAAACCGCTGACAATGATATCGGCGCGGTTGCTATCCAAACCAGCCAACTTTTCGCGTTCATGACGTGGCAAACGAATCAATTCGGCGAACAAATTGGTAATCGTGTGTGCACTCATTTCGTACCCGTGAATTTGGTCGGTGTTGACTTCATGCGTCGCGCTGCGGTTCATTTTGGCCAAAGAACGGTTCGCACCGCCCAGCAAAACAACCGGCACTTGCTGCAAACTCACCAACCAGTCCAGCGATTCGTACAAATCACGCACGTGTTGATTAGCAGCCAACAAATTTTTGGCGTGAATGTCATCAGCCAGTTCAAACCGCTCCGACAAATTCACCGCACCAAACGGCAAACTAACTTGCGCCAAATTCTTACCATCTCGCACGGCAATCACTTCCACCGACGCGCCGCCCGTGTCCAAAATCACCGCATCGTGCACCGCAAGCGTGCTCGTCACGCCCAAATAATCATAGTAGGCCTCTTCATCCCCAGTCAAAACTTGGAACTGCAAACCCGTTTGTGCGGCAACAGCTGCCAGAAAATTCGCTTGGTTTTTGGCTTCGCGTACCGCCGCTGTGGTAATTGCGCGCACTTCATCGACGTGATAATCAGCGTACACGGCTTGAAAATCTTTGAGCGCGGCAATCGTGCGTGCGATTGGCTCTGGCTTGAGGATTTTTTCTTCACCCATATTTTGGGCAATCCGCGTGTCTTGTTTGCGGCGAATCAATTCTTTGTACGTGCCGTCGGCATTTAACTCTTCGACAACCATGCGCGCCGAATTACTGCCGAGGTCAACAATTGCTAATCGCATTGATGGCTCCTCCCGGTATTTCTTAATAGTATAGCATATTTCCCCCTAGCAAAAATGCGCCGCAACTCAGTTGCAGCGCATTTGATTAAATTAAAGCAAAGACTAATGTCACGGCCATGCCCAACATCACGAAAACCAAATTTTTAATCGCTAAGATAAACGTTTCGCGTTTGCTTGGGTTCACCGTGAATTTACGCGCGTTGGTCAAAACAATCGGGAACAAAACCAAAACTGCCAAACTCGTCAACGGCAACCAACCGAGAACAATCGCTAACAAAATCGAGATGAAGCTCACGACATACCACGCAATAAACATCGTTTTTGCGCGTCCCAAGCCCAAATAATGAACCAGCGTGTGGCGTTGGTTAGCTTGATCTTCATCAAAATCAGCAATGTTGTTGGCCAACATAATTGCCCCAATCGTCAAAACCAACGGCAAGCTCACCAATAACCATTGCAACAAAATCATGCCACTCAACGTAATTTGCGTGTTCACATAAACTTGCGCCACGAAAATGGCGTACCCCATCGTAATCCCGGAGAAGAATTCTCCAAATGGTGTGTTGGTAATCGGCTTTGGCCCAGCAGAATAAAAATAACCAATCAAGAAGCTGACAATGCCGATCACCCACGTAATCCAGTCGGTGCGCAACGCCACAATGATGCCGGCAATAATGGCGATCACGGCGAGTACAACAGCGACGTACAGCACTTGTTTGTCCGTGATGGCTTCACCCCGAGCTTCTTCGCGCAAAAATTCATTTTCTTGTTGCCGTTTGTTATCTTCATAACGGTTAAATGTATTCACCGCCAAATGCACGCTCATCGCGGCAATAAACATCAGCAACGTGTTCAGCAAATTGAAATGCCCATACGCCCACGGCGCATAAAGCGCACCTACCAACAAAGGCGCAACGCTAGGAATCACCACGCGAATTTCAACCAGATCAAAAAATTGTTTTGGTGTCATAATTTATCTAGAGTGTGGAAGGGTGGTTTCGACCGTAGGCCGAAACGGGACGCGGAGTGGAAGGTGGCTGTGCGGACAATCGCGAAGCGATTTTTCGTGCAACCATTTTCCACAGTAGCGTGCCGAACCCTGCAACACGTTTCCTCCTTTAATATCCTACAATCTACTAGTCTACCAGTCTTCACACCAAAACAAAAGGTACCTGTCACCAGGTACCTTTTGCCAGAGAATGAAAAATTTTTTGAGGAGAATATCAACCTTGCGGCTGGTATTGCTATTGGGTATGTTCTTATTATTGCGCGCCGAGATTAAATAAAAATTAAATGTGATTAAAATGATAAAATTTAATTTTGACGTTGCGCTTGACGCAACAAACGTTGATACAACCAAACCGTCAAAACATAGTAAGCCACGTACAAACCACCAATCACCACAACCGCGCTCGGCAACCCCAAATACGGATTTGGCAAGAACTCCTTAAACACAGGCAAACCAAAGTAAACATCCAAGCCACCCAGAATCAGTGGTGTCGCAAATATTACGCCGATTTCAAGAAGCAAAGCGCGCTGACGTTGTCCACGGCTCGCCCCAATCATCGTCAAAATATGATAACGGCGCGCATCTAACGCCACATTGCTCAACACTTTGAACATCAAGGTGCTAGCCAACATCATCAAAAAGGCGATGGCCAGGAAGAATCCCAAGAATTCCAAGCCGCCATACAACGTCGTCAGCAGGCTTTGGAACGGATAAGCCCCGTCCAAATCCATGGTTTTAACTCCCAAACGTTGCGCTTGGGCCGCACTGATTTTGTCCAAAACAGCACGGTTCGCATCGACATCTACCACTTCAAGCAACTGTATGGTGCGGGTGCGTCCAGTTATTTTGCTGAATTTTTTATCGGTTAGCAGTTGTGGTTCACGGACTTTGTTAAGATACGCCACTTGCGCTTTTTTGTCATAATTCAAAGCTGTTTGCCAGCTAAAGTCATGCAAGTACCGGTCCTGCTTGGCCAAGCCAGCACTGGTCACAGTTCGGTGATAGCGCTCAGGATGACCAGATGCCAAAATCGTTTGCGGATCACCCTGCACGACTGGCAACGGCTGTGCGTCAAATTCCGACGCGCGCCAGCTGACCAAACCTTGCTCATTGATTTTGTAATGATAGGTCTGACTTGTCACTTTCCCCGTTAATTCGGCCACGCGCCGCGCATCTTTGGCAGTAGGCTCATGCAAACTCAACGTGTAAGCCGCTTGGCTGTTCGTATACAACGGAATGACCAGCTGAAAACCACGGCCGACACTCAACGCGCCTAACGCCAGGGCAAACATCACGGTCACAATCGTCAAAATCCGTTTGAACGCCGCCAAACGAAACAACAATTGCCCCAAAGTAAAACGCCGTAACCCATGATAACTGGCATTCAATCGTTGCAAACGCGTCAAAATCAGTGTCAAAGCCGCACTCGTCACCCAATACGTTCCTAGCACATTCAAAATCGTTGCCGTGACCAAACCGAACATCCCCGTGTGCTTAACGCTGGCCAGCACATAAAAGCTCGCCACCAAAATCACGATGCCCGCCACGCCCAAAATCGCCTGTAACGGCGTGAATTTCGGCAAAGCTTCCGCTTGTTCATCTGCGACCAGCAATTGTTGCACATTAGTGCGATGCAAACGCCAACTATTCCACAGACCGCTGAGCAGAAAAACACCCACAAAGAAAATAACGGTCACCAGCAGCCCATCGCCGTTGATGATTTGCCAATTGGACAACGGCGTGTGCAGAAGCTGCGTTAAAATTTGACCAGCCAGCCAACTTAAACCAACACCAATTAAACTACCAAACACCAGCGAAACACCGCCGATGAGTAACGTTTCGCGTAGCAATAATTGACCGACTTGGCCTTTGGTAGCGCCTAACATCATCAACAAACCGTATTCGCGTTGCCGCAATTGCAACAAAAAACGGTTCGCAAAATTCAAATAAACCAGCGTCATGCCCCCCAGCAAGACCTGCCCAAAGTAAAAAATGAACACAATCATGCCCAGCGGCGTGTTGCCTTTCAAAAACGCCTCATTATGCGCTAACGTGCTAAACATCGCAAAGATTGCCACGGCCACCAACAAACCGGTAAACAAGACCACGAAGTCTTTTCGCCGATATTTTAGCGTCGCAAATGCTAATTTTGTCATCATCAGCCGTCACCTCACGCGTTAAAATTCCCGAGCATCGTTAAGATTTGCCCGTAAAATGCGTCTCGTGTCTGCGAACCACGCGTGAGTGTTTCGGTGATTTGACCGTCGCGCAAGAAATGAATTTTCTGTGCAAAACTAGCCGAGAACGCATCGTGCGTCACCAACAAAATCGAAATGCCAGACTGCTCATTGATATCCGCCAAATATTGCATCATTTCACGCGCATTGGCTGAATCCAACGCCCCAGTTGGTTCGTCACCAAAAATCAATTTGGGTTGATGAACCAAGGCCCGGGCTGCTGCAACTCGTTGTTTTTGCCCGCCCGATAAAGCGGTTGGGAATTTGTCTAATTGCGCCGTCAAATGCAACAATGCCGCGACTTGATTAACGCGCGTTTGAATTTCCGGGGCGGGAAAATGTTGCAGCGCCAACGGCAAAGCAATATTGTCATACACCGATAAACTTTCAATCAAGTTATATTCTTGAAAAATAAATCCCAGCGTTTCCCCTCGAAACTGAGCTAATTTCTTGTCACTAAGTCGCGTAATGTCTTGCCCATTGACCAAAACTTCCCCGCTGGTGGGCGTTTGCAACGTCGCTAACACATTCAACAAACTCGATTTTCCAGAACCTGACGGTCCCATAATTGCCACAAACTCCCCCGTTTGGACGTCTAAATCAATACCTTTGAGCGCCTCATAATCCTGCGCGCCCTTTGTTTGATACACTTGGCGCAATCCGCGCACCTTGACCACGTTTTCCATTTGCACTTCCCCTTTGCATTTGTTTCACGTGTACTATATTACATGATACATTTATTTTTAGCAAATAAAAAACACTAACCGAAATTAGTGTTTTCCTGATTATTCAAAACCATCTGTTGTCATGGATGTCTCGTACAACGCCACCACATCTGTAACAGACAAAGGCACGTAGGCGGCCTTGTCTAATGAACCAATTTTGACCGCTGATTGCGCCATCGCAGCAAAATGTGTGTCATCTTGAATGTCAACACCTGGCAAAGTCGTCGGCACATTCAGTGACTTAATCCAATCGTACGTCGCTTGAATAGCCTGCTCCGCCACAACTTGGTCGTCATCTGATTGAATTTGCCAAACATTACGCCCAAAGCGCGCGAACTTGGCTAGCGTGGCGTCGCTTAACACGCGCTTCATCCAACGTGGCGTCAAAATGCCTAAGCCAACACCGTGCGTGATGTCATAGTAGGCAGACAATTCGTGCTCAATTGGGTGCACTGTCCAGCCGTTTTGATTACCGCTGCGCACCAAACCGTTCAATGCCAACGTTGACGCCCACATCAAATTCCCGCGTGCTTCTTCGTCATTTGGTGTTGCCAACGCGATCGGTCCCCATTTGATAACAGAACGCATCAACCCTTCAATCATGCCATCACCGATGTCAGTGGGCGCTTGGTCGAAGTATTGTTCCGTCAAATGCGAGAAGATGTCAATCGCACCAGCCGCCGTTTGCCATGGTGACACTGAATAAGTCAATGCTGGTTCCAAAAATGAAACGGCAGGCGTGTTTGGGCCTTGTGTACCTAACTTTTGGTTGGTTTCGGGATTAGAAATGACTGATCCCTTGTTCATTTCGGTCCCGGTGGCCGACAACGTCAAAATGTCTACCAAAGGCAATTGGTCGATTTGTTGACGTTTGCGGCTATCCGTTACCAAATCCCATGGATCACTCTCATAGAATTTGGCCGAGGCGATGACTTTGGCCGCGTCAATCACGGAACCACCACCAACGGCCAAAATCACGTCAATGTCGTTTTCTTGAACCAATTTTTGTCCAGCGCGGACCGAATCAATTTTTGGATTGGGTTCGATGCCACTCAATTCTGTGATTTGCAAATCGTCACCAAGTGCTTTTAGCACGCGTTCGTACAAACCGGATTGCTTAATCGAACCGCCACCGTAGGCCAGCAAAACTTTGTGACCAAATTGCGCCACGGCGCCGTGCAATTCAGTGTCAATGTGCTGACTACCGAAGCGAATATCTGTTGTATTTTGAAATTGAAAATCGTTCATGTCAAAATCCTCCTTGCCTCTATCATACACCTTAGACCCACTCTAACGTCAAATCAAAAAGCGCACCCAACGATACGCTTTTGCTTACAAATCTTTAAAATAATCCACGCCAATCGCATGACGCACTTCAGCCATTGTGGCTTCCGCGACCGCATTAGCGCGCTCACTGCCGTCACGCAACATGCGCAAAACGGCTGGAATATCTTGCGCGTATTGCGCGCGCCGTTCACGAATCGGTGCAAATTCCGCTTCCAAAACTTCCATCAAATAACGCTTCAACTTCATGTCGCCCAAACCGCCGGCCGTGTATTGATCTTTCAACAATTGCACTTGCGCTTTGTCTTGATCAAAAATGTCCAAATACGTGAACACCACGTTACCCTCGACATGACCGGGATCTTCGACGCGAATGTGCGTTGGATCCGTGTACATTTGCTTGACTTTGGCGGCTAATTCATCAGCTGTATCTGACAAATAAATGGCGTTGCCCAGAGACTTTGACATCTTGGCGTTGCCGTCGATGCCCGGAATACGACCATGTCCTTCCGGCGCAAACACACCTTCTGGTTCCACCAAAACTTCGCTGTTGTAAGCGTTGTTGAATGAGCGCACCAATTCCCGAGTTTGTTCAATCATCGGCGCTTGGTCGTCACCGACCGGCACTTTGGTCGCTTTAAAAATCGTGATGTCAGCTGCTTGTGACACCGGATATGTCAAAAAGCCAGCCGGCAAAGACTCACCGAAACCTTTTTGTTGAATTTCCGCTTTCACAGTTGGGTTGCGTTGCAAACGATTAACACTCACCAAATTCATGAAATATTGCGTCAATTCTGCCAAACCAGGGATTTGTGATTGCACAAAAATCGTTGATTTCGCAGGGTCAATGCCCACCGCCAAATAATCCAAAGCAACTTCTGTCAATGAGCGTTGGATTTTTTGCGGGTCGCGCGCGTTGTCGGTGAACGCTTGCGTGTCGGCAATCATAATATACGGGTCAAATTCCCCAGAATTTTGCATCACCACGCGGTTTTTCAAGGAACCAACGTAGTGGCCCATGTGCAACTTCCCAGTAGGACGGTCACCTGTCAAATAAATTTCTGTCATCATTTTTTTGGTGCGATGTTTCACGTGAAACATTCACCGTTCCTCCAAATTCACTAACTCTATTCTAACAAAAAACACGCCGGCTGGCGCGTTTAATTTGCTTATTTCCGGCCAAAAATACCTTTCAACACAGCACTAATGATGCTACCAACCACGCGCGTGCGGACTTGATTACCGACTTGACGCGCTAATTTGTTAGGCAGGGCATTGCGTCGTCCGCGTTCTTCTTTGGCTTTTTGACGCTCAGCGGCGGCTTGGGCCCGCGCCGCTTCTTTGGCTGCTGTGGCGTCCAATTTTGCTTGTTGTGCCGCTTGGACTTGTGCTGCTTCATCAGCAGTTTTGGCGCTCAAGGTTTCATAGGCGCTGGCTCGATCCACAGCAGTGCGATAGGTCACTTCAAAGGGGTTTTGAGCGATTAAAGCTGGAATTGCCACGTCAACCAAAGCCGTCATTGAACTTTCTGGCGGATAGACAAAGGCGCGTTGAACCATCGCCGGCTCGCCGTTTTCACCCAAGAAACTCGCCAAAGCTTCCCCGGTGCCCAACTCACCAATTGCCGCTTCCACATCCAAATCTGGATTGATGCGGAAGGTGTTCGCCGCAGCTTTCACACCTTTCAAATCATTGGCCGAGAACGCGTTTAACTTGTGTTGCACGCGGTTGTTCAACTGCGCAATAATCGTCGCTGGCAAATCCGCTGGATTTTGCGTGACGAAGAAGACGCCGACGCCTTTTGAGCGGATCAAGCGCACCGTGTTTTCGACTTGGTCGATGAACGTTTGGTTGGCGTCTTTGAATAACAAATGCGCTTCGTCGAAGAAGAAAACCAGTTTTGGTTTGTCCAAATCACCGACTTCCGGCAACGTTGTCATCAAACGATTCAACAACCAAATCAAAAATGTCGCATACAAACGTGGTGCATTAAACAATTGCTTGGCCATCAAAATATTGACCACACCCAAACCTTGCGCGTCCGTCGCGAAGAAATTCGTCACATCAATGGCCGGTTCACCAAAGAACTGCGCCGCTCCTTGCTGTTCAAGCACCAACAAGTTCCGTTGAATGGCCCCAACTGACGCCTTGGAAACATTGCCATATTGCGTCGTGTAATCCTTGGCGTGGTTACCAACTTCGACCAGCAACGCCTGCAAATCTTTCAAATCAATCAACGGCCACGCGTGGTCTTGCGCAACTTTGAACGCCACATTCAACACACCTTCTTGCGTGTCATTCAAATCCAAAATCCGCGCTAACAACAACGGCCCCATCATTTCCACCGTTGCCCGAATTGGCGTACCAGCCGCGCCAAAAACATCCCACAAGCGCACGGGAAAAGCCGTTGGTTGATACGTCAAGCCAAAATCAGCCACGCGCTTGGCCACATGCACTTCATTGACGTCGCCAGCTTGACTCAAACTCGCCAGATCGCCTTTGATATCAGCCAAAAAGACTGGCACACCTGCTTTGGCAAGCTTTTCGGTCATGACTTTCATCGTCACCGTTTTCCCGGTTCCCGTTGCCCCCGCGATGATGCCGTGGCGATTGAGTTGATTCAGTTCAAAATTAACGACGGCATGATCAGCCGTTTGTGCAAGCGGAATTTGTGTCATTTGTCTTTCTCCTAAAATCGAGCTTTGATATCGTCATTTTACCATAAAAACACTTAAACGCGCTGACTATTAATCACCCGAATATTCCCCGCATCACGCACGTCAACAACATCATGCGCAGCCAAATAATCAGCAATCACGTCGACCACTTCGCGTTCGTCAGTTCGCAAAATTTTATCCGCCGTGAACATGTGATAATCGCCGCCACCCACAGCCCGAAAACTCGTCATCGCCACGTCAATTTCTTCGTCATCGGCCAAATCATGCCCGTGATACTGCAATGACGTGATGCGCGAACCGACTGGCTGGGCCACATCAATCGTATAATCAATGCCTGACCACAAATCATAATTGTAGTGTTGCGGTTTTGGTTCAACATAACTCGGATTCGGTACCACATCACCCGCGTCATTTAAAACAAAGTAATCCGACGTTTGCTCCAAAGCCGCCCGCAAATCCGCACCGGTTAATCGCAAAACGGACAACGTTTCAACGTACGGATAGTTCACCGCGACATCGCGTTTGGTCACTTCTTGTTTGAATCCCGTCAAAAAATTATTGAATAACGACGTGCCCGCCACATCGACGCCCATCGTTTCGGCTTGAATCTGGTTGATTAGTTGAATGTACGCATGATTGCCCCGCCGGGCAGCATTTGCATCAACAAACGACGCGTCCGCCGTCAAATGCCCAATCACTTGATCCAAATCTGTATCGACCAACGCTTGTGCCTGTTGAATCAACGTCAAAACCGCTTCATCAGCCGGAAATGGCGCAGTCGGAATCAATTCCGCGTATCGGTCTACGACTTCGCCATTTTCAATCGTTAGTGTGATTTTACCGACATGGCTGCCTTTGTGCCCAGGTTGCGTGAGCGCCACGTCATGCAAAACGCCCGCCAATTGGCGGTGTTGATGCCCAGTAACCAGCGCATCAAAACCACCCACTTGCTCAATCAGCTCATAACCGCGGTTTTCACCACGCGGTGTTTCAGTCGGTTGGCCATTGTCCAAATCCCGCTCAAATCCCGCATGATAAGCAATCACCACCACATCACTTTGCGCACGCAATTCAGGCAAATAGCGTTCCGCCATTACACGCGGGTTAGCAAATTCTGCCACTTTCACATAGTTTTCCGGGTGTTCCCAATGCGGAATATACTCCGTCGTCAAGCCCAATACCCCGATTTTCAAACCCTGACGCTCAATAATGCGGTACGGCGCACCAAAAAACGACTCGCCATCATCATTCAACAAATTCGCATTCAACACATCCGCCGAATCCAGCACCCGCGTCAAATAATCATCGCCAAAATTAAATTCATGATTACCCAAAACCCGCGCGTCATAGCCAATTTCATGGAAAAGTTGATCCCAAACATCCGCAAATTCTGGTCGTTTTTGCGCCACAAAAGCCGCCAAAGGCGATCCTTGAATAAAATCACCATTTTCAATCGCCAACACCACATCCCCGTTCGCCTCAGCTTTCGCCCGCTCGCGCTTAATCACCGTTGCAGCGCGCGCCAAACCCAACGGCGCATCAAAATCGCCCGCCTGCGTAAAGTCCGTCGCAGCCACAAAACCATGCGTGTCGCTGGTTGATAAAATCGTGATTTTCATGCCATCGCCTCCTATTTACGTCCTATTTTACCATTGTTTCACGTGAAACAATACCAAATAAAAAAGGCATCACTGCCTATTTTAGTTAAATCGTATAAGGTAATACCAGCATCTCAGGGTAGCCTAAGCGCTTAATTTGAGCTTCGTAGCCGCCCTCATTCAAGCGATTTTCCAACTCCCGATAATCTGCGGCGTCTAAAAATGCTGAAAATTCATTTTCGATTGGGAAATCAAAACCACGCTCCGCTAACCAAGTCGGTAATGCCAAAAACAAAGCCAACGAGCGCACCGAATAAATCACTCGTTCACCATTCGTCAAATCAAATTGTAAAATCGTCCAGTACGCATTTTGAAAATACGGTCCAACCACCGCCCGACCAATGCCAATGGTCAGCTGCTTAATCGGCGCAAACGGCGTTTCACCCTGCATCACAATTCCCGTTTCGGTAAAAATTAACGGCTGCTCGCTGACCGCATAGTTCCCAGCCAACAGCACCCGCATCATCTCGGTCAGCTGATTTTTCGCTGGAAAACTTTCATCACCTAACACCACCCCAATCACTTGACCATTACGACGCAACAACTCAAAATCCAGCATCATTTTCTCCCTTTGATAAACTTACACAGCCTGCATTCGATATCGTTAGTATATCACGCATCAAAAGATAGCGCTTACATAACACTCAAACAAAAAAGCCAGCCAAAACGGCTGACTTCCCTACTCTTCAGTTGTTCGCAAACTTTGACCGTTGGTCGCAATCACGTTTTGATACCACGCAAATGAATCTTTTTTGTAGCGTGCGCCGCTTCCTTGTCCCATGTCGTCAAGATCCACATAGATGAAGCCGTAGCGCTTCTTCATTTCCCCAGTGGAGGCCGACACCAAGTCGATGAAGCCCCACGGCGTGTACCCAATCAAGTCCACACCATCGAATTCAACAGCTTTTAAGACTTCGCTTAAATGACTTTGGTAGTAATCAATGCGGTATTGATCATGAATTTCATGTTCGGCCGTCAATTCATCGTACGCGCCAAAGCCATTTTCCACGATAAACAGCGGCTTGTGCCAGCGATCCGTCATCCAATTCATTGAATAACGCAAACCAACCGGATCAATTTGCCAGCCCCAATCAGATTTCGTCAAATAATCGTTATCAATGTTATCACGCCCCTGCTCAAAGTGCATGTCGCCAAGCGTCTCACTTGGCGCTTGGGTGGCGTGCGACATGTAATAACTGAACCCGACATAATCCACGGTACCAGCTTGCAACGTCGCCAAATCTTCCGTCGTGATATCCATTTGCCAGTCATTCAATTCAAAATGACGCGTCAACCACTGCGGATAATCACCCAGCGCTTGGACATCACCCCACCAAGAACGCGCCTGCATCGCGCGTTGCGCAAATAAAATATCTTGTGGCTTGGACGTTTTTGGATAATACGGTTCAAAAGCAATCATCGACCCAACTTGATAATTTGGATCAATTTCATGCGCGAGTTGCACCACTTTGGCCGAGGCGACCAATTCGTAGTGCGATGCTTGATACATCGTGCGTTCTTTATCGGCTTCGGGCACGTGCAACAAGCCAGAATTTTGCATCAAATGCCGATCCGACGTGTAATTAGTTTGGTTGTTGATCTCGTTAAACGTCATCCAGTACCGGACTTTGCCTTGGTAACGCTTAAAGACCACTTCGGCAAATTTCACGAAGAAATCAATCAAACGACGATCCGCCCAACCGCCGTATTTGGTCGACAAGGCATACGGCATTTCAAAGTGACTCAACGTAATCACCGGCTCAATCCCATGCGCCAATAATTCGTCGAATAAATCATCATAGAATTGCAAACCCGCTTCGTTTGGCTGGTCGTCATCCCCGTTTGGGAAAATGCGCGTCCAAGCAATTGATGTACGGAAAACTTTAATGCCTAATTCGCCCATCAACGCCACATCGTTTTTGTACGTATGAAAAAAATCAATGCCGCGATGGTTCGGGTAATTTCCGCCTTCAATGACACCATCCGTTAGTTGGCGCGGGTTTTTCACGTCACCAGCTAATGACACGTCCGCAATCGAAATCCCTTTGCCATCAACGTCCCACGCGCCTTCAATTTGGTGTGCCGCAACCGCGCCACCCCACAAAAATCCCTCTTTGAAACCTAATGTCATCCGCCCGCTCCTTTATGCTGAGTGTTCTTGTTTGTACAAAATACTGTCTTGTTTTTTCATGAATGGGAAGTAAACCAATACCGAGATGACCAACAAAATCGCTTGCCAAACGGCCATTTCCCAACCACCAATCAAATAACCAGAAATCACGGCTGGCGTTGTCCAAGGCACAACCACCCCGTTAAACAACGGCAACAAGCCCCAAAGTTGGCCAAAGTAAGTCAACGTTCCCGCCAAAAACGGTACCAAAACAAACGGCACAGCAATCAACGGATTCATCACCAACGGCAAACCAAACAAAATGGGTTCGTTGATGTTAAAGATCGCAGGCACGGCTTCAATGCGGCCCAATGCCTTCATTTGCGTTGATTTCGCAAAGAATAACATGAAGACCACAATGCCAATTGTAAAGCCGGAACCCGTCAAATCAATAATGTTGTCCATCATTGCAAGCGTCACAATGCGACCACCGTGTTCCAAACCTAATTGACCTTGTTGCGCCAATTCCGCGTTAGCATTTGAGTTGGCAGTCAAAATTGGTAACATCACGCCGTAAATAATCGCCGCACCGTGCACGCCGAACAACCACAAACCAGGTACCAACAAAGAAATTGCCAACACACCACCATACGAATCCGTCACCCCTTGCAAAGGAATTTGGATCGTTGAATAAATAAAGTCCACAAACGTCGTGTGACCAAAAATTTCAAACAAAATGAAGACAACCAACGAACCAGAAATAATCACAAATGACGGAATCAACGCCGTAAATGAGTTGGCTACGTTGGCCGGCACTGAATCCGGCAATTTGATCGTAATCTTCTTTTTCAAGAAGTAGGTGTAAATCCATCCGGTCAGCAACCCGATGATAATGGCCGCGACCATCCCCTTGCCGCCCAACGTTTCCATGTTCAACGCTTTGGCAACAACTTCTTGTGATTCAGGCGCCACAACACTTTGATTCATTAACAAAATAAATGAAATCAAACTCGTCAAAGCCGCCGGCATCCCTTCGTACCCTTCGTCTTTGACCCACGTGTACGCAATACCAAGTGCTGCAATCATCGCCGTCAATTTAAATGACGCGTTATAAGCTTGGCCAAAGAAGACCTTCAAACCAGACGATTCGACCCAGTCTGCCCAAGATTGCACGGGCAAATTCCCCAAAATCAAGAAAACTGACCCAATAATGATAAATGGAATTGAGTAAATCATTCCATTTTTCAACGACACAATTGGTCGCGTCGCCACGAATTTCATCACGCGTGGCACAACTTTTTCGTTAATCCATGTGTTCATAACACATAACTCCTTTTTCATTCACTTGTGTAACCGCTTTCAATTAACAAATAAAAGAATAACACTTTTGTTTTTAAAAGTATATACTTTTGTGATGAAAAAACTTAACTTTCCCCAAAAAAGGTTTTGAACTGCGCTAAAAACTGGCTTATAATGTAACAAAGAACGGAGTAACACGTATGTCGGAACCAAAGTACATCGCCATTTATCAAGCCATTAAACAACATATTAGTGACGGTACTTTTGCGCGTGGATCAATGTTGCCCAGCGGTCCAAAACTCGCTGAAACATATGACACAAGTGCCATCACCATCAAAAAAGCGTTGGATATTCTCAGCCGCGAAGGGTTGATTACCCGTCGGCGTGGCGCTGGTACGATTGTGTCAGACACCGTCAAAGCCTCTGATTCGTCGCTGACCAACCCCAAACACTTGCGCGGGACAAGTCGGCGCTTTGCCGGGCAAAACCTCACCACGCGCGTGCTAGGCTTTGATACGATGCAAGCTGGGGATGAATTGGCCGGTTTACTCAACATTAACGCGACGGATTTCGTTTATCGGATTAACCGCTTGCGGATTTTTGATGGGCGCCCGGCGATTATTGAATACACGTACATGCCGATTTTGCTGATTCCCGGGTTATCGGAAGCGATTTTGGAAAAATCCATTTATGATTACATCACGCAAACGCTGGGTTTGACGATTAATGCGGCCAATATTCAAGTGACCGGTGCGGTACCAACCGAAACGGAAGCGGATTTATTATGTGTCGAGGGCAACGATCATTTAATTCAAATGACGCAAACCGCCTTTTTGTCAACGGGCGCGGCCTTTGAATACTCGATTTCACGGCACGTACCGGATGAATTTGAATTCCACACAGTTATTAAAAAAGAATACTAAAAAAGCACGCGTTAACGCGTGCTTTTTTTGGCTAAACTGACAAAATAAATCGCCGCTTCAATCAAAGCGATGAAAAAACTGACCGGCAAATTCAGCCAGTAAGACAGCGCAAGCGAACTCCAAACGCCAAACAGCGCAAAGCCAATCGACAGCGCCAAAATTTGGTTGACGCTCTTGCCTAACCGCATCGCCGCACTCGCCGGCAACGTCATTAAAATAAAAATCAGCAACGAACCGACGATTTGCGCGGATACTGCCACGCTGACTGCCACCAGCAACAAAAAGATCATTTCCAAAGCCACGACGCCCTGCAAAGCAAATTGTGCGGTCGCATAATCAAAGGCAAAATAGCGCAAACGCCGGAACAACAATGCGCCAATCAGCAACACAAGCACCGTTAAACCAACGACTTCCCACACATTTTGCGCACTCAAACTAAAAATTGAGCCAAATAAAATGCTCGTCGCCGCGCTCCCACTTTTAGACGACAAAGCCAAAAACGCCACGCCCAAACCAATCGCCACCGCACTCACGCCCGAAATCAGTGCCTCAGAACGTTGCTCCAGCCGGTTCCACTGCCCAATCATAAACGCCGCAAACACCGTAAATAACAACATCCCCAGCAACGGCGACCAGTTCATAAACAAGCCAAACGCCGCGCCTGCAAACCCAATTTCACTTAAGATATGAGCCAAAAACGACAACCGGCGCGCCACCACAAACACGCCAACAAAGCCGCTCACCACCGCAATCAACGTCCCCGACAAGAACGCCAGCCGCATAAAATCATACTCAAACATGGATAAATTTGCTCCCTTCTCCGCGCAACTGCAACACGCCGTGCGCGTATTTGGCAACCAATCTTTCATCGTGTGAGACCATCAACACGCTCAAACCCGTGCTCACCACCACGTCCATCAAGGTAATTTTGGCCTGCGGATCCAAGTTGGCAGTTGCTTCATCCAAAATCAAAACATCCGGCTGCTGCAACAACGCCTGCGCCAAATAAGCGCGTTGGCGCTCGCCACCAGAAGCCGTATCCATGCCGCGGTCCGCAATGTCTTGCAAATGCGTTTGCGCCAAAACCGCTTGCAGAGCCGCTTTTTCTGCGCGCGTTAAAAACGGCGACCAGCCGCGATAAAAACTCAACGCCACAAAATCCCGAATCGTTAACCCAAACTGGGCGACTTCCGGGCGAAATTGGGGCACGTACGCCATTTTTTGCGGACCATTGGGCCAAGTTAGTGCACCAGCGCTGAGGTCCATTTGTCCTAGAATTGCCCGTAAAAGCGTGGTTTTACCGACGCCGTTTTCGCCTGTAATTGCCAAAATTTCGCCTTTTTTCAGACTAAAATCCACATTTTGATACAACCAACGACTGCCAAAACGCATGCCGATTTGTTGACCGACTAAAATCATGTTGAACTCCTTAACCAGTTAAGCACTGCCACAAAAAAATAACGGCTAATCCACGCCATTATTTCGTAAACACAACGACAAATCCGTCAAAAATTGCCCTAAAAGCTCACGCTGACTGTTATCATAATGCGCCAACATTTTATCATAAGCGGCCACCGTTTGATCGTGCGCGGCAGCGTGATTGCTTGCCATTTGCGCCCCCACGGCTGTTAGCGCCCAGCGCAAAATCCGCGCGTCTTTGGCGTCACGTTGACTAATGACCAAAGTCGGTTCGATGTGTTGCAAACTCTTCACTGCTTTGGTGACCGCCGCCGGTGACACTTGCAATTCGTGGGCTAATTGCGTGTTGGTTTGCGCGCCGCCTTGTGCAAGTAACATCAACAAATGCCCTTGCGTGGTCGTCAACGGACTGACAATGTCGCCCAGCAGCAACTCACGCTGATTTTCCGCCATCAAACGCACGTCATTTAAAAAATGATCCAAGGTATGACTCGTTAATTCCGCCATGGCCAACTCCTTTACCAGTTAAATAATTAAAAATATCATACCACGCCCACCAAAAAAACGCCACATCAGTGGCGTTTTTGTGCGTCTTGATAAGTCAAATTCGGTGGACTAGCCAGCGGACTGCGCGCAATCAGCGCAAAACCTTCGCGTTCATAAAAACGTTGCGCGGCGGTGTTTTGCGCGACGACTTTTAGCGTTAACGGCAAATGCACCAATTGGCGCGCCCACGTCAACAACGCCGATCCAATCCCTTGGCTTTCAAAGCCAGGCTTGATGAATAACAAATGCAAAAAGCCGTCCCACTCGCTCACCGACGCAAAACCGACGATTTGACCGTCTAATTCGGCCACTTGCACCGTTTCCCCCTGGGTGGCTTGGGCAAAATCGGCGAGGCGTAATTTTTTTACCCATGAAAAATGCCGTGCCCGACTTTGAAAATAAATCATGGCAACGGCAGCTTCATCAGCCGCAACAAACGGCCGTAAGATCAGCTTATTTGACAAAGAAGTCATCAGCTTGCTTGTTAATATTCTTGCGCGCCGTTGCATCTGTGTTCCAGATTGGTGCGTAAACTTTCCCCAAAATGTGTTGCTTTTCGACAAAACCAAACGTGCGACTGTCGTTAGAAACCGCACGGTTGTCCCCTAAGACAAAGTACATGCCCTTTGGCACTTTGACTTTGTTGCGGTCTTTTGTTTGCCATGAGGCGTTTTTTGACAACGTGCCTAAGCTCCACGTGTTGCCAAACGTACCGGCTGTACCGGTCGTTTTGTTCGCGGTTGGCAAAAAGTTTTGGTTGACTTCTTTGTTGTTCACGTACAATTTGCCGTCTTGGAAGCTCACCGTGTCGCCCCCCACGCCGATAATGCGCTTCACGTAGTCTTTGGCCGTGCCGTCATTAGCTGGATCTTCGTGAGTTGCGTCAAACACAACCACATCACCGCGCGTGTAACTGGAAATTTTGCTTTCAAAAACCAATTCGTTGTTTTGCAAATTCGGTTCCATTGACGTGCCGTCAACGCGCACCACCGTAAACAAAAACGTGCGCACGATCAACGCAATCGCCAAGCCAATCGCTAGCGGCAAAACCCATTCTTTAATAAACTTCATTTGTTCGTCCCTCTGATTTCACATTTCAATTAATAATACGCTATTTGACGGCAAAAAAAAAGCCGATTGACTCGACTTTTAACGTTTGCGTTTCGCGTTGCGCAAAACTTTGTTCACTTGACGTTGACGATCACGTTGGGCTTGTTTAACGGCGTCACGTTCAGCTTGGATTTTGAAGGGGTTTTGCAAAAGCAAGGTTTGCACCATTTGAAAGGCGTTTGATACCACCCAGTACAACGCCAAAGCTGATGGCACGGCCAACGCTGACACCAAAATCACCACTGGGAAAATATAAGGCATCGCCTTGGTAATCCCGTTTTGATCCGGATTGCTCTTCATCGCCAACCAACTTGAAACAAACGTAAACAACGCCGCCAAAATTGGCAAAATGAAGTACGGATCCAAATGCCCCAATTGCGTCCACAAAAAGTTACCAGACTTCAACAATTTTGAGTTAAAAATAGCTTGGTACAACGCCAACAAAACCGGCAATTGCACAATAATTGGAATAAAGGCTGCAAAAGGATTCACGCCGTTTTCCTTATACAAGGCTTGTTGTTCTTGACGCAACAATAACATCGTGTCTTGATCACGACTCGTGTATTTTTGTTGCAACGCCTTCAATTGACCTTGAATGTTTTGCATTTTTTGGGTTTCGCCTAATTGATAAATCATCAATGGCAAAATCAAGAAACGCACCAACAAAGTAAAACCAACGATTCCCCAACCATAACTGTTGTTAAACCAACTGGCAACTCCAACAATCGCATCGGTCATCCAAGCGACAAATGCCCCCCAAATACCATTTGAAGTCGCATGCACAGGACTTGTTGCCGCCGCCACAAACATCACAACCAATGCGGCAACAGCAACCACCAACGGCAAAATACCGATTTTTGCTAAAATAGCTTGAAATTTTTTCACGTTTTTATCCTCAATTATCCGCTAAAATTTTAGCGAGGTGCAAAACATGCACGAGTTGTTCTTTAATGAACGCTTGGCTTTGCAACGCCACGGCGGGTCGCGCAATCACCACAATATCTAAATTATTGGGCAACACCGGCTTTAACTCCAAAAAAGTCTGCCGAATGCGCCGTTTCACCCAAACACGTTCGTGGGCTTTGCCGATTTTTTTACTGACCGACAAACCCAACCGAAAATGCGGCGCGTCTTGTGTCAATTGGTAAACAATAAAATATTTATTGGCCACTGACTGGTGCCGCTTGATGACCTTTTGAAAGTCTTCTGGTTTTTTGATGCGATATGATTTTCTCATCTTATTGCTCCTGTGCACCTTAACACGCCTTTTTTAGACAAAAAAAGGTCACTGCATTAGCAGCGACCTTTACGCATTAGGCACTCAATACCTTACGGCCCTTTGCACGACGGCGAGCCAATACTTTACGGCCGGCGCTTGTGCTCATACGCTTACGGAAACCGTGAACACGTTCGCGGTGGCGCTTCTTAGGTTGAAATGTACGCTTCATGTGATTTCACCTCCAATCATACGAGTTTACCCTGCAAAATCTTTGCAATTCGATGATTATCTTAACACGTCTAGTAAAAGATTGCAACGCCTTAACGGCGTTTTACTGTTCTTAAACAAATCTTTACCACTTTGTCTTATTCACACGCTTTTCCCAAACCCTGTGCAAGGACAACGTTTGTTCGCTTTTTGTTCACAAGACCATTCACAAGTTATCCACAAATCCACAAGTTGTTAACATACAACTGTGGATAATGTGAATAACTGCCGCTAAATGTTGTTATTCCAAGTAGTTGCTTGTGAATTTCGTTGTCAAAAAGGCTTTTTCTGTGGAAAAGCAGGCTTAATCGTCCACAACTTGTGGGAATCTTTATCCCGTCATGTGCAAAAAACACACCCCACTAAAAATACTTGTGGAAAACTTTGCGCACACTTGCTAAAATAGGTTTTAGATTTGTTTCGTGGCAGCGATGCCCTTGGTTGTGTGGCGCTATTTTTTGCCGCTAACCCAGACCGAACGAACAGGAGACTATTTGCCGTGACAACTAAAGACGAATTATGGGCGCAAGTCCAATCAGAATTTTATCAAAACGTTTCTCAAATGGCGTTTGATACCTTTATTAAACCGTTAAAGCCCATTACGTTGACTGATGACGTGTTGGTATTGGAAGCGCCGGATGATGTGATTATTAATCATTGGGCCAACAATCAATACAACATGGATTTCGTTAAATACGCGGTGGCCAAAACCGGTTCTTTTGTGCAGCCAGAATTAAAAAAGACGGCTGATCTCGTTGTCGTGCCCGCCGAAGTCGTGAATGCGCCTGGTTTTATTCGCGAATCAGATTTAAATGAACATTTTACGTTTGATTCATTTGTCGTGGGTGAAGGGAATCAACAAGCAACCGCTGTGGCACGTGCCGTAGCCGAAGCACCTGGGCGCCAATGGAATCCGTATTTGATTTATGGTGGTGTTGGTTTGGGCAAGACGCATTTGATGCAGTCAATCGGTAACGAATTGGCCAAATTACAACCCAACGCGCGCATTAAATATGTGACCACCGAAGATTTCACTAACGCGTTTACCGACAGTTTGCGCGCCGGTGAAGGGGCGACGTCTAATTTTAAACGCGAATATCGTAACGTTGATTTGCTGCTGGTCGATGACATTCAATTTTTGTCCGGCAAAGGCAAAATCCAAGAAGAATTCTTTAACACGTTTAACGCGATTACAAAATCCGGTCATCAAATCGTCATGACATCCGACAAGCTGCCAAAAACCATCCCCGATTTGGAAAGTCGTTTGGTATCACGCTTTGAACAAGGTATTGCCATGGATATTCAACGGCCGGATTTGCCCACGCGAGTGGCGATTTTGCAAAACAAAGCGGAAAGTTCTGGGCTGGAAATTCCAACCGACATGCTGACGTGGATTGCCGAACAAATCGACGACAACGTCCGTGTCCTAGAAGGCGCATTTTTAAAAGTTGAAGCCGCGTTGCGTTTCCAAAACCAACCGCCCACGATTGAAACCGCCCAAAAAGCGTTGGGCGATCTCAAAATCGTGGTTGATCGTGAAATCACCGTCGAGCGCATTCAACAAGTCGTCGGCGATTTCTATATGTTAACGGTTGATGATTTGAAAAGTAAAAACCGGAAAAAAGAACTCGTCAACGCCCGCCACATCGCGATGTATCTCACACGAACCTTAACGGATATGTCGCTACCAAACATCGGCAAGTCCTTTGGCGGCCGCGATCATGCATCCGTTTTGCACGCGACCACCAAAATTACTGATAAACTAGAAAGTGATAACCGTTTGAAAGAAACGATTGATGCGTTAACCGACGATATCAAGAAGGGTGAATAACTCACGAACTTGCCAAAAGTTTTCCACAGGTCATCACACAGCGATTTTTGCTGTTAGGCCAACGCTGGACGCACTTTTTCACGGTATTCACAGCCCTTATTACTATTACTAGATATTAATCTATTATTTATAAGCCGCTACGGCAGGAGGATCTCATGGAATTTACGATTAAGCGAACTGCTTTTATCAAAGCCTTAAATGACGTATTGCGCGCCATCTCTTCAAAGACCACTATTCCTATTTTGACCAACGTGAAAATCGTAGCCAATGATGACAGTTTGACGTTAACCGGTTCAAACGTGGATATTTCCATTGAAACCACTTTGAGTACGGAAAGTGCCAATACAGATTTGACAATTGCACAACCTGGTGCGATTACGTTGCCAGCTGCTTATTTCAGCAACATTGTCAAAGCTTTGCCGGGTGAAGAATTGCACGTTAAATTGGATAATTTGCGCGCAGTGATTACCTCAGGTGCATCATCATCGTTTACGATTAACGGCCAAGATGCCGCCAACTATCCGCAATTGCCGGAACTTGAAGGCACCGAACGTTTGCTAATTTCAGCCTCCCAACTTGCTGATGTCATTGAACAAACGATTATTGCAGCTTCAACCCAAGAAAGTCGCCCAGTTTTGACCGGGGTGCATTTGCAAATGAGTGGTCAACAAGTCAAAGCTGTTGCCACCGACTCGCACCGTTTGGCGCAACGTAGCGTGACGTTGACTGGTGCTGATGGTCAAGTTGAAGCTGACATTATCGTGCCTGCCAAAGCTTTGGCCGAAGTGGGCCGCATGTTGGAAGGGCAAGACCGGATTGGCATGCAAATTTCAGCCAACCAAGTTGTCTTCCAATTAGCAGAAACCACGTTCTACTCACGTTTGCTTGAAGGGAATTACCCGGAAACGGATCGTTTGTTGCCAAATGAATCGACGACTATTTTGACAATTGGTGCCCAAGATTTGTTGGGGACGTTGGGCCGGGCGGCTTTGGTCAGTCACGAAAGTCGCAACAACGTCGTGCAATTGACATTGACTAATGGCGTCGCCAAATTAGCGGTGACGTCGCAAGAAGTCGGCCAATTTGACGAAAACTTGGTGATTCAAGGTATTAGCGGCGATGATTTGGAAATTTCATTCAACCCTGATTACGTGCGCGATGCGTTGCGCGTGTTTAGCGGCGATGTGGATTTGAAATTCACCAGCAACTTGCGCCCATTTACGATTACCCCAGCTAACAGCGACAGCACGGATCGTTTGCAATTGATTACGCCGGTCCGCACTTACTAATTTTGACAAAAAAGGCCTAAAATCACGTTGACGCGGTTTTAGGCCTTTTGCTATGTTTTTGTCTACCAACGGCCAAACGGCGAATTTGACGGAAAATTTTGTAATTTGTGCGAAAATGGCGTAAAATAAACAGTGAAACGAAAGGGGACGCACGTGGCTACAACTGTTCAATTAACAACCGAATTTATCACGCTAACGCAATTGCTCAAAGAAGAGAGTATTATCCCATCGGGCGGCGCTGCCAAATACTTTTTGGCGGATTATCCTGTCCAATTAAATGGCGAACCAGAAGCACGGCGTGGGAAAAAATTATACCCCGGCGATGTGGTAGAAGTACCTAATTTCGGGGTTTTTGAGATCGTTTAAGATGGAGTTGCTGAATTTAGCACTGCATGATTTTCGCAATTACGCCGATTTAACGTTAGAGTTTGCGCCGGGCGTGAATGTTTTTTTAGGGCAAAATGCCCAAGGCAAAACGAATTTGCTCGAAAGTATTTATGCTTTAGCGCTGGCGCGCTCACATCGCACCTCTAGCGACAAAGAACTCATCAATTGGCAGCAAAAAGAAGCGCGGATTCAAGGCCGAATCAAACGGCAATTTGGTGAAGTGCCGCTGGATTTGCAATTTGGTGTCAAAGGCAAAGTCGCCCGCGTCAATCATTTAGAACAAAGTCGCTTGTCCGCTTATATTGGGCAGTTAAACGTGATTTTGTTTGCGCCGGAAGATTTAGCGTTGGTCAAAGGCGCACCACAAGTGCGCCGGCGTTTTATCGATATGGAATTTGGGCAAATGAGCCCGCGTTATCTCTATAATGCCAGCCAATATCGGCGCATTTTAAAAGAACGCAACGCCTACCTCAAACAGTTACAGCTCAAACAAGCCAACGACACGGTGTTACTCGATGTGTTGACCGATCAATTAATTGACGTGGCGGCCGAACTTTTGCAGCAGCGCACGACGTTTTTGACGAAGCTAGAAGCCAGTGCGCAACCCATTCATCAAACGATTGCCCCCCAAGAAAACCTAACGGTGCATTACCTCACGGCGGTAACGGTGTCTGATGAGCTCACTGACGTCAAAGAACAATTGCAAGCGGCTTTTGCCAAACAACGTTCACGCGAAATCCAGCAAGGCACAACGTTGGTTGGTCCGCACCGCGATGATGTGCAGTTTCAAGTCAACGGCATTGATGTCGCCAGTTTTGGCTCACAAGGTCAACAACGCACCACCGCGCTGGCCGTCAAGTTAGCGGAAATTGATTTGATGTATGACGAAACGGGTGAATACCCGGTTTTGTTATTGGATGACGTCTTGTCTGAACTGGACGCCACCCGTCAAACGCAGTTATTACTAGCCATTCAAGATAAAGTCCAAACTTTTATCACCGCCCCAAGTTTAAGTGACGTTGCACGCTCACTAATCAAAGAACCTAAGATTTTCTATGTTCAAAACGGTGCTATCACCGTAGAAGAAAGGAATGCTGATGTCTGAAGAAATTCAAAATCAAGTAGACGCCGTGCAAAATGCGGCCCACACCAACACGCAAGCCGGCGATTATAACGCCGATCAAATTCAAGTTCTGGAAGGTCTAGACGCTGTTCGTAAACGGCCCGGGATGTATATTGGGACGACGACCAGTCAAGGTTTGCACCACTTGGTGTGGGAAATTGTCGACAACGGGATTGACGAAGCGTTGGCCGGTTTTGCTGACCACATTACTGTCACCATCGAAGCCGATAATTCAATTACCGTCACAGATAACGGTCGTGGTATTCCAACAGATATTCAAAAGAAAACTGGGAAACCAGCTTTGGAAACTGTCTTTACGGTTTTGCACGCCGGTGGAAAATTTGGCGGTGGCGGTTATAAAGTTTCTGGTGGTTTGCACGGAGTTGGGGCGTCAGTTGTCAACGCTTTGTCAACGCATTTGGATGTCAAAGTCATTCGTGACGGGCAAACCTACTACATGGACTTTGCGTTGGGACGCGTGAACACGACGATGACGATTTTGGATGAAGCGCCAATTGTTGAGCGTGGAACGGTCGTGCATTTTAAACCGGACGCAGATATTTTTACCGAAACAACGATTTATAACTACGAAACCTTACGGCGTCGGGTGCAAGAATTAGCCTTTTTGAACAAAGGTTTGCGGATTTCAATTGCGGATAACCGTGAAAGCGAACCTTTGTCAGAATCTTTCTTTTACGAAGGTGGGATTCAAGAGTATGTGTCTTATTTGAACGAGAAAAAGACGGTTTTGTTCGATGAACCCGTTTATGTTGAAGGTGAAGAAAACGGCATCGTGGTTGAAGTTGCGTTGCAATACACCAGCGATGTGCGCGATAAGTTGTTGACGTTTACCAACAACATCAACACCTACGAAGGTGGGACGCACGAAACCGGCTTTAAGTCAGCGTTGACGCGTGTCATCAACGATTACGCCCGCAAAAACAATCAACTCAAGGAAAAAGACGAAAGTTTGACCGGGGATGATGTGCGCGAAGGCATGACGGCCGTGGTCTCAGTTAAACACCCAGACCCGCAATTTGAAGGACAAACCAAGACCAAATTGGGGAACTCAGATGCGCGTTTGGCGACGGATCGGATGTTTAGCGAAACGTTTAGCCGTTTCATGATGGAAAATCCAACGGTCGCCCGTCAAATCGTTGAAAAAGGGATTTTGGCGCAACGCGCCCGTTTGGCCGCCAAGCGTGCGCGGGAAATGACGCGCAAGCAATCCGGCCTTGAAATTTCAAGTTTGCCTGGAAAATTGGCGAACAACACGTCAAAAGATCCCGCCATTTCTGAATTGTTTATCGTCGAAGGTGATTCCGCCGGTGGTTCTGCCAAACAAGGACGTAACCGTCTGACGCAAGCGATTTTGCCAATCCGTGGGAAAATTTTGAACGTGGAAAAGGCGACTTTGGATAAAGTGCTCGCCAACGAAGAAATCCGCTCATTGTTTACCGCAATGGGAACGGGCTTTGGCGAAGAATTTAACGTTGAAAAAGCCAATTATCATAAAGTCATTATCATGACCGATGCCGACAACGATGGTTATCACATTCGGACGTTGCTCTTGACGTTGTTCTACCGGTACATGCGTCCGTTGATTGATGCCGGCTTTATTTATATCGCGCAACCGCCTTTGTATGGGGTGTCGTTGGGAAACAGCAAGACGATGTCTTATTTTGATTCTGATGCTGAATTAGATGCGTACTTAGCGACATTGCCGGGTACACAAAAGCCGCGCATTCAGCGTTATAAGGGATTAGGGGAAATGGATTACGACCAATTGGCCGACACAACCATGGATCCTGCCAACCGCCGTTTGTTGCGCGTTGACCCAACTGATGCGCAAGCCGCTGATGAGATTTTTGATATGTTGATGGGGGATGAAGTTGCCCCACGTCGTGCGTTCATCGAAGAAAACGCAACGTTTGTTGAAAATCTGGATATTTAAGCTCAGAAAGGAGAATTTGACTAATGTCTGAAGAAAATAACCGCATTCAAAATGCGAATCTTTCCGAACAAATGAAAAGTTCGTTTTTGAGCTATGCCATGTCAGTCATCGTGGCGCGTGCGTTGCCAGATGTGCGTGACGGCATGAAACCCGTTCATCGCCGGATTATGTATTCGATGATTGAACAAGGTAACACGCCGGATAAAGCCCACAAAAAATCAGCTCGTATCGTCGGGGATGTCATGGGTAAATATCACCCGCACGGTGATTCCGCGATTTATGAATCAATGGTGCGGATGGCGCAGCCATTTAGCTACCGCCACATGTTAGTCGACGGCCATGGAAACTTTGGTTCAATCGACGGTGATGGTGCCGCTGCCATGCGTTATACCGAAGCGCGTATGTCAAAAATCGCCATGGAAATGGTGCGTGATCTCAACAAAGAAACCGTTGATTTCGTGCCAAACTATGACGGTGAAGAACGCGAACCAGAAGTTTTGCCAGCTCGTTTCCCGAACTTATTGGTGAACGGGGCGGTCGGGATTGCTGTTGGAATGGCAACCAACATTCCAACGCACAATTTGGGTGAAGTCATTAACGCCATTCAAATTTTGATGGCTAATCCTGAAGCGACCACGGCGGATTTGATGGAAGCTTTGCCGGGACCAGATTTCCCAACTGGGGCGATTGTCATGGGCAAATCCGGCATTCGCCGTGCTTATGAAACCGGTAAAGGGACCGTCACAGTGCGGGCCAAAGTCGACATCGAAGACAAAAATGGCAAAGAAAAGATCATCGTGACGGAATTGCCGTACATGGTCAACAAAGCCAAATTGATCGAACGCATCGCTGAATTAGCGCGTGACAAAAAAATCGACGGTATTACCGGCGTGCAAGATGAATCTGACCGCGATGGTTTGCGCGTGACGGTTGATATTCGCCGCGATGCCAGCGCATCAGTGGTTTTGAATAACTTGTACAAGCAGACGCTCTTGCAAACCAGCTTTAGTTTCAACATGCTGGCAATCGATCACGGTCGGCCAAAGACGATGAGTCTTAAGCAAATTTTGACGGCTTATATCGCACACCAACGTGAAGTGATTCGTCGTCGCACTGAGTTTGATTTGAAAAAAGCACAAGCGCGCGCGCACATTTTGGAAGGTTTGCGGATTGCGCTTGATCACATTGACGCGATCATTAGCATTATCCGTTCAAGCCAGACGTCAGAAGAAGCCAAGACGCGTTTGATGAGCGATTATGCCTTATCTGACAAACAAGCCCAAGCCATTTTGGACATGCGTTTGGTGCGTTTGACCGGTTTGGAACGCGACAAGATTGAAGATGAATATCAAAAGTTGCAAGCATTGATTGCGGATTTGCAAGATATTTTGGCCCATGAGATGCGCATTGACACCATCATCAGCGAAGAATTGCAAGAAATCAACGACAAATTCGGTGACCCCCGTCGCACTGAATTGCAAGTTGGGGATGTTTTGACGCTTGAAGATGAAGATTTGATTGAAGAAGAAGATGTGATTATCACGTTGACACGCAATGGTTACATCAAACGCTTGGCGTTGAGTGAATTCAAAGCGCAAAACCGTGGTGGCCGTGGTGTGCAAGGCATGGGCATCAATGACGATGATTTTATCGAGCATTTGACGTCAACTTCAACCCACGACACGCTCTTGTTCTTCACCAACCAAGGCAAAGTCTACCGCATGAAGGGCTACGAAATCCCTGAATACGGCCGTTCAGCCAAGGGAATTCCAGTGATTAATTTGTTGAATGTTGATGCGGGTGAAAAGATTCAAGCGGTTATCAACGTTCGTGGCGATGCGAAAACAAGTGTTGATAATTTGTTCTTCACGACCCGTTTGGGTGTGGTGAAGCGCACGGCGGTTAGCGAATTTGCCAACATTCGAACCAATGGTTTGAAGGCGTTGACGTTGCGTGATGAAGATGAACTCATCAATGTGCAAATCACCGACGGCACGCAAAACATCATTATCGCGACACACAATGGTTATTCGGTCAGCTTTGCTGAAGCCGACGTTCGCCAAATGGGCCGCAGCGCGGCCGGTGTGCGTGGGGTGAATTTGCGTGACGGTGATTACGTCATCGGCGCCGGAATTTTGGGTGACAACCAAAATGTGTTGGTCATCACTGAAAACGGCTACGGTAAGCAAACACCAGCCAGCGAATACCCAATTAAGGGACGTGGTGGTAAAGGAATCAAAACAGCCAATATCACGGAAAAGAACGGACCTTTGGCCGGTTTGGCTTTGGTCAATGGCGATGAAGATTTGATTGTGACGACTAACCAAGGTGTCATGATTCGCTTCACCGTCGCATCTGTTTCTCAAACTGGCCGTGCCACGCTTGGTGTGCGTTTGATGCGTTTGGATAATGAGGCGGTCGTTTCAACTTTGGCCAAAGTTGATCACGAAGAATCAGCCGAAACGCTTGTGCCCGAATCAGCAGCTGATGAAGTTGCTGAATTAGTTGAACGCGCTGAGTCAGATAATTAAAAAGATTTTGCGTGATGCTGCCCGTATAATAAAATGACCGAGAAATTAAACTTGCAACTTCACGTATAAGTGGTGTACAATATTAGATTGTGAATGTACTTGTACATCACTCCTTGCAAATCGTAAGGGATTTGCCAGAGACCAAAAGGAGGAAATAAATTATGGCATACGAATTGACATACATCGTTCGCCCAGACTTGGACGCAGACGCGAAGAAGGCTTTGATCGAACGTTTTGATGGCATTTTGACTGACAACGGTGCAACAATCGAAAAGTCAGCAGACTGGTCAACACGTCGTTTTGCTTACGAAATCGCAGGTTACCGCGAAGGTACTTACCACATCGTAAACTTTGACGCTGCTGATGACGCTGCGATTAACGAATTTGACCGTTTGGCAAAAATCAGTCAAGACATTTTGCGTCACATGATCGTGAAGCGCGACGCTAAGTAAATTCGACATTCTCGGTAAAAGGAGCTAGACATGATCAACAGAGTTGTTTTAATCGGGCGCTTGACCCGAGACGTTGAATTGCGCTACACCGGTTCAGGTGTAGCTGTGGGTTCATTTTCATTGGCGGTTAACCGTCAATTCACTAACGCTAACGGTGAACGCGAAGCCGACTTTATTAACGCCGTTATTTGGCGCAAGTCAGCAGAAAACTTTGCTAACTTTACCAGCAAAGGTTCATTGGTTGCCATTGAAGGACGCTTACAAACCCGTAATTACGAAAACAACCAAGGTCAACGTGTATACGTGACCGAAGTTGTGGCCGATAATTTCAGCTTACTTGAAAGTCGTGCTGAAAGTGAATCACGCCGCGCCCAAGGTGGCGGTAACACAAATGATTTTGGTAATAATAACAGCTTTGGTGGTAACGATGTTGATCCATTTGCACAAGCAAATAACAACAACGTTGACCCATTTGCTTCATCAGCGCCATCAACTAACAACGCCGCGGCAAATCCATTTGCCTCAAGCAGTGATAGTATTGATATCTCTGATGATGATTTGCCATTCTAATTAGTTAAAATAATCAAATAAGAAACTATCGAAAGGAGTAAAACTCATGTCAGAAGCAAACACACAAACTTCAGAACGTCCAGCACGCGGACGTCGCCCACAAGGCGGCCCACGTCGTCGCCGCAAGGTTGACTTCATCGCGGCTAACCACATCGAATACGTGGACTACAAGGACACAGATTTGTTGGAACGTTTCATCTCAGAACGCGGTAAGATTTTGCCACGTCGAGTAACAGGAACATCCGCAAAGAACCAACGCAAGGTGACAACAGCCATCAAGCGTGCCCGTATCATGGGACTTTTGCCATTCGTGGCCGAAGACTAAAAAGGAAAGCCACCTCGAAAAGAGGTGGCTTTTTTTGTACGCAAAAGGCCAATAAAAACAAACAAAAAAAAGCGAAAAAGACCAAAAGAAATCAAAAACACGAACAAAGAAAACAATGTAAAAAAGATGCGAAAAAAGCCTTGACGAAACGCTTACAAGTCGGTAATATAT
>DASYFG010000002.1:0-292966 GCA_036498565.1 Lactobacillaceae bacterium | reverse complement strand
ATTACTATACCAACCTCGCACTCGTTTGTCAACACCTTTTTTCAAGTTGTTTTCAAACCTCTTTGCCGTTGGCTTTGTTATGCGCTAACACAACGTTGATTTACTTTACGCGCTTTTGACTTGTTTGTCAATACTTTGTTTTCAATTTGTTTCATTTTCGATCAAACTGCCCATCTCAACTTGTTCAATTAGCTGATGTAACAGCTTTCCTGATTTGAAAACTAAATTATCTGGCAAAGTTAATTCCGTGTCAGAAACTTCAAATGTATATAATGGCGTGCGCTGATGCGTGGAATCTTTATAAACCCAAAACTCATCTAAACGCCACTGATCAAAATCAGTTTTAACGCCCGCATCTGAAAATCCGTTCAACAAAGCACCCAAACTTGTTAAACCTTCCGGTGTTAACGTTGTGAAAAAATGTTCTTCACCCGTTGTGTCTACCAAAAAATATGGCATCTCCTGCTCAATCTTAATAATCGTGCCCGCAACCCACGTCATTTTATTCTCCCTTGTGCCCCACGCGTTGTAGCGCTTCTTTTATCCAACCATCTCGTTCTCTGGCAATACTTGAAAAGCCGTAATTCAGATGATAATTTGTCCAGTACCTTTTTTGAATGGCACTGGTTGGAGTCAAAGGATTTGGATTTGGTGTTAAAATATCGGCTTGTCGCAGGGACAAACTGATTTTGCCGTTGTATTGATCGATGTCTAAAATAATCACATCAACTTCACGGCCCACCGCTAATTCCTGATTAATGTCGTAAACGACGCCTGCTTTACATTCTGAAATATGTACGAGACCCTGTTCGTGTTCGTCCAGAGCCACAAATGCGCCATATGGTTGCAGGCCAGTAATTTTACCGCGGACATGTTGCCCGATTTTAAAACTCATACTGCCTACCTCCAACTATCTAGTCTTATTATAGCACTTTTTTGGCAAATAAAAAATGCAACGTTTTCACGTCGCATTGTGTTTAATCTGAGATTTCGATGGTGTTAATGATCACATCCGCGTACGGCTTGTCATACATGTCCGCCTTTTCCATTGCGATTGCATCGACAACATCCAAACCGGCTACAACATGACCAAAGACGGTGTGCTTGCCATCCAACCAAGGCGTGCCGCCCTTAACATATTCCTTCACCAATTCTTCTGGCAAAGAACTGTTACGCAAATCAGACTTCATTGACTTTAACATACCAGTTGCTTGAACAATAAAGAATTGACTGCCGTTCGTGTTAGGTCCAGCGTTGGCCATTGACAAAGCCCCACGCATGTTAAACAATTCAGGTGAAAATTCATCTTCAAAAGACTTATCCCAAATACTTGAGCCACCCATACCAGTACCAGTTGGGTCGCCACCTTGAATCATGAAGTTATTGATGACACGGTGGAAAATTTGGCCATTGTAGTAACCATTTTTTGCGTGTGTCACAAAGTTTTCGACTGTTTTTGGCGCTTGTTGGGGGAACAATTTGATTTGAATGTCACCTTTGTTCGTCTTAAAAGTCGCCACTGGTCCTGGGTGATTTGCTGCGTCTAATTGTGGGTATGCCATTAAACCAAGTCCTCTTGTTCTGGATCGATGATGACATCACCAGCTTCGATTTCTTCCAAAGCTTGACCAACCGTCTTCACTGATGTGAAATCAGCATTGGTAGCAGGCATTTTAACGTCCAATTGGCGTGCACGCTTTGATGCCAAAGCAATCAACTTGTAGCGTGAGTCCACTTGATCGAGTAATTTATCAACTGATGGATAGAGTAACATTGTGTTTTCTCCTTAAATAATTACGACTTATAAATATTGGTCGACCACACGGCCAACTTTCAAACGTTCAGCGGTAATAATCGCTTTGATACGATCCACTGCGTTGGTGACTACGTCGTTTTCAACGGCGTAGTCGTAGTTAATCATCATTTTCAATTCTTCTTTTGCCGTTGCCACACGTTGGGCAATAACATCATCAGAGTCTGTTCCACGACCAACTAAACGTTCATGCAAACTTTCCAAATCGGGCGGTGTCAAGAAAATATAGATACCTTCTGGCATCTTCTTGCGCACTTGCATTGCACCTTGCACTTCGATTTCTAAGAAAACGTCGCGACCGGATGCCAAAGTTTGGTCAATGAAACTTTTTGGTGTCCCGTAGTAATTGTCGACATATTGCGCATATTCGAGCATATCACCATTTGTAATTTTGTCTTCAAATTCTTCTTTACTAATAAAGAAATAGTCGACGCCATTTTCTTCACCGGGACGCGGTGCGCGCGTTGTTGCTGAAATTGAATATTGGAAATCAATGTCTTGATCTTCAAAGATCGCCTTACGTACGGTGCCTTTTCCAACTCCGGAAGGCCCAGACAAGACAATTAACATACCACGTTGTGTCATGAAAACTCCTCTTTATCGCCATCTGATTCACGTCAGACGTATCAATAGACAGTATGATACCAAATTTCCAAGGGTTTTTCAATGATTATTTAAACACGAACAAACGTTCAAGAAATTGTTAAGGATAAGCATTTCATTTGCAAAACAGAACCGATGTTCGTATATTATAGATAAGCTTTTAAAACGAGGTCCAAATCATGCAAATGCCCTTTACAGCGCAATCACATCACACCTTACCCAATTGGCATAAACTTTTTACGTGGCGCCGCCAACCAAAACTACGCGAACAACTGTCCGCATCTGAATTAACGCAACGCTTAAATGATGCACTGGTGGCACAAAATATCGTCACTTTGCAAGTGAACGTTTCGGCTTTTAGTGAACGCGTTTATAATTTACGCGGTTTCTTATATCAAACGCCGCATGGACGTTTGTATGTGGAAACACTTGATGGTCAACTGCGCCGCGTTGATTTAACTTTATTACGTAACGTACAATAAAACGCCCTTGTAAAGGGCGTTTTTTGCTGATCTTTTTAGTACCAACCGTTGGCGTTCCAGAATGCTAATGCAGCTTGGGTTGAGCCATAGCGGGCAACCGCGTAAGCTTTGGCAGCAGCATATTGTTGCGCATAACTTGAACCAGGTCCGGCGTTGTATTGGGCTTGTGCGGCCGGGCTCAATTGGCCCAAACCGTAGTAAATCCCGTTACGAGCATTTGGATTGTTGCTTGATTCACGGGCGATAATAATGTCCAATGCCGCATCACTTGAGACACTCGTTGTGTCAGTTGATGCGCTTTGTGCAGGTGCTGATGTCGTTGCTTGCGTTGAAGTAGCAGCTGTGGCAGCTTGAACTTGACTTGTTGCTGAACTATCATCACCGTTAATGTCAAAGTCTTCCGGGGCATCTTTACCTGAAATTTTCAACGTTTGTCCGGGGTGGATGACGCTGTCGATCTTCAAATCGTTCCAGTAAAGCAAGTTTTGAATCGATACTTTTTTGTCAGTGGCGATTTGGTAAAGACCTTCGCCGTCTTGAACTTTGTAAGTTTTAACTTTGACTTTCTTTAATTCAGGCACAGTCAATTCTTGACCAACCGCAATGGCGTTTTTGTCGCTGATGTGGTTTTCTTTGACAATTGCTTTCAAACCAGCAGCGGCTTGTTTGCCATATTCTGCCTTGGCGATGTCATTAAGTGTGTCGCCTGATTTTACTTCATAGGTGTTATTTTCATCGGCGGATGCTACACCACCTGTTACAGCCAAAAAGCCGGCAGTCGCGACCGCTCCCATCAAGGCTTTAGTTGTCTTATTTGTGTTTGTCATGTCTTATACGACCTCCGATACTTGACCATTATGCCTTAAGAAAGTTACAAGACCATTACGAAATTTTAAGCATTTGTTGTCAAAAACCAATTTTTCGGCGTGTTAAACTAGTTTTAGGAGGACGTTATGACGCTTAAATTAATTGCAGTTGATTTAGATGGTACTTTTTTACGCGATGATAAACGTTTTAATGAGCGTTTATTTGCTGAAGTGGTTGACAAAATGCGCGCCAAAGACGTGCGTTTTGTCGTGGCGACCGGTAATAATCCTGTTCGGGTGGCGAATTTTTTCAAAAATTTTCCTAACGATTATGATTTAATCGGTAATAACGGCGCTCAAATCGTGATTGACCAGCGCCCACTTCCTGCCGCCACCTTTTCTAATGACATCATCCAACAAGTCGACGAAATAGTTTTGGCAAATGAAAGCCCCACTAACGGCGTTTATCGTGGGTTGATTTATACGGGCATGGCCCAATCTTTCATGCCCGCGCGTCACGCCGATGCCAAACAAAGTTTTGCTGAATTGAAGCCGCATTTTCCGGCACTGACTTTATATGATGACGTCACAAATATTGATGACAGCGCCAACATTGTACAAGCTAGCGTGCATTGGACCAACGGCGATGAAGCCTTTATGGCGTTGGCTAAAAACGCTTTTGGTGAGCACGCTCATGTCACCACTTCAGGTTATGGCGCCGTTGATATTGTGCCGACTGGCGTTAACAAAGCCGCTGGTTTGGCCACGTTCGCCAATCACTTTGATATTGCGCCCAGTGAAATGGCGGCTTTTGGCGACGGATTTAATGATTTGGAGATGTTAGAATACGTGGGCCTGCCATTTGCGATGCCAAATGGTGAACCGGAGTTGTACCAACGCTTCAATCATGCGCTTGACACGAATGAAAACGATGGTGTTTTGCGGACCATTTTATCACTATTATAAAAAGCTGACCGTTTGTATTCGGTCAGCTTTTTATGTAGACATCAACAAGATTTGCCGCGTCATTTGCGGTTGTCCAGGTGACGTCTAATTGATGTTTGAAATAGGTGAGTTGGCGTTTGGCGTAACGGCGTGAATTGCGTTTTAACAAATCAGTCGCCGTTTGCAAATCGCTGGTGCCTTGTAGATAGGCAAACCATTCTTTGTACCCAATTGCTTGTCCCGCTTGCAAAGCCAAGCCCCCCGCGTCCAAAAGCGCTTGTGCTTCGGTTAAAACACCGGCGCTTACCATCTGATCCACACGCTGATTAATGCGATCGTACAACACATCGCGCGGCCAATCCAAGCCCAAAGTCAGCGCCTCATAAGTTGGTCGCGGTGCTTTTGGTGGCAGATCTACGTCTTGCAACGCCACATTTAACGCGCGCAACACACGTTGCGGATTTTGCAAATCCACGCGCTTGGCGATCTCGGGTGACAACTCAACTAACCGCTGTGCTTGCGTAGCTAAGTCGCTTGCCGCCAAATCTTGTTGGAGTTGCGCTGCGATTTTGGCATCACTGGCCGGCCAATCTAAATCCAAATCACCGAGCAACGCTTTGACATAAAACCCGGTGCCACCAACGACAATCGGCAGTTTCCCGCGGGCCACAATGTCTGCAATCGCCAAATCCGCGGCTTGGACAAAGTCCGCCACCGAATAATTAGCCGTCATCGGCACAACATCCACCAAATGATGCGGCACCAGCGCCTGCTCCGCTGCTGAAACTTTGGCCGTGCCAATGTCGAGCTGTTGATAAATTTGCATGGAATCCGCCGAAATGATTTCACCGTTGAAACGCTGCGCTAGGTCAATGCCCAAAGCAGATTTTCCGGAAGCGGTGGGACCGACAATGACGACGATTTTTGTCATTGCCCGTCTCCTTGGATTTTTTCGCGGATGGCGACGGCTTTGGCGACTTCGTTGGTAATCACGCCGGGCAAAGTTTGGGCAAAGACGTGTTCAAGTTGGTTGTCTTTGTCCACTGTCCACGGCCGCAAATGCCGACCGGCGCTCCAAAAATAACGCGGGCGCATTTCCAAAGCTTTGATATTGGGATGCAAATAAGTAAAATCGCCCAAAAAGCGGCGCCAATAAACACGCGGCGTCGCCCAAGAAACCAGTGCCGCCAATGACAATGTTTTATCGAGCTTGCGGAATTCGCGTAAAGTGGCAAGGTTGAAACTTTGGTAAAGCACCTCGTATGTCGGTTCAAAACTGGTCACCATCGCCAAAATTTGGGCTTCAATGCCGTCGTAAGCCACGTGATCGGTTTTGACTTCAATCAACAATTTCCCGGTAAAATTTTTTTCACGCAAAAACGTCAAAAATTCCCGCAAAGTTGGGACGGTCGTACCCGGAAATTTTGGTTCTTTATAAATGCCCGCATCCAGCGCTTTGATGTCATTGAGCGTCATATCTTTGATAAAACCGGTCCCGTTCGTGGTGCGGTCAACCGTTTCATCATGCATAATAACGAGCTCGCCATCAAGTGTGCGGTGCACGTCGATTTCTAAACCGTCAATGTCGTATGCCAGCGCGGCTTCAAAGGCAGGAAACGTATTTTCCGGTGCGACGACTCGATAGCCACGGTGGGCAAAAATTTCAGTATATCCGTTTGTTGTTTGCTTTTTCATGGTTTTATTTTATCATGTTTTGACCAAAAAATTTGACTTTGCGCAAGTTTTTCATGATAATAAAGGGGCAATCAACAAGGAGTTAAAATCATGAAACCAACATTTAAATTAGGTGTTTTGGCAGGTGTGGCCGGTTCTGTTGTCACAGCATTGGCCGCCGCGTTTGGCTACCGTCAAACGGTCATCAAGCCGCAACAAGAAGCTGAAGAAACTTACGTTGAAACAGCCAAAGCAACCGCGCGCAAACGCGTTTCTGCGCATCAATCACGCTTTTAAGCACAAAAAAACCCCAACAATTGTTGGGGTTTTTTATTAACTTTTTTTGCCAGGATAAGCATTAAAACCTTGCTTCAAAACAAAAATCTGTTCTTTGGCGTACCCTTGCTTTTTCAAACGCTTCGCTGCTTGCACGGCCAAGCGTGTGTTATCGTCGTACAAATAAATGCCTTTGTCAAAGCGCAAACCCGCTTTTCCTTGTGAGAAATTCACAACTGGAATGTTGCGCGCGCCGATAATGTGACTGCGCTTGTACGCCGCTGGTTCACGCACGTCAATAATTTGACCGTTGTGCGCTTCTTGTGCAAAATTTTCTGGTGTAATCAACGTGCCAGATTGTTTGACAGTCCAAAACATGTACGCCCAGTTTAACAATGAAATCACCACCCAAATCGCGATGACATAAACAATTAACAATAAAATCTGTGTCATTTTCAACTCCCAAAATTATGATAGAAAAAACCGACCGCACTGGTCGGTTTTTTTAATGTGTTGCAGACTTAGCATGAAACGTGTTACGAACTCGGAAAGCTATCGCTAAGCTAATGCCACGCAAAGTCGCAAGCGACTTCACGCACCATCAACTTAGCGTACGCTTCCCGCCGGCTTCGCCGGACGTTTTCCACACTCTTTATTTAAGCAAACACGCGCGCCAAGCTGGCTGCGCCAACTACACCAGCGTCTGAGCCCAACTGCGTCAATTTGATTTTTGTTGAGGTGCGGACAGTTGGAAAGGCGAACTTTGTCCAAACTTTTTCCACCCGTTCGCGCAAAAATTCACCCGCGCCAGCAACACCACCACCGATAATCAAAGTAGCAGGGTTCATGATGTTTGACACGTTTGCTGTGGCCAAACCAAGGTAGTACGCCACCTTTTCCACAACTTCGTTGGCCAAGTAATCATCTTCTTTTGCCAAATCAAACACGTCTTTTGCGGTAACATCTTCACCGTTGTCCAACATTGCCTTCAACTTAGAAGCGCCGGCGTAGTTTTCGGCCAAATCTTGTGCCAAATGCACCACACCAGTGGCTGAAGAATATTGTTCCAAACAACCGCGGTTGCCACATGTGCACAAGTAGCCGTCTGGTTCAACGACCATGTGCCCAACTTCGCCACCAGCGCCGGCAACGCCGTGCACCAATTGGCCGCGCGTGACAATGCCAGCACCAACGCCGGTTCCCAAAGCCACAAACGTCACTTCGTCGTGGTTTTCACCGGCGCCACGCCAAGCTTCACCCATCGCCGCGGCGTTCACGTCGTTTTCCAAGTTCAATTGCAAACCGGTGCCTTCTTCGATGTCGGCTTTGACATTTTGGGTTGTTTTCCAGTTCAAGTTGTATGCGCCAATGACAGTACCTTTGTCAAAGTCAACTGTACCAGGCGTTCCCATCCCAATTCCAATGATGCGTTCGCGATCCAATTGGTAGAGGTCCAAATGATGGTTGATTGAGTCGATGATGTCAGGGACAATATGTGACCCTTCATCCAAAATATTCGTCTTAATTGACCATTTTTGTTGAATGTCACCTTCAGCGGTCAAAATTGCAAATTTGATTGTCGTCCCACCAAGGTCGACGCCGATGAGTTTGTCTTTTGCCATGATTTTTAGAGTGTGCTGCGGCGTTAATCTTTGTTATGACAACGAAAAACAAGCACCGTTGAGCACGTTTCCTTTCAAAAAATATCCAAATATTTCACTAGTATCATACCAAAGAAACCGCTTCACTGCAAACGTTTTCAATCTGGTTTCAATCAATCAAAACGACCTGATTGGCCGAAAGTGAAATCAAGCGCGCCGGCAAGACGTCATAGCCGCTAAATTGTTGTTGCAACGCAGTGCGATACAAACGCAACTGCCCCGCATAGCGCTGTTGCAACTGCGCCAACTCGGATTTTGTGCGATCAGCATGAATGAAATCGGTTTTAAAATCAAACAGTGTCACGCTGCGGCTGATTTCGTCCACAAAATAACCGTCAATAATCCCGTGCACCAAAATCGGCGCGTCATCTGCGACATCCGCATAAACCTGATTGGCAGGCACGAGTAAACTAAACGTGGTTTCTCGCTGCAAAGTTGCGCGATGGCGACCAATTTCGTGTGCAAATTCACTCGTCAAAAATCGCAATAATTGTTGCCGGTTAATCAAATTCGCCACGCCCGCGTCCAACACGTCACTATCAACCAAAGTCGCAATAACTTGCTCGATAGCGGTTTCCGTAGCGATTTCACCAAACTGCCAATTTTGAAGCACCAAATGCGTGGCCGTTCCTACGGCCGCAGATGACGGACGTGTTTGACCATCGGACATAAAGGCCGGTAACGGGAGGTCTTTTTGCCATAATTCTTGGACGGCTTGCGCATCAAATTCCGCCAACTGCAAGCGATCTGGGTCTTCAAAGACGCGCTTCATTTCACTGACCGCTTGGTACGCGGCGGTGCGTGTGGCAACGGCATTGCCATATTCAAAAGCTAAAGTAGCGCGTGCTTTGGCGACCAAAGTCTCGTCAAGCGGTGCTACTTCTTCGCTCGGATTGATTTGTTGGGCTTGCACCGGTTGAATCTCTGCTAACGGGATGCGCTGGATGTCGATTTTGGCATGATTGGGCGTTTCTGGTCCTAATACTCGCGTCAAACCACCGGCAATTCCCGGAATCGTCAAAAATAACCAGTCCAAATATGATTGCGCGACCAAACGATCCAACAGCGTCACAAATTGCCCGTGCGTCTGGCTGGCATGCTGGGCTAAGCGTTGCAAACGTTGCTGATTGTGGCCATTAACCGTCCCAAATAAATGCAGTTGCTGCTCGGCACGTGTCAGCGCCACGTACAACAAACGCATTTCTTCGGCCCAAAGTTGTTGTTTTAGCGCGTCTTTGACCACAAACTTTTGTAAGGTAGGCGCGACCGTTTGGCCGTCGGCTAGTAGCACATCGAAGGCTAAACCAGCGTCTTTTTGCATAAGGACACTGGCACGTAAATCCATGGCGTTAAAGTCTTTGTCCAATTCTGGCAGCAAAACAATCGGAAATTCCAAGCCTTTGGAACCGTGAATAGTCATCACGCGAATCGCTTGATCTGGCGCTTCTTGGCTCGCTTCGCCCAAATCTTTATCGGCTTTTTGCAGTTGTTCAATGTAGGCAATAAAACCGAACAAACCACCTTGGCGCTGCGTTTCAAATTGGCGCGCATACTGCGCTAACGCCTGCAAATTTGCCTGTCGTTGCGCGCCACCCGGCATCGCGGCCACGTAATCCAGCCAATTAGTTTCATCAAAAATCGCCCAAATCAGTTGATTTAAATCTTGTTGTACTGCAATTTGGCGCCAGTTTTCATACCACGTCAAAAAGCGTGTGACTTTTGGCAAATGTGTCGTCAACTGCAAAGCCGTCCAAAAATCATGGCGCGTGTCTTGCAAACGAATGGTCGCCAAATCATTCTCATCCAAACCAACCAGCGGCGAGCGCAACACGGCAGCAAGCGGAATATCTTGGTGCGGATTATCCAAAATTCGCAAAATATTCAAAACCACCGCAGTTTCCAGTGTCTTCAAATAATTACCCACACCGCTTGCTTCGAAAGGAATACCCGCATCTCGCAACGTAGCTAACAAATCAATCATGCCACTTTTGGCCCGCAGCAAAATCGCAATGTCGCTGTATTGCACCGGGCGCATTTGGTCGGCACGGCGGTCGTAGATTTCTTCTTGTAACAGCGTTTGGATTTTTTCAGCGAGTAAAGCGTATTGCGCTTGGCGCTTTTCAAAGCCAATATCCGCCGCATCATCAGTTAAATCTTCCACCAAATTCAGCGTCGCCACCGCCGGCAATTCGGCCGGATAATTCGCCGCGGCAATCAATTTCGCACTGCCGACGTACGGCACACCGCCTAATTGCGCGTCCATTAACTGCGTGAAAATCAAATTCGTCAACGTCGTCACATTATCATGCGAGCGGAAATTTTCCGCCAAATCAATGCGCACCGCCGCGTCACTTTGGGCAAAAGCTTGGTATTTTGCCGTGAACAAGCTCGGATCGGCTTGCCGGAAGCCATAAATACTTTGCTTCACATCACCGACCATGTACATGTTGTGGCCGTTTGATAAAGCCTGCAACAACGCCTCTTGTAGCTGGTTGACGTCTTGATATTCATCAATCATCAACTCGTCAAACTGCGCCATTAACGTCGCACGCGTAGGTTCATCCGCCAAAATATCCAGTGCCAAATGCGTCAAATCACCAAAATCCAACTGGCGTTCCGCCGCTTTTTTGGCCGCAAAGGCATCTTGAAACGCCAAAGTGACCTGAACCAACGTGCGCGTCAAATCGCGCGCGTCGTCTTGCAATTGGCGCCACGCCGCATTATCCAACAAGAAATACTTCTCCCAAATCTGCGTCCGCAAACCGCTGCTGCCGTTTAATTCCACCCAAAGTGGCTTCACGGCTTCAAGTGTGGCGGCACTGTCAGGATCTTCTTCCTTCATTTTTTTGGACGCCACTTGCAAACGCAAACCGCTGGGCAAATTCGCCATTTGCTGGCGTAAAGTTTGCCAATCTGCGCTGGCTAATTGGTCGGCAATCGTGCGCAGTGGTTCAACCAAACTCGTCACAGTGGCATGTGATTTTGCCAAAGATTCAACCGGCGCCAACCAACTTAACGCGTCTTCGCCGCTTTGCAATAATTCGGCGAAATCACGTTGTAACAACGGCAGTAATTGTTCTTGGTAAAAATCGCTGCGCGTGAGTTCTTCAAAAGGTGCGTACGGCGCCGTCAAAGACTGCAACCACGCGCTGCCATCAGGGCGCGCATCAGCAAAATCGGCCAACTTCAAAATCGTTTCTGACAAAACGCGATCGTCCAGCGCCGAACCAAAATTCGCCACCAAACGCTTAAACGCCGCGTCATCACGCGCATAAAAATCTTCTAAAACTGCCGCAACCACTTCCTCGCGCATCAAGCCGCGCTCCGCTTCGTCGGCCATCAAGCTAAACTGCGGGTCCAAGCCAATCACGTGATAATAATTTTCAATCAAATTCAACGCGAAACTGTCAATCGTCGAAATGTAGGCGCTCGGCAATAAAAGCAATTGTTCTTGCAAGTATTTGCGTTGTGCAGGCGTCACATTTGGCGCGCGCAGTTTGTCATTTAACGCGACTTCCAAACGTGCGCGCATTTCTGCCGCCGCGAGTTTGGTAAAGGTTACAACTAAGAATTTATCCACGGAAGTGCCCGCTAAAATGCGTTGCATCAGGCGTTCAATTAAAACCGTGGTTTTACCAGAACCCGCCGAGGCCGCGACCAAAATATGTTGACCACGCTCGTCAATGGCGCGTTGTTGATTTTGGGTAAATGTGCGTGCCATTACGTTTCCTCCGTTTCAAATAGTGCTTTTTGGACTTGCGTTGCGGGTAATAAATGTTGATAATCGTCGCCCAACGAGCGATCAAAGCGCATCACATCCGTATATGGACTGTACGTCAAACTCGTTGGCGTTGGCGTCAACGGGAAGTCACCGGCAAAAATTTGCTCGCCGGCCGTGCGCATGAGCGTTTCATTATGAGCCAGCAAAATCGCTAATTTGTCAGCGGCAAGACCATCACCGCTGACCGCTAGTTCGCCGTTATTTTTTAATTTATAGGCAAAATGTTGGGCGGATTGGCCGTCCACAACTTGTTCGAGACTTTGCAAATAATCCGCGTCGGCCAGCATCAAACCGCGCCATTTGAAATGCTGTTCGTTGGTTTGCGGCGTTAACACCAGCTCATTTGCTTGTTCTTTGAGCGTGTTTAGCGCGCGCTTTTCGGGCGCAATGCCGGCAAAAAATGCACCACCTACGTCTTGTTGCGCGTTTTGTACAGTCTGCCAATAAGTCAACAACTGCATTTCCAAACCGTGATAGGCGTCGACTAATTTAAATTCTTTGCCGCGTGATTTGTAATCAATGATCGTCGCGCGGTCGCCATTCGTGTCAATGCGGTCGATTTTCCCGCGTACGCGCATGTGATGTGCATTTGCCAAATCAAATTCCAGCGGTGGCAAACTGCCTTTTTGCGTAAAACCAAATAACTGTTCGACCGCGACCACGCGATTTTTCCCGACGCGTTGCAACGTGCGCGCCGCCGTCAGCACTTGCCACAAACGCGCTTTGACGTCTTGGGTCAGCGCGCGCATTTTGGCGGTATGTTGCAAAATGGCAAATTCCGGCAATGCCAACATTTCCGTTAACTTTTCCCCAAGTAATGCGGTCAAATTTTGATCCGACAACGTTGCCAAATCAAGCCCTTGAGCTATAATATCGCGCATCACATTTTCCAAAACGGCATGATAAATCGTTCCCGTTTGCGCCGCGTTCAAATCATATAATTGTCGTTCGCGCAGCCGTAAACCATACTGCAAAAAGTACGCGTACGGGTTGGTATAAAAGCTTTCCAGCTGCGAAATCGACACGTTGAGCTGCTCACCAAATAACGCGCTGATCAATTCTGGTTTGATTTTTGCAACCTGATTAGCATATTTTGGTGCTTCCCGCAAAAAACTGATCGTCTCGGCGTTAGTTTGCGCTAGTAAATTCGCTAAGACGCGTGCGCCGACCGTGTTTTCGTGATGCAACAAATATTTAGCCCATTCATGCACCGTGGCCTGCGGCGTACTCACAAATTCGCGCAACAAACGTGCCGCATCCGGCGCGCTAGCTGGCACGACCAAAGTGTTCAACTTCAAGGCGGCTTGCAAACGCACAAAATACGGCGACGGTTCTTGGATTTCACCAGCCGTGTTCAAGCGCGGATACGTGAACGTCGTCGTGTCACTCGCCGTCGCCAGCGCACTATAAAAAACCAACGACTCGCCGGCCATTTGCTGTTTGGCAGTGTCTTGCAAATATTTGCCGTCCAAGGCCGGCTGTAACCAATCGCGCTCGGCATCATTCAACAAACTTTTTTGCTTGACCTGCGCTGGCAAATTTTGACGCGTACCACCAATCACATAAACATGCTTGTAGCGCTGACTTTGCACAATCCCCATTTCTGACAGCGTGAGTTGATCCAATTGATTGGGAATGCCACTGAATTTTGCCCCAGCAAAACCCGCCTGCAACACATCGCGCATCAAGTTCGCATCAAAATCCCGTTCGCCATAAAGCGTAACGACTTCATCTAACGTCGCCATTAACATTTGCCAAACTTCTTCTGGGCGTCGCGCCAGCGTTAATTCACCTTTTTGCGCTTGGACATCACGCCAACTCAACAACACGTCGTTAATGCGATACTTCGTTAACCAAGTCACCAAAGCTGTCGCGCCAGCGCGCATAGTCGTCGCTTTATCAAAATCAGCCTGCAATTGCGTCAAAGCCGACGCCACAAAGCGCCGCAAAACATTAATCCGACGATTAATCTGCGCATCCGCCAAAAACGCTTCGTCCGTCTCGTCAACTGCCACATCAAACCAATTAAAGTCCGCATCATCCGTCCAATCGCGCGCAAACGGCCGATAAGCCACTACATAATTATCCAAAAAAGCGAGCACATCAAAAAATTCCCGCTCATCAATCACCTGCTCGCCATTCATCGGTCGTAACAAACCGGTTTTGAGCAAACTCAAAACATGATTTGCTTGAAAATACCGCTTTGGTTGCAATAAACTCAACACAAAACCAACTAACGGATGCGTCTGCATCGTTTGATCCACATCGACGAAAACCGGCAACGCTAATTCCCGAAAAGTCGTTTCAATCAACGGTTCATACGCATTCAAATCTCGCGCCACCACCAAAATATCACGCAATTTTAAACGCGGATCCGCTTGCAAACGTGAGCGAATATCACGCCCCACAAACGCCAATTCGCTGGCGATATTTTCCGCCGCCACCAAACGTGTCGCCGGCGTTTTCCCAGTCGCTTCGCCTACGGTCGCCAGTTGCGCCCAAGCGTCAAGCAACGTTGCTTGACTAGCGCTAAGCTTGCGATCCGCAGTCGCCGACTGGACAACCACGGGCCGATTTTGGCGCTGGGCCTGCTGGCGTAAGTCATCGGCTAATCTTAATGGCTTTTCAAATAAATCACCGGCTTGCTGTTGACCATGGAATTTGTCGTCACCCGTCAGCGTTAACGTGACATCGTATTTGGCAATGAGCAAATCAACAATCTGGCGTTCTGCCGCCGTAAAGCCGTTAAAGCCTTCAAAATAAAAAGCCACGTCTCCAAGCGCTGCGTCCGCCAAAAAACTACCAAACGCCGTCAAACTTTCGGCACTGGTCACAATTTCATCGCCCAAAACGTCATTTAAAGCCGCTGCCACCACGGCCAAATCATGCAACTTGCGCCGGAGCGTGACTTGCGTGGTCGTGTCGTCTGTCATCGTCGCCAATAACGCCAACAAATCCTGCGCGCTCACTTGACTGGCGCGTAATTCGACCAGTTGTTTGGCTAATTTATCAATGAAGCCCGATTTTGCTTGCAATCGGGAGAAAATCGTTAATTCTTGGGCGTGTTGTTTGAGAATGTCGGCTACCACCATGTACAAACCAGCATTGGATAATTGCTGTTGGGCGGCTTGCGTGGTTTGCCGTTGCAGCGCCCAAGCCAAGCGGGTTAATGAATAAACCTGCACGCGACTTTGCGCATAAATCTTGCCCTCGCCCACGCCTTGAAAGACGCCATAACGCTGCAAAAAACCGACTTCCGCGTCAAATTTAATGTGGTTAGGCACCACAACATAACTCGTCAAATTGGGATTCGCCGCTTGATCTGCCGCAACTTTTTCAATTAACGTCTGCCGCAAATCCTTGCGACCATCGCCTAGTACAATCGTTAACATCGCCAACTCCTTTAATAGTTCCATTATAGCGAAAAAACCGCACTATTTTGCGGTTTTAAGGTAACAAATGATGGGTTTTTAAATAATTTTTCGCCACACTGCCCGCGTCCATGTGTTGCACGTTGACTTGATAATTCATTTTCTGCATATCCGTGTCACTAATTTTTCCCGCCAAACGATTTAACGCCGTCACAATTTTTGGATGTTGCTTAGCAAAATCACTCCGCATCAAAGGCGCGCCTTGATAAACCGGGAAAAAATGTTGGGTGTCTTGTAACAAAACTAAGTGATATTGCGCCAGCTGCGAGTCCGTGGCGTACGCATCAACGATGTTCGTTTGGCCTTGATTAATCGCTTGATAGCGCAGTTCCGGATCCAAACTCACCGCGTTGACATGGAAATCGTACGCCTTTTCCACGCCGGGCATGCCGTCTGGTCGGTCCAAAAATTCCGCCGTCATGCCAGCTTTGGCGTTTGGTAAGTTCGCTAAATCACCGATTGTTGTCAAATGATATTTGTCCGCGTCTTTTTTCGTGACCGCAATTGCATAAGTGTTGTTGTATTTCAGCGGTTTGAGCAAGGTCAATTTTTGCGCGGCCATCGCTTTTTTAGCCGCCGCGTAGGTCGTTTTGGCATCCGCGCCGATCGGTAATTTCACCGCTGGTTTGGCCAAAGTTTCATTGACCGTCCCGGTAAATTCGGGATAAATATCAATTTTGTCGCTCGTCAAAGCTTGATACAAAAACGTGGTCGTCCCAAAGTTATCTTTGAGCGTCACATTAATTTTTGGGTCAGCTTGCTTGATCAAATCCGCATACATATGAATCAAAATCGACGGTTCTGAGCCGAGTTTACCAGCAATCGTAATCGTTTCCTGCGGAGATTTTGGCACCAAACTAGGCCCCACCGTGCCACCAATCATCAAAACGGTCGTCAGCGCCAGCCCACTTTTCCAAAAACGACTGTTGCCGGTGACGTTAATCACAAATCCCGTCACAATCGCCAAAATAGCGGACGCCAGCGCGCCAATCATAATCAAATTGTTGTCATTGCGATTGATGCCCAGCAAAATAAAATCACCCAAACCACCCGCACCAATCAACGCCGCCAGCATCGCGGTACCAATCATCAGCACCGTACTTGTGCGAATGCCGGCGATGATGCTTTCTTTGGCCAGCGGGAGTTCAATTTTGCGCAGAATTTGATTTTGACGCAGCCCGAGCGCTTGGGCGCCTTCAATCACATCCTTTGGAATTTGCGTTAATCCCAAAAAAGTATTTTGAAAAATCGGTAACAACGCGTAGATAATCAACGCAATCAAAGCCGGTTGCCAGCCAATGCCGACCAGCGGAATGAGCAAACCCAAAACCGCTAATGACGGCAAAGTTTGCACGATGCTGGTGATTTGATGCAAAATTTCTGCAAAACGGCGATGCCGGTGCGCCCAAATTGCTAACGGAATCGCAATAACGGCCGCAATCAGCACCGCAAAAAAAGTCAGTTGTAAATGTTGCCATAACGCCAAGAAAAATTGACTTTGCCGGCTTGTAAAAGTTTGTAAAAGATTCATTTATCCAAAGAAATATTCTAGGTCGCTTGCGACCGTGGGATACGCGTACAGTTTGTTGCGCATGGCTTGATAGTCAGCGCCCGCATTGACGGCATCAGTTAAGGAGTTAATCAGTTCGTCCGCTTCGTGGCTTAACACGGTGGCGCCGACAATTTGGTCATTTTCTGCCAAAATCACCTTGGCATGCGCCGCTTTTTCGCCGACGCGGTAATAAGTAAACCAATCGGTCATGTTCAAATCCACCATGCGCAAAGTCTGATCGGTCGCCGCTTGGGCCGTTGTCACCCCGACTTGCGCCAATTTTGGTGTGGCATAAACAATTTCAGGAATGGCTGGATAAGTAACGGGTTCGTGGTGGCCTAGGATTTGTTGCGCCACTGCGCGACCTTCGTAATAGCCAGTCGTCGTTAATTTTGGCACGGGCGATTGCGCAACGTCGCCAACCGCATAGAGGTGTGGCGCGGCCGTTTGTAAGTGTTGATCAACCACAACACCACCTGTCTGCGTTTCAACGCCCGTCGCTGCCAAATTCAAACGATCATGATTGCCAATCCGCCCAATCGCCCGCACCACCAAATTCGTGGTTAACGTCGTGTCGGTGCTCAGTTCAAGTTCGAACTGCGCATTTGATTTGGTAATCGCCTTGACTTCCGTCTGGTACAAAATCGTCACGCCCCGCAACGTCAATTGCGCCGCCAGTTCACGAGCCAGTTCTTCATCAAAGTTTGACAACACCCGCTCACCGCGCACCAGCATGGTAACGTGGGCGCCTACACCAGCCGCAATCGCCGCAAATTCAAACGCGATATAACCGCCCCCAATAATCACAATCTCATCAGGTAACGTCGCTAAATTCATGAATTTTTCATAATCAATCGCATATTCACCACCCGGAATCGCCAATTCTGCTGCGCGTTGTCCGACTGAAATAATCCAGTCCGTCGCCTGAACCGTCGTGTTTTGTTGCAAAATCGTCACGGTTTTCGCATCAATAAATTGTGCTTGCCCTGAAATTTGGGTAATGTCTGAACTTGTCAAAGACGCTTGCGTGCGCGCCGGCATGGCGTTGGTAAATTGATTTTTGCGCGCCATCATTTGCGACCAATCCAAACGCAATTCGCCTTGCACGCCTAATCCGTTCAATGCTTGTGCCTTTTCCTTGGCTTCCACGGCCGCTAATAAGATTTTCTTGGGATCACAACCATAATTCGGACACGTGCCGCCCCACAAATAATTTTCGATCACCACCACAGATTTGCCTGCCGCCCGTAAATCTGCGGCGGCCGCCAAACCCGCCGGACCAGCACCAATAACGCCAACGTCAAACACTAAATTCGCCATCATCGACCTCTTTTCTTATTTTCCATTATACGAACTTTTGTTCGTTTTGTCTACTAAAAATGGCCGTCAAAAACGGCCAGATTTTAGCGAACATCAATTTTGTGAATAAATGGTAATAACGTTTGGACGAAGGCTTCCAAAACGTCTTTGTCGGCTTCCGTGAAACGCCCGATTGACGGTGCGTCAATGTCCAACACGCCCAGTTTTTGCCCGTCTGCGGTTGTGATTGGCACCACAATTTCAGATTGTGACGTCGGATCGCAGGCAATATGTCCCGGGAAGTCTTCGACGTTTTCAACAATTACCGTTTCTTGTTGCAAAAATGTGTGCCCGACCACCCCTTCGGTCGGCTTGATCAAAACGGTCGCCTTTTTGCCGATGAACGGTCCCAAAACCAACACATCTTCGGCGTCATCATACAAATAAAAACCGGCCCAGTTAATGTTATCAAAGTTTTCCTTCAACAAAGCCGCCGCGTTGGCATAGTTTGCCAAAGGATAAGCCTGCGACTTTTCCCCTTGAATCACATTTTTCAAAATCCGTGCCACCAAAGGCAATTTTGCAGTTTCAGACATATTTTTGCTCCTTTAAAAATAAAATCGCCCCCGATTTTCAGGAACGATTTCTTAATTTATTTTCATTTTACGCTCATTACCAGATTTGTCAAATTTTAACGAATCTCCGCGCCAAACTCACTTTCCAAAGCCGCAATCACCTTAGCAAAGTCAGCATTTACGTTCTCTTCAACCAAAGTCGCGTTTTGATCTTGATACGTCAACGTGTAAGCCAAAGATTGTTGTCCAGCCGGCACGTGTTCACCACGGTAAACATCAAACAGCGTCACATCGACCAATTTGTCCCCGGCCGTTGCGCGAATCAGCGCGTCAACTTGCGCATGCGTCACCGCGTCGCTCACCAACAAAGCCACGTCACGCGTGATTTGTGGGAAACGAGAAACTGGCACATACTGCGTCAAATCACCCAACGTGTTCAAAATTGCCGCAAAGTCCAATTCAAAACCAAACACCCGTGGCAGTTTCAAATCCGCCAACAAACTTGGGTGCAATTGCCCCACAAAGCCAAGATAAACATCCCCCGCAAACACGGCGGCTGTTTGCCCCGGATGCATGTTTGGCTTGTCGTTGGCCGCCACAAAGCGCACATCGGCCACGCCCAACGTCGTCAAATATTGTTCAACGACGCCTTTGATGTCATAAAAATCCACGGCGCGTACGGCTTTTTGCCATTGACTCACAGCGACATTCCCGCTCCAAACACCGGCTACATGCTCCACTTCGCGTGGCAAAACGCCATCCGCAAAGAACACGCGGCCCTGCTCGTATAACGCCACATTTTCAACGCTACGCGCGTTGTTATACGCCACATCATCAAGCAATCCGGCTAACAAATTTTGACGCGTGGTAGTGCGATCTGAACTCATCGGATAGTCCAAAGCCACCACATCAGCGGCACTTTCGCTAAACAATTTCGCTTTGTTGGGCGTTGTCAGCACGTAAGAAATCGCTTGATTCAAGCCCAAACTTTCCAAAGTGTGACGGCTAGCGCGTTGAATTTTTTGCGTTGTCGTCAAATGTCCCGGCGTTGTGGGCCCCGTTGGCAACGTCACGGGCAAATTATCATACCCATACAAACGCGCGATTTCTTCAATCAAATCAGCTGGCAACGCAATATCAGCCTTACGCGCCGGCACATTAACCGTCCAAACATCCCCATCAACCGTGTAATCAAACGCCAAACGATCAAAAATCGCACTCACATCCGCCACAGTCAAATTCGTTCCCAAAGCACCATTAACGCGCGCCAAAGGCAATTCAATCACCACAGCTTCCCGCTGTGTTTGCGCGCCATTCACAACACCCGCTGCCACTTGACCGCCCGCCAGTTCTGCTAACAAAGCAGCTGCGTGATCCAAAGCAAGCAGTTGCGCATCCCAGTTCACACCTCGTTCAAAGCGTTGTGAAGCGGCTGAATGCAAATCATGACGACGAGCCGAAGCGCGCACTAAGCTAGGGTTGAAAATCGCACTTTCCAAAGCCACATTGACCGTTTGGCCGGTCACTTCGGTACTTTGACCGCCCATCACACCAGCCATCGCCACCGGCGCGTCACCGGCCGTAATCACGATATCTTCATCTGGACGCAAATCACGCGTTTGGCCGTCTAACGTGACCAATTGTTCACCGTCATGAGCCAAACGCACACCCACTTGATTGCCAAGTTGGTCCAAATCAAACGCGTGCAAAGGTTGACCGTACAACCACATAATGTAGTTCGTCACGTCGACAACGTTGTTAATTGGTCGAATCCCAGCATTCCACAAACGCTTTTGCAGCCACAAAGGTGAATCAGCAATCGTCACATCGTTGATCACGCGCAAACTATAATTCGGCGCCAAATCATCAGGTGCACTAGCAGAAATTTGGTCCGCGGCACGACGTTCACCTTCAACCAAATCAAAATTTGGTAGCGTCACGGCAACATCCAACATCGCCCCAAATTCATACGCCGTGCCAATCATTGACAACATGTCAGCGCGATTTGGCGTCAAACTCGTGTCCAAAACTGGTTCGTGCATGCCCAAAGCCGCCAACGCATCGTCGCCAACTTGCCCTGCATCGCTTGGCAAAACAAAAATTCCAGCCTCAAAATCTTTTGGCGCGATTTTGTTATCAAAGCCAATTTCTTGCAACGCCACCAACATGCCAAATGATTCCACACCCCGCAACTTCGCTTTGCGCAACTTCACCAATTCGCCTTTTTCACTATCCCAAATTTTGGCACCAACTTGCGCCAAAATCACCAATTGTCCTTCGGCCACGTTCGGCGCACCGGTGACAACTTGCACCAATTCTTCGCCACCGGCATCAACGTGCGTGATGACCATGTGATCAGAATCAGGATGTTCAGTGATCGCAACAACCCGCGCCAATACTAAGCCACTTTGGCCTTTTGCGAGCGTTTCGTTTTCATCAATTTCCACACTTGTGCGTGCGATACGTTCTGCCAACGCGTTGACAGCTTCCGGCGTCAAATCCAAAGCGCCGTTCAAATAGTCATTTAACCAAGTCAAACTAATTTTCATGATTTACCCTTTCACGTTGAATTGTTGCAAGAAGCGGACGTCGTTCAAATAGAATTGACGAATGTCATCGACGCCATATTTCAACATGGCAAAACGATCCGGTCCCAAACCAAAGGCAAATCCACCGTATTTGTTGCTGTCCACACCGGCCATTTCAAGCACGTTTGGGTGCACCATTCCAGCGCCCAAAACTTCAATCCAATCAATGTCTTCTGGCGCCATATCCGGCGTCACTTCGTTCCAACTCACATCAACTTCAACTGATGGTTCCGTGAATGGAAAATAACTAGGGCGCAAACGAATTTGGTGTTTTTCACCAAACAACGCCTGTGCCAAAGACAACAACGTGCCTTTCAAATCACCCATCGTAATGCCTTCGCCAATCACCAAACCTTCCACTTGGTGGAATTGGTGAGAATGCGTCGCATCATCGGTGTCACGGCGGTAAACACGCCCCGGTGAAATCATCTTCAACGGCCCATCCGTGGCAAAATCATGCGCTTCCATCGCGCGGGCTTGCATTGGTGATGTTTGCGTGCGCAACAAAACTTCCGGCGTGATGTAAAACGTGTCTTGCATGTCACGCGCCGGGTGATCCTTTGGTAAGTTCATCATCTCAAAGTTGTACTTGTCCAATTCAACTTCCGGCCCCTCCAAAACTTGGTAACCTTGGCCGATAAAATGATCTTCGATCGTCTCAATAATTTGTTGCAAAACGTGCGGCGTGCCTTGGCTTTGTTGGTTGCCGGGCAACGTCACATCCAATGTTTCTTCGGCTAATTGCTTGTCCAACTTGGCTTTGACAATCGCTGCTTGGCGCGCGTCGAGCAAAGTTGTGATTTGTTCGCGCACTTGATTGGCAAGTTCACCGACTTTTGGACGTTCATCGGCCGTCAAATCCTTCATGGATTTCATCACTTGCGTCATCGCTGACTTCTTGCCGAGCAAAGTGGCTTTTAGTTGTTGCAAAGGTTGTGCGTCTTGCACTTGTTCAATTTCCGCACGCGCCGTCTGCAAACTTTGCGCCAAAATTTGTTCAATTTCTTCAAATGACATTTGGAATCTCCTTTTTCGGGTTTGGTTGAGACGTGGTGAGAAAAGCAAAATTTCAACGCTTTTCTCACCACGTCTCAACCAAACCATGCATTTTTTATTTGTTCAGCGGATTTTTTTGGTACGCCTGAAATCTGAGCCAAATTTTTCAAACAGCGCGTAGCGCATGACCGCAGGTCATTTTGAAAGATTTGTGCCAGTTTCAGTACCAAAGAAAAAGTCTGCTGAGCAAATAAAAAAACGCCCCTGAAAAAACAGGGACGTTAAAAACGTGGTACCACACTGATTCGTTGCGCCAAAACGCAACCTCGCTGGTCTTTAACGCGACCACCCGAGCTGGCATTTCCTCCAGCCTACTCCGAGCTGAAATTCGGCGTTTGACATCACAGTTTTGCACCACCAACTGCTCGCTTACATGCGCCACGCTTACTAGGCTCTTCATCGTTATCTCTTTATTTTAACAAATATAGCGCAACCTGACTAGCCTAATTGCGGTTGAAATTTGTCGGACCAATCATGAATGGCGGCCATCATCGGACGCATTGTTTGGCCGATTTCCGTCAAATCATATTCAATCAAACTCGAATCATCGTACGTCTTGCGCACAACCAAACCAGCCGCTTCCAATTCCTTCAAACGTTCAACCAAAACACGGTCAGAACAAGAATTAATCGCGCGAGAAAGCTCCGCAAAACGTTGTGCACCGCCGTTTAGCATGACTTCTAAAATCATACCATTCCACTTGCGCCCCAGAATTTCAAACGTCTTGGTGAAGTTGTCACACAATAAAGTATTTTCTTGAATTGTCATTGGATTATCCTCCTGACTTTTCTTTTGATTATAGCACTTTTATTTTGTTAGTAAAGTGATAAGTGGTACATCAAAATCCCACCGGCCACGGCCACGTTCAAACTTTCGGCTTGGCCGATGACTGGAATGTACAAATTAGCGGTCGTCTTTTCCGCCAATTCAGCGCTCATACCAGCGCCTTCATTGCCCAAAATCACCGCAAACGCGCGGGCCGCTTCGACTTCTTGGAATGGCTTAGCGTTTTCATCCAATTGTGAACCATAAACTGGCAAACCATTCGTTGCCAAAGCGTCAACCCATTGCGTCAAATCCCCGTTCAACACTTCCAAATGGAATTGTGAACCTTGCATCGCCCGCACAACTTTTGGCCCAAAGACATCAGCTGAACCTTCGCCCAACACAACGCCTTTGAAACCAGCCGCGTCCGCCGTGCGGATCAACGTACCGACGTTGCCAGGATCTTGAATGTTATCCAACAACAACCAAGCGCCGTCGTGCACGTAACTTGGATCGAACGTCTTTTCTGGCAAAGAAATTTCAGCAAAAATTCCTTGCGGTGTGTTCGTACCGGCAATGTGCTTGGCAACTTCTTCTGAAATTTCAAAGGCTGGCACACCATGCGGCACATCAGCCAAGTGTGCTTCTAATTGTTCAGTTGTCGCCATAATGCCGCGGAATTTTGCGCCAGCTTTAATGGCTTCTTCAACCAAATGCCAACCGTCCAACAAATATGTTTTGCTGTCTTTACGGCCTTTTTTAGTTGCTAATTTTGCCCAAGCTTTCACCTTGGCGTTTTGATTTGATAAAATACGTTCCATTTTGAACTCCTCTTAATTATGTACGCCCCACGCGGGGCAATGTTCATTCATCACGTTTTTGCTTACCCGCATTGCGGTTAAGCTTTTTAGTGTCGTCTGCCACTGTTTCGGTCACGTCTTTAGCAGGTTGCGTGTTCGTTGCTGCCAAAATATCATCGGCTGTCACTTGCAATTTGAAACCTTCCGCCGCGGCTTTTTCCAAACCAGGACGTTGGTAGTGGTTGATGAGTGATTGCAACAAGGCAAACAAACCACCGACCACAAAGTACAAACCAATTGATGCGTTCGTTAGCAACGTGAAGACAATCATCATCACCGGCATTAACATCATCATTGGACGCGTCATCGCTTTTTGTTCTTCTGGCACGTGCAACATGGTCAAATAAGATTGCACCAAGTAAACCGCTCCCGCCAACAAAGCCAACAACCAACTGCTGTGCGCCAAGTTAATCCCAAAGAAACTCGCTTCACGCAAAGATGGCGTGTGATAAATCGCCGAATAAATCCCTGAGAAAATTGGCATTTGGGCTAACATCGTAATCCAGTTAATCCCACCGGTCAAACTCACGTTGTTTTCACGGTACAAACGCATCACACCCATGCTAGCTTGTTGTTGCTCAGCCGGTGTTGTCGCTGTTTTAACGGCCGCTTGAACTTTGTCTAGTTCCGGCTTTAGGATTTGCATTTTAATTTGGTTCACGGTTGAAACGGCTTGTTGATTTAACATCAACGGCAACAAAATCAAACGGAAAACCGCGGTAATAATAATGACCGACCACCCAATGGCGTTTGGGCCGCCAAGCACTTGGGCGATGTTGGTCATCAACGTTGCTAAATGACGGCCAACCCATTGGTACATTGGCGCATGTTCACCAAAACCACCGAAAAACAACACGACGTCCAACACAACTAACGCCAACGTCAACAGGCGCTTAAAACTTTGCATGTATTTACTCCTTTTATTTGGAAGCGATTTTGCTCTGACTTCCGCTATACCTTTCCTATTATACCAGTTTTTGGTCAAAGAATGTCAACTTACTTAACAGTTTTCACGCATAAAAAAACAACGTCGCCGTTGTTAACTTGCTAATCTAATAAAGTTACCAAAACACCATCGTCATTATTCGTTGCCGCAGCCGCTGGAAATTCTGCTAATAAATCCGGATGACCGTTTGGCATCGCAAATGGTTGGCCAACCGCGCGCAGCATTTCCAAGTCATTAAAACCGTCGCCAAACGCTGTAATATCAGTCATTTCCAAACCATAATGCGTCGCCAAAGTTTGTAAACCGACCGCTTTATTGATACCGGCTGGAATGACATCAATCGCACCAAACCCAGATGTCGTCACATGCGCTTGGCCGTTGAGTTTGGCGCGCAAGGCGGGAATAAATTGCTCGGCGTGCGCTTCCGAGAATTTCACAATCACTTTCAAAATCGGTTCAGGAATATCGCTGATAGACGCCACATAAATCAAATTCGGGAATTCCCGCACCATCCGCTGCGCCTCCACACCAAATCCCCTGTCTTTGGCCAACATGTACCCGTTCGTCTCACTGGCAAACACATTGCCGTGACCGCGTGGCACACTAGCATTTTCCACGGCTTCATGAATCGTTTGCAGTTGATCTACGCCGAGTGCATGAATGGCCAAAGTTTGATCGGTTTTCGTCACCACTTGCGCGCCGTTTTGCGTGACATAATCAAAACGGCCGACAAACGGCGCCATAAAGCGATCCACCGTTGCGCGATCATTTCCCGTGGCCACGGCAAAATGGCCGCCTTGCGCATCTAATTGCGCTAATAATTCGGTGAATTTGGCGTGATGAAAAGTTTGATTGTCACGCCAAAACGTGCCGTCTAAGTCAACTGCCACTAATTTTGGTAAGGTCATTTTATTGCGTTCCTTGTCTTTTTTCTGCTTCGTACATCATTTGTTCAGCGCGCCAATGGGCTTTGTCGGCTTCGGTGATTTCGCGTAGCACTTTGGCCGGATTGCCCACAGCAACAACGTTAGCGGGCAAATCCCTAGTCACCACCGCCCCAGCGCCCACAATCGTGTTATCGCCAATTGTTACGCCCGGCAAGACCGTCACACTGCCACCCAGCCAAACATTATCGCCAATCGTAATCGGTTTGCCAAATTCCAAACCACTGTTGCGCACCTCAGCGTCAATCGGATGACCCGGCGTCAATAGACTCACGCGCGGGCCAAACATGACATTGTTCCCAATCGTAATCGGCGCCACGTCCAACATAATCGTGTCGTAATTCGCATAAAAATTCTGCCCGATCGTGATGTTGCGACCATAATCGACGTAAAGTGGTGGCGTAATATGACTGTTGTCACCAATTGCTTTAAAAATCTGCGGCAGCAAAGCCGCACGTTGTTCGCGCTCCAATTCGCGCGTTTGATTGTACAAACGCGCCGTTTGGCGGCCATTTAGTGCTTCTGCATGTAATTGCGGATCGTCGGCGCGGTATAAATCGCCGGCTAACATTTTTTCTTTTTCACTACGCATCTGCTTCCCTCGTGTTCAATTTCGTACCACATTTATCATTGTAAACGATGTCAATTTGCAAACAACCGCATTTATGGCGTTTTTTGGGACGATTTTTGAACCATGGCGCGATAATCACGCGGCGGCATTTGATAATATTTTTTGAAGAGACGCTGGAAACTTTTTTCACTGACAAAACCTGATTTGTGCGCAATCCAGCTCATCGCATAATCCGTGTTTGCCAAATACACCTGCGCCAACTGCAAGCGCTCAAACTGCAAATATTGATTCGGCGACATTCCCAAACGCTGTTTGAAATAGCGCGCCAAATAACTCGCTGACACATTAAATTCCGCCGCCAAATCGCTGGGCGTCAGCAAATCCGCACTGTGCATTTTGATGTAACGAATCATGTCATGAATCCGCTCGTCGGGCGCCACCAACAGCGGCTGCGCTTGCCAACTGGGATAACTGAAGGCATGCACCAAAAGATCGCCAATGCCAAAAACCGCTTGTTTTAACTGCCACTGATTCACCGATTCTTGAGTCACTGCATCATAAAATTGCTGCAAATAACCCGCCATTTTTCGCCCCAAAACCACATCGTGATTTAAAGGCGCGCGGAAAAACAAATGCGTCGCTAAATCAAAGCCATTTTCAGTGAAAAATTCCGGCATTAACAACAACGTCAATCCGCGAAAATTTTTGGGCGGCGTGGCAACTTCATGCACCGTGCTGGCGTTGACTACAATATACTCGCCGGCTTTGGCCGCAAACCGTTGGCCGTTCATTTGAAAATCATGATTTTCACCCTGCACGGTAAAATTAATTTCCACTGCTTCATGCCAATGTGGCGGGATCACGCGCGCTTGACCATCGTCATAAATGACATAATTAATCGGCAAATTCAAATGTCGTAACTCAATCATTTCATGGGGAATATTCGCCATTTTCGCCTCCAGTGTGCCGTTAGTTATGTTTATTTTAACGTAACGCCACCAAAAAAGCAGTTTATCAACTGATAAACTGCTCTATTTAATCTCAAAATCATCCGCTTCAAACTGCGGAATGTCCCGTACTTCAATTTTGTCCACTTTGGCCATTGCGGTTGGCCCAGCCTTAATTTGCTCATAGAAAACCGCGATATCACTTGGTTTTCCTTGCACTTCGAGCTTGACCGTGCCATCTGCTTCGTTGTGCACCCAGCCGGTTAGCCCCAAGTTATGAGCCAAACGTTGTGCGCCCCAGCGAAAACCAACGCCTTGTACTGTCCCAAAAATTTGCCATGCTTGACTAATCATGTTTTTGCACCACCGGTAATTTTATTGTGAAAATCGAGCCTGAACCTTCCCAACTTTCAAGCGTAATATCGCCCCGATAAGCTTCCACCAATCGTTTGGCAATGCTTAGACCAAGGCCGTTACCACCTTTTTTGCGCGAACGCGCTTTATCCACCCGATAAAAACGATCAAAGACGTGCTTGGCACTATCAGGACTCAGTCCTTCACCAAAATCTTGTACGCCAATTTCAATTTGGTGAAGTGAGCGCGACAGCGCAAAATGCACTTCGTGCCGGTCGGTAGAATATTTTACCGCATTATCGGCCAAAATAATCAACACTTGCTCCAAATGATCCTGCCGTACTTGCACAAACGCCGTTTCTTCCAAATCATCATCCAACGTAAATTGGAAATCCGGATGAATCATCTGGAAATTATTAAACACGCGTCGCACGGTTGCTTGAACATCGGTGCGTTCATCGACTTGGCTCATATCAATTTGATCAATGCGGCTCAAATTCAACATTTCGCCAATCAACGTTTCCATCCGCCGCATTTCAGCTAATGAAGCTTGAATGGATTCGTCTAACACCTTTGGATCGTCTTTTCCCCAACGATTGAGCAGCTCCATGTGACCTTTGACAATCGTGACCGGCGTGCGCAATTCATGTGACACGTCTGACACGAATTGCTGCTGGGCTTGAATAAATCCTTGCAAACGGTCAATCATTCGATTCAACAAGCGCGTCAAATCATAAAATTCATCGTTCAAATAACCCGCTTCCGCCCGAATATCAGTCATCGGATCATCTTCAAACGCCGCAATTGTCATCTCGATTGACGCCATTGGTCGCAATAACCACGCCGAAAGCACATAAGCCAAGCCAAACACTGCCACGGCACTCAAAAGCAACGCACCTAAAATCCACCGCTTCACGCCCACGGGTTGTGCGCCATATTGATGATTAAACACGGCCATCAAAGCGACCGCAAATACCACAAAAATAACAAAAAAGCCCACCGCCATTGCGATCGCTAATTGCCATCGCAACGCAAAACGCCGTGGGTTCTTCGTTGTTTCAGATTCATTGTTCATTGTTGTTTCTCCGAAACGATTTTTTGATTTTGAAACGTGTTGCGAACTCGGAAAGCTAGACCTAAACGATTGCCACGTAAAATGCGTTGCATTTCCCGCGTCCACCGTTTAGGTTACGCTTCCCGTCGGCTACGCCGAACATTCTCCACACTCTCATTTTTAGTCCCGCATAACATATCCTGTGCCGCGGACTGTTTGGATGTAAGACGCTTTTGATTCTGGGTCGTCAATCTTGTTACGCAAGTAACGGATGTAGACGTCAACGACGTTGGTTTCAACTTCTGAGTCAAAGCCCCACACGCGCTTCAACAAGGCTTCACGGCTTTGAACGACGTTGACATTTTCAACCAACGTCAACAACAAGTCATATTCACGCTTTGTCAAATTCACAATCGTGTCGCCACGACGCGCAATGCGGTTTTCCTTTTCAATCTTCAAGTCCTTAAAGGTCACGATTGATTGGTGGTTACGACTGTCTTCTGTGTCCATGTTCACACGGCGCAAAATTGTCCGCACGCGCGCCAACAATTCTTCAATGGCAAATGGCTTTACCACGTAATCATCGGCCCCGTAATCCAAACCAGAAACACGATCAATCACAGAATCACGTGCTGTCATCATCATCAATGGCGTTTTCTTTTGTTCACGGAAACGGCGCGCCACTTCCAAACCATTCAATTCAGGCAACATCAAATCCAACATAACCAAATCATAGTCGTCTTTCAAAGCAGCTTCCAAACCAGAGCGGCCGTTGTCTTCAATGTGAGTTTCAAAGCCTTCGTGCTCCAATTCCAAAGCGACGAATTTTGCCAAATTTTCTTCGTCTTCAATAATCAAAATTTTTGTTGTCATGTGTATTCCTCGTCCTATTTACGTGTTCTCGTGCATCTTTTATTAAGATTACGTGAAAATTATCTAAAAATCAAGTTATTTGTCTTCGTTATCAAAAAAATGATCTAACGCTGACAAACGGGGATCCAATTGTTCCGCTTGTGCTTCGCGCGCCAAACGTTCGGCTTGTTGCGCTTGCGTTTCACTCAACACCACCCAATCATGTCCGCTAGGCAATTCGTCGTCATTTTCTTCTGCCGGCGTCAACGCTTGCAAGGGCAAATTAGCCACCACGTTATCCAAAACACTGTCATCCAGATCTAACGTGTCGTTTGTCAAAACAAACACCGCGTCAGTTTCTTCATACGCTTCCAAACGGCTTTCTTCCGCCACGTAGCGTTCATCAATTTGCACGTCCACTGACAACAAAACCGGTGCTAATGACCGCGCTGACGGCACCGTCACTTCACCGGTAACCGTGGCATTCAAAATCACGTCGTCGTTTTCGGTCATTTGCACCCAGCCAACCACGTGCAACGGTGGCAAGGCCAAAATCAAATTACCAAAGCGTTCCAACGCCGCGGCTTGAATGTCCAATTCTAAATCAAACGGCAATGGTTCACGCCGATATTTATTTAACTGTGCTTTCGCCCATTTCATCTGATTGATCTCCTTTTGGTGCGCTGATTTCGCGTTCCACAAACAGCGGCACGCGGCTAATATCTTGTGCAGGTACTTTGTCGCCTTCGGCTAACATTTGCCAAATTTTGCCGGCTTTATAATCCAAGCGCAAGTTCGCTTTTGCCAAACCAACATCCATGCGACTGATTAACGGCAACGTAAAGGCTTTTTTGTTGGCATTCAGCCAGGCTTGCCCTTGCGATGAGAAGCCTAACAAGCGCAAATACGGATCCGCCATCGCGGCTTGCATCTGGTCAACTTTAATGTTGAGCAACGTGTACAGCAACGTCCGTTGAATTCGCGCGTACGTGTAACGCTTTGATTTAACGGCTTTGATGTAACTTTGTAGACTTTGTGGGCCAGGTTCGCCTAACGTCATCGCGGTCAAACGATGTTCCAAGCCCTCGGCCATTTGGTACGTGCCGCCGATTTGTCCAACCGTATCCGTCAGCAAACGGTAGCGCAACAACGCCCAGAATTTGTCTTCAAAGTTCGTTGTGTTCGGCTTTTCTTGGAGTGCTTTAAAAGTTTGCGCCGGCACAACATGCTCGATTTTTGCCCATTTACCTTTGTGCAAAGCCAAACGAACGGCTGATGCTGAGGCAATTTGCTTCGTGTCGTCAATGTCTTTATCGTGGTATTCGGCTTGTTCACGCGCGATCGCATGCAAAGTCACCTTCTCCGCCAAATCCAATTCCAGCACCGCCGTTGCATAACCAAGCGCCAAAATATCATTAGGATCGCTCAAGACAAAGCCCGTTTGCGCTTCTAATTCTTGCGCGTACGCACTGGCAAAGGTTTGCGACTTGTCTTTGACTTGTGCATCCCCTAATTTATCAGCTTGCGGCGCTTTACGGGCCAAATCTAGCCAGTCCACGTCCGAATGTTCCGCACCAAAAACAATGTCTTCAATGCCCATCGCGGCCAACAATTGTACCGCTCCACGCGCAAATAAATGACTAGGTTGCACCGCGTAGAAAAATGGCAATTCAATTACCACATCTACGCCGTTTTGCAACGCCAAATTTGCCCGCGTCCATTTATCCAAAATCGCCGGTTCACCGCGTTGAATAAAGTTTCCAGACATGACCACCACGACCGTATCTGCGCCAGTAACTTCTTTGGCACGGGCAATGTGGTACGCATGGCCGTTGTGGAAGGGATTATATTCAGTTATTAAACCAACTGCTTTCATGCTTTCACCTCAAAGAACCAACGATCGTCCTCGTCATTTGCATCGCGTTCACCAAAATCAGCTGTCACGCGAATATCAGTAAAGCCAGCGTCCTGCAAAGCTTTGATGTACACATCGCGCGCGTAAGTTTGTTCATGATGAATTTCACGGAGTAATTTGAAGCCATCGATTGCTTCGTCATAAACGAAGAATTTCAAATCATGATCAACACTATCGAGTGCTTCACCCGGAAAACTCGTCCACATCAGCATTTGCTCCGGATTATCATCATTATTGTAGAAATAATTATCGTAACCAACGTTGACTTGCCATGGCGTAATCACATCAAATAAAAAGGTGCCGCCCGGCTTCAAATGACTTTTGACTTGCGCAAACGCTGCCTTTAAATCCGCCAAATTTGGCAAATAATTCAAGGAATCCGCAAAACTGGTCACCACGTCATATTGCTCTTGCCAATCAGCAAAATCCCGCATATCGGCCTGCAACAAACGGACATCAACGTCGGCTTCATTAGCATGCGCATTAGCCAAATTCAACATCTCGCCCGACAAGTCCAAGACATCGACTTGGAAACCTGCCTGCGCCAGCTGCACGGCCAAACGCCCAGCGCCACCGCCTAAATCAAGCACCTGCCCACTCGTCACACGCGCCCGGACATAATCCGCCCACGCATCATACATATCCGGCTCGAATAAATCATCATATAATTGTGCAAAAGTTGTAAAATTATCGTTCATAGCTTCTTCATTATCGCAAATTTTCTCATAAAAGTCTATGAATTGTTTTCAAAACAACAAAAAAGCCAGTTAATAAAAACTGACTTTAGCCAAAGAAATGCGACAACAAACCACTCTCAAAAATCACAAACATCCCAATCAAAACATAAACAGCCCGCGCCAAAATCATCCCCCAACGATTCATAAAGGCCGCTATCAAACCAATTCGGCGAACCCGCTCCGCTAAAATCAACGACAACGTCGCCAAAATTACAAAATAACCGGCCGCCATCAACGTTTGACTCATACTTAAAGTAACCAAAACTGGCACATACACCGCTAAATTATCCGCGCCGCACGCCGCCAAGTACAGTAGCATCACCATCATCGCGCCCGCTCGCGCGTGAACTTCGTCGTCCTCATCGGCTTCACCTTTTAAGCCCAAATAAATCGGAATCAATCCTAACAAGCCCAACAACCAAATAGGGACAAAAACCTGTAACACCTGCCCCAAAAGTGCGCTGACAACAAAAACAATCAGCATGCCAGCCAAATAACCAAGCCAAACCGATGACCAGCGATATTTGTGCAATAACAAAAGCAACAACACAAAAAAATCCAAATTCACGCCAATAAACAATAACGTCAACAACCAAAATGTCATGCAAAAACCTCATATGTTTAATTAAACATATGATAATACAAGCATTTGTGTTTGTCACTGGTTGAAAGTAAGTAAAAAACGGGTTTTGAAACCCGCTTTTTACCGTAACCGCAACGCATTCACCGCCACAACAACCGTTGACACCGACATCAAAACAGCCGCAATCATCGGCGATAATGTCACACCAACCGGCGCCAACACGCCTGCTGCCAAAGGAATTGCAAGCACATTATAACCAGCGCCCCACCATAAATTTTGCGCCATCTTGCGACGACTTTGTGCGGCCAAATCTAACAGACCAACCACATCCAACGGCCGTGATTGTGACAAAACAACATCCGCGCTATCAATCGCCACGGCGGTTCCTGCCCCAATTGCAACGCCCAAATCCGCTTGCGCCAAAGCCGGACCGTCGTTGACACCATCCCCAACAAACAGCACACCACCATGTTTTTGATAATCCGTAACCAAAACTGCCTTTTGCTCAGGTGTCACCCCGGCGTGCACCTCGTCAATGCCTAATTGCGCGGCAACCGCATGTGCTGCCTGTGAATTGTCACCCGTCACCAAAACCGGCGTCAAACCACGCGCGTTTATTTGGTGAATAAAATCCTGCGCGTCTAACTTCACCTGATCGCCCAGCACCAACGCCGCAATCGCCTCGTCGCCACGCCACACATAACTCACCGTACCCGTTTCAGTCACCACGTGCTGTCCAACTTGTCGCGTTACCTGCCAAACATCCGCGCCGATTTCACCACGGACGCCAACTCCTGCAATCGTTTGCGCGTCGTGTGCGTGACTGAAATTGTGATTGTGGGCAATCGGCATTTTTTGAATGGCCAAAGCAATCGGGTGCGTGCTGCCGCCTTCCAACGCTTGAACTGCCGCTAATATCTCATCATCTGACAAATCCGACCAGTTAACCAATTTTTTCAAACTAAAATCGCCTTGCGTTAACGTCCCGGTTTTGTCCAAAAGCACGTAACGCAAAGCCGCCGTCTGCTCTAATGGCGTTTTATTCTGAATCAACAAACCCCGTTGCGCGGCCAATGCACTCATGCGCGCACTCACCAATGGCACGGCCAGCCCCAGCGCGTGCGGACAAGCAATAATTAACACCATCACCGCCGTCATCACCGCCATGTTCAATGTGTCTGTGATCAGCCAAACCACAAAGCTCACTGCCGCCACACTAATCGCCGCATAAAAGAGCCAACTCGCCACGCGATTAGCCAACGTTTCGACGCGTGATTTTTGCTCTTGGGCGCGCGCAACTAATTGTTGGACTTGTGCCAAATAACCCGCCGCACCAGTTTTGGTGACTTGGATTTCAATGACATGATCGCCGTTGACAGACCCACCAATCAAAGCGTCGCCTGCATGTTTATGCACCAAAGCCGCTTCACCGGTTAGGAGCGCTTCGTCAATTTTGGCATGCGCACTCACTAACTGGCTATCGGCTGGGATACGTTCATGAACGGACACGCGCAACACATCCCCGATTTGGACATCGCTTAATTTAATCACGCTACCATCGGCTTTGGTCGCTTCTTTTGGTAGCAAACTCGCTAAGGATTCGAGCGCAGAATTAGCCCGCATCACCGCGCGCATTTCTAACCAATGCCCCAACAGCATAATTAAAATCAGCGTCGCCAGTTCCCACCAAAACGCCATTGCGCCACCAATCAACATTTGCCAGCTACTATAAACAAATGCGACCGTGATGCCTAAAGCAATTAACGTCATCATGGCCGGTTGCTTTGCGCGCAATTCGTCGCGCGTCCCTGTCAAAAATGGCCAACCACCGTAAACATACAAGGCAGTTCCCAGCAAAAAAATCAGCACCTGATTGCCCGAAAAATCAGGTATCACTTGCCACGCTGTGCCCATCATCGGCGTTAACGCTAACAAGGGTAATGCCAAAATCAAACTACCCCACAAGCGCCGCAAGAAATCTGTACCATGGTGCATATGGTTCATTTCATGAGCTGGCATTTCAGCATTTACCGCCATCTTATGTCCTTCATGTTGCATCATTTCATGGTGATGGTTCATGTGTTCGTGATGTTCATGTTCAGTCATGTGTGTGTCCTCCTGTACATGTGCAATCGTCCGGCAAGCAATCACAGGCAACGGTGTCAGGCGCATCTTTTAATTTCTGTTGTAAAACTGTGATTAAGGTGGCTAAATCCTGTTGGCTCAAAGTCGTTTCCGTCAAAACGCCTGCCAACGCATCGCCAACTTTCATCGCACACATATCCGTAACGGCCTGTTGCAAATGCGTCGTCATCAAGTTCTTCTCTAATACCGTCGGGTGATAAATCCGCTTGCGCACCGCCCCTTCCACTGCCACTAAACCCTTGTCAACTAAACGCCGCAACAGGGTTTTGGTTGTGGACGGATCCCATGCTTTTTGCCGCGTCATGACATCGGTTAACTGTCGCGATGTACTGCCGTTTAACGTCCATAAAACACGTAGGATTGCCCATTCACTGGTTGAAATTGCATTTGTCATGCATCACTCCTTATAAGTTACATTAGTAACTTAATTATAGCATAAAAAATACGGCTACCGCCGTATTTTGATTTACATTGTGATAACTACTCGTGGTGAAGTACCCTGGTCCCAGGCTGTGGCAATCTCTGCTAAAGGATAACTGACCGTTGGCACGATAAAATCAACTACCTCACTCATAGCAAAAACATCACGGATAACTTGCAACATGTCTTGAAGTGAAACCGAGCGTAAGCCACTCCCCAAAATTTCAATGCCACTGGCACGTAACACGGCCGCCGGCAAATTAATTTCACCACCACTCATTGCACCAATACTGACGTAGCGCACCTTTCGCCCGTGGGTTACTTTGGCAACCGCCCGTAAAATTTGTTCGGCAGATTCGCCCCACAAATAGTCCAGTACAACATCTACGCCATCTGATAACAAGTTCATCAAGTCATGTTCAAAATTTTCACCAAACGCTAGATAAGCATCTGCGCCCAAATCTTGCAACGCTGCTAGTTTTTCTGCATGACGGCCAGTAACGATAATTTTACCCGCACCTAATTGTTTGGCAATCTGAACCGCCAAACGCCCTGACATACCGGTTGCCCCATTAATTAAAACGGTTTGACCCGCTTCAAAGTGAGCCCGAACTTTTAAAGCCGCTAAACTCGACATCGCAGGATTAACCAAAGCAGCTGCCTTAACGTCATCTAGCTGCTCAGGCACTGGAATAGTGAGCATTTCGTTGACAATCACTTGTTGCGCTAATGCGCCGAATGGTGCGGTTGGCATAACAAAATAGACACGTTGACCATCCGCCGTCATACCGATACCATCAATACCTGCAACCAGCGGATACTCCCCTTGGGATGAGTAATGTTTTCCAGTAGCACGTCCCTTCGTGAGATTACTTAATGCGCTTGCTTTAACCGTTAATAAAACTTCACCATCTTGTGACGCCGGTGTTTGAAAATCGGTGTAAATAGGAGTGGTGTTTGGTGCGGTGACAACTGCTGCTTTCATGAGTTTACCTTCTTTTTGATTTTATGTGCATTTTGCACATAAAATAATATAACACATTTCCGTGCAAAATGCACAATAAAAATGGTAAACTATTTTTATGAATAGTCAGCAAACCCAACAAATTTATCAACAACTCATGCAAATCGTGCAATTTTTTAACGATCCAAAACAGGATCAGCAACTGCTTGCTAGCGGCAACATTGAATTAGATTTCAAACTGTTTCCGCTGTTTATGTCCATTAGCTATAAGCAACCGACAACTGTCGGCGAACTCGCTGCTTTTCTCGGCAAAAGTCACTCAACTATTTCACGCCAAATTGATCGACTCGAAAAGACCGGCTGGGTGCAAACCACCAGTGGTGCTGACACGCGCACGCGTGAAATTCAGATCAGCACTACCGGCAATGATCTGTTAGCCAAAATCAGCACCACCCGCCACCAACATATGGCACGTGCATTCAGTGATTGGTCAGATGCCGAATTAGCACAATTACAAACAACAATGTTAAAATTGATGGAGACATTGAATAAAAATCATGATTTACCGGAGGTTTAAAATGGATTTACAAGCGCTCAAAGAACGCGTGCATTTCACGACTTTTACCGAAACGTTGCAACGCGCCAATATGAATTTGATTGGTCCCGCGTTTACTTATTACACGCTGCTTTCTTTGATTCCTGTTTTATTGAGTTTGGCAGCGATTGCTGGCTTAGTTGGCGTTGATCAAAATCATTTGCAACAGTTACTCAACAACATGTTGCCCGGCAACGTCAATGACACCGTGCAGCCCATCTTAAGCTCGATGTTAAAGGGTTCTCACGTCAGTGCACTGTCGATTTCCGCATTGGTCGCGCTCTGGTCGGTGAGCCGCATCATGGCAGTTTTGCGCCAATCTTTTAATGCCATTCACGATGTGCCGGAGAAAATCAATAACATGCTCTCGCGTGTGTTTGGTTTTATCTGGTTGCTGCTGTTGCTTGTTGCGAGTGCGGCTTTGGTGATTGTTTATAACTTAATCAACGTTTTCATTGATCAACTGCCATTTGACGCAAGTTGGTTACATTGGTTACAGGATCAAGGTTGGTTAGTCATTTTGGCTGGTTTGTGGGTCGTGTTGAGTTTTTTCAACTGGTCATTACCTGCGCAAAAGCCACGTTGGCAGACAACGATTATCGCATCATTTGTAGAAGTCTTGTTGTTGTGGATTTTGAACACCGGTTTTGGTTTTTACGCCCAACTGGCGCTCAAACAAGTTAGTTTTTATCAGACTCTTGGGTCATTGACTGTCTTGATGGTGTATTTGAATTTGATTGGCACTTTGTTAGTCTTTACGCAGGTGTTTATCGTCTATCTTGAAGATTTCCACAAAAAAAGCGTTGCGCCTTAGGCGCAACGCTTTTTTAATTAGTCACGTGATTGGAAGTTACCCAACAATTGCAACAATGAGAAGAACAAGTTAATGAAGTCCAAGTACAAACTCAAAGCCCCACTAATGGCCAAGCCTTGTGTTGCTTGACCGTTGCCAGCGAATTGGAAGTACATTTGCTTCAACATGTTGTTGTCATAGGCCGTGTACAATGAGAAAATCACGACTCCGGCTGCACTGATGAAGAATTGCATGATGCCGTTTGGGAAAAATAGGTTAATCAACGAAGCGACAATCAAACCAATTACCAAACCAAACAATGGTGCGCCCAAGCCCGCCAATGACTTTTTCGTGAACATGCCGTAAAAGGCCATTGCCGCAAAGACGGCTGCCGCAGACAAGAACGCCACTAGAATTGATGAACTCGTGTAAATCGCCAACAAAATTCCCGTTGTCAAACCTTCCATCACCGAGAACAACATCAACAAACCAAAGGCTGACGCTGGGTTCTTCACGGCATTACGTCCAATCATGAACAAAACCAAGAATTGAACCCCAATCAACGCAAGTGAGCCAAACATATTACCGTAAATCAAGGTGTAGATTTGTGCTAGGAAGAAGCGTTCAACAATAAATCCTGTCAAAGCCGTCACCAACAAAGCAATCCCCATGTAACTGTACGTCTGCTTGAAGAAGCTTTGCAAACCGGCATCAAATCCCGTCACATCGCGACGTGTGCCAAAATTAAAATTATCCATAAATGAAACTCCTCGTTTCCACGCTCGATGCGCTTAATATTAGTCAATAATAGTCAAAGTTTTTGACTTGAGCATATTATAGCACATCTCAAAATTTTGCGCATTAAGATAGGTCCTATTGTAAATTCGAGCGGGATTGCCCCAGCACGCGTTCATAGGCGAACTCATATTTTTCAATATCGCCAGCGCCCATAAAGACCATCACGGCGTGCTCATGTTGCATCAATAAACTCACGTCATCTTCAGCAATAATCCCGCCAAACTTCGTCATCGCCGCGCCCAAATCAGCCGAGCTCACCGAACCGGCTTGTTCACGCGCCGAACCAAAAATTTCGGCCAAATAAACTTTGTCCGCGGCATCTAAACTGCTGGCAAACTCGTCTTTGTAGGCAATCACACGCGTAAAGGTGTGCGGCTGGAAAATTGCCACGACTTCGCGATCAGGATACTTTTGACGAGCGGCGTCAAGGGTAGCGGTGATTTCAGATGGATGATGTGCGTAATCATCAATAATCACCATATCGGCAATTTGCTTTTCGGTAAATCGGCGCTTCACACCAGTGAAACTCAACAAAGCTTCCCGGACCAAATCCAAATCCATTTTTTCCGTATAAGCGACGGCAATCACGGCTAACGCGTTTAACATACCATGTTGACCAAACAACGGCACAGCAAATTCACCCAATTCAACGTCACGGAATTTCACTGAAAAACGTGTGCCAGCGGTGGTTTTACGCACATCGTAGGCCACAAAATCATCCGTTTGCGCATTCAAACCATAAAAATAAATCGGCGCTTGCGGCGTCAAAGTCCGCAACTGCGCGTCTTCACCCCAAGCAAAAATCGCTTTTTGCACATTGTTAGCAAAATCCGCAAACGCGCTGGTGACATCCGCCAAGCCGGTGTAATAATCAGGATGATCAAAATCAATGTTGGTCATGATGGCGTAATCAGGCGCGTAATCTTTGAAATGACGGCGATATTCATCCGCTTCAAACACAAAGAAATCCGAATTTGGCACGCCTTTACCGGTCCCATCACCAATCAAGAAGCTGGTTGGCGCAATTTTGCCCAACACGTGCGCTAAGAGACCCGTGGTACTCGTTTTCCCGTGCGCTCCGGCCACGCCGATGCCCGTGGTTTCAGCGATCAAATTTTGCACCGCGTCCGGATAAGAAATCATGTTCACCTGCGCTTGCAAAGCCGCCGCAACTTCAACATGACTATCTTCAAAGGCATTTCCCCGGACAAATGTGTACTCGGCAAACCGCGCCACATTTTCGGCAGCAAATGGCAAAATTTCAATCCCTTTTTGGTTCAAAGGCGCTTGTGTGAACGTGTATTGCTCGATGTCTGATCCAACCACATTGTGGCCTTGATCGTGCAAAATTTGAGCCAGCGCGCTCATCCCCGAGCCTTTAATGCCGATAAAATAATAATTGGTCATGCCTCTTTTTCCCCTTCTTCTTCAAACGTGAACACTTGCAATTCACCTTTGCGTAACGCAAAAATCAATTTTTGGTACTGCGCTTGTTCATCGTTGAATGTCCGATAAACTTTGCTCGTACTCATGCAAACAAGCTCGCACCTTTCGCAAAGTCAAATGCGTCGCCAACTTCACCAAAATCAGCTGGCAAAATCAACGCCCCCGGTACATCCGGTGCGCCCGGCAACTTCAATTCACGTCCCGAAACAATCATGCCGGCACTTGGCACGCCGCGCAAGGCGCCCGCCCAAATTTGTTGACCGCTTGGCATCAATGTGCCGGGTTGTGCCACCACAACTTTGATGCCGGGTTGCATGTTTGGTGAACCAGAGACGATTTGCAAAGTCTGATCTGCTGCAACCCGCGTCGTGGTCACGTTCAAATGATCAGAATCTGGGTGGGGCGTCATGCTTTCGACAAAGCCAATCACTAATTTGGAAGGATTAGCGACCAAAACATCGCTAAAACCAACATTTCCCAAAACAGCGTTCAACACGCTGACTTGATTATCGTCCAAAAAGACTTGCCCTTTGGCCGTGCGCAAATCAAGTTTGTCGCCTAAACCAAAGAAGTTGTACCCCGTGGTTTCATTGGTGTCCGCGTCAAAAATCCGCGTCACGTCCCCGTTGATTTCGACCGCTGAATTAGCGGCACTTTCTGCTAAAATGGCAACCAAAACGTCGCCCATTGTGTCAAAATTATAACTCGTAATCATCATCAAAAGCCTTTAAAATTCAAAATTTAACGCGCAAAGCGCTCTTTTCAGTTTACCATAAATCACGCGTAATTAAAAAACAGGCTAGCCAATGCCAACCCGTCTCAAACGCGCTTCATCGCCAAGCTGCCGATCAGATAAACACCCACACTCGCCCAAATAAAGCCCAGCGCCACGCCAGTCAAAAGCGAAAAGTGCTCACCCAAAAACAAAACCGCCAAACCAACTTGTAACGTCGGATTCAAATAAAACACGAAACTCGCCAGCACGTAATTGACGCGTGGCAGTGACCACGTGTACAACAGCATTGGCACCACGGTGATTAAGCCGCTCACGCTCACCAAACCTGCCATCAGCGGCGTGTCAACCGTGCTAATCCAATTTGGCGTGCCGATTAATGCGACCAGTGCAATCGGTGACAATAACAGCATTTCCGTTGCCAAAGACGAACTCACCGACGCCGGTGGCAATTGCCGTTTGATAGCGCCGTAAACCGCAAAAGTTGCCGCGGTTGCCAACGCAAAAACCGGTACCGCGCGCAAATCAAACGCCATCAACACCACGCCAATCGTCGCCAATCCAAACGCTAATCCCGTCCCTCGACCAGCCGCGTCTTTGAAATAAAACACGCCGACTAAGACATTAATCAACGGCACAATATAATACGCCAAACCCGCTTCGGTGGCGTGATTCGTCGCCACAGCCACATAATAAATCAACCAGTTCGCCCCTAAAAACAACGCTGACAAAAGCGCAATGCCAAGCGTCCGGCGATTGCTCAGTAAGTCTTGCAAATGCCGCCACCACGTGCGCAACCCGCCGGTGGCCGTCAGTAAAATCACGACCGCCAGCAAGGAAAGCAAAACCCGCAATCCCAAAAACGCAAACGGTGGCAAATGATGCAAAAATGCCCAGTACAAAACCGCCACACCCCACGTGATTTCACTCAATAACAGCGCGGCCAAACCCGCTTTACTTGTTTGCATAAGTCGCCTCTAATTCTAATAATGTTTGCTTCAGCGCAACACCGGCCCGATATTGGCCGATCGCGCCATTTTTACGTACCACGCGATGGCAAGGCACCACGATCAAAAATGGATTTTTCGCGACCGCCGTTGCCACGGCACGCACGGCTTTTGGTGCCTCGACTTGCGCGGCCAGTTGCGTGTAACTAATCGTTTGACCGTATGGTACACGCATTAATGCCCGCCAAACCGCCTGTTGTAAAGCCGTTCCCGTCAAAAAAGACAACGGCACCTCAAATGCTTGTCGTTGCCCACGCAAATACGCCGCCAATTGGACCGCCGCGTCTTGCGTGAACTGACCATCATGCACAAAATTTTCATGCGGATAAAAATCACGCAGTTCCGACAAACCAGCATTTGGACTCCCAACAAACAACAAGCCCGTCGCATCGGCTGCTAAGAGATAGGTTTGCTGATCAATTGTATAACTTTCGTAATGCATTTTGTCCTCTAATCTGTCGGAATTTTCGACCAAATCACCGTATCACGCCATACCCCTTGTTGAAAATGATCATTGCGTAAAGTGCCTTCGCGCACAAATCCCAAACGTTGCGGCACGCCGGCCGAACGCGCATTCAACACATCGTGCCCAATCCAAACACGACCTAATGCCAACTCGGTAAAGCTCACTTCCACCAACGCCGCCGTAGCCTCCGTGACATAGCCGTTTCCCTGAAATTCAGGTGCCAGCACGTACCCAATTTCAGCCGTACTATTGTGCTCATCGACGCGCAAATCAATCGTGCCCATCAAGGTGTCATCATCTTGGCGCGTCAGCGCCCATTTGCCATTTGGATCAGCTAAAAAATAGTTTTTGATGCCGTTTTTGGTTTGGTTAATGTCTGTTTGCGCTTGACCCGATAGCCATTTGGCCACCGCTGGATCGGACATGTAATTAAACATCGCCGGCGCATCGGCCATTCGCACTGGTCTTAGTTGTAAACGTTCGGTTGTCAAATGCGTTAATTCTTGAATTTTCATGGCAAACTCCTTTTCCATATTGTACATAAAAAACCCCAACAAAGTCAGGGGTTTGATTAAAAATGCGCGTTAATCCAGTAAATTGGTTGACCCAACGCCATGAATTTCTGCTCGTATTCAGTTTCAACGTTATCCAACGGCACAGTTTTCAACGGTGATTTTTGGCCTAAATTCATTGACAAATCTTGGTGCAAGTCCAATGAATAGTCCTTTGGCGACCATTTCATCCCGTATTCCATGAAGCTGACCAATGAATATTCAAACAAATGGCGATTATCGGTCTTAAATTCCACTTCGCCATGTTCTGGCATGATTTCTTGATAACTTTTCAAGAACGTCTTATACGTCAAACGGCGATCTTCGTGCCGTGATTTTGGCCAGGGATCAGAAAAGTTCAAGTAAACTTTGGCAACTTCACCTTTTTCAAAATAACTCTCCACCCCAGCGCCATTGCCGTAAATGACGCGCAAGTTAGGCAGCAAACCAGCTTCCTCATCAATTTTACGGCCTGCAATTGCCACGGCCGTTTCTTGAATTTCCATTCCGATGTAGTTGATATGTGGGTTTTGCAACGCCATCCCTAAAATAAATTGCCCCTTACCAGAGCCAATTTCCACGTGGATTGGTTGTTCTTTGTCGAACAAATCCTGCCAGTGCCCCTTTTGCGCAGTCGCGCGATCTTGATCAATCACCAAATCCTGATGAGCTTCCAGCCAAGGCTTGGCCCATTGTTTTGAACGTAAATGCATGTTATTTAGAGTGCGGAGGGGCGATTTTGACCTTTGGTCAAAACGGCAAGCGGCGCGTAAGCGTTCGGTGCGTGAAATGCCGTAGGCATTTGGCGTGACGAATGTTTACGCAGTAGCTTGCCGAGCCCTGCAGCACGTTTCCTCCATTAAAATATAAAAATCAAACCAAGCGCCACCAAAACCGGCAACACCAACAACAAACTCAAAAACTGTGAAAAACTACGCTTCAAATCAGCAATCGGCCACAACCTTGTCCACAGCATCCCTTGTGTTTGTTCGCGTAACGGCACTAATTGTACGACTAACAAATACATCACCGCTGCACCAATAACCAGTTGCAGCCACAAAGGCGCTGCGCGCAAGCCAAGCAACAAAATGATTTCCAGCACTAACAAACGCCAGTACAAACCAAACAATTCCGCACTACGCGCCCAACGAATGAACAACAAACGCAAACCAGCTTCTCGCTGTCCAACCAGCGCATTGAGCACACTGTCCAGCCAAACTCGACGTTTGATTGGCAATTGTTGCTGCGGAATTTTGGCAAACCAACTGTAAAATTGCCACCACCGCGCTTGCCGCTTGTTTTCAAGGGCGATTGCGGTCGACCAATTCAGTGCCCCATCATGCCGCACCAACGTTTGAAATTGGCGTCGTAACAAGCTGAATTTTACCGCTAATACCACGATTAACCAGCCACCAATGACGAAAATCGAACCCGACAAAGCCCAAAGTAACGGCACAATGGCCAGCGTCCAAAGGATTTGAATGCCAGTATTAACCAGCATTGACCACCGCCAAGCCCGTGGCAAATAATCATCCACGAGCGACGCATTAGCCGCTTTAACAAAAAGTGCATCCGCCGGTTGCACATACGTGGCGATTTGCCCAAATGACCAACCCACCACCGACCAAAGGCTCGCTACCAGCCACCAAATCGGCGTCACATCAACCAAAACGGCGCGATATCCCAAGACAAATGCGCCCAGTCCAATCACTAAGAAAACCGTGAAGTGGTCATTGAACAACAAGCGCGCGTATTTGGCATGGCGCGTCATTTGCGCGCGCCAGCGTTTATCATACAACGACCGCATCAGCTCCGACTCCCATCAAATAACGCATCCAAATTGCTCAAGTCAAGTCCAGTTTCAACCGACAAAGCCGCCGGCGTGCCATCGAACTTCACCGCGCCGTTTTCCAACCAAACAAATCCATCCACAAACTTGGCGGCGTTATTTAGCAAATGCGTGGTGACCAAAACTGCCGTTCCTTGCGCCTCTTTTTCTTGCAGTAACGCAATCAAATCATGAATCGCCAACGCGTCCAAACCGACAAACGGTTCATCAACGATCAAAACCGACACATCAACCATCAACGCCGCCACCAACATGACTTTTTGCTTCATGCCTTTAGAAAAATGCGTCGGCAACCAATGTAATTTGTCCTGCAAACGAAAAGTCGTTAACAGCGCCTCAACCCGCGGCCACTGCGCTTCAATCGCCACGCCGTAAGCCGACAATAACAATTCTAAATGTTCGCGCAACGTCAATTCTGGGTATAAAATTGGCTGTTCTGGAATGTACGCCAGTCGCCGGCGGTAGTCATTTGGTTGGTCGGCGGTTAAATCGTCAATTGCAATTGTGCCACTCAACGGCCGCAATTCATCAATGATATGGGCAATCGTGGTGGATTTCCCAGCGCCATTCAAGCCGATTAAACCGATAATTTGACCAGCCGGCACTGCAAAACTAACGTCATGTAGTACCTGATTGCCCGGATAACCACCATTTAAATTGTTGACTACTAAACCATTCATACCCTTGATTATACTGGATTTGCTACAAAAAAACGACCCGTTTGGGCCGTTGACTTGATTATGTCGGTTGTGTATCCGTTGTCGTGGTTAAATCAGATTGATTTTGGTCAAATTTAGCCGCGTCATCGGGTACTTCTGTTTCGGATTTGACATCACCATTTGGGTAAACGATGTATTTGTCGGCGGGTTGATGCACAGAAAATTCATACATCCCCGCTTTTGAAGCTAAATAATCATATTGTAATTGATCATTTTTCATAAAATTTTTCAGCTGTAAAATCGCTTCATAAGCATTGTGCACGACCACAGTGGTGGCGCTGTCCGCCTTTGATTGAGTGGCTGCACTTGAACTTGTCGCTTGTGTGCTGCTTTGCGTACTTGCAGAACTTTGTGGTTTTTCAATTTTTTGATGAGCTGGTTGCTTGCCGATTTGTGCACCAATCACGCCACCTAAGGCGAAAAGTGCCACAATACCGACGCCGATCATCACTTTATTTGTCATGAGAACCTCCGTTTTCCTTACTTAAAAGTCTAACATATCTCATGTGATGACCCAATTAATCTGCTTTTTGCCCGCGCCAGCGGCGAAAAATCGGTGTTACCCAATAATCCAAACCAATTTTGGCCGCGTTGAAGCCAGCAATTAAAATGAGAAATTCAAGCAAAATGTAAGTCGGATTAACGGAAATCACGCCAGCCATGAGATACGTGAAATTCATCGCCAAACCAAAGAACGCCGCGGCCAATGTGAGCGTGCCAAAAATCAAACCTAAGCCCACCAGTAATTCACCCCACGCCACCAAAAATGAATAAAAATCAGTGCTGTGGCCGTTATTTGTCGTCAACTTCAAAAATTCAGTGAACCACGGAAACGCCGGCCCATTTGGCGCTTGCACGGGATTTTTTAAAGCACTTTGGATTAAACCGGCAGCCGAAAAGCCACCGTCCATGGTGATTTTGGACCAACCATCAAGTGCCCATTGCACACCCAACCACACACGAACCACCGTCAAAATCCACTGCGCCGTGCGACTACTGCGTAACCAATTAACCATGCGCTTTTCCTCCGTTTCGGTTAAACTTTATTTTGTGATTATTTTCACAATTTAATTATAACACGTCCTTTCATACATGCAAACAAAAAGCCTCAGCAATTGCTGAGGCTTTGATTTAGATGATAATGCCATTTAAATGATCAATTTCGTGCTGGATAATTTCAGCTGTATAACCGCTAAAATCAGCTTCATGACTGACAAATTGCGCATCCTGCCACATCACCGTGATCGCTTGGTAGCGCGTTACTGACCGTTCGCCAAGTAATGATAAACAACCTTCTTGTGCGCTGTAAGCATCACTTTTGGCAGTGATTTCGGGGTTGTACATGACTTGAATTTGGCCTTTGGCATCAAAAAAAGCGATAATCCGTTTGTTTTGACCAATCATATTGGCCGCCAGACCAACCGCAGCTCCGCGATTAGCGCGCAAAGTATCACGCAAATTTTGACCAGTGGCAACATCAAAAAGTGATGCAGTGTGCGCTTTTTGAAAAATATGCGCCCCTTGAATAATTGCTTGTTGCATGCTATTGCTCCTTTTTAGCGCCAAAGACGTGATCATAGGCGGGCTGCAAAATTTCATCGTAGTGACCCATTTTTTGCTCGGCCATTAAGGCCACGACGTCATCAAAGTTCATGAATTTTAGCGCAGCTACTTCGCTTTCTTGGCGCGTAAAATCCGCTAATTCGCCGTCGAATTGAACCGCATAAACATCATCAAACCAATTCTCACCGACAAAGGTCATCACATAATCCGCCGGCGAGAAAGGCAACACTACGCCTAATTCCTCACGAACTTCACGTTGCATCGCCGCTACCGACGTTTCCCCGGCCAAAGCCGAACCACCGGCCAGCGGCTCCCAAATACCGGGAAATTTTAGCTTACGCAACGAACGTTGTTGCACCAAAATTTCCCGTTGGGCGTTAAAAATCACGGCATTGATCACCAAATGATATTCACCAGCGACTAATTCATCCCCACGCCGCTTCGTGTAGCCTTGCAACTGGCGTTTGTCATCATAAATATCCCAAATTTCGTCTAGTTGATCAGTTGTTTGCATGAATGAATCCTCTAACTAAAATTATACCACTGATTAAATGTTGATTTTTAATTATAAAAACAGATTAAAAATCATGTTATGATAAAGCCAACAAAAGGAGTTCAATTATGACAACACACACTCAACTCTTAATCATTGGCGGTAGCGACGCTGGCATATCAGCCGCGTTACGCGCTAAAGAACTAGCACCCGACCACAAAGTAACGTTACTTTTAGCCGACAGCTACCCTAATTTGTCTATCTGTGGTTTTCCTTACGCCTTTAGCGGTGAAGTTGAAAGCTGGGAGAATCTTCGCCACCGCACGCTCGCAGACTTACAAGCGACAGGTATTGATTTTCATTTAGATACGCGCGCGACTGCAATCAAGGCGGATCAACATTTGGTCACCACCGATAAAGGTGATTTCACCTATGACAAATTAATTGTCGGCACTGGCGCCTTGCCTGCTACTTCATCAATTAAAGGTGCACAAAATGCGTTTGTCCTGCATGACATGGCGGATTACTTTGCCATTGATACGGCCATTATTGAACGCCACCCCAAAACAGCGGCCATTATTGGTGCTGGCTACATTGGTGTCGAGATGACGGAAGGACTTATCAAACGTGGCGTCCAAACGACATTGTATCAACGCGGCACTGAAATTTTACCGACATTAGAGCCTGAAATGAGTGCCATTCTAAATGATACCTTGACCAAAAATGGCGTCAACGTTGTAACCAACTATCCAGTTACTGAAATTTTAGCAGACGGGACGGTGATTGGAACTAAACAACAAACCTTTGATCTCGTACTAGTTGTCACTGGCGTTCGGCCAAATAGTGACTTGCTCATGACCGCCGGCGCTCACGTTGCCAAAAATGGTGCCGTGATTGTCGATGATTTCATGCAAACCAATTTACCTGATGTTTATGCGGCTGGTGATTTAACCATTACCAAACATCGTTTGCTTGGTGATACTTATTTGCCATTAGGGACAACCGCACATAAACAAGGCCGTACTGCTGGTGCGCACGCCGTTGGCTTCATCACGCCATTTCGTGGAATTGTTGGCAGTCAAGTTTTGAAAGCCTTTGATAAAGTGGTCGTGCGGACTGGTTTATTACCCAACGAAGCCAAACAGGCTGGTTTTGCTCCATTTAGTGTGACAACTATTGTTGATGATCACAAAGCCTATATCCCCGGCGCCACCAAAATTCACGTCCGCATTACAGGAGATGCTATCACTGGCCAGCTCTTGGGCGCGCAATTAATTGGTCAATTCGGTTCAGAAGTTGCTAAACGCGCTGATATTTTTGCGAGTGCCATTTTCCATCACATGACCGTCAGTGAATTTAGTGATTTAGATTTATCTTATTCACCGCCAATCGCTGCCCCTTGGGATGCTGTGCAACAGGCTACACAAGCGTGGGAAAGCGCTTGGCGTACGCATCAAAACCGTGCCTAAGCGCGGTTTTTCGTGTAAGGAGAATTTATGTTTCAACGCTTACAAGCCTTCATATCCGTTTATCAAACGCGGAGTTTTACCCAAACTGCCGCTGATTTATTTATCAGTCAACCTAGTGTTTCGGCGCATATCAAAAATTTGGAACAAGATTTAGCAGTGACGCTTTTTGAACGCGGCAAACGCCAAGCAGTTCAACCAACCGCTGATGCTGATTTATTCTACCCACAGGCACAAAAGCTACTTCGTGATTGGCAACAAACACAACTATTTTTTAGCCGTTCACAAACGCAGCCGTTGATAACGCTCGGTGCTTCACACTTTTCTGCACTCACATTTGTACCTAAACTCATCCCCACGCTGGCTGAACTTCCCGTAACATTAAACGTTCAAATGTTAAATTCACAGGCTTTAATTCAGCAAGTCATCCAAGGGAAAATGGATTTTGCCTTTGTCGAGCAAGCCGTGACCGCCACGAGTATTTCTAGCATGCAACTAACGCATGATCAACTTGTTTTAGCGGGGAGCGGTGATACTTGGCTAGTGCGTGAAGACGGCGCCAGCGCCTATGAGCACACCAAACGCTATTTTTCACAGTATGGTCTACCTGAAAAAGTGATGACAATTCAAAGCACCGATATCATTTTGGCCTTGCTACAACAAGGATTCGGTCGCTCAATCGTTTCACAGCATTTACTTGATAAAAGTGTTCCTTTTGAGCCACTAGACGTCTCTTTTCAAAGACCGGTAACCTTGATTTGGCGTGAGCCACTTTCTGATACAGCGCAAACAATTTTAAATGTTATCAAAAAGGCGTGACAATTGTCACGCCTTTTTATTTCGCACGATACCAATTAGCGCCCCAATGTGGTTCCACTTTCAACGGCACATCCAGCGCGACGGCGGAATCCATGACGGCTGGAATCAGTTCTGCCAATTCATCAATTTCATCAGCGGGCGCTTCAAAAATCAATTCGTCGTGCACCTGCAACAACAAGCGTGCCTGCAAACCTGCTTCACGCAACGCTTCATCGACTTTGAGCATGGCGATTTTGATAATGTCGGCGGCTGAGCCTTGAATTGGTGAATTCATCGCCGTGCGTTCAGCAAAGCTGCGCAAGTTGAAGTTTTTCGCATGAATATCCGGCAAATACCGGCGGCGGTGCGCCAAAGTTTCCACGTAACCACGCTCGTGAGCGACCTTTTTAATCGTCTCCATCCACTCGTGAACTTGCGGATATTCCGCGAAATATGTCTCGATAAATTGCTTGGCTTCATAGCGCGTGATGCCCAAATTATTGGCCAAACCAAAATCTGAAATCCCATACACAATCCCGAAATTCACCGCTTTAGCCGTGCGACGGTGCAAGGCATCGACTTCATCATCAGGTCCTAAACCAAATACCGCGCGCGCCGTGGCCGCGTGAATATCTTCATCATGCAAAAAAGCGGCTTGCAAGTTTTTGTCACCTGTCACGTGCGCCAAAACGCGCAGTTCGATTTGGGAATAATCTGCACCGAAAATTTGCCACCCAGCTTGACTTGGGACAAAGGCTTGGCGAATGCGGCGCCCTTCTTCCAAACGCATCGGAATGTTTTGCAAATTCGGATCCACACTCGACAAACGCCCCGTCTGCGTCAAAGTTTGCAAGAAGCGTGTGTGAATTTTTCCGTCATCATGAATGACCGCCAGCAAGCCTTCAATGTACGTCGATTGCAGCTTCGCGAGTTGACGATAGGTCAAAATATCATCCACAATTGGCGCTTGTGGTGCGAGTTTTTCCAGCACGTCAACGGCGGTTGAATAGCCAGATTTATTTTTCTTCACGCCATCGGTTGGCAATTTTAACTCTTCAAACAACACTTCAGCCAACTGCTTCGGCGAGTTCAAATTAAATTCGCGTCCCGCCGCGGCGTAAATATTTTTGATAACAATGTCCAAACGCAATGTTAAATCTTCGCCCATTTGGACCAAAGTTTCACGGTCAACGGCAAAACCTTGCTTTTCCATACGCGCCAAAACAAAAGCTAACGGCAATTCCATTTCGCGGTACAAATCCAATTGCTCATGTTCAGCCAACGCCGCCAAAACCGGTTCTTCCAACTTAAAAATCGCAGCGGCTTGCGCGGCCAAATGCGGTAACAACACGTCATCAGCCGGCACGGCAAATTTAGCACCTTTGCCATAAATATCAACGTCATCTTGCAACATCACATCAAAACGCGCCGCCAACGTCGCGAGTTCGTTATCGTTATCCGTCGTGTCCAACAAATACGCGGCCAACAAGAAATCAAACGTCACCGCCGTTAAATCAATGCTAAAACGTTGCAACGCCACCCAAGTGGCTTTGGCGTTAAACACGCGTTTAGTAATTTTTTCATCAGCCAAAATCGGCGCCACCAAGTCCAACAATTCGGCACTGCGCGCGGCAAAATAACCGACTTTGGCATTTCCAATCGCAAAGCCAATCACGTTTGCACTATGATAACTTTCGCTATCCAACGCCAAATAAAACGCCACTTCATCGCCAAAATCCGGCAACGCCACTTCAGCAGTCAGCGGCGTAAACACCATGACCGGCACTTCAGGCACGTCATCTGCGCCGTTTGCAATTTGGCCGCTGGCTTGCAAAGCGTGAATCTTCGCCAATTCTTTTTTGAAATCCAAATCTTGATAGAACGGAATCAACGCGTCGTAGTCCACGCCGGTGTATGCGATGTCGTCAAGGCTCAGCGTTAGCGGAGCGGCAGTTTCAATCGTCGCCAACTTTTGAGCGCGGTAAGCTTGTTCACGATCGTTGATCAAGTTTTCTTTCATCTTCGATGTTTTCATATCGGCAACATGCGCATACAAGTTGTCCAACGTACCAAATTCCGTCAGCAACTTCACCGCCGTTTTTTCACCAACCTTAGTTACACCCGGATAATTGTCGGACGTATCACCCGTCAATGCCTTCATATCAATGATTTGATCCGGGGTCAAACCAAATTTTTCGTGCACGTGTGCCGGCGTATAACGTTCGATTTCCGTGACACCTTTAATCGTGACGTTGACCGTGATTTTGTCAGTGGTTAATTGCGTCAAATCCTTGTCGCCCGTCACAATCGTCACATCGTAACCGGCCGCTTCGCCTTGACGCGCCAATGTGCCAATAATGTCATCGGCTTCAAAACCCGGCAATTCATAAGACGTCAACCCATGGTGCGTCACCATTTCGCGCAGATACGGGAATTGTTCGCGGAATTCCTCGGGCGCTTTGCTGCGACCGTCTTTGTACCCGTCAAATAGTTCCCCCCGGAAAGTTGATTTGCCACTAGCCGCATCCCAAGCCACCAACGCCAAATCCGGTTGCATCGGGTCGACAATTTGGTCCAAAAAATTATTAAACGCCACCAGCGCATTGGTATGTAAACCCGTGTGCGAAATCATGCGATCCAATTGATTATACATCGCATAAAAAGCGCGAAACGCCAGGGAATTTCCGTCAATTAAAAGTAAAGTCTTTGCCATTTTATTCTCCATGTTGTACGTTGCGCGCCACGTGTTCGGCGTGATGCTGGACGTCGTCAATCAAATCCTGCACGTGTGGATCAGCAATCATGTAAACCACATTTTTGCCCGTGCGTTGGGCCGTGACCAATTGGCATTCGCGCATTGCTTTTAGTTGATGTGAGACGCGAGATTGTTCTACGTCCAGCAACTCAACCAACTCGCTCACCGTTTTTTCACCCGCGCGCAATTGCAATAGCAACGCCCAGCGCAGCTCATTTGCCAGTAATTTTAAAATTTTCAACGCTTCATTATTCATATTCCTATTGTATCATCTTTGGCAAATAAAAAAGCCGACCGAAGTCGACTTTTACGCTTAATAAGCGGCGCTGTTGCTCTTGTGACGATAGTATTGGTCGGCAATTTTCGCGCTCACACCAGGTTCTACCGCATCCAAAGCTGGTGAGATAATCTCCAAAGCTTTGGCATAATTATAATCACGTTCGTACAAACCACGCGCTTGATCGCTGGCTTGCGCCACACGTTCATCCGTTGAGCGATAACGGTTGGCATATTGCAACATCCGTTCCGTCAAACGTGCGCTGTCCACCGTGCTGGTCGTGCGTTCTTTTAACGTATCCATGTCAGCTGAAACGATGTTCAGTTCGCGTTGAACTTCGTCCATGTCAATACGATCCGCTGTCAAAGACGTCGCCAAACGGCTGATTTCGTTTTGCACGGCAAAATAATATTCGAGATAACTAGCTGGCAAGCCCGGCAAATTCAAATGCTCCATGTGACGACGAATGTCATCCAATTGTGTTTTGAATTGACCGCCGAGCTGACGCGCTTCGCGTTCAGCCGGTTCTAATTTGCTAACGGCGTCCCAAATTTCACGTTGTTCATTTTCCACGGCGCCAAACAAGCTCAACAACTTATCTTGACGCGCTTCAATCACGCTAAACGGCGCTTCTTTGGCTTTGACCAGTGCTTCTTCGTCCGCTAATTGTTCTTCCAAATCCTTGATTTGTTCCAACAAATTCCGTTGTGTTTCCAATTCGCTGCCGGACAATTTAAAGCTTTGTCGCAAACGATCTAATTCGATCGCCAAAACTTGGTTTTGGTTCACGACGCGTTCTTTCAAATCGACCAACGCGGCACTGTTTTGGGCGACGGCTGTGCTGGCTTGAATTTCGGTTTCCATCGTGTCGTACAGCGCGTCGATGCGTTGTTCGATGTAGCCGTTTTGTTCGGTGACTTCTTTAAGTTTCAATTCGCCTAGCAAATGCAAAACTTGTTGACGATGCGTTTCAATAGCTTGCAATTCGGCAGCAATACTTTCTTGTGGGAAAACAAAACCTTCCGCCACCAACGCGGCGTGTCCTTGTTGCAATTCCAACAGTTGATCAGGGAACTTGCGGTTCAAATAAGCAAACAACGGTGGCACTTGTTCCATCATGCCTTCCAACTGTGTGGTTTCCATGCCCAATTGTTCATAAATATCGCTGGCGCTGGCGTGGTCGCCTTCAGACGTGAATTTGGTAAATTCAGCATAATCGTCTTCCAATTGATCCAAAAAACCGTGCAAACCCGGCGCCGCCGTGCCAAAATCAGCTTCACGTTCTTGCAAAGTTTCGCGCAATTGGCCATAATGCTTTTTCAACTCGTTGACCGCTTGGCGACGTTCTTCATCAATTTTTTTCAAATCAGACAAACCGGTGCGCACGTCACGAATGTTTTCTTCGGTCATGGCCACCATTTCTTGCAGATGCTCTAATTCGCCACGTGTCTTCCAAAAATTAATCCCACGCGCTTCAAATAACACCAAGTTGGCTTGTTCATCAATTTTCAAAAATTTCGTGTTTTGCACGTCGTTATAATCGTTTTCCAAACGTTGATATTGTTTCAATGACTCACCAGTCAAAGACAACTTACGTCCTTCAATCAATTCATCACGTACTTTCAAAGACGCCAATTGCTCTTTTTGCTCCAAAAGAACGTTGACTTTTTTGACCGTCATGCGTTGCAAAATAAAAATAATAACATATAAGATCGCGACAACCGCGAGCACACTAAGTACAATTGTGAATTCCATTTTGTCCCTACTTACCCTTTTACACTTTCCTATAAGTATACACGTTATCCGCGCCGCTCGCCTTTTTATGAAATAGTCTTAATCAGTTTAAGATAATCATAAACAAAAAATCGCCCGCAGACGATTTTTGTGTCCTATAATGCCGCAATTCTCCCCAGTGCAAACATAATCATCACCACTAAAACAACGCCGCTCCCCAAAAGCGCAATCATTTGTAAACCACGCCGTAAGTTCCAACCGCGCGCCCAATTATCATAAATGAACGTCGTTTTGGGTCCGTGATAAGAAAGCACATTCGCAATGGCGATCACGACAGTCACACTTTGCAGCGCAATATTTACCCAAACTGGACTGCCGCCGCTCAACCAATAATAATTGCCAAAAGTTACGACCAATAAAATTAAACTAATCAATGCTTGAATCATTTCTTCTCCTTTTAACAAAAAGCGCACCTAAACAGGTACGCTTTTTGCACGTTTTAAGCAAACGTGACTTTCTTCAAACGTTCAACAATGCTTCGGACCGTGTCACGATCGGCATCAGGATTAGCTTTAAAATCAGCCACGCAAGTGTTAAATAAATCAACACTTTCCTCATCCAATTGCACGCCCGTGGCAACCGTATTCTCCACTTCACGCAAGATATCCAGCGCATATTGACGTGCGTCCTCAATCGGCGCATCCGCCACGATTGCTTGGCTAATCAAAACATTTACCTCATTGAACTTGTCACGAACATCCAAGAAATCAACCGGACGTGCCGCGACATGAATCAACATGTTCGCTTCATGCATCAATTCACTAATTTGTGCATTGTTTTCCAAATGATATTTCACCCGCAAATTATCAATGCCTTCCATCATATCAAACAAATAGATACGTGTTAATCGGCGGAATTCTGGCAAAACATTGGTAAAGTTTAGAATCAATTCACGCCATTGTTCGGCATTCAACAATGTTTGCGAAAGATAACCATTTTGTAAATCTGCATAAACATCAGCCAAAGTGTCATCAGTTGCAGCCGGTGCAAACGCTGCCAAATGGTCAGCCGCCACAGCACGCAAAGCATTCACATCGTTTTCATTGGCTTGCACAACTAAGCGACTCACCAAAGCTCGCAATTCCTTCAATTCATTGCTGATTTCACGAATGTTTTCTTGCGATAACGTCAAGATATCTTGCACAATTTTGGCGTGCAAATCTTGGTATTCAACTAACCCAGTAACGCGATGAGACGCCGCAAAATCATCAATTGCATGCAATAGACCATTCGCAAAGTATTGCAAATCTTCTTCACTAACAACTTGGCAAGTTGTCCCTTCTGCTGCTGATAATTTTTGTTTTTCATCAAATGCAACATCCGTTAAATCTTTGTTGTCAGCAAGGGAGTCCATTACGGCTCTTGCATTATTTTTTGCTTGCCAGCCTAAACGTTGACCGGCTGTTTCTGTATCATGTGGTGGTACCATTAGTCAATCTCCTAGTTTTCTACGTTATCCTGGTCTTGCTTGCGACGACGCTTTGCCGCCAAGAACAAGAAGTATGATGCTGTAACAAATGTGATGTCTAACAACGCATTTGCCAAATTTGCCCGCCAATCTTGCGTTTCGTCACTACCACTTTCTGGCAACGTTTGCGCATACTTGGTTGGGTTTTGCGTTGCAGCATCCACTGTATGCTTTTGAGTGATTGTTGGTACAGTAAATCGTGCACTTGCCCTTGGTGTTGTGACTACTTCATCAGAATCAGTCGATGAAACGCTTCCCAACGCAGTAGGTTGCGTTAATTGTACCACAACTGGTTGTGGGCTTGGTACGGCATTATTTGTTGGATCCGTTGGATCTGTTGGATCTGTTGGATCTGTTGGATCTGTTGGATCTGTTGGATCTGTTGGATCTGTTGGATCTGTTGGATCTGTTGGATCTGTTGGATCTGTTGGATCTGTTGGATCTGTTGGATCTGTTGGATCTACGTGATTATCAAGCGCCACTTGCAAAGCGTCAAGTGCTTTTTGAATATCCGCCGTCGTCGCCTCATCATTTGCTGCTTTAGCTAGCACATCTTGCAACGCGGCTAGCGCATCTTTGACTGCTTGATCATCCTTAGCTGAGCCTGATTGCGCTTGTTCAATCAAACTATTTGCTTGATCAAGCATCGCATCACGTGCTTGTTTAGCAGCTTCGACAGCCTCTGCCAAAGCTTGTGTGGCAGCTTGAATGTCAGCAGTTGAGCTCTTGGTATCACTTAACAAATCTGTCAACTTCTTGACGGCGTCTGCTACCTCTGTTTCTTTTGAAACAGGCTTCGTATTTTGCAATGTTTGATCAGCCTTAGTTACCGCATCATCATGTTCAGCCTTAGCTTCCTCTGCTTGTTTAACAGCGTCGTTTACGGCATCCGTTGCTTTTTGAATGTCTTCAGTTGTCGCATTTGGATTGTTCAAGACATCTTCCAAAGCTTGTTGCGCGTCTTTAACAGCTGTTTCGTTATGAACTTTACTGTCTGTAGCTGCTTGATCGGCAGTCTGTGCGTCATTTGTGGCCGCATCACGTGCCGCTTGTGCGTCTTCAACTGCCTCCTTCAAGGCATCTGTCGCTTTTTGGATATCCTCAGTGGTTGATGCTGGATTATTTAGCACATCTTCCAAATGCTTTTGTGCGTCTTGAACTGTTGGTTCGTTTGATACAGGTGCCTTTTGTGAATCAGCTAATGCTTGGTCAGCCTCATCTACCGCCTTAACCAAATCATTCAAAGCATCAATGGCTGCTTCAATGTCTTTTGTCAAAGTCGCTTGATTATCTTCAGCTGCCAGCTTTTGCAAGTTTTCCAAATCCGCCAACGCTTGTTGAACAACTTTGTTAGTGTTGTTTTTCAAAGCACTTTGTGCAGCGTCAGCATTATCATTGGCTGCATCGCGTGCATCTTGCGCATCTTTGACAGCTTGTTGCAAATCAGCAATGGCTTTTTGAATATCATCATTGTTACTTGTTGATGTATTCAAGATTTCTTCCAAAGCTGCCTTCGCATCTTTAACACCTTGTTCGTTAGAAACAGGCTTGGTATTTTCAGCTTGTAGCGCATCGTTAGCAGCATCGCGAACATCTTGGGCTTCATCTTGCGCCTGGGTCAATGCCTCAATTGCTGCTAAGATATCTGCTGTCAAATTATTCGCATCATCACTCGCAGCTGCCGCCATAACGGCTTGCAGATGCTTGATTGCTGCTTGTACCGCAGGGTTTTTGTCAGCTTGTGCTGCTGTGATAGCGTCGTTAGCTTGCTTTTCAGCGGCTTGACGATCTGCTTTATCAGCGGCAACTGCTGCTTGTAATGCTTCTGTCGCAGCTTCAAGTGCATCATCACTAGCATTACCACTCGCTAGCAAGTCCTGTAACTTTTGCGCTGCAGCTGCTGTTTTAGCTTCATTAGATACTGGCGTTGTTTGGGCCAAAGCATCTTGTGCCGCTGCCACGATTGCGCCAGAAACTGCTTCATTCAAAGCCTTAATCGCATCAAGAATGTCTTGCGTCAATTGCTCATCAGTTTCATTTGCAGCTTGTGATTGTACTGCTTGCAAATGCTTAATGGCCGCTTGAACCGTTGCATCCGTTGCCTCATCACTTGCTTGCGCACGCGCAATCGCATCATCTGCAGCCTTATTTGCCGCATCACGTGCCGCTTTGTCCGCATTGTAAGCTGTTTGCAAATCAGACGTTGCTTGTTGAATTTCATCCGCAGTAGCTTTGTCATTTGCTAACAAAGCTGTCAGTGCGGCTTGAGCCGCCTTAGTAGCACTTTCACCACTTACTGGCTTCAAGCTGTCTAGCAAAGCTTGTGCATTATCACGCGCTACGTGTTGTGCGTTTTGCGCATCAGCAATCGCGTCGTTCAAGGCATCCGTTGCTTTTTGAATGTCTTGCGTCGTCGCATTTGGATTAACCAAAACAGATTCCAAAGCGTTCTTTGCATTATCAACTGCCGTTTCATTCGTTGATGAATTGTTGTTGGCATCATTAATTGCCTTTGCTGCGTCAGACACAGCTTGATCACGTGCCGCTTGTGCATCAGCTACTGCACTATTCAATGCATCCGTTGCCTGTTGAATATCATCTGTTGTTGACGCTGGATCATTCAACACTTCCGTCAAATGTTTCTGTGCATCTGTCACAGTTGGTTCATTTGCCACTGAGCTGTCTGTAGCGCTCTTGTTTGCTTCTTGTGCGGCATCCTGGGCAGCATCACGTTGCGTTTGTGCTTGTGAAATAGCTTCGTTCAAGGCGTCAGTTGCTTTTTTAATATCATCAGTCGTTGACGACGGATCATTGACCACATCTGTCAAATGCTCTTGAGCGTCACGCACATCGGCTTCATTCGCAACGTCACTGTTTGTTGCCACAGTATCCGCATCATTTGCCGTATCCCGGGCAGCATCACGTTGTGCTTTGGCATCCTCTACTGCTTTATTCAAGGCATCAGTAGCTGCTTGAATGTCTACCGTAGTTGCCGTTGAGTCAGCTAATACATCAGCTAAATGTTGTTGCGCGTCCTTGACGGATGGTTCATTTGCAACTTCACTATCCGTTGCGGCCTGATCAGCTTCATCAGCGGCTTGCTTAGCAGCATCACGCGCTGTTTGTGCATCAGCTACAGCTTGTTGCAAGGCTTGCGTTGCAGCTTCAATTTGTGCTGGCGTTGCATTTTCATCTGCCAAAATGTCTTGCAAGTTTTGACGCGCTGTTACCACAGTTGGTTCATTTGCAACCGCTGAATTTTGTGCATCCGTCAATGCCTTAGTTGCATCATCAACCGCGTCTGCCAAATCCAACAAGGCTTGCGTTGCTTGTTGAATATCAGCCGTCAAAGCGTTCGCATTGTCTTGTTCAGCTTGCTTTTGCAAAGCTGTTAAGTCATCAATCGCTTTTTGAATTGCTGGATTAGTTGTACCTGATTGAGCCGCTTTAGCTTCATCAGCTGCAGCATTTGCCGCATCACGCGCTGTCTTGGCTTCTGAAGCTGCTGTTGTTAGCTCATCAATCGCTGCTTGAATCGTTTCATTGCTACTTGTAGCATCTGCTAATACATCTTGCAAATGTTTGATTGCTTCAGCAACAGTCGTCTCGTTTGAAACTGGTTGCGTATTTTCAGCTTTAAGTGCATCATCTGCGGCGTCACGTTGTGCTTGTGCATCGACAATCGCTGCATTCAAGGCATCAATTGCAGCCAAGATATCCGCCGTCAAAGCATTTGCATCATCTTGAGATGCAGCAGCCATCACGTCTTGCAAATGCTTAATCGCAGCTTGAACTGCTGGATTTTGCGCATTTGTACCACTTTGAGCATCAGCGATTGCTGACGTTGCTTTGGCATCCGCTGCATCACGTGCTGCTTTATCTTGTTGTGTCGCTGTCAACAAATCTTGTGTGGCAGCTTCAATTTGATCATCCGTTGCATCAGGATTGTTCAATAATTCTTTTAGTGCATCACTAGCCGTTTTAGTAGCTGTTTCATTAGAAACAGGCGCCGTTTGGGCTAATGCGTCTTCAGCAGCTGCTACAGCTGCGCCAGAAACTGCTTCGTTCAAAGCTTTAATCGCGTCCAAAATGTCTTGCGTTAACTTACCATCAGTCTCGTTGGCCGCTGCTGCTTGCGCATTTTGCAAAGCCGTGATTGCATCTTGAACTGCTTGGTCATTCGCGTTATCAGAAGCATTGGCACGCGTAATCGCACTAGCAGCTGCATCATTAGCTGCATCGCGCGCCGCTTTGGCAGTATTAGTTGCAGTTGTTAACGCTGTTGTTGCCGCTTGAATATCCGCTGCTGTTACATTTGGATCTGCAAGGACGTCTGTTAAGTTTTGCGCGGCTGTCTTTACTGCGCTTTCACCACTCACAGGTTTTGTACTGTCCAAAGCCTTTTGGGCGTCCGTGCGTGCTTGTGTTTGCGCTTGTGTTGCATTATTGACAGCCGCATTCAAAGCATCCGTCAAACGTTGTAATTCTTCTGTTGTCGTTGCAGGATCTTTCAAAGCATCCTGTAACTTAGTCAAAGCATCAGCAACAGCCGGTTCGTCCACTGTTGAACTGTTCTTTGCATCTGTTACCGCATCTTGGGCGGCTTGTGTGGTTGCATCACGAGCAGCTTGTTCATCAGCTACCGCTTGATTCAAGGCATTCGTTGCATCTACAATCTCTTGAGTAGTTGACGCTGGGTTATTCACAACTGCTGCCAAATCATTTTGTGCTTTTTGCACCGTTGATTCATTTGATACAGCACTGTTATTTGCAGCGTCGTCAGCACTTTGTGCCTTGTCAAGCGCATCTTGACGTGCCGTTTGCGCAGCAGTCAAGGTGTCGTTCAAAGCCTTGGTGGCATCTGCAATATCTTGGGTAGTTGATGCTGGGTCATCTAGCACTGCTTGCAAAGCATCGCGCGCATCGAGTACATCCGTTTCATTCAATACATCACTACTGTTAACGTCAGCCAAAGCGTCTTGAGCTGCGTTTTGGGCAGCTTGACGATCTGCTTGTGCATCAGCAACGGCTTGTTTCAATTCATTTGTTGCATCAATGATTTGTTGTTCAGTTGCATTTGCATCGTTTAACAAATCTTGTAACTTTTGTTCTGCAGCCAAAACACTAGGTTCGTTTGACACACCAGATTGCTGAGCATCGTCTAATTCCGTTCGTGCATCGGTTACTGCTTGATCAAGTGCTTGCAAATTCGCAATCGCCGCTTCAATATCAGCCGTCAAAGCTGATTCATTATCTTGCGCAGCTTTTTCTTGCAAGACAGTCAATGCATCAATGGCTTTTTGCACGGCTGGATTTGTCGTATTCACAACCGCACTTTTGGCGTCATCTGCATCATTATCAGCTGCATTACGAGCTGTTTTAGCTGTTTGCGTTGCCTCAAGCAAAGCCGCTGTAGCATCTTGAATGGCTTGATTCGTGCTGGTTGGGTCATCCAAGATGTTTTGCAAAGCAGTTGCTGCTGATTTAACAGCGGCTTCATTAGAAACTGGCGCCGTTGCATCCAAAGCTGCTTGCGCATCATTGCGTGTATTTTGTGCAGCTGCAATGACTTCATTCAAATGCGTAATCGCATCTAAGATGTCTTGCGTCAAGGCATTAGCATCATCGCCAGCCGCCGTCGCCATTACATCACGTAACGCTTGAATAGCGTCTTGTACGGCTGGGTTTTGTGATGTGTTGCCTGTTTGTGCATTCGCAATAGCTGAATCGGCGGCATCAATGGCATTTTGACGATCTGCTTTGTCAGTTGCCATTGCGTCGTTCAAAGCAGTTGTCGCGGCTTCAATATCATCAATACTTGAAGCTGAATCGGCCAATACCGCTTCAAGCGCTTCTCGTGCTGCCTGTGTTGCGCTTTCGTTTGATACAGGTGCTGTACGGCTTAAGGCATCCTTAGCCGCAGCAACCGTTGCGTTTGTTACCGCCGTGTTCAAAGCAGCAATCGCTTGCAAAATGTCTTCAGTCAAAGCTGTGCCGTCTACTGCTGCAGTTTGCACATCCTTCAAATGTTGAATAGCATCTTGCACGGCTGGGTCATTTGCATTATCAGCAGCTTGTGCATCAGCAATTGTTTGTTGCGCAGAGTTATCAGCCATATCACGGTTGGCCAAAGCTTCATTGTAAGCTTCTTGCAACTTTGAGATTGCATTGTTAATTGCATCAGCCGTACTATCAGGATTTGTCGCATCCAATAGTTCTTGCAATTCTGTTGCGCATTGTGCAACTGCCGCTTCATTAGCAACTGGTGGCAAACTGTTCAAAAGTTCATTAGCAGCATCACGTGCTGCTTCTTGTGCAGCCACCGCGTTATCAACAGCTTGATTCAACAAATCTGTGTAGTGCTCAATCTCGGTTGTTGTTGTACCAGGATTGTTCAAAGCGCTTTGTAAGTTATTCAAAGCATCTTGAACCGTTGGTTCTTGCGTGATTGTTGAACCGTCGGTGGTTGTTGCTGAATTTGCATCAGCGATGGCTTGGTTTGCTGCATCTACTGCTGTTTGACGTTCAGTCTTTTCAGTTGCGACAATTTCATTCAATGCTTCTGTTGCGGCTTGAATATCAGCTGTTGTTGCAGCTGGGTCGTTCAAAGCTTTGTTCAAAGCATCAACAGCTGCTTGTACTTCTGGTTCACTACCAACAGGTGGAATGTTTGCAATCGCTTCATCGGCTGCTGTACGTGCGTTGTTACGTGCTTCTAACGCTTGTTGCGTAGCTGCTGCCAAAGCGGCTGTGGCATCCTTAATTGCTTGCGTATTGCCATCATCACTATTTGAATTAGCTGTTTGCGCAGCTTCAATCAAGGCATTAATCGCGTCTTGAACAGCAGGCTCATTACTTACTGCTGTGGCACTGGTAGCATCTACCTGTGTTTGCGCTGCGGTAAGAGCATTACTTCGATCAAAGACTGTTCCTACGACATCAACAAATCCATCAGAGACCGCCTGTGTCAAAACATCTGCATCATTACTTGCCAAAGCTTGTTGGAGGTTTGCTACGGCGTCCTTCACAGCCTGTTCGTTATCAATCGGCCAAGCTGCATCTGGTCCAGTTACTTGATTGATGATCTCGTTAGCATAGTCTTTCAATACTTCTAGACGCGTGGCTGCCAACGCATCCATGGCATCCTTAATCGCTTGTGTCGTACCTTCATCTGCATCAGCTGCTGCAATCGCATCATCCAATACCTTCAATGCAGCTTGAATTCGTTCATCATCCGTCAACGGACTGCTAATAATAATTGTTCCATTAGTGAACGTAAAGACCGTGTTTTTCACCACGTCTTCCGCATGGGCAGCATCATTTTTAGTCGTGTCACGAATAGCTTTTTCAGATGTCACCGCATCGTTCAATACTTTGGTTGCTGCTTGAATGTCAGCGTCCGTGACTGTTGTGCCATCATAGTTATTCAAGGCATCATTTAATTTATTGATAGCTGCTTTAACACTGCTCTCTTGTGTCACTGGCTTAGTTGTTGCTAAAGCCTTGTCAGCGGCATCTTTAGTTGCAGCATGAATCGCATCTAACAAAGCTTGCGTTGCTTGTTTCAATTGGTCAGGAGTGACGCTGATTGGCTTGCCGTTTTCATCTAGTTTTCCAGCGTTATCAAATAACGCTTGTAACGCATCTTTTGCTGCTACTACATCGGCATCTCCCGCTACATCCCCGGTACTTGCCAAAGCTGTCTGTGCTTTAGTAACAAGTGTCTCATCAATGTAGTAAACATACACAATCTTAGTGCCATTGTCTGGATCAACTAATTCGTCAGCGTCTAAGGTATAACTATGCAACTTATACCCATCAAGTACTGGTGCCTTCTCCGGATCGTTATCATCACCAATCACTGACCCTGTCAGTACTTCATCACTAATCTTTTTGTCAATGACATTGCCCCAACGATCTTGGTATTCAACCGTATACTTTGTTGGCTGCGCGGTATAGTTCAACGTAATAACAGTTGTGTTATCGCCCTTTATGACGCCATTGTTGTTGTCATCCAACGCATCGAAGCTATATCCCGTCAAGACCAACGCCTTCAATTGATTTTCCAAAGATAACAAAGGGTCACCTGGTTTGTAATCATCGCCGGCATATTCTTGTTGACCACCAGCTTTAATCAAAGCATGAATCAGCGCTTGCCCTTCAGCAGAATTTTCATCAATTGCAACACCATTCAGCGTCAAATTAATCGTAATTCGTTGTGGTTGAGCAACATACGTGTAGACAACTGTCCGTGAAGAAGTGGTGTGGGAAGCATCATAAATAAACGTGCCATTTGCGTCTGCTGTACTATCAGCAGCATCGTAAGTGCCGGCGTTATAACCTGAATATGTCTTAGCTGCAGTTGTGTAATCTTCGTCTGTATAAACAGTTTTCGTTTCTTCAGACAATAACTTTCCTAAGTCCGAACGGTGTTGGACGATAATCGTGTTAGCTTGCGGTTTGTACTCTACAATATAAAATTGTGATGCACCATTAGCGGTTTGATCATTCGTATCATCAATCGTGTCAAAAGTACCACTGATTGTACGATAGTTCGCCGTGTAACCTGTTGGTGCTGTCACTGCAATGTTAAAGGCTGCTCCCGGATTACCGTGCGTTGTCGTGTAGTCCCATGTATCAGACTTCACATTGCCTTGGCTGTCATAGGTGATGTAGTGAACATATACTTTTTAATCATTTGGTGTATAAACGTACGTCACCGTTGATGAACCACTGGCGTCATAAAGCATATCCGCATCTGAAGAAGCGTCTTTTGCCTTGAAAGTGTACCCAGGAATCGTCAATTGATTTTCGGCGATTGTGCCACCTGTTACCCCTGTTGCGGTTGATGAAGGCGCAATCGTCTTACCTTTATCGTCAACATAGTTATAAGTTACTGTTGATGGCAATGGCGTGTATGTCACGGTAAATGTTTGAATGACCGCGTCAATGTTAGAAGCGCTATCTGCTTTAGAGTTAGGTGTTGCATCAAACACACCCTTTACGTCAGCCAAAGCTTGCGCCAATGCGTTTGATCCCTTATAAATAACGCCATTTGGGCCAGTAACCTCATACGTGTAGCCTTGCTTTTGTAAACTAGCATCTGTTGTTTTTGCAGCGATTGTGGCAGCCGTCACACCCGTTACTTTTTCAACGGTGGTTGTGTTATCAACTGGATTCTTTACCGAAATATTGACTTCTTGATAGGCTGGTGTCCAGTTAATCGTGAAGACTTGTGGTGTTGAATCTGTTGCGCCTGTGGCGTTGTTCGTGCTGTCGTAAATACTGTTACCAGCAATGGCCGCAGCCAACGTGTCCCACTGCTTTCCACCAGGGCCGGTCACTGTGTAGTTATAACCCAAACGTTGCGCCAAGACAGCGTCGGTAACGTTAAAGCTAATTTTGTCGCCAGTAAAGCCGTTAGCTACTTCTTGTGTACCTGAAGCATCTATGTTTTTAACAATGGCTTGTTGAGGTGACTTCGTATACGTTACGGTATAATCTTGTGTTGTTGCATCTGTTGTTGAGCCGTTGTTAACGGTGTTGTCGTAGACAACACCCGCAGCCTTGGCGTCAGCCAAGGTTGCGTAAATTTTTCCGTCGGGTCCCTTTACCGTGTAGTTGTACCCTGAACGAGACAAGTTCGCATCTGTTGATGACAAAGCAATCGTGCTGCCACTTGTACCAGACGCCGCTTCAACAGTCTTAGCACCGCTTGGATCTGTTGCGTCCGTTAACAAACGCGCTGTTTGATTTTCTTTAGCGTAGGTGATTGTTACCACACCTGCTGTAGAAGTAGATGATGTGGCATCCGTGGCGCTCTTGGCATAGTAACCCGTAATAACTGCTGGATTATATGAATATGTGTCAGTAGCCGCATTTGGTGATAATCCAGTCACACCAATTGTTTCTCCAACGTTGGCGTTCATACTTGTACTGGTTTTCAATGTATTGCCACTACCGTCAATATATTTAACTGTAACCGGTGCATAGTTGACAGTACCATTAACAACCGTAATTGATCCCGTCATCTTTTGATATGAACTACCAGTAGAAGCGTTCAAGGCAACAGAGAAGTAACCTGGGTTGTTAATTGTACGGCTCGCTGTGAACTTTTGGTTACCACTTGAATCATAGAACCAACCAGTGATTGTGCCGGTTTTACCATCAGACGATGGTGTCCAAGTAATCTTATATGAAAGTCCTGTTGAACCCAATGACCAGTTCCGCACGTCATCTTTTGAAAAGACGTTTTCAGAACCAGTTCCCTGCATGCTTCCGTCAGATCCCGTCCAACGCCATCCAGCAACCGGCGCTGCGGCAGGATCTAACATGTCAGCGTTGTAGTACATGTCAATTCCCCAAGCAAGGGCATTCGGAACATTACGAATGCCAAGTCCACCGCCGGCATAACCATTCACCATATTTTTAGGGTCTGTGGGTGCAATGATAATTCCCAACCAGTCACCTGTGTTATTCCCTTGGGACGCTAACCGTTCTGGTGACAAGTGCCCCTGAATTGTCCAAGTTTGTGTACCAGCAAATTGTTGGTTCAAGTATTCATAACCCGTTTGGTTTTGACCGGTTGTCAATGTAACGTACTGTTCATTGTTAGCCAAACCCGTGTTATTTTGCCAAGCCGCACTTCCTAGCAATGACGCATTGTTTTTGATGTCATTACCATCTGTGCGTGCTACACTACGGTTTGTACCATCCGCATCAGTGACAGTGTCAATCGTTGAATTGACAACCGCCGCTGCGGCTTTTTCGATTCCCATTACCGAAACAATCGCTTGTTGTACAAAGTTATGCGCATGCTGATTATTGTCAACCGTAACTCCTCCAGTGAACATACCGACCGCCGTAGCGCTCGCCAGCAGCCACTGTTGCCCCCGCTTTTGGACCGGACGTGCTACTTCTGACGCTTCGCCATCCGTTTTTGCTCCCATAGAAAACAGACCAGAAACCATCCATTGCTTTCCAGCCTTATACATCTTGAAACGTTCTTTTTTATCTGCCATGTCGTTCCTCACGCAACATCATTAATCATGATGTTTCCTAAAAATACATCTATCTACAATAAAAACAGCTCATCAACACAGCTATTCATTGCAGATTATAACTCTCTTATAACAATTAAAACAAACATTTTGCTCAAGTATTTAAAAAATGATATTTTACTAATAAAAACTCGGAACAAACTGTTTTGAATACATTTGTTTTCATGAGGATTTACATTTTAAAAGTTTTTTATCGTTCGATAAGAGAAGTGCCGATTTACCACGATTATTTGCTTTATTTCTTGAATTTTATACGCCTAATCGACATTATTTTTATAAAAACATTTAATTCCAAAGGCGTAATACTACACGATCCAAACTTTTACTGCTATCCATGCTACAATAATGCCAATCAATTTAAATTTTAGGAGTTCATGATGGCATTTGCAGGACCTATCCGCACCGCCGTGCTTATTTTTCCGTTTTTAGTTGGGTTACTAACGTTACCTTTTTTGATTTGGCAGTATCGGCACCATAATAAAATTTCACCTTGGCACACGTTGATGATTGTCAGTTTTTCGTTTTATATGATGACGGCTTATTTTTTAGTGCTGCTACCATTCCCCTCGCAAGCGACTTTGGCACACTTAACCGCAATGCATGCGCCGACGTATAATTTAGATGTACTGGCAATTTTCAAAGATTTTTTCACTTACAACCCGCTATTTAGCAACACACTTTCGTTGAGTACACTTAAAGCTGCCCTTAAAGATCCGACTACCTTGCAGCCGCTCTTTAATATTTTTTTGACGGTGCCATTTGGAATGTACCTGCGTTATTATTTTAAATTGTCATTTAAAGTGATTTTGTTGCTGAGCTTAGCACTAACACTTTCTTTTGAAACAATTCAATTTAGTGCGCTGTTTGGTTACTATTCACGTCCGTATCGTTTGTTCGATGTTGATGATTTATTCTTAAACACACTCGGTGGTGTGTTGGGTTATTGGTTCGCGCCACTGATGCGCTTAGCGATTCCTCAGCGCGACGTGATCGACGCACGCTTTGCAGCACAACGTGTACAAGTCACGGTAGTACGTCGCATGACAAGTTTTGTAGTTGACTTATTTATTATTGGCTTATTAAGTGATTTTATCAGTTGGTTAAGTCCGGTTATTATTTTCGTCGTTCTACCAATATTTTGGCATGGGCAGACCATTGGCAGCCGATTACTCCATATGCGCTTAGATGGTGCCACTACTAAATGGCGTTACGCTTATCGCGCCGTGTTAAGCGTGGGCGTTCCATGGACTTTATTAGCAATCGTTGGCAGTTTACTAGATAAGCTATATCTCGCTAACAATGAAGAATGGTCTTTAAGATTTGGTGCTATTTTGGTTGTTACCTTCGTGTTTGGTCTATTCTTAATTGATGTACTGATTGAAGTCTTTCGGCCGGGTCACGCCCTCTGGTTTGAACGTATCAGTGGCGTACGTTTAACAATTAACGACAAATAAAAAAGTGTTATCCGCAATGGATAACACTTTTTTTATTTAGCCAACCAAATTTTCAAACCAACAATCAAGTTATAAATAAACAACCCGAAATCAACCAAAGCCACGATCCCAAACAAAATGACCGTTACCCAGCCTGTGTGTTCAGCATTGTTCGTCAACAAACCGGTTGAGCCAACCAAAATAAAGGCGACGATTGTCAAAATCACTGGCAAAATGTGCAACCACAAAGCGCGTTGCGCATGCCCCTTCATGTCCGTGTTTGTGCCACTCAATACCCACACAACCAGCGGAAACAAAATCGGTGCAAACAAGATAGAGATATAAGAAAAACCGTTCACAATTTTATTCGTACTTTGATCCATATTTTTACCCTCACTTAAACTATTTTCTTGGATAGCAGTATCATATCAAGAATAGTGTACTAAGTAAAGTGATACGATTTTTACTTAATCACATAATGATTCGTAATATAGATACTTAAAATTCCCCACCCAAGCATCAACAAAACCAGAACTATCGTGACCAACAGATGCCACTTTTTGTTCATCAACACCAAAGCCACAACTTCACGAATAAAGACGTTCGGCACAAAATAACGCGACGTCCGTGAACCTAAACCTTCGCTCGCAAGCCCTTGTTTGCGCGCAAACACACCGGCACGTAAGATGTGATAGTCATTACTGACAAAAGCGCTTTTTGCTTGCGGGTTGTGCGCGTCCATGATTTGGCGTGAGAAAATCAAATTTTCCCACGTGGTCGTACTTTTTTCTTCCGTTAAAATTTGTTCGGCGGGGATGCCGACCGACAACGCATAGTTTTTCATCGCGACACTTTCGGGCAATTTTTCATCACCACCTTGACCGCCGCTCATCAACAAAACCGCCTGTTTGCCAGTGACCGCAACTTGCTCATTCATAAAAGCAATCGCTGCATCAATCCGTCCCGCCAACAACGGCGTCACGCGTTCGCCATCAATCAAACCGGCGCCAAGCACAATCAAATAGTCTTTATCAAAGCGAGGTTTCATCAGATTCATCAAAATACTACTCGTCAAAATCGCCCACACCACAAAGCCAAAATACAACAAAACCAAAATAATCGCAGCATTCAAATAAATCAACGGCATCCAATTCAAGTGCGTCACCAAACTACCAAATACCGCTAACGCCACTAACCCCACGCCTAACAACAACGTCAACGTGTTCCCAAAAGTCCGACTTTCACGCCGCCATACTTGCAGCGCATTCCAGAACAAAAAGGCAATCAAGGCATAAATGCCAAATGCCAAGAGTGCAAGAATACTCAATGCGAGTGCCATATAAATCACAATTATCAACGGTGATGAGAATTGCAAACCAAGCAACGCAATATAAATCACAGTCAGCATGAGCGCAATGTTGACAAGTAGTCCGCCCAGCAAACGCCGCCGCTCGCGTTTGATCACTGCATAAGCCATCAGCCAGACCGCAAGCAAACCAGCAAACACCGCTAACAGCATATAATTTTGGCTAACCTGTGCCGTGGCGATCGAGTCAATCAACAACGCCAAAGCAAACCAAATCCCCAAACTTTTGTAAGGATAGGGATTTAAATGGCGAAAGTTCCGCCACAAGATGACCACCAAGCCAACAAACAATACCGCATCAATTATATTAACTATCATCTTCCTCACCCTGTTTCATTCGTATCAGTTCTATTATACACAATCCACAAAAAAACTCGCCCTAAGGCGAGTTTTAAAGCGTAGAATATTAACCCAAACGGTTGTAGTATTCGACGATCAATGCTTCGTTGATTTCAGCATCCAATTCTTCACGTTCTGGCAAACGAACCAATGAACCTGTCAAAGTGTCAGCGTTGAATTCAACGAATTGTGGGCGAGCCACAACTGATTCAACAGCAACTTGGATAGGTACAATGTTCTTTGACTTGTCGCGAACTGAGATAGCTTGACCAGGAATCACGTGGTATGAAGGGATGTCCACACGCTTACCGTCGACCAAAATGTGGCCGTGGTTAACCAATTGACGCGCTTGCGCACGTGTTGTGGCCAAACCTAAACGGTAAACCAATGAATCCAAACGTTGTTCCAACAAAATCATGAAGTTTGTACCGTGTGTACCCTTACGGATCTTACCAGCGGCCTTAAACAATGAGTGGAATTGACGTTCGCTCATACCGTATGTGAAACGCAACTTTTGCTTTTCGCGCAATTGCGTACCGTATTCAGAAACCTTGGCGCGACGGCCGTTTCCGTGGTCACCAGGTGCGTAGTTGCGCTTTGCAATTTCCTTACCTGTACCTGACAATGAAACACCCAAGCGACGTGAAATACGCCACTTTGGACCTGTATAACGTGACATGTATATGTCCTCCAAAAGATTAATTTTGTCGCAATCGATTGGGTCAAACGCCCGATGCATGCAAATCACCGTTCAGCTTCGGTAGCTAAGCTTACTCATGGGAAGGGATTTGTAGATGCGCTCCGTCATCTGACTGCTACTTCAATAACAACCGTTTAAGTATACGTTTTTCTAAAGATAAAGTCAATCTTTTTTTGTTAGCAAAATCGCTTCGTCGATTTCTAACACGACCAACACATATGGCAAAAAGAATTGCACAATCGATCCTAACGTCAGCGCAATCAAAATCGTCCCGATGCCAACCGTGCCGCCCAAAAGCCAACCAATTAACACCACGGTCACCTCCAAAATCGTCCGGATCAAACCCACCGGTTGTTTGGTGATGCGAACCAGCCCCGTCATCAAGCCATCGCGCGGACCAGCGCCAAAGCGCGCGCCCAAATACATCGCATCAGCAAATCCCAACAAAATCAAACCCGCCACCAGCAACAAAATTTGTTCCCACAACTGACTACCAGTCCCAATCAACGGCGCAAATACATTTTGTGCAAAACCAATCACAAAAATATTAAAAATCGTCCCCACGCCCGGCAACTCACGCAACGGAATCCAAAGCAACAAGACCACCAAACCAATGATAATCGTCAACGTCCCCAATGACAAACCGGTTTTGTTGGCCAAACCCAAATTGAGCACGTCCCAGCTCATCGCCCCCAAATTCGAGCGAATCAACAAAATTTCCGCCAAACCAAATAAAATCAACCCAACAATTAAATAGACAAAGCGCTGCCCTTTTTTCTCGGCGTGCAGTTGTTGTGCCGGCGTTAAGCGGTGTCCCAGAATTTCACTGGCGGTTGCTTGATTGACTTTAATTTTCATGCGCATCCCCTTTTGATGAAATAATGCTCATTATAGCATTATTTTGGTAAAATAAACCTATGGCACAACAACCACTGGCGTATCGGATGCGCCCCACAAAAATTGAAGAAATTGTCGGTCAGCAACATCTGGTTGGCGAAGGTAAAATTATTTGGCGCATGGTGCAGGCAAAACGCTTGAGTTCCATGATTTTGTACGGTCCACCTGGCACTGGGAAAACAAGTATCGCCAGTGCGATTGCCGGCTCGACCAAATATGCTTTTCGCACGCTCAACGCCGCCACTGATGGCAAAAAAGAGCTGCAAGTCGTCGCCGAAGAAGCGCGCATGAGCGGTTCCGTCGTTTTGCTGCTGGACGAAATTCATCGTTTGGACAAAGTCAAACAAGATTTTTTGCTGCCACATTTGGAATCTGGGGCGATTATTTTGATTGGCGCGACCACGGAAAATCCCTACATCAACGTCACGCCCGCCATTCGCTCCCGTACGCAGATTTTCCAAGTTGAACCTTTGACGGAAGAGGACATTGCAAGTGCGGTGCAACGGGCTTTGGCTGACACAGAAAACGGCTTGGGCGACTACAACGTTGAGCTTGACGACAACGCGTTACAACAACTCACGCGCGCCACAAACGGTGATTTACGCGCGGCTTTAAACGGCTTGGAATTGGCGATTTTGTCAACGCCGAGCGTGGATGGCAGCATTCATATTACGTTACCAATCATCGAAGAAACCGTTCAGCGCAAAGCGTTATCTGCCGACAAAGACGGTGATGCGCACTACAACGTGATTTCTGCTTTGCAAAAATCGATTCGCGGTTCGGACGCCGATGCGGCTTTGCATTACGCAGCGCGCATTATTGAAAGTGGCGATTTGCCGATTTTGACGCGTCGTTTGATGGTGATTGCTTATGAAGACATTGGTTTGGCCAATCCGGCCGGAGCCCAGCGCGCCGTCACCGCGATCCAAGCCGCGCTGAATTTAGGTTTGCCCGAAGGTCGCATTCCGCTGGCCAACGCCATCATCGAATTAGCGCTCTCGCCAAAATCAAACGCCGCATACACCGCCATGGATATGGCTTTGGCTGATGTGCGTCATGGCAAAGCCAGCGATATCCCCGCGCATTTGAAAGACGCACATTACAAAGGCGCGGCCGATTTGGGCCATGGTGTCGACTACAAATACGCGCACAATTATCCCAATGATTGGGTCGCGCAACAATATTTGCCTGACAAATTACGCGATGTCAATTACTTTGAACCAAAGGGTAATTCCAAAGCCGAACAGCAACTAAAAGACGTCTACCAACAACTCAAAAAGGCGCAACGCGACGGCTTGAAATAACTTGCAAAACAAATTCAACGCGTTATAATAAGTACATGAATTCCTTAGGTATTCGAGTTGTTTCATCATCAGTTTTTTCCTTACAACCTACTTTTTTGGACGAGGGTTGGCGCGTGGAAAGATTAGCCCTGACATTTGGACTTCGGCACACGCACACGAATCGCCCACCTCGAGAAACCCGAGGTAAAAATCTGCGAGACAATTTTCGGTACCAATTAAGTGTTCGCCCGCCCTTGTGGCGGGTTTTTTAGTACCGTCAACAAGCAGATAATTTGATATACAAAAATGTAAGCGCTATAATTAAAGTATACAAAAGGAGGTTCTCTCATGAGTCACACGTATAACAAAATTTTGGTCGCCGTGGACGGTTCCCAAGAATCAGAACACGCCTTAGACCAAGCCATTTCATCAGCAAAGAGTAACGATGCTGAATTGTTGATTGTGAACATTATCGACACGCGTTCTTTCCAAAACGTCGCCAGCTTTGACGACTCAATGGTGGACGCCATTGCCGAAGAAACGCGCGAGACGCTTGATAAGTACCTCGCTCAAGCCAAGGAAGCTGGCTTGTCAAACGTTTCTTACCTCATCGAATACGGTGCGCCTAAGCAAATGATTGCCAACGGCGTGCCAGACGAAGTGAATGCAGATTTGATTGTGATCGGTGCAACCGGTTTGAACGCCGTTGAGCGTTTGTTGATTGGTTCTGTCACTGAATACGTCGCCCGTCACGCTAACGTGGATGTGTTGGTCGTTCGTTAAATTGAAAAAGCGTTGTCCGTTTATGGACAACGCTTTTTTATTACTTTTTCAGGGCACTTTGTCCCAATGTTTTTGGCAAAAGTCCGACCTCAATCAACGGAATTAACATCAGCAAACCCATAAAAATAAAGCCGCCCGCAAATGCGGCTTTGACCGGTAACCACAAATTCAACACTTGCAACAACACGGTCATCAACGAAATGCCAATTCCGGCCGCCAACGTTTGACTGACCGAAATCAGCGTGTTGGCACTGTTGCGTTGCGCCGGTGCGACTTCACTTAAGCCAACGCCGTTGTACGCTGTCAAAGCTAGCGAACGCCCGACCCCTGAAATCATCGCTAGTAACGCAATGATCCAGCCGGCCGTTTGCGCCGTCACCAACGCAAACAGCAGCGAACTCACCAAAACGAATAGCAGCGCCATCAATAAAGTGTTTTTGAAACCAAGGGCGTGCACGATTTTGTTGGCGACTGGCTTGATGCCCACATTGCCGATGAAAATAAACAAAACATACCAGCCGGCGACCACCGCCGACCAGCCAAACACGGTTTGCAATAATAATGTCATCAAATACGGCATGGCCGCAACCAAAATTTGCACCGTTTGACCGCCAACGATCAAAATTCGAAATGACGGAATCGCCATTGATTCAAGACCAAACAACGGATGTGCCGCGCGTTTCAAATGAAAAACCACCTGCACCGCCAAAATCAAACCGACCAGTACAAACACACCAGCGAGCAACCAATTTTGTTGGCCATTCGCCGCCAAATCAGCGCCCACCAACAACAAAATCGACGCCAAACCAAGCTCTAAAAAACCACGCCAGTCAAACGGCCGCGCTACAAACGCGACGTCTTTTGGCAACATGTGCCAGCCCAATGCCAAAATCACGGCGCCAATCGGTAAATTAATCAAGAAAATCCAGTGCCACGTCCAATACGTCACAATCGCTCCGCCTAAAATCGGTGCAATCGTCGGCGCCAGTAACGCCGGATAAATCAAATAACTGATCATCTTCAACATTTCGTGTGGTTCAATGCCGCCCAATACAATTAAGCGCGCCACCGGCGTCATCATCGCCCCAGCCACCCCTTGCAAAATTCGCATCACTAACAAAACCGCAAAGTTTGGCGCCAAAGCAGCACCCAAAGAACTCACCGTAAACAAGCCAACCGCCGTCAACCAAATGCGTTTGTTGCCAAAACGCGCTGCTAACCAGCCACTCATCGGCACAAAAATCGCCATCGCCACCAAATACGTGCTAATCAAAAGCGACGTACTCGCCACACTTACATCAAAATCCTGCGCCATTTTTGGCAGCGCCGTCGTCACAATCGTTCCGTCCATGATGTCCATGAACAAACTCGCGCCCATCAACAACGCAATTTTAATTTTCGTCGTCATCGCCTGTAATATCCTCCTCGACTTCATCAATCCACGCCAAAACCACTTCCGTGGTCCGTTGCCGCAGTTCCGCTAAACCTTTGGCATAAAGGTGATCCAAGCCACCGTTGTGTTGATCAAAATGCGTCAAATCTTCTTGCACGCCAGCCAAAATTTCTTGTTGTTCCGCCCGAAAATCCGCCAAAATCAACAATTGATCCGCCAAAGGCAGCGCCCACATCGCATTGACTTTGATCAAATAAACATCCAGCGTGTGCGCATTTTGCGCCACTGGTTCACGCATCAATTGCTCAAAGCGCGCCTTGCCGGCGGCTGTTAGGGTGGCGATTTTTTTATTCCGACCATCATTTTCATCAATCGACAACGTAATCAAATCTTGCGCCGCCAATTTGTCCAAAAGTGGATACAACGTCCCAAAACTGACTTTGCGATGACCGCCCAGCGTCCCTTCCAAGTTGAAGCGCAACTGATAACCCGTCTTGGGTCCTTCCATCAATTCGCCTAATACAAATAATTCGTTCATGTTTTCTCCTTAAAGTGTCACCGTCACGCGACCGCCGCGACCACGTGTGTCTTTGATATAAGCTTGCGCCGCATCCAGTTCGTCAAATTTAAATTGCGCCCCAATCGGCGCAATCACTTCATCCGATGCCAACTTTTTCAACAAAATCTCAGTCGCCGTACGATCAAATGCGGTCGGAATGTGGCTAAATACCGGTGATTTTTCATGTTCACGCACGATCACTGACGCAGTTTGCACCACTGGATAATGGCGCGCAAAGTGATCCAACAACGCCAGACTCCCCACCGCATCAATCATCACCATGTCATCGGTCAATTCGTCCGGCAAATCATCGGCCGTATATCTGGTAAACATCGGCCATTTTTCAGCAAAATAACTTTGGCTAATATCAGAAACAATTGGGAACAACGTTTTGCCACTATTTTGTAAAAGTTGCAAAACATACAAGCCGATCACCGAATTTTCCCCGGTGATAAAGACGTTTGGCGCTGTTGACCTTTGCACCAAATTAACCAGTTGAAGCGCGCTGGTGGCCTGTATCAAAGTCGCTGCGGCCTCATCCGTCATATTTTCCGGCAATTCAAACACACGCGCCGCGTCCGTATTAATCACCACATCAGAAAATTCCCGTGTTTTCTCCACCACCAAAACCCGTTTGTGCAACAACGCTGTCTCGCGCTGCGTCCCCACCGCGATTACTCGACCAAAGCCACCGACTGGCACAAAGTGCGGCGTGTGTTCCGCCTTATATTTTTCCAACATCACCTTCGTCCAGTGATCCGCCACCACGGGCAACGTGGTCATTTGAATCAAGATTTCATTTGGTTTAACTTCTGTCATATTTTATATCCCGCCTTCCTATTATATCTAAACGATGCGTATATATTATATCTTTTAGATACATAAGTCAAGCAAGTTTTTTGTGGTAACGGCGCCGATTTTAAAAATTGAACTCAGCTTTGACCAATGGAAAATTACCGCGCGTAGCGCGTGCCGCAAGCGGCACTAATTTTTCACTTGCATCAACGCGTTTAATTTTTCAAAATCTTTGCGCGCCATTTCCACAAAAAAAACTCGCCCAAAGGCGAGTTTTCACATTTCCACACTCTATTTAGCTTCGTTAAATTCCCCAAGCTTTTCATCACCAAGTGATGTAAATGAGTAACTCAACTTGCTGTTGCGGTCGAATTCTTCAAAGCCTAATTCGACAATGCGGTCAACCAACTTGGCGTTATCCAAACCTGAGAAGTCAAACAAACGTTGGAACAAACTCATGTTCGTAAAGCCAGGCAATGTGTTAGGTTCTCCCAAATAAGGCACGTTGTTTTCATCAATCAAGAAGTCCATACGCGTAAAGCCACGCAAGTTCAACGCCTTATAAGCGCGCTTTGCCATCTCGATCACTTCTGCTTCAACTTCTGGTGATAAAGGTGCGGGAATGTCATAAATCATCGCTGAGTTATCCACAAACTTGTTGTTATAGTCGAACCAGCCCCCATCATCGTTACCTTGATCAGGCGCACGGTGCGCACCGATAACAGATGTAATCAAGTCATCGTTACCCAACACGCCAACTTCCAATTCACGCGGACCCTTCACCGCTGATTCAACCAAAACTTTGAAGTCATATTGGAATGAATCATCCAAAGCCGCCGCATATTCCTCGGCATTCTTCGCACGCGAAATCCCAACTGATGAACCTTGGTTAGCCGCTTTGACAAAGACAGGTGAACCTAATTCAGCCACAATCTTTTCCCACGTAAATTCAGCGCGGTTCGTGTTGTCCATCACCACGTACTTCGTGTTACGCACATCGTTGGCCGTCAAAATTTCTTTTGTCAAAACCTTGTCAAATGACACGGCGTGCCCACGCAAAGGTGCGCCAACAAATGGCTTGTTCAACATGCGGAACAAACCTTGTAACGTCCCATCTTCACCCAAGTTCCCGTGAACTGTTGGGTAGAAAATGTCAACATCGGCCCCTTGCAAAGCTGCAATCGGCGCCAAAATGTTGTTAGAATCCACGGTTGCCATGAATTCTGCTACCACACTGGCCTCATCTTCGCCATCCAAAACACGCGCAGAGCGTGCTGCATCAACGAAATAACCTTCTTGTGTGATCAAAAAGAGTGAAACACGGTATTTTTCAGTCGCAATCAATGCGTCATAAATCTTCTTTGCCGAGCGCTTAGAAACGTCGTGTTCAGAAGAGTTTCCACCAAATACCAAAGCAACGTGCTTTTGTTCTGTCATCTTTTCGTCCATACCTTTTCTTTCTTGTTTGGAAACCTCAGTATATCACGGTTTCGCGGATTTTTCTATCATCGTACGCCAAGCTTTAGGCTAAATTAAAAAATCTTTGGTGCTCTCGATGTACTCGCGCACATTCGCCGACAAATCTTCTTTGCGCAAGGCCAGTGCTTGGAAAAAACGGGTGCGGTTATAAATTTTATGCCAGCCTGCTTCAGTTTCTGGCGGTTCAGGCGTCATCATATCTTGCCGCCACACTTTCAACGCCCGCAAAACATAATCCGCATAAACCGCATGCCGTTTGGTCAAATCAATCACGACCGCCGCCACTCGCTCAGTTTCGCCCATCATAAGTGGCGTGTCCAATTCGCGATACCCGGTGAACAAAGCCGCCAGCAAAAAGATTTTATCAGCACGCGCCAAATCTGGTAGCGCCGCCAATTCATTGGCCAAATTGCCGATGTGCGTCCAAGCATGCGCCCAACCAATATCACCGACAAAGCCCCGCGTATCACGTTCTAGCGCCGCATAAACCGCAGCACTTTCAATCGTTTGCGCTAACAACTCTTCATCCATGAACGGCGTTTGCGTGCGGTGCGCCAACACCAGTAACGATAAAATCATCGCTGCAAATCCACGGCGGTAAATGCCATCATTTTCCGGTGCTAAAATGCCCAAAAACAATTGCTCATTACCCAATAAATAAACCGTCAGCCAATGCAACTGACGTGGTGTTAAGAGTTGTCCTTGCAACGCATCCCCTAAGAAATAAAACGCGCCGCGATCACGCAAATCAGGATTCAGCGACGCCAATTGAACTGCCACCAAAGCCAATTCGTCATCGCTAATCAACAAATTTTTCTCGGTAATCGGCCCAACCGCGCCATCAATTCGTTCAAATAACGCATCGAACAACTCAAAACTAGCGTCATCTTCCACCGGCAAATTCAAATCCGGCACCGTGCGCGTTCGTTTGACGTCACGCACCAGCGCCGTCATTTCATCACCAAGGTGCAAAAAAAGCTCACCGCGACCAATTTGTTGACGCAAGCGAGCAAAATTCAATTGTATATCTTCTAAACTTTGCATTAAATTGAAAATCCTGTCGATTCGTTAAACACACTCGTATTTTTTTGGACGCCAATTGACAAAATCAAGCCCATGCCAATCATATTTCCCAACAAAGACGAACCCCCTTGACTCACAAACGGCAACGGAATTCCCGTCAAAGGAAGCAAGCCAATACTCATCCCAATGTTTTCAAACACGTGAAAGAGCACCATCATCACAACACCGGTTGCGATATACGCATAAAAGGCATCTTGTGCTTTAAATGTCGCGCGGATCATCAAGTAAATCAAGGCAAAATACAAACCAATCAACACCGCGCCGCCAAGAAAGCCAAACGCTTCGCCAATCACCGAGAAAATCATGTCTGATTCCCGCACCGGCACATAAACTTTAATCCCGCCTAAACCAGTTCCGCTCACTTGACCAGATCCAATCGCTTTCAAAGATTGCCACAGTTGATACCCATCCGCGGAGGTATCTTGTGAAGGATTCAACCACGAGTCAATCCGCTTGAATTGATAAAGCTGGAATCCTAATTTGCCTAAAACCTCTCGTCCCCAAGTCGTCGTCACCAACAAAATCAAGGTGGTGCCAATGCCAGCAGCGGTAGCAATCACTGGTGTCAAAATAGACCAAGTCACCCCTGACACCAAAACAATTCCACCGAAAATGGCCATAAACACCAAAAGTGTGCCCAAGTCATTTTGCATACTCAACAAAATCGCAATCGGTAAGAACCACAACGCCATTTTGCCAAGTAATAACCAATCAGTGCGCGTCTCGTGGGTCGGATAATCACGGTTATGTTGCACCACCACGCGACTCATCATCAAGATGAACGCTGGCTTTACCACTTCAGACGGCTGAAAACTAATCGGCCCCAGCACAAACCACGAACGTGCACCCGTGGCTTCCGCCAAACTACGGTTATAAAATACCAACACAGCCGCCAATAAAAACACGCCTAAGCCATAAGCAATCGGTGCCAAACGCCAAAGCTGTGTCCCATCAAAGCGAATGATGACCGCCACAATCACTAAACTAATCACCCACCAGACACCTTGCATGATTGTCATGCGCAGCGCAGTAGCGACGGTGCCGTTACTATCATGAATTCCAGCAATAAATAAAGCGCCCAAGCCAATCAAAGCCAAGAGCAACAAAACTAACACGATTCCCCAATCCAAAGACGGTTCGCGTTCTTGTACATAACGATTTTTTCGAGAAGTTACTTGCAATGTTAAAACTGTGCAACGCGCGTTGCACGTCCCCCTGTTCACATTTTATGTACCCCGGTTTTGAGCCGGGATTTTGAAACGTGTTGCGCGCTTGGAAAGCTAGCGATAAGGAATTGATTCGCAAAGTCGTAAACGACTTCACGCCTCAACACCTTATCGAACGCTTCCCATCGGCCAAAGGCCGACCGCGCTTCACACTCTATTTTTGAAACGTGTTGCGAACTCGGCAAGCTAGCACTAAGCCATTGCCACGCAAAGTCGCAAGCGACTTCACGCACCAACAACTTAGCGTACGCTTGCCGTCGGCTACGCCGAACGTTCTCCACACTCTACAAATAAAGATTATAGGCAGCGATAATCGCTTCAAGCCCTTCATCTTGATTGCGGACAGGTGACAACACAACTTGCTTACCGTAGATTGCCACTTGCACACCGTCTTGTTCTTCAATTGCACCAACAGCTGTGCCATTGATCAATACCGTTAATTTGTCACCATCTTGGGTCAAATCAACTTGCAAATTTTGATTCTTTTTCCGCATGTTAACGTCCTTGCTTCATGTGTTCGAGCAACGCGCCGGCACCTTGCGCCACGTTGTCCAAAGGTGATTCTGACACCACAACTGGTACTTGGAGCGCTTCTGCAAACAAATCAGTCATGCCTGCCAACAAAGCACCTCCACCAGTCAAAACAATCCCGCGATCGATGATATCAGCCGCCAATTCTGGTTGCAACTTTGCCAAAACGCTGTGCGCTGCTTTGACGATTTGTTGCAATGTTTCGTGTAAAGCTTCTTCGATTTCGTTTGAGTCAATCGTGATCGTTTTAGGCATGCCTTCAAAGTTGTCACGCCCACGCACTTCCATCGTTTTTGGTTCGGCCATTGGCAAAGCAGCACCGATTTCGATTTTGATGGTTTCAGCCGTGCGTTCACCAACAATCAAGTTGTGTTTACGCTTCAAATAACTCACGATATCGGCGTTCATCTTGTCACCAGCCACGCGAATTGATTCTGAAACAACGATATCGCCCAATGACAACACAGCGATGTCAGACGTTCCACCACCCATGTCAATGACCATTGAACCGGTTGGTCGGAAAATGTCCAAACCAGCACCAACAGCGGCAACCTTTGGCTCATATTCCAAATAAACTTTCGCACCACCGGCTTTTTCGGCAGCTTGAATGATGGCTTTGCGTTCAATTTCAGTGATGTTAGTTGGCGCACAAATCATGATGTTTGGCTTTGACATGAAGCCCTTCACGTTCAACTTGTTCACAAAGTACGTCAACATCGCTTCTGTCACGTCAAAGTCTGAAATCACGCCGTCTTTCAAAGGTCGTACGGCACGAATGTTGCCGGGTGTGCGACCGACCATTTTATAAGCTTCTTGACCAACGGCCAAAACGCGATCTGTTTTGTCATCCACCGCCACAACTGATGGCTCGTTCAGAACAATCCCCTTGCCCTCAACATAAATCAATACGTTTGCTGTTCCTAAATCGATGCCGATATCTTTTGCCATGTTAAAACTCCTCATGTTGTGGTTCGTCCACGAATAATCTTATCTATTATAACATACGTTCTCATTTTTGGGCTTATTGCTTTGGCCAAAATACGCTCGGCAAATCCTGCGTCCAGCCAATGTACGACACAAAAAAGCTCGCCGCCAAGTAGCCGATCACAATCGCCAACAGCAAGCGCAAGACGAGCGTTTGTTGTGGTGTTTGCTTCATCATTTTTGTCCAATCAAAGGCGCCTAGCGCCCAAAATGCCACGTAAATCATGATTAAATTAAGCGTTAAATTTAAAATTATTGTCATAAGTTTAGTATAACAAAAAAGACGACGGTTACGTCGTCTTTTGAAACGTGTTGCGCGGTTCGGTAAGCTACTGCGTAAGCAACTAGCACGCAAAATGCCTTTGGCATTTCCCGCACTAGCTACTTACGCTCCGCTTCCCGTTTCGACTGCGTCGAAAACACCGCTTCACACTCTAAATTATGGATGTACAGGAACCTTAACATCGCCGGCCAAGATTGCCTTGCGTGCTGATTCAACCGCAGCCTTAGCGTCATCTGACAAGTTGTTTGTTGTCAAATCAACACCCTTGTCTTTCAAACCAAAGACTTCAATCTTGCCACCCTTGAACTTGCCGTCCTTGGCGTCGTTGGCAACTTTTTCAACAGCAACGTCAACACGCTTCAAAGCTGAAGCCAATGTGAAGTTTGATGTCTTACCGTCTTTGTCTGTGTACGCACCGTCAGCGTTTTGATCACGGTCAACACCGATTACCCAAACTTTGTCAGCAGCAGCTGTCTTTTGGTTCAAAGCCTTGGCTTCTGTGAAGACACCGTTTCCAGTTCCACCAGCAGCTTGGAAGATAACGTCAGCGCCGTTTGCATAAATAGCAGCAGCGATTGTCTTACCCTTAGCAGCATCTGTAAATGAATCTGCGTATTGTGTAATCACTTGGATCTTAGGGTTAACAGACTTAACACCGGCTTTGAAACCAGCTTCAAATGTGTCAATCACGTCACCGTGGATACCACCAACGAAACCAACTTTGTCAGTCTTTGTTGTCTTAGCAGCAGCAACACCGGCCAAGTATGATGATTGTTCTGATTGGAACGTCAAAGATTCAACGTTCTTAGCTGAAACAACGTCATCAATGATGGCAAAGTTTGTCTTAGGGTTCGCCTTAGAAACTTCCTTGATGCCGTTTTCTGTGGCAAATCCAACACCGTAAACCAACTTGTAACCAGCCTTAACAGCTTGTTGCAAGTTCGTCTTGATGTCTGAAGCAGAAGTTGATTGGAAGTAGTTGTAACCATCCACACCCTTCTTCAAGTCGTTAGCTTTACCGTAAGCTTCCAAACCTTCCCAGGCTGATTGGTTAAATGACTTGTCGTCAATTCCACCACCATCGGTTACCAAAGCAACGTTGTACGCGTCACTCTTCTTTGTTGAACCACCGTTTTGTGATACGGCGTAGGCACCGATTCCGACAACAGCCACGGCTGCGACTGCAATTCCAATTGTGCGTGATGACACCATCGTATTATCCTCCAAGATAATTGTTTGAAAAAAGATTATGCCTTAATTATGAACTGTTTGTCTCACCGTTACATTATAATTTCGTGATAAAATTACTTTTTTTGTCACGGTTTCGTCATTTTTACAAAAAATTTACAGTTAAATCCGAACGTTGTTTTTTTAATGTTCGGAAAATACAAAAAGTCACGAATTTCATTTAGAAAACCGTGACTTTTTCTTAATGGAATAGCGTGATCAAAATCCCAACAATTCCAAATATCGTAATCAAGCCGTTATAAAATAAGTGCGTCATAATGTTTTGCCAAATGTTTTTGTTCCCAAAAACATACATCAATTGGAAGAAAATTCCCATGGTCAAGTACAAAATCAAATTCGGCACCGAACCATTCACATTATTAATGTGCACGACGGCAAACACTAAGTTCGACACAAGCGACATTGCCACATAAAGCACTTTATTATGCGCAAACGGCGCAATCAATGCGTGGTGATAAACGATTTCTTCTGTAAAAGCTTGCAAAAGCGGTACGAACAAAACCAATAACGTTGGCAAACTCGTCTGCAAAAATGCAGCCGCATAATTCGGCGTCCCGCCGGCGGCGACACTATGTGCAATCGCTTTGGTAATTGGCACCAAAACAAGCAACATAAAAATCATCGCCACCAACGCCCACAAACTATTACGCACCCAGTGCAACTTCCAAGCTTGCCAATCGCGCTTTAAAATGCCATCACTCCAATAGAAAATCGCCACCAAAAACAGCGGCACATAAAGCAAAGCGGCTTGCCCCACCGCTGTCCAAGTCGCCAATCCGTCCACACTAGTCGCCGAATTTTTGCCAAAAATTGGCACGAAAACTAACAACGGCAAAATCAATAACGCGGTAAAATACTTCACCGGATTAAACGATTGCTTCATTGAATTCTTCCCCATTTCAACTTGATTGTTAAATTGTAACATGACGGGATTTTTCTGACGAGTAAAGTGTTTGCACAAAAAAACCCAACTAGTTTATAGTTGGATTTTTGTTATGGATAGCCCTAGAGGGAGTCGAACCCTCGATTCAGCACTGAGAACGCTGCGTCTTAACCGCTTGACCATAGGGCCAGTTTATACAAACTAACGAAGTTTAATGTTACCTGTTTTTAGCGTGCGTGTCAATATAATACTGGTGTCGTCTCTTCCTTTCAGACATGTTCATAGCACCAGACGCCCCTGTTTTGTCCCTAACTAAACACGGCGTCTCACACCGCCAAATGCCGGTACATAAACATTTTGTTTCATCCATGTGCTTTTATTCACTTTAGTGAACAAATTGTTCCAAGTATCAAAAAGTCATTTCCGGCAAAAGCACACGTGCATTTTAGATTTTATTTTTCGTACTCTTTCTATCAAAATAGCGCATTTTAAAGGCTTTCGCAACTTACAACCATGAACATGACGTCCAAAAAAATTCACAAAATTCATATTTGGGCTACACAAACCATTTACTCTTGTGATACAATATGTATCTGAATAAAACTTTTGAGGAGGCCTCCATGCGTCAAGAAGAAATGACGGCGGTGACCGTACAACGTATCGAACAAACTTTGTTAGCGCTAATGGTTGAATCACCTTTTGATGACATTACCATTTCTGATGTGATTAGCAAATCTGGCATGGGACGTGCCACTTTCTATCGCTACTTCAAAACAAAATCTGAAATTTTGGCCAGCATCGACAAGCGCATTCTAAGTGCGACAGATGCCGAAATGCAACGTTTAGCAGAAACATTGCCCAAAAATTTGGCACCGGTTGATTACTTAATCGCGCTTTTGCCCACTTATTATCAATTCCGCGACGAACTCAAAATCATTTGGGGACCAAACAGCACGGGAAATTACGCGGTGCGCTTGCACATGCAATTCATGCCGTTCATCCAAACGTTCTTCTCGCCACGGCCAAAAGTTCGCAACATTCCGGTCGATTACGCTTTGGATATTTACACATCAACGTTTGTTTCCTTACTCTTGATGTGGATGCAGCGGCCATTACCTGAACGACCCGAAGAATTTGGCCGTATTATAAAAGCCATTTCCGACACACCAATTTCAGATTTAATTTAAAAAAGCACCTCATTAATGAGGTGCTTTTTTAGCGCTTATTTGCAATAAAGGCGATAATTTCGCGCGCTGTTGCCAATTTGCTTGCTAGCGGCAAGGCAACTTGTTCATTTTCAGTGAATAATGTCACTTGATTGGTATCAACTTCAAAGCCCGCATCTGCACGACTGACGTCATTTGCGATAAGGAGATCGGCATTTTTCTTGCGCAGCTTGTCTTTGGCGTAGTTGGCGACGTCTTGTGTTTCCGCGGCAAAGCCGACGACAAATTGATCCGCACGTTTGGCAGCCCCTACTGCGGCCAAAATATCAGGATTTTGCACCAGTTCAATTGTCAAACCACCGTTGCCGTTCTTTTTGATTTTGTTATCGGCCACATCCACTGGGCGAAAATCAGAAACCGCCGCTGCTGCAATCAAAATATCCGCCATTTCAAACGCCGCTAAAACGGCATCATACATCATTTGAGCACTTTGAACTTCAATCACTTTCACGCCAAAAATCGCGTCGCGCACCACCGTTGTAATCAGCGTCACTTCCGCACCGGCTTCGGCTGCCGCTTGCGCTAACGCGTAGCCCATTTTTCCAGAAGAACGGTTCGTCAAATAACGCACTGGATCTAGCTTTTCTTGCGTGCCACCCGCGGTAATGACCACGCGTTTGCCTTGCAATTGACCAGTTTTCGCTAACAAACGCACGTCGGCTTGAGCCACAATTTCTTCCGGTTCAGCCAAACGCCCGCGCGCTTCATAACCTTCGGCCAAAAAACCAACGGCCGGTGCAATCACCAGCACGCCATCAGCAGCCAATTGTGCCAAATTCCGTTGCGTAGCGGGATGATCCCACATATGATCGTTCATCGCCGGCGCGACAACTTTGTCACCCACCGCCGCTAACAACGTCGTGGTCACCATATCATCGGCAATGCCGTTGGCCATTTTTGCCAAAACATTGGCTGTGGCCGGCACGACAAAATGCAGATCCGCCCACTGCGCCCATTCGATATGCGGCACTGTGCCATCCGCTTGCCAGTCATCGGTTAAAACCGCATGTTTTGTCAGCGTTGCAAAGGTTAACGGTGTGATAAATGCTTGTGCCGAACGCGTCATCGCCACGCGCACGGTCGCCCCAGCTTTGATGAGTGCGCGCACTAAAGTCGCTGCTTTGTATGCTGCAATGCCGCCGGTGACGTACACAATGATTTTCTTATCTTCGTACATGATTTTACCTCGTCTTCTATTTTACCGAGAAAGTACCAAAAAAACTTAATATATGCTATCATAGACTAGATTTAAACGCAAATAGTTCAAGTCATATACTTTATTAAACAACTGTTGTTTAAGGAGAATTAAGATGAAATCTACATCTCGAATTGCTTTAGTTGCTGTGTTTGCAGCAATTGTGATCGCCCAAAACTTGGTGCCATTGATTGGCGGCATCGACTTAGGTGTCTTTAAAATCACACTTATCCACGTCACCGTTGCGGTGGCTGCCATTGTGCTCGGGCCAAAATTAGGCGCTTTAATTGGTGGTTTTTGGGGCGTTACGTCTTTGATTAACGCCTATGTTGCACCGGCTGGTTTTGCCGCGTTGGTCTTCAGTAATCCTTTGATTGCCATTGTACCACGGGTTTTGGTCGGCGTTGTGGCTGGTTATTTGTTCTTGTGGTTGAACAAGCGCTTGCCAGCCACGTTAAGTGCTGGTTTAGCCGGACTTGCCGGCGCTTTGACCAACACCGTTTTGGTCTTGGGCGGCATTTATGTCTTATACAACCACGGCGCATCAATTGCTTATGGCGTTTCCGTTGATCAATTAGCACCATTTTTGCTCGGCGTTGTTGTATCAAACGGCTTCCCTGAAGCCATCGCCGCCGCTATTTTGGTTCCCGCGATTGGTTTGCCAATGAAGCGTTTGTTAACTAAATAAATTGTTAAAAAGTCGATAACACATCGGCTTTTTCTTTGCGCTGACAAGGCTTATAATAGTCACAAAGGAGTTTCAACGATGACAACAGCATTTATTACCGGCGCCACATCAGGTATTGGCGTCGCTACTGCGCGACTTTTTGCCGCTTACAACATTGATTTGGTGATTACCGGTCGACGCACCGAGCGGCTTTTAGCTTTGCAAGCTGAGTTGACTAACGTGCGTGTGACGCCGTTGGCGTTTGATGTTAGCGATCGTCAGGCAGTATTTGAAGCTGTGGCGAGTTTGCCAGCAGATGTGTTGGCTGATTTGTCAATTTTAGTCAACAATGCCGGCAACGCGTACGGTTTGGCTAGTTTTCAAACGGCTGATTTGGATGATTTTGACCAAATGATTGATATCAATGTCAAAGGTTTATTGTACGTCACCAAAGCTGTGCTGCCGCATTTGACGAATAAACCAAATGCACAAATCGTCAATCTCGGCTCGATCGCCGGCAAACAGGTCTATCCAAACGGCAACGTGTACAACGCCAGCAAATTCGCGGTGGATGCCCTTTCACAAGCGATGCGCTTGGATTTGTTGCCACTTGGCATCAAAGTCGTCAACATTGCACCCGGTGCCGTGGAGACCGAATTTTCTTTGGTCCGCTTCAACGGTGATCAAGCAGCGGCCGATGCGGTTTATGCTGGTTACGAGCCGCTCGTCGCCTCTGATATCGCCGACGCCATTTATTACGCCGTCAGCCGGCCTGAACACGTTCAAGTCGCCGACATGGTGATTTTCCCCAAAAACCAAGCTTCCGCGCGCGACTTTCAACGCGATTAAAAAACACGGCTATTAGCCGTGTTTTTTTATGATGTTCGTTTCGTCAGGTCGCTGGTTTTACCCTGCACAATGTCGACAACTGCTTGGCCTAAATGTTCGCGCGACACGGCGCGCCATGGTTTTGCTAAACGGCCAAAGATTGGTAAGCGTTGCGCAAAGGCTAACAACAATCCCGGCCCAAAGCTCGACAGACGCGCCCGGTGATAAACAATGCCCGGATAAATCACCACGTGTTGGTCGGGCAGCCTTTCTTGTAATAACGCTTCAACGGTTAGTTTGGCTTGCCAATAGCCTTGCATGAAAAACGGTACCGCATTAGCTGAGACGAATAAAAAGCGCGCTGACGATTGTTGCTTTTCAATCACATCAATGATTTTTTGTGCCGGTGCCACACTTAAGCGCGCATACGTCCGGTTTTTGGCACGATTTTCCAGTAAAATACCCACCGCGTCAATGACCCAAACGCTTTGAGCCACAATTGGTTGCCACGACCCGTCTTTTAAAACGTCAGCCGCTAGCCATTCAACTTGCTCAGCCCAAGCCGCCGTTAAATCCGCAGGCCGCCCTGAGCGCGAAACACTCACTAATTCTACGTCCGTTTGCTGGCTGAGCGCCGCTAACAAACCTTGTCCGACAAAACCTGATCCACCAACAACCACAATTTTCATCTTATGTACCAAAATGGCGTTTGCACGCCACCTTTCTTTAGTTAAAAATGCCAAATCCACCTGTCCAGCTGATTTTTTCTGCCCCAGCTAAACTAATTTGGAGGAACCCGAGCGCTTCCATTTCACGCGCACGCTTTAATGAACCAGCATCAATCACGGCCAAACCACTGTTTGCCAAAGCATCTGTCACCGTTTCCTTAGCTTGTTGACTGTCGCCGGCGATCAAAACCGTTGTTTGGTGTTGATCAGCGACTTTTTTACTTGCCAATGTGCCAGCAAAAGTCGTGTTAAACGCCTTCACGACTTCACTGTTTGGCAATTGAGCGGCGATTTGTGCAGCGGCTGAACTATCAGCTGGCACCACCAAATCATCAAACGTCTCAAAGTTCACAGGATTTGTGATATCAATGACAACTTTGCCAGCCAACGCGTCTGCATATGTTGCCAGAATATCAGCAATCGCTGCGTATGGTACGGCCAAAACGACAATATCCCCCAAAGTCGCCGGTGCGTCATTGACTTCCACGTACGTCACATCATTGCCTGCATCAGCAAAATTCTCACCGATTGCCTGGCCCATGTTCCCTTGTCCAAAAATTGTAATTGCTGCCATTGTTCGTTCCTCTTTTCTTGTTACTTTTTTTAATACAAGATAAGATTACCGCGTTACTTACTTTTTGTCAAAGGATATGTCTTGAAAGAAAAAAGCACTTCACAGCGAAGTGCTTTTTTGAGCTTACTTGTCAGAAATTGCGGCAATACCAGGTAATTCCTTACCTTCAAGATATTCCAATGATGCGCCACCACCCGTTGAGATGTGGCTCAATTGGTCAGCAACACCCAATTGTTGCACAGCGGCTGTTGAATCACCACCACCAACGATTGTTGTTGCGCCGTTTTCTTTGGTCACTTTAACTAATTCTTCACCGATTGCCAAAGTTCCCTTCGCAAAGTTAGGCATTTCAAACACACCCATTGGGCCGTTCCAAACAACTGTCTTCGCGTCCTTCAAAACGTCTTTGAACAAGTCCACAGACGCAGGTCCGATATCCAAGCCCATGTAACCGTCTTTGATGCCGTCAGCCGCCACGTAAGTGTCAGCGTCGTTGTTGAATGCATCCGCTGCCAAAGCATCTGTTGGCAAAACCAATTTGTCGCCAGCTTCAGCAATCAATTCCTTAGCCAAATCAACTTTGTCGGCTTCAAACAATGAGTTACCGATTGACTTACCATTGGCCACGTCGAATGTGTACGCCATGCCACCACCGACAATCACTTTGTCAGCTTTGTTCAACAATGACTTCACGATTTCGATTTTGTCAGAAACCTTTGCACCACCGATGATGGCAACGAATGGACGCACTGGATTCGCCACGGCTTCACCCAAGAACTTGATTTCCTTTTCCATCAAGAAACCAGCGGCAGCTTGTGACACGTTTGCTGAAATCCCAACGTTAGACGCGTGCGCACGGTGGGCCGTACCAAAAGCGTCGTTAACAAAGATGTCATCACCCAAACCGGCCCAGTAAGCGCCCAATTCAGGGTTGTTCTTTGATTCGTTCTTCACTTCTTCGCCGTTAACCACGTCTTCAAAACGCGTGTTTTCAACCAACAAAACTTGACCATCATTCAAAGCAGCAACCGCTGCTTCCAATTCTGCACCACGTGTTTGTGGAACGAAAACAACATCTTGATCCAACAATTCGCTCAAACGCGTTGCCACTGGCTTCAATGACAAACTCGCTTTGTCATCTTCAGACTTAATACGACCCAAGTGTGAGAACAAAACCAAACGACCGCCTTGTTCCAACACGTACTTGATCGTAGGCAAAGCCGCCACGATACGATTGTCGTTTCCAATAACACCATCTTTCAACGGCACGTTAAAATCAACGCGCATCAATACTTTTTTACCTGCAAGTTGCAAATCTGCAACGGTCAACTTAGCCATGAATGCTAGCCTCCAAATTTTTTCTATAGTCCATTATACCGCTTTGCTACCAAAAGATAAATCATCAAAGCCGTTTTTGGCAAAATAAAAACACGATCTGCTTTCACAAATCGTGCGCCGGATTAACCAAGTAACATCGTGGTCAAATAAATTGTTAACAAACCAACAATTACTGAAATGACCATTGAACGTGTTTTATAAGCAACACCAAAGACCACCAAAACGGTGATCACATGCGCCCAACTCCAAACAAAGTCCGTGCCATGAATGAACACATCTTTGGAGACCAACGCCGCAAACAACGTGATTGGGACGTATTTCATCCATTCATGAAACCAGCTTGGCACTTCTCGTTTTGAGAAATAAAAAATAGGCACCAAGCGCGGCAAGTATGCCGCAAGAAACAAACCAATAATTAACAAATAAATTTCTGACGAACTCATTGAATTTCACCTGCCTGACGCGCATCACGTCGCTTGTGTTGCCATTGTTCAAAGCTGTGACCAGCATAAGAAGCCACGATAGTCGCCAAAACAATGCCGAACGTATTTTTAATCAGCATCATCAACACGACTGATAAAATGGCTGAAACAACCGCTGCCACCAAACGCTTTTTGTTTTTAACTTGCATGATCAACATATAAACAAACATTGACGTCAACGCAAAGTGAACTAAGCTGCTGTCCATTTTCAAATGCGCACCACCCAACGTACCAATCACGTTGCCTAGCACCCATGACAACATCGACAACCAGTTGACATACAACGCTTTGCGCCCATCCCAGAGTTCGTCTGTGATGAATTTCAAATGGTTGACGGCATAGTTTTCATCGTTCATGGATTGGGAAAAAATCGCCAAAAACGGTGTCGATGCTTGCTTGAAATAGCGCGACAAACTCGCCCCAAGCAACGCATATCGTAATTCCAAAAAGAAAACCATCGCTAAGATTGTTCCAAATGAACTACTTGCCGCTAGCAGTGACACCACCAAAAATTGGGCACCACCGGAGAAAACCAAAACCGAAATCAACAACGTTTGCACAACGTTGAAATTGACGGATTGTAATAAAATACCGCTCGCAAGCCCTAATGGTAAATAACTCACAAATAGCGGCAAAACTGCATACCACACTTCGCGGAATGCAGATTTTGACATCGTTGACATGATGTACTCCTTATTTTTAAAAACTACCACGCAAGGAATTATTTTAACATAAATTGTATTGTAAACATATAGTAAAGGCGGATTGTTACAAAACAAAAAGCACAGCTTAAAGTCGCTGTGCTTCGTGTTGCTATTTGCTGTAAGTGTACTTAATTGTGTACGTTGTGTTCTTTTTTACCGTTAATGCGCTGACTTTTGCTGCTTTGTAGTGGGCAATTTTGGCAACGACAGGCGTTGTTTTGCGGTTATAATACACCTTCACTTGCTTGTTTTTAGCGATTGTGTGGCCAGTTTTGGCGTTGATATATTTGTAAGTCACCGTGTATGTTTTTGGCGTGTATTTTACCGTGCGGGTCGTATTTTTATTTGGCACTGTAAAAGTCGTTACTTTAGGCGCCTGATAGCCCGTGATACCTGGCAAATATGTTTTGACCTTCTGACCATCATAATAGGTTTTTGTCACAGTTTTAACGACTTTATTTGAACGACTATCCACATATTTGTAAGTCACTGTCTGATTTTTCGCATACTTAACCGTTCGCTTGGTGGCAGCTGCGCTAGTATTCATGGTGAAACTTGTTGCCGCAGGCGCGGTGTAGCCTTTGATTGCTGGACGGTACGTGGTTACTTTTTGATCAAAATAGTACTTCTGTGATACCTTTTTTAGCACCTTGTTTGTTCGCTTATCGATGTAGGTATAAGCGGTTGTATAGGTTTTTGGCGTGTACTTAATTGTGCGCGTTTGGGCGGTAGCTGGTTGCGTAAATGTTGCGGCTTTTGGTTTTGTGTAGCCTGTAAAATCAGGTAAAGTGTCTGTCACGGTTTGACCTGTGTAGTACTTTGTTGGGACCGACTTTAGAATTTTGCCGTTTTTCGCATTGACGTATTTGTAAGTTGTTGTGACCGTTTTGGGTGTATACGCAATCGTAACGGTTTGATTTGCATTACCAACTGTAATTGGCTTTACAGTTGGTGTTGTGTAGCCGGCAATAGCGGGTGTTACTGGCGTGGCTGTTTGTCCTGCTGTATAGCTTTTTACCGTACTGCCAATTTGTTTGCCGGTTTTGGCATTGGTGTATTTATAGGTGACGACTGGTGGGAATAGCCCGTAGTCGACAGAAACATCAAATGGACCACCCGTGACACCGGGGAAATTAACGCTATCGCTCCATTGCCACATCCCAAAGCTAGTTTGTAACAAATTTTTTCCACTAGGATTAGCTGGCCATTGAGACATCCAAACATGTTTGTTACCAATAAAACTAAAGTTTAATGCCGTACTTGTTTGATAACTTGGATTAGTGTATAACGCTTGGTTGGTGTAACCCGCCGCTTTTATTTGATTATAAAAAGCCTTGGCATTCGCAGTGACATCCGCTTTTTTCTGTATCACATCATTCGTTTTCGTGTAGGTGTCTTCCAGATCATCCACCATTAATGTATCTTTTGGCAAACCTAATTTTTGCGTATATGTCACAAAATATTTTGCTTCGGCCTGCGCTTGTGCAGTTGTTGTAAACCAACTATAGTGATAAACACCAACTTTCAAACCCGCAGCTTTTGCGTTAGCAATTTGGCTGGGAGCGTACTTACTATTCTGATAAGTCGTGTATTCCGTTAATTTCACAATGACTGCTTTGACACCGTAGGACTTCATTTTTTTAAAATCAGCCACTGAAATCGTGCCTTGATGTGACGAAACATCCACCACATCTGTTGCAGGTAAGTTACTACTTCCCGCAGTTAACGCTGCTGAAATTTTCGGCACACCAAACACACTCAGCAGCAAACCACCAACAAGAATCAGAACAAATTTTAAGCCGCGCTTCACCACACCACTACACCAACTTTCTAGAAATATCATTGTTACTATAGCAAATATGTATGTCAACCATGTGACAGTGGTCAAAACTTGCGCACTTATTTTTTATGCACCCACCAACATGCCCTTTTCACTACGCCAAAGTGAAACTGTGCTACAATAAAAGAACAAAATACCCGCTGGGAGGCATGCGCATGACAGATATTTTTGACAAAATCATTGCCGGAGAAATTCCGAATTATACGGTTTATGAAGATGACGATGTGCTGGCATTTCTGGATATTAGTCAGTTGACGCCGGGTCACACGCTTTTGGTGCCGAAGCAAGATATTCAAGATATTTACGGTTACGATGACCAAACTGCCGCACGTGTTTTGGGGAAATTACCTAAAATTGCCCGCGCGATTAAAGCAAGTGACGACGCGATTATCGGCATCAATATTCTTTCTAATAACGAAGCTGGTGCGGGTCAAAGCATTTTCCACTCGCATTTTCATTTAATTCCGCGCTATGCTGATGACGCCGTGATCATTCCAACTGGCGATCACAGCGCTGATTATAACGACGAAGCTTACCAAATTTTGGCAGATAGTATTGCATCACAATTGGAGGACTAAAAATGTTTGATAATATTAAAGGTTTCATGACAGATCTCAAAACATTAAACGACCACCGCACGAAGTTGCAAAGCGAACTCGACACGCTCAAAAGCAGTGTTGCCGACACGCAAGCCACGCTCGCTGATATTCAAACCAGCGTCAATGCGTTCCAATTCAAAAATCAAGGGCACTACGAACGCATCGCCCAAGAAAAACAAGCGATTCAAAATGAATTGGAAAAATATCACCGCTCGTAATTTTGTGTTATGATAGTGACAATTGAATTTTGACAATAAAGGATTTTTTAAACATGCGTAAAATTTTTTGGAGCGCTTTGGTGCTCATTTTCTTGGCTGGTTTGTTGTTTTTGACGTTCAACTCTTCAAAAACTTTGGCAACGTCAAAAGCGGGTAAAATTACGGAAGCGCAATTTTATTCAAGTATGAAAACGTCAACTTCTGGCCAACAATTATTTGCTAACATGGTGATTAACAAAGTTTTGGCCCACGAATATGGTGATAAAGTGCAAGCCAAAGACGTTGACGCAGCGGTTACCGAACAAAAGGCCCAATACGGCGACAGCTTTAACACCATGTTGGCGCAATCTAACATGACCGAAAAGCAATTTGAAGACAGTATCAAAAACAACTTGTTGACAGAAGCTGCTATCAAAGACAACTACAAGGTCACCCAAAAGCAATTGGACGCGGCCTACAAAGATTATCACGCGTCAACTGAATTGCAAATCATCCAAACAACTACGAAAGCTGACGCACAAAAAGCCATCGACGCAATCAACGGTGGCATGAGCTTTGATGATGCGGTGACGAAGTACTCAAAGGATGATTCAAAATCAGCCAAGGGTAAGCTGTCAGCCTTCACGTCAACTGACACAACCACCGTTGACAGTAATGTGAAAACCGCCGGTTGGAAGTTGGATGCCGGCAAGTACACCACCGCACCGGTTGAAGGTGCTGATGGTAATTTCTACGTTGTTAAATTGTTGAGCGAAGCGAAAAAAGGCAGCGAATCTTCTGTGAAGTCAGCCTTGACGGATCAAATCGTCAACGACTTCATGAATGATTCAAGCAACTCAACGGCTATTCAAGGCATTATCGGCAAGATTTTGCGCGCCAATGATGTGTCTATCAAAGACAGCGATTTGAAGAACGTATTGAACACTTATATGACTGCTGGCGTTGATTCAAGCAGTTCATCTTCATCAAAGTAAACAAAAAAACCACTCTTCTATTGAGTGGTTTTTTTGTTAGAACAAACGACTTGAATCTGGGGTCGTTTGTTGGGCAGCACTTTCTGGTTGGTAGAACTTACGGCCATCCAAACCAAAGACGCGCTCAGAAAATTGACCAGCGTCAGTTGGTGCCAAAGCAGACGTCATCATTTGAATGCCGGCGTCAATATTGTCCAATTGGTGCAACACTTCGGCTTCCATGACTTGTGGCCGCACGGGCGAACCGTACTCAAGCAAACCATGGTGCGCCAAAACAACATGGCGTAGCAAAATCATGTCTTCACTTTGCAAATCAAAATTCAACTCACGCGCCGCTAAGACAATTTGCTCATCAATTAAAATAATGTGGCCAATCAAATTGCCAGCTAACGTGTATTGCGTGCCGACTGGCCCGCTCAATTCAATTACTTTGCCCAAATCGTGCAAGAGTGCGCCTGCCAGCAGCAACTCTTCGTTGACTTGCGGATATTGTTTGGCAACACTACGGGCCAAACGGGCAATCGACAACGTATGAAAGCCAAGTCCACCCGCAAAAGCATGATGATTGGCTTTGGCAGCTGGGTGCTTGAAAAAAGCCTCATGATACTGGCTGAACAACTTGCGCACCAAACGATTCCACGTTGGATTGATAATCGCCAACAGCAAATCATTCACTTCACTTTGCATGTCTGCGGTTTTCATCGGACCATGTTGCGTGAAATCCGCCGGATCGTTGGGCTCACCTTCATTTGGTAAACGGACTGCATTCAAGTTCAGTTGCGGTTGATCTTTATAAGAAGTCCGCAGCGCGTCGATAAACACGACCGTGCCGGCCGTTAGTTCTTGCGTTTGTTTGTCGGTGGCATCCCAAAGATTGCCCGGCAAATCACCCGAGCGATCCGTGAAGACAAAACTCAAGTACGGCTTGCCCGTTTTGGTCATGCGCAGATCGGCGCTTTTGATCAACGCAAAAGTTTGCACCGTTTCATTTTCAGTAAATTCGCGTAAATTTTTCATCTTTAAGCCTCCAAACGCGTCACTGTCGCGCGCGTATCTTCAAAATCCACATTTGCCGTCCAGTACAAAATTTGTTGGTGTTGTGCTAATTCCGCCAATAAAGTGAACATCGCCTGTTGGCGCACGCCGTCAAAATTGACAAAACTGTCATCAATCATCACCGGCAAATTCACCAAATCCGCCATCACCGCCACAAATGCCAGTCGCAACGCCACGTAAAGCTGCTCTTGGGTGCCGGTTGACAATTCCGTCACGTTAAAGCGCTGCGCGTCGTCGCGGACAACTTGTAATTGTTTATCCGCCAGCAAAATTTCTGTGTAGCGGCCGTTTGTTAAGCGCGCAAAATTTGTTTGTGCTTGGGCTTGCATTTGCGGGAAACGCCCTTGCGTAGCTAACGTCAGCGTCTGTTCGATGGTTTTCGCTGCCAAATTTTGTGTCAAATAGTGTTGCAAATCGGCCAAAATAGCGGTTTGTTCGTCGGCGATTTGTTGCGCTAACGTGACGGTTGTTTCGTCAGTCACCATTTGTTGGGCTTGCGCACTTAAATTCGCCACCGTTTGTTGCAAATCCTGAACTTGCGCTTGCTTTTCTTGCACCGCTGTCGTTAAGTCGGCCAACTTTTCGCCGTCAAATGCTGCCACCTGCGTGGCGCTATCACCCAATTGCGCCTGCAATAAGTCGAGTTGGGCTACGGCGGTTTGCAACTGATTTTGTTGTTGTAAACGCGTGGTTAATTGCCCAATTTCGGTGGCTTGCAAACGCGTCAAGTCGCTTTGGAATTGGGTTTGAGCGGCTTGCAAACGCGCGATGAGTTGCGTGCGTTCTTGTTGTTGGCTTTGTTGCAGCTGATTTTGGGCTACCAGCTGCTCAAAATCATCCAACACCGTCTTTTGTTGGGCAAACCACTCCGTTTGTGTCATGGGCAAAGCAAAAGTTTGGGCTAACGTGCTAATTTCGCGCGCCACAACGGCTTGTTTGGCCTGCAAAGCTTGCGTTAGACTTGCCAACTGTTGTTCGGCCTGTGCCAAACGTGCGCCCAAATCGCGCGCCGGTGCCTGCTGCTGGCGTTGCATTTGCCACCAAATACCCGCCGCCATAACGACTAATCCCAGCAAAATCAACGGCCAGCGCCAAAAAATCCCTACCAAGCCAATCAACAAGCCAGCCCCCGCCACCAGCCAACCCGCTTTAAAAGTTGGCAGTTGTGCGGCCTGTTGATAATCGGCCTGCAAATCAGCGACGACGTCGCCTTGTGCCGAAACCGCATCCGCTTGTGCGCGCAAATCATAATCCACTTGCGCCCGTAAATTCGTCGCGCGGCCCGTCCATTGCTGCAATTCCGCTTGATTGACAGACGGTTGCTCATCGTTCAAGGCATCAACGCGTTTAGTCAGTTCCGTGATTTCGCGGGCTTGGACTTGCAAATTTTGGACATCGTCGACCGTCACCGGTACAACCGCTGCCAAACTTTGGCGTTGTGTGGCTACTTGCGCCGCCAAATCCTGCGCGCGTTCATAAACCGGCACCAATTGAGCAAGCTGTTGCGCCTGCAATAAATCGGTTTGCAATTGCGTCAAAGTGGTTTGTTCTCGCGTTAAATCGGCTTGCTTTTCGGCCAAATTTTCTTGGACGTCCCGCGTTTGGGCGAGTTGCGCTTGCGCATTTTGTAAAGCCGCTTCGTCTGCGCTGAGTGCGCTCAACGCTTTGTTCAGCGGTTTTGTGCGGGACTTGGCGCTGAATAAACTATCGGCTTGTTTTTGCAAAACTTTTTGCGCATCTAACCACGCATTGGCGTCCACCGCACCGACGCTAAACAACGTGCGCTGCAATTCTTCGCCAGACAATCCCACAATCCGCGTTAAATCCTGTTGGTTAAAATAATAAATCGCATCAAACGTCGCACTCGTAACCTGCCCCAATTGCTGTTGCAACCAGCTTTCCGGATCCGGCATTTCCAATCCACCATCGGCAATGACCGTCAAAGTTGAACTGGTACGTTGATGGCGTGCAATCGTGTAAGTCACGCCATCAATTTCGACGACCAAATTCCCGCCATACGTCGCGCCTTTTTCCTTGGGCTCATAAGTATTTACCGCGCCTTTTCCACTCGGAAAACCAAATAAAACGCCTTTAATAAAGGCACGCAACGTGCTTTTGCCGGCTTCATTCTCCCCCGCAAACACGTGCCAGCCTGCCGCAACATCAAAATCACGTTGGACGAACTTGCCAAAACCATCAATATGAATTGTTTTAATCTGCATGTTGGTCTCCTTGTAGTGCCGTGATTTGTTGTTGAACCGCGGTTTTCAGTTCGTCTAACACGCTTTCATCAGCAAAATAATCATAGACAAATGGCGGCAATTTGGCGCCTAATAATTGCTGAATTTGCTCGCGGGTGACGGTTTGGGTTAAGGCCGTTTGCCAATCGCGGGCGTCAAAACTTTGCGGCAAAAGCGCCTTTTCCACCGGCGCTAATTGAATTTTGACGACGCCAATGGTTTCAGGCAGTGCTATTTGGAGGCGTTGTACTGTCAAACCACTGGCAATATTTTGCGCAAGCGCGGGCGTCACATCCCCGGTCAAACGCAACGTTACCAGCTGATTTGGCGTCGTTAAGGTGTTTTGAGCAGCCGTGACCAATTGCGTTTCATCCGCATAATCCGAACTCAACGTTACTTCATCCCAAATCAAGGGACTCACCGCTCGAAATTCTGGTACCAAGCGACCGTTCACATCGCTCACCACATAAAAACCTTTGGCGCCACTTTCCTTGCGATTGAGCCCTTGCAAACTCCCCGAATAGCCGATAAAAGGCTGTTCTTGCAATGTTTGCCGAATATGAATGTGACCTAAAGCCCAATAATCATAGTTTTTGGCGTTTAATTCGGCCAACGTGAACGGCGCGTAAACTTCACCGCCCAAAGCGCCGTGGTACAAACCAATGTGCCAATCAGCTTGTGCTTGGTGCAAAGGAAACTCCGCAATCACGCGTGCTTCTTGGCGGGGCGTTTGGTAGCTAAATCCGCTCAATGCCACCTGCTCGCCGGCTTTGGTGGTCAACTGGATAGTGGCCACCGTTTGCGGCAAAACCTCGACGTTGTCAGGCCATGGCAAACGCGTTTGTTCAAGAGCGGCAAAATCATGATTTCCGAAACTCAAAATCACCGGAATACCCGCCGCATTTAAGCGCTCAAATGCTGTTAGCACAATGTTTTCAACATAAACATTCGCTGCGCTGGCATTGTACAAATCACCGGGAAACAGCACAAAATCAACTTCTTCGTCAATTGCGGTGTCAATCAACGCCAAAAAAGCGCGCTGCGTGGCATGCGTAATTAAATTTTGTAAAGGGGCGCGAAAATGACGCGTGTCCAATCCGCTAAAGGCGTTGCCTAAATGCACATCGCCGGCATGAATAAATCGCATAAAAAACCTCCGGTAAAACTATTATACCAGCTTTCAAAAGGCGAACAAATGTTTTCTCGCCCAAAATAAAAAAACTTGCGATCAGCAAGTTTTTAGCGTCCCAAAATAGATTTAACTTTCGACCAAGCCTTTGAAGCCGCATCGTGTGCGTCTTCGACTGCCTGTTGCGTACCGGATTGAATTTGTTGCCAAACATCGCTTGAAGATGAACTTGACGCACTTGATGTTGCGTCATCACTCGTGGCGTTTGGATTTTCAACCGTGAAATTGGTATTTTCCGTGTTTGGCAAAATCTGTTCCATGTAGGCTTTGGCCAACGGTCCGAGGGTGTTTTGCAAATAAATTGGTAAATATTGCCCCTTCTTGGAGTTGTCATAACCCATCCAACTGGCCACAACCACGTCTTTGGTATAACCAATCACCCACGAGTCAGTTGACGAATTGGCGTTATCCGAATTCGTCACGTCTTCGGTGGTCCCGGTTTTACCGGCAATCGTGTACCCGTAAGGATCCGCCGATGTGCCGGTTCCGTTGGTGTACGTGCCCAACATCATGCTGGTCATGTTATCGGCGACCGTCGTGCTCATGATGCGCTTTTGTTTCGTCGATGGCTTTGAAACGATGACTTTGCCCGTTGCATCAACGATTTTTGTGATGAAATGCGCTTCGCTCATCGTCCCATCATTAGCAAAAGCGGTATAAGCTTGCGCCATTTGCAAAGGTGAAACCCCATTTGTCATGCCACCCAAGGCCAAAGCCAAGTTGTTATCGCTTTTGGCAACCGGTAATTCAAACTTTTTGGCCATCGCATATCCGACATTCGTGCCCATTTTATTCAACAAATAGACAGCAGGAATATTGTACGAGTGCTCCAAAGCGCTGTACATCGGCACGTCATCGGTTTCCACGCCTAACGCGTTGGTTGGCGTGTATTTACCGTAACTGATTGGCTTGTTGGGCAACTCATCGTCAATTTTATAACCGCGTTGCAACGCTGGCGTGTAGACAACCAGCGGCTTAATCGTTGATCCGGGTGAGCGTCGAATCTGAATGGCGCGGTTCAAACCTCGGAAGACGTGCGTGCCACGACCACCAATGACCGCGCGCACACCACCCGTTTTCGCGTCTAATTCAATCGTGGCCGCTTGTGCCGTTTGGCCGTTAAACAAGTAATCGTTGTCATAATCGGTCTGCAAATTCGACTGATCCGTCTGATCCAACGACGTGTAAATCTTGTAACCACGGTTCATGACGTCGTTTTCCGTCAAACCATAACGGTTAATCGCCTCGTTGATGACCGCGTCAAAGTACCATGGATACTGATAATCGCCGCTGTCGTCATACGTGTCGTTCAACGCCAAAGTCGTTGCTTTGGCCGTTGCAGCAGTTGCTTGCGTGATTTTTTTGTTCGTGACCATTGTTTGCAAGACGATGTCACGTTGGGTTTTGGCAGCTTGTGGATGATCAATTGGGTTGTACAAACTTGGGTTTGGCAACATGGCCGCCAGCATCGCGCTTTGTTCAACAGTCAATTCACTGGCGTGCACGCCAAAATATTTTTGCGCGGCGTCTTCCACGCCCCACACGCCATGCCCGAACCACGCGTTATTCAAATACATCGTGAGAATGTCATTTTTTGAATAGTTTTTTTCGACTTCTAATGACAAAAATAATTCTTTGGCTTTACGCGTAAAGGTTTGTTCTTGGCTCAAATAAGCATTTTTCACCAGCTGTTGAGTCAATGTTGAGCCACCACCAGAAATTCCGGCTTTGCCCGTCAATTTATTTCCAACAAACAAAACCGCCGCGCGGCCTAAACCGGTAATCGAAAAACCGTGTTCTTTGTAAAAATTCCGATCTTCACTCGACAAAACCGCGTTGCGAACGTTTTGCGACATCTCGTCATAGCTGACATATGTCCCTTTTTGCGAATATAATTCCCCGGCCTTATCGCCTTTGTTATCAAAAACTTGCGTCGTTGCGGACAACGCCGCTTTTAAATTACCGACATTGGCCGTTTTGGCCACGTACGTTAAATAGGCGCTGGTCGCCATAAAAAGCGCCAGAAAAATAAAAATCAGCGCGCGTGTCAATTGATAACGATGCCAAATTGGCGCCAATTTTGCCCGAATTGGCGCCCACATTTGCCCGAGTCGTTGTCGTAAAGTCGTCATGAATTCCCCTTTTTATCCCACCAGCAGCACTTGCCACTCCGCGGCTAATTCTTGCGCAGCTTGCGCATTTTGGCAGGTCACAAAAATCGTGTCAAAGCCCGCCAAAGAACCAACGACGCCCGGCAGCTGCGCATCATCAATCAAAGCTGCCAAGGCGTTTGCGCTGTTTTCAATCGTGCGCACCACCAAAATAAATTCGGCCACCGTCACCTGCAAAGCATATTCGCGCAAACCAGTTTCCACGGCTTGGCGCATGCGCGACATCGTATTGGCTTCTGGCCGCGTGATTTGATAACGCAAAACGCCGTTTGGTTGTTTTGTGCGCACGATTCCCAATTCGCGCAAATCACGTGACACCGTTGCCTGCGTCGTCTCAATGCCATTTTCAGCTAATAACTGCTGTAATTGCTCCTGATTATTCACAACCTGCGCCTCAATCAGTTGCAATAAGAGCGTTTGTCGATCACTTTTTGCCATAGTTTTTTAGAGCGTGCAGAGCGGTGCCGGCTTCGCCGGTATGGCAAGCGTAAGCTAAGTTGGGCGTTGGTTAAATCGTGTAGGTCGCAAAGCGACCGGAACGGTTTTGCCAGCGCATGACTTAGCTCTAGCTCGCCAAGCTCGCAACGCGTTTCCTCCTAAATTACCCATCATTATACCAAATTTTCACAAAAAACAACTAAAAAATCTCGCGAAAACCGCGAGATTACGCTAAAATGCGACTAAAAATCATCATATCTTGGTAGTGACCGTCAATCAAAGCCATCTCCCGCAAAATCCCTTCGCGCTCAAAGCCACCTCGGCGCGCCACATTTTGGCTTGCTTGATTCGTGGTTGCCGCCAAAATCGCTACGCGATGCAAGCCCAACGCCCGTGCTTCGTCCAATAACAAAGTCAATGCGGTGTTCATCACACCTTTGCCTCGAAAATCTGCGTCCAGCCAGTAGCCAATTTCGGCGCTGTGGTGATTGGCATCGATTTTATGCAAATCAATCGTCCCAGCAATCACGCCATCCACTTCAATCACAAACACACGATGAGTAGGTTGACTGGCAATATTGGCAATATAAAATTCCTCGTGAGCCACTTCCGTTGTTTTATCAACCCATTCAAACCACTGGCGAAAGCTGGCCCGATTAGTATTTGCAATCTCTAACAAGCGCGCAGCATCGCGCATTTCCACTAAACGAATCTCAATCATCACATCTCCTCCAAACGTTTAATCCGCTCACTCATCGGCGGATGCGTGTCAAACAAACCAGCACGTTCGCGCTTAATCGGATCCCCAATATACAAAGCCGCTGAATTTTCATCCACGTTTTGCATCGGTTCGCTGTTTGCGATTTTGCGCAAAGCCGAAATCAATCCTTGCGGATTGCGCGTTAATTCAACTGCGCCGGCATCCGCTAAATATTCTCGATTGCGCGAAATTGCATATTGTACAATCGTCGCCAAAAGCGGTGCCACCAGCGCGACAACCACGGCTAAAATGATCGCCAAACCATTGCTATCACGGCGCTCATCATCGCGGCGCGTCATGCCGCCCCACCACAAATTATTTTGTACCAGCTGCGCGGCAAACACGACAACAGAACTTAACGCCAATGCAATCGTGGCCAAACGCACGTCATAATTGCGCACGTGCGTCATTTCATGCGCCATCACACCTTCCAATTCCGCCCGATTCAAACGTTGTAAAATCCCCGTCGTCGCAGCCACCGCCGCATTTTGCGGTGAATTTCCCGTAGCAAAAGCGTTTGGCGAATCATCGTCAATGATAAATACGCGTGGCATCGGCACTTGAGCGACCATCGCCATGTCTTGAACGATATGCCAAAGTTCGGGCTGTTGCTGTTCGGTCACTTCCGTGGCGTTATTCATCGACATCACCACGTTTGTACTTTGCGTCACCATGATCAGCGCATAAATCAAGCCACCCAAACCAATCACCGCCATGCCGGCCTGTGCACTATTAAAAAACCACAGACCAATCACCGCGCCAACGCCGGCAATTAAACCAAAATACCCCGCCAGCAACAGCCAAGTTTTCCATTTATTGCGTTGAATTTGTTCAAAGAGCATCGTCAACCTCCGGAACAGCCCGCTCATTTGCCGCTGTCACTAATAATTCTCGTTTGTCAAAATGATGCACCTGCGCCACCAAAAAATCCGGAAAACGCTGACAAACCGTGTTGTACCGCGCCACCGTGTCGTTATAAAGTTTGCGCGCGTAGGCGATTTTGTCCTCGGTGTAACGCAATTCGGCACTGAGCTTGGTAAATTGTTGATCCGCTTTTAACGTTGGATATGCTTCAGCGCGCGCCAAAAAATCCGTCAACAAGACGCTTAATTGCACCATTTGTGGCGCATTCCAGCCCGCCTGCCCTGTTTGCTTACGGAGCGCGGTTAATTGTGCGAGCGTCGTTTGCTCGTATTGCGCGTAGGCTTTGGTCACGTTGATTAAATTAGGCAGCAAATCATTGCGCCGTTTTAACTGCACATCTAACTGGCTGACTGCCTCGTCAATACGCTTTTGCCAACTGACCAAACGGTTAAACGTCCACGCCCACCAAAGCACGGTAAGCACTAAAATTGTCACTAAAATTCCCATGCCTTGATTATAGCAAAAAAGGTACGACTTTTGCCGTACCTTAACCTCGTAACCACTTTGGCAAACGCTTCACGCGTGAACCTAAGACATCTGCGCCGTAGCCAAGCCGCAAATAAATCATCGCCGTCACAATGCCGCCCACGCCAGCGGACAAAACCGCAATCAGAGCAGCGACGAATTGCGTGTCTGGCAAAATCGCGGCCAAACCCGCCGCCAAACCGCCGGCTACCAGCGCCATAACAATCGCACCGGTTAATAATTTGCCTAAATCTTCAATCACATCGCCCAACGACACGTCGTACGTGCGGCGCATGAAGTCCAACATATACGCGATGGCAAAAATCATGCCAATCACGCTTGCTACCAATGGTCCCATCATTTGGAAGTAGAAAATCAACGGCACTTGCACGGCAATTTTCACTAACAAACCAAAACCAAAGGCTCGCAACACAATGCGCGTGTCCGACAAACCTTGTAGCGCAAAGGCAATCAACATAAATAGCGCGAAGAAGAGCGCCATAATGCTAGAATATTGCAACAAATACACGCCTTGGCGCGTAGCAATCGGATCCAAATTTTGATAGAACGTGATGTAAAGTGGTCGGGCAATCGCAAACATCCCCAGCGCACTCGGCACCATAATCACGGCAAATAATTTAAACATTTGACGTAACTGTTGTTGAATGTCAGCCAACTTAGGATTCACATTTGCCCCGGATAGCATCGGTAACGCCGTGCCGGCAATCGCTGTTGCAAACGGCACAATGATCATAATAATTTTGTTTGGATTGGCGCTAAACAACGCGAATTGGTTATCCAAACTCGTTTGACTATAATTGAAAAAATGGTTCATCGCGCCAAAGAACGTGTATTGATCAACCAATTGGAATAAGTTAATCGCCGAACCGATGATGATAAACGGCCACGCTTCTTTGAGCACGTCACGCAACAATTGTCGTGTTGAAATGCGTAATTTATTTTGCGCGTTGCGGACGTGACTGGTAAAGAATTTGTCGTACTTTGCCCAGCCCCAAACGAGAACCGCCATACTGAAAATCGCCCCAATAAAGGCTGCAAACGTTGATTGTACAACGACTTGCGTCCAATTGTCTTTGTCCATGCGCAAGACAACCACGGCCGCAATCAACATGTACGCCACACGCGCAATTTGCTCAACAATTTGCGATAGCGCGGATACGTTCATCAATTGATGCCCTTGGAAATACCCCCGCCAAATCGACATCACGGGAAATAACGCCACCGCTGGTGCCAAAGAATGCAACACCGGTACAAGTTTGGCGTTGCCACCGGCCAACACCGGCGCACCAAAATAAATCACCAAACCGGCCAAAAGCCCCATCACAATTCCCAAAAGTGAGGATTGGCGCAATAAACGGCGCGTCACGCGTCCTTCTTGCATCGTATTAAACTGCGCCACAAGCTTTGAAATAGCCGTCGGAATCCCAGCGGTTGCAATCATCAAAAAGATCGCATAAATCGTGTACCCTTGGGCAAACAAAGCATTCCCACGATTGGCGTACATGCCAAGCATCGCCATCCACGGAATGATGTACAACGCACCCAATAACCGCGAAACCATGCTCCCAGCCGACAACCACGCCGAACCTTTGACCAAAGTCGCTTGCGTATTGAGCGGTGCTTCTTCGATTGGCGGTTCTTGGGCCACAACATCCGCCACTTGAGCACGTGGCGCTTGCCACTGATGTTGTTGTACGGGCTGTTGTGTTGTTTGCACTTGTGGCGCCGCTTCAGCCACGTGTTCACTTTGTTGCCGAGCTTGCAAACGCAATTGAGCTTGCGCCAAGATTTCCTCAGCCGTTAAAATCTGCCCATTTACTTGTGTCGCCTTAACGCGCCCACCAGGTTGCGTCTTTGTTTCGTCGGTCATATACTTATCCCTTTTCCATATTCTGTTCTATTTTACCAAAAATCAGCCCGTGAAACAAAATAAAAAAGCATGTCTAAGACATGCTTTTCATTACAACGCAACGTTGTGGTAAACCTTTTGGACGTCTTCGTCGTCTTCCAACGCGTCAATCAATGCTTCAAACGTTGCCAAATCATCGCCTTCAAGTTCCATTTCAGTTTGTGGAATCATGTCGATTTCTGTTGTGGCAAATTCTTCAACCCCTGCTGCGCGCAAAGCGGTAACGGCTTTGTGCAAATCAGTTGGTTCAGTTGTGACAACGATGTGATCATCTTGTTGTTCCACATCGCGCACGTCAACTTCAGCTTCCAGCAACGTTTCAAAAATGTCATCAGCGTTGTCGCCTTCAAACACAATCACACCTGTTTCATCAAACAAGTACAAAACTGTCGCCCCAAAAGTTCCACCGTTTTTGTTAAACGCTGTGCGTACGTTGGCCGCCGTGCGGTTAACGTTTGATGTCAACGTGTCAACAATCACCAAAGAACCATTTGGACCAAAACCTTCGTAACGCCCTTCAGCAAAGGTTTCTTCGGAACCACCCTTAGCCTTTTCCAACGCACGGTCAATGATGTGCTTTGGCACTTGTGCTTGCTTGGCACGTTCCAACGTGAATTTCAAAGTTGAGTTGGCTTCGGGGTCAATTGAGCCACCGTTTTTAGCAGCAGCATAAATTTCCGTTCCGAATTTTCCGTAAATCTTTGAGTTGGCACCATCATTGGCAGCCTTCTTCGTCTTAATGTTTTCCCACTTACGACCCATTTTTTAGACCTCTATCTTAAAATCAATAGTTAAATTATAGTACAAACCCAGCGCCCACGCAAAATTTTTGCGAATTTAGCATTTCAGGTTCGCCGATTTTTTTGGCACGCCCGAAACTGAGCCGAAAATTTCAAACAGCGCGTAGCGCATGACCGCAGGTCATTTTGAAATTTTTGTGCCCGTTTCAGTGTCGGAAAAAATCTTTGCGCGAACCGGCACCCAAACGTGTTTCGGCTTTGGCAAGCTAGAGCTAAGCCATTGCCCCAGAAAATGCGTTGCATTTCCCGTGCCAATCACTTAGCTTACGCTTCCCATCGGCTTCGCCGACCGCCTTTCACACTCTAATTTGCCACGATATTAACAAACTTCCCTGGAATAGCAATCACTTTGCGCACGGTCGCACCTTCCAAATGCTTGGTGACGTTTTCGTCTGCCAATGCCAATTCTTCCAGCTTTTTCGCGTCGTCATCAACTGATACTGTCAAGCGCGCACGAACTTTGCCGTTGACTTGAACAATGATTTCCACTTCGTTTTCCACCAAAGCCGCTTCGTCATAAACTGGCCAAGCATGGTAAGAAACTCCGTCTGTGTGGCCCAATTTTACCCACAATTCTTCAGCCAAATGCGGCGCAAACGGCGCCAATAGTTGGATGAATCCCTTCACATATTCAACCGGCAACGCTTCTGATTTGTACGCGTCATTCACAAAAATCATCATCTGTGAAATCGCCGTGTTAAAGCTCATACGCTCCAAATCTTCGGTCACTTTCTTAACCGTTTGGTGATAAATTTTCGTCAAATCACCCGGATTAACAGTCGTCACGTGATCGCGTAATTTGTCCTCTTCATCAATGAACAAACGCCAAACACGATCCAACCAACGACGCGTGCCGGTAATCGCTTCTTCGCTCCAAGGCTTTGATTGTGTGAGCGGTCCCATGAACATTTCGTAAACACGGAGCGTGTCTGCGCCAAATTCAGAGACAATATCATCTGGATTAACCACGTTGCCCTTTGATTTTGACATTTTTTCATGGTTTTCGCCCAAAATCATCCCTTGGTTGACCAACTTTTGGAATGGTTCCTTCGTTGAAACCAAGCCCAAATCATACAAGAACTTGTGCCAGAAACGGGCGTACAACAAATGCAACACGGCGTGTTCAGCGCCACCAACGTACAAATCAACGTTCATCCAGTAGTCCAACAATTCTTTGTCAGCCAAAACTTCGCTGTTCGTTGGATCGATGTAGCGCAAGAAGTACCATGATGAGCCGGCCCATTGTGGCATCGTGTTGGTTTCACGCCGGCCCATAACGCCCGGCTTGCCGTATTTGGCACCGTCAACTTCCAACCATTCTGTCAAATTCGCCAGCGGACTTTCGCCCGTGCCGGAAGGTTGAATATTGTCCGTTTCTGGCAATAGCAAAGGCAATTCGCTTTCCGGTACCAAACTCGTCGTGCCATCTTCCCAGTGAATAACGGGAATTGGTTCACCCCAGTAACGTTGCCGTGAGAAAATCCAATCGCGCAAACGGAAGTTGACTTGCTTGTGCCCGACACCCTTTTCTTCCAACCAGCCAATGATGTGGTCAATCGCATCGGCTTTGCCCAAGCCGTTCAAAAATTCAGAATTCACGTGAATGCCATCGCCGGTGTATGGCAATTCGTCGCCACCTTCAATCACCCGCGTAATTGGCAAATCAAACTTTTGAGCAAATTCAAAATCACGTGTGTCATGCGCTGGCACCGCCATAATCGCACCAGTACCGTATGACGCCAAAACATAATCAGCAATCCAAATTGGCAACTTTTCCCCGTTAACGGGGTTGATGCCGTAAGCACCGGTGAACACACCAGATTTGTCCTTGTTCAAATCGGTCCGTTCCAAATCAGATTTGGCGGCGATTTCAGCGCGGTAATCAGCGATTGCTTGGCGTTGGTCGTCACTAGCAATCACGTCCACCAAATCATGTTCCGGCGCCAAAACCATGTAACTAGCCCCAAATAACGTGTCAGGACGCGTCGTAAAGACTTCAATGTTCGCATCCGCATGACCGTCAACTGCAAAGTTCACACTCGCACCAATTGAACGACCAATCCAGTTGCGTTGTTGTTCTTTGATCGCTTCTGGCCAGTCTAATTCTTCCAAATCATCAATCAAACGATCCGCGTAAGCCGTGATTTTCAACACCCATTGGCGAATTGACTTGCGTTCAACCACGTTACCGGAACGTTCTGACTTACCATCAATCACTTCTTCATTGGCCAAAACAACTTTGTCAATTGGGTCCCAGTTGACCGCCATTTCCGCTTCGTAGGCCAAACCATTTTCGTATAATTTTTCAAAAATCCATTGCGTCCACTTGTAATAAGCCGGATCTGTGGTCGCGATTTCACGGTTCCAATCATACGACAAACCCAATGATTGGATTTGCTTTTTGAAAGTGGCGATGTTTTGGTAGGTAAATTCCTTGGGGTCTTTGCCCATTTTCATCGCATATTGTTCCGCTGGCAAACCAAACGCATCCCAGCCCAACGGGTGCAATACGTTGAAGCCTTGCGCGCGTTTGAAACGGCTCATAATATCAGTTGCAGTATACCCTTCTGGGTGCCCAACGTGCAAACCAGCGCCGGATGGAAAGGGAAACATGTCCATCGCATAATATTTTGGCTTTGTAAAATCAGAACTGGCAACAAACGTTTGGTTCTCTTCCCAAAATTGTTGCCACTTTGGTTCAATTTCTAAATGATTATATGGCATTTCGTGCTCCTTATATTTTAGCGGGTGCAAAGCTGCTCCGCCAACCAACTAAAAAATCCCGTTTCCGCGCAAAAACACAGAAACGGGACGACTAAATTCATCGTGGTACCACCCGAGTTCGCAGCTCACGCTGCCTCGAACATTCTTAACGCGAATGACACGTCGCCGACTACTAAAATTCACCAGCAAGCTTCTAAGCCGAGTTCAGTTTTGACCTTGCCGAGCTTGCATCCCCGCCCGATTGCTGTTTGCCAGCCGCCACTTACTAGTGCTCATCAATAGCTTAATCTTAACAAATTCTAACGGCAAAAACAATTCTTTTTAGAACTTGTTATAATAGAAACAATAACTTTGAAAGGTGTTTTTTCACACATGAACAAACAACTCATCACACTTGCCAGTTTGGCGGCTGCCGTTATCGTTTTGATTAGTGGTATCTTGCTTTTTACGCAAAAAGCCAACACGCCAACTGCAACCAGCAGTGCAGCCACAAGTTCTAAAAAAGATTTCAGTCACACGGCTTTGCCACAACTCACAACGACCGTCGCCAAAAACGAAAGTTTGGTTGTGGTGCACACAACTGCCGGTGACATCAAAATCAAACTGTTCAACAAGTACGCGCCTTTGGCCGTGGAAAACTTCATCGTGCACGCCAAAGCCGGTTACTACAATGGCTTGAAATTCCACCGTGTCATCAAAGATTTCATGATTCAAGGTGGCGATCCAAAGGGTGACGGTTCCGGCGGTCAATCCATTTGGAAAGGCAAAGACAAAAGTAAAGATTCTGGGAATGGCTTCACAAACGAAATTTCTGATTCGTTGTACAACATTCGCGGCGCGCTTTCAATGGCCAACGCCGGTGCGGACACGAACGGTTCGCAGTTCTTCATTAACCAAAACAAAGACGATCAAAGCAAGTCTTTGAGCAGCGATAACTATCCAAAAAAGATTATCGACGCCTACAAAAAAGGTGGTAATCCCAATCTTGACGGCAATTACACCGTCTTTGGTCAAGTCTTAAGCGGCATGGACGTGGTCGATAATATCGCCAATGCCAAAGTCAAAAAATCAGCGAACGGCGAAGATTCAACGCCAGTTAATCCTGTCAAAATCAAATCAATTACCGTTGAAAAAGAAGCAAAGTAAAAAGCAGCCTGTTGCGGGCTGCTTTTTTATTGGAAAACTTGGGCAACTTGTTGCCAACTTTCCCAGTAACTCGGTTTTTGTTGTGTGAAGCGATTGGCCGGACTCGTTGACGGCAAATAAGTCGCTGGAAGCGCGAGTTTTGGCAAAATAAATTGCGCATATAACTGCTCGGCTTTGCGCCCTTCGACAAAAATCCGTTCGATCGGCGCGCTCGCTAAAATTGGCGCCAAATCCGCCACCACGGGATTTACAATCGTGGCGTCTTGTGCGCCTTGAATGTCAGCTTCAATCACCACATCGTACAACGCCACGTGGTGTTCATGCAAAAATGCTTCACGCGCCGCGGGTGTTTTGTCCGGTTCGGCAACTTGTAAAACTTTGGCCAGCGTCGACCAAAACACATTTTGCGGATGCCCGTAATAAAAACCAAATTCACGTGATTTTGGCGAAGGCAGCGAACCCAAAATTAAGACCCGCGATTGCGCATCAAAAACCGGTGCAAACGGGTGAATCACATGCGTCATTTTACAAACCCAACGCCGCTTGAATGTCGGCTACCCGATTCAACTTTTCCCATGGCAAATCCAAATCCGGACGTCCAAAGTGGCCAAAGGCTGCTGTTTTGGCATAAATTGGTCGTTGCAAATCCAACGTGTCAATAATTGCGGCTGGACGCAAGTCAAATAATTCACGAACCGTGCGCACAATCGCATCTTCGTCAACTTTGGCAGTACCAAAAGCATCAACCGCCACTGAAATTGGTTGCGCCACACCGATTGCGTAAGCTAGTTGCACTTCTAATTTGTCTGCGGCGCCGGCAGCAACCAAGTTTTTAGCAATGTAACGCGCCATGTAAGCGGCTGAACGGTCCACCTTCGTGGCATCTTTTCCAGAAAAAGCACCACCACCGTGATGCGCTGCCCCACCGTAAGTGTCCACGATGATTTTACGGCCGGTCAAACCAGAATCAGCTTGCGGTCCACCCAAAACGAAGCGCCCAGAAGGGTTAATCAAATACTTCGTGTCAGCATCCAACAAATCAGCTGGAATCGTTGGCAAAATCACTTCGCGCTTAATGTCCTCGCGCAACGTGTTCAAATCAATCCCATCTGCATGTTGCGTTGACAAAACAATCGTCTCCACGCGGAATGGTTGGTTGTTAGCGTCTAATTCAACCGTGATCGCTGCTTTGGCATCGGGACGCAAGTAAGCCAAAGTTCCGGCTTCGCGCACGTCTTTAATTTGGCGCATCAAGGCATGTGACAAGTCCAAAGCTAACGGCAAGTAATTGGCCGTTTCATTCGTCGCAAACCCAAACATCAAGCCTTGATCCCCAGCACCAATCAAATCATATTGATCTTGCGAACCATTTTCACGTACTTCCAAAGCCGCATCCACACCTTGGGCAATATCCGGTGATTGTTCAACGATTTTGTTGGCGACGTTGACTGAATCAGCTGCAAAGCCAAGCGCTGCATCGTTGTACCCAATTTCACGAATGGTGTCAGTGGCGATTTGGCGAATGTTCACATAAGCGTCGGTTGACAATTCCCCAAAAATTGACACATCCCCAGTTGAAACGGTCACTTCCACGGCACTACGCGCCTTTGGGTCTTGAGTCAACACTGCGTCCAAAATCGCATCAGCAATTTGGTCAGCAACCTTATCTGGGTGCCCCACCGCTACGGATTCACTACTAAAAAATTGTCGTTCTGTCATAAATATTGTTCTCCAATTGATTTTTTTATCAAAAAAACGAGCGCGATAATCGCACTCGTTTTGAACTGAGTTTGACCATCTTACAGAATTACCACCGTGCAGCGTGTGGAGAACGTTCGGACAAAGTCCAAGTTCACAACACGTTTCTAATGTCGGTTGGTGTAGGGTCACAGTGCTGTATCACTCGCCTACTCTCGATAGCGCTATTTAATTGATAGCTTTATTGTAACAGAATTCACCTTTTTAAACAACTTGAAGCATGCTAAAATGGATTTATCAAGGAGCTTACGCATGGAACAACGGTCTCAACATGACATTTACAAACGCCGGCCATTTGAAAATTTTCTGCCGGTCAATTGGACGAACTGGAAATTTTGGTTGCCGCTTGGCTTGAACGTCGCGTCATTGAATTTGATTTGGTGGGCGTTTCCTTTGCAATACGCCACGCATATTGCGGAAAACAAACCGCATCTTACGCCGTTAATTCTCTTTACGATTGTCGTGGCGGTGGCGTTTAGTTTGATTATTACGCAAAATTTCCGTAGTTATCTGAGTTGGCCTTTGCTTGGATTAAGTGGTTTTTTGGCGCTTAATCCGCTTTTGCACACGCGCCATGAAGTCTTTATTTTATTGATTTTATTGGTCGCCGTGTTAGCGTTATTACAGCAACATTGGTTGGGGATGCAGTCGATTTTAGGTTTGGTTTTGCTCACCGTTTTAGGCGGTTTAGCGGTGCCCGTCAGCATTTTTTATCTCGCTAATGGCTATCTTACCCGCCCATTTTTGTGGTCATTATTGCCACTGATGCTAAGCTTCACCTTCACTTACACAGCCATTTTACTGCCAAATGCGCATGGTCGCCAATTAAGTTTGCTAACAGCCGGCTTATTGGTCGCCGCGTTACTAAGCTATCGCAGCGATGCGCAAGGGTTGGCGCTAATTGTCTTGATCGCATTCGCCTGGTTAATGCAATTCATGCGCGCCCAACCGGGCAATTGGCAATATAGCGTTTTATTAGTGCTCCAAGCGCTGATTGTTTGGGGAATTTATCATTAAAAAAAAGCAGCTCGTTGAGCTGCTTTTTTTAGTTATCTGAACATGTTTTCTGATTCAGTGTTGTCTACTACTTTGTATTGACTGCGTCGGCTTGCATCTCGAAAAATTTCGTCAAATTCAGTGATATTATCGCTTTTTCTAAGCACTAACCACGACTTTTTCTCACGAAACTGCACCACTAAATATCCCTGTGAATATACCATTGCATAAGGTTCACATTGACTAAAATTTATCGCTGTCATTTCGAATTCCCTGCTGATAAGCGACGACTTATGAAATGTTGCATAAAATGGATCCCATGACCAACGTCGCCAAAAAGCAACAGGTACAATGAAATAAGCCAATGAAAACAACCAAATTATCCAATGCCAATTCAAAATCAGATACAAATTCCGATTAAAGAGAATTAAATAAATTGCGTACAAACGAATCACTAACGTTCCAAATCGATAACTAAAAGGTCGATTACGTTTAATTAAGCGACGATAATTATGCTGAATTTCTTGTAACTCAGTACCGGTGAAATAACTTTTCATTTCACACTCCTAACGTTAGAGATGTATTTAAACTTCTTCTCTTGCGCACGAATTTTTAAATAATAATCTAGCTCATCAAATGCTACAACATTATCCTCTTTATGCAAAATAATCGCCTCACGGCCAAATCTATTCGTTAAATCAGATTGCACGTACAGAATTAAATACTGATTATCTAAAATCAACGCACCTGTCAGTAATTTATTTTGCCAATCATTAATGTTGAAAATATAAGTTGTGGTTTCATTCTCATACATTAAATTTAAATTCCCAATATTTTTAATACCAAAAATTACCAACAAAATGGGCACGATTGCATAAGGTAACAATAATAACCACTGGATTGGATGGTCTTTCAAAAGCCACAAATTTTGATCAACAATTAGCCAAGCAACCGAAAAAGCAATCATAACAAACAAATTCCATGTATTTTCAAGGCCTGCATAATGGCGCTGAAAATCACGATACCGTTTGCTAATCGTGTCTAGCTCTTCTTTATGCCAAGTTGAACGTATTATGTCGTTATTCATTTTACACCGCTACTTTTCCAAACAGATATTCCAAAAACTCCAATACCGTGGCCGCCCCCGCCGCCAAATCGCCTGGCCAATCAGCCAAAGTAACAACTGCTGCTAATACCAGTATTCCTGCTGTTGACCAACTAATATTTTCCTGATCGTTGCCTAAGTTTTTAACTTTATCAATAAAAGATACCTCCGCGTCATGTAGGGCATCTGAATCATCATCAATATTCAGATCAACAATGATTTCAAAATTCAGGTGACTACTTTCTTCAACGATACTATCCTTTGTTTCAAAATACACCAAATCAACCGTCACATCAATCACGCCATCTACATAACTACCATCTAATGTTATTTTACCATCATCAAATTCTGAGAATAGACTATTAATACCATTAATTGCCAAATTTGTTGCTTCATCACCAAATACTAACTTAACATTTTCACCAAATTTTGCTTCTATTTCACCATTGGTAACATTGAATGAGACAGTGTTTTCCGAATCACCTATACTTGATTCCGTCGATAACCAAGTTGTAATTTTAAGAATTTCAGTATTTACGACTACTTTTTTCGGTCCATCCAACGTTAATTCACCAGATGCAATTATTTTATTTACAGCTGACCAACCTAATTTTTCAACCCAAATATCCGTCAAAGGTTCAACTAATGTTGTAACTCCCTCATCCAATCCTGAGGCTGCTACTCGATCTATTGACGGAACATCGCCAACACCAGCATCATCTTCATAAAATTGATCGAATGCCCAATTCAAAGGCTGTGCATATCCCAAATTTCCAGAGTACCCTGATGACATATTTGAAATATAACCTAGTATGCTTGAATCAAAATCATAAATATTTTGCACAACATTTCGTGTTCCGTATACACCATAGTGATAAAGAACATTAAATTGATTAGACAGTATAGTAGACTGAACACCTTTAAAATACGGCAAAATATTAGTATCGATATCACCTTGTTGAGCGTCAATATCAACCGCAAAGTAAATATATGTGCCAGCAGGTAACCCTAATTTTGCTGCTGCAAGCATAGCTTGATATGCATCACTTTGTCCCTGTGCTTCCGTAAAGTAATCAATTGTTGGATAATTATCTTGATATATTGGAATTAATGCTAGTCCTGCATCTAAAATCGACTCCACTTCAGCACGCGTTAAATTTTTGGGTATTTCTTCAGCACCAACCGTACCCGTCAAATATCTTCCAATGTAGTTTAATTCGTAATCCACTAGCTGTTGTACCATCGTTGGTGTCAGTTGTGTCGCAGTATCAGCTGCCCAAAAATATCGATTAGGATTCCCATTAGAGGTCATCAGAGAGTACATTGTCATTAAATCAGGTTCACCACTTTGAACAGGGTCTAGTTTCATGAACTCTTGAAACAAAGAAATAATTTGACTAGTATTATCATCTACAATACCATTAAATACAATTTTTGGACTTGACGAACCTGCATCATCTAAAAATTGATGCATATTTACATACAGCGCATATTGAATAAGCAAAATAAGCTTTGAACTTAATCCTGAATTATATGCGGCTTGATAGTCGCTGGCAGTTGTAGGACCAAATACGCCATTTGCAACCTCAGTAGATAATCCTTCCTCTGCTTGAACCGCGTAGATTAATGCAGTGTTTGTATCACGCTGATAGATACCGTCTGCAGGTAAAATACCGGTGTATTCATAATAATTTTGATTAATATATTGTTGCATTTGACGAATATTAGAATCACCGCCACTCACAAGAACAAAAGCGCTCATATCGAACAACGCTTTAGCCCACATGGCATTTAATACGCCATCTGGATTGCTAAATCCAGCATCAGCCTGCAACTCTTTTACCGCACTTAAAGTGTTTTCAGTAAAATTCCCATCAAAATCAACAGGATTGATTCCTTTCGCCCAAAAAGCGCCTTGAATAAGATAAACAACATTTCCCGAATATCCAATTGTAAGCTTCTCTGTTATTTGTTCATCATAAGCTGCACTAGTTGCAGGACCAAAGGCTTGTGCAAGACTAGTAATGCCAAGCTCATGCTGTAAACCCTCTATTAGTGAATAGATTGTAGCCCAGCCCGTATTTCCATCTTCATCAACCTCATCGTACCCTGCAACACCACCATATGTTGCATTAAGCCACCTTTGTACGTCCAACACTTTTTGATCTGCCATCATTGAGACTCCTTTACGATGTTTTCTGGCTAATCCCATTAGTTAAAAGAATAAAACTTTTTACTAACAAATGCACAACCAGAACATAACAAATCGAATACATTTGCCGATGAATGTATCATTTGACATATTCACCAATTCACAAAAAGCAGCTCAACGAGCTGCTTTTTTATTTAATCAAATAAACTTCGCGACTAAAATTCACCGCGGAAAAAATGGTCATCACAACAAAGCCAACCACCAACGCTGTCCAATTAAGCACGCTATTTGGCCAAAAGAAAAACAATAATCCACCTGCCAAAGCCCAGTTGAACATGCCCCACAAAACATTGGTGAGCGCGCTTGAAGGTCGCGCAAATGGCGTTGGGAACTTGTGTCCCATCACACCTGCGTTAAAATGTGGTGCGCCGTTTGACAGCAATGCGCCAACGAAAAAGTACAACACCATCATTGCAACACCTCCGCTGTCGTGACGACTTTGGCATACGCTGGAAATTGCTGCGTCATAACGTCTACATGAGCAACCGCATCACTGCCCGTGCTTGCATCTTCGACAATAATCACGTCAAACCCTAATTCATGAGCATCCAGCGCCGTAGCGGCCACGCCAACAGTGGAAGAAAAACCAATAATCATCACTTTTTCCACACCATGTGTTTGCAAAATCGCCAATAGTTCCGTTTCACCCAAAGCGCTTGGCGCGTATTTTGTCACCGCGTGCACGCCGTCATGTTGCAACCAATCTGCATAGATCAACTGCGCAAACGGCGCGTTGAACGCCTCATCACGATCAGGTAATTTCACATTGACCAACGCGATTGGCTGACCGGCTGCCTGAAATTTTTCAAGTAGTAATTCCGTGTTCGCTGAGATCACTTCCCAGCTATGTGGCGCCATCACCTCTCGGCGCATGTTGATCAAGCCTTCCTGCAAATCAATCACAATTAAAGCCGTTTTTTCTAAATTCATCGTCCAATTCCTTTCAAAATCCCGCGGTCAAACCACGTCAATAACAACATCACAACGCTCAAGCTCAAACTAATACCCGCAATTTCATGCATACCAAAATCAGGCTGGTTCGTGTTTTGAAATAAGCCGTTGGCCGCGCCGCCCAGCATCGCCCCGACATACATAAACGTCCGTTGCAAGCCACTGGCCGCCCCGATTTCATCAGGATTAGCTTGGGCAAATACCGCTTGTTGATTGCCCAAACCACCAACGCCCTGCGTAATCCCAAACAACGCTGGAATCACCAGTAAAAACCAAAGTGGCGACTGCCCATTTGACAAAAGCACACCGAGCATCGCCACAAACTGCGCAACGCCGGCTAAAATCATCCGCCAATAAACGCCTTTCACCCGACCAAACACGGCGACAATCAAAATGCCGGTGAGCATTTGCGGCATCATCATCGTCCCTGATAGCGTTTCACTCAAATGCCGTCCCGTTTGCAGCCATTGCGCCCAGCCGTACATGAACGAATACCCCGTCGTCATCAGCAATAACACGCGCAAATAAGTACGTACCAACGGTCCATTCCCTGCCAACACGCGCAAATTCACAAACGGCGCAACCTGGCTATTTTCAATGCGGACAAATAACCACCCCAGCAACACAGTGACGAGCACCAAAGGTGCCGTTGTCCAGCTGGGCATCAGCAAAAAGACCAAGGCCACAATCAGCGTCAAAGCAAAAACGCTCATCCCCGCATAATCCAATTTCAAATCTTTTGCCACCGCTTTATCTCGTGGCAAAATCAACATCCCACTGATCAAAGCGATGATGGACAACGGAATATTCACGGAAAAAATTGCCCGCCAATCAAACGCCCCAATCAAAAAACCACCCAAAACTGGGCCAACCACCGCCGCTGTTTGGGCACTTAACGCCAGCAAACTCATCACCCACTGCGGATTTTGTTCACCCGTGCGTGCCGATTCTTTTTTGATGAGATACATCGCGGCTGGGTAACCGCTGGTTGTGCCAAAGCCCAAAATCACGCGAGCAACGACTAACCACCAGAAATTTGGCGCCCATAAAGCCAGCACACCAGCTAATCCCACCAAAGTTGTGCCAATCATAAACAAACGGCGTGGGCCAAATGTGTCGACTAATTTGCCGACGATTGGCTGACCAATTGCCGTCGCCACGTACAAAGCCGAAACTAACCAAGCCGTTTGACTCGCCGGTGCACCAAATGCCAGCCCGATTGGCACCAGCGCCACGGCAATCATCGACGAATTAATCGGGTTGAGCATCGCGCCTAACGCCAATGGCAACATCAATTTGCCATTAAATTTTTCTGTCATGCAGACTCTCCTTTAACTAATTTAATTAGTTTACGAAAAATCATTATACGCTGTTAAAACGTCCTTGTAAACTATCACGATTAGTTTGTGCTACAATAACAACATGAAAAAAAATATTACCCAACAACAAATTCTAGACGCCGCCTTCAAACTCACCATTGAAAATGGCCTAGATAAACTTGCGCTAAAAGACGTTGCCGAAGCCATCGGCATTCGCTCGCCGTCTCTTTACAACCACTTTAATGGGTTGCGCGCCTTGCGCCATGCGATGTCTAGTGCGCTATATGTTGAATTTAACGCCCGCATGACAAGCGTTTTAGCTGACAAAACTGGCGTTGATGCGATTCGGATTTGGGCGATAACTTATCGTCAATTTTCTTTAGAAAAGCGTGCGGCATATGATCTTTTGTGGGATTTTGCCGATATTACCGATCCACAATTGCGCGCACCAATGCATGACCACAATAATTTGCTCAAAGCTTTACTGGCGCCGTTTGCCAAAAACGAAGCTGATTTATTAACGTTGCATCGTGGCTGGCGCAGTTTTTTGCATGGCTATTTAGCGTTAAGTTTGCATGGTTTTTTCAAAGACGACGACAGTCGCGACGCGTCATTTGAAGCGCTTTTAGAACAGCATTTGGCACAATTAACCGCACAAAAGGAGGCGTAACCGTTGCAAAACCCACAAGGACGCATGAGTCCATCTGAAATCAAATCACATTTACAAGCATCTAATACCACCCTTTGGGACATGTTGCGCTTCGTCTTCGGCAGCGTCTTCAAACGTAAATTCCTCCTCGTCATCAACGTTGTCTTGTTGACGATCATGGCGTTCTTGAATTTTATCGTGCCCCAGTTCACGAAAAACATTATTGACCACGCCCTCGCTCAGCACTCGGTGCCAGCGTTGACACAGCAAGTTCTTTGGTTGCTGTTGACGACCGTTTTGCTTGGCGTGCTAACTTTTGCATCGACTTACATGATGCAAGTTTTGTCGCAACGCTCGATTACAGAACTGCGTTTGCAAACTTATCACCGCATTTTGCGCCAAGATTACGCCTATTTTCAAAATGCGAAAACCGGTGACTTGATGGTGCGCCTAACCAGCGATATCGGCAACTTGCAAATGCTGATTTCCAGTGACACCTTTGGCATTATCGGCAACATTTTCACTTTTGTGGCGGTGTTAGGTTTTCTGTTTGCGCAAAATTGGCGTTTGGCGTTGATGTTGTCATTGACGTTTCCTATTTTATTTGTGACGATTCGCTATTTCCGTGGTCACATTCGTGAAGCTTATGCCAACGTGCGCTACACCAGTTCTAAAATCTCCAATCAGTTACAAGCAACACTCACGGAAATTGAATTGATCAAAAGCTACACCACCGAAAATCTAGAAACAGCGCGCTTTGAAACGATCGTCGAAGAAAGCAACGGCTATCAATTGCAAGCTACCAAATGGTCCGCCATTTTCCAACCATTAGTCAACTTTATCAACACGATTGGCATGGCGATTGTCCTGTTTTTTGGCGGATGGCTCGTTATTCATCATCAACTCTCCGTTGGTGAATTAGTCGCGTACTTAAGCTATTTAACGCTCCTGCAAGACCCGATTCGTTCGTTTTCTCGTTTGTTAAATATCTTCCAAACGGCTCAAGTTTCCTACGATCGCATTCAAGATATCATGAGCGTCACGCCAACAATTGTTGACGCCAAACAACCGGTATCATTTCCTGAAATGAACACCGGTATTCAACTACACGACGTGAATTTTGCTTACGAAAGCGGCGCTGATGCGCTGCACGATGTCAACATCACCTTTGCCGCTGGTAAAACAACCGCGCTAGTTGGTCGGTCCGGTTCCGGAAAATCCACGCTCATCAAGCTACTAACACGGCTGTACGAACCAAATAGCGGTATGATCACCGTTGATGATTTGCCGATTAACCAAATTAGCTTAGCGGATTTGCGCCAACACATCGCCGTTGTCAGCCAAGATGTGACCATCATTGACGGCACCATCGCCGACAATATTGCCTACGGCACAACTGACGTGACCGAAGAAAAGTTGTGGGAAGCCGCCCGCCGCGCCGACATTGCGACGTTCATTCAGTCTTTGCCAAACGGCATGGCGACGACCGTTGGTGAACGGGGCGTGAAATTGTCCGGCGGTCAAAAGCAACGTTTGTCGATTGCACGTGCTTTGCTTAAAGACGCGCCGATTGTGATTTTGGATGAAGCCACAGCGGCTTTGGATAATCAATCGGAAAAAGCCATTCAACAAGCTTTGGACAATCTGATGGTTGCGAAAACCGCGATTGTCATCGCCCATCGTCTCAGCACAGTTCATAACGCTGACAAAATCCTGGTTTTGGACGATGGTCGTTTGTTAGAAAGCGGCACGCACGCTGAATTACTAGCCCAAAACGGCATGTATAAAACCTTATATGATGCCCAATTCGACTAAAAAAACACCTCTACTAGTAGAGGTGCTTTTTTGTTCACTTTATTTACCGAAGAACCACCAATTGGCTTTACCAAAAAGTAAGGTCAAGGCTGGGACCAAAATCAGACGCACGATGAAGGCGTCAAAGAACACCCCAACCGCAAGCGCTAATCCGATAGATTTAATAATCGGGTCCGACGTGAAAACGAAACTAAGAAAGACTGCAAACATAATCAACGCCGCCGTCACAATCACCGGTCCAGCTGCTTTCAACCCATGCAAGACGGCTGTTTTGTTATCGTGAGTTTCTTGATAGGCTTCATGAATGCGACTCATCAAAAAGACTTCGTAATCCATCGCTAAGCCAAACAATACGCCAATCACAATTACCGGCAAGAACGCCAAAATCGGTGCTTTGCCGCTAAACTGCAACACATCTTGCAGTGTGCCGTCTTGAACGACGGTGGTCACAACGCCCAAGGCCGCCAATAATGACAAACCAAAACCAAGCATCGCCACCAACGGAATCAACAAACTGCGATAAACCAACATCAACAAGACAAAAGCAATCAACATAATCAACCCGGCAAACTTTGGCATTGCCGCGGTTAACTTATCGACCACATCAATGTTCACCGCCGCAGTACCGGCAACCCCAAGCTTAGCGCCATCAATTTTCAACGCGCGAATGTCTTTGACGACTTGTTGCGTTGACGCGTCGTTTGGTCCGTGTTTTGGAATGGCAACTAGCAAAGCGTATCCGTCTTTGACTTGCGGTGCGGTCACCACCTTTACGTTTTTAACGGCGCTAATTTCTTTATAAATCGTCTGCACTTGGCTGGTATCAGCGACCTTAGCCAAGACAACCAATTGACTGTTAAACCCTTCACCAAATTTATCCGATAACGTATCATAAGCTTGGCGCTGCGTCGTTGATTTTGCCTGGTCGCCATCCGTTGTCATCCCAAAACGCATGTGGCTAGCCGGCAAAGCTGCCGTAACCAACACCGCCAAAGCGACAATAACAAATAACCACGGCGCCTTAGCCAACAATTTACCATGCGTGTTGGGTTCGTCTGAGACGACTTTTTCGCGCTTAGGCAAAATCCATTTTGACAACAAACTAATCAAAGCCGGCATCAACGTGACCGCAGATAGTACGGCAAAGAGCGCTGCCACCGCAGCCGCAATTCCCATTTGCGTCATAAAATCAAAGCCAATCAAAGACAGACCCAAAACCGCCACAATCACGGTCACACCCGCAAATACCACGGCGCTTCCCGCCGAACCAACGGCCATGCCGATGGCAACTGGCACATCTTTTTGCGTGCGCGCCACTTCGCGATAGCGATGCAACACGAACAAACCATAATCAATACCAACTGCAAGTCCCAACATGGTTGAAAGAGATGATGCGACGTTGGTGATGTCAAAGAATTGCGTGCTCAATCCGAATCCCATGATTGACACGCCCAAACCAAACAGTGCACTGATTAATGGCAAACCAGCAGCCACCACGCGGCCCAACAAGATCAGCAACAAAATCAAGGCGATAATCATGCCTACTGATTCGGCTTTGCCATTAATTTCGGGTGCAACTGACAAGTTCCCAGTAAAGGTGACTTTGTAGCCATCGTCCGTCAATTTTTTAGCAATGTTTTCAACTTTATCACGTTGGGCCGTGCTCACGTCGGTCACATATTCATTAAAAGTGACATCGGCGAACAACGTTGTCAAATCACGACTGATCGTCTTTTGCTGATACGGATTCGCAACAACAGTGATATGTTTATCAGCTTTTTGTACGTCCGCTAACATGGCATTAACGCGTTGCACTTCAGCTGGATCGGTCACTTTTTGACCGTCTTTGGCTTCAATGACGATTCGGATTGAACCGTTGTCTTGTTTTTGACCAAAGACATCGCTGATTTTATCCGCAACAGTCATCGACGGCAAGTTCGACACCGACAAATTACTTGAATAATTCGTGCCATAAGTCAAAAATGCGAATGCCACCCCCGCTAACACAACGAGCCAAGTACTGATACTTAGCCATTTATGACGCGCCACCCATTCACCGAAGCGGCGCAAGATTTTAGAATTTTCCATCATTACCTCCTTGAATTTATCTTTATTGTAACCGTTTTTTTCGCGTGAGTAGCAAACAAATAAACAATACTGTATACTTAACTATACACTGGTGGTTATTTGTATGAATGAAACAGACTTACGCGTGATTCGCACGCGCCAAAATTTAATCAACGCACTCCACGAAATGCTTTTGTCACAAAGTTTTGACAGCATTACCGTCAGCGAAATTGTCAAACGCGCGCTGATTAACCGCGCGACTTTTTACGCGCATTTTCATGACAAGTATGATTTATTGGATAGCACAATCGGCAGTCTAACGGATAACGTCTTTGAAATTCCGGCACAAAAGCTGATCCAACGCCCCTTTGAAACATTTTTTAAAGCGGTAACACCGGCTTTTTGGGATTTATTTAATGCCCAAATCGAGGACAGTGAATTTCGGAATGTGTTCAAAGATTTCGCCACACGACTTTTTAAGACCCGCGTAGAGACTTTGCCTGCTGATGTTCTTGATGAAATGTCTATTTTTATTTTCTTGGCAACTGTTCGTGGTTTAATTGACTGGGTGGAAAAAAAGCCGGGTCAGCATGATTTTGAAAACTTAACCATGCCACGGCACATGGATGCATATTTTCAGCGCTTATTCCAGCTCCAAAACATAGATTAAACCAGCCTTTCATGCTATGATAGAAATTAAATATACATGGAGATTTATAACCTGTGGTTGAAGCGAATTCTAATCAACAAACAATCGAACAAGCGCTATTAACGTTAATGGCCGTAAAACCATTTGATGAAATTTCAATGTCGGATTTAATTGTGCAAGCCAACATTGGCCGTGCCACGTTTTATCGCTACTTTAAAACGAAATCTGATATTTTGAATTCAGTTAGTGATCGTATGAAAGCAGAAATCGAAGGCGCTGTCGTCGAAACAATTGAGCGGCTTGGCCCTGATTTGGACTTTGTCGTGTATGTTTCGGAAACCTTAGATGCCTACTACGAACATCGCGATTCTTTGAAGATTTTATGGGGCAGTAATAGTACCGGTAACTACGTGATACGCCTGGTGGAAGAAACAAAACTCCTATTTGCCTCCTCCTATACACCAGTTCAATCAACAAGCCCGCGTCAAATACCAAATGATTATGCGGTCGATTTATATCTCTCCACCCTATTTGCGATGTTAATTTTTTGGATGACTAAACCCCTCCCCGAAAAACCCGCGCAATTCAAAAGCATCTTATTGAATGCTTTCAACACCGCACCCATTCAGCTTATCGAAAAAGCCTGACAGTTTCTGTCAGGCTTTTTGCTTAATCATTTTTATGGGCTGGTAAAACCAATGCCGGTAGCGCCATCAAAACGGTCACGCCAATTGCTAGCCAAAAGGCTTCATGAAATGCCGTAATGTTAGCATCGACTGCGTGATGTGTTGCCATATAAGACGCCACAATCGTCGCAACCAAAGCTGAACCAAACGCACCGCCCAAATTTTGGAAAACACGTGCACCAATGTTGGCTTGTGGCACCAAAGATTTGTCCATGCCCATCAAAATATTGGTCATCAGCGGCATAATTACACCCCCAACGCCCAAACCGCGCACCAACAAAACCGCGCTAATCAACCAAATGTTGGTGTGAACATCAATCCAAGCAAACGGCAAAGTCCCCAGCAAAGTCAAACCTAATGCGAACCAAACTACATTTCGCGTGCCAGTGACGTTCATCAATTTTAGCAAAACTGGGCGAATCAACAACATGCCAATTCCCTGTGGCAACAACCACAACCCCGTTTCCAACACGCTAAAACCGCGACCTTGTTGGAAATACAACGGCAAAATCAACATTGGCCCAGTCGTGATAATGCCAGCTAACACCAAATTAAACGTCGTTGCCGCATAAACTGGTGATTTGAACAAACCAAGCGGCAACACCGCTTGATCTCGTTTAAGCGCCGCCCAAACAATGTACAACACCAACACAACAAGCCCCAAACCACCATAAGTAACGGTGTCAGAGTTATTAAAAGTTGCCAAAGCGCCCGCACGTGATAGCCCGTAAATTAAGCTCGCAGAACCTGCCCCCAGTAGCAGAATGCCTAACGCATCAATTTTGGCAGTCGGATTAGTCGCTGGTAAATCCGGTACTTTCCAGAAATTCAAAGCGGCCGCCAATAACCCAATCGGCACGTTAATCCAAAAAATCCACTGCCAATTTCCGTATTCTACAATAAACGCCCCCAATACCGGTCCAAAAATCGGCCCAATCATAATTGGTAGCATCACAATCATCATTAGTTTGTTGAATGTTTCTTTTGGCGCAATGCCCACTAACATCGTTGTTACCAGCGGAATAATCAAGCCACCAGCAAATCCTTGCACCGCCCGCGCTGCAATCAACCAGTTAATATCTGTGCTCAACGCTGCCCAAATTGATGCTAAACCGAAAATAATTTGCGCAGCGAAAAAGACGTATTTCCCGTTGAAACGTTGTGACAACCACCCCGAAAACGGGACAGCAATACTCGTCGCCAAAACATAAGCGGTCAAAATCCATTGCACACTATCCAAAGTTGTCTGCAAATCTTTGCTGATATCGTTGATTGCAATGTTACTCATCGTCGTATCCAGCATTGGCGCCAGCAGACCGAACGCTAAAATCAACGCAATATTGCGAATTTGTTTAAATGCCATGTTTCTTACCTTTCAAATAAAGAACTTTTTGTTCTTTATAAGCATACGCGTCAGTTTCTAAATTGTCAATAAGGAACTTTTTGTTCTTTTTAAAAATGTGGTAAACTAGACCTATGCAAAGAAAACGTGGTGAACAATTAGAACAAACAATTTACGAAGCTGCTTTAAAGTTGTTTGATGAAGAAGGCATTGAAGCCGTCACTTTTTACAAAGTCGCTGAGCTGGCGCAGACCAGTCGCGGCGTGCTCTACCGGCGTTGGGATACGCCCGGCGACTTATTATTTGACGCGGTGCACCACTGGGCGCACGAAAAAGCCGACTATCCCATCGATTTTACCGATGATAGCTTCCCTGATATGGGCAGTTTGCGCGAGGACTTGTTAGAAAACGCCCGCCGCAACGAACGCCTGCATCATGCGCTGAGTAAGTACTTGCTGAAATTCTCAATGTATCAAATGGCCGCCAATGGCAGTGTTATTGGCGATGATATCCGCGACGACGCAACTTCCGGCGCCATTCAACTCGGTACCATGCTTGCCAAACGCGCAATTGAGCGTGGCGAACTAGCAGCCGTGCCACCAAAAGAAGTGCTCATGTTACTCGGAAATCTACGGCGTTACTACACTTTTATGGCGCCCAATCAAGAACCAAGCGTTGAAACACTTGTGGACAAACTCGTATTGCCAGCTTGGTTAGCCACAAAAAAAGACTGAAAACAGATAAGTTTTCAGTCTTTTTTATTTATTGGGTACCGAACAAACGGTCACCCGCATCGCCCATTCCTGGAACGATGTAACCATTTTCGTTCAAACCTTCATCCAATGAAGCGGCAAAAATATCCACATCATCGTGCGCGTCTTGCACGGCTTTGACACCTTCTGGTGCTGCAAATAAGACCATCAACTTGATGTTTTTGGCACCGCGCTTCTTCAAAGCGTCAATCGCGTCCACCGCAGAACCACCGGTTGCAAGCATTGGGTCAACCAAGAAGACATAACGTTGGTCGATATCTTCTGGTAATTTGACGAAATATTCGTGGGGTTCCAACGTTTTTTCATCACGATACATACCGATGTGACCGATTTTAGCAGCTGGAATCAAGCTCACAATCCCGTCAACCATGCCCAAGCCGGCGCGCAAAATTGGCACGACCGCCAACTTTTTACCGGCCAATGTCTTTTGTTTGGTAACCGTGACTGGCGTTTGCACGTCCACTTCTTTCAAAGGCAATTCGCGGCTGACTTCATAAGCCATCAACATTGAAATTTCGTCAATCAACGCGCGCACATCTTTTGTTCCGGTTGTGGCATCACGCACGATTGTCAATTTGTGTTGGATCAACGGGTGATCAATTTCAACAAACTTTCCCATTATGGTTCCTGCTTTCTATCTCTTAATCTTCGATAACCCAGTCGGTCAAATCAACGTACGGCGCATCGCCCCACAAACGTTCCAAGTTATAAAAATCACGTTGTTCGCTGGCAAAAACGTGCACAATCACGTCACCTAAGTTCAACAAAACCCATTCGCTTTGTTGGTAACCTTCAAGTTTCACATCAGCAACGCCAAATTCTTGCGCCTTGTCTTTGATTTCATCGACAATCGCGCGCACTTGCCGTTCTGAAGGCGCATCAGCAATGACAAAATAATCTGCCATCGTGCTCACACCTTGCAAATCCAACGCCACCAAGCGGCTAGCTTTTTTGCTATCTGCCGCGCGAACGACAGTTTCCAACAAGGCGGTATTCGTTAATGTAGCTTCCAAATGTTTATCCTCACTATTCCCAGTTACGGGTGCCCCAATAATTATACGTCGTCAAAGCGAGCGGATGAATGGGCACTTCTTTTTGTAATAAGTAACGCAATGTGTGCGTGATTTGATATTTGACACCAGCTTGTAAATTCTGATCGGTGAGTTCCCGTGCCGTGTCAACGCCCGGAAAATCTCGACCAGCTTCCAAATAGTCCGCCATGAACAGCACTTGACTCAGCAGTGTCATCGTCTCGCCGGCACCAGTCGTATGCTCACGCACCGCTTGTAAAACAGCCTCATCGGTAACACCAAGCTCATCGCGCATCATTTCAGCTCCGACCACGCCATGCCAAATATTATTGCCCCAATTGACCAAATCCGCATCCAAATGTTTGGCGGCAATTACCGCTAAGAAATCTGCGTCTGATCGTTCTTTGGCATAATCGTGAATCAAAGCCGCCAAACGCGCTTGCTCAACGTCAACATCATAGCGCTTGGCCAAATGCGTCGCATAATCAACCACGCGCAAAACATGCGCATAACGTTTAGGCGACAACGCCGCTGCAATTTTTGCTTGAATTTCAGTCATAAAAACCTCGATACAAATGATATTCGTTAATAAAGGCGGCCACGCGATCCGGCACCAAATATTGAATGCTATGATTCAAACGAATTTTGGTCCGTAAATCAGATGCGCTGATCTGCAAACCCGGCACGTCCAACCAAATGACCGGATAATCACTGACTTTTGGCACTTCTTTATACGTTCCCGCGACAAAAGTCACCAATTTACTTAACTCGTCAATGCCTTCCCACTGCGGCAAATGCTTCACCTGATCGGCACCCATCAACCAATAATAATCGTTTTCGGGATTTTCTTGCGTTAGTTCGCGCATCGTTTGGCAGCTCAATGAGACACCACCGTTGCGCAATTCACGCGTTTCTAGTTCAAATAACGGATTGTCCATGATCGCTAATTTGACCATTTGAGCACGATAAGATGGTTCAATGGCGCTCGTGTGCGTGCCGGTTGGTGGCACGGCATTTGGTAGCCAATAAACTTTCTCAAGGCCTAACTGACGGCCGAGGCTGTCTGCTAAAATCAATTGTCCTAGATGCGGCGGGTTAAATGTCCCCCCGAAAATCCCGATGCGATGTTGGTTGGCTTGTTGCGCTGGTTCAACAGCGGCCAGCGGTTCAACTGTGTGCGTAAAGGTTGGCATAGGCGCTCCTTAAGCCATTTTTGCGAGTTGTACTGACAATTCAGCGTATTTTGCGTCTTGCGCTGGCTTATATAAAATCAACGTACGGCCGATTTTTTGCACGACCGTGATGTTTGAGTGACCTTCAATAAAGGCCGCCACTTCAATGACGCCGACTTCGGCGTTTTGTTGGGTGTTGACTTTGATCAATTCGCGCTTGTTCATCGCAAGTTCGAGTTCGTCAATCCAAGTGTTCGTCAAACCGTTTTTCCCAATTGAAAAAATTGGGCTCAATGTGTTGGCTTGGGCGCGCAAGAAGCGCTTTTGTTTTCCAGTTAATGACTGCATGTGTCATCCTTTCAAGGCTTTATCTGACTTCCATTATACCATAAAAGCCTGTCCATTTCGGGCAGGCTTTGGCTTAAATCATGGCTGAGCGCAACAAAACGCCTACGCCTTCCGGCGCATAACCGCGAACTTTGACACCAGCTGGAATTGTAATCCATCCCAAACCAGCAAAAACCAAGTCGCTTTTTTCCGTGGTCGTAAATTCATGAATGGCCAAATTCACGCCGGTATTTGGTACTGGCGTTAGCAATTCGCCGGCATGTTTGTCATAAAATTCATCGGCGCCGGTCATCTTCGTGCGGTGAATCAACAAATTATTTTCAAAGTAGGCCGTAAAGCCGCCACGCTCACCGGCAACAAAATCAAAGCGCGCCAAACCGCCCAAGAACAGCGTTTGTTCCGCGTTCAATTGGAAAGTACGTGGCTTGATTTCTTTTTTTGGTGAAATGAAGCGCAGCGCATCAGCGTCAATGACGTGCGCCATTTGCTGACGTTGAATCACACCGGGCGTGTCAATCAATTGCGCGCCATCGGCCAAAGGAATTTCGATTCGGTCCAAAGTTGTGCCGGGGAACCGTGACACCGTCACGATTTCTTGCAAGCCAGTCGTTGACTTGATAATTTGGTTGATTAACGTTGATTTACCAACGTTTGTCACACCAACCACATACACATCGCGGCCTGCACGCAAGTCGTCAATTTTGTCTAATAAGTCATCCAAATTTTGTGGTTTGGCTGCACTCGTCAAGAAAATATCGGCGGGCTTGATGCCGTTGGCGCGCAATTCTTCACGCAACCAGCTCGTCAAACGGTTTTTGTTCAATAACTTTGGCAACAAATCAACTTTGTTCCCCACCACCAAAATCGGATTGTCTTGCCCCACAAAACGTGGCAAGCCGGAAATCAAAGAACCCGTCACATCAAAAATATCCACCACATAAACAATCAACGCTTTTTTAGCGCTGACTTGGTGCAACATTTGCAAAAAGTCGTTGTCGGTTAATTCAACCGGTTGAATTTCATTGTAGTGGCGCAAACGAAAACAGCGTTGGCAATAGAGTTGGTCGCTGTCCAGTTGCTTTTTTAACGCGCTCATTGGCAAATAGCCGGAGTGCGTTGCATCTGTGGTTTGCATTAAAGCGCCACAGCCGATACAACGTAAACCTTCTTGTAGCGCTGCTTGTACTTCTTCATCAGTTGCGATTGTCACGAAGTTCTTTCTCCCATTTCAAGTTTGGATTTTTGGCAAATACTTTGTATTTAATCCGTTTTTCAATTGCGCGGTTCAGCCACGTTTGCCACATGTCAGAATCGACCAAACGCTTCACCAACACACTGCGAACGCCAGCAAAATGCGCCGCCCACACGTCTGTTAACAATTGATCACCGACCATAATGACTTCATCTTTGTTCAAATTATGCTCGCGCAAAACTTGTTTAATTCCGCGCGGCAAAGGCTTTAATGACCATGACACAAAATCAACATCTAACGGCGCGACCGCTTTGGCCACGCGCCCAGTTGTGTTGTTTGACACGACGATTAATTTGATGCCACCTTGACGCAAATCCGCTAACCACGCCTTTAATTCTGGTGTGCCGTCTGGATTGTTCCACGCCAATAACGTGTTGTCTAAATCCGCCAAAATCGTCGTCACACCGTGCGCTTTTAAATTGTCGACCGTCAGGCCGTAGATGCGTTCAACCATGTAGGTGGGCGCAAACATTTCTAGCATAAGTTTTCCTCAATCAATATTCTATCCTTTATTATAGCCGATTTCACCGCGCAAAAAAAGCACGCAATCCACGTGCTTCATCAATTACCCTTTTTTAGCAAATTGATCACTTGGCATCAAATAAATAATGAAGAAAGCCAACGCAATCAAGCCACCCAACAATTGCATCCACCACAAATCAGACCGTTCGCTGGACACATTCAACATGATACCACCCAAAAGACTAATCAAATACGTCCAACCACTCAAACCTGTGTCGCGAATACGACGCACCGTGATCGCGATATTGGGAATAATATTCAACACCACCCAAATCCCCAACACGAAAAATAACAAAATAATGCCAATGCCACCAGCGGCAAGTAATTGATGAAAAAATTCACTGCTGCTAGCATTCGTGTCGATTTTGTCACCCAAACCAACAATCGCTGCCATGACCGCTGCCACAAAACCAACCATCAACGCCACACTAATGATGACGTTCATCAAAACCACCCACCAGTAACCAGAGCGCGTCGTGCGTCCCGTAAAGTTAAAGTAATTTTTCCAATAATTTTTATACGCTGTCCACATATCTATTCCCCAATCTAAATTCATGTCAGTTCAGTATAACAAAAAAATCACCCGCAGGTGATTTTTTGATTAACGGTTAACTGAAACGGTTGTTTCTGTTGTTGCTGCAACACGTGCAGGAACGATAACGTTTTCGTTAGCCAAAGCTTGCTTAGCTTGGTCAGCCAAAGCTGAGAAAGCGTCGAAGTCTGTAACAGCCAAGTCAGCCAAAACCTTACGGTTCAATTGTGAGCCAGCCAATGTCAAACCGTGCATCAACTTTGAGTATGACAAACCGTTCATACGGGCTGCCGCGTTGATACGGGCAATCCACAACTTACGGAAGTTACGCTTTGTGTTCTTACGGTCACGGTATGCGTACAAGTATGACTTGTAAACTTGTTGCTTAGCAACCTTAAAGTTGATGTGACGTTGACCACGGTAACCCTTAGCCAACTTGATAAACTTTTTACGACGCGCACGCGTCACTGTTCCACCTTTTACTCGCATGGGAAAGTCTCCTTTTTATTTTCTAAATCGTAAATTAACCCTTGAATTAAAGGTTGTACAACATCTTGGCGTACGTCTTTACAGTCGTAGCATCCATCATACTTGTGCCGCGCAATTGACGACGTTGCTTCTTTGTCTTACCGTGGAAACGGTGTGACGTGAAAGCTGAACCTGACTTAAAACCGCCGTGGGCAGTCTTCTTGAAACGCTTTGCTGCAGCGCGGTGTGTCTTCATTTTTGGCATGATTGCTCTCCTTTTATTTCAATGTGTTAATGCACACTTATTTGCTGTCCTTTGGTGCCAAGACCAAGAACATTTGGCGGCCGTCCATTTTGGCACGTTGTTCAACCTTGGCAATATCTTCAAGTTCGCTGGCAAATCGGTCCAAAACTTCTCGACCAACGTCTTGGTGCGTCATCATTCGGCCACGGAAACGCAGTGAAGCTTTCACTTTGTTGCCTTGCCCAAGGAATTTGATTGCCGCATTTTTACGTGTGTTAAAGTCATTTAAATCGATGACTGGTGACAAACGTACTTCTTTGGTTTGGACAATGTTTTGGTTCTTGCGTTGTTCTTTTTGCTTTTTTTGCGCTTCGAACTTTGCTTTTCCCCAATCCATAATTTTGGCAACAGGTGGTTCAGCAGTTGCTTGAACCAATACCAAATCCAATTCCAAAGCATCGGCAATCGCTTGAGCTTGGGTTGTGTCCATTACTTCTTGTTTGCCTTCGTGAATCAGCAAAACTTGACGCGCGCGGATATTTTCGTTAACTAAATCAACTTCGCGTTTTTGACGCTGTTGTTGTGCTCGTGCGATAGGTCGAATCCTCCAAAATTTCTTGCGTTTAACAAAAGAAAAACGGCGTGCAAACTGCACCCCGTTTCATACATTTACAACCAAGTAGGTCACGTGTATTAACCTCGCCGCGCTAGCAACTGAGGTGAGAAACGGGTGTTTCTTCTTTGTCAACACTAATACTATACATGGTTTTAAATGACTTGTCAACTCTATTCTTACTTAACGCGTGAGTAATTGGCGATGTCTGCCAAAACCAAGGCTTGGAAATCAGCCAATGCTAATGTTTCCGTCTTTTCTTGACCGTAACGACGGACTGTTACCGTGCCATTTTCAACTTCAGCATCCCCCAAAACCAAGGTGTAAGGAATCTTGTTAGTTTGCGCTTCACGAATCAAATAACCCAACTTGGCGTCTTTTGTTTCAACCTTTGCCCGCAAACCGGCGCGTTGCAAAGTTTGTTGGACGTCATTTGCGTATGCGCCGTGCGCGTCATTGTTCACGGCCAAAATTTGTACTTGTTGTGGCGCCAACCAAGTTGGGAATGCGCCTTTGTACATTTCAATCAAGTACGCTGTGAAACGTTCCATCGTCCCAACGATACCGCGGTGCAACATCACAGGACGGTGCTTTTCGCTGTCAGCGCCGATGTAATCAATGTCAAAGCGTTCTGGCAACAAGAAGTCCAATTGAATCGTTGACAAAGTTTCTTCTGATCCCAAAGCTGTCTTGGTTTGCACGTCCAACTTTGGTCCGTAGAACGCCGCTTCGCCTTCTGCTTCAAAGTATTCCAAACCAAGATCGTCCATGGCTTGCTTGATTTGCGCTTGGGCTTTGGTCCACATGGCGTCGTCATCGTAGTACTTTTCCGTGTTTTCAGGGTCACGATATGACAAACGGAAGCGGTAATCCGTGATGTTAAAGTCTTCATAAACTTCCAACATCAAGCGCAAAATGTTTTTGAATTCGTCTTCGATTTGATCAGGTGCAACGAATGTGTGGCCGTCGTTCAAAGTCATTTCGCGGACACGTGACAAACCAGTCAACGCCCCTGACTTTTCGTAACGGTGCATCATGCCAAGTTCCGCAATGCGCATTGGCAAATCACGGTATGAACGTGGCTTGTGCTTGTAAACCATGATGTGACTTGGGCAGTTCATCGGCCGCAATTCCAAGAATTCGCCATCGCCCATGTCCATTGGTGGGAACATGTCATCTTGGTAGTGTTCCCAGTGACCAGAGGTCTTGTACAATTCCAAATTTGACATGATTGGCGTGTAAACGTGTTGGTAACCGTTCGCCAATTCTTTGTCAGTGATGTAACGTTCAACCGTGCGGCGGATTGTTGCGCCATTTGGCAACCAAACTGGCAAACCAGCGCCGACTTCTTGACTTGTGAAGAACAAGTCCAAATCACGCCCGATGTTACGGTGATCACGTTCTTTGGCTTCAGCGCGACGTTGCAATTCAGCTTCCACGTCGCTGGCTTTCCATTCCGCAATCCCGTAAATACGTTGCATCATTGGATTAGATGACTTACCGCGCCAGTAAGCACCGGCAACTGACGTCAATTTCACGTTCTTCAACCAGCCCGTTGATGGCACCAAACCACCACGGTCCAATTCCAAATGTTCACCTTGAACCGCGATTGAAATTGGTTCGTCAACTGGCAGAGCGTTAATCAATTCCACTTTATAAGGATCATCAGCAAAAGTTGACAACGCTTCTTCACGTGAAATCACCTTGCTTGTGATTGGCAAATCTTCTTTGACAATCTTTTGCATTTCGGCTTCGATCGCTGGGAAATCTTCAACGGAAACTTGGTTACCAAAGCCGTTATCCGTGTCATAATAGAAACCATTTTCGATAAATGGCCCAACTCCGAATTTGATGTCTTTGAATTTGTCCAAACGCTTCACGGCTTGGGCGACCAAGTGCGCAGCTGAGTGGCGCAACAAATCCAACGCTTCGGCGCTGTCTTTTGTCACCAATTCAAAGGCGCCATCGTGGTCAATGGCGTCATGAACGCCCACGTACTTGCCGTCAAGCTTACCCGTAACGGCTTTTTTGGTCAAAGAAGTTGAGATTGATTGCGCAACTTCCAAAGGCGTTACCCCCGCGGCAAATGTCTTCACCGCACCATCAGGGAAAGTCAAATTAATATCTGTCATGTGGATCTCCTTTTGTATCGGCAAAAACAAAAAACGTCCCTGCCTAAAATAATTTTAGACAGGGACGTTTTGAACGTGGTACCACCCTGATTTATAGAGTGTGCAGAACGGTTGGCGAAGCCAACGGGAAGCGTTACACAAGTTCTTCACGGGTGAAATTGCAACGCAATTTTATGCGTGAAGAATTTGTGTCTAACTTGCCGAGTTCGGAACACGTTTACACTCTACCTTCATCATGACTTTTAACGCGGTCAAACGGTGGCATTTCGGTTGAACTTACTCCGTCCACACTCAAAGGTAGTAACGCGACGCTGTTTGTATGCCTTGCACCACCCGGCATATCTCTAATGGCGCAACGTCGCGCTGTGTCCTTCTCAATGTTTTATGGGTTTAGTTTACGCTGAAATTTTTAACGTGTCAACTGATAATTACATCACTGTAAACCACTGTTCACTCGCAGCTTTAGCCAGGCGGTTATTGTACGCCAAACCCACGCCGATTGGTGGCATGACTTCCACGTAAATCTGACCGTCACGGCCATCATCAAAGCGGCGCAAACCAGCAAAAAGCTGTTCTGTCGCGCTTTCAGGCGTGCTCCCTAATGACCATGTCTGCGTGACGGGCCAATCGCCTAATTTGGCGAGCGTGTCGTCTAAGGCCATGACGACATCATTTGGTTGCAAAGCGGCGCGCAAATCTTGTGCATCCAGTGCATCAAACATCACCACCGGCACGTCAGGCGCGTAGTGGCGGTATTTCATCCCCGGCGCTTTTGGTGTGACATCGGCCGCGACTGACTTTGTGCTGGTCGCGTCAAGTACGGCAACGCCAAGCACGGCGCTGATTTGTTCGGCAGTGATCGCACCGGGGCGCAAAACCGTTGGCACTTCACCACTCAAATCAACCACGGTTGATTCCACGCCGACTTGCGTTGGGCCATCATCGACAATCGCCGCAATTCGCCCCTGCATATCATGCCAAACGTGTTCGGCCGTCGTCGGCGATGGTTTGCCACTCAAATTCGCACTCGGTCCGACAATCGGTCCGCCGGCCGCACGAATCACCGCGCGCGCCACCGCATTATCCGGCAAACGAAAAGCCACCGTTTGCAAACCACCAGTCACGGTCATAGAAAGAGTGTCAGCTTTCATCGGCAAAATCATCGTCAACGAACCCGGCCAAAACGCCGTCATCAGCGCACGCACCTCATCGTTTACCCAAGCAAATGCCGTCACTTGCGACGGACTAGCGACCGTGACAATCAACGGATTGTCACTCGGGCGACCTTTGGCAGCAAAAATCTTCTGTACGGCCGTCTCATTAGTCGCAAGCGCCCCCAAACCATAAACGGTTTCGGTGGGAAAAGCGACCACTTCGCCTTGCGCCAACAGCGCACCGGCCTGTTCAATCGCTTCATTTGAATTGTCTAAACGTAAAGTGTCCATGTTTCTACTTTCTAATTATTCGTTACTTTGATCATGCGATCTTTGCCGGCAAAATCTTGGCGCAACTCAACTTTGGCATTTGGCAAAGTCCGTTGCAGTAAGTTCACCACACTTTGCCCTTGCAAATGCCCAATTTCAAAATAAGCTTGTCCGTTGGGTTTCAAATGCGTCGCTAAACCGGCCGCGATTTTTTCATAAATGGACAAACCGTCATTAGCCGCAAACAACGCCAATTCCGGCTCAAAATCCAGCACATCGGCCGTCATCTCCGCGCGTTCAAAGTCAGCAATGTACGGTGGATTGCTCACAATCACATCAAATTGCCCCGTCACCGCGTCAAAAACATCGCTTTGCACCAGCGTGACGGGCGCCTGCAAACACGCGGAATTGGTTTGCGCCACCCGCAACGCATCACGTGAAATGTCACTGGCAATCACTTGCCAAGCTGGTCGTTCCGCTGCCAAAGTCAACGCAATCGCGCCACTACCCGTGCCAATGTCTAGCACATCAAGCACGTCATCATGATCACGCAAAATCCAATCCACCAACTCTTCAGTTTCCGGGCGCGGAATCAAAACACGCTCATCAACGACAAACTCGCGCCCGTAAAAAGGTGCTTCACCAAGCACATATTGCACCGGTCGATTTTGCAAAAGTTGAGCAATCCACGTTGGCCAAACGGCCTGCAAATCATCGCTTGCTTGCCGTTCCAAATTCACGCGCAACATACCGTAATTGTAGCCCGTCGCGCCCGTCAACAAGAAATCCACCTTTGCTTCGGCTTCATCCAATGCGCCCAATTCGGCAATCGCCCATTTGCGCAATTCTCGTAAACTTAAATTCATCGTTCACTCAATTCCGCTAATTTCGCGGTTTGATCAGCAATCACCAACGCATCGATCACGTCGCCTAATTCACCGTTCATCACGCGATCTAACTTTTGCAACGTCAAACCAATGCGGTGATCGGTCACGCGGTTTTGCGGGTAATTATACGTCCGAATGCGTTCAGAACGGCCACCCGTTCCAACGGCCGTTTTGCGTTGCTCAGCATATTCGGCTTCGTTTTGTTGCGCGTAGAAATCATAAACACGCGTTGCCAACAATTTACGGGCTTTGTCACGGTTTTTGATTTGCGTACGTTCTTCTTGCATTTTCACGGTAATACCGGTTGGTTTGTGGACCAAACGCACGGCCGTTGACACCTTGTTGACGTTTTGTCCGCCGGCACCACCAGAACGGAAGAATTCTTCATCCAAATCTGATTCTTTCAATTCAAAATCAACATCAATAAATTCCGGCATCACGCCGACGGTTGCCGTTGACGTTTGAATTCGACCTTGCGATTCCGTCACTGGCACTCGTTGCACGCGGTGAGCACCGGATTCATACTTCAATTTTGAATACACATTGTCACCGGTAATCATCACGACGACTTGGGCAAAACCACCGGCCGCACCTTCGTTTTCATCCAAAAATTCCAGCTTCCAACCTTGTGTGGCCGCATAACGCGTATACATTTCCAGCAAGTTGCCGGCAAAAATGTTGGCTTCGTCCCCACCGGCCGCACCGCGGATTTCCATGATGATGTTTTTGTCATCGTTGGGGTCTTTTGGCAACATCAAAATTTTGATTTTGTCTTCCAAAACTGGCTTTTGTGGTTCTAATTCCGCTAATTCTTCTTTGGCAATTTCCGCCATTTCTGAATCGCCTAGCATCTCTTTGGCATCAGCAATGCCTTGCAAAACACCTTGGTATTGCTGGAAAGTTTCCACCGTTTCCCGGATTTGCCCAGCTTCTTTTGACAAAGCCATGTAGCGCTGTGAATCACCCGCCACTTCAGGGTCGGCCAGCAACTCATTCAATTCGTCATAACGGTCAACCACCGCTTGCACTTGTAAAATAATATCTTCCATGGTAATCAGAGCGTGCAAGGCGTTCGGGCTTCGCCCGACGAGCGGGACAAGCTAAGTGCTTTTTCAGTGAAATCGCGAAAGGGCGTTTGCGCCCGTAGCGGTTTTGCTGGGAAAGTGCTTAGCTTGAACGCTCGAGCCTGGAACGCGTTTCCTCCTAATTCGTAAACAACTTCTCAATCGCAGCTAAATCTGGGTGGTACCAGTGATTGCGGCACGTTGGAATGTAACTTTCATTGCCGCCAATGAACACTTGCGCCCCTTCGCGTTGCGGCTTGCCATCGACAATTCGCAGTTGCGTGATCGCTTTTTTGCCACAAAATGTGCAAATGGTTTTCATCTCTTCTAATTTGTCGGCCATTTCTAGCAAACGCTTTGAGCCGGGGAAAAGTTGATTAAACGCATCGACTTTCAAGCCAAAGGCCATCACCGGCACGTGCAAATCATCGACAACTTTGGCCAATTGATCCACGTGTTCCGCCGACAAAAACTGCGCTTCATCGACCAAAACCGCCGCCAAATCGTCATCCAATTCCGCTTGAATTGCCACAAACAAATCGTCGCCTGGCTTAATGGCAATCGCTTCGCGCGACCAACCAATGCGGCTCGCCACCACGCCAACGCCACTGCGCGTATCAACGGCCGGTGTCATCAACAACACGCGCCGCCCCTGACTTTCGTAGTTGTGCGCCACTTTTAAAATTTCAATTGATTTTCCGGAGTTCATCACCCCATATTCAAAGAATAATTGAGCCAAACCAGCCACGTCCTTTGTCAAATTTACATCGTTTCTATTATAGCAACGCAACCCGCCAAACGCAAAAAAGCACGCCCACAGCGTGCTTTTTGTCCACTAACGATAACGACGTTCGATCAACTTTTCCAAAATCTGGGTGCGTTGATTTTCACGCGCTAATTCAAATTGCGTTTCTTCTAAGTCGTTAAAATCCTGCGCCAACAAATACGCTTCCAAATACAGCGTCAATTGCCGCTTGATGTAACGCTTGTTTTCCTCTTCTTCCAACCGCGCATTGCCGCCTAAAACCGACAGCGCGAATTGTTCAGGGTTTAATTTCACTTTGTCATTTGCCATTATTTCGTCTCCCCTACCAAACTTTCATCGACTAAATCGGGATTTGCCACCAACTTTTGACGCAAAGCTTTCACCACATCGGCGTGCTTGTCTTCGGTCAAAGTCACTTTCCACAAGAAAATCAAAGCCGCAACCACCAACAAAACCATTGGTCCGTAGAACATGTACATTTTGAATTGGGTCAAACCAGCCGCCGTAATGTCGCTTGGCTTGGCGTTACCGGTCATCCCCGCTGCCACGGCGACGATGCCGACGATCCCGTTTGAAAAGGCACCCGCTAATTTGTCAATCAAAGGGCGCACCGACAACGTCACCGCTTCATTACGCTTGCCGCTCTTCAATTGACCATATTCAACCAAGTCACTAATCGTCATCAAAGTTGCCAAGAAAATCATTGGATACGGGAAGAAAATCACGGACGCGCCAATCAAAGCCAATGTCAAATCTTGACCGGCAAACAAGAAAATCACAAAGCCAATCAACATCACGCCAATCCCGCCAATATAAACGAATTTCCGCGAAATTTTCACCGCCAAAGACGGGAACAACGCCACTGAAATCACACCCAAAACACTGGTGATAATCCCAACAATCGCATACGCACCAACGTTGCCGATCACATAACGGAAGTAGTACAACAACAAAGAATTGTTAATCACATAACTAAAAGCGAACAAGAAATAACTCAACGCCAACCACATCAATTGGTCATTTGAAGCAATCACTTTAAACACGTCACGGAAACGGGTGTGTTCCACGTTGGCGCGAATCAAGTTTTGATCTTCTTTCAAATTTTTAGCAATAACCAACGCCCCAGCTGACGCCAAGAACGCCACTAGCAACGCATAACCGGCCCAACCGGCTTTGTTTTGTGCGCCACCAGTTGCGCCAAACCATGATGAGAACAACGTCACGGCTGGAATAATAATGATAATGACACTTTGCGCGCCCAAAGTTGAACCGAACCGCGAGAACGTTCCAAACTTCGTGCGTTCTTTGGTATCCATACTCAATGCTGGCAGCATCGACCACAACGCAATGTCACTAAATGAATAAAACACGTCCAAAATCAAAAAGGCAATTCCGAACAAAATCAAGTACAACACGGGCTGACTAATCGCCAAACCACCAAAATCAGTAAAGATCAACGCCAACATCGCTGACGCTACCAAAGTCCCAATCACCAACCAAGGCTTAAACTTGCCCCACTTGGTCTGCGTGTTGTCCACGGCGCCCCCAATCATCGGATCAAAGGCAATTTCAACCAACCGAATCCCGACCACAAGCGTCGTCACATAACCAATCATGCGCGCATTAAACGCGCTATCGCCAGTCGTAAACAATTGACTGGTCACAAACATCATAAAGTACAAACTCAACGTGTTGTAAAAGGCATCATGTCCAAATGCACCCGTGGCAAAGGACAAATACTGTTTCATTTTCGTCATTTTTCTATCCTGTCTTTGTATAAAGTTGCAAAGACACCGCCGTTGCCGGCGACATCAATCGTTGTGCTGGTTCCTAAGCAGTCCAAACAATCGATGAAGCACTAATCAAAATATTGGTAGCGCTTACATTTAGAATCATAGCGAACTTAAAATTAAATGTCAACAGTTTTATAAAATCATTTTTTAAAATAAAAAACCATCTATCTAGATGGTTTCAACATAACGTTGCATAATCGGTAGCGCAGCCCCCGTCGCCACGGCGTATTGTCCGACTTGTCCCAAACGCAAATACGGTTCGCTTTCCGGAAAAGCCGTCAATTGCAAAATCCGTTCGTGCAAATCCAAAATCGTTTGTTCACTAATAAAGCGCGCCAAGTCCCCCGCCAAAACAATCGGCGTGTCCGCAAACATATGCAGATTGTTAATCGCATGCGCTAAATGATCCAAATAAGACGCCCAACGCGTCACCGCCGTTGGCTCATCGGCTTGCACTTCGGCAAAAAAAGCATCGATTGATTCGTCGCGATCATTTAACAATGCACTAATTGACGCGTACGTTTCGATACAGCCATAACGACCACAGTAGCACAGCCGGCCGTGCTCAGCGTCAATTGAAATGTGCTCCATCGTCCCGCTGCGCCCATTTGTGCCGCTATAAGTTTGCGCGTTAATCATCATCGCCGTCCCCAAGTGCTCACCAATTGACAAATAAATCGCGTCTTCTTCACGTTTAGCAGCAGTTTGCTCGGCCACCGCCACCGCATCCGCGTCATGCAAAAACGTCACCGGCCACGGCAAATATTGCGCAAATTCATGCGTCGTCAGTCCCGTGTTGCCCAAAATCTTCCCATAGACAATCGCTTGTCCATCGCCTGACACCAAACCTTGCACGCCAATGCCCAAACCAATAATGCGCTCAACCGGTAAATCTTGTTGCCCAACAAACGCCAACAAATCCTCACTCACCGCGCGATAATAATCCGCTGCGTTATCAAACACAATCTCTAAGCGATGCACCGCCAAAATTTCGCCGCGCGCACTCAAAATTACGGTCGTCACGTGATGGCCAAACATTTCCATGCCGATACTTAAAAAAGCCACCGGATTTAGCGTGTACGCCGTCGCGCGTCGCCCAAGCCCGCCACTCAATTGACCGGCCGCCACAATCAAATCCCGTTCACGCAAGCGCCGTAAATTCGTCGTCACCGTCGGCAAACTATGCCCTAATTTTTGGGCAATGTCTTGTTTGACTAATTGTTCATGTTGTAAAAACAGTTGGAAAGTCTCTGTAAAATTCGACTTTTGCACAGCTTTCATGCCTTGATCTGCCATACTTTTCTCCGTCATTTAAATTACCTAAAGCTTACCACTCCGCGGATTGCGACGCAATCCATAAAATTTTTGATTAAAACGCTTGACTTTTTGAAAGCGCTATCATAAACTGTGTTTGTGAGTTATATAAAATGATTTTACTTAATTGGCCAATTAACAAAATTCACCCAACTCAAAAAAATAAAAAAATATCGAGGTTTTCATCATGACAATTATGGACGCATTGCGTTTGGATGGTAAGAAGATTTACATCACGGGTGGCGCACAAGGTTTGGGCAAGTCAATGGCACAAGCGTTGGCTGAAGCCGGTGCTGATCTAGCGATTGTAGATATTAATTTGGACAAAGCCCAAGAAACCGCAACTGAAATTGCTGAAGCAACGGGTCGCAAAGTGATCGCCGTACGCACTGACGTGACGAACCCAGAAGACGTCAACAAGATGATTGACACAATCGTCACAGAATTGGGCGGCTTGGACGTCGCCTTCAACAACGCCGGCATGGTCATCAACACACCCGCCGAAGACATGACGTTTGACCAATGGTCTAAGGTGATTAATTTGAACTTGAACGGTGTCTTTTTGACATCACAAGCTGCCGGAAAATACATGATCGAACACGGCGGCGGTTCAATTATCAACACCGCTTCAATGTCGGCCCACATCGTCAACCGCCCACAACCACAAGCTTCATACAATGCTTCAAAAGCTGGTGTTATTCAATTGTCAAAGTCTTTGGCAATCGAATGGGCGCAAAAAGGTGTGCGGGTCAACACATTGTCACCGGGTTACATGGCTACGGATTTGACGCAAAACTCACCTGAATTAAAGCCATTAATTGACATTTGGAACGACTGGGCGCCATTGGGTCGCATGGGTAAGCCAGAAGAATTGCAAGGCATCGCCGTTTATTTGGCCTCTGACACAAGCAGCTTTGCAACAGGTGCGGACTTTGCAATCGACGGTGCGTTCACTGCTTGGTAATGTTTCCTTCGCTGGTTCCTAAGACATCTTCAAGCAAATTTTTTAGAAAGTGACACACGTTGCCAACTTCGGCACGCAAAAGATTATGACAAATTATCTCATCGGAACAGATATCGGAACTTCCGGTACAAAAAGTGTCCTCATGGATACAAACGGCAAGCTCATTGCGCAATCACTCGTTGAATATGACGTGCTCACCCCAAAGCCTTTGTGGGCGGAACAATGGGCCAAAGTGTGGCTAGACGCCACCAAGCAATCTATTAAAGAAGTCGTTGCCAAAAGCGGCGTTGCCCCCACTGACATTAAAGGGATCGGTTTAAGCGCCCTTTATGGCGGTGCGGGCGTGCCAGTTGATGCGGACATGAACGAAGTGCGCCCAACGTTGATTTGGATGGATCGGCGTGCCGAAGCCCAGACGCAATGGGTCAAAGACAACATTGACTTGCAACGTTTGTCTGATATTACCGGCAACGACGTGGTGGATCCTTATTATGGATACACCAAAATCCTTTGGATCAAGGACAACGAACCTGAAAACTGGGCCAAAATTAAGCAACTGCTCCCACCTGACACGTTCGTGGTTTATCATTTGACGCGTGAAGTGGCGGTCAATTATTCCGCGGCCGGCAATATCGGCGGCGTCTATGACATTAACGCCGGCACTTGGTCAACTGAATTACTAGACGCGCTCGATATTCCGGCTAGCATGATGCCAGAAAAGCTAGTTGATGCGACCGAAATTGCCGGTTACATCACTGAAAGTGTCGCCGCTGAACTTGGTTTGGCAGCGGGCACGCCGGTGATTGTTGGTGGTGTTGATGTTGGTGCGGCCAATGTCGGCATGGGCGTGTTGGAACCGGGCCGTTACGTGGCTGCCATCGGTTCTTCGATGAACGCCGCTTTGGTCAACGAACAACCGATTAAAGACCAAGGTTTGATTGTTTGGCCTTACCCGTATCGCTCACAAGAACTCGTGTATAATTTCAGTGGTTCGGCAACCGCCGGTGCCATTAGCAAATGGTTCCGCGATAATTTCGGTGAATTGGAACTTGAAGCCCAAAAGAATGGCGGCTTGAACGCCTATGCGGCTTTGGATCAAGCGGGACAAGATTTGCCGGCTGGTAGTGAAGGTTTGGTGGTTTTGCCTTACTTCATGGGCGAACGCGCGCCAGTTTGGAATTCTGATGCCAAAGGTTTGATTTTTGGTTTGTCATTAGCGCACACCAAAGCCCACTTGTACCACGCTTTTCAAGAATCCGTGGCCTATGCTTTGCGCCACTCAATTGAATTGACGGGACGTGATTTGGGCGATTACATCGTGATTGCCGGTGGCGTGACCCAATCTAAAAACTGGGTGCAAATGTTTGCCGACGTGACCGGTTACGCCGTGCGCACCCCGATTGAAAATGCCGAAGCGAATTTGGGCGATGTGATGTTAGCTGGTTTGGCAACAAACACATTAACCCTTGATCAAGTCAAATCTTGGCAAGTACTCGGCGAAAAAGTCGAACCCGACTCCAAGCGCCACGCCGCTTACAACGAATATTTCGCATTGTATCGGAAGTTGTATGACGACTTGCTCGACGACATGCACACTTTGTCAACGCTCAGCAAAAACTAATCGACTCGCGGGGTAGTCACCTAAATGTCCTAACAAATTTCATAACTCTTCAATTTTAACTTCCCTTACTACCCCGTTGGGAGAAAAAAAGCGCCCCGTTTAGGAGCGCTTTTTGTTTAATCATAATAACCTGCATCAATATCTTCGAATAACGTATTGTGCGTTGGCTCCCAGCCGACCAAAGCTTTCGTTTGGTCGTTGGTGGCTGCCATGTTAGCAGCGGCCACATGCCCGATAAAGCCATGCAAACGTTCAACCGCAACGTCAGACGCGACGTTCACCAAAGGCAATTCGTAGCATTCGGCCAGTTTTGCGGCAATGTCTTTGAACGGAATTTCCGTTTCACCGACACCGTGCAACTGCGCACCAGCCGGTGCTTTTTCAACTGCTAAACGATACAAGTCCCCGATATCTTGAAGCTGAACCGCTGACCAACGATTAGCGCCATCCCCCACATAAAAAGCTTCGCCATTTTCACGAAAAACATCGGCAATCGTCTTAACAAACCCAAGATCACCTTGAAAATGCACGGTTGGTGCTGGGCGCACAATCACGCCGTGCAAACCACGCGCCGTCAAATCACGCATCAGCGCCTCGCTGGCACCACGCATACTTTGTGTGTCTGGTACGTCATTTTCTGTGTAGAACGTATCGCGCGGCTCAATGCCAGCTGTGATAACCAAAGGTTTGTCGGTGTTCAGCATCACATCAGCCATCGCTTGAATGGCCGCCCGGTCGATTGGACCTGATTGGGACATGTCCGCCCAGTTATGAACGAAAGCCAAATGCACCACCGCATCAGCTAATTGCGCTTGCTCACGCAATGTTGACAAATCACCTAATTCACCGCGAACAACTTGCGCCCCTAAGTCAGCCAATTTCGCTTCACTGGCCGTTGAACGCGCGAGCGCCACAACCTCATGCCCGTGTGCCAATAAGTTCGGCACCACCGCTGAACCAATACCACCAGAACCACCTGTTACAAAAATTTTCATGTTTTAACCTCACTGTGTCGTAGTTCCAAGTTGATCAGACTTGAATCCACGGCTAATTTAAGTTACACTAATTAGCAAATGTCAGTTACTGACAAATACAATTATACACATGTCAGTTTCTGACATCAAGAGGTTTTTTTATGACAAAATTGACTAGTCGCGAAAAATTAGAACAGGCTGCCATCGAACTTTTTCGCACGCAAGGCTACGATAATACCACCGTTCAGCAAATCGCGGCGCGCGCTGGCGTGACCGAACGAACTTTTTTTCGCCAATTTAACGACAAATCCGACGTCATGTTTTCCGGCAACGACTTGCTTGCAACGATTATCCAAACGAGTATCGCGCAAAATCAATCTGATAACGTGGTGGAGATTATTTGGACGGCGTATCTGACGATTGCGCAGACGGTTTTTGCTGATCTTTATGCGCATGCCAAAGAACGTAATGCGATTATTCAAAGTCATCCGCATTTGCAAGAGCGAGAATTACTCAAACAATCTCACCTAGCCGATGTCGCTGTATCAGCGTTGGCGCAACGTTTTGATCCGATTGTGACAACTTTAGCGGCACATAATATCGCCAATGTTTTTCATGTGGCGTTTGGGCTGTGGGTGGCGAGTGACGGTCATGAAAGCTTAGCTGACATGATGTTAAAAACCCGTAAAGCTTGGGCCGATTTAACCTAATTTATGCTAAAATAACTGTTATATAGTCTTGATTTCAGGAGTTTTACATGACAATTCGTGCAACGTTGGCGAAAGCCACAGCCAAAAGCAGCTACTGGTTGCTTCATAAAATTTTACATCGCGGCGGGACCAGCTTGCCCGGTAAACTCGCCGTCCAAATCGATCCTGACATTTTACACAGTCTCGAACAAGATTTTGACTTGGTGATTGTCACCGGTACCAACGGCAAAACATTGACAACCGCGCTAATTACGCGTGTTTTACAAGCCGGCGGTTACGATGTGATCACCAACCCGTCGGGTTCCAACATGATTCAAGGTATCGCAGGAACGCTTTTAACCAGTTCAGTGCGGGCCAAAAACGGTCAGCGCCCGATTGCAGTTTTGGAAGTCGATGAAGCTAACGTCGCCACGATTACCAAGGCCATTCAACCAAAGTTAATCGTATTGACCAACATTTTCCGGGATCAAATGGATCGCTACGGTGAAATTTACACGACGTACGAAAAAATTATCGACGGCATTCACAATGCGCCGGACGCCCACGTTCTGATTAACGGTGATTCACCGATTTTCATGCGCGGTGACTACCCGAACAAGCGCATTTACTACGGTTTTAATCATATTAACGCCACAGCTTTCCAAGATATCAAAGCCCCAAACAACACGGACGGGATTTTGTCACCGACCGACAACACGGTTTTGCATTATCGCTATATGACGTATGCCAATTTGGGTGATTATTTCAGTGTTAGCGATGATTTCAAACGCCCTGAACTCACCTATGCGGTGACCAGCGTGGATGAATTGACGCCAAAGTTCTCAACATTTAGCATTGATGACACGCCTTTGCGCATTGAAATTGGTGGCTTGTACAATATTTATAACGCCTTGGCCGCCTTTGCGGTTGGTCGTGAATTTGGCGTGGCGCCTGGTGCGATTAAGTCCGCTTTTGAATCAAACGCGCAGATTTTCGGCCGACAAGAATCCATCAACGTTGATGGCAAAGACGTGACAATCGTGTTAATTAAAAATCCGGTCGGCACGAATTCCGTAATTGATATGATGGCAACTGACAAAGCGCCCTTCTCTCTTTTGGCCTTATTGAACGCTAACTATGCGGACGGCATTGACACGAGTTGGATTTGGGATGCGGAATTTGAAAAGTTGCATGACACCAATTTGCAGGCCGTTGCGACTGGTGGACAACGTTACAAAGACATTCAAGTTCGTTTGAAAATGGCTGGTTTTACCGACCAAGCCGTTTATCAGGATTTGAACCAAGTCATTACCGCCATCAAAGCTTTGCCAACGCAAAAAGTTTACATCGCGGCCACCTACACGGCCATGTTGCAATTGCGTGAACAACTTGCTGCGGCCGGCTACATCAAAGGAGGGCTCTCATGACCTATGAATTGAACATCGCCCACCTGTACGGCGATTTGATGAACACTTATGGTGACTACGGTAACATTATTGCCCTGCGTTATTATGCCAAACACATTGGCGTGCCGGTGATTGACACGAACGTGTCTTTGCGCGACACCTTTGATCCGAACGCTTTTGACTTTGTTTTGTTTGGCGGTGGACAAGATTATGAAGAAACCATCGTCGCTCATGATTTAAAAGACAAGGCGGCGGCTTTGCACGCTTATATTGAAAATGACGGGCCGCTGTTAGCCGTCTGTGGCGGTTTCCAATTGTTGGGACGCTACATGATTATGGCTGATGGCACGCGCGTCGACGGTATCGGCGTGATGCCGCACTACACCGAAAACATGCACTTAGATCGTTTGACCGTTGCCAAAAACAGTCGTTTGACTGGTGATATTGTGATCAAAAACAGCGAAACCGGCGAAGAATATCACGGTTTTGAAAATCACCAAGGTCGCACTTTCCTAGGTGAAGGTGAACGTGCTTTGGGTACGGTGATTTCAGGCAAAGGCAACAATGGTATGGACGGCACCGAAGGCGTCATTTACCGCAACGTTTACGGCTCATACTTCCACGGACCAATTTTCACGCGAAATGGTAATTTGGCCAAGCGCGTCTTAGCCACCGCTTTGACGCGCAAGTACCCAGAAGTTGATTGGACAGCGAAATTAGACGCTGTGCCAACTGAATCATTCTAAAATAAAAAAGCTCGGACAATTAATTGTCCGAGCTTTTTTATTTGTTTTTACGGAAACGTTTGGTTAAACGTGACCACAAGGTTGGCATCCGCAAAACTTTGTCGTTGCCTAAATGCGCCCGCATCACTTTCAACACTTTCCCCGCTTCTTTTGCAGCGAAATCAAAATGTCCGGCCGTGGTTTCGATTTTAAACCGACGCCCCACACGCTGTCCAGAAACCGACGCATAAACAGCCGAAATATTCTCCCAAGGAATTTGAATAAAATCTTCAACATTATTGTCATTGAAGAATTCAAATGCTTTGTCACCAATCAAAAGTTTGCCATATTTAGCGCCAATGCCAAGATAAGAAATACCAGTAGTGGCTAGTTCAGATTTTGTGTTTAATGATTGTGCCATGTTTTTTTAAAGTATGTTTCCGACCTGCGGTCGCAAACGCGTTCGTAATTCGGCAAGCTATGTGTAAGCATTCGCTCAAGAAAATGCGTTGCATTTCCCCGATCGAACACTTACACCACGCTTCCCGTCGGCTTCGCCGAACATTACTCACGCTCTTCCTTTCCATTATGTACAAAAGCACCCGCCAATGACGAGTGCTTTTAAAAATCAAATTACATCCAACCCAATGCGTGCATCACGATACCGAATACGAACAATCCGATAATCAATGTGATTGGTGAAACCTTCTTCTTCAACAACCACATTGCCAACAAAGTCAAGCCCAATCCGGCCAAGCCAGGGATCAAGCTGTTCAAGTTAGCTTGCAATGTGTTGGCTTGTTCTGGCGTCAATGACAAACCAGAAGCCACTTGTTGCAAAATTGTTTGCAAGTGTGAACCATCGACAGCACCCTTAGGGAATTCGATGTACGCACCTTCAGACAACTTCTTTGCAGGCAAGTTAACCGTGAAGTTAACTGATACCCAACGTTCAACCAAGACCGCTAGGATAAACATACCCAGGATTGAAGCACCCTTTGTAATGTCTTGCAACAAACCACCAGACAAGTCCTTTGTGATTTCTCCACCGGCACGGTAACCGAATTCTTGTGTGTACCAGATGAAGGCCATACGGATGATGTTCCACAAAACGAAGAACAAAATAGGTCCCAAGATGTTACCTGTCATCGCAAGTGAGGCACCCAAAGCACCCAAGATAGGACGAACTGTGAACCAGAAGACAGGGTCTCCGATACCAGCCAAAGGTCCCATCATACCAATCTTCACACCTTGGATAGCTGTGTCGTCAATGGCAGCACCATTGGCACGTTCTTCTTCCAAAGCCAACGTTACACCGATAATTGGTGAAGCAACGTAGGGGTGTGTGTTAAAGAATTCCAAGTGACGCTTCAAAGCAGCGGCACGGTCTTCTTTTGAAGTGTACAACTTTTTGATTGCTGGGATCATGGCGTAAGCCCATCCCAAGTTTTGCATACGTTCGTAGTTCCAAGAACCTTGCAAGAACGTTGAACGCCATGCAACAGACAAACGATCTGACTTTGTCAATTCAATTTTTTCAGCCATTATCGTGCTCCTTCTTAGTACTCGTTCAAAATGTCGCCGACAGGATCACCTGAGCCACCATTTGAACCGCCGCCGTTTGAGCTTCCGCCCATCTTTGACAAGTTAATGTAGATCAAAGCGATTGCCACACCGATGACACCCAAAGCGATCAATGTCAATTGGCTAACAGCAGCCAATGCGAAACCGATAGCGAAGAATGGCCAAACTTCACGTGTAGCCATCATGTTGATAACCAAAGCATAACCAACGGCAACAACCATTCCACCACCGATAGCCATTCCACCAGTCAACCATTCAGGCATTGAAGCCAATGCGTCTTTCACAACGCTGGCTGGCACAGCCAACAAAACTGCGGCTGGAATCGCAATACGCAAACCTTGCAACAACAAGGCAAACAAGTGGAAGCGTTCAACTGCGCCAAAGTTTCCTTCAGTTGCAGCGGCATCGGCACCGTGAACGATACCAACTGAGATTGTACGAACAATCATCGTCAAGAACAAACCAGCAACGGCCAAAGGAATAGCAGAAGCCACGGCAACTGAGATACCCTTTGCACTGAAGTCACCACCCTTAATCAAGATGATGGCAGCGGCTGTAGAAGCCAACGCAACGTCGGGTGCCACGGCAGCTCCGATGTTCGCCCAACCAAGCGCGATCATTTGAAGCGTTCCACCCAAGATAACACCTGCTTCCAAGTGACCAGTAACCAACCCGATAAGTGTTGCGGCAACCAGTGGTTGGTGGAATTGGAATTCATCCAAAATCCCTTCCAAACCAGCAAAGAAAGCCACAACCACTACGAGAACCATAGAGATAATAGACATTTTTTAGTCCTTTCCTAATTCAACCAATTATTTAACGTCAGCTTTTTTGATCAAGTCAAACAAGTCTTTTTTGCTGTCGCTAGGCACTTTTCGAACGTCGAATTCAACGCCCAAATCACGCAATTTTTCAAATGCAGCAACGTCATCTTTGTCAACTGACAACACGTTTGAAATCTGTGTCTTACCAGTTGAGTGCGCTGCTGAACCAACGTTCAACACCTTGATTGGCACGCCACCTTCAACGGCTGCCAAAACATCTTGCACTGTTTCAAACAACAACAAGGCTTCAACGCCACCAAAGCGGTCGTCTTTTGCTACTTCAATCATCTTACTGATTGGCACGATGTTTGCTTTCACACCGTTTGGTGCGGCTTGTTCAATCAAGCTCTTACGCAATTCGTCTTTTGCCACGTTGTCTGAAACAACGATGATGCGGTTTGCTTTTGAATCAGGTGTCCAAGCTGTTGCAACTTGTCCGTGCAACAAACGTGTGTCCAAACGGGCCAAGTTGATCTTGATGTGCCCTTCCTTCAAACCAGCTGTTGACTTTTGGGCGGCTGGTGCCGCTGTTTCATCAGCAGGTGCTTCCGGCAAAGACTTTACCCCGTCTTTGGCAGGTGCGATCAAGTAATGAGCCAAGTCAGCTGCCTTGTCCATTCCCATCAAACGTCCACCGTACGCTTCAATCAACATTGGCAAGTTCAAACCAGAGATGATTGCCATCTTTTCTGGGTTTTCAGCTTGCAATTTGCTTGCGGCGTTAAATGGTGAACCACCCCACAAATCAACCAAGAACAACGTATCGTCGTCATTGTTGAAACCGGCCAAAGCGTCGGCGTACTTCTTTGCCAAGTCTTCAGGACCTTCGCTAGGCATGAAAGTTACAACTGCAACATTTTCTTGCTCACCGAAGATCATTGAACCTGACATCTTAATACCAGCGGCGAATTCGCCGTGACTGGCAATAATCAGATTAACCATTTTCGTGTTTCCTCCACTATTATGTGAGGACTTGCACTGCGCGTCCTTCGAAATTTAGTATACTACATTCTGTTTCGTTTGTAAACGTTTTCAGGAAAAGTTTTTGTTAGTGCTTTCAATGTTTTTTCAGGTCAAATTTTCATTCGGTGACAAAACTTTGAATTAACGTCAAATCACCCACCAATGCGTAGTCGCTAATCCCAACGGGGAGTAAGAAACTTGTGCCTTTTTTGAGGGTGTAACTTTGGTTGTCGACTTGTAATTCACCGGCGCCGTCAATCACTGTTTGGAGGGTGTAAGGTTGCGTTTTAGTGAAAGTTGCATGGCCGGTGATGTCTAATTTGTTGACGGTGAAGTATTGCGCCGCAACTAGTTGCGTTATTTTTGCATTTGTTTCTTCGGTGATTTTTGGTGACAACTTTGGCAAATCATCTGGGACTGTTGTCACTTCAACGGCTTGATCAATTTGCAAATCCCGCGTTTGGCCAGTTGTAGCATCAACGCGATCAAAATCATAAAAGCGATACGTCAAATCAGAACTTTGTTGCGTTTCTAAAGCCAAAACACCCGCACCTAAGGCGTGTAGCGTTCCAGCTGGGACGTAGAAAAAGTCGCCGGCGTGCACGTCAACGGTCTTCAAAACATCATCAATATGGCCGTTTTTCACCGCCTCGGCCAATTCTTCACGCGTTTGTGCTGAGTGACCGTAGTATAATTTTGCGCCTGGTTGCGCTGATAAAATGTACCAGCTTTCGGTTTTGCCGTAATTGTCGCCGTGCGTGCGCGCATAAGCGTCGTCAGGATGAACTTGAATCGACAAATCATCATTGGCATCCAAAATTTTAATCAACAAAGGAAAGGCTTCGCCCGCCACGTGACCGCCAAACAATTCTGGTTGTTTTTCCCAAAGTTCACCCAATGTTTGGCCCGCAAATTCGCCATTAATGACGGTACTTTGACCATTTTGATGCGCGGCGATTACCCACGCTTCGCCGGTGTGGTCACTTGGTAAATCGAAACCAAAGTCCGCCAAGGCCGTTCCGCCCCACATTTTTTCATGCAATTCTGCTTGTAACAATAATGGTTCTGTCATCTTTCATCCTCCGATTGGTCTATACAAATATTGTAAGCGTTTTCCAAAGTAAACACAATAAAAAAACCGCCATTCAGCGGTTAAATCCTTAAAAATGAAAACCTTTGTCGCGCGGATACGCATTTTTGGCGGCCCAATCTTGTTGATGGGTGAGGCCCTTGACGTTATTTTGCGTCCAGCTCAAATCACTGCCACGCTGCGCGTAATAATCATGCATAACCTCATTGTAAGCGGCGACTTGCGCTTCAACGGTGGCCTGATCGTAGTGATCTTTCATCCAACTGGCCGCGATTGGTAATTTGGGTTTAATGCCGGGATCTTCTGCCGCATACCCAATCGACAAGCCCATCACCACTTTGCTAAAGGCTGGCAAATTCAATTGCGCTTCTAATTCAGCCGCCGCATTCGTAATGCCGGCATACGTCACGCCCGCCAATCCCAATGATTGCGCCGCTAACAAAGCGCGCCCAACCGCAACGCCCGCGGAAACCGCGCCACCTTCCAAATAAGGATAATTGGCCAAATTCTCTTTGGCAGCGGCTTGCTCAGTTGCGCTCATCCCCGTCAGCGCTTTGTGCCAATCCATCACCACGGCAAACGTGCGCGGTGCGCTGGCGATTTGTTTTTGACCCGTTGTTGCCGTTAACAACTGCTTGAATTTGGGATTAGTGAGTTCGATGAAGGTGCCGGGTTGCGCGTTGTTCATATTGGGTCCCGTTAAAGCGGCCTGCAAAATCAACGCCACCGTTTCGTCACTAACTGCTTGTGTCGTAAACTGCCGCACAGAGCGATGTGCCAGCATCAAATCAATGATTGGATTTGTCATAGTGCCTCCTTTTGTTCATGTACTTATTTTTAATAAGTATATCACAAAAGTTCCCTTTCCACGCAAAACTGTGGTATTATTAAATTAGAAAATATTTATTTTGGCGTGTGAAAGCCAATAAATACGGGTTATCTTTTGGAGGCTTTATGCATTTTGGTCGCTTTCGTTTAGGGTTGCGTACAATCAAAACCACCGCTGCGGTGATGTTAATTTTCCTGGTTTTTTATTTAACAAACCGTGGCACGCCTTTTATTGCGGCGTTGGCAGCCATTTTTGCGCTGCGAGAAGATTTTGAAAGTACCGTGAGTTTTGGCAAAATCCGCGTGATGTCGAATTTATTCGGCGGTGGTTTAGCGGTGATTTATTTTGTCACGAATCAAGCACTGCATAATAATCCGTGGGTGACGATTATTTTACTGCCGTTGTTACTGCTGTTTTCAATTGTGGTGTTGGACGGCTTTAATTTGAACCAAGGGATTATCGGCGCTTCGGCCGCTTTATTGATGATTGCGTTGACCATTCCTGCCGGCGAGACGATTTTTTATGTGTTAAATCGGGTTTTGGATACCGTGATTGGCGTGGCGATTGCGATTGCCATCAACCGTTTTGCCACGCCAGACTAACAAAAAAGGCGCTTATACAAGCGCCTTTTCGTCTGCTAAAATTTTCTCGATTGTGGCCACAACGCCATCTTCATCGTTGGTTGCAATCGCTTTTTGGTCGATTTGTTTGGTCATGAAACTTTGCGCATTGGGCATGACGTAAGCATGCTTGTATTTGTGCAACATCTCCAAATCATTTTCATTATCACCAAACACCGCCACTTCGTCATCGGCAATGCCGTAATGTTCTTGCACGACGCCTAATGCAACGGCTTTGTTAATACCCTTTGGCAAAACATCCACCGAACCAAATCCTGATCCCGTCGCATGCACCGCGTTCCCAAATACCTCGCGCAAACGATCCACGTATTGTTTGACATCAGCATCGAGCGGCCAAACAAACGTCACACTCAAAATGTGATCGTTGACTTGCAACAATTTGTCAACTTGGCGCACATTTGGATAGAATTGTTGCGCCATCGCCACCGCTTCTGGTGTCGCGTGGTTAGACACGTAGGTGTGCTTGTCGCCGACCATGATGATCAAATTTTCATTTTTTTCATACGTAATCGCGTTCCAGTAAATCAATGCGCCGATTTGTTCCAAAGACAAGTAAGCGTCTTTTAAACGTTGCCCCGCCACTTCGACGCGCGCACCGTTTGAGCCAACGTAATCAATGGCGTACCCATCGTTTAACACAGGGGCGAAAACTTCTTTTAAGTTGCCCACTTGGCGGCCAGATGCCGCGACGAATTTGATATCACGGGCCTTTAATTCGTCCAACACTTTTTCAAAACGCGCCACGTCATAAACGTCACCCGTGCGCAAAAATGTGCCGTCCATATCTGAAGCAATTAATTTAATCATCGTTTCTCCTCCTTTTGAAATACAAACAGTTTAGCAATGACATAATTGCTGGCAATCACAAACCCGTTTTGGATCACATTCCAAAGCTGATCGTTGCCATGCAACCATTTGACACCAACCGCCAAAATCACCCAGCCCAAAATCCCTGATGCAATTCGCCCCGCGTAAAATCGCCAAATTTCAGTCCAGAATTCGCCAAACGACGTCGCTTCTGAACCAAAAACCAATTTGCGATTACTCAAATAAGCAAAAAAGACCGCCCAAAACCAAGCGAAAACATAACTAATTTGCCACGATAGATGCCACCATTGGCGCGCAATAAAATAAAGCGCAATGTTCACAATTGTCGTCAACACGCCAAAAATCGCATAAAAAATCAAGCCGCGATAGCGCGTCATTAATGCCTGCATGCCCCACCTCACTGCATCCGATACTTTCCATTATACCAAATGTTCGGAATTTCGCACATGTTTCTGCCCAAAATAAAAACGCCAAGTTGACTTGACGTTTTGCAGGTGCTGACGGGAATCGAACCCGCGCTGACGGTTTTGCAGACCGTTGCCTTACCACTTGGCTACAGCACCAAAATGCGCGTGATTGCTAAAAAACAACAACGCTTCATTATATAAAATAACCCTACGAAAATCAAGCTTTGACCATGTCAACGCAGACTTAATCCTCGAACAAATACACCGGTGTTTTCGTTTTTGGTTCCCACCAGCCCATCACATTACCGCGCGTTGCCAAAATCAGGTCAGTACCGTACGGCAAATCAAGCACATGCGCCAAACTCGGTTCCAACACCAACGCCGTTTCAACCACAATGGGCATAAAATTCGTCGGATCGTTGTTCCATTCATCAGAATCATTATCCGCAAACAAAAACCAGCCCGTATCTTCCGGCGTGCTCGGTGCCAATTCGCGATAAACCCACTTCAATTTACCGCTACCATCAAATAAATGTTTCGATGCAATCACTTGTGCATCAACCTGTTCAAAAACTGAGCGTACCATGCCGCTCCCCCTTTAATCAAAACTATTTTTAGTATAGCATATTGCGTCAAGCAACAAAAAAAGCGCCGGTTTGGCGCTTTTGATATGTGTATTTAGAACGCTCGGAAGCGTGCGCGACGCGCTGCCAACAAGTCGGTTGGGTTTAACGTTTGTAACTGAGCGATTTCAGTTGCTAATTGATCGCGTAATGTCGTCAACGTTTTTTCTTGACGATGTGCTTCTGGGATAATGCGTTCGATGACGCCTTTTTCCAGCAAATCACGCGGCGTTAAGCCCATGATTGCCGCCGCTTCATCCGCGCGTTTGGCATCCTTCCACAAGATGGCAGCAAAGCCTTCAGGTGACAAAATTGAATACGTCGCGTTTTGCAACATCCAAACTTGGTCTGCCGTTGCCAAAGCTAACGCACCACCTGAACCGCCTTCGCCATAAATGACCGCAATCATCGGCACTGCCAAGCCCATGCTTTTCAAAATCGATTGCGCAATCGCCTCACCTTGCCCTTGCGCTTCTGCCGTTTTACCGGGGAATGCGCCGGGTGTGTTCACCAAAGTGATAATTGGCCGCTTGAATTTCGCTGCTTGCGCCATCAAACGTTGCGCTTTCCGGTAACCATAAGGTTCTGGTGAGCCGTTGCGTTTGGTGATTTTATCGTTGATATCACGGCCTTTGTCAATGGCAATCACCGTCACCGGCGTGCCATTCAAACGCGCAATCCCACCGATAATACTTTTGTCATCCCCATACAAACGATCCCCGTGCAACTCCACAAAATCAGTGAACAAGCCATCAATCAACTCACGCGCGACAAAACGATCCTCACGTGATTTTTTGACAACTTGAGCTGGCGTTAATTCTCGTTGAAACAAAGCCATCACTTCACCTCCTGTTGTGCATGCAAACTCAAAATCTGACCGATCGTGTGCGCCAATTCTGGGCGTGGCACGATTTGATCCACGAAGCCGTTTTCCAATAACGTTTCCACGCGTTGGAAGTCTTTGGGCAACTTTTCGTGAATCGTTTGTTCAATCACGCGCGCGCCGGCAAATCCAACCAAAGCATGTGGTTCTGCCAAAGTAATGTCGCCTTGCATCGCAAATGATGCCGTCACACCGCCAGTTGTTGGGTCGGTCAAAACGACCAAGTACAACAAACCAGCTTCTTGATGTGCCGCCACAGCCGCTGAAACTTTGGCCATTTGCATCAAAGAGTTAATGCCTTCTTGCATGCGCGCGCCGCCTGAAGCGGTAAACAAAACCACCGGCAGACTTTGTACTGTGGCTGTTTCAAACAAACGTGTGATTTTTTCACCGGTAATTGAACCTAAAGATCCCATGATAAAATGCGAATCCATCACGCCCAAAGCCGCGCGGTGACCATCAATTGTGGCTAATTCCGTCAAAACCGAATCACCCAATTGTGTTTGTTGGCGGGCACGATCTAATTTGTCCGCATAACCCGGAAATTCAGTTTCACCGAATTGCAAATCAGCATCCATTTCTTCAAATGAATCTGCCAACAAGGCCACGCGTTCACGCGCTTGCAAACGAAAACCGTAGCCACAGTTATCACAAACGCGGAATTTGCCTAACTGCTTGGCGTACAATTGCTCGCCACAGTAAGGACAAGCCAAAAACATGCCATCGGGAATGCGATCGTCTAGCGCTGCATCGCGCATGATTTTGGTGTCATTATCACGATTAAATAAATCCATGCTGCTCTCCTTTTGCTTGAGAACATGTCTCAAAATTTAAACAATTTCATCTCGCCAACGTGGCATAAAGTCACTTTCCAAGTAACGTGTGTCAAAATCACCGCGTTGTACTTGCGTGTCTTGCAACAAAGCTGCCGCAAATTCACGGTTTGTTTGTACGCCACGAATCACGGTTTCATCAACCAAACGGGTGATTTTGGCCAAAGCTTTCGTGCGATCGTCGTCATGAGCGATCAATTTGCCGATCATTGAATCGTAGAACGGTTGGACTTTGTCACCAGTGAACAAAGCCGAATCAATTCGCGCACCCAAACCACCGGTTGGCAAAAAGGCAAAGTCAACTGGACCGGCACTTGGCGCAAAGTTCAAAGCAGGATTTTCCGCATTCAAACGCACTTCAATGGCGTGTCCATTCAATTGCACGTCATCCTGACGTAAAGTCAGCGCTTCACCCGCCGCCACTTCAACTTGCATGCGAATCAAGTCCAAACCCGTCACCATTTCCGTGACTGGGTGCTCAACTTGAATCCGCGTGTTCATTTCCATGAAGTAGAAGTTGCCGTCGTAGTCTTGCAAAAATTCAATCGTTCCTGTGTTGACGTACTTCAACGCATCAACCGCACGGGCGGCAATCGCCCCCAAATCAGCACGCATCGCACTTGTCACGCCGGTTGCTGGACTTTCTTCCAACACTTTTTGGTTGTTACGTTGCAAAGAACAATTCCGTTCTGGCAAATACAAAATATTCCCTTGGTGATCACGGAAAACTTGCATTTCGATGTGACGAACGTGATCCATCACTTTTTCCATGTACATGCGGTCATCACCAAATGCATTTTTGGCTTCACGTTGCGCATCGTCAAATTTATCAGCTAATTCTTCGGCTGCATAAACAAAGCGCATACCTTTTCCACCACCACCAGCAGCGGCTTTCAAAAGCACGGGATAACCGACTTTGTCCCCAACTACTTTGGCTTCTTCGGCACTCGTGATGAACCCTTCAGAACCCGGAATAACCGGTACACCGGCGCGACGCATTTCTTCACGCGCGTTGGCTTTGTTCCCCATCAACTCGATCGTGTCTGCTTTTGGGCCGATGAACGTCATGCCGACTTCTTCAACCATTTGCGCAAACATCGCATTTTCTGACAAAAATCCATAACCCGGGTGAATGGCTTGAGCCCCAGTCAAAAGCGCTGCGCTCAAAATGTTTTTCATGTTGAGGTAACTGTCTTTTGGCTTTGGTCCACCAACGTTAATCGCCTCATCGGCAATTTGGACGTGCAAACTGTCTTTGTCGGCGCTTGAATAAATCGCCACGGACTTGATGCCCATTTCTTTTAGCGTACGAATAATTCGCACCGCAATTTCGCCACGATTGGCGACTAAAACTTTATCAAACATCTTAATCTCCAATAATAAAAGTCAATTCAGCGGTCGTTACTTTTTTACCGTTCACCGTGGCAACACCCGTGCCTTGACCAACAGTACCGCGAATGCGATCCAACGTCACGGTCAATTCTAGTTTGTCACCAGGGCGCACCATTTGGCGATAACGCGCCTTTTTAATCCCACCAAAGTAAGCTGTTTTCCCTTTAAATTCAGGCATTGACAACAAAGCCACGGCACCCGTTTGCGCCAAAGCTTCCACCGTCAAAGCGCCTGGAAAAGTTGGATTTCCTGGAAAATGTCCTTGGAAAATTTCTTCGTTAATGGAAATATTTTTCGTTGCCACCGCTTTTTCGCCGGGCACTAATTCTTCAACCGTGTCCAACATCAACAAAGGATAACGATGTGGCAAGATTTCCATGATTTCAGTAACATTCAATAATGACATTTGGATGTCCTCCTTTTTATGTACGTGTGTTTGAGCGGTTGGCCCAAACACAATTTAATAGTAGTTGTCTGTTTGCACAAAGATTTTTGCTTCCTGTGCTGCTGTTGACGCATTTCCAAACGAAATGACGCTTTGCGTCATGCGCTTACGCGCGGTTCGTTTACAAATGATCAAAATCAGCACCGCAAAAATCGGCAGACAGCCTCAAAAACTTAAACCGAAACGCGATACAAAGGTTTGTCGTAATCGACAACTTGTTCGTTTTCGACCAAAACTTCCACGATCGTGCCGGCGACATCACTTTTGATTTCTGTCATCAACTTCATCGCTTCGATAATCGCCACGGTTTCACCAATTTTCACTTGATCACCAACTGATTTAAACATTGGTGATTCAGGCTTTGGTTGCAAATAAACAGTTCCTACCAACGGTGCGACGATTTCTTTGGTGTTCGCGTCCGCAACCGGTGTGTTGTCCACCACAGCTTCTGCCACCGGTGCACTTGCTGCTTGCGCTGGAGCTGCGATTACCGCAGGCGCTGTGTTTTCATTTTTTGACAAAAGCAAATCGAATTCACCATCTTTTACGTGTAATTCACGCAAAGAGCTGTTTTCAAGTTCTGTCATTAATTGACGAATTTGTTCTAAATCAAAAGACATTAAGCTTCGCTCCACTTCTTAAAAATTACGGCCGCGTTGTGTCCACCAAAACCATAGTTGGCTGACAAAACGTATTCTGGTGCCACGTTTTTGTTGTCGTCGTTGACCAACTTGACACCCGCTGTTTGTGGGTCTTGTGTTTGCAAACCAACGTTCACTGGCAATTCTTCACGCACAATTGCACCGATTGAGGCAACGGCTTCAATCGCACCAGCCGCCCCCAACAAGTGACCTGTCATCCCCTTGATTGATGATGTCAAAACCGCTTGTTCACCGAACAAACCAGTAATGGCGTTTGATTCAGCTGAATCGTTTGCCCCAGTCGCCGTTCCGTGCGCGTTGATGTATGAAATTTGTTCTGGTGCCAATTGCGCATCTGACAAAGCTTCCTTCATCGCACGCGCTGGACCTGAACCGTCAGGCGTTGGACTTGTCATGTGGTAAGCATCTGATGATGCACCATAACCCACAATTTCCGCCAAAATGTTGGCACCACGTGCTTGAGCGTGTTCCAAACTTTCCAAAACCAAAGCCGCTGAACCTTCACCCAAAACGAAACCGTGACGGTTTTCATCAAATGGCATTGAGGCAGTCTTAGGATCTGTTTCCGTTGACAGAGCTGTCAAAGCCGCGAAACCTGCAATCCCAATTTCGTTGACCGTGGCTTCTGAACCACCCGTCAACATCATGTCAGCTTTGCCGGCTTGAATCCGCCAGAAGGCTTCTCCAATCGCGTTTGTTGCGGAAGCACAAGCTGTCACGACCGTGTAGTTAATGTTTTGGGCTTTAAAACGCAATGACACGTTCCCTGACATCATGTTTGGAATGGCGGTTGGCACGAACAATGGACTCACGCGTTGTGGGCCTTTTTCGTGCATTTTGATGACTTGTTCTTCAATCGTTGTCAAACCACCAATGCCGTTTCCCATGATGACACCGAATCGTTCGTTAGGTGTCATGTCTTCAGGATCAAAACCAGCCATTTCCAAAGCTTCGTGTGAGGCGTGAATGGCGTATTGTGAGAACAAATCCATCTTACGCGCGTCACGCTTACCAACTCGTTGGCTAGGGTCAAAATCTTTGACTTCACCCGCGACGGTAATACCAGTTTCACTTGCATCAAATTTTGTAATTGGGGCAATCCCTAACTTTTGGCTGAAAACACCATCCAAAAAATCGTTAGCGCTGTTACCAAGCGGTGTCACCGCGCCAATTCCTGTAATCACTACTCGTGTCATGCTTTTTCTCCTTTGTTTTCGGAAACGTGTGTCGAGGTTATCGACCGTTTTAAATATACATTCCACCATCAATCGTGATGGTTTGACCCGTGATAAATGCGTTATTCGCTAGGAATAACACGACATCAGCGACTTCTTCGGCTGTCCCAAAACGATCCAGCGGAATCTGTGCCATGATTTGGTCTTTGACATCATCGGTCAAAACATCCGTCATGTCAGACACAATCATACCCGGCGCAACCGCGTTGACGCGCACGCCGCGACGCGCACCTTCTTTGGCCAAAGATTTGGTTAAGCCAATGATACCAGCTTTTGATGCAGCATAGTTAGCTTGTCCCAAATTCCCCATCAAACCAATCACGGATGAAATGTTAATGATGGCACCGCTGCGTGCGCGCATCATCTTTTTGAAAATCGGTTGCGCAACGTTAAATGTGCCGTTCAAATTCGTGTTCACCACACTGGCAAAATCAGCTGGGTTCATGCCCAAAACCAAATTGTCATTAGTGATTCCCGCGTTGTTGACCAACACGTCAATGTTAACGCCTTCGTCTTTGTACAAACGCTTAATCTCGGCTTCAACCGCCTCGGCGTCGGCAATATCTGCTTGGATGGTCAACGGTTGGTCAAATTCTGCCAACACGTCGGCTGAAATAGCCGAGCGCGCGTGCAAAATCAACCGTGCGCCAGCCGCTTGAAAGGCTTTAGCAATCGCCAAACCAATCCCGCGACTTGATCCTGTTACCAAAACTGTTTTTCCTGAAAAATCAACCATTTTTTAGCCCTCCGCTAACAAAGCTCGTGCTGTTGCTAAACTTTCCACATCTGTGACCGCCAAACGCTTCACGCCTTTGTCCGCAATCTTGCTGGCAAATTTGCTCAACGTGTCGCTTGGTCCAACTTCAATCAACGTATCAACGCCAGCGTCCAGCATCTTTTGCAAAGCTTGGGCGAAGTAAGTTGGTGAAACCAATTGCTTTGGCAAAATTGTTGGCAATTCCGCTACGACAAATTCAGCACCCGTGGTGTTTGAATAAACCGGAAATGCTGGTTTGGCAAACGTTTCATCGGCAATTCGCGCGGCAAATTGTTCACCCGCCACCGCCAGCAAAGGCGTGTGGAACGCACCAGAAACGGCCAACGGCACCATGCGACTGACACCAGCTGCTTCCAAAGCAACAATCGCTTCGTCCACGTCTGCTTCAATTCCGCCAATCACCAATTGTTGGAATGTGTTGTAGTTAGCGGCGTAAACTTGTTTGCCAGCCGCTTGTAATTCGCCCAAAACTTTTTCAACCAACGCTTGATCGTCCGTCATTACCGCAACCATTTTGCCAGGATTAGCGTCACCGGCGGCTTGCATGTAAGCGCCACGATCTTTAATCAAAGCAATGGCTTGGTCAAATGACAACACACCAGCGGCGGTCAAAGCAGAATATTCACCCAAACTCAACCCCAAACCAGCAGCAACAGGTACGTCACCTAAAGCCCGTAAAATGCCGATGCTCATCGCCAAAATAGCTGGTTGGGCAAATTGTGTTTGACCAACTTTTTGAGAGTCATTGGCCATCAAATCAGCCAAGTCGTAGCCTAAAACCGCACTCGCTTCATCAATTGTTGCCTTAAAGGCTGGCTCTGCCGCATACAAATCAGCACCCATGCCGACTTGTTGTGCGCCTTGTCCGCTAAATAACAATCCGATTTTCATCTTAATTCACCGTTTGGCCCATCAAGCGTGTTGCTTGCGTCCAGATTTCGTCCAAAATTTCTGCAGCTGGCTTTTCATCTTGCACCAACCCAGCAATTTGACCGGCCATAAAGGCCCCGTTTGTTTTGTCACCATCTTGTACCGCCAAACGCAATGAACCGTTTTCCAACTTTTCACGGCCTTCAGCATCCAAAGGTGGTTGCGTCAACATGTTAATTTCGTTTTTAACAAACGCTTTTGACATTTTCGTCTTCAACACGCGCGCACGGTTACCGATTAATTCACCAGTGACAATGGTGTCGATGTCTTTGGCTTTCAAAACGGCTGCCTTAAAGTTTTCGTGAATTTCTGATTCACTCGCCGTCAAGAAACGTGTACCCATTTGGACCCCAACGGCGCCTAACATGAAGGCCGCCGCCACGCCACGACCGTCCGCCATACCACCAGCGGCAATGACTGGAATGTCAACAGCGTCAACCACTTGCGGAATCAACGCCATGGTCGTCAACATGCCAATGTGGCCACCTGATTCCATCCCTTCGGCAACCACGGCGTCAACGCCTTTTTTCTCCATCATCTTTGCCAAACTCACTGATGGCACAACGGGAATCACAACGATGCCCGCCGCATGTAATTCTTCGATAAATGGTGATGGATCTCCCGCACCAGTTGCGACAACCGCCACACCTTCTTCGATAATCACATCAAAGACTTCACGAATGTAACGCGACATCAACATCACGTTCACACCAAATGGCTTGTTGGTTAGCGCTTTAGCCCGTTGAATTTCTTCACGCACGCGTTCTGCACGCCAGTAACCGGTTCCGATAATCCCAAGTCCACCAGCTTCTGAAACTGCCGCGGCTAGTTGCCCTGTCCCAGCCCACGTCATCCCGCCTTGCACGATGGGATATTTCATACCTAATTTTTCAAATAATGGGTGCATTGTTTTTATTTCCTTCTTATTGATTACTATGTATGGATGCCGTGGCATCCGAAATGTGTTATGTGACTTACTCGTCATGCAACACGCTGCTTGAAACGTGTTGCATGACTCGGTAAGCTACTGCATAAGTCATTGCCACAAAAAATGCCTTTGGCATTTCTCGCGGCAACAACTTGTGCTCCGCTCACCGTTTTGGCTACGCCAAAATCGTCACTCCACACTCTAACTTTAGGCTTGTGCGGCCTTGATTTGGTCAACCAAGTCTTGCACTGTCTTGATACCTTCGGCAACTGACAACTTGATGTCAAAGTCGTCTTCCACGCGGTTCAAAACTTCAAACAAGTCCAATGAATCTGCATCGATGTCGTTTGTCAAATCTGTTGTCAATTCAACTTCGTTGTCTTCCAAATCAAATTGGTCAACCAAAATTTCCTTAACCTTGTCAAAAATTTCTTGTTCTGTCATGATAATTTCTCCATTTTTTGTTTTTATGTGCGGCGGTTGATTTGCTGCCGAACAGCCACCAATGATGTTGCCCATTCGGCAACAAACCAACCACGTATTAAATCTTATAAATTGCAGCCCCAACGGTTAAACCGCCGCCGAACCCTGCAAACGCAATTGTTTGACCTTCATGGACAACGCCGGCGTCGCGCAATTCGTCTAACAAAATCCCAATTGACGCAGCGCTCGTGTTGCCGTATTCCGCCATGTTCGTGGGGAATTTTTCTGCTGGTTGACCAAATTTTTTGGCAATCATCGACACAATCCGACCGTTGGCTTGGTGCAACAAGTACACATCAATGTCATCGGGCGTCATGTCCGCTTTTGCCAAAACACGTTCCAACGCAGCCGGCACTTCACGCGTCGCAAAGCTGTAAACTTCGCGACCATTTTGATGGAAATACGTATCTTGAGCACTGATTTCACCAACAAACGCATTCGCATTCGCGAATTTACCAGCCACTAAATGTTCACCATCTTGACCAAATGCACGTAAGTCCTCGGCAATCAAACCGACGTTGTCGTCAGTGCGTTCCACCAAAACACCGGCGGCGCCATCACCAAACAACACGGCCGTGGTCCGATCAGACCAATCAACCAACTTCGACAAAACTTCGGCACCAATTACCAAACCGCGCGTGTAGCGCGCCGTAATCAAAGCACTCGCCGTGCTCATCCCGTAAACCAACCCCGAGCAAGCCGCACTCAAGTCAAACGCAAATGCTTGTGTAGCACCAATTCCAGCTTGCACCAAAGCCGCCGTGTTAGGCGAGGCCATGTCGGGTGACATCGTGCTGACAATAATAAAATCCAAATCATCAGCCGTGTAACCACTTTTATCTAGTAATTGTTGCGCCACGCTAATCGCCAAATCACTGGTGTTTTCAGTGGTCACAACGTGCCGTTGATGAATGCCAGTCCGACTGAAAATCCAGTCATCATTTGTCTCCATCAACGTACTCAATTCATCATTGGTCACCACACGTTGCGGCACTTGACGTGCGCTGGCAACAATTTTTAACTTCTCCATCAACTGCTCCTTCACAATGCCAAACGCGTTAAGTAGTTGCGCAAATTGGCAAGCGCTTTTTGCACAATCGTTGCTTCTTGCTCACTCATGTCATCTAATAAATGCCGTGATAAATCACGGTGAAAACCTTGGTGTGCTCGGAAAACAACGCGCCCTTTGTGCGTCAAACCCAATCGTACGACCCGGCGATCAGTTGTTGATCGCCGCCGTTCCACATAGCCTTTGTCCACCAATTTATCGATGGCCGTAGTCATCGCACTTGGCGTCAAACGCATCATGCTGGCGACTTGTGAAGCACTTTTCTCGTCATACATCGAAATCGCGGCAATTGTGTGCATATCTTTAATCGAAATGTCCGCAAAATCACTGCGACGCAACGCAGCCTCTTCCATCCACATTACATTATCGAACACTTCAACCAGTGACTCATTCAATTGTTCAAAATCTAATGTGGTCGTCATTAAGCTTCCTGTTTTTCGTCTGGTGACACAACAAACATCAATTCTGCGCTTGTTGCTACTTTATCATTCACGCGCGCTTCAACAAGCACGCTGCCCATGTTGGCACGTAATTTACCAAAGGTCACGTGTAACTTCAACACGTCACCTGGGCGAACCATTTGCTTGAATTTGGCATTGTCAATTCCGGTCATGTAGGCTGTCTTGCCTTTGAATTGCGGTGATGACAAAATCAAAATTGAGGCGGCTTGCGCCAAACTTTCAATAATCAAAACCCCGGGCATAACGGGATTTCCGGGGAAATGTCCTTGGAAAAATTGTTCGTTGATTGTCACATTTTTAGTCGCAATCAAACTTTCATCCGGTGTCATCTCATCAACGTAATCCATGTACAAAATTGGATAACGGTTCGGAATCAAATCCATGATTTCCGTTGTCGTTAGAACTGGCATGTGGTTTCCTTTCCGGTGCCGTATAGGACCTAGATACTTCGATTATCGAAACATTCGATGCATTTAGTTTATCATTTATTTATTTCGATTGTCAAACTGTTTAAGTCGTGCACTAATTTAGTCACGTGAAAATACAAGTTCAGTTGCAGCGAAACTTTGTTCAGATAAATACAAAAAAGCCGATGAACATAAACTGTTCATCAGCTTTCAATCATTGCCCCAGCAGGACTCGAACCTGCGCATGACGGGATCAGAACCCGTTGCCTTACCAACTTGGCTATAGGGCAATAAATTTTCAATACAATGTTATCCAACGACACTTCGTTTGACAACGACAATAATTATATCGAAAATCCAGCCGTCCTGCAAGCAAAATCAGCCGTAAAAACCACTAAATTCACTTCCCAAAGACGGATAAGCATACAAATTCGCCTGTGATTCGGCCAACGTTCGGCGCTCATTGATGGCCGTCACAAAATAATTAATAACTTCTTCGGCTTCATGCGCCACCACGCTCGCACCGACAAAAACACCATCCGCATCAAGCGCCGCGCGCACGCGTGCTTTGTCTTGCAAACGATAAAACGGCATCACTTGGCTCATATCAAAGTCCACCACGGTGTAACCTAATTCTTCCGCCTCGGCCATTTTCACGCCTGTTTGAGCGACGCGTTGGGCGGTAAAGGCGACGACTGGCGTCGTTTGGTAGGCGATTGGTTGTGTCGTTTGCCCGGCGATCAAATTAGCTACGTAACGGCCTTCGTGGTTGCCCACTGGCACAATTTTGGGCACGGGCGACTCTGCCACGTCCCCAATGGCATAAATATTCGCAACGTTGGTGCGCAAATAATCATCCACCAACACGCCACTTTCATTGTAAGCCACGCCAATTCCGTCCAAATTCAACCGATCCGCATTGCCCACACGGCCCGCCGTGGCAACTACCAACTCAGTTTTAAACGTCGTTCCATCTGCCAAAGTCACAATGAATCCGTCACCCTCACGCACCACGGCAACGACTTCATTTTCAAAATAAAAAGTCGCCCCAAAATCACGCAAATGATCGACTGCCTGACTCACCAAAACCTGATCGAACTCACGCAAAGCCTGCGTCCCACGCGTTACCACACGAACTTTGGCACCCGCAGCTTGGGCAATTGTGGCGAATTCCATCCCCACAAAACCAGCCCCGACAAACGTCACATCCGTTGGCATCGCCGCCAAATTCAAAAACGCCTCGCTATCAATGGTCAATTCCGCGCCATCAAACGCCAACGTCCGTGGCCGTTGCCCAACCGCAATCACCCAATCTTTGGCTGTCAAACGTTCACCCGTTGGCGCCAATTCAACCGTGTGCGCATCCACAAATTGTCCACGTCCAAAAGCACGATCAATTCCTGCTTCATCCAAGCCACGTGTTTTACGCGGTTGCACGGCGTCCACATAGGCTTGTTTATGCGCCATCAAAGCGGGCCAATCAATCGTCAACGCGCCACGCAAACCACGCCCGGTTAGCAAATGTTGCCGCTCAATACTTTCAACAGCCGTCAGCAAAATTTTCTTCGGATCGCAACCATAATTCGGGCACGTGCCGCCCCACAGATAATCTTCAATAATGACCACGCTAAGTCCTTGCGCCTTAGCTGCAAAAGCCGCCGCCAAGCCCGCTGGCCCACTACCAATCACACCAACATCATAAGTCGCCATGCGTTTCTCCTGTCTGCTTAATTATGTTTATTGTATCACGCCTGTCAAATGAGTTTTCAACCCGCCGATTTTAAAAATAAGCTTTGTCGATGCCTAAAGAAAATTTACAGCGCCGCTAGGCGCATGACGCAACGCGTCATTAAATTTTTGGAATGGCGGCGCGCTTAATTTTTAAAATCTTTGCGCGGGTTAACACAAAGAAAAACCATCAAAGCTCAGGCTAGCTGTTGATGGCTCGTACATATTATTCAGAAATTAATTAGGAGAGATAAAAGTTATGAAAATAAGAACAATGTTCTTGTCACGATGTTAGCAATAAAATCTGTTACTCACTTCTTTTCTTCTAGAACCGTTCGTTTTGTCACTATCCCGCTATGCTATTCGTCTTGATCACGAATTCGGTGGGATAGGGGCAACCTTGATGTATCTAATTTCTGTGCACGTGGTGCTTGCGCTGGTGAAAATTCCCCTCGGCGCGAAATCATTTTTTGGATACGCATGTCGTCCTCCTTTCCGCATTGCAGCCGCCTCGACGCGTTTGCTGCTTGCCTTTCCTTTTGCTTAATTCTATTATGTCAAAATTGTATGAAAAAAGTACACAACTTATGTCGTGTACTTTGTGATGCTAGAAATGTTGATATAACAACATTTCAAACAAGTATTTCATTTAATTTTAATGAATAACTGTAAATTGGCGTTGGGCTAATTTGATTTGAACATCAGCACGGGCGGCCACTTGGCTTTCGTGCGTGATGATAATCACGGTTTTGCCCACTTCATGCGCGAGTTTGTCAAAGATATTCAACACCGCTTCGGTATTATCTTCATCCAAATTCCCGGTTGGTTCGTCGGCTAGCACAATCGGTGCATCAACGGCCAAAGCCCGCGCAATGGCGACCCGTTGTTGTTGACCACCAGATAATTGTTGCACATTTTTTGTGGCCAATTGATCTGTGATGCCAAGTTCCGCCAATTTTGCCAAAGCGTAATCCCGATCGCCCTTATGCGCAGATTCCGTCACCGCCAAAGCCGTCAACACGTTATCGACCGCGCTCATGTAATTCAACAAATTATACGCCTGAAACACAATCGAGACATCGCGTTGCCGATACTTCGTCAACCCTTTTTTGGCAATATTTTGACCGTCAATTAAGATTTCACCTTGACTTGGCGCATCCAAACCGGCCAGAAAACTCAACAAAGTGGTTTTCCCAGAGCCTGATTCGCCGACAATTGTGTACAACGTGCTTGGCTCAAAGTCCATATTCACGTCTTGATACAACGGCGCTTCTGCATTTTGATAATGATGAGAAAGATTTTTTACTGTTAACATAGCCTTACTCCGATGTCAGAATTTCTTTTGGTTTCAAACGGAAGATTGGGGTTGCACCGATCAACGTCGCAAGCGCAATAATACCCAAACCAAGTCCCGCCACTTCTACAAATGTGGTTGGCTTCAAAGTTGTGTTCAAGTTCGACAAAGCCTTCTTAGTAACCGCATTTGAGCCGCTGGCGTTTGTTTGACGACCGCCGCCAAAGTTACCACCGCCGGTTGGGGCACCACTTGGTGCACCCCCACCACCAAAGCCGGCGTTCGCAGTTGTCGTCGTTTGACTTGAAAGTTGTTGTGTGACCAACTGTTTAGAAACCGCACTACCAAATGTTGCGCCCAAGCCCCCAGCAATCACCAATGACGCTGCCAAAACAACAATCATTTCAGCAAAGAGTTGTCCCACCATCTTCGTTTTACTTTCACCAAGTGATAACAAAACCCCAACTTCATGACGACGTTCGCGAATCATCAAGACAATCAACAATGCCAAAATAATTGTGCCCGCAATACCGACGATCCAGACAATCTTATTAGCAAAGCTTTCAACGTTTTTCATTGGTTGCAACAATTGTTCATAAGTTTCAGAACTTGAAACCAATTGTAATTCGTCCGTGTCAATCAACTTTTTGGCCGCTGCTGTGAAGGCCTTTTCTTGTGAAGAGTCTGACAACGTGTAGGTCACACTTGAGACTTCGGTCGTGTTATCATTCAACGCTCCCGCCAAAGTGTATGAGCCATAAATCGTGTTAGCCGGATCGCTTTGCCCAAAGCCACCCATCATGCCACCGGTTGATGATGAAGATGATGTCTTCGCGGTATAAATCCCGACAATCGTCAACGTCTTGGTCGTCTTGCTGTCAGTGGTCTTGACTTTAATCTTGCTGCCCACTTTCAAGCTGTTTTGTTCGGCCAAATTCTTTTCGACAACGACGTTATTAGTATTCACATCGGCTGCTGTGATGCCACGTCCACTTGTAATGGTGTCTGTCTTTTCTTGGAAGCCGCTTTCAGCCGCAGTTGTTGAGACACCGCTAATGCTAATGTCCCCGCGACTGCTATCATTTCCGCCGCCCCCAGGGAAGCTTTGCGTGCTACTTGACGTTTCAATCGCGTCAAATCCTGATGCATTCACACTGGCGGAACTGGTTAATTGATAACCAGCAACTTGGGAAAGTTTACCAATTTTTTCCGCCGTTGCGATGCTCACTGATGCTAAATTCAGCGTTGGACGCGTCGTTGTAGAACCACTCGATGAACTACTTTGTGAATCACGAAGTTTTTCAAACGCTTTTTCTCGGTTCGCAGACAAAGTCACCGTTGTCCCTGCTGAGTTCACCGTGTTTTTAACGGCTTGTATTGCGGCTGTTTGAATAATTAATCCTGCTAAAACAAACAACATAATCGCGCTGGTCACTAAAACCAAGAGCGCCGTACGACCTTTTTTGTGCCTTAAATATTGCCAAGCACGCTTCAGAAAATTCATGAGCCAATCCTCGTTCTTATTTGATGAGTGTATCTTAGCGCATGGTTTTAAAATGAAAATCAATTAAATGAAAATAAAAAGACGCTTTCCGCGTCTTTTACCCCAATTTATTATCTAATAAAATATTGTCCATTTCCGTTTCCATTTCTGGCGTGCGGACCCATTCCACCCATTCATCAAATTCCGTAGGTGGCATATCGTAATGTTCATTAATATATTTTTCTAAGCGCTCCACGCGACTTGAGCGCGGAATGTTGAGTTTCAAAATGCGCACGTCTTGAATCAAGCCGTGTTCAACCGCATACTCCGCGCGCCCGTTGTGCGTGATGTTGCCCAGTTCTGTGTACGTCGTCCCGTCAAGACGCGTAATTTCTTCTAATAAATTGAAAGTTTGATAAGCCATACTCTCATTATAAACGACTTGCAGCCGCATCATCAATAAGTACGGTCACATTGGCATGTTTTTGGAGCACAGAGGCTGGCAAATCTGGTGTGATCTCGCCATTCAACATCGCTGCCACGGCTTCGGCCTTATCTGCACCATATGCCACTAACAAAATCTGCTTTGATTTCAAGATTGAGGCAATGCCCATTGACAAAGCTTGCTTTGGCACGTCATCAACGCTAGCAAAGAAACGGGCGTTGGCTTCAATCGTTGAAGGTTCCAAATCGACGACGTGCGTTGTCACATCAAAACTCGTACCCGGTTCATTAAAGCCGATGTGGCCATTGCGCCCAATCCCCAACAATTGCAAATCAATTGGGTGAGCCGCGATGATCTCATCGTAGGCTTTGGCAGCATCAGCAGGATTTTGCGCAGTACCGTCTGGCACAAATGTTTCTTTGAACGGCTTAAAATTGAACAAATGACTGTCCATAAAGTAGCGGTAACTTTGTTCGTGATCGCCAGCTAAACCAACGTATTCGTCCAAATTAACGCTCGTGATGTCGCTAAAATCCAATTCGCTAGCCACCAAATCACGGTAAATTTCAACCGGCGTCGAACCCGTTGCCAAACCTAATGTTTGCGCCCCTTGCGCCAACGCCGTTTGGAAAATACCCAGCGCCACTTTGGCACCTTCGTTAGGATTTTGAACTTGAATAACTTGCATAATGTGTTTAGAGTGCGGGTCAGCGAGCCGGCATGGCCGGCTGGGAAGAGTTCGCTAAGGTAGCGGGTCGGGAAATGCAACGCATTTTCTGTACCGATAACTTAGCGCTAGCTTTCCAAGCTGAGAGCACGTTTCCTCCTCTTATTGGTCTATACCTTTTTGGTCTAGTCCAATATAACACGCGCCAAATAAAAAAGCAAATCACCAGATTTGCTTTACCTCACTCATTGCGAACCAGAAATATTGAAATTAATCGTATTGATCAACACATCGCGCCCGCCAAGTCCCATATAATGTTGCGCCAATTCACTCAAAAACGCCGTAGCTGCTGGCGTTGATTTGCGTTGCACGGCCAAAACTGATAAATCACGTTTCAACAAATTAGCCACTGACCGATCTTCTTGTCCCTTTTCCAAAGCTGTTTTGCCCGTGACAAACAACGCCCGCTCATCTGCTGTGATTGTCTCTTCTAAAATCAAGTTAACCAAAGACTCAAGCAACCAATTTTCGTCTGGTGTTTTCCATTCCATTCTAATGCCTCCCCATCGCTTATTTTATCTTATTGTACGCTCATCAAAATAAAAACACTAAAATAATGACTTATAAAAAAAAGCGTCAAGCGACGCGCTTTTTATACCCCAGCCACTTCCCGAACAACAGCGGCAATTTCTTCGACGTAGTCATCCACTAAAGCTTGAGTTGGTGCTTCGGCCATGACACGAAGCAATTCTTCTGTGCCCGATGGGCGCACCAACACGCGACCGTCGCCGGCCATTTTGTCTTCTACCGCTTGGATTGCGGCTTGGACTTGGGCGTTTTGTTGGGCCGCCACTTTGTCAGCGACTTTGATGTTGACCAACTTCTGTGGATAAGTCGTGACTTCTGCGGCAAGTTCTGACAGCTTTTTCCCCGAAGTTTTCAAAACATACAACAACTGCAAGGCTGTCAACAAGCCATCCCCCGTTGTGGCCCAGTCGCGGAACACAATGTGACCAGATTGTTCACCACCAAGACTGTAATCGTTGGCAACCATTTCTTCGACCACATAACGATCACCAACGGCGGTTTGCACGCTTTCCATGCCGTTGTCTGCCAAAGCTTTGTACAAGCCGATGTTACTCATCACCGTCGTCACCAACGTGTTGTGCTTCAAGCGACCTTGTTCATTCAAGAACTTTGCCGTGATGAACATGATTTTGTCACCATCAATCACGGTGCCCGTTTCGTCAATGGCGATCAAGCGATCGCCGTCGCCGTCAAATGCCAAACCAGCGTCGACATCGCGTTCTTGCACAACGGCTGCCAAAGTTTCAGGGTGCGTTGAACCAACGCCATCGTTGATGTTCAAACCATTTGGTTGCGTCCCAATTGTGTCAAATTCCACACCCAAATCCGCAAACAAACGTGGCAACAATGCGCTCGTGGCACCATTTGCGCCATCCAAAGCCACCGTTAAGCCATCCAAATTGGTCGGAATAGTCTGTTGCAAGAATTCCAAATACTTTTGCGCGCCGGCAGAATAATCAGACACCAAGCCCAAACCATCCGCACTCGGCCGTGGTAACGTGTCATTTTCGGCATCGAGAATTTGTTCAATTTCAAATTCCAATTCGTCTGACAATTTAAAACCGTCATTACCAAAGAACTTAATTCCGTTATCCGCAGCTGGATTGTGGCTCGCCGTGATTTGCACGCCGGCCGCAGCTTCTTGTGATTTGACCAAATAAGCAACCGCCGGTGTTGAGATGACGCCCAAGCGCAACACATCAACACCGACTGACAAAAGTCCGGCGATCAACGCATTTTGTAACATTTCACCAGAAATACGCGTGTCGCGGCCAACCATCACGACGGGCTTTTCCGCCGTGTCCGTTGCGTGTTGCGTCAAAATGTAACCGCCAGCGCGCCCTAAACGAAAGGCGAGTTCTGGGGTAAGGGTTTCATTGGCCACGCCGCGAACGCCGTCCGTGCCAAAATAGTTGAGATGAACCATTGCTGTGCTCCTTTTAATATCATTGCATGAACAATGAGGTTAATTATTGTGATGAACTTGATGAAGATGAGGACTTGTCCGCGTCTTTGTCTTTTGAACTTGATGACGCACTACTGCTTGACGAACTAGCTTTTTGCTTCGGCGTAATCGTCACAGTCACCGTTTTTTTACTCAAACGTTCGATACCGTCTGGTGCTTTCAAAGTCACATCTTGGGTTGTTTTCTTGGTAATGTCGTTTAAGTCAACCGGAATAGCAATATTTTGCACGCCAGCAAGCGCGCTGGCATCCCCGTAAATCGTGATGTTGGCCGGATCGGCTTTAATCGTGTAATCCGCGGCATCGCCGTTTGACGTGGTGAATGTCACGGGAATTGATTTGCTATCGGCATCACCGATTGTTAACGTGCCGGTGACGGTTTTTGGTGAAATGTTCACGTCAACCTTATTACCGGCCGCGTCAACTGCTTCTAGCGCGGCATTGTCGCTAAATGTGGCATTCGTGCCGTCTGGAATGCTCAAAGTTGCTTCGACGTGATCGACCGATTGCACATTAGCTTCTGGCCCAGTGACGTTGACTTCGGTCGGATCCGTTGTCGCATCTTGCACGCGGTAACCGGCGGCAATGTTTTTGTCATTATAATTCAACGTTACCGGCACACTGCGCGTCAACTTTGGCGAGAGTGTGACCGTCACCGTTGCTGGTTGGGCCGTTGCGGTCAAATCACTGGCAACGCCGTTAATACTGACATTGACCGTGTGTTGCCCCGCTTTTAACTGGCGCAAATCCAAATTAGCGACGACACTATCACGGTTCACAACCGTTGTGACCAGCGCTTCGGGGCCTTTTAGCGTGACTTTCACTGTGCTTGGGGCGCCCACCACGACATAATCGCTGTCGTCATATAACAAATTCAAATCCACGGTCAGCGTTTGTGTTTTTTGCGAAACCAAATTCGTAAACGAGCCATTTGAGCGTGTGCGCGCTGTATTTTGGCTGGTGCTTGACACATAAGCGGACAGCACCACCGCCAATAACAAGGCAATTAATAAATTAAAAATACGAGATTGAGACCATTTTTTCATCGTCGCGCCCCCTTCTGCCACCAATGTTTGGTTGTGGCATTCGTTGTCGCTGGTAGGAATTGCTTTTCAAAGAAATTCAGGTACGTTTCTTGCGACATGTTCCGCAACAAATCCCCGTTGGTGGCAATTGAGATTTCGCCAGTTTCTTCACTGACAATCACGGCAATCGCATCGCCGTCTTCACTAACCCCAACACCGGCGCGATGGCGCGTGCCAAGTTCTTTTGGAATCAACGTACTTTCCGATAAGGGCAAATACGCCGTTGCCGCCATCAAACGATTATTTTGAATAATCACCGCGCCGTCGTGGAGCGGTGTGTTTGGAATAAACGTGTTAATGAGTAGCGCACCCGAAATTTCGGCGTCGATTTTGATTCCTGTTTGCACCAATTCGCTCAAACTTTTTTGGCGTTCAATCGCAATCAAAGCACCGATCCGGCGCTTTGATAAATACTGCAAGGATTCGTCCAAAGCTTGAATCAGTTGTTGCTCAGAAGCGTTTTCCAAATGTTCGCGCCCAATCATCGTGCGCCGGCCAAGTTCTTCCAAACCCTTGCGAATTTCTTGTTGGAAAACGACCACCAGCGCAATTGGTCCCCAGTTGATGACTTGGTCCATGAACCAAGAAATCGTGGTCAAACCCAAATACCAACTGGCGATTTTGATCAACACAATGACCGCGACACCCAACATAATTTGAATGGCGCGCGTGCCTTGCACAAACTTGATCATCTTATACAGCACAAACCAAACAATCGCCACATCGACGACGCGCATTAAGTTTGTCATGGTTAATAAATCACTCATGCCCCAGCCTCCTCAACATCGCCTTTCAACACGGCCGCTTCCGTGTAGTTAATGTACTCACGCAAACGCAGATGCGCCTTGCGGCTAATCCGTTTGGCATCATAAAGTTGCTGCACGGCTTCGCGTTGCGCGTTTAGCGAGATAATTTCTAGTTCCATTTGTTTTTTCTTGTCAATTGCGCCGTAGCGATGCGCGGGATTCATCGCGCGTTTGGCCTGCTCGACTTGGTGGCGATAACTCAATACCAAATGATACGCCACTTGTCGGAATTCGTCCTTTTTTTGCGCTTGAACATTTTCATTGACGTACGCCGAAAGCGCTTTGATGGCCGCTTTCCCCATTTGGCGTTTGGCAAGATTATAGCCCCGAATGTAATCATCCGCACTTTCATCGGCAAACCACAAACGCAACGTGCGCCAACCACGCCGGAACGCCAAACGCACCAGTTTCCAAGAAACGTTGGTTACCGGCGATCCCGTCATATCCGCAACGCGATCCAAACGCCGGCTGTGCGCTTGGTAAACAAGTTCTGAAATCTCATCTGCTTGCAGCAACTCACGTGCTTTTTCCCGTTCAGCCGCCAAACCAACTTGGCGCAAAATCAATTCCGCTTTGGAAAACGGCGCCCCACCAATATCATCACGCAACTGACGTTGCAGTTGTTTGATTTGAATTTGGTGTTGCCAAATCAATTCATCAATCAACGTCCGATTACCGGCCTGTTGCCGTTCGCGTAAGACTTGGACGCCATAACGCAACGCCAAAATCCGGGCTTGTTCCTCTGCCAAATCCGCGACTTCCGTTGATTCATTTACCGTCTCGTCTGGTTTTTGTGTGAAATCAACTTTGGCCCGTTCGTGCGTGACCAAAGGCAACATAATCGTCGCCACCAACAAACTCGTAATGACCACCACCGCGGCCACAAAAATCACTAGCGCGCGTTGAGGAAATTCCGTTCCATCAGCCAAAACCGTCGGCACGGACAACACGGCCGCCATCGTCACCGCGCCACGCACGCCCGTCAAACCGGAAATAAAGGCCAGTTTAACTGACGGCTTCGCTTGATCGCGGTGTCGTAATTTATAAGTGACTTGTGTCAAATACGACCAGATTACGCGCGCCATAAAGACAATCAGCCACACTAACAAACCGTCGCGCAAAGCCACAAACGTGTTAATCGCGGGATTTTCAATGACCGCATGGAAAGCTTCCGGCAAAATCATCCCCAGCAGCACAAACAATGAGCCGTTCAAAACATACGCAAACACGTCCCAACTGGCCACCATAATCAGCGTCAATTCCGGTGCATCGCGTTGGTCATCGTTAAGTTTGGCAATAATGGCCGCGGCCACGACCGCAATCACACCAGAAGCGTGGAAAATTTCTTCTGCCAGCAAATACATCGCAAACGGCATCATCAACGTCACCACGGTATGGAAAATCACGTCGTCCATGCCCGCGCGCGCTAATTTGTCACGGAACCAAGTCACCAGCGTTGCGCCAATGACCCCAACTAAAGCGCCACCAACGGCCACCCAGATGAAGTTTTCAAAGGCCTGTCCCAACACAAACGAACCGGCCACCGTCGCTTTAATCGCCGTATTAAACGCCACCAAACCGCTGGCATCGTTAATCAAACTTTCACCAGCCACGACGTGCAAAATGTTACTTGGCAACTTCACCCGGTGCGCAATCGCTTGCACCGCCACGGGATCAGTTGGCGAAATCACCGCCGCCAAAGCCAGCGCCACCGTCGTTGGCAACTGTGGCATCAACGCGTGAATCAAAAATCCGCCGACCAAAGTCGTCAACAGCACCAACAAAATCGCATTGGCCAAAATCGGTCCGCGCAAGTTCCACAATTCTCGTTTGGGAAAACGCCACGCATCATTGAACAGCAACGGCGCGACGAACAGCAACAAAAACCATTCTGTTTCCACGTCCACCGTTTGGTGCAAGAACGATGCTAAAGCTAAACCAATCCCAATTTGAAAAAGGCTCACAGGAATATCAGGCAAATAATGTGAGAGCACGTTGGTAATCGTCACGGCAATCGTCAACGTCAAAATCATTTCAAGTAATGGCATGCTTTAACTCCCTTCATCGTTCTCCTAATATGCGTACTTCTGGTTCTAATACCACGTCAAATTGTGTTTTGATCGTAGCTTGGACGTGGCGAATCAAATCCTCGTAATCATTACCGGTACCGTTAGCCACGTTGACCATAAACCCGGCGTGCTTAGTGGAAACTTCCACACCACCTCGCCGAACGCCTTGTAAGCCGGCGTCCATAATCAACTTTCCGGCAAAATGTCCGGGTGGTCGTTTGAAAACCGAACCGTTTGACGGCCAACTTAAAGGTTGTTTGTTCGCACGTTTAAAATTCACGTCGTCCATAGCCTCGCGAATGGCGACTTTGTCACCAGCTGCCAAACTAAATGTCGCGCTCAAAATCACTTCTTGCCGTTCCATAAAAATCGAATGGCGATAACCAAATGCCAATTCATCAGCCGTATAATCGTGTAATTCGCCTGAAAAATCCATACTCGTTACGTGCGTGACAACCAAATCACTTTGGCCACCGTATGCACCAGCGTTCATATAAACCGCACCACCAACGGAACCGGGGATGCCTGCACTCCACTCCAAACCAGTCAGGCTGTTTTCCAAAGCAATTTGGGCAACTTGAATCAAATCAGCGCCGGCCTGGGCAACAATTTCCGTGCCCGAAACACGAATGTCATCTAATTGTGGTAATAAAATCACCAAGCCACGCAAACCACCGTCGCGCACGACTAAGTTAGACAAACGACCAAAAATGGTCACCGGCAAATCTTGTGCTGTTGCCCATTGCAAAATCACCCGCAACTCGTCTACGTTGCGCGGTTGTGCTAAAAATTCCGCTGGACCACCGGCTTGCGTGTGCGCATAGGCCGCCAGCGGTTCATTTTCTAATAGTTGTAAATTGTCTGGTAGGTGCATTGCCGCCTCCAAAAAGTTAGTTTCTATCATATTTTACCATATTTGACCAACGAACTTTGCGGAATTTATGCTAAACTCATTTTAGAGGTAAACGACATGTTATTCATTTCTTGGAATATTGATAGTTTGAATGCCGCCATTGAGCACAAATCCGCTCGAGGCGAAATGACTTGGGCCGTGTTAAATGAAATTGCCGCACAAAATCCCGATGTTTTTGCCATTCAAGAAACCAAATTAAAAGCCACTGGACCAACGCCAAAACAACTCACGGTTTTGGGCGACTTGTTCCCCGATTACGAAATTGTCTGGCGTTCATCGCAAGCGCGCGCGGGTTACGCCGGCACGATGATGCTGTACCGCAACACCTATGCGCCAATCGTCAGTGCACCAGTGATTGGTGCCCCGGATGTGATGGACGATGAAGGCCGTATTTTGACCTTGGAATTCCCTAAATTTTTTGTGTCAACGGTTTATACGCCAAATTCTGGCAGCGCGTTAGCGCGTTTGGGGGATCGCCAAGGTTGGGATGACGCCTATCGCACTTACATCAGCACCTTAGACGCGCAAAAACCCGTTATTTTCAGTGGTGATTTTAACGTTGCGCACACCGAAATTGATTTGAAAAATCCAAAAACCAACCGCAAGAACGCTGGTTTTACCGATGAAGAACGCGAAAAATTCAGCGCCTTGTTGGCCGCTGGTTTCACCGACACTTTCCGCTATTTGCACCCGGACGCACGCGACATGTACACGTGGTGGGCGCAGATTGCCAAGACCAGCAAAATCAACAACTCCGGTTGGCGAATTGACTACTACTTGGCCAGCGAACGTTTGAATGACAAACTCGTCCGCAGCGAAATAGTGGACACTGGTTTGCGCCAGGATCACGCCCCGATTTTGTTGGAAGTTGATATTTAAAAAAGCCCGCAGCTGCGGGCTTTTTACTTGGTTTAATTTTTATTGTTGGCCTAATCTATTTAACGTCATCGATATATTTTACGCCCCACATCGCAACCTCGCCAGATATTTTTAACAGTTCAATACCAAGTGCTGTTAATTTATACTCTACTTGCGGTGGTATGCTTGGATACACCTTTCGTGAGAGCATATTACAATGCTCGAGTTTACGCAAAGAGGCCGTAAGCGCTTTTTGAGAAATATCTGGTATGTGTTTTTGAATCTCACTAAAACGTAACGTATCTTCTTGTAATACTTCAAGAATCGGTACCGTCCATTTACTTGCCATGAGTTTTAATAGATATGCCGTCGTCTGTGTCATACCCTTAATTATACAGATTAAAGACGTGAAACGATAGCCTCGAATGCTTGATTGTCATATAACAGTCGTGCTGAATTCAACTGCCCTGCTTGATTAACGGTAAACCAACCCGCCATCGTTAATGGTTCCACTTGCCGTGGTCCTTGAATCATGATTTCATACAATGCAGCGACTTCATTCCCCGATATCGTCCAACGCAAAACACGATGTCCACGAACAATCTGCATCAAGCCTTGGGCCAGTTCAAAAAGTTCGTCGGCACTATTCGATGCAGCAAATGGACCTGTCATGATAAAGTCTTGCGAAATTGTTTTCCGTGTTGCCGCTTCATCACCCACATAGTATGCGGTAAAGAAGCGTTCGACTGAGTCTTGTGGTGTCATAGTTAGGCCTGCGCAAATCCAATAACTTCTTGACTGTGTGCGTTGCTTTCAATTTCATCAACGACACCCATGGCAAAGTCTGCTCCGGAAATTTTAGATTCGCCATTTTCATTAAAAATTGCCACATCGCCATTTTGAAGTGGCGTACCATGGTCTTCAACCGGCAAATACATGCCAAACATTGCTGCTGGACTCACATACAACCAGTTCAGATTTTGTGTTTCTTGCAAATCATCCAACACGTTAATCATTTCAACAACTTCAGCCTTATATTCGGCTGGAATATCGCTACTTTCAAATAAACGTGGTTGGCCCGCCGCTGGACGCAACGCGGTGAATCCACCAACGACGATTAAGCGTGCTTCGCGTTGGGCAACTTCCTGAGTCAAATCCACATACAAATCGCGTAATTTACCAGCCATATCACCACGTGGCGATACCGCAGCAACCACCACATCAACATTTTCCAAAAGTTGTGTCCGTAATGCTTGATCGAATGCACTACCTTGAATATAACTAATATTCGCTACTTTATCTTGTGTTTCTGATCGACTCAATACGGTTACTTCATGACCACGATGACCTAATTCTTTGGCAATAAAACCACCTGCAAATCCTGTACCGCCAATAACTAATGTTTTCATGTTTTTTCTTCTTTCTTACTTGATATACAAAATATAGCAGAGCCCATGATTTATTGTAAGACGGCACAATAAGGATACTGGGTTACCAACTGGTAACTGATATTTGACTATATACAAAAAAGCCGACCTAAGTCAGCTTTTTTCTAATCCAACGCAAAATCAAAATTCAATTTCACAGGTGTTGGCTTGTTCGCGTTTGGGACGCGGAACATTTTAACGGTTTGTTGTTGCTTGGTGTCTTTGGTCCAGAAATCGACATAGTTGGCTTGGCCAACAGCCGTTGTTTGTAGGCCAAAGCGGTGGTATTGTTCAACATCAGCTGATTTCAACCACAAATAACGAATCGAATCTGACCATTCAAGTGGACTATCAAAGCCATTTTGCACGAAAATCACGCGCGCATTACGCGTTGGTAATTGTTGGAACAACGCTTCGTGTTGGATCAAAAAGTCGGCTTCCAAGTTTTCCGTCCCGACCAACCAGACCAAGCGCTCGAACTTTTCTGCGTCTTGGCTGGTTTCCATGAACTTGGCGCGGAGCGCTTTGAAAACGGATTTTGCCAAATAATCATCCAAGCCCATTTGCACTAACAGCGTCAAAACTGCTTCGTCCGTGGCGTGTGAGGCGGGTTGTCCTGACAAAACATCGGTCACGTTTCGGCCGATTTCCGCCAAACGCGCGTTATCAAATGCCGCGCCAACGCCGGCCAAAGTCGCCGGTAATTTGTCAATCAAAAATTGCACCCACGCATAGCGGTCATTCAAAATACCTTGCAATTCTTCCAACAAATCGCTTTCGTGCTCGTAAACTTTGACATGCGAACTCGTCGCTTCCAACTGCTTCACCAAATCAAAATACGGCCGAATTGACGTTGATAGATTCAACACCAAATGCCGGTAACGATCGGTCGCCGTGAAATTCATCGTCAACACGTTCAAAATATACCCCAGCGTTGGCAAATCATCACTCACCGCGCCAATATTAGATAGACGGCCGTTCTTCAAAAACTGATACGCCAACGGCAAAGCCGCCGGCATGTAAGTCGTTGGTTCACCGACCACCAAATAATCGTTATATTCCGGATGCGTGTTCAAAATCGCATCAACTTGTTGCTGCAATTCGCCCGTTTGACGCAAATCGCGCACCAAGCTCAAATCATGCGCAAAGTCTTCTTGGAAGAACGTTTTGGCTTTGTTAAAGCCGGCTTCATTAGCATAAACATTGAACAAAGCCAAAAAGTTATCGAGCTTATTAGCGGTTTGGGCAATCGTGCGCACGTCTGCCACGACATCCGGCACGTCGCTATCCAAATACGGCACCAAAAAGGCTTGCACCGTGCTGTCGTCGCCCGAACTTTGGTTGAACATTACGTGGTGTGGCGCTAATTGCGCCGCGGCCGGCGTGTTAATAATCGCTTCTGAAACGGCTGGATCGGCGGGCAAAGCAAACCGTGCTTTGAAGTTCAACAAAGTTGACGCTGGCAACGTGTCACTCATTTCTTGACTCGCAAACAACAAATGCACGCCAGAAGAACGCCCTTTTTTGGCAATTTCCGTCAAAATATGTTGGATTTCAACATGTTCCGCTTCGTTGGCTTGCAAAAACATCTGTTGAAATTCATCGACCACCAACAAAACCCGTGGCAAAACCACGTCGTAGCGCTTCCGAAAATCCGCAATATTTTTCTCGCTAATCCGCGCAAAAAATTGTTCGCGCGCATCCATGACTTTGGCCAAATAACGCAACAAACTCATCACATACGGCATTTGGCTCGTTGCTGCGACAGCTTTGACGTGCGGCGCTTGGTTGTCTTTATCGCTCAAATAGCGCGACAATTCAACTTTTTTAAAGTCCGCTAAATAAATATCCACTTCCCACGGCGCATATTCGCTCATCAAACTCATCAACAAGTTGTTCAAGAAAACCGATTTTCCAGAACCCGTGCGGCCTGCGACCAACGCGTGCGCCATGTTGTCGCCTAACGGAATCGCCAAAACTTCATCCGCTTCGTCTCGGTGCATACCGGGGCGCAAGTTCAAACCATTCGTACTTTCGTTAAACCACAAGTTTTCGGCCGGTTGTGGTGCTTTAATCACCGGCGCTTGGTTAATCAGCGCGTGCAACAAATTGATCCGCGCATCAGGATCATCCATCCCGTCAAACGTCGATAAAATGTCCAACGGTTCTGGGAAAATTCGAATATCTTCTTCGTAATCACGTGCCCGTAATTCCTCGCCTTGTGGTCGGAAATCCCCGCGTCCACTGGCTTGTTTGAGCAAATTCGTCACATAATCTCTATAAATTGTTTTTTCCATCGTTATGCCCTCTGCAATTTAATAAATTCTGCCAAGGCGTTTGCACCAAACGTCTGGATTTGCGCCAACAAAATATTGGCCGTCGCGCTCGCATCAGCCAACGCATTGTGATGTTGCGCCAAAGGAATCGCCAATTCCGCCGCAACCGTATTCAACTTATGATTGGCAAATTCCGGATACAACTTGCGGCTGCTACGCACCGTGTCCAACAATTGATACGTCGGCACCGGCACATCATAATACGTCAACGTTTCGCGCAAAACACCCGCGTCAAACGGCGCATTGTGCGCCACCACCAATTGATCCGGGCCAAAAAACGGCGCCAAAAACGGCCATAATTCCGCAAAAGTCGGCGCATCCGCCACATCGCGCGCCCTCAAACCATGAATCGCCGTATTCGCCGCCGCAAACGGCGTAGGCGTCTGAATTAAACTATAAAATTTATCCACAATTTCGCCATTGCGCACCACAATCAGCGCAATCGACGCGGCCGAGTGCCGCTGCGCATTCGCCGTTTCAAAATCCATCACGACAAAATCGTTCATAAGTTCAACTCCATTCGTTGTAAGACCGTTACCCGGCCGTTTGGCAGCGTCAATTCTTCGCTTTGGCCGACGTTGACAAAGCCGAATTTGTCATAAATATGAATGGCGGGTGCGTTGTCCGTTTGCACTTCCAACCACACGGACGAGAATTTTTGCAAGCGTGCCCAATTGAGCAGCATGTCCATCATGATTTGTCCCAAACCTTGTCCACTAAAAGCCGCCAACACCGCCAAACCCAATTCGCCGTTCACAATTGATCCAACCGCCACGGGGGCTTTGCTGTCGCCTTGCTCGGCTTCAATCGTCATGGTGATGTTAGGTGTGTCCGCCACCGCGCCGTTTTCACGCAGTGACCCAATCAAAAACGTGTCGCTTTCCGCGCTTAATTCTTGGATCAACGCATCAACGGCGCCGTAGTTTTCCACGCGAACCACATCGCCGAAAAACGATATTTCCCGTTGAAAATCAAATAATTCCGCAATCATATCAACGCCTCCAAATCCGCAAAGCGTCCCAAACCTTCAATTGTAATCGCCCGGCTATCATCCCCGACCCGCGCAAACGATAATTCCAAACGGTCATTAGGCAATAAATCCGCCATAAATTGCGCCCATTCAATCAACGTCACGCCGTCCGTACCGATAAATTCCTCAAAGCCTTGATCCTGTGCGCCCGTCTCTTCCAAGCGATACGCGTCAAAATGATAAATCGGAAAATCCTGCGCCATATGCGTTTGCATAATGTTAAATGTCGGTGATTTCACACGTCCGCTCACGCCCAAAGCCCGCGCAAATCCCTGCGTGAATGTCGTTTTCCCCGCACCCAAATCCCCGTTTAGCACGATGACTAAACCGGGTTGTGCCGCTTGTGCAATTTTTGCCGCCAACAATTGCGTCTCCGCCGGCGTTTCTGTCACTATTTTTTTCATAAAAATTATTATACACCCGTTTTCTGAAAAGTTGGGAAATGAAAAAAGCGCTCATGCGCTTTATTGGATTAAATGTTGATATAAAAGCACCGCAATAATCAAGCCAAGTAACGCCGTCGCCCACTTGACAAGCTTTAATAATTTTGGCTGAAAACTCAACCGCCCTTCCAGCCAAATACCTAACCAAAAGAAACCGATTTGCACAAACAACGCAACGCCAATCGCCGGCCAATACCAAGTAAACGGGTAGCCGGCCAAGCTACTAATCAAACTATTCCCAGCCAACAACATCACCATGAGCATCACGAAACCAGCTGTTAAAATCCCCGCTTCGCGCCAACTTGTTTTCATATTGCGAAGCAATTCTGCTACCAAAACTTGTGGTTGTGCGCCCAAATAACTTTCCGCACTCTGCGCATGTTGCTGAGCTTCCAATAAGTCCGAAATAACTTGCAGCAATAACTCATCAATCTGTTGTTTGGATTTATACCACCCACGTAACCGCAACGCCTGCGTAAATTGTTCAAAATAAGCTTTATTTTCTGGTGTTAAATTATGTTGTAATTCTAGAATATCATCTTTAATAGTCTGTTCCATTTATTCGTCTCCTAAAAATTAATATACCAATGCCAAGGAGAATGGAAACCAAAAAACCAAAAGGCGCCCACAGTTCCTGCAAAAAGGATGCCCACAACAGCTCCCGCCAACCACTTATTAACATCACGGATAACCAAAACAAGTATTGCTTCAGTCAATAGCAATCCGTAGACAAGACCAATGCCTAGAATATTCACATACTGTAACAAATCAATCGTCGCATGCCCTACTATCAATTTATCGTAGATTGCCTTCACTACGATAATCAGCAGTGGCCACTGCGCAAACGCAAACGGAATGCGCCACCATTCTTTAACAAACGCCCACAAACTCATATTGGGTAGGCCAGCCACAATTTCGTCCGCAACTGCTTTCGCATCATTACCGAAATAATTCTCGGCCGTTATGCCATTTGCCTGCGCGTCCAACAAATCTTGCAGCACTTGCAATAACGCATCTTCGGCAACAGACGTGTCTTTGCGCAAATAACTGCGCACATGCACTAAAATCACGTCATAATAAGCTTCATTTTCGGCTGTTAATTTATCACGTAACACATTATTTGCATCGATATAGTCTTTCTCGTTCATATCTCATCTCCCTGCGTCTTCTCAATTAAGCGATTCATCGCCCCTTGCGCCGCTTCCCATTCCAAAAGAAACTCTGCTAACCGCACCTCACCTGCGCGCGTAATCGTTAAATATTTACGTGGCGGTCCATCAGGTGACGGTCGCATCTCGCCAATGATCCAACCGTTTTTTTCTAATTTTTGTAGTAACGGATAAATCGTGCCCGCCGCTACCGTCATAAATCCGAACGCCTGCAAACGTTCATTGATTGCATACCCGTAAGTCGCACCTTGGCTAATCACCAATAACATCGCGCCTTCCAGCAAGCCTTTTAACATCTGTGAATTAATTTTTGCCATTTCCCACTACCTTGTAAAACATTGTACCGCTAACTAGTTTGTTTTGCAAGTTAGTTGTTTAAAAGAAAAAGCAGTCACTTTTGCGACTGCTTTTACCAACCATTACAATGCTTGTGCGGCGGTAATAATGGCTACTTTATACACATCTTCTTCGCTTGCGCCACGGCTCAAGTCGTTGACAGGCTTTGCCAAACCTTGCAACAATGGGCCAAACGCTTCGTATCCGCCCAAACGTTGGGCGATTTTGTAGCCAATGTTGCCCGCTTCCAAACTTGGGAAGATGAACACGTTGGCTTTGCCGGCAACTTGTGATTCAGGCGCCTTGGCTGAACCAACTTCTGGCACGAAAGCCGCGTCGAATTGCAATTCGCCGTCGATTTGATCAGCTAATTCAGGTGCTAATTCTTTGGCCAAACGTGTTGCTTCGACCACTTTATCAACGGTTTCGTGCTTGGCTGAACCCTTCGTTGAGAAGCTCAACATCGCAACGCGTGGTTCAATGTCAAAAACTTTGGCCATTTGCGCTGATTGAATGGCGATTTCGGCCATCGTTTGTGCATCGACGTCAATGTTAACCGCTGCATCAGCAAACAACAAACGTTCATCACCTTTTTGCAACAAGAATGAACCGGAAATTCGCTTTTGGCCGGGGGCCGTTTTGATGATTTGCAAAGCCGGACGCACCGTGTCAGAAGTTGGATGTGCCGCACCTGAAACCATGCCGTCAGCTTCGTCCAAGTAAACCAGCATCGTGCCAAAGTAGTTCACGTCGTTCGTCAACCACTTTTGCGCTGTTTCTGCATCGGTTTTGCCCTTACGACGTTCAACCAATGCGTCAATCATTTCGGTCATTTTGGCCGCGTCATACGCGCTTGGATCGATGATCGTAATGCCCGTCAAGTCGTAGCCTTTTTCAGCGGCAGTTGCTTCAACATCCGCGACTTTTCCCAACAAAATTGGTTGCACCAAGTCGTCAGCCGCCAAACGAACCGCTGCGTCTTGAATGCGCGCATCGTTCCCTTCAGGGAAAACGATTTTCAAATCTTTACCGACAATTTTAAATTTCAACTGCTCAAAAAGTTCCATGATTTTAGTATATTCCTTCTACTTTTTAACTACGCTTTCATTATACCGAACTTCAATCCAGTCGCCAATCAATTTGTTCACGACCATGTGCGGCCAAATACTGATTGGCTTTTGAAAACGGTGCGCTACCGAAAAATCCACGGTAGGCAGACAACGGACTGGGATGGGCACTTTTTAAAATCAAGTGACGTTGTTCATCAACCAAACGCGCCTTACTTTGGGCAAATTTCCCCCACAAAATAAATACGCTCGGTGCCGATTGTTCGCTCACCACCGCCAAAACCGCATCGGTCAGCACCTCCCAACCCTTGTTTGCATGAGCATTGGGTTGGCTATCCGGGACCGTTAACACGCTGTTCAACAACAAAACGCCTTGGCGGGCCCACGGCGTCAAATCATTGGTGGTCGGCTCCGCCACACCTAAATCCTGCGTGAGTTCTTTAAAAATATTCACCAAAGACGGCGGGCGCTTCACGGAATTTGGCACGGAAAAACTCAAACCTTGCGCTTGAAACGGTTGATGATACGGATCCTGCCCGACAATCACCACTTTGACTTGGGCCAATGGCGTGGTTAATAAAGCGTTTAAAATATGGTCTGGCGCCGGGTAAATCGGGCTTTTAGCGGCTTGTTCGGCAATGAATTGTTCGGCCCGTTGCCAATAATCGGCCGGTAATTTCGCTTGTAAAGGTTGCCACCAATCCGTTAAGCGTAGTTTTTCTTCAAATGACATCTCAACCACTCCTTTGTTTTTCGTGCTAAAATAAAGCTAACATAATCAACGAGGCATCACCATGAGTACGTATTATTTGCGGCCACAATTACACATGGATCACGGCATTAATTTAGTCTTTGACGCGCAGTTTCAAGCCGTTTATTTACTTGACGCGACGCATGCTAGCCACCAAATCGGCGGGTATTATTTGCTCGCGGATATGCGCGGACGCGAACTGGCGCGCATCATCCAAACCAGCGCTGGGATTTTACCGCGCTTTGTTTTGCAACTCAACGGCGTTGATATGGGCGCCTTTACGCTAACGCTTGCCGCCATCGGTGATTTGGTCTACATTCGGCGGTTGAATTGGCTGATTTCCGGCAACACCTTGACCAACCGCTACGTCATCACGCACAATACGCAAAAATTACTCGGCGTCAAACCCACCCGACGTCCGGACGGTATTTATCTGCGTTTGCAAGTGACAAATGACGATGAAGCGCCTTTGCACATCTTAATCGCGGCCTTTTTAAATCGCATCAGCATCGCGCGGTTGCCGAATTTTCAAGCCAAAACATTAAGCACGCGTTAGCGTGTTTTTTATTTGCGCTTGGCGATATTTCGGCAGTTTTGCCAAAACCAATTCGTAGCTGGCTTGCAGTAATTTGGTGATTATGGCATCGGGTAATTCGGCCGTGGTACTTTGCACTGCGACGTCAATGTGATTCCAATGTGTTTTGTTAAAATGATAACCCGGAAAAATCACGGCTGGATACTGCGTGCGCAATTCTTCATTGATGGCCGGCGTGTTTTTGAACACCAAATGTTCAGCCGTCGCTAGCGCAAACATTTTCCCATCCAAATCAAAATAATACGCTTCCCAATCCGCGCGCCAACGCACAAAAGCTCCGGCAAATTCGGGCGCACTTTCCACGATGCGCATCTGTGCTAACAGCCATTCTGGCAATTGATACGTAGCTAAATTTTGATTTTGTACCATGCTGTTTCCTCTATCATTATTATACAAAAAAACCGCTACAAAAGCGGTTTTTCCTTTGGCAACTAACGATCATTTTGACGTTGTTGCATCAAATATTGGTAGCGCGCATACCACACGTCAATATATCCTTTTGAAAATGGTCCAATTTCATTTTCGGCCCAGTCGACCAAAATTTTGACGTGTTCTTTCAAAATTTTGTCAATGTCGGGTGGGTAATGCCATTTACGACTGTGCGCGGCGTATTCATCAGCGTCCAACAAATGCCGTTGGCCGTCCGGGAAAACTTTGACATCCAAATCGTAATCGATATATTTCAGTGCTTCGCGATCCAACGTATACGGAGATGCCAAATTACAATAATATGACACGCCATTATCACGAATCATGGCCACAATGTTAAACCAGTATTTTTTATGGAAATATAAAATTGCTGACTCACGTGTCACCCAGCGACGGCCGTCGCCTTCCGTGACAAGCGTGTGATCGTTAAGCCCAATAATCGCGTTTTCGCTGGTTTTGAGTACCATCGTATCGCGCCAAGTTCGATGCAACGAGCCGTCATGCTTATAGCTTTTGATCGTAATAAAGTCGCCTTCGCGCGGTGTACGCGTGGACATTTCATTACGCATCTTTCTACCTGCCTGCTGACATCGAATTTCCTTTTTAGTATACCAGTTTTTTAAACATTTGTCGCCTTATTCATGCATTTTTTCGATTGCTTGATCAATCAATTCCGAACTGTAACCTTTAGCAAATAAATTTTGCCGTGTTTTAAATTCACGTTGTGAATCGTACAAATTCCGATAGCGTTGCCAATATTTCTCCGCTTGCCGCACCACATTGACTAATTCTTGGGCGTTTTGTTCGTCATCATTTTGATTTTCTAAGTAATCGCCCACCACTTCTTGGCCAACATCAAAATGAAACCCTTTCGCCGCCAAAGCCTGAATCATTTTTTGTTGTTGCAGACGTTTTGAATCGCGCCGGTAATGCGTGTAAAGTTTGTCCAACCACCGTTTAGCCGTTTCTAATTCTTCGGTGCGCGTGTAGACCTGCAAAGCTTGTTCGATAATAAGTTTTGGCATGCCGACTTTGGCCAATTCTTGGCTGATGACGGTCGGTCCTTTGCTATTGAGTTGTTGCTTCGTGTGATAAAAGGCTTGCGCGTACGCCAGATCGTCGATATAGCGCAATTCTTTAAGCTGGTCGATGACTTGATCGGTGATGTCGGCGGGAATTTCTTGGTCAGCCAATTTCGTGCGCAATTGTTTTTCCGTGCGCAATTGACTGTTCAAATAATTTAACGCTGTTTTTAGCGCCCGCGCGACATCGTCGGCCGTTTGAATTTCAGCAATTAACGCCTCATCCAATTCTCGACCTTTTGCCAAACCGAATTTGATCAAAACCGATTCCGCCACGCCAAAAGCGAATTTGCCATCTAAATCAATATTATACCGACCCGCTTTTTTCTGCGTACTAATTTTCGTGATTGTCTTCATCATTCCATTATACGAAAAAAACAGGCGCTCGTCTTGCACCTGTTTTATCGTATCTTTCCAAAGCCAAATTTTCGGGCCAAAAATGCGCCGCCTTTACGCAGCCAATTTTGTTTTTCCATGAACACAACCGGAACTTCCGCATAGGTCAAACCGCGCGTTTCCAGCCACGTGTCTAACAAGCGTTCGCTCAAAAAACCATAAACGCGTTGTTCATAAAGCGACCAGTCGCCAATATCATCTTGCAAACGCGCTTCGACTTTGGCCAAAACGGCAAACACAAAGGTTGCATAATCAGCCAAAAGCGCACGCTTCATCACAAACATGTTAAACAAATGCACCGATCGGCGCTTCATCACCGTTTCAAACGCCGGCGCAAACTCCGCAAAATCCGTTGCAATCACCTCACGCAACACATCCAAAGCTTCGCCGTGATGCGCGTGCCGATATTGCTGCTCGTTGGTTTCGATGTAATAATGCCGTTTGTTGGGCACGATGACATCGTGATTGGCCAACAATTCGTTGATTTGACTGGCGTTCAACACGTCGTTTAAGTCTTTGCGCTTTGACGAAATAAACAAGCGGCGATAGTGCACCAAACCCAAAACATCCGCGTCACTATTTTGCCAAAGCCAATACAAACCCGTCAGCTCATTATAATGCGGATTTTTAGCAGAAATTTCCAAGCCCGTATTATCCGGTTGGAAACCCGCAATAGGTGTTTGGCCCTGCGCGCCAACTTGCAAGCCGTGATAAATGAAATTGTCTGGTAGCGGCGCTGGTTTGTGCGCCGCCACGTAAATGGCAATTTTTGTCATCGCTTCATTTTCGGGCATTAAAATGCGCCCTTTCCTTTGAAAATCGCCCAAATATTTTTGAACACAATACTAATATCGTACCAAAAACCGGCGTTGCGCACGTACGTCAATTCGATTTGTGCGCGTTGTGGATAATCCACTAATGACCGCCCGCTGGCTTGCCAAAGTCCCATCGCACCCGGCGTCACGGACAAAAACTCGTCCACTGCATCACCGTACTCGCGCAATTCTTCTTTGACCACCGGACGCGGCCCAACTAAACTCATGTCTCCGCGCAAAATATTGTAAAACTGCGGAATTTCGTCCAAAGTTGATTGGCGCAAAAACTTGCCTAGTTTGGTAATGCGCGGGTCTTCGCTGGTTTCTAATTTGTACCCATTCGCCACATATTTGGCGTAAAGTTGCGTGTTTTCTTTCAAAATCCGTTCGGCGTTTGGCACCATTGAGCGGTATTTATAGATGAAAAACGGCACGCCATCCCGTCCGATGCGTTCTTGCTTGAAAAAAGCGGATTCCTTGGGCGACTGAATTTTCAGCAACACCCAAATCACAATAAAGAACGGCGACAAAACCAAAAATCCGCTCAACGCAAAAATCACATCAATGATGCGCTTTGCTAGTTGATAAATTGTCCATGAAAAGGTTGTGTGTCGTTGCACAGTGCCTATTCCTACCTTTAACTGAAATCCCCGCCAAAACAGGTTTTTACAAATATTTTGCGTCGAATTCTGGATCTTGACTGGTCAAAATTTTTGGACCATCTTTGGTGATGGCCACCGTGTGCTCATATTGCGCCGACAACGAACCGTCAATCGTGCGCACTGTCCAGCCATCTTCCGTACTCGTTTCGACTTCCCAGCCGCCCAAATTAACCATCGGTTCAATCGCCAAAGTCATGCCTTCTTTCAAACGCAAACCACGACCGGCCGTGCCATAATGCAATACTTGTGGTTCTTCGTGCATCGTTGGTCCAATGCCGTGCCCCGTGTATTGCTTGACGTTGCCCATACCGTTTTCTTCGGTGACATATTTTTCAATGGCAGCACCAATGTCTCCCAAACGATTGCCAACAACGGCCTGTTCAATCCCAATGTACAAAGCTTTTTTGGCAACATCTACCAAACGTTGGGCATCGTCGCTGATTTGACCCACGGCAAATGTCCAAGCAGAATCGGCCATACCGCCGCCAATTTCCACCACAGTATCTACTGTAACAATGTCACCTTCATTCAAAATTAAACCTTTACGTGGCATGGCGTGCGCAACTTCATCGTTAATGCTGATCGTTGTCGCATATTCATAACCTTCAAAACCTAATTCAGACGGGATCGCTCCACGATTTTCAATAAAGTCACGTGAAAAAGTTTCAATTTTCCAAATGTCCAAACCGGGTTTAATAATATCACGCAAGGCAATGTGCAATTCGGCAATAATCGCACCAGCTTGACGCATCGCTTCAATTTCGCGTGGTGATTTTAAGGTAATCATGTGTCATCTTCCTTCTATACAATGTCAGTTAATTATGATTATACCTGTCTTACCAAGAAAAAACGACCTTCTTAATAAAAAAGAAAACGGTTCAACCGCTTTCTTTTCAGACTTTCTCATTCAAATTAATACCAACCGTTGGCGTTATGGAACGCAACCGCATTGGCGACGGAACCATAACGATCCGTGATGTAGGCTTTCATTGCCGCTAATTGCACGGCATAACTATTTTGCCAATCTTGACCACTCACGTACTTTTCGTAGTTGGCTGGTGACAATTGACCGATACCGTAATATTGGCCGTTTGACGCTGATGTGTTACCGCTGCTTTCGCGTTGGATTAAGTCTTGCAAACCAGCATCGGTCGTCGTGTCCGTTGCTGTATCCGTTTGAGCAGTCGTTGTTTGTTCAACTGTGGCCGATCTACTTGGTTCGCCCTCAACACTGCTGCTGTCTTCCGTCGCTGTGTTCGCGACTTCCACCACGGTTGCTGTGCTCGTGGCAGTTTGTGTTGCAACAGGTGCTGTTGTTTGGCTAACCTTTGGCGTTGTGTTGACCGCTTTTTTCACGGGTTCCACTTGCTTCAAAGATTTGACAGCGGAATCAACGGCTTTGACATCTACTTGCACCGCCGCTGAAGCGTTTTGATTATTTTGTGTGGCGTGGGTTGTCAACGTTGAATATGTCCCCAATAGAACTCCTGTCAACAACGCACTACTCATTACTGCATTTTTCATCATGTCCACTATTTTGCCAGCGCAATGTGTCATTTTTGTGACAAAGTGTATCAAAACCGTGTACAAAATGCCTTTTATATACATTTTTAATTCGAAATGTTTACTTGTGTTAAGGATTACTTTAATTGTTTTAGAATTACTTAGACAACTAAACACAAAATTTAGAAATGTACAAAAAAAGATGCCAACGGCATCTTTTAAAATTCAATCGCAATATTAGGCGTTTGACCATTAGCAAATGAAACGGCGGCATCAAAACTTTGATATACCATTTCTTGCACCGCTTTGGTGGTGTAAAATGCCGTGTGCGGCGTCACCAAAACATTTTCGCGCGCAATCAGATCCGCAATTTTGGCATCTGGAAATGCCTGATTCGACCAATCTTGGTTAAACAAACCCACTTCATGTTCGTACACATCCATGGCAAAATCACCGATTTTACCACTATCAAGCCCGGCAATCACATCATCTAGATTCATTAAATTCCCGCGCGCCACGTTGATCAGTACCACGCCGTCCTTCATTTTGGCGATGGATGCCGCGTTAATCAAGTGATGATTTTCCGGCACGCCCGGCACATAAACGGTGATCACATCCGCTTGGGCATAGAGCTCATCCAACGAATCAACGTATAAATCGGCTAAATCTGGGTTGGGGTATTTGTCATAAGCAATCACTTTTGCGCCAAAGCCTTGCAAAATTTGAATGGCGACGCGGCCAATGTGGCCCGTGCCAATCACGCCGACCGTTTGCATGCGCATTTCTCGGCCAATGGTTGGCGCCCAGCGCAAATCGTGTTGGGCAACTTTGGCATCGAGTGGTTTGGTGCGCCGTAACAAACGGCTCATTTGAATAATGCTATGTTCGGCAATCGCATTTGGTGAATAAACAGGTACGTTTGACAAATTAAAATGCAAATCACGCGCCGCATCAAAATCAATGTTGTCGGTGCCGACGTTGCGCAAGGACATGTTCGTCACGCCCTCCTGCGCCAACGCCGTCAACGTTTCGCGCGTGTAAGGCAATTGTTGGTAAACTACCGCGCTGTCTGCACCTGCTGCCAAATGCGCCGTTTGCGGGGTCAATAATTCGGTTGTGTAAGCAACTTCCACTGCAGGATGTGCTGCTCGCCATGCGTTTAAGGCCGGCAATTCATCATCGCGTATGCCATAAGCAAATATTTTCATAACGTCCCCCAAATGTATTTTTTATCACAAAAAATTATACCGTAAAGCCGTGTTTCATGCAAAAGAAATTTAGTTAACGGAAAGTTTCAATTTACCATTTCCATAAAGCGCTTAAATACAGCAATGTAAGCGCTTTACTTTTTGATTGTTATCTGTTATATTATATTTATCCAAGGCTGACGCTTTGGACGCTCTCCTAAAATGTCATCCAATGATGACTCTCCTTCGAATAACGAATCGATTGTCCGCAACGGTCGATTCAACCATCCCACGCTCGCCCAAGCGTGGGATTTTTTTGTTCATTCATCAAAAAAACCGCCCAAAGGGCGGTTTTAATTAGGACTTCTTTTGTGGTTCGTCGCCGGCTTTGGTCAAAATACCGTCAATCAAACCGTAATTCAAAGTTTCTTCGGCACTCATCCAACGATCGCGTTCCGTGTCACGTTCAATTGTTTCAAGGTCTTGTCCAGAATTGTCTGCCAAAATCTTGTTCAATTTGTTACGAGTCTTGGTCAATTGTTCAGCGATGATCGCCATGTCCGTCTGTTGCGTACCGGCACCAGCACCGCCCATTGGTTGGTGAATCAAGTATTCGGCGTTAGGCAACATGTAACGTTGCCCCTTCGTACCAGAACTGGCGATGATTGTGCCCATTGAAGCGGCCAATCCCATCACAATCGTTGTGATTGGGGCTTTGATAAAGTTCATCGTGTCCACGATTGCCAAACCAGCTGTCACTGACCCACCAGGTGAATTGATGTACATGCTGATTTCTTTGTCAGGGTCTTGAGCGTCCAAAAACAACAATTGCGCAACGATTGACGTTGCCATGTGATCTTCGACTTCCCCTTGCACCAAAACGATGCGATCTTTTAGCAAACGTGAAGGCAAATCGTATTGTTCACGTCCATTTGCAGTTTGTTCAATAACTCCAGGCCACATAATGCAGTCCTCCAATTTATATATCTGTCTTCATTTTACGCCAATAGTCAAATTTGGTCAAATGTTTGTTAAGTCGACATTTTCGCCGTTTTTTAAAGCCTGATGGAGCGCTTTTAATTTGCGCAAACGATGATTGGCGCCGGATTTGCTAATCGGTTTGCCCGGCATCAGTTCGCCTAATTCCACCAAACTTTCGTCTTGATGTGCCAACCGTGTTTCCGCAAACTCACGTAATTTAAGCGGTAATTTTTGCAAACCGCCAATCATTTCGCTGATTTCATGGATCATTTCCACTTGCGCGTTTGCCGCGACCGCGGTTTTTTGCATGTTCGCCAAATCCGCATTGTTCACGCGATTGGCCGAATTGCGCATATCGCGCATCATGCGCACGTCTTCAAAATGCAGCATCGTGTTGGTCGCACCAATGCGCGCCAGAAATTCAGCGATTTTGTCCGACCGCTTCAAATACACGATGTACCCCGCGCCACGATCCGCAATTTTCGCCGGCAAATCAAATTCCTGCATCAAGACCACTAATTCCTCGGCAAATTCCTCGTGCGTCGTGTAAATTTCCAAATGGTAATGCGATTTTTCCGGCGAATTCACCGACCCCGCCGCCAAAAACGCGCCGCGTAAATACGATCGGCGTTTGTCAATCTGGTTAAGCAAATACGGCGGAATCGCCGGGTGCAAGCCAAACGCATCCACGCCCAGTTCCGCCAAAATGTCGTCCACATCATGCACTTCAACCGCAAACGTCTTCTTTTGGTTCAAACTGCCGTGATCGTGCACCGCAACTTGCACGTCGATAGGATAATTTTCCCGAATCAACGTATAAATCCGGCGTGCGATGGCCGCATTTTCCGTTTGCACTGACAAACGTTGTTGTGCACCCAAGCTCGTCACGCCGTTCATCCGCAGGAGCGCTGCTAATTCGGATTTCGCATTCTCGCGCCCGACAATCAAGCCGGTTAATTCTTTTTTCACTTCCGCTGCAAATGACATTTAAGCCTCCAAAATTCGCATCAGCTCCGCGACAATTTTGTCGCCATCATGAAAGGCGCCGGCGTCGCGTAAGGCCAAATAATCGCCCGCCAAACTTTGGGCGCCCTGACGACCAACACCGATGGCATCGCGTTTGACTTGGTAAGAAATCTCCGACCATTTTTGGAAATCCACGAAATCTTGTGGCACTGTTTCCGTGTTTGACAAGACAAAATCAATAACCGGTGCGCCAATATGTGCGTTTAATTCCAACAAATGTTGGGCGTCGCTGTACGCATCGGTTTCCCCTTTTTGCGTCATAATATTAGCAATGTAAACCTGTTGCGCTTGCGTGGCCCGGAGCGCCGCGGCCACTTCGGGCACCACCACGTTTGGCAAAATACTGGTAAACAAGCTCCCCGGACCATAGACAATCATGTCGGCCTGCAAAATGGCTTTCACCACTTCTGGCGCGGCTTTTGGGACTGCTTCTTCGTCATCGCCGGTCACCCAGACATGATCGATGATTTTGTGCGCGTGCGTAATCGCCGCTTCGCCGGCTTGCGTCGTGCCGTCTTTGAACTGCGCATGTAGCACCAACGGCTCGTTAGCAACTGGATAGACATGACCTTTAACATGTAAGAACGTTGCCAAACGTTGCACCGCATCAAAAATATTGCCGTGCATCTCCGTCATCGCCGCAATAATCAAATTCCCAACCGCGTGCTCGGCAAAAAAATCATCCTTCGTATCAAAGCGATACTGGAAAACTTTCAAAAATTCATCGTCCATCCGCGCCATCGCGGCCAAAATATTACGAATGTCGCCGGGCGGCACAATGTTAATATAATCGCGCAAAACGCCGGAAGAACCCCCGTCATCCGCCACTGTGACAATCGCCGTCACATCAACGTCTTGCTGCACCAATGGTTTTAAAATGACCGGCAAACCCGATCCACCACCAATCATGACTACTTTTTTCATCTGAATGCTGTGCCCACAGGCACATTCCTCTCTTCGTCGATTTCTCTATTATACCACTGCAGCATATTGCTTGCATTTTTCACGGATTGTTTTATACTTATTTTTAGTAAGCAAAAGGAAGTAAGGAAGTATTGATCATGACCAACAAACTAAGCTACGCCACAGCGCAACGCGAACTCAAAAGTCCCAACATCAAAACCCGCAAACGCGCGCTCAAAACACTCCACGATTTGGCCCGCAACAAAAAAGCGATTCGTTAAAACGAATCGCTTTTTTAGAATACTACATTCAAGCCAACCAACAATAAAACGACTGCGAAAAACAGGCCATACCAATAACCAAAAACCGTCAACGGCGAGGTCTGTGTTGTAACCGTACGCCCATAAACGCGTAATCCATACAATGAAATCACAAATTCCACCACCGCTAAAACAATTAATCCAATACCAAACAATACATCCATTCGCATAACCTCCCAGTTATTTATATCATGATTATATCACTTTGATATTTTAAAAGGTTGTCAGACGTTTCTTAGTTAAAGCGTTCTTTGGCCGCTGCATCCAATGGTGTAAAGAAATTAACCAAATTACCATCCAAATCACGGAACAATAAAGAGCGATTGCCCCACGGCATATTCGTTGGTTCGTTTACAAATGTGATGTCCAGCGCCTGCAAACGTTCATAAGTTGCATCAACATCATTCACCATAAAATCCAACATCACTGAACGATTAGCGCGCGCTTCGGCGGCATTTTTGCCCAGCAAAGGCACCGTTTGTGAACTAGCAATGGCTAAATGACCGTGTCCAGTTTGGATTTCACCAAACAACGGGTGCAAGCGAACCGCTTTTAGGCCGGTCACTTGTTCATAAAAAGCCAATAATTGATCGACGTCATCCGTAATAATTCTCGTTGCTACAAGTTGCATCATCGCACCTACTTTCTTTAGATATCTTTATCATACGAATGAAAGCAGGAGAAAACCAACACAAACGCGCTCATCTTGTCGGAAAACCGACAATTAAGTTCTAGATGTCGGTTTTCAAATGAAATAACCGTTCCGGCAATCCCTCAACCAGAATTGCTAAAATTTTGCCCATTTCATCAGGCGACTCTTGAAAATCATCGCGTATCCAAGTGCCCAAAACTTCCGTAAATAGGCCAGCAATGGCCGCAACGGCGTATTTTTCAGGGATGGTTAACTTTGACAAAATGGCCATTTCACGCCAATTTTCTTGAATCAGTTGGCGTAATTTGACCATAAATAACACGTCACCGTGTGCCCCGACCAATAGTTTGAATGCCTCACGCATGTCATAAATGCGCGCTAATTCCAATTGGCGCGCCGCAATATCAATCCGTAAACCAATATGAATATCATTCCAAATTTCATTTTCAAGCTCGTCAATGAACGTTTCAAAATCAGGATAATAGTCATAAAAAGTTGAGCGATTCACATCCGCACGTTCCACCAAAGCTTTCACGGTGATTTTGCTGATGCTATTTTCTTTGATCAATGCGAAAAAAGCCTCTTGCAAGGCTTTTTTTGTTTTCATCACACGTCTATCTTGTAAATTCAACTCACGCATGGGCTTTCATCCGCGCCAAATCACGTTCAATGACTTGTTTCAAATACTTTCCTGTGTAGCTTTTTTTGCTCTTGATCACTTTTTCCGGCGTACCTTCTACCAAAACTGTACCACCGCCGGCACCACCTTCTGGTCCCATGTCGATGATCCAGTCTGCTGTTTTGATCACGTCCAAATTATGTTCGATCACCAAAACCGTGTTGCCTTGATCCACCAAACGTTGCAACACTTCAAGCAACCGCGCAATGTCATCCACGTGCAAACCCGTTGTCGGTTCGTCCAAAATGTAGAAGTTCTTGCCATTCGCCTTCTTGTGCAATTCCGACGCCAACTTCATACGTTGCGCCTCACCACCAGACAAAGTGGTCGCACTTTGGCCGAGTTGCACATAACCCAAACCAACATCCACAATCGTTTGCAACTTGCGTGCAATCTTTGGAATTGGTGCGAAGAATTCCAAGGCTTGATCAACTGTCATGTCCAAAATGTCGGCAATTGACTTGCCTTTGTACGTCACTTCCAACGTTTCAGAGTTGTAGCGCTTGCCTTCACAGACTTCACAGGCGACGTACACATCGGGCAAAAAGTTCATCTCGATTTTGATAATCCCGTCCCCGCGACAGTTTTCACAGCGCCCGCCTTTGACGTTAAACGAGAAGCGGCCTTTGCTATAACCGCGCATTTTGGCTTCATTTGTTTGCGCAAACAAATCACGAATGTCATCAAACACACCGGTATACGTCGCCGGATTCGAGCGCGGTGTGCGCCCAATTGGGCTTTGGTCGATGTCAACGATTTTTTCAATATTGTCCAAACCATCAATCGACTTGTATTTACCGGGTTTTTCCGAGTTGCCGTTAAGTTTTTGTTTCAAAGCACGCTTCAAAACGCTATTGACCAGCGTTGATTTACCAGAGCCCGAAACACCTGTTACCGCGGTGAATTTGGCCAATGGGAACTGCACATTCACATTTTTCAAGTTATTTTCCGCAGCGCCGGTCAGTTTGATAAATTCTCCATTGCCGTCTCGCCGTGAAGTTGGCACTGGAATGAATTTTTTCCCGGACAAATACTGTCCCGTCAACGATTCTGGATTGTCTTCGACTTCTTTTGGCGTGCCGACCGCGATGATTTGCCCACCGCGCATACCAGCACCTGGTCCAACGTCAATCAAATAATCCGCCGCGTTCATCGTATCTTCATCGTGTTCCACGACGACTAACGTGTTCCCCAAATCCCGCATGCGTCGCATCGCGGCTAACAGCATGTCGTTGTCGCGTTGATGCAAACCAATTGACGGTTCGTCTAACACATACAAAACGCCCGACAAGTTCGAACCAATTTGCGTTGCCAAACGAATCCGCTGGCTTTCACCACCGGATAACGTCCGCGCGGCGCGACTCAACGTCAAATAACTCAAACCAACCGATTCCAAAAAGCCCAGCCGGTCTTTGATTTCCTTCAAAATCGGTGCCGCAATTTCCGCATCTTGTTGGCCCAAAGCCACCGCTTCAAAGAATGCCAATTCGTCACTCACAGCCAATTCGGCCACTTCACCAATGTGTTTGCCATTGACTTTAACTGACAAAGCCGCTGGATTCAAACGGTAACCGCCACACGCTTGACACGTTAATTCCGTCATGTACTGCGCCATTTGATCACGGGTAAAGTCAGAATTCGTCTCGTTAAAACGACGTTCGATATTACGCAAAACCCCTTCAAACGGCACATCAACATCACGCACACCACCAAAATCATTCACATAATGAAAATGGAATGTCCGCTCACCTGATCCGCGCAAAATCAAATCCCGCTGCGCCTGCGTCAATTCATTAAATGGCGTGTCCAAATCAATCTCGAATTGTTCGGCAAACTGTGCCAACATTTCAGGATAGTAGTTCGATGAAATCGGATTCCAAGGTGCAATCACGCCTTGGCGCAACGTCAAATTATCATCTGGCACCACCAAATCTTCATCGACTTCCCGCGTCACGCCCAAACCTTGACAGAATTCACACGCCCCAAGCGGCGCATTAAAACTGAACAAACGTGGTTCCAACCGACCAACCCGGAAATTGCGCAACGCACCAACATAATGATCCGAAAACTTCAAAGGCGCCGGTACGTCGTCATCACCGCGCCCAACCGGTTCCACAATCACTTGACCATCTGCCAAACGCGTCGCAGCTTCCAGCGAATCAAACAAGCGCGATCGCACGTCATCGCGCAAGACAATCCGGTCAATCATCACGTCAATGTCATGATTTTTTGTTTTGACCAAATCCGGTGTTTCACCGTCCAGCTCAATAATTTCGCCATCAACACGCGCACGCACGTACCCTTGCTTTTTCATTTGCGCAAACGCATTGGCGTGTGAGCCGCGTTGTTTTTGAATAATTGGTGCAAACACTTGCAACCGCGTCCCGTCTGGGAGCGTATGCAACACGTGCTCCACCATTTGATCGATGGTTTGCAAAATAATCGTGCCGTCTTTTGGCGCGTCAGGCTTACCCACGCGCGCAAAAAGCAACCGGTAGTAGTCGTTAATTTCTGTGACCGTTCCCACCGTTGAACGCGGGTTATTGCTGGTCGTTTTTTGGTCAATCGAAATCGCTGGTGACAAACCATCAATCGAATCAACATCTGGCTTGTCCATTTGCCCCAAAAATTGGCGCGCGTAACTGCTCAAACTTTCGACATAGCGCCGTTGCCCTTCGGCGTACAACGTGTCGAACGCCAACGATGATTTGCCGGAACCGGATAAACCAGTCACGACCGTCAAGCTGTCTTTTGGAATATCGACGTCAATATTTTTCAAATTGTGCGCCCGTGCGCCCCGAATTTTGATTTCTGTGCTAGCCATCGTGGCCTCCAGTTTTTATTTTAATTATAACGTGCGTGTCAAATTTTGGACTTCAAATCCATCAACGTGTCACGCAACGCCGCCGCTTCTTCAAAGTCCAACGCCTTCGCTGCGGCTTTCATCTGCTCTTCAATGTTTGCGAGCATGGCTTGTTGTTCATCATTTGGCAAATCAGCAAATGCGACTTGCGTCAAATCGACAATCGGTGCACTTTCAACATCACGACCCGTAGAAATATTATCACGAATGGCTTTGATAATCGTCTGCGGCGTAATGCCGTGTTCCGCGTTGTACGCCATTTGAATCTCGCGACGACGCGCGGTTTCATCCATGGCACGTTGCATTGAATCCGTCACTTTATCCGCATACAAAATCACGCGCCCGTTGCTGTTTCGTGCCGCGCGCCCAATCGTTTGGATCAGCGATCGTTCATTACGCAAGAATCCTTCTTTGTCGGCGTCCAAAATCGCGACCAAACTCACTTCCGGCACGTCAATTCCTTCTCGCAGCAAATTAATGCCGACCAGCACATCAAACTTGCCCAGTCGCAAATCACGAATGATTTCCGTGCGTTCCAACGTTTTAATGTCACTGTGCAAATATTTGACCTTCACGCCGTTTTCTTTGAGATAATCGCTCAAATCTTCCGCCATTTTCTTCGTCAAAGTCGTCACAAAAACACGTTCGTTGCGTTCGGCACGCGCATTGATTTCGCCTAACAAATCATCAATTTGGCCCATCACCGGCCGCACTTCCACTTCAGGATCTAGCAAACCCGTTGGTCGAATAATTTGTTGTGCAACATCGCGCTTTGGCACGCGTTCTTCTTCATAAACACCTGGCGTGGCCGACATGTAAATAATTTGGTTGACATGCTGTTCAAATTCTTCCAAACGCAACGGCCGGTTGTCCAACGCACTCGGCAAACGAAAACCATAATCTACCAAAGTCTGTTTGCGCGCCTTATCGCCGTTATACATCCCGCGCACTTGCGGCATCGTCACGTGACTTTCATCAACAACAATCAAAAAATCCTCGGGGAAAAAATCCAACAGCGTAAACGGCGGTTCGCCGGCACTGCGCCCGTCCATCCAACGTGAATAGTTTTCAATGCCGTTGGTGTAGCCCATTTCTTCTAGCATCGCCAAATCATATTCAGTCCGTTGCCGAATGCGCTGCGCTTCAATCAATTTGCCTTCTGCCTCAAATTGCTTAACTTGCACTTCCATTTCCGCGCGAATGCCGTTCAAAGCCCGTTCCAACGTGTCATCATCGGTCATAAAATGTTTGGCGGGATAGATAGAAACAAAATCCATCTCGCGAACAACTTCGCCCGTCAACGCATTCATCTGGCGAATCCGGTCGATTTCGTCCCCAAAAAATTCCACGCGCATCGCGTTTTCATCAGAAGATGCCGGGAAAATTTCAACCACATCACCGCGCACCCGAAAAGTCCCTCGATGAAAATCAATGTCGTTGCGCGTGAATTGAATGTCAATCAAATCCCGCATCAGCTCGTTGCGGCCATATTCGTTGCCCACGCGCAAATTAATCACGTGTTGCTGGTATTGATGCGGATCACCCAATCCAAAAATCGAACTCACCGACGCCACCACAATCACATCATCACGCTCAAAAAGCGACGCTGTCGCTGAGTTACGTAATTTGTCAATTTCATCATTGACCGAACTGTCTTTTTCAATATAGGTGTCAGAGCTTGGCACGTAGGCTTCCGGCTGATAATAATCATAATAACTGACGAAATATTCCACCGCGTTGTTCGGGAAAAATTCTTTGAATTCAGTATATAATTGCCCGGCCAGCGTCTTGTTATGACTCAACACCAAAGTTGGTTTGCCGGCCTGCGCAATCACGTTGGAAATCGTAAACGTCTTTCCCGTTCCTGTCGCCCCCAACAAAACTTGTTCCTTCAAACCGTTAGTCAAACCAGTCACTAATTTGTCAATCGCCGCCGGCTGATCCCCGGTCGGTTCATATTGTGAAACCACATCAAAATCGTGGTGTGTCACGGATTTTTCGCGCATAATAGTCCCTCTTTTTATCGTATATTTATTATACCAAAAAGAACATCTGTTCGTAAATAAATAAAATAAAAAGTTGGATAGCATCGTACCCAACTTTTTAACTATTTATTGCCAATAATCTTCATCACCATAATTCAAATGCGTTGCATCTGCTTTAAACTTCTTGAATTCTGAAAGCGTTCCTTCTAAAGCATTGGTTGCACGCTCATAAGCATTAATTCCTGCTACAAAATGCAAAGGTTGTTCATCCAATTGCGCTAATTTAACCATCGCTTTCGCAGCCAACTCTGGCGAGCCGTCTTGTTGTCCAGATCGTTGATTTGTCATCTCCCGTTGCGCATGAGCGGTTGTTTCATAATCAGCAATAGCATGAACTGAACCCGTCATTGAACGACCAGCCCAATCTGTTCGGAAAGGACCTGGTTCAACATTTGTAATTTGAATACCAAGCGGCTTCACTTCTTGAGACAAAGCATTGGCAAAACCTTCGACCGCAAACTTGGTTGCGTTATAGTAGCCAAACGTCGGTACACCAACCAGTCCACCAATTGATGTGATATTTAAAATGCGTCCCGCTTTTTGTTCACGAAAATATGGTAGCACTGCTCGTGTCATATCAGACACACCCCAAAAATTAGTTTCAAACATTTCTCTAACAGCATTTTCATCAGATTCTTCAATCGCACCAGCGTAACCATAACCAGCATTATTAACTAGTACATCAAGATGACCAAAATAATTAATTGCCTTTGAAACAACGTTTGTTACGTCATCATGATTGGTGACATCTAGTTTAAGCTTTAAAATTTTTGTTTCTGAAGTCGAGGGTAAAGTGTCTAAAGTTTCAACTTTACGAGCTGTTGCAACAACTTTAATGCCTTGCGCAATTAGTTCCTCAACTAATTTACGACCAAATCCAGTGGAACTACCGGTAACTAACCATACTTGATCTTTCATCATTTTTCTCCTTTTTCGTCTATCAGCAAAGTATCCTCTAAATTTTCGACGCGATAGTAATTCTGTAATTTATCGGCTAATACTTCGCGCGTTTCGTTCAACTCATTAATTTTTTCTGTTAAAAGTCGATATTCTTTGTGCAATAACGCTCGTCGCTCATCGTGTGTGCCCACCCGATCGGCAATGTAGAGCGCCATGTATTTTTTAATTGTGTCAATTCGCAAACCACCACGTCTTAATTTTTTAACAAAAATTAACTGATTAATCTGTGGCTGACCGTAATTGCGATAACCATTATCATTTCTAGGAACTGGCGCGATCATTCCCATTTTTTCATAATACTTCACGGCATCAACGGTAAGATCAACTACTTTTGCAACTTCATGAACGTTCATTTTATTTCCTCCTGCAGGATCATTACTATTATAAACCTATGCCTTAAGACCCATGTCAAGTCAACAAAAAAATCCCGCACTAAGCAGGATTCCCTAACAAACTCGTCGCTAAACTTTGCAACTCATCACGCTTCAAAAAATCAGTGCGGAACAATTCCGGCAAAATTTCACGTGCAAAATACTGGACGCTGGCCAAATTTTGATACGCAGCCAGCGCTTCTAAACTACTTTGGAAAATCGCCACAAAAACTGGTTCTGGGTTCGCCTTTTCCAGTTCACCAAAGGCTTCATACAGCAAGTCAACTTTGTCGGCAACCGCTAATAATTGCCCTTCCAAACTATCGTCTTTGCCTTCGCCCAAACGCCGTTCGTACGCGGCTTGGAACGCTTCGGGAATTTCACTGCGGATAAAACTTTCCGTCATCGAATCTTCCACGTCCGCAAGCATCGAGCGCAACGTCGCAGTCGCGTATTTCACCGGCGTTTTGATGTCACCGACAAAACGCTCGGTGTAATCGTGGTTCAACGCCTTTTCGTACAGCGCTTTCCAGTCGATTTGAGCGCCGTTTTGTTCTTCAACATCGGCCAAAAACTGCGCAAACTGTGTCACTTTCCAAGAATGTGCCGCCACAGAGTGCGGTTGATATTTGAAAAATCCCGGCGCTCGTTGAATCATTTCTAGCTGATTCATGCCCAAAAAATATTGATGCATCCCCATAAATAAACCTCCTCTATTCACAAAAAGGCAGCCACAGCTACCTTTTAAATGTGTATGTCACGCCCAAACTTACTTCACCAAACCACGCAAATCTGTTTCGATTGCGGCCAATTTGTCATCAGCGGCTGCTTGGCTGTCGGCCTTGACGCCGACATACAATTTCAACTTTGGTTCTGTTCCAGAAGGTCGAACCGCTACCCATGAGCCATCCGCCAACCAGTATTTGATCACATCGGCTTTTGGTTGTGCCAAAGTCGTCGTCACGCCGTCTGTGATTTCTTGACTCGTACTGAAATCTTGTACCGTCGCAATCGCTTCGCCACCAATTGCTGTTGGTGTCTCTGCGCGCAAGCCAGCAGTCACAGCCGCCATTTCTTCAGCGCCGTGCACACCGTCAAAACTCAAACTAATGGTTTTTTCCGCAAAGTAACCAAACTTTGCGTACAATTCATTCAAACCATCGGCGACACTTTGATCAAGCGACTTGTAATAAGCCGCCACTTCCGCAAACAAAATCAGCGCTTGAATTGCGTCTTTGTCATGCGCAAACGGCTTCACCAAGTAACCAAAACTCTCTTCAAAACCAAATAAGAATTCGTGTGAACCCGTCGCTTCAAACTTTTCAATCGTCTCCGCAATGTACTTAAAGCCTGTCAACACGTCAAACGTTGTCACCCCAAAGCTTTGCGCAATCGCTGAAGCAAAACGTGATGACACAATTGACGTCACAATCGCCCCATTTTCAGGCAGTGTGTTCGTGGTTTGCTTAGCGGTCAACAAATAATTCACCAAAATACCAGCAATTTGGTTCCCACTCAAAACTTGGTAGCTACCGTCCGCCAAACGCACCGCAGCGCCCATCCGATCCGCATCTGGATCCGTGCCAATCACGACATCCGCCCCTTCGCGCTTGGCATAATCAATCGCCATTGCCAAAGCGTCGGCTTCTTCTGGGTTTGGCTTTGAGACCGTTGGGAAATCACCGTCAATCACGGCTTGTTCCTTGACAATCGTGTAATTAGTAAAGCCGGCTTGTTGCAAAGCTTTTTCACCAATGAATTGACCCGTTCCGTGCAAAGGCGTGAAGACCAACTTCAAATCCGCCCCCTCGCGCGCAATCAAATCACGATCCACCGTCACCGCCGTCAATTCCGCCAAATATTTGGCATCCACTTGCGCATCAACCAATGTCACATGCGCGTCCGTTTCATCTACCACAACGGCAAATGGATCCACGTTTGGTAATTCGTCAACCACGACTTTCACCGCATCAGGCGCCATTTGACCACCGTCAGGGCCGTAAACTTTGTAACCGTTGTATTCTTTTGGATTGTGACTAGCAGTCATCATAATCCCAGCCGCCGCTTTGAAATCACGCACCGCAAATGACAATTCCGGCGTTGGACGCAAAGAGCTAAACAAGTAAACGCGAATGCCATGTGCACTCAAAACCCGCGCGGCTTCTTGTGAAAATTCTGGTGAAAAATGACGCGAATCATAACTAATCACCACACCTTGAGCCTGCGCGTCTGCGCCCAAAGAATCAATGTAACGTGCCAAAGCTTCCGTCACTTGACGCACTGTAAAAATGTTCATGCGATTCGTGCCCACGCCCAAAATACCACGCATGCCCGCCGTACCAAAACTCAAATTTTGATAGAACGCATCTTCTTGTTGCGCTGGTGTCAACGCATCCAATTCTGTTTTTAAATCTTGTGGCAAAGCTGCATTTTGCCAGTTATTCAAAGTTTGTTGCCAACTCATGTGATCATTCCTCACGTTAAATTATTAGCTTTATCATAGCATATTTCCCATGAAACCGCTGTCATCTTTACAAAAATTATAAAAAAAGCATGCCAAATGACATGCTTAACGTTATTCAGTTACGGCTGCAGCATCCAAAGCTGCAATGTATTCGTAGGCGTATTGACCGGCCCAAGCACCGTCACCAACAGCCGTTGCGACTTGACGAAGTTGCCCACCACGGACATCTCCAATCGCAAAAATCCCCGGAATGGCCGTTTCCATCTTGTGATTAGTCACGACCCAACCTTCTTCATCCAAGATTGGCAAATTTTGGAATTCAGCCGTATTAGGCTTCATCCCAACATAAATGAAAATCCCACCAGCATCAATCGTTTGTTCTTCGCCGGTGTTCACATCACGCACTTGCACGCCAGTGACTTTGTTATCATCACCCAAAACGTCGACGACTTCTGTATTCCACATGAAGTTCATTTTGTCGTTTTTAAAAGCACGATCTTGCAAAATCTTTTGTGCACGCAAAGCTTCTCGGCGGTGAACAACGGTCACCGACTTAGCCAATTGCGTCAAATACATGCCTTCTTCAACGGCTGAATCACCGCCACCAACAACGACCAAATCTTCGCCACGGAAAAATGCGCCATCACAAACCGCACAGTAAGACACGCCGCGTCCTTGGTAAGCTTCTTCGCCGTCACGGCCCAAATGCACGTGTTCAGCACCCGTTGCAATAATCACGGCTTTGGCTTCATATTCGTCCATGTCCGTCTTCACATATTTAACCGCGCCCCGGTCTTCAACACTTTGCACCGTGCCAAAGCCGTATTCTGCACCAAATTGTTGTGATGATTGGTACATTTTTTCCGCCAAATCTGGCCCTTGGACATTATCAAAACCAGGATAGTTTTCAATATCAGCGGTGTTCATCATTTGCCCACCGTAAATACCACGATCCAACATCAAGGTCGACAAATCGGCACGTGAAGTGTACGTTGCCGCCGTCATGCCGGCTGGTCCCGCTCCAATAATAATCACGTCATACTGCTTCATTTGATGACGACCTCCTTACTTTTTGTTAATTCATTGTACACCCGCAGCCCCTTTTCGGCAAGGACGCGGTTTGTCCTTATGATGCAAAAATTGCTGACAGAAGTTCCACAAAGACGTGTGGTTTCTATCAGCAATTGCATAAATTAATCTAACTTCGCCGCCAAATCTTTGATATAAGCCTTCAAACCTTCAGCAGTTTCTGGGTGTTCCAAACCAAATTCAATGTTGGTTGTCAAGAAACCAATTTTTGAACCAACGTCAAAGCGCTTCCCCTTAAACTCGTGGGCATAAACGTGTTGACGGTTGTTCAAAGAATCGATGGCGTCTGTCAATTGCAATTCGCCACCCTTTCCCAAAGGTGTGTTTTCCAATTCTTCAAAGATTTCAGGCGTCAACAAGTAACGACCGATAATCGCCAAATCAGAAGGTGCTTCGTCAACAGCTGGCTTTTCAACGAATGTCTTCACGCGGTACAAACCATCAGTCACCTTAGCGGCTGGATCAATCACACCGTAAGCGGAAACTTCGTCGTGTGGCACTTTCGTCACGGCCAACGTTGATTCACCAGTTTCGTTGTAACGGTCAATCAATTGCTTTGTCAAAGGCACTTCGTCCGTCATCAAATCATCACCCAACAACACCACGAATGGTTCGTCGCCGATAAATGCTTTGGCCGTCAAAACGGCATCTCCCAAGCCGTTTGGGTGACTTTGGCGGATGAAGTACAAGTTGATGTCGGTTGTTTCTTCAACAATTTTCAACAAAGCGTCCTTGCCTTTTTCACGCAAGTTGTTTTCCAATTCAGGGTTTGAGTCAAAGTGATCTTCAATTGAACGCTTTGACTTTCCGTCAACAATGACAATTTCTTCAATGCCAGATTCAATGGCTTCACGCACAATATATTCAATCGTTGGCGTGTCGACAATTGGCAACATTTCTTTTGCCAATGCTTTTGTCGCTGGTAAGAAGCGCGTTCCCAATCCAGCAGCTGGAATAATCGCTTTACGTACAGGTTTCATGAGTCAACTCCTTTATCTCTTCAAGAGATTTTCGTTTGATAATTGTATTATAACGGTTTAGTCTTCAGCTTTCAAATCACGCGTCATCAAACTTGTAATCGCTTCCACCAACGGTTGCTCTTCATACAAAACACGATAAATGGCAGCCGTGATTGGCATATCCACGTTTTTGGCCAAAGCCAATTCGTGCACGGCTTTTGTTGTACCAACGCCTTCAATTACCATGCCCATGTCAGTTTGGACTTCTGACAAAGTTTTGCCTTCACCCAATTGTTGGCCCGCGCGGTAATTACGGGAGTTTGGTGACATCCCCGTCACAATCAAATCCCCAATTCCGGCTAAACCAACAAAAGTTGAGCCCGGCACACCAAGCACTTCGCCCAAACGCATCATTTCTGCCAAACCGCGCGTCAGCAAAGCTGCTTTGGCATTATCGCCGTAGCCCAAGCCCGTCAAAGCACCCGAACCAATAGCCATAATGTTTTTCAAAGCAGCAACCAATTCTGAGCCATACAAATCATGGTTTAAGTAAGGCCGGAAGTAACCATAAGCAAAGGTTTCTTGCACCACTTGCGCGGCGGCTTCGATGTCACTGGCTACCGAAACGGCCGTGATGTCGTTTTTCACAACATCTTCAGCATGAGATGGTCCGGAAATCACCACAATCGCTGCGCGATTATGCGCTGGAATTTCTTCGGCTAACATTTCTGATACGTGCTTGAAAGTCCCTTGTTCTAGGCCCTTTGTCGCATGCGCGATAATAACGGTGTGCGCTTGTTCGGCCAAAATATCGGCTAATTGGCGCGCAACTTCGCGCGTAGCTTTCGTGGGTACGACGCTCAGGACCACATCTACCCCCGCAACGGCTTCAGCCATGTCTGCATAAGCAACTAAGTTATCACTTAATGTGGCATTAGGCAGGTATTTCGCATTGGTGTGACGTTGGTTGATTTCGGCAACTTGGTTAGCGTTATGCGACCAAATGCGTACGTCGTTGGTTGTTTTTAGTGCAGCAACATGTGCCAAAGCCGTTCCCCAAGAACCGGCGCCTAAGACTGCTAATTTTGTCATTATGATTAGAGTGCGCAAGGATGGTTTCGGCTTTTGCCGAAACGGGATGCATCGTGTAAGTGGTTGACGCGTGAAATCACAACGTGATTTTGCGTGGCAATGGCTTACACCGTCGCATTCCGAATCCTGGAGCACGTTTCCTACTTTCTTAATTCATGAATTTGCGGTGGAATATCATCGGCATTTTCCACCATTTGAGTTGTCATACGTTCTTCCAAAGTTTTCAACGCATCGTAGCCCATGTTTTGCGTGCGGAATTTCAATGCGGCTGCGTCAACAACACTGGCCGTGTTACGCCCAGGCGTGACGGGAATGACCATGCGTGGAATTTCCACATCAAGCACTTTTAACGTGTCGCCTTGGGTGCCTAAACGGTCAAAGCCGCCTTCGCCGATCGTCGCGTTTGATAAATGAATATTGAGCGTGACGGTCGCATGCGTGCGCACGGCAATCGCGCCGTAGACTTGTTGGACGTCAATAATGCCCACACCGCGCACTTCCATCAAGTTTTGCAAAACCATGCTTGGTTCCCCAATCAAACGTTCTTCGTCTTGTTGGTAAATATCCACGCGATCATCCGCCACCAAACGCGCTTTGCCTTGTTGAATCAATTCCAACGCCGTTTCAGTTTTGCCGATGCCGGCATCGCCCGTCAACAGAACTCCAAGTCCGTGCACATCGATCAAAACGCCGTGTACGGACTTGCGTTCAGCCAACTGCGCGTCCAAATAATAACTCATGTTGGACAAAATGCGCGAAGACGTCAAACGCGATGTCAAAATCGGAATTTGCATTTCAGCGGCAACTTCTTGCAATTCCAACGGAATATCCAACCCCGTTGACACAACAAAAGCTGGTGTGTCTGCTTGCGCCATTTTCCGGAAAATGATTTTGCGTTCCGGCGCCGTCATGCGCTTGACAAAGGACGTTTCTGTAATCCCGATTAACTGCACGCGCTCAGGTGCATAATAATCAAAATAACCCGTCATTTCCAAACTTGGCCGACTAATGTCTGACGTAACAATCGGCCGATTGATATAATCAGCGCCAAATGCCACTTCTAAGCGCGTATTTTCAATTAAGTCACGTACGGTGACCACTTTCTTTTTTGCCATGTGTTTACCTAATTCGTTCTACGGTAATATTTGACGAAATTGCCATGTTGGCTAACGATACCAACAAAGCAATCACCATTGCCCAACCAAAGCTTGCAAAAGCGAAACCGTGGACTAACGTTGCGGTTAATTCTAACATCAACGCGTTAATCACCACCATAAACAAGCCCAGCGTCACCACCGTAATCGGCAACGTTAAAATCAACAAAATCGGTTTCACTAAAGCATTCAAAACGGCTAACACAATCGCTGCAAGCAACGCGGTTGGCCAGCTTTGCACGTGAAAACCGCCACTAAATACTTGTGATAAAAACACGAATAGAATCATGTTTACAGCTAATCGTAAAATCAAACTCATGCTTGCCCTCCCTCATTTGGCATCATGACCGCGGCCAATGCATACACCAAAATTAACAAAATACTGCTATATGAAGCAAAAATACCAATCAATAAAACAAGCACAAACCCCCAGCGCAAAACATTTGCACGCCACCCAAAATAATCTGCGATGCCACCGAGAACGCCGGCAAAGACACGATTATTTTTTGAGCGGACTAATTTTTTATTTGACATGCACGTCCTCCAAATTTTATCTGCTCTTATTATAGCAAAAATTCCACCCCACTAAAATAAAAAACGCCTGATTAATCAAGCGTTTACAAGATGGTCACCATCGTTTATTTTTTCGTGTAATAGATGGTGTACGTTTGACTCTTTTTTACCGTGAAGGCCTTGACAGACTTTGCTTTGTAACCCTTAATAGTAATCGCTTTTGGCTTTTGCGTTGAGTTGTAGGCCACGTTTTTAACCACTTTATTTTTGGCCAATGCCTTATGATTTTTGACGTTGACGTACTTGTAGGTGATTGTGTATTTTTTAGGCGTGTACTTAATTTTTAGCGTTTGATTCTTCGCCGGTGCGGTTAATTTGGCCGCTTTTGGCGTTGTGTAACCGGTAATCGCTGGTTGATATTTAGTCGTTGTTTGACCCGTGTAGTAAGTCTTTTTGACCGTTTTGATTGTTTTTCCGGTGCGTGAATCGATGTATTTGTACGTTGTTGTGTACGTTTTTGGTGTCAAAGGCACTTTATAACTAGATGTTAATAGTTGTCCGCTTTGATCAACACCAATTACTGACTTTGTTGTCGCAGCCGTATATCCAGCAGGAACCGAAATGCCTTTATAGGCATTTTGTCCAAACAAAACCGTCGCAGATGATGTTTTCATTTGTTTAGCTGTCTTCGTATTCACGTAAGTATACGTAATTTTATACGCGTGACGCTTAACTTCAAGTCCGACTGTGTTATCACCTGTGATTTGAACTGTGCCACGCGCATCAACATCGTCATAACCAGCTAAGGCAGGAATTTGTAATGTCTCGCCCAACACAGCCGGAATCGCTTTAGTCGTTACTGTGTAAAGGCCTTTTGTATCTGAGTCAGCAAAGTATTTAACCGTCAGGGTGTGTTTTTCAACTAAATTATCAAATCGCAAATCGGCTTTTTGATTCTCTGAATAATTGGGAGTTGAAACTTCAACACTAGCCACCAAGTTTTGGTTCAACACACTGTGCGGCAAGTTAAAGGTCCAATTCACACCATCTTGTGTGCCGTCGTAAACTTTGCCGTCCTTATCTGTCAAAGTAAACGACTTTAAGGCCGCTGCTAAATTCGCATCAGTCATCGTCAACACAACCGCATCAGTCACATCAGAAGTTGGCACATAGGCCGCCTTTGTAAACATGCTGTCCATACTTGAAAGCGTTGTTGTACCTGATTGGTAGAATGAGTAACTTTCAGATTTTTGCGCATTGGCCAAATCAAAAACCATATCCGCGGTGTTCCAACCGTATTGACCAGCTGCTGGAATATGCATCGCTGTCGACAACACACCACTTAAATCAGCTAGCGGAACTGTCTGCGTGAAAGTCAGATTCGGTGTATCGGCAGTAGCATCAGCTGTATTTTTAACCCAGCTTGTTGTATCATCACCTGTCATGTCTGAATACAATAATGCTTGCACATCAGCTGCCGCATTTGATGTTGACTGTGTATCTAAGCGATAAGCGGCCATCATGTTAAATGTGCTGGCATTAGTTACAGTAATACTAACCGTCGCTTGACCATTTGCCACCACAACTTTGGCATAACTAGCCAACGTTTTATCCATTGATGAACTAGTTGTCGTACCAGTCTTGTAGTTATGAATTGGAATCAAATAAGTGCCGTCAGCCAGCGTGACATTTTTGTTGGCAGCCAAATAATCAGCCTGGGTGCCAGTTGTCGCACTTGCTGTTGTCGTTGTTGTGCTCGTCGTATCCGCAAACACGCTACCAACTGCCGGTGTTGCCAACCCCAACAAAATCGTTCCTGCCAACAAGATGTGTTGACTCTTCGTTACAAAATTCATGTCGTTTTCCTCGTTTGTTATTTCACATGATAAAAAGCGCTTTAAAACGCTTTACAAATTATATTTTACGCCCAAAATTAATTATCATGTGATAAAAGTTACATTATCACATGATAAAACTTTGGCACAAAAAAACGCACTCAATTGAGTGCGTTTTTCATGATTAAATAAAGAATGATTCGCCTGGGTTCAATTCGATGATTTTACCAGTGCGCTTGTAAACCAACCATTCGGCGATGTCGGATGAGTAATCCCCGATACGCTTCAAGTAGCCGGCCAACACCAAGTAATCCGCGGCTGAGTCGACAACTTCTGAGTCGTCTTTCATCGCGTTCAAAACTTTCAAACGAATGGCGCGAACTTCTTCGGCTTGTTCGTGGTTTTGAGCGGCGATGTCATCAGCGCCGATGGCGTCGTCTTTGACGTAGTAATTCAAAACGTCTTCCACCACTTTGATCGTTGACTTTCCCAATTCCGCCAAAGCCGCTTCGATTTCCGCCACGTGTTTGGTGCCTTTGACACGAATCGTTGATTGCGCAATGTTTCGTGCGTAATCACCCATCCGTTCCAAAACTGACACCGCTTTTAAAATCGTCACGATTTCACGCAAATCCAACGTCACAGGTTGGTACAAAGCAATCATTTCAAAGGTTTTCTTTTGAATAACTGCTTCGCGTTCGTTAATTTCGTGGTCTTTGTCAATAATGGCTTGCGCTGCTTCACGATCGTGATCCACAAAAGCTTGCACCGCTTCTTGAATACGTTGTGACACCAACAAGCCCATTTCTGTAAATGAGTTATCTAAATCTGCTAATTCTTCATCAAACAAACGTCGCATAATTTGCCATCCCTTCTATCTAAAGCTTATCATAGCACGTTTTTGTCAAACATGCTGAAGTTAAGAGTTATCCAAAACGTCCTGAAACGTAGTCTTGTGTTTCTTGACGACTTGGGTTCATGAAAATCGTGCTCGTTTGGTCAACTTCAATCAAATCACCGTTCAAAAAGAACGCCGTGCGATCAGAAATACGTGAAGCTTGTTGCATGTTGTGCGTCACGATGATAATTGAGTAATCATCACGCAATTGCAACAACGTTTCTTCAATGTTACGTGAAGAAATGGGGTCCAAAGCAGAGGTTGGTTCGTCCAACAAAATGATTTCTGGCGCCGTGGCCAAAACACGCGCAATCGACACACGTTGTTGTTGTCCACCAGACAAACCCAAAGCTGACTTGTGCAACGTGTCTTTGACTTCATCCCAAACGGACGCTTGTTTCAAAGACCGTTCAACTGCTTCGTCCAAAATCCGTTTGTCCTTGACACCCGCCAAGCGCAACCCAAAAATCACGTTTTCATAAATTGAAAATGGAAAAGGATTGGGTTGTTGGAACACCATACCGATTTGCTTACGCAAATCAACTGTGTCCATCGTTGGCGCGTAAATGTCTGTACCTTTAAATTTGAAAGAGCCAGTGATGGTAATACCGTCCACCAAATCTTGCATGCGATTCAAAGTCCGCAAGTACGTTGATTTTCCTGATCCAGAAGGGCCAATCAAAGCCGTAATACCGCGGTCAGGAAAATCTAAATTAATGCCGTGCAACGCTTCTTTTTTGCCGTACCACAAGTGCACATCTTGGGTTGATAGCAAGGGTTCTTTTTCACTCATGTCTACCACTCCTTAGCCAAAGTTTCCTGAAATATAGTCGTTGGTCAATTCCACCTTTGGACGAGTGAAAATTTTCCGTGTCAAATCATATTCGATGACTTTTCCCAAATGGAAGAAAGCCGTGTAATCACTGATACGCGCTGCTTGTTGCATGTTGTGCGTCACGATAATAATCGTGTAATCCTTCTTCAATTCCAACAACGTGTCTTCGATTTGTGAGGTTGAAATTGGGTCCAAAGCAGACGCTGGTTCGTCCAACAACAAAATATCAGGTTTCAAAGCCAAGGCGCGCGCAATTACCAAACGTTGCGCTTGTCCACCAGACAAAGCCAACGCGCTCGTGTTCAAACGATCTTTGACTTCGTCCCACAAAGCCGCTTGGCGCAAGCTCGTTTCAACGATTTCGTCCAATTCGGCCTTTTTGTAGTCACGCCGTTGCTTCAAGGCAAACGTGATGTTGTCATAGATTGATTTTGCAAATGGATTTGGGCGTTGGAACACCATGCCAATGTGGCGGCGCATTTCGTACACGTCAACTTCTGGCGTGTTCACGTCCAAACCGCGATACAAAATACTGCCTTTAACCGTGGCAACCGTGTCGTTCATGCGATTCAAAGAACGCAAGAACGTTGATTTACCAGAACCAGAAGCCCCAATCAAAGACGTAATGTGGTGACGTGGAAATTGCAAATCCCCTTCACTCAAAGAAGGCGTCGTTGATCCGTTATAAAACACTTGCAAGTTTTCCGTTGACAAAGCCAATTCTTTTTCGGCTGGATCAAATTTTAAAATGTAACGTTCCGGCGCATTTTCAGAAATGAAATCGCTGGCCGGCTTAATTTCGATATTAGAATTTTCCATGATTATTGTCCGTTTCTAACTTATGCTGATGTCAACTTTTTGAACAACCAGTTTCCCAAACGACGCGCTGACAAGTTGAATAACAACACTGCAATCAACAACACCGCACTTGCACCAGCTGAAACTTGAAGCACGTCGGGCATCACGCCTTCCGCGTTAATTTTCCAAATGTGCACCGCCAACGTTTCTGCTGGGCGCATCAAGTTCAAAGGACTACCGGCGTTAAACGGATTCCAATCCGTCCAATCCAAAGCCGTGGCACTTTGTCCGGCCGTGTAAATCAAAGCCGCCGCTTCACCAAACACACGTCCCGCTGACAAAACCACACCCGTCACAATTGATGGTACCGCTGCTGGCAAAATCACGTTCAACACCGTTTCCCAGCGACTCAAACCAAGCGCCGCACCCGCTTCACGTTGCAAGTTAGGAATTTGCGCCAAAGACGTTTCGATTGAACGCGTCATCAACGGCAAGTTGAAAAATGTCAACGCAATCGCCCCGGCCAACATTGAAAAGCCCATTTTGAATTGAATAACGAACAACAAGTAACCAAACAATCCCACCACAACGGATGGCAATGAGCTCAAGATTTCAATCGCAGTGCGAATCAAACCGGTGAACCAATTTTGTTTGGCATATTCGTTCAAATAAATCGCTGAACCCAACGCAATTGGGAAACTAATCAACATCGTCAAAATCAACAAATAAAATGAGTTGAAAAGTTGAACCCCAATTCCAGATCCTGCTTCAAAGTCCGATGACATCGCTGTCAAAAAGTGAACCGACAAATGCGGTAAACCACGCACCAAGTTATAACTTAGCATCGCTACCAATAACACAACCACAATTCCTGAGATTGTGTAAATCACGCCGGTCGCAATTTTATCAACTGTTTTTGCTCGCATTACTTCAATTCTCCTCGACGTCCAATTGCACGCACAATCATGTTAAATACCAATGACATCAACAGCAAAATCATTGCCAGTGTCCACAAAACGTTGTTTTGCAAAGAACCATCGATCGTGTTACCGATGCCTGATGTCAAAACTGATGTCAAAGTCGTGGCCGGTGTAATCAAGTTATGTGGCATCAAAGCCGCACCACCAATGACCATTTGCACCGCCAAAGCTTCCCCAAAGGCACGCGCCATTCCAAAGACAATCGCCGTCAAAATACCCGGCACCGCCGCGCGCAAAATAACTTTGTAAATCATTTGCCAGCGCGTTGCACCAGATGCCAACGCTGATTCACGATAATGACGTGGCACCGCGCGTAACGCATCGACCGTCATTGACGTAATCGTTGGCAAAATCATCACGAACAAGACGATTGTTCCGGCCAGAACACCAAATCCTGATGTCCCGGGGAACAACAAACGCAAGAATGGCACCACTAAAGTCAAGCCCATGAAACCATAGATAACAGATGGAATCCCAACCAATAATTCCACGACTGGTTGCATGATTTTGTAACCACGCTTAGGTGAAATTTCGACCATGTACAGCGCCGTTCCAATCGCAAACGGCGTAGCGATCAACGCTGACAAAACCGTGACCAAAAATGAGCCGACGATAATTGGCGCCGCCCCAACTTCAGGTTTGCCATTAGCGCCCGTCACCGACGGATTCCAGTTGGTACCAAATAAGAAATCGGCCACGTTGACTTTGTTTGTAAAGAATGTCGCCATGCCTCGGCTAATCACGAAAACAAAAATTGATAGCACCACGACCAAAATCAATAGCAAAGCCGCCAAACTCAACACTTTACCCATCGCATCACGGCGCGTCGCCACTGATTTTTGGAGCAAACGCTCACGAATGTCATCCATTAGAAGACTCCTTCATTTCAAAGCTTAATTAATGTAACAAGGCGCTTTTTGGGCGCACTTTGTCCCTACTAGTCTATTATCAAACACTTTTGTAAATTATTAACATGGTTTGTGTAAAGAACTAGTAAAGGCGTTTACACGCCTTATTTTGGCAAAGTAATGGTAAAGGTCGTGCCCACCCCGACTTGCGATTGTAAATGAATTTGGCCGTTTAATTGCTGCACCAATTCCGAGACAATTGCCAAACCAAGGCCCGTGCCATCGGCAATGCGCCGTTGCCGTGAGGCATCCCCGCGATAAAACCGTTCAAAAATACGTGTTTGTTGACTGGTGGGAATCCCAATCCCGCTGTCTTTGACACGCAGTGACCAGACATTTTTTTCAACTTGCGCACTGACTTCGATTTGGCCATTTTCTTGGTTATATTTCACTGCGTTGCTGAGCAGATTGACCACCAAGGCTTTGAGTGTTTCGGGTGTGCTGCTGATTTCTATGTCGGGGGCTATCGTGTTTTTGAAGGTGATATTTTTTTGTTGTGCACTTTCTTGCAACGTTTGCCACAACTCATCGGTAAAATGCGCCAGCGGAATGATACTATTTTCCGCCACAGTTTGGCCGTGTTGAATGCGAGACAATGACAAAACATCGTTCACCAAATCCGTCATCCGCCGCGCTTCACTTTCGATAATCCCCAAAAACTGTTCGCGCAACGCAGCATCCGCACCAGCTGGTCCTTGCAACGTTTCAATGAAGCCATTGATCGCCGTTAGCGGCGTTTTAAATTCATGCGAGGCGTTGGCCAAAAAGTCAGCTTGCATTTGTTCCAAAGTCAACATCGTCGTCAAATCATACAACAACACAATCACTTCATCGCGATCACTCGTGGGTTGATGCAACAACGTTGTGATTTCGATTTGGCGCTGTTTACCGCCGATATTAAGCGCCACCACTTGGCGAATATTTTCACGTTTTTCAAACGTTCGGCGAATAATTTCTACTAATATAAAGTGCTTTAAAATGTCATGCTCGTTGGTCGGCAAAGTCACGCGCCGCCGTTCTAACATTTGCCAAGCCGCGTCGTTCATGTCCACAATGCGATGGCGATAATCCACCGTCAAAACGCCAATCGGCAAATTCGCAAACAGCGTTTCATAACTCGCCACTTGCCGACGATTGGCAATTAACTCTCTGCGCACCGTCGTTTGCATCTCGTTAAATTCACGCGATAAAGGGTACAAACTCGCATCAGGCGGTAACAAAACCTGATTGGCGTTGCGGTAGCTTTTCGTCATTTCTTTATATTGCGCTGAAATTAGCGCCATATCGCGGCTTTGTTCCCACCAACGATACGCGCTCATCGCCGCCATTGCGCCGCTCAACAAAAACACCCAGCCAATCCAAACCCACTGGAATTGCATCACCCGATCCGGTGTCAACAGCAACAAAGCAAATGTCATCGACATAATAAAGAAAGCATTGCGCGCCCAACGCATGAAAAAATAGCGCATGTTTGTCCTCCATTTTACAAGCTAAGTATAACAAAAAACGCGCGATCATCGCGCGTTTTTAGCTCTTATTCAATTGGAAAATTACTTGTTTGTAATCTTGCCATCGATGTCCTTTGAAACCTTCATGTCAGCGATTGAAATGAAGCCCAACTTAGGCACAACTGTCTTTTGAACGTCGTCACTTGTCAAGTAGTCGATGTAAGCTTTGGCTGCACCAGTCGCTTCACCCTTTGTGTACATGTGTTCGTAAGCCCAAATCTTGTATGAGTTGTCTTCAACGTTCTTGTTTTCAGGCGCAACTCCGTCAACTGAAACTGCTTGAACTGAATCCTTCAAACCTGAGAAACCAACATAACCAATCGCACCTGGTGTTGATGAAACAGTTGTGATCACCGCACCAGTTGATGTTTGTGTTTGTGAGTCGATGGCCTTAGCCCCACCCAAAGTTTCCTTTTCAAAGACAAAGCGTGTTCCTGAACCATCTTCACGGTTCACGACAACGATCTTTTCGTCTTTACCGCCAACTTCTTTCCAGTTCGTTACCTTACCAGTAAAGATGTCTTTGATTTGTGCTGTTGTCAAATTCTTCACACCAGCGTCTTTGTTTGTCACAGGTGCGATTCCAACAACGGCAACTTCGTGGTCAACCAACTTGTCTGCATCTGACTTGTCCAACTTTTCAGCCGCGTAAACGTCTGAGTTACCAATTTGGGCTGAACCATCCAAAGCGCCCTTCAAGCCGGCACCTGAACCACCACCTTGCACAGTTACGGTAACGCCAGCGTTCTTTGAGGCGAAGTCTTTACCAGCTTCGTCAGCCAAAGGTTGCAAAGCAGTTGAACCCAATGCCAACACCTTCCCTGAAACAGATGAAGATGCGACTGAAGATGTGTCCTTCTTAGCTTTTTGACTGTCACTGTTCAAGTACAATGCTGCCCCACCTACTACTACAACCGCAACAACTGCTGCTGGAATCCACTTATTAGCCATGTTTGTCTTTTCTCCTCGACAATGAAATTTTTAAATTAATTAAATGTAAACCCAACAGTTGTTCATCTGTTGGCTACAAGAATTAATATACACGGCTTTTGTAAAGACCGCTGTCAGTTTTTTGTCTCGTTTATGTAAAGAAATTTTTTACAAATAAAAAACGGCCATTTCCACCGAAATGACCGCGCCAATTATTCCCCACCAAACATGTAACCAAAACCACGCACGGTTTTGAGCAACAAAGGATGCTTGGGATCTTGTTCAATTTTTTCCCGTAAATTAGAAATGTGCATGTCCACCATGCGACTTTCGCCTGTATATTCAAAACCCATCACTTGACTCAAAATCGTTTCCCGATCCAAAACACGTCCCTGCCGTTGCGCAAAATACAACAACAAATCATATTCACGCGGCGTCAAAGCCAATGTTTTGTTGCCTTTGCGCACTTGTTTGCGTTCTGGTGTGATGTATAAATCATCAAATTGTAACGTCACTTCATCAACTGGCGTTTCATGTTCAACTGCCGCTGCTTCCGTGACAATATTGTAACGGCGGCCCACTGCTTTAATGCGCGCCAATACTTCGCGGGGTGAAAAAGGTTTGGTAATGTAGTCATCCGCGCCTAGTTCCAACCCCAAAACTCGATCGAATTCATCGCCTTTGGCAGTGACTAGCAAAACTGGCGTGTCAATCTTCTCTTGTCGCAAAGAGCGCAACACTTCCATGCCGTCCAGTTCAGGCAACATTAAATCCAGCAAAATAATGTCATAACCACCCGTCGTGGCCATCGTTAACCCCGTGCGACCATCGCCGGCAGCGTCAACGTCGTACCCTGCTTGTTCCAAATTGTATTGTAACAACGTTACAATAGCCAGTTCATCATCTACGATTAAAACTTTTGTCATGGGCTCAATTTCACTCTCGTTATTTTCACTAACAGTATAACAAATATTCATTGCACGTCAAATTTTCCCGCATAAAAAAACGCCGCGCTGGGCCACGCGGCGTTTACACACGGATAAAGTCGTTCAAAACCAGCAACTGATTTCGCACATAAAGGAGAGAGTCCGTGCGGCGTCATCCAAAATTAGTGGTTTGCATGACGGCTCATCATTCGTTATAATTACGTTATGACTAAAATTTATTTTACAACACTTTGAATTTAGTTGCAAACGGTTTGTTTGTGCTAAAATGATAAGGTTACCTGATTATAAAGGAGTGTGCATGTGACAACATTTTACTTATTGGCTGCGTTGCTAGCTGGCGTGATTGGCGCCAACGTTTTAAAGAGTTTCATCCCCAAAATCCCCGACGCCTTTATTTTAATCGGCGTGGGTTGGTTGCTGTCTTTAACCCCTTATTTTCATCATTATGAGCTAGAACCTGAATTTTTCATGGTGCTAATTATCGCACCCTTACTATTTTTTGACGGTTCCAATACGAAATTAGGCGAAGTGCGTCAGCGATTTAATGCGATTTTCTTGCTTTCTGGTGGACTCGCGGTGATCACTGCGCTGTTTATTGGTTTTGTGACCAACCACTTAGAAGCTTACTGGACGTTGCCATTGGCCATGGCGCTGGCATCAATTGTCACGCCAACAGATGCCGTGGCGGTTAAATCTTTGACAACTGGTAGCAAATTACCTGGGGGCGTGCATCGTGCTTTGGAATATGAAGCGCTGTTTAACGACGGAACGGGTTTGGTTTTGTTGAGTTTGGCGTTGTCCGTGCTTGAAACCGGCACATTTTCATGGGTCAATAGTTTACAAAGCTTCGCTTATGTTGTGGGCGGCGGAATTATTGCTGGTTTGATTGTCGGTCAATTGATGATTTGGGTGCGTTGGTTGTTGAATCAACGCGCGATCACCCCAGAAACCACGTTAATTCCGATTAGTTTATTAACGCCTTATATCGTGTATTTAGCCGCTGAACATTTCCATACGTCTGGTATTTTGGCGGCGGTTGCGGCTGGTTTGTTACACAATTTTGAATCACAACAACTCCAATTGACGTCTTCGCGCACGCAAGTGACAACCCAGACTATTTGGCAAACGTTGAGCGCTTTGCTTAACAACTTAGTCTTTTTGATGTTAGGTTTGTCTTTGCCGGGCATTTACCATGCGTTTATGTCACAAGCGCCAACCGTTGCGCTGGAATGGCTATTTATGGCGATTTTCATTTACGTGGCGATGTTGCTGATTCGTTTTTTCTGGGCCAGCGCGGCCGATCAAGAACATTTGAGCGATTGGTTTGGTAGTCGCCGTGATGGCACGCGTAAGAAGAATGCTTGGGTGTTTGCTTTGGGTGGTGTGCACGGCACGATTACGTTAGCGATGGCGTTTTCTTTGCCCCTCACCGTACCGCATCGTGATGAGCTGATTGCGATTGCGACCGTCGTAATTTTGTTGAGTATGCTCGTGCCGGCGCTCGTGTTCCCACGGATTTTGCCAGCCAAAGAACAAGCCTTTACCGAAGATGAACTGACGGCCGCTCGCATTGCGATGATTGACAGCACGGTCGATCAACTCGAACATGTGACGCCTGACAAAACCGTCCGCAAATCACTGATTAGTCAAATCCAATCACAAAAAGGCTTTATCCGTCACCGCGAAGTCAGTCGCGAACAATTACAAAACACGGCTGAACACGTGTTGACTTATCTGAATTCAGACGATGTGGTGAATTTGTACGAACCGCAAGTTGTCAAAGGTGTGCAAATGACGTTTGCTCCCTTCGTGACGCAAAGTTACCAACAGATTGCCCAAGCAAAGCGTCTTTGGCGCATGCTCCGACGTGGTTTTGTCACCAAAAAGCAACGCGAACATCGCCGGCAAATGATGCTGGAAAAATATCCTGAACTGCTGGTCAAACACGATAATTTCCACGCGCAATTGGATGATTTGTTAGCGGAAACCTCGGCATTTATCACCAAAGACGTGCACAAAAATGTGCAAGATCCTGATATGCAACGCGCCGTTATCATCTCTTTTGAGCACTATGTTGATAATTTACGGCATCGCGAACATGAAGCCGTGCCGGTGCCGACGAGTTTGTTCGTCCAAGCCTTCCAGTTGGAATATAATTTTGTCCAACAGGCTTTGGAGCACGGCACGATCAGCGAAGATTTGGCGCAAGCTTTGTATAATGAAATTAACGAAGCGCAGACTTTGCAATTACAACAATTCACAAGTGAATAACAAAAAAATCCCATCGAAACGATGGGATTTTTATTTTCTGCGGCCGGCGGGAGTCGAACCCGCACGCCCTTAACGGGCACAGGATCCTTAATCCTGCGCGTCTGCCAATTCCGCCACGGCCGCAAACACAATACTAAATAAGTATAGCGATTCGCCATGAAAATAGCAAGCTTTTACCCGACTTCGCGCCGGTCAATCAAGGTCAAATGCGCCTGACATTGCCCGCACACATAGCGTTTAGTATCAAAGCGGCGCGCTTTGAAAAGCTCATGACCGTTTTGGCAACGATAGACCCACATCAGGTGCGGTGTGTTTGGCGCAAAGCGCGACCCGCCAACTTGCGCTAACAAACGTTTAAAATCCGCATCCCCGTGCCGATAACCGCCGCCACGCAAATGCAAATGATAGTGCACCAGCTCGTGTTTGATAATGCCAATCAACACATCGCCGTCAAATTTTGAATTGAACTCCAAATCATGACTGGCCAACAAATAACGGCCCCCGCTCGTTTTCAAACGCCGATTAAAACGCGCCACATGCAAAAAAGGCTGCCCAAACGCCGTTTGGGACACCCTTTCCACCAATTGTTGTAAATCGTGATCGGTCATTAACGCAAGCTCATCAACAACTTCGTTACGTTCGTGTTGATTTTGCCGCTCAAAACTTCTTGGTCATCTTCTGACTTTTCAAAAGGCGCCATGTCAACGCTTTGACCGTCAATTTTGACCGCATCAGCCATCGCTTTAGTTGCATCAAAATACGCTTGGTAGTTGGCCGTCAAAGACTTGTGCACGCCAATGGCACGAATTGGCGCTTGGGCCGCTGCCAATTTAGCTGCGTTATCAGCATAAACCGCCACCGCGTCATCAAATTCAGATTTGATTTCAGCAAATTCAGCAGCTGGCATGTCAGCTACCGTGTTCGCGTCAATCGCATCACGCAACTTTGTAAAGTAAGGTGCGACGCGTTCGGCAGCATTTTCCGCATTTTCCAAAACGTCTTGCAACGTTTGTGCATAAATTTGGATTTGTTTCGGATTGAACTTTGGCATAATCATAAAGCGTAGGCGGCTTTCAAACCCGCCCCGCGTTTCCTTTTCTAAAAATTTACTTCTATATCTTACCAAATTCCCCCAAGCACAAGCAAATCCAGTATAATCAAGAAAAAAGGAGTTTTTTATGCACCCAACCCCCGAAAAATTACGCGTTGGCTGGTTGCTCGGTTTAAACACCGGCTTTGTCGACGCCTACACCTATTATTATCATCACGAACGCTTTGCCAGCATGCAGACCGGAAATCTCATTCAAGGTGGCATCGCTTTGGCCAAACAACATTACCAAATCGCCTTTGGCTTTGCGTTGCCTGTCGTCTTTTTTGCGCTGGGTGCCGGTTTTGGTTGGCTTTTACAAACGTATTTGCCCAAGCGCCGTTTCACTTGGCAACAACATAATTTGCTCGTGCAAGCCAGCGGCATTGTGTTGGTCACTCTGTTTGCCCAGACGTTAAGTGATGCGACTTTTGTCGCCAGTCTCTCATTTTTTATGGCATTACAAGCCAATAGTTTTACCAAATTACGCGGCATGCCGTATGCAACGGTGATGAGCACTGGCAACATTCGCAGCTTTGGCGAACATCTCATGACCGGCCTCATTCAACGTGATTGGCAAAAAATCCGGCATTCGTGGGCTTTTTTGGTGGTTATTTTCGCTTTTGTGATTGGTGCTTTTGTCTCAACGACCTTAACGCAAGCAGTGGGATCCGCGTCATTATTGGGTGGCAGCATGATTTTAATCACGGTTTTTCTCATTTTAAACCAGAAAAATGAAATTTAAACCAGAAAACGCTTGACAAACTTTCAGAAACCCTGTTATCATACAAACATAGATTTTTGACGTTTAAACAATGTGATCAGGAAAGTACTTGTCGTCGCAAAGCAAAGAGAGCATGTGGTTGGTGGAAACATGCGTGCGTGGCACAACGAAAATGGCCTGTGATTGGGCGTAACGAATTGGTTTACCATTTAGTTGCGTACGGCTTGGTCCTCGTTATTGGACACACCATTCGGCATGGCTCATCCGCCCGCTGCCCGACGGTTAATAAGGTTTTTTGTCCTTATCTCAACAACAGTTATTTACTTAGCTGTTGTTTTGTTTTGGCAAAAAACGCATTAGAATGGTACCACGGGCTCCCTCGTTTCTAGTAATTTAGAAACGAGGGATTTTTTTGTTCACAGCAAAAAACGTCAACTATCATCATTAAAAAAGAACACCTTTGAGGAGAATGATTATGAGTAACACAAAGTACATCGTCGGCGGAATCGCCGCCATCGCCATTGCCGGTGCGGCTTACCTAAGTTTTGGTAACCACAGCGACAAGAAAACAGCCGATGACAAAACAGTCACTGTCGGCATCATGACTGACACAAAACAAGGCCAAGACATCTGGAAAGTCATTTCTAAAACGGCTAAAGACAAGTACGGCATCACAGTTAAATTCAAGACGTTCACCGACTATTCACAACCTAACAAAGCTTTGTCAGACGGCGAAGTTGATGTGAACGCATTCCAACACTACGCTTTCTTGAATGACTGGAATGACAAAAACAAGACGGATTTGGTGTCAATTGGTGACACGGTCATCTCACCAATCCGCATTTATTCACACAAAGCAAAAGATGTCAAAGACATTCCAAACGGCTCAACAATCGTCGTACCAAACGACGCAACTAACGAATCACGTTCATTGTATGTTTTGAAGAACGCTGGTTTGATTTCTTTGAAAGACGGTTTGACAACGGCGACCGTTAAAGACATCACGTCAAACCCAAAGAATTTGAAGATTAAAGAAGTTGACGCTTCCCAAACAGCCCGTTCATTGGACGACGTTGGCGCGGCTGTCATCAACAACAACTACGCCACAACGGCTGGCCTAACCAACGATGACTCAATCTTCACCGAACCCGTTAACCAAGATTCTCACCAATGGATCAACGTCATCGCCGCTCGTAAGGCTGACAAAAACAAGAAAATCTTGAAAGAATTCGTCAAAGCTTACCAATCACAAGCAACTAAAGACGCCTACGAAAAGGCTTACCCAGACGGTTCAACGATTACTGCTTGGGACATCAAACTAAAGTAACTTCCCACCTAGAAAGGATTTTGATTATGAGTAAAAAAGCTTACATTATTGGCGGTATCGCCGCTGTTGTCGTTGCCGGTGCAGCTTACGCTAGCTTCGGTCACAAAACCACCACAACGGACGCTAAAACCGTGACCGTTGGCCGCATGGCCGATTCAAAACAAGAAGACGCCATCTGGAAAGTCGTTTCAAAAACTGCCAAAGACAAGTACGGCATCACGCTTAAGTACAAGCTCTTTACGGATTACTCACAACCTAACAAAGCTTTGGCAGACGGCGACATTGATTTGAACGCCTTCCAAAACTATCCTTTCTTGGAAAACTGGAACAAGGCCAACAAAACTGACATCGTGTCAATTGGTGACACATTCGTTTCACCAATGCGCGTCTTCTCAAACAAAGTCAAAAACTTAAATGATTTGAAAGACGGCGCAACAATCACCCTACCAAACGACGCGACGAACGAAAGTCGTGCTTTGAAGGTTTTGCAATCAGCTGGTATCATTAAGTTAAAGAGCGGCGACACGTTGACCGTCAAAGACGTAACGTCAAACCCAAAGAACCTCAAGCTAAAAGAAGTGGACGCGTCCCAAACCATTCAAGCTTTGGATTCTGTTGACGCCGCCGTGGCCAACGTGAACTACGCCACCGCCGCTGGTTTGGATTTGTCAAAGGCCATCTATGTGGAACCAGCAACCGGTGCTGACATCAAGCCTTACTACAACTTCATCGCCGCTAACGCCAAAGACAAGAACAAGACACTCTACAAAGACGTCGTCAAGTCTTACCAAACACAAGCAGTTAAAGACGAAATCAAAAAGCAATACGGCGTAGCCGAAGTCGCTGTGTTTGACGTTAAGTAAAAAAGTGTGTGCAAAGCGTTCAGGCATCGCCCGATGGGGTGCGTACGCTAAGTTATGAACGCGGGAAATGCAACGCATTTTCGGTGGTCATGACTTAGCGCTAGCAGCCCAAGCTTGTAACACGTTTCCGCTCCCTCTCGGGAGCGTACATAGCAACAAAAAAGGAGTTCTCCGTGAGCCAAAACTATACTGAAAAATATCTTGATGCCTTAGCGCAACTCATCGCGCTGCCTAGTGTTTCCGCCCAGCAACGCGCGTTGGCGGAAACCGCCGCTGCGGTGGGGAAATTATTTGAGGAATTAAATGGTGACGTGACGATTGATGCAACATTTGGTGCGCCGTTTGTCTACGCGCGGTTTAACAGCGCGCGTCCTAACGCGAAAACGTTAGTGATTTACAACCATTACGACGTGCAACCGGCCGAACCATTGGAACTTTGGCAAAGCGATCCGTTTACGTTGACCAAAAAAGCCGGTTTGTTAATCGGCCGTGGTGTCAGTGATGATAAAGGTCATTTGACGGCGCGCTTAACGGCGTTGGCTAAGTATTTGGCCGCACATGACAATCAGCTGCCCGTCAACATCGTTTTTTTGGCTGAAGGCATGGAAGAAAATGCGTCGGTTGGCTTAGATAAATATTTGGCCAAATACGCCCCAGAAATCAACAACGTGGATTTGGTGATTTGGGAAAGTGGCGACGGTAACGCCCGCGGGCAACGTGAAATTTTCGGTGGCAACAAAGGAATTATCACGTTTAATTTGAGCGTGCGTTCAGCCGATGTCGATCTGCATTCATCATATGCTGCCGTGGTTGATTCTGCCACTTGGCGTTTGCTCGCTGCGATTAATTCACTGCGCGATGCCAAAGGCAAAATCCTCATCGACGGCATTTATGATGATGTTCTTCGTCCTAACACGCGCGAATTAACGCTCTCAAAAGACGCAGAAATCACACCAGACGTTCTGCAAGAACGCGCCGGTTTGCGTCTACCGTTCTTAGAAGTTGACGGTTTCACGCATGATTTGTTCTTCAACCCCACCATTAACGTGGAGGGTATTGAAAGCGGCTATACCGGCCAAGGCGTGAAGACGGTTTTGCCAGCGTTAGCCACCGCCAAATTAGAAATCCGCCTCGTCCCCGGCATGGATCCAGACAAAACTTTCCAACAAGTCGTTGCGCATTTGCACAAGCACGGCTTTGACGATGTCGTGGCGGAATTGACTTTGGGTGAACCCGGTTACCGATCGGATATGAGTGCCGAACCGATTTTGAAATTGGCTGATATCGCTGCCAAAATTTACGGCGGAGCGGATCAAATTTCACTGCAACCAACCTCGCCTGGCACCGGCCCAATGTATTATGTCAATCACGCGTTAAATGCGCCGATTGCCTCAATTGGCCTGAGTCATCCCAGCAGTTTGGATCACGCGCCTAACGAAAACGTGCGTTTGAGCGATTATTTACAACACATTACTGTTATTGAAAAATTGATTGAAAGTTACGAGGATTAACATGACCGATACACTGATTTCCTTAAAAAATATCGACGTCACCTTCCAACAAAAAAAGAAAGCGATTATCGCCGTTAAAGACGTTTCCATCGACATTGAACGCGGGGATGTTTACGGCATTGTCGGTTATTCCGGCGCCGGCAAATCAACGTTGGTGCGTGTCATTAATTTGCTCCAAGAACCAACCAGCGGCCAAGTGGTCGTGAACGGTGAATCATTTTTTGACCGCGCCGCTGATGCCACAACAAAAACCGTTATTCGTGAAAATGAATTGCGCCAGCGTCGCCAAAAAATCGGCATGATTTTCCAACATTTTAATTTGCTAAACGAACGCACAGTAACGGAAAACGTTGCTTTTGCGTTAGCGCACAGTCCGTTAAAACCGGCTGAACGTTTGAAAAAAGTGGCTGAATTATTGAATTTGGTTGGTTTGAGCGATCGCGCGGACAACTACCCCGCTCAACTTTCCGGCGGTCAAAAGCAACGCGTGGCCATCGCCCGTGCTTTGGCAAACGATCCTGAAATTTTGATTTCCGATGAAGCGACCAGCGCGTTGGATCCTAAGACCACCAACCAGATTTTGGCCTTATTGAAAAAATTGAACGTGGAATTAGGCGTCACGATTGTGTTGATTACGCACGAAATGCAAGCAGTCAAGGAAATTGCCAACAAAGTCGCCGTCATGCAAGATGGCGAAATCATCGAACGCGGCAGCCTGTTAGATATTTTTGCGCAACCACGCGAACAATTGACCAAAGAATTTATCGAAACCGCCACTGCAATCGACAAAGCCGTTGCCACGATTCAAACGCAACCCGCTGTCACCCATTTGGCGTCAAACGAGCTCTTTGTCCGTCTCTCTTATGTCGGCCAAAGCACTGAAGAGCCTTTTATCACGCGCTTGTATCGTGATTTTGGCGTGACGGCTAATATTTTGTACGGTAATATCGAAGTTTTGCAAAACACGCCGGTTGGGAGTTTGCTTGTTGTGCTTTCCGGTGAAAACACGAATTTGACGAACGCTTTGGACTTCTTAAAAGATCAAAACATCCGCACAACCATTCTGAAAAACGGAGGACAAAACGCATGATTGATTGGTTTTCAAAAACATTCCCCAACGTTGTTTATCAAGGTTGGACGGGCGATACCGGCTGGTTAACCGCGATTGGTCAAACCATCTACATGACTTTTTGGTCAGCGATTTTCGGTGGCGTGTTGGGATTGATTTTTGGTTTTGGCCTCGTTCTAACGGCACCGGGTGGTGTGAAAGAGAACAAAATTTTGTTCTGGTGGTTTGACAAAATCGTCTCAGTTTTCCGTGCCATTCCGTTCATTATTTTATTGGCCTTTATTGCGCCGGTTACCAAAGCCATTGTCGGCACGCAAATCGGGACAACGGCCGCTTTGGTACCTTTATCATTAGGTATTTTTCCTTTCTACGCGCGGCAAGTTCAAGTCGCAATTGGCGGCGTTGATCGTGGTATCGTGGAAGCAGCCCAAGCGATTGGTGCAACATTTAACGACATTGTTTTCACCGTTTACTTGCGTGAAGGTTTGTCAGCATTGATTCGCGTGTCAACCGTGACGTTGATTTCGGTCATCGGGTTCACCGCGATGGCTGGTGCAATCGGCGCTGGTGGTTTAGGAAACATGGCCATTTCATATGGTTACAACCGCTTTGCCAACGACACCACGTGGGTTGCCACGCTGTTGGTCTTGATTTTGGTCCTCGTGGTGCAAATCACGGGTGACTATCTCGCAAAAATTTCTTCACATAAATAAAAAAGCACGTCTTATTAGACGTGCTTTTTTCTATGAGCGTTCAATTGTAAACGCAAAGCGTTCACCCGCATAATACGAGCGCACATATTCAAATGGCTTACCTTCCGCCGTCAAACTCACCTGTCGCACCGACAAAACCGGCGCGCCACGCTTGACTTGCAACAATTCTGACAAACGTTCATTAGCAGCGGCAGCTGTCACTTCTTGACTCGCATGCCCTAATTTCACGCCCGCATTTTCCAAAGTTTCCCAGAGCGATTGCGTTAGCTGAGATTTCGTAAACGGCTCCACAAAACTAACCGGCAACGTGGTTTGCTCCAACAAAATTGGTTCGTGATCGCCAAAACGCAAGCGCTCCATAAACAAAACTTGCTCCCCGGGCGCTAATTGCAAGCGTTCTTGCTCCGAAGATGACGGTTCTTGAATGTGATAACTAATCACCCGGCTGCTGGCGTGTTTGCCAGCGGCTTTCATGAGCGCTGTAAAACTGGTCAAACCAAGTGCTGCTTCGTGCACCCGTTTTTCCGCAACGTACGTCCCAGAACCAACTCGCCGTTCCAACAGCCCTTCGTCCACCAAAGTTGCAATCGCTTGTCGCAACGTCATCCGCGACACATCAAATTGCGCCGCCAAATCGCGTTCCGGTGGCAAGCGGTGTTTTGTCGGCCATTCGCCTTGTTCAATTTTGGCCCGTAAAGTATTATGAATTTCAATATATCGCGGTACAGCCATATAACTCCTAGTCGTGCGCCGCTAGCTCCCCATAAGAATAGGTCGCTTGCAACTGCAATTCTGTATTAAAAATGTTAAAATCAGCGTCTTTGCCCGCTTCTAAACCACCTTTTTGCGGTAAGTTTAGCTCACGTGCTTGGTTGACCGAGCTCATTTGCACAGCGTCTTGAATGTCGGCTGTCGTGAATTTTTGGATATTAGCAAAGGCTTCGTCCAACGTCAAAACGGATCCTGCCAAAGTGCCATCCGCCAAACGGGCCTGTTTGTCTTTGACCCAAACGGTTTGTCCACCAAGCTCACTTTGACCATCACCTAAGCCTTTAGCGCGCATTGAGTCTGTCACCAAATTTAATTTGTGCGGCCCTTTCAAACGAAAAGCCAGCTCGAGCATGTCAGGTACCACATGCAAACCATCTGCAATCACTTCACCTTGAATCGTGTCGTGCAACAGCGCATAACCCGTCACACCAGGTTCGCGATGATGCAAACCGCGCTGCGCGTTATACAAATGCGTCACGTGCGTCATCGTGTGATCGGCCAACTGCGCACTCGTCGCATTCGTGTGCCCCATGCTTGCCACAATGTCATGATCCACCATGAACTGTTCAAACGCCGCATCGGCCTCTTCAGGCGCATACGTGACCATTTTAATGCGGCCACCCGCTAATTCATACCAGCGCGCCAACAACTCCGCATCTGGTTTAATAATGAACTCGGCCGGCTGTGCCCCGGGGAAATCATGGCTAATAAATGGCCCTTCCAAATGAATACCGGCAATCCGCGGATTAGTTTGAGCAGCTTCATCCACCGCAACCAAAGCCGCTTCGATATTCGCAATACTTTGCGTCATCGTCGTCGGCAAAACCGTTGTCGTTCCCTCGCGCAATTCAAAGTTCACCAGCGCATCGATTTTGGCAGGATCCGCGTCCATTGTGTCCAAACCATAACCTCCGTGCATGTGGGTATCAATAAAGCCTGGCACCACCGTCATGCCCGTGTAGCGCGCATCCACCACATCATCAGCCAACGGCGTGAAATCCGCCATCGCCCCACTCGCTAAAATCTGCTTATCCAAACGAATAAAACCATCAGCAAAATGCTGTGAACCCGTATACAAATCAAGATGCGTCAAAACTGTTGCCATGTATCTCACTTCCTTTACTCCATTATAGCAGTCTAGACCAATTAGGCAAGGATTTGAAAAACAAAAAAAGCACATCAGAAGATGTGCTTTCATAATTGCCCCACCTGGACTCGAACCAGGGCATGGAGGTACCAAAAACCTCTGCCTTACCAACTTGGCTATAGGGCAAGGTGTCAATTTGACAGATTAAAACCCGCTCAACAAGTTGTGCGGGTTTTAATGGGAGCGGTAGGATTCGAACCTACGAACCCGAAGGAACGGAGTTACAGTCCGTCGCGTTTAACCAGACTTCGCTACACTCCCATAACCAAACAACTATTATATCATATCAAACTGACATGATTTTTGCAACCCTTTTTTATAAATTAATCACAACTAATTGCTTTTTCCATTCGGTAAAGAAATCTGGTTGCGACCATTCATGATGGCGCGGGTTAGAATAACCAACTGCACTATTATAATACAAAGTCGCTGCCGATTGCAAGCTTTTTTGACCAACATGTAAATGACCGCTCACCACCGTTTGCACACCACGTTCATCAAATAATTCACCGTACCGGCGACTGCCCAAAAAGGCGTTCATTCGATCCAAGCGTGAATGTTCAAAGCGCTGAATTGTCTCAATGCGCGGTACAAAATGCGTCGCAACCAAAGTTTGTTGGCCAGCCACCGCTGTCAGATCATGTCGTAATTGCGCCAGCGACAATTCAAAGCGCGCATAGTCCGGCACCGAGCGATCCAAACGGCGATCGTACCACAAGTTTTTAAACGCTAAAATTTCAGCCAACGTATAATCTTGCGCCACAAAATCATAATTGTACCAGCCATTATTCCCAACCAACTGGATATTTGGCGCAACCTGCAATGTTTTGTGGTGCAAATACAACTCGTCAACCGGCTGCTCCAATTCCGCCAAACTCACGCCCGCCATATCATGATTCCCCACCAAAAAACGCACCGTGGTCGTCGTTTGGACGCGTGTTTGCAAATCCCGTGCAAACTGCAACGTCAAATTAAAATCATTAAAAAAATCGCCAACCATCACGTAAAAATCAATTTTTTCACGCACTAAATAAGCCGCCTGCCGCTCCAAAACTTCCCAGCGATCCAACTTATTCACGTCGATATGATTGTCCGAAGAAAACGCAATTTTTACCATAAAAGTAGCATACCACAAAAAAATCCCCGCGAACGGGGATTTTACTTATTGCTTGTCTGATTTTGAACTCGATGAGCTACTATCAACTTTTGATTTGTCATCTGATGATGAAGAAGACGATTTTTTATCATCCTTGGCTTTTTTCTTGGATTCTGAAATCGATTCCGAAGCAGCTTTTTTACTTGAAGCTTCAGCCGCTGCTTGTGCTTCAACCGAGGCAATGCGTGCCTGATTTTCTTGCGCTGACGGCATCGCTTGATTCAAAATCGTGCGCAGATACGTCATATTTGGCCAGACATACGCCAAATTCGAGATGACCGACAACTGACTTTGCAGCATGCTTGGGGTCACATCGTCATGCACAATAATCGACGTGGTCGATTCTTTGGTAAAGTACGTGTTCACACTGCTATATAAGCTGTCCACGTTGCGCGCATCTTGTCCCAAAGTCGTCTGCACGTTGATCATCCGTGGTGCGAATTTGTTCCCATCATCTTCTGCTTGAATCTTCGTCAATTTGTCATAGTATTGCTTGTTAAAATCATAAATTGTCTGCGTGGTTGTCCCATCTTTTAGCGTGGTTCCCTTAGGATCAGTCAACAACGCAAAATACGCTTTTTGGACGGCTAATTCGTCGCGTAACAACTGAATTTGCTTTTCATAGTTGTCGCGGTATTTTTTACCGATGTTTGGGACGTAAGCTTCTAATTGGTCGATTTTCTTCGTCGACAAATCGGCAGGAATATCATGTCCATTTTCCGTCGTCAATTTAAAATACTTCTTTTCAAATGCCTGACGGGCTTTGATGGATTTTTCATCCGTGTCGTCGTTTTTGTTGAACACTTGCGTCTGAGTTTTAGACGCATTCAAAGATGCCACTTGTTGCATGTATTGTACGGTCAAATAAGCGGCTCCTGCCAGCACAATGATTGCCACAGCGCCAATTAACCACCAACGCCATTTAATGCGACGGTGTGGTTTTTTCGGCTTATTTTTAGGTGTTTTCTTCTCCGACAAACGCGGGCGTTTCATCTCTTCGGCCATTATTGACCACCCCCTTGCCACTCATTTGCAATACTTGACGCATCATTAATCGATGGTACCATCGCCGGTTGATCATCCTCAACAGTCGTGCCACCATCAGTGGCCGCATATTCATCATTTCCCAATGACTTCACCGTGTCCGGCTTTGTCCAATCGGTGTTTGGCTTGTTGGCCATGATTTGACTCATGATTTGCTGATAGACTTCCTCTGGTAATCCTTGTTGGTCCCAAGTCAAGTAATTTCCTGGTTGATTAGGACTCTTATATCCTGTCCACACAGAAATCGCATAGGATTTCGTATACCCGTTCATCCACGCATCTTGAATAGCGCGATCAGGTACATTGGCGCCGGATGCATATCCATTCAAACCAGACTTACCAGCCTGATGAAGACCATTGATAATCGCCTCTGGTGCCGTTCCTGTCGGTGAGATAACGTCTTTTAACATGCTCGTTAACATGAAGGCCGTGCTTGCACGCATCGCACGATGAGAATCAGAGGATACTGCGTGTTTAACATTATCCGGTGTGACCACATTATTGACATAATTTGAGGTGTGGTAAGTACCCCCATTAGCAATCGTCGCAAAAGCGTTTGCTAATTTATCCGTTGACGTATAGTAGCTGATTGCCTGTGACTCGTCTTTCACAGGCTGATCGTTGATACCCAACTTGTTCAAAAAGCTTTGCGCGCGCGCCATACCAACGGCCTGCAAAGCGCGCACAGCCGTAATATTACGTGATCCAGATAATGCTTTGTGCATGGTGATATTACCTTGATAAAGGCTATCCCAGTCATACAACTGAGTACCATTAGAATAAGTAAATGGCGTATCCGCAACCAAATGATTCGTTGCCCAATTCAAATATTCAATTGCCGGTCCATAGTCCAGCAAAGGCTTAATGCCTGATCCAGATGAGCGATCATCCGAAGTTGCTTGATTATAACCGTACAAGCCCGTATCTTTACGACTACCCACTTGGGCAACAATATTACCATTATTTGGATCGACAACTGTTGCTGCGGCTTGCACCGTGTCATTTGGGAATGATGCCGAGTTGTTGAGTGTATCGTAAACCGTTTGTTGCACTTTAGGATCAACGTTAGTGTGAACTTCTAAACCACCGTTTTCATAGTCATACCCTAACTTTTTCAGTTGTGCCTTCACTTCAGTGATATAAGCGCCATAGACCCGCGCGTTATTATCGTTTTGATCTTCTTGTGAATTTTTTGGTCGCAAATCTTGTTTAATGTTTGTTTTGATGGCTTTATTGTAGTCAGATTTGCTGATCTTTTTATTTTTGAGCATCGCGCTCAAAACAATATTGCGACGTTCTTCGGTCACTTTGGCATTCGTATACAAATCATAGACCGCTGGCGCTTGCCCAATTCCAGCGATTGTAGCCATTTGTGACAAATTCAATTGCTTCAAATCTTTACCGTAATAGTAATGCGCAATCGTTTGAGCACCATAAACTTGATGCCCTTCATAAACTTTATTAATGTAATATTCTAAAATTTGATCTTTTGAGAACGTCGCATCGACTTGCAAAGACAACCATAATTCTTGGATTTTACGCTTGATCGTTTGATCTGACGCTTTGGTACTAAATTTTGACAGTTTCACCAATTGCTGCGTAATCGTTGACCCCCCACGCAAACCATCGCCGCTGCCAAATACATTTGACAAGGCGGCCATCAGCATGCCGGTAATCGAAAATCCGTGCTCATGATAGAAATTTTTGTCTTCGACTGATACCACGGCATCTTTATAGGCCTGGGGAATATCTTTGTTCGCCACGTAGTCACGCGTCGTACTCGATGATACCCAGATGACTTTGCCATCTTTATCATAAAACTTAGTCGAATTATCCGATGACAAATCATTTTTGGTCACCGTTGGCGCGTCTTGAACCATGGCAAAGACGTAGCCGGCGACCCCAAGTCCCGCTACTAAGCCAAGCAACAAGAGGCCTAAGATTATTTTACGCAATCGCTTTTTCATTTAGAAAGCCCTCTTCAAAAAGTTATTCTGCTTCTATTTTAACGAAAATACCCCACAAAAGCGAATTTGAACCCTTTAACAAAAAAACGCGCTTAACGCGCGTCAAAACGAATGAACCAAGTTAAACCACCGGCAATCAATAAAATCACCGCCACAAAACTATAAGGCAGCACCGGACTCGCGTCCAAAAGCAAGCCACCAACAATTGGTCCAACAACGTTTCCAATACTTGTCAAAGACAAATTCAGACCGTTCATCAGTCCTTGGCGCCCCTCACTAACTTTGGCCAACAATGTAGTAATTGCCGGCCGTAGCACGTCAAAACCAACGAATACAATCAAAGTCGCGATAAACACCTCCCATTTTTGGCCGGCAAATAAAATCCAGCCGACCGCCAACATACTGGCAAAAAAGCTGTAACGAATCACGCGCAACTCACCAACCGTCCGCACCATGCGCTCAAACAGCACCACTTGAAAAATCAACGACGCCACGCCGTTAATAATCAAAAACCAAGCGATTTCTGCCAAATCAAACCCACGCACATCATGGAAGTACAAACTAAACATCGATTCAAACGCCGTCAAACCAAATGACGACACCAAAATCATCCCCAGCAACAAAATCAACGCCAACGGCCAACCTGTCGTGTGCGCTTCGCGCGCCATTTGCTCATCACGCGTCACGACCAAATCCGCTTCGCGTGGCATCCAAATCAAAAAGGCAATAAAACTCAAAACACCTAACACACCCGCGGCCCAAAACGGTAATTTGTGGTCAATGCTGGCTAGCACACCCCCAATTCCCGGTCCCAAAATCAAACCACCACTCAACGCAGCCGATAACCAACCAACGACTTTGGCACGGTTAGCCGGCGTTGTCATATCCGCCGCCAGCGCTTGGGTCGTTGGCATCGCAAGCGCTGCTGACAAACCACCAATCGCGCGTGCCACGTCCAAATGCCACAACTGCGTTCCTGCCGCAAACATAAATTCACCCAGCGCATAAATCAATAATCCCGCCGCAATCAACGGTTTGCGCGCAAAGCGATCCGACAAACGCCCAATAATTGGCGACGCGACGAATTGAACAAAGGCAAACAGCGCCATCATAATCCCCATATCCGTCGACGTCAAATTCAAATCAGCTTTGATATACGGTTCAACGGGAATAATCAACCCGATGCCCAGCATAATCAACAGCTGCGTCCCCACTAAAACAATAATCGCGCGTTGGCGCGGTCTACTAATTTCCATATGTCCTCCATCAGCCAGCGCTGAACCCTCCAAGCGCGGCTGTTTTTCCAAAATATTGTCTTGATAATAGAAAAGTAGACATCGATTACTCAATGTCTACTCTTTACGAACCCGAACCATGCAGGGTTTTATGGCTGCTCAATGACGAAAGGATTCGCCTCATCACCAGCAACGTTTATATCATGAAAATATCTTATCACGCGCCTAATTTTTTTGTCAAACAAAACTACTTTTGTTATTCATTGGTGTCAAAAGTTGCTCCCAAAGTCGTGACCACCGCGTCCACTAACGGCCGTGTTTGGGCGATGATATACACCACGCGGATATGACCATCCGGCATATGCCACTCCAAATAAGTCATCGCTTCGTCTTTGCCGGTTTGTGGATCCTGATACGTGCCGTCAATGCGAAAAGCTTTCACACTAGCAAAGTGACGCAACACAAATGCGCGCTGGTCCATCGTCTCTTTAAACGGAAAACTCGTAAAATCAACGCCCCAGCCTTGTCCCATTGTGCTAGTCAAAATCATCACATTTTGCGGCATTTGCCACCACTGAAGTGATTGCGTATCTTGTTGCCAAGTTCCTCGCACTTTAAAATAACCAAAATCTGAATCGCCAATCGTCGTTTCAGGCAACTTTTGATAGGCGCTCACTTGGTCGGTATCATCAACCGTTTTTGAGGTACTACTAGCGCTACTACTCGTGGCTGATTGCTGTGCTGGTTGTGCGCTCTGTGCCGGTTGCTTTGTTAAGTTGGTGAATGCATCGCCAATCGCTTGTTGAAACGTCCAAACATTCAATCCAACTGTCAGTATAATCGCAATAACAAAGCCAAAAGCATAGGCAATTTTGACTTTCCCCGGCAAAAACGGCGTCCAATACGCCGAACGCCTAGAAATCACAAACAAAATCCCCAGCGTATAAATCAGCCAAGCGATCGGCGCAAAACGGCCTAACTGCAACCCGGCCAAAGCGCTCCCCACCAATCCCAAAAGCGTTGGACTCATAAAAAATAGCGCCATGCCACGCGCCGACATCCCCGTATCGCGCAAACGCCGCACCGTCAAAGAAAGATTTGGCACAAAACTCACCAAACCAAACGCACTCCCAAAAATCGAAGCCAACGTCCATGACCGCCCTAATCCCAATGTGATAAACAAAATCAGCGCTAAAATCAGCGCATTGATCACACTGATCCACCAATAATCCAAACGATAAGCGCCACCACGAAAATCAAACGCGTCTCGCCAAAAACCCAAATAACGCTTGAACATATCTCACTCCCAAATAGTTTGTCGTATGTTCATTATAGCAATTTATGCGATTTCTAACCGAATGCGGACTTCAAAGCACAAAAAAACACGTTCAACTTGAACGTGTTTTTCATACCTGTAGTGCCGATGAAAGGATTCGAACCTTCGACCCCAGGTTTACGATACCCGTGCTCTACCAACTGAGCTACATCGGCATAAACCAACCGTGGCTGGCTATTTTTAACTCCGAATGCCGGGCTCGAACCGGCGACAACTCGATTAACAGTCGAGTGCTCTACCAACTGAGCTAATTCGGAATAACTCTGTGTTGCATTTAAACAACTATTATATCTTATCAACTTGGCCAAAATATGTCAATACTTTTTTGACAAAGAAGTTGTTTTTCTGCAACACAGATTGAAACTTGTTTACAAACTGTCGGGTTTCATCGTTGGGAACAAAACGACGTCACGAATTGTGACTGAGTCCGTCAACAACATAATCAAACGGTCGATACCGACCCCCAAACCACCCGTTGGTGGCATACCGTATTCCAAAGCTTCGATGAAGTCTTCGTCAATACCGTTGGCTTCGTCGTTACCCGCTTCTTTTTCAGCAACTTGTGCTTCAAAACGTTCACGTTGGTCGATTGGGTCGTTCAATTCGGTAAAGGCATTGGCGTATTCGCCACCCATGATGAACAATTCAAAACGGTCCGTGAAACGTGGGTCATCAACGTTTTTCTTCGCCAAAGGTGACACTTCCACTGGGTGACCATAGACAAATGTTGGTTGCACCAACGTGTCTTCCACCAATTCACCAAAGAATTCGTTGATGATGTGACCAACAGACCAGAATTTTTCAATCTTAATGTGGTGTTCCGCCGCCAAAGCTTGCGCTTCTTCAAGCGTCTTTTCTTCCCAGAAGTCAACGCCAGTCGCTTCTTTGATCAAATCAACCATGTGCTTACGCGCAAAAGGTTGTCCCAAATCAATTTCCGTACCTTGGTAAGTGACTTTCAAATCATCACTCACCACCGCCGCAGCTGCTTTGAAAATACCTTCAGTTTCGTTCATGACGTCTTGATAATCAAAGTACGCCGCGTACGTTTCCATCGTGGTAAACTCCGGATTGTGCTTAGGGTCCATGCCTTCGTTTCGGAAAATACGACCGATTTCATAGACACGTTCAAAGCCACCCACAACCAAACGCTTCAAATGCAATTCCGTCGCAATGCGCATGTACATGTCGATGTCCAAAGCGTTGTGGTGCGTGATAAATGGCCGCGCGGCCGCCCCACCAGCTTCTGTTTGCAAGATAGGCGTTTCAACTTCCATGAAGTCGTTGTTGTCCATGTAAGCACGAATCGCTGTGATAATCTTTGAACGCAATTGGAACTTTGTGAAACTTTCGTCGTTGGCAATCAAGTCCAAATAACGTTTGCGGTAACGGGTTTCTACATCTGAAATACCGTGGAATTTGTCCGGCATTGGGCGCAAGGCTTTTGACAAATGCGTCAATTCCGTTGCCAAAACCGTCAATTCACCCGCGTCGGTCTTCATCAAAACCCCGCGAATCCCCAAATGATCGCCCAAATCAGCACGTTTGATAATGGCGTAATTGTCGCCTAAATCATCGCGCTTGGCGTACACTTGGATTTTGCCAGAAACATCACGCAAGTCGGCAAAAATCACTTTGCCGGCCCCACGTTTAGCAATCATCCGGCCTGCAATCACAACTTCATGTTGCAACGTTTCTAATTCTTCTAAAGTCTTGTCGCCAAATTCACTTTGCAAATCTTGGTTCTTAGCGGTGCGTTCAAAACGGTGTCCGAACGGATCCAAACCCAAGTCAGTTTGCAAGGCCGCCATCTTTTGACGGCGGATACGCATTTGGTCATTTAAAGCGTTTGCTTCTGCCACTTATATCAAGCTCCTTTTATGTAATCAACACATTATTATAACAAAAAATCACGCGTCTTGTTTAGCTTTCTGGACAAAAAAAACTCGGCCATTGGCCGAGTTTAGTTACTTGCAACTGCTTTAACTGTCACGTCATCACCGTTAACTGTGACAATTGTGTTTTTTACTTGGTAAACCGCAGTCGTTGCTGAAGTTGTGTTTGGTGTGGTTGGATTGAGTTGGTTAAGCACGTATGATGATGCCACAGTAACCAAAGCGAAGCCAACTGCCAAGCTAATAATAAATTCTAACGCATGTCCTAAAATCCGCATCTCAATCTCTCCTCTACACCTTGTTGATGTGTTTTTGTTTTACTCAATATGATTACTATACCTGATTTTTTTTGGAATACAACCCACCAAAAACTGTCCAAAACGTTGATATATCAACGTTTAAAACACTCCGTTCCACGTCTCCGAACTTGTCTAGACAAGCGCAGCGGAATAGTGTATTACTTATTTTTTGTTCATGAATAGTGCACGCCTTGTACAACCCAAAGATGGTCACTTCACCAAAACATTGTTGCATCAATATGTAAAACGTTTTCATGAATTTTTATAACGCATCATTCCCGCTCAAAAAGCTAAAATTTCCTCATCAAAAACGTGGACCAAACTGTTCCACAAAGCGCAAAATCCGCCTTCGGACGCGCGAACACCAAATTTGAACAAAACGTTCTAAAAACAAAATATTACATTTGTGTTACAAAAAAAGACGAATCCCCTCGGATTCGTCTTTTCCCTAAAATTTAAAATCATCTAGCACCGATCGCAGGCTAATCGCCTTCATTTCAGCATCAGCGACGGCCTGCACGCGAGCAAATGCGTTGCCCAACGCACCTTGAATGTTGCTGCCGACCACACAATCCAGATTCGTGTCTGTGTCCACATGCAACAACGGCGCCACTTCGACGGCGTGATAGACGTCGTACAAGCTAATTTCCGCCAATGACCGTGTCAAAACCGGTGCGGCTTTGCCTTTGGTCGTGTGCAGAAGTCCCGCATTGGTTAATTCCATCATCAAACGCCGCACCAGCGCGGGATTGGTCTGGACAGAACTCGCAATCATCGCGCTGGACAAATCACCTTGCGCATAAACATGAATGTACAACAAGATGTGGGTTGCATCACTTAATTTCGTTGAATAGCGCATGTTTTCTCCTCTTATCTCGGTTAATCATACGCATATCGTAACAAATTCACCCCGTCACTTCAACAACTCGGCCACTGCCTCATCCAAAGTCGCCAACGGCCGTCCCAAAACATCCGCCAAATCCGATGATGCCACTGCCAAATTTCCAGCAGCAATCCCGGCTTGCAACGCTGAAACAAAGTCAACCACACCGCTGGGCGCCCCGCTCGCACTTAACCCAGCTGAAAATTCCGCCAAAGAAACGGCTTTAACCGCCACATTTTGGCCAGAAACACGTTGCACCGCCGCCGCAAGTTCCGCATAAGTGTGCAAGGCGCCGCTAAATTCGTACACTTGGCGCACATTGTCCGCTAACAAAACTTTGGCGGCGCCTTCGCCGTATTCGCGGATTAACGCCCAACCGATTTTGGCATCGCCGGTTGCATACGTGAAGTCGCCGGCTTTGATCGCGTCTAATTCATTTTCCAAATACCAATTGTTGCGCACCACGGCAAATGCCACATCGCTTTGCGCCAAATATTGTTCCGTCGCCAAATGATCAGGCGCCAACACCAAATCAGAATTTTCCACATCGGCCAGCGACGTATACACAATCAAACTCACGCCCGCATTTTTCGCCGCGTCAATCACATTCTTATGTTGATCCAACCGTGAGTAAGTTTCAGACGGTTGCGATGACACCAAAAGTAATTTGTCCACGCCTGCAAATGCCGTTGCTAGCGTTGCTGGTTGCGTGAAATCCGTTTGGCGCACAGTAACGCCCAACGCATCAAATTCACTGGCGCGCGCCAAATCACGCACACCCACCACAATGTCGCTAGCCGCTACGCCGTTGGCTAGCAAAGTTGTCAACGCCGCACGCCCTAATTTTCCGGTCACACCGGTTACGAAGTAAGTTGTCATCTTTTTTCTCCTTGTTATTTAAATAGTTACAAGTTTATTATACACCCACGCCTCAGATAAGCAAGCCATAAGAAAAAGCGCGCGCATTAAGCGCCCGCTTTTTGTTCCCAACGGTATTTTGGCAAAGTTGCTGGTTCTTGTAACGCGCCAATCCACACGATGACAAGTGGATAAATCACCATAAACAATACGGCCGCATGGCCATACCACAACAAATAATAAGACAGAATCGCCGTAATAATTCCCAAAATCAACACGAATTTCTTCATCTTCGGGCGATATTGGCCGTTTGAAAAGAGTGTCAAAGGTTGATACAGCGCGATTGACAAAGCGATAACGCCAATCAACACCAACAGCGGACTCACCGCACTAAACAAATACAACGCAAACGCCGCTTCCAAAATCACAATAAATCCCGCATTGCGCCCAAACGCTTGCTTTAAATAAGCCGCCATTAATTCATCTCCTTTTGCCAACGATAGCGCGGCAAATATTTCTCTTCTTGCAAGGCACTATCCAGCGTCCAAAACAGCGGATACAGCCATAATAAATGCCACAGCGAATAGCCTCGCAGTACAATCACCACAAAACTAATCGACGTCAACGCCATCAAAGCGATGCCCAATTTTTTCAAACCAGCCCGATAATGCCAATTGCGGGTGCCAAAAAACTCACCGAAACCATAAACGGCTATAACAAGTAGCGAATACAAGACAATGGAAACTGGCACCATCCACATCATTTTATGACTTTGCTCATCGGTCAGCCATTCAAATCGCCAAATATTAGCCAGAATAACAATTTCAAAACCAATAATCAAACCCAAATTTTGATAAAAAGCTTGCTTTAAGTATCGCATCATTGCCCCTGCTCCTTTTGCCAACGATAGCGCGGCAAAGTTTCGCGGTACATGCCGTGATAAATCATGCTCACACAAATAATAATTGACGTCGCGATGCCTGATAACTGAGCGGGTATCACTAATAGGAGCAGCAAGGCCAACAAAATGAGCACGATGCTTACCATCCCTGAACGTTCCGGCTGATCCAAAACCTCTTGATTCACATAGTCATCCAGTCTCATATACAAAAGCGAATTGAACACAAACAACGTCATTAACGCTAATATCGGCCACAACCACGTGTCATCATATTGCGGAAAAAAAGATTTTAAGAGACTATATCCACCTAAAATCACAAACATCGTGCCAACCAAACCAGCGTATTGCACAAACGACCGCTTCAAAGCACGCCAAAACCTCTCTTTAAGCATATCTCCCCACCTAAAAACTAATCTTCTTTTTCCGTAACACGGTCCGTGATGTCGTCGATGTGATCAGCGTTTGGCACGATGAACAATGCGACGATGTAAGCGACGACGGCTGGGAAAAAGAAGACGGACAAAACCGCAAATCCCAAACGCAAAATCGTCACATCAATGTTCCAATTGTAGTATTCGGCAACTCCGGCGATGACCCCGCCGACCATTTTATTTTTTGATTTTACTAAGCGCTTCATGTTGCGCACCCCCTTGTTTAATTTAACCTGATTATACCGCGTTTTACGGCATGGCGTAAAGTAATGTGTCTGTCTAATGGTATAAAAAAACGACAACCTTTCGGTTGTCGTTTAGTTTGGCATGTCAGATTCGCTCTGACGGGCGGCAATTGGTTGTCACGCCAATCGCAAAGTCGCGTCATCTCCCTTGACGGGGTAGTCATGATGAGATTAGCCAGTTCCACAACAAAACTAATCACACGCGGAATTACGTTCCTTGCCACTAAAGGCTGCGTGCCGCATTCAGCGAACTTATGCGTTCGCTTCGACTCATCGCATAAAGATAATACTATCAGCTTTCTTGCGGTGCGTCAAGTTGTTTGCGGGCATTTTCTGCCACTAGTTGTAATTTTTCGTGGAACCACGCTTGAATTTTGGCTTGCACCGTCGCTTCATCATCTTGATACGCCGCAACCGAGCTTGCCAAAGCGATTTTTAGATTAGACGTGCTGACAAAGGGACTATCAATGATCATATAAATATTCACATCGTAGTCCTGCTCCGCCCAAATCATTTTTTTGAGCTGGCTTTGATAGCGCAACGGCATGTTAATCACGTTGGTTTCCACGCTCAAAGTCGTACCGCCAAGCGCAAAACCGCCGTCAATATCAATCGCCGAACGCATCAGTGTCGAATCAGTTGCGTGTTTGGTCAAATCATCAAAAATTGTTGTCAGCTCGATTGTGGCATCGTCGGCAATTTTTGTCGTGTTGTCCACGTATAATTGCTCAACGATGTTTGCGAGCGCTTGTTCACCTGTCATTTGCATAATCCGAGTTTACCATGTGCGCGAATTCGGCGCAAATTAACCTTCAAATTGCGTCAAATACGCCGCGTACCCCGCGTCGTCCAAGACCCAATCTAATTCACCAATATATTCAGCCGGTTCATCACTATACGCAAAACCGTGTTTGAATTTGTACAGACCATCAGTGGCCACAAAATCACCGACACCACCAAAATCATACTCGCGCTTGCCAGCCGCCAGTCCCCATTTGATCATTTCCCATTGAACCGCATACGGCGCATAGACTTTGGCAAAATCACGATTGGAACCGGCGTACATGTACCAAATCTCATCCCCATAAGCAAAACCAATCCCGCTGGCAATCACTTGCCCTTGATAATGCGCGCGATAAACACGGAACAAACCGGTCTCAGCAAACGCTTCGCGCATCGTTAAAAAGTATGCCAACGGGCGGTGCGTAATCCCTTGCGCTTCGCTCATCATCACATACGTCGCGAAGAAATCACGCACGGCTTGTTCATCCGTTGCCCAATCCACGGTCACGCCTTCTTTGGCAGCGCGGCGAATCTGATTACGGTAGTCGCGTTTGAAATGTTGCATTAATTGCTCGTCATTTTCGATGCCGTCGTAGTAAAGAACAACATTTTTACGAGGTTGAATGTTGCCGTGCATGTGCTCAATTTGTTTGTTACGCGTGGTAAAGCCCGCAGCTTGGTATGCCGCGTTGAGCTCATCGCTGTAATCAACTTCTGGATCCAATCGCACCAAAAAGGTGTTATCTGGCAAAGCGGCCACCGCTTCTTTGACCAAAGTTTTGACCAAAGGCACGTCAGCGTAATCATCGACCACCGGACCGCGCGTGCTATACGCCAGCAATTTGCCCGGCACTGCTTCAACCGTCAACAACGATAGTGCTGCGTCAATTTGCCCCGCCGTTTCGTGATAGACATACACATGCCCCCAATTGGCTTTCAAATCGCCCCACAAAGGATCTTGAGTCACCTGACCGTTAGGATGTTCGCGCACAAATTGTTGATAGCGCGCGACTTGTGACGCATTTTCTAAATCTAAAATTGGCATGTTGTCCCCCTAAAATAGTGAAAGCGCAAAACCGCACGGTTTCACGCCTTTTCGGTTATTTTCCTGTCGAAATTGAACCGTAATTATCAATAAAGTAAATCAACGTTTGTAATTCATTCGTCAAATCCACGTTTTGTACGCGGACGTCATTTGGCACCGTAATGCGCAATGGCGTGAAGTTCATGATGCCTTTGATGCCGGCGGCTACCAGCTCGTCAGTCACTTCTTGGGCATGCGTTTGTGGCACGGTCAAAATCGCAATGCTAATGCGTTGATCGCCAATTTGTTGCTTCAACTCGCTCATCGGATAAATCGGCACACCGGCTTGAATCGTATTCGTTACACCTTCATCAATATCAAATGCCGCTGAAATACGGACGTTTGAACTTTGGTGAAAGTTAAAGTTCAACAAAGCTTGGCCAAGATTTCCCGCACCAATTAACGCCACATTAATCAAACTATCTTGATCCAAAACTTCGGAAAAGAACTTCAAAAGTTGTTTGACATCGTAACCGTAACCACGCTTACCCAGCGCACCAAAATAAGAAAAATCACGACGAATTGTCGCCGCATCGAACTTAATGGCATCAGAAAGTTCCGCTGATGACACACGATCCGTGCCAGCGTCCGCCAAAAAAGTTAAATAACGATAATAAATAGGCAACCGCTTTGCTGTTGCACGTGGAATCTGGGGTTGAGCCACTTCGCACATCCTCACTTGTGAAATTTATTAACAATAGTATACCACATGGCAGCTTGTCAGGTGCTAAAATTGTGCACTTTTCACAAACTAATCAAACGCATATAAATCAAAATCCAAAGCCGGCACCGTATTCAAATCCAAGCCAGCAAAAACACCAGCGCGATACTGCCAAAAGCCCGCCGCACCAACCATCGCGGCGTTGTCACCGGCATATTGTAACGGCACCGGTAAATACGTCGTCGCCGGAAATGCCGCCAGCACATCTGCCAAATCAGCGCGCAGTTGCGAGTTGGCCGCCACGCCGCCAGCCAAAATAAAGGTTTTCACGGGAAAATCGTTCAAAGCACGTTGAGTGCGCCCAACTAATGCGTTGACCACTGCCGTTTGAAAACTCGCTGCCAAATCCGCTTTTTCAATCACTTCATCGCGTTGCTCAGCGTTGTGCACGTAGTTAATCACTGCACTTTTCAAACCAGAAAAACTAAAATCATAGTTTTCTTCGCGCGCCATCGCCGTTGGAAACGGAATCGTTGGCTGGCCTTGGTGCGCCAATTCGTCAATCGTTTTGCCGGCCGGATAAGGCAAATTCAACAAACGTCCGACTTTGTCAAAACTCTCACCAGCAGCGTCATCACGCGTTTCACCTAGCACTTTAAAATCATTCTCCGCAGCCATATAAACAAGTTCCGTGCTGCCGCCCGAAACCACTAACGCCAAAGCTGGATAGGTAATTTCCCCGACAAACTGCGCGGCTGCAATATGGCCAGCGCGGTGATTAACCGGTACAATCGGCAAATCATGCGCTAACGCAAAGGTTTTGCCGGCCATCAATCCAACCAACAAGGACCCGACCAAACCCGGTCCATACGTCACGGCCACCGCGTCAATATCTGCCGGCGTCACCCCCGCCGTTGCCAACGCATCATCTAAAACACGCGTCACCCATTCAACGTGATGACGGCTTGCTACTTCCGGCACCATCCCGCCAAAACGTTGATGTGACTTGATTTGTGTCGCAACGGAGTTACTCAAAACCGTACGCCCGTCGCGCACCACCGCCACACTCGTTTCATCCGCGCTTGATTCAAAAGCTAAAATTGTTGTCATAAGGTTTTCTCCATCATCAGCGCATCCACGCCACGTTTTTGATAATAATTTTTGCGCACAGCATACGTGTCAAAGCCGAATTTTTCATACAAAGCAATCGCCTGCGGATTGTCCGCCGCCACTTCCAACAACAAACGCGCCACCTGCGGTAATTTTTGAACGTACGCTAACAAAAGCTGCGCTACGCCACGTCGTTGAAAATCCGGTGCCACCGCCAACAAATCAATTTCCAATTCATCAAACATTTGCGTAACCACAACAAAACCGGCCATCTCATCGCTTGCGCGCACCACAAAAATAGCCCCGCGTGGCGACTCCAACGCGTGTGCAAACGACGTCAACGGCCAAGGCGATTCACCGCCAAAAGCACGTGTCGCAAGTGCCAAAATCACCGGCAAATCAGTTGTCGTGGCTGTTTCAATGTCCATCAAAATTCCTTTTTCATATCCAAAGCGTCCTCGTGATCGCCGTGATAATAATGTGCTTTAACGCCCGTCACGACAAATCCCAATCGTTCGTACAGACGCTGAGCGCCGACATTGGACCGCCGCACTTCTAAACTCATCGACGCCACACCAACTTCGCGCGCATAAGTCTCCACTTCTGCAAACAAGAAACTGCCTAAGCCAAAACTTTGCCAAGCAGGCGAAACGGCAATATTTGCTACGTGCAAATCATGTCGATCGCGCCAATACGTCGTGCCAATAAACGCCACCACCTGCTCATCGTGCACCAAAACCAAGTACAAACGCGTCGCCATCGCCTCAATTTCCCGGCGAAAATCCGCTTCACGCCATGGCGTTTGCCCATCATAAACCGCTTTTTCCAGCAAAACTAACGCCCCAACGTCATCACGCGTCGCCAACCGCAATAAAAACGGCTGCCCCTTATGCACGAATTCGCGTTGCTTTGAAAATGCTGGCAAAGCAAACGGTATTTTTGGCGCCCACAGGCCACTAAACGCGCGCCACATAGTCTTGCGGACGGTCTTTTCCTGGGTTGGCCGCCAACCAATTTAATTCAGCTTGCGTTTTGCGCAAATAATTCGGATTAAAGTCTGCCACAACTTCACTCACCGGCGCAACCAAGCCCAAAGCCACAATCCCGTGTCCATCAGGGACGGTTTGGTCCAAAATCGTCGCGTCTTTTGGCAAACCAAACGCCGCCACGTCACCAATGAAAATCACCGGCCGCGCCAAATCCGCTACGCGGGCCAACAAGTTGCTAATGCCTTGATGTTCATCGGCCAAAATCGGCGCCACCAGCCCGTTGCGCTTTTCATAAACACCCGCAAAAACATTGTCGTTGCGCGCATTAAATAGCGGTACGATCACCGCTTGATCAGGTGCGTCAACTTGTTGGGCCAACACCGCCAAACTCGAAACGCCGGCCACTTCAATTCCCAACGTATCCGCCAAAGTCTTCGCCACCGTCACGCCAATCCGCAACCCGGTAAATGATCCCGGTCCGTTGGCCACCACAATGCGCTGGATGTCCGCCATCTGCCAACCTGCTTTTTGCACAACGGTTTGCACGGCCGGCAGTAATTGAATGGAATGATTTTTCGCTTCGTTGGTCACGACAGCCGCGATGACTTGTGCGTCATCGGCTGCGCTAACGGTGAGCGCTTGATTACTCGTGTCGATTGCTAAAATTTTCACGTTCGCACTCCTTTTCTATGTTTAATATTTTACCACATAAAAAAGACGCCAGTCGGCGCCTTTTGTTTAATCTTGATAACCAGTTGGGTGGTTTTGATGCCAGTTCCAAGCGGTTTTAATGATGTCTTGCACGTTGTCATATTTTGGTGCCCAGCCCAAAACATCGCGTGCTTTGTCAGAGTTTGCCACCAAAATATCTGGGTCACCCGCACGGCGTGGTCCGATTTTGGCCGGAATATCCACGCCCGTCGCTTCACGAGCTGCTTCAACCATTTGCTTTACTGAGAAACCGGTCGCTGAACCCAAGTTAAATTGGTTAGATTCGTTGCCGGCCGCCAAGTAGTCCAAAGCCAAAATGTGCGCATCGGCCAAATCAATGACATGAACGTAGTCACGCACGTTGAAACCATCGATCGTTTCGTAGTCATCCCCGAACATTTCGATGTAATCACGTTGTCCCAAACCAGCTTGCAAAATAATTGGCACCAAGTGACTTTCAGGCTTGTGGTCTTCCCCAATTGTGCCGTCATCAGCCGCCCCGGCCACGTTGAAGTAACGCAAAGCCACCCATTTAATACCGTCAGCTTCATCTGACCACTTCATGATTTTTTCCATCATGAGTTTTGATTCGCCATAAGGGTTAATTGGCAATTGTGGATCCGTTTCCAAAATTGGAATGTTCACAGGGTTGCCGTAAGTCGCCGCCGTTGATGAAAAGACGATGTTTTTCACGTCGTGATCTTTCATCACTTGCAGCAATGTCACCATCGCACTTGTGTTGTTGTCGAAGTATTTCAAAGGATTTGCCACAGATTCCGGCACAATTGAGCTCGCGGCAAAATGCACAACCGCTTGAATGTCTTCTGCATCAAACACCGCGCTCAGCGCGGCTTTGTCACGAACATCGACTTCGTAAAACTTCGCTGCTGGATTAACCGCTTGTCGGTGCCCCGTTGACAAATTATCAACCACGACCACGTCGCGACCCTCTTCCACCAAACGCTTCACCATGTGCGAACCAATGTACCCGGCCCCACCTAATACTAGAATTGACATGTTATGCCTCCAAAATTATCGTTTGGTTTATTATAACACAAAATAAAAAAGCCCATCCAAAGGACAGACTAATCACGCCAAACAACTTCGGCTTCAGCCGCTACCGTGTCGTCATTCATGACGCGGTGTAGCGTGCGTTGGTCGGTCATTTGGACTTGGCTGTGCACGATTTCGCCGAGGCGTACTTCGTTTTCAAATTTAATTTTGATGTTTAACGGTTCATGCGTTTGAACAAATTCTGGGGATAACACGTCGAATAGCCAGTCGAAATACTTCGAGTTATTCACATGTTGATTAGAATCGATGTCCAAATAGCGCACTTTGTACGCCTGTTGCGCGTCCACATTGACCAAAGGCGTCGGGTCGGTCATGCGTTCAATTTGCTTGACGCGTTCGGCTTGGTAGACGCCCATTTGTTCTTTTGGCAAACGCGCCATGCGCCGTGCATTCATGTCAATCATCGCAAAAGTTGAGTCAATGGCAATCAACTCGGCACCCTGCGCGTCCACCAAAGTAAAGGTGCGTTTGGCAAAAAACGGATTGTACTTGACGGCTTCGGTTTGTACCGTGATGATTTCGCCAACCGCCGGCCGGCGCGTCACGTCAATGTCATATTGCAAAACGACCCAGCCCAAACCCTGCGCGTGGTTAAAATCCGGTCCCACACCCAAAGCCAGCGACTGCTTCGTTGAAGCCAAAATCGCCAAATTCAACATCATCGGCAACGCTAATTTGCCGGTGGTGTCAGCTTCATAATATAAAACTTCATGTTCTAATTGAAAAACTGCGCCCATGTTATCCCTCGATTTCGTGATACGCGGCGTAGACCGTTTGCCGATCTAAACCGCGTTGTTTGGCGACTTGTTTAATCGCCGCTGTTGGTTTCAAACCGCCATCCACCAACACTTTAACTGCTTGTTCCACTGGCAAATCTGCCTGCTCATCAACTGGCGCCAACTCCGCATAGGTTGCGCCACTAACCATCACCACAAATTCACCGCGCGGTTCATTTTCCGCGGCCCACTGCGCCACTTCACTCGCCGTTCCGCGGATAAATTCTTCGTAACGTTTCGTCAATTCGCGCGCCAAAACCACTTGCCGTTGTGGCAAAACGCTGGCAATCGTCGCCGTGGTCAATTTCAAACGATGCGGCGCTTCATAGAAAATCATCGTGGCTGGAATGACACTTAATTTCGTCAATTCCGCCGCTTGTTCATTTTTCTTACGGGGCAAAAAGCCATGAAAATAATGCGGTTGTGGTGCTAAACCACTCGCAATTAACGCCGTAATCCCCGCACTTGCGCCCGGCAAAGGCACGACTGGAATACCAGCTTCGGTCGCGGCATCAACCAATTCGCGCCCCGGATCAGAAATCGACGGCATCCCCGCATCACTGACCTGCGCCAACGTCAAACCCGTTTGCAATTGCGCAATCAAATACGGCACTTTACTTTGCCAATTGTGCTCATGCAACGGCGTTTGTTTGGTCGAAATGTCAAAGTGATTCAACAATTTTTGCGTGTGGCGCGTGTCTTCGGCCGCGATTAAATCCACCGTTTGTAAAATCGCCACCGCACGCGGCGTCATGTCCCCTAAATTCCCAATCGGCGTCGGGACTAAATACAAAACGCCCGTCTCTTGGGCGTAACTTTTTTGTGTTTGCATGTGCTCTCCTACTGCAAAACGCGCGATAATTCCAGCGCCATTTTCTCCAAACGCGCCTGCAACGTCACATTCACTTTGCGCAACGCATCATCAGCCAAAACCACCGCGCTGGCTTCACTGAGTTGATGTAGCGCAAAACGTTGTTCGGCCAGCCGGTAAATTTCAGCACCACTTGCCAAACGTAAACCCGCTTCCCCGACAAACGGCAACGTCACCACGTCTCGCCAAATTTTTTGCCACATTTCTAACACAAATGTTTCTTGTGCGTCGTCGTGAATATTGGGCAACAGCGTCGTTTGTACAAAGGCAAACGCTTGAATTTGTTGTCGTACAATCAAATCCAACCACGTCAACAACAGCGTTTCCATGTCCTTGCCCCAATCCTCATCCACGTCTGTGCGCGTGGCTTCACCAACCGCACCAAATAACGACACGGCTTGCGCGCGTGAACGGATCGTTGGCAAAACATCTTTGCCGCTCTGGGCTAACAGCAAAATCAATTGCGGCCCGGCGGGTTCTTCGATAAATTTCAACAACGAATTTGCCGCACTGGTCGTCATCGTTTCTGCTGCCGCCAAAATAAACACCTTCAGCGGCGCTTCCATACTCGCCGTGACAAATTCACCGCGTAAGGAGCGAATTTGATCGACTTTCAAAACCGCGCCATTTTCCGGCTGTCGCAATAAAACGTCCGGATGATCGCCTAACAAAATCCGCTCACGCGCCGTTTGCCCAACGGCTTCAATCGCTAACCATTGCGCAAATGCCAAACGTTGTTCGGCCGTCCCGTCCACCACTAAATACAAATGATTCAAACGGTCATTGGCAATTAATTCTTGAAAGTGTTGCGTTAAATTTTCCGGTAACGTCGTCATTAAAATTGGTGAAAGGCTTCAATATCTTGGACGATCACAGTGGCACCGCCCACTTCAACTTCCACAGGATAGCTTGATGTGCCTTCTAAATTGGTGTCCAAACCAACCGGCGGCACCATAAATTGCTTGCGTTGGTGCGCGTGTTCGGCGATTAATTTCAACACATCATCTAAACGTTCGTCAGCAATCGCAATCATAAACGTCGTGTTACCAGCGCGTAAAAAGCCACCAGAAGTTGCCAAACGCGTGGCGCGCACGTTATTTTTTACGAATTCATTGCTTAATTTTGTTGCGTCTTTGTCTTGTACAATTGCAGTCACTAATTTCATCAGAGGGCCTCCTATTTGTTTGCCAAAGTGGCGTCAATTAACGCCAAAGTTGTGTCAATCACCGTTTGCAAAGGTTGCGTTGCATCAACGATGTGAATGCGATCAGGCTGTGCTTGTTGCAGTTCCCAATACGTGTCGCGGACTTTGTTATGAAAAGCCAACGATTCATTATCCAAACGATTCGCGGCTTCACGGCGGCGTGCAACCCGCGCCAAACCAATTTCCACCGGTACATCCAAGTAAACCGTCAAATCAGGCAAAACGCCATCCATCGCAAACTGGTTCATTTCCCAAACCGTTTCCACGCCCAAACCGCGCCCGCCACCTTGATAAGCCAGCGAACTGTCGACATAGCGATCAGAAATCACCACTTGACCAGCGTCAAGCGCCGGCAACACAACGTCCACCAAATGCTGACGGCGGGCGGCCGCGTACAACAACGCTTCCGTGCGCGCGTCCATGCCATGTTCTTCCGGCGTCAAAATCACGTTGCGAATCATCTCCGCAATATGACTGCCGCCCGGCTCACGCGTCGTGACGAGATCAACATCAGCGCGTTCCTGCAAAGCAGCGGTCACCGCCCGCAAAACACTCGACTTGCCAGCGCCTTCCGGACCTTCAAACGAGATAAATGTACCTTTTTCCATCGGCGTTTCTCCTTATTTGATTAAATTCATTTTAACAAAAAAACCGCGATAAATCACGGTTTAAACTAAAAATCCGACCGCATCACATGTGTTTGCATATGACCCGTCGCCTTGCGGCGGCGTGCTTCGCGGTACAAATAGTAGTATTTGGCGCGTGCTAGTTTCGTTTGCGCTTGAATCAAACGCATGTTTACACCGCCGTCATATAGCGCATCTTCGCTCAACAAAGCCGAATCCCAGTCGATTTTGGCTTTGTCGATTTGAAAAACAATTTTTTGATCGTAATCACGGCGTAAATTCACCGTTTGTTTTTTCTTAAATCCAAACATCATAACTCCGTTCGGCCTTGAACCGCTTTAATCAGCGTCAATTCATCGGCATAATCAATATCTGAACCAACCGCCAAACCGTGCGCCAAGCGCGTCACTTTAATCCCCGCCGGTTTTAACAAACGCGCCAAATACATCGCGGTCGCTTCACCTTCCGCATTGGCGTTCGTGCCGACGATAATTTCCGTAATTTCAGCGTGTTGTTGCAAACGCGTAATCAAACTTGGCAAATTAATGTCATCCGGTCCAGTCCCAGCACTTGGCGAAATCACGCCGTTTAGCACGTGGTACAAACCGTGATAATCCCGCGTATTTTCCATCGCCATCACATCACGGGAGTTTTCTACGACAAACACCGTCGCTTGATCACGACTAGCATCTTGGCAAATCACACACGGATTAACGCCGCGCTCCGTAATCAAACCACACGTATCACAAAACGCCAAATCAGTTTTGGCCGCTTGCAGCGATTGGGCAAAGGCGCTCACGTCCTCCCCGTCCATTCCCAGCGTGAAAAAAGCCAAACGCGTCGCCGTTTTTGGCCCAATTCCGGGTAACTTCGTATAACTATCAATTAAACGTGCAATCGGTTCTGGATACTGCATATTTTAAACTCTCTATATTAAATTCACATCAATCACGAATAATCGCCGCATCGCCAAACAATGCTTGGGCTTGCGTCACAATATCTGGTTGGCTGGGCGTCTCTTCATCTGCCACAGGGGTTTGTGCGACGACCGCAACTGGCGCAATATCGACCAATTGTGGGACATCAATTTTTTCACCCGCTTTAAAACGCGCCACATAATCGGCCCGCCACGCGGTCCATTCTTCTTTGGTAATATAAACCGCCAACGCCGGTAACGTCAAGGCTTGCAACGCCGTTTGCAAGTTGTTTTGCAAAACCGCATCGTCAATAGCTTGTTGTTGCAACGGTGGCAAATCAAAGGCCAACACAAAGCCCGCTTCACTGGCCGCCACAATCTCCGCTGTCGTTAACAAACCTTGTTCGCGCACCGTCAAATCACTCAACAAACGCGCCCACTCGTTTTTCAAACGCGCCAACGCTTCGCGACTCGCTCGAGACAAAACCGCATCCGTCGCCGTTTGCCCCGTCCGCGCCACGCCATTTTGCAAACTTGGTGTTGGTGTTGGTGTTGGTGTTGGTGTTGGTGTTGGTGTTGGTGTTGGTGTTGGTGTTGGTGTTGGTGTTGGTGTTGGTGTTGGTGTTGGTGTTGGTGCGGATTCTACCACAGCCGGCGAAGGTTCGCCAAACAAATCACCCGACATGTTTTCAGCTGCCACTTCACGTGGCGCTGGCTTCTCGACAACTGGCGCTTTGGGTTTTTCACTGACTGGTTGAGCGGGTTTTTCAACTGGTTTAACAGCCGGCGCTGCAACAACCACTTCGGCTACATTTTCCACACTCAAACGCACCGTCAACAATTCCAAATACACGTCACTTTGCCGTGTTTGTAGCAATTGCCGGGCGACTTCGTCCAAAATCAACAACATTTGTTGCAAACGTGCTAACGATAACGCACTTTGTAAATCCCGCAAGTCGGCAATCGGCAACGTGGTTTTGACCAAATTCGGCGCGGTTTGCGCCAACATCACATCGCGCAAAAACCCCATCACATCAGCGACAAACCGTTGCGCATCTTTGCCGGCTAATAAAATTTCTTGCAATAACGTCAACGCCGCTTGCGTGTCGTGGGCGGCAATCGCCTGCAAATACGCCAACAATTGCTGCGTCGTCACCGATCCCGTCACTTGCAAAGCGTTGTCCACCGTCACCGCGTCGTGGCCGTACGCCATCACTTGATCCAAAATCGACAGCGCATCGCGCATCCCACCTTCGGCCGCGGTTGCAATCAAACGCAACGCATCATCTTCATAATTCACGACACGATCGGCCAAAACATGCGCCAAACGCGCCTGAATCGTCGCCGTATCAATCCGTTTGAAATCAAAACGTTGCACACGTGACAAAACCGTTGCCGGAATTTTTTGGGGGTCAGTCGTGGCCAACAAAAATTTCACGTTGGCGGGTGGTTCTTCCAACGTTTTCAACAGCGCATTAAAAGCGCCGGTCGAAAGCATGTGCACTTCATCAATAATATAAATTTTAAACGGTGCTGCGATTGGCGCGTAGTTGGCGCCATCACGAATGTTGCGAATTTCATCCACGCCGTTGTTGGAAGCCGCGTCAATTTCGATGATGTCAGGCGCTTGATCATCGGGTGTTTCCGGTGCCAAACCATTGATTTCACGGGCAAATATTTTTGCCGCACTGGTTTTGCCGGTTCCACGTGGCCCAGCAAATAAATAAGCATGCGCCGTTTGCCCGCTAGCAATCGCGTTGCGCAAAGTTTGGGTAATCACGTCTTGCCCAACCATATCTTCAAATGTTCGTGGCCGATAGGCGCGATATAAAGCTTGATATGCCATGCTAATCCCCCGGTTTTGACTAAAGAAAAATCCGACCGCCGCAAGACAATCGGATTTGCGCGTCGTTCACGCTTTCATTATGTACACAAGCACAACCATTAACCATCTTAGGGCTGCTACGTTCCCGTCCTGACCCGGTTCGAAAGCAACGATTTGCTTGCATAATTAGTATAGCGGATTTTGTTTAAAAAATCCAGCTTTTAGGCAAATGACATTTGCACTTTGTACATGAACAACCAACTTTTGGGCACGATATATTCGCGAATCGCCACAACATCATCGACCAAACTCACAACCCAACTTTCCGCATACTTAGGCAATTGCGGCGTTGCGCCAAACATGTGTTTGACAATAATGTCAGCTTCTTTATCCGAAATCCGCGTCAAGCGTTGCGCGTTTTTCAACGCAATCCGGGGATGCATGTAAGCATGCGAGCCTTCGTCAAATTTCGTCGTGCGCCAATCATAATAGAATAAATCATGCAAAAGACCGGCGCGCGCAATCGCACGCACGTCTAGGCGCATCAATTTGGCAACGCGGTAACTCCAATACGACACGCGCAAAGAGTGTTCCAAGCGCGTCGTAAAATGATGCTGCGTGATTGAACCCAACATTTGAACTGCTGGTGCGGGCAATAAATCCGCAATTAATTGTTGATAAAGCGCGTCATCACGCCAATTTTTTTGACTCGTCATTGGACCGCACCTCCATTACTCAAATTATAACGCCGATGACGGATCAACGCTAGCGATTTGTTTGGCCGCTTTCCGTCGAGCCCGAATGTCACGAAAAAAATCTTGCAACAACGCTGCGGCCTGTTCTTCATGCACATGCGGATACACTTGGGCGCGGTGATTCAACCGTTCATCTTCCAACAAAGCGTACAAAGAACGCGTCGCGCCGCCTTTGGCATCATCCGCGCCATAATAAACGGCTGGAATGCGCGCGTTGACAATCGCACCCGCGCACATCACACACGGTTCAAGCGTCACAAACAGCGCCGTTTTTTCCAAACGCCACGTGTCCAGCGCGCGGTTGGCTTGCTCAATCACCATCAATTCCGCATGCGCCGTCGCCAATTGATCTTGTTCGCGATGATTATGCGCGCGCGCCACAATCTCATTTTCGTAAACCAGTACCGCGCCAATGGGCACTTCGCCCTCGGCACCGGCTGCACGCGCTTCATCCAACGCCGCATCCATGAAAGTATCAATTTGTGCGGGCGTGAAAACTGGTGCTTCAGCCATCGACGCGAACACTTTCTAGGATATAATAGCCTTTTGACTTGGCGATGATTTTGACATTACCAAAGGCCGCTGCCATGTTTTTTTGCGCGCTGGGTGCGCCTTGTTTTTTTTGCAAAACCGCAATCAATTTGCCGCCCGGTAATAAATGATCGATTGCTTCTGTCAGCATTGCGGTGACAATTTCTTTGCCGGCGCGAATCGGTGGATTGACTAAAATCGCTGCATATTCGTCCGTCACATTGTCATAAACGCTCGACAAAAAGACGTTGACGCGTTCAGCCACACCATTTGCAGCCGCATTTTTCCGGGCCAAATCCAACGCGCGTTCGTTCACGTCCACCATGTCGATGTCGCGCGCCCACGCTTTGGCCAACGCCACACCAACTGGTCCGTATCCCGTGCCCAAATCCAGCACTTTACCCGTGACAAAGTCTTCGCCGTTAGCAGCATTCAACATCACGCGCGTGCCAAAATCAACGGTTGATTTTGAGAAAACCCCGCTGTCCGTTGTAAAATGCAAATTATGTCCCAGCAACTCAAAATCGAATTGTTGAAAATTGTGTTCTGCGCTCGGTTGCGCAGTAAAATATTGTTCATTATTAGCCATGTTTTCTATTATACCCGCTTTTGTCAAAAAAATTCGCACAATTTGTTAAGTGCGGTTAACTTTTTGGCTAGATGGTGTATAATACTTATCAGAAAGAAGGATGTTTCATGAGTAGCTCTGTCTCAAAAACACGTTATTTGCAAACGATTTTAGAATTAGCCGGTACCGATACCAAAAAAGTATCCAACAAAGCGATTGCCGAGCATTTGCAAGTGACCCCCGCGTCTGTTTCCGACATGGTCGCCCGTCTAAAAGATGACGGCGACGTCGATGTTGCCCCTTACCACGGCGTTTCTCTGACGGACCAAGGCCGCGCCAGTGCGTTGAAGTTGATTCGTTCGCACCGTTTGTTTGAAGTTTTCTTATATGACAAACTCGGTTTGAGCATGGCTCAAGCCCACGAAAATGCCGACAAATTAAATCACGATTCCAGTGAAGAAGTGACTGAACGCTTGGCCGAATTCTTGGGTCACCCAGAATTTAGCCCAACCGGCACACCAATTCCCGATGCCGACGGCACTTTTCACGTGAGCGGTTGGACGCGTTTGATTAACCACAAAGTCGGTGATGAAATCACGATCGAAGCATTTGTCGAAGACAGTTCGCTTTTGACTTACATTGAATTGATGAATTTGGTTCACGGTCAACGCTTCAAAATCACGCAACAACTTAGCTTTGACGGCTCATTTGTTCTCCAAAGCTTGGATGATGAAAATGTCCACAAAGAAGTCTCACCAAAGGTCGCACAAGCCATCTACGTGACTGACGCTAAATAAAAAAAGGATTCGCTAATGCGAATCCTTTTTTTATTCTGCTTCTTCTTTTTCTTTGTCAGCGACGGGTGAAACCACCACTTCAAATTCAGAAATATAAGCATTGTCGTAATCCAAAGCAGTAATCGCCAAGTTATCAATGATCATCGTGTCATCCTTGCGGAAGTCAGGATCGTTGTTCAATACATAACCAGCCAAAGTCACAGCTTCGTCTTCTTCAAACGCCTTAACAGACAAGTCAAAGTAACGTTCCAAATCATACAAAGTCAACTTTCCAGAGACTTTATAGTGGTCGTTGCCTAACTTTTCGATGTACGTGTCGTTGTCATCATCAACTTCTTCACGCAATGAACCGAACAATTCTTCATAGATGTCCTTGTCGGTTACCAAACCAGATGTACCACCATATTCATCCACCACTAAAATCATTGGTGTCCGCTTTTGCGTCATCAAATCATAAATTTCGTGAACGTCCATGTTTTCAGGCACGGCTGGCAAATCTTTCATGATGGTTGCCACAGAGGCAGTTTCATCAATTCGGCTTTGACGGACAACATCATAGCTATACACATAGCCCAAAATTTTGTCCTTGTCGTTATCAGCCGTAATTGGGAAACGAGAGTAACTTGTTTCCAAGTACTTCGCAAGCGCGTCTTTTAAGGTTGTGTTGACGTCCAACACTTCCATTGACGTCCGGTCAATCATAATATCAACCGCCACCTTATCATTCATATCAAAGGCACGTTGCATAAATGTAATATCTTCTTCGTCCAATTCACCCGCATCAGCTGCCACTTGTGACAATGACAAAATTTCTGTTTGTGAGTAAATTTCTTCTTCGCCCGAAACGTTGAATCCCAATAAACGGGTCACACCATTTGCTGTATTATTCAAAATCCAAACCACTGGATAAAACACAATGTGGAAGAAACGTACGGGACGTGTAATCAACAACAAAGTTTTCTTAGGTTCTTCAATCGCGATGTTTTTTGGCACCAAGTCAGAAAAGACCGCATGAATAATTGTAAACAAGACAAACGCAATCACTGGCGATGCAGCGTGCGCAATGTGTTCTGGCAACAGGTGTGAGTCAATAATGATGTTAGAAATGAATTCTTCACCAACCCAACCTAAAACCAAACTTGTCAACGTAATTCCCATTTGAGCCGTTGACAAATATTCTGTCAAATTCTCCACCATGTGAATGGCGTTATTCAAATTACGAGATGGTGTTTCACGTTCTTCTTGTTCAGCTTTTAGCGAACTCAAACGCACTTTCACCAACGAATACTCTGTTAACGTAAACAAAACCGCTAACAACAAAACAACAATGATCACCACTAAATTGATGAGCATAGACGGACCAGAATCCAAAACAGTTTCCTCATTTCATATAAAAATTTTATGACCTTTATTTTACCATGTTTACAAAAAGTCGGCTACTTATCTTGTAAAACCTTTACAATTTCCGCATATAAACGCGTCACATCGCGACTTGTACCACGCATTTCAACCGATCCTAATAGCGGCACGTCAAATTGCTGCGCGTAGCGTTTAGCCGTCAACACATATTGCGCGTTAAAATTCTGATTTCCCGTGCCAATTACCCCGCGCAACCACGCGCCGTTCTCGTCTTCGAGCAGATTTTCCAGCAACGGATTGGTCATCACTTCGCGCACGCTTTCATCAACACCCGTGCCCCCTTCCAAATAAGTCGGCACCAGCACCACAAACGGCGCATTTTGTACTGGCAAATCCGTTTGCTCATGCACCTCAACTAGCGTGACCACATCACCTAATTCTACGCCCTCTTTTTGTAAATTTTGTGCCAACGCGCGCGTATTACCTGTCACTGAAAGATATAAAATCCGAACCTCCACATCAAACCTCCTTGTTAACCGAACATATTTTTGCTTTATAAAATTTTAAATTTTAATCGTGCCCCTATTCTACCACATTTTAAACGGATTTTATGAGAATCACATTTTCACCAAAAACCAGTTAAACCCTTGATACATAGGCATTTCCAACCAAATTCCAACATATTTTATTCAACATTGTGAAATTTGCTAACCCAAACGAACGCTGCGTCCCAGTCTATCAACATTCGGCGAACAAATGTTTTCACAAGGACACATACTGTCCTTGTACAAACGATTTAAAAGGACTAAAATTGTGGACATACTTAAAAAACAAGAAGATAAATTCAAACACGGAGGCTACAAAAAATGGCAACACCAGACATCACGCTTTACACCCGCACCGATTGTGTGCAATGCCGCATGACCGAAAAATTCTTGGACGCCCAAGGCATTGGCTACAAAAACATCAACATTGACGTCAATCCAGAATACATCGACGCCTTAAAGGCAGCCGGTCACCGTCAAACACCAGTCGTTGACATCGACGGTATCGACACATTCACTGGTTTCCGCCCAGACATCTTGCGCGGTTTAACTGCTTAATCAATTAGGAAAAAGACGTCCGCGCCGCGACGTCTTTTTGCCAGAAAGGAGCGCCCTTATGCCACTAAAAGAACTCAATTTGGATCAAGTCACTTATTTTGACTTGAACAACCAAATCAATATCCCCAAAAACAACCAAATCCAACTCGACAAAGACCAAGAAGCACTCGACGCCTTTCTCAAGGAAAACGTCTGGCCAAACGTCATGCAATTTGATTCACTTGCCGAACGTTTTGAATGGTTGTTTGAAAATGACTTTATCGACCGCACCTTCATTGAAAAGTACCGGTTGTCATTTATCGAAGAGTTGTACGCTTTTTTGGATGACCAAAACTTTAACTTTAAGTCATTCATGGCGGCTTTCAAGTTCTACAACCAATACGCTTTGAAGACCAACGACGGCAACTATTACGTGGAAACATATGTTGACCGCGTGGCCATGAACGCGTTGTTTTACGCCGATGGTCGCGAAGAATTGGCGTTGCGTTTGGCCGATGAAATGATTCACCAACGTTACCAACCCGCAACGCCATCATTTTTGAATGCTGGTCGTGCGCATCGTGGTGAATTGGTGTCATGTTTCATCATTCAATCTGCCGACGACATGAACGCAATCGGGCGCACCATCAACTCTGCTTTGCAATTGTCAAAGATGGGTGGCGGTGTCGGCATCGAATTGTCAAACGTCCGCGAAGCCGGTGCACCTGTGATGGGAATTGCGAACTCCGCTGCTGGGGTCGTGCCAATCATGAAGTTGCTAGAAGACAGTTTCACTTTTTCTGGTCAAGTTGGCGCGCGTCAAGGCGCTGGCGTGACGTATTTGTCAGTGTTCCACCCCGACGTATTGGACTTCTTAGCTACCAAACGTGAAAATGCCGACGAAAAGGTCCGCATCAAGACGTTGTCGCTTGGTTTGACGGTGCCAGACAAATTCTACGAATTAACTCGCACCAACGCACCAATGTATCTCTTCTCACCACTTGATGTGGCGCGTGAATACGGTATGCCATTCAGCTATGTTGATTTGACGGCGGAATATGACAACATGGTCGCCAACGACAACATTCGCAAGACCAAAGTCGACGCCCGTGCTTTGGAAGAAGAAATTTCAAAGTTGCAACAAGAATCCGGCTACCCTTACATCATCAACTTGGACACGACGAACCGCGCTAACCCAATTGCCGGTAAGATTGTTTCATCTAACTTGTGTACAGAAATTTTGCAAGTGCAATCACCTTCTGAAATCGACGTGCAACAACGTTACACGCGTTTGGGTGCCGATGTTTCATGTAACTTGGGTTCTGTCAACATCGTCAACATGATGGAAACAGACGACTTTGAAACATCTGTTGACACAATGTTGCGTGCCTTGACATACGTTTCAGACACCTCAAACTTGGTGGCCGTGCCATCAATTGACAACGGTAACAAACAAAAGCACGCCGTTGGTTTGGGTGCCATGGGCTTGGCCGCTTACTTTGCCCAAAACCAAATGTACTACGGCGATGAAGAAAGTATGGACTTTACCAACGCCTTCTTTTACGCTTTGAACTACTACTCATTGAAAGCTTCAATGAAAATGGCCAAAGAACGTAACGAAACCTTCTTTGAATTTGAAAAATCAGATTATGCCAACGGCCGTTACTTCGATAAATACATCGTCGATTACGACAAGTGGACACCAAAAACTGCCAAAGTACAACGTTTGTTCGCTGATCACCATTTGCCAAACAAGGCTGATTGGATTGAATTACGCGAGAACGTTGCCAAGTACGGTTTGTACCACGCCTACCGTCACGCCATCGCGCCAACCGGATCAATTTCTTATGTCAACGACACAACGGCTTCACTGTTGCCAATCGTTAACAAAATCGAAGAACGTACCGAAGGCATGATTGGAAAAGTCTACTACCCCGCCCCTGGTTTGAGCAATGACACGTTGAAGTATTACGTTTCTGCTTATGATGTTGACATGCGTAAAGTGATTGACGTTTACGCCGCTGCTCAAGAACACATCGACCAAGGCATGAGTTTGACGCTGTTCATGCGCTCTACCATCCCTGCTGGTCTGTACGACTGGAAGCGCGGTCGCACAGAAAAGATGACCACCCGTGACTTGACGATTTTGCGGCACTACGCTTTTAACAAAGGCATCAAGTCACTTTATTACGTCCGCACTTTCACCGATGACAACCAAGAATCTGGTGTCAATGAATGCGAAAGCTGCTCAATTTAATTTTTAGAACAAGGTTCGATTTCACGATCGGACCTTGTCGTACATAACGAAAGAGAGAACGACCATGCCTTATTCCGCCATTAACTGGAACCACATTCAAGACCAACTCGACAAAACGACTTGGGAAAAATTGACCGAACAATTTTGGTTGGATACACGTGTGCCCATTTCAAAAGATTTGAAGCAATGGCGTGAATTGAAGCCTGAAGAACGTCGTTTGTTTAACAGTGTTTTTGCTGGTTTGACGTTGTTGGATACTTTGCAATCACAAGACGGGATTTCCGCCTTGAAAGCCGATATTGTCACCCAGGCCGAAGAAGCGGTTTTGAACAACATCGAATTCATGGAATCCGTCCACGCAAAATCTTACTCATCTATTTTTGAAACGTTAAACACGCCTAGCGAAATTTCTAGCGTCTTTACGTGGATTGAAAACAATGAACATCTGCAAGCAAAAGCCGCTCGCATCAATGACATTTACCAAAACGGCACACCTTTGCAAAAGAAAATTGCTTCTGTTTTCTTGGAAACTTTCATGTTTTATTCTGGCTTTTACACGCCAGTTTATTATCTTGGCCACAACAAAATGGTCAACGTCGCCGAAGTTATCAAATTGATCATTCGTGACGAATCCGTGCACGGTCAATACATTGGCTACAAGTTCCAAATCGCCTTTAACAAGCTCGACGATGCGCAACGCGAAGACATCAAAAGCTGGATGTACGACTTGTTATTTGAACTTTACCAAATCGAAGAAGCCTACACGCACGACTTGTACGATGACTTAGGCTGGAGTGATGATGTGTTGACTTTCTTGCGCTACAACGCCAATAAAGCATTGATGAACCTCGGCCAAGAACCACTCTTCCCCGATGGCGCCGAAGATGTGAATCCCGTGATTATGAACGGTATTTCCACTTCAACCGCTAACCACGACTTCTTCTCAGGCATCGGTAACGGTTACTTGCTCGGCCAAGTTGAACAAATGGATGACGATGATTACCTGGTTGGTATCGACTAAATAAAAAAAGCACGCTTAGGCGTGCTTTTTTTATTCTTTTACCCAGGGATTTCCACTAGGATATGGATCACCAGTTAAAGGTTCAGTACCATTATCAGACGTGTAGGTAACGTTCTTAGAATTGAAATAATACAAGTTATTATCATTTTGAACACCGCCATATTGCGTTGCCATCCCTTTTACCTCGACACTTTTGTACGTAGTATTCCACTTTGGTTGCGCATTTTGTGTCAAAACAGGTACATATCCCGTAGTGTATGTCTTAGCCGCTGACATGTACATCTTCAAAAGACGTTCACCTTTAGCATTCTTTACCCAATCCATTACTGCATCAGGCGTGACCCATTGCCCATAAACAAACATATACACGGTGTTCCCGTTAGTGTAGTAAGGTTCCCACGAACTACCGTCCCACAGAATATGATCAATGACACCTGCTCCTCCTGACGCAGTCAAAAGATAAGTCGTTTCACCATCAATGGTTACACTTAATGGGTTTTGACTAATACTAGAACCCGATGGCGCATTTGTTCCATCAGGCGGATTTGATATCGGGTTATAAATAGGCCCTGTTGACATCCAGTTAAACGTCGTTCCGTAGTTAGAAAGGACATCATTTCTAACAGTCAAATCTGCTTGAGCTTGTTCCAGCACTGCTGTAACGTGGTCTAATCCAGTTTGCGGATCGTTTAACTTTGCGGTTAATGCATCAACAGTTGCTTGTAAATCACTAATTTTTTGTTTCAGAGCTGCTGTATCATCCGATACCGCATTGTTTTGTAATGCTACAATTTTATCATCAATGGCGCTTACTAATGCTTTTGTAGCATCATCAGTATTCTCGTAGCTACTAACATCTATGCCTAACAAGGAACCTATACTTGTTAATTTAGAAAAACGATCATCTAATGCCGCTTGTAAGGTTGATTTATCTGTGTTCGCTAAATCAAGTTTAGTAGTTAAATCAGCGTTAGCACTTGCCAAAGCGGTGTTACTAGTATTTGCATCAGATAATTGCTGCTTAATATTGGTAATACCGGTGTTCAACTTCGTGATACCCTCGGTATCAATTGTTTTCACGCCGAAATAGTAAGAGGCGGAGCCCATTCCGGTGAAAAAGACAACGGTTAGCAAAACGCCGAATAATGTTTTTTGGATACCAGTTAATTTCATGTGCTGCGCCCCCTTTCTATCGCGGTTATATCAACAAATATTATATCAGATTTCCGCAAGCATTCGATTAAAAAAGTTGCCAACCGCGCTGGCTGGCAACTTTTATTTTTAGGTTATTAGTTAGTTGGTGTAACTACGTCAGTTTGTACATCTTGCCAAACTTTTTGTCCATTAGCATCAACTGCATCTGTACCGTCAGTTGCTACTGCCGTTGAAGCAGCTGATGACGCAGCATTTGCAGTTGCTTCAACACCTGTACTGCTGTCTGTCAACGCCTTGTTTGCATCGTCAATTGCCTTATTTGCTGCATCAACTTGACCGTTAGCCTTGTCAACTGCTGTTTGTGCCTTAGCCATGTCTTCAGTGTGCTTCGTCTTAGCGTTGCTCAATTCTGATGTCAAGTCACTAACTGCAGCTGTAACTTTATCCAAGTTGGTTTTCAAAGAAGCAATAGTAGCTACCAAAGCACTTGTTTGCGCGTTCTTTACACCAAAGTAGTAATCAGCTGCGGCAAATGATCCACCAGCGATCATTGCACCCGCAACCAAACCTGTGATAACAAACTTCTTTGACTTCTTAAACATGATAATTCCAATTCCTTTTTGATGTGTTTTTTATAGTTTAAATTCAATTCCTGAAACGTCTTGTTTCGTTATTTATATAATAGAACACCCTGTTCCGAATGTCAACACTTTTGTTTCAAAAAGTTTTAAATTGTTTATCAGCCGTTAAAACCGTGCTACAAAGCGCTATGAAAGCATTTACAATCAATTATTTTAGCTAAAAATAACCAATTTAATTTAAATAACTTGTCTTAAATTCCTCCAATCGCACACAAAATGTCTTCTTTTGTCTCACTAAGTATCCAAAATATAGCGGTTATACTCTCATTCGACGTGATTTATACACAATATCGCGCCCCTAATTCCGAATGTTCCCGAATACGCTATCCTTTTCCACACCAAAATCTAAACACATCGTCTCAACCGGACAAAACATGTCCCTCAACGCACAAAAAAAGACCATTCAAACGAATAGCCTTTTTCAATTTACATCATACCACCCATCGCCGCTGCTTGTGCAGCAGCCATGTCAGCTGAATTGTCCTTTGGCAAATCTGCCACGACCGCTTCTGTTGTCAACAACAACGCTGAAACAGACGCCGCATTTTGCAAAGCAGAACGGGTCACCTTGGTTGGATCCACGATTCCAGCGGCAATCATGTCAATCCATTCGCCAGTGGCGGCGTTGTATCCAACCCCGACAGATTGTTCCTTGAGCTTGTTAACAATGACAGAACCTTCCAAACCAGCATTTTCAGCGATTTGGCGGACAGGGGCTTCCAAAGCTTTCTTGACGGTGTTGATACCCGTTTGCACGTCGCCTTCTTCAGACAACGCTTCAACGGCTGAAATAGCGTTCACAAGCGCTGTTCCACCACCAGCAACGAAGCCTTCTTCAACCGCCGCACGCGTTGCGTTCAACGCGTCTTCGATGCGGTACTTACGTTCCTTCAATTCTGTTTCTGTGGCGGCACCGACTTTGATCACAGCCACACCACCAGCCAACTTTGCCAAACGTTCTTGTAACTTTTCACGATCAAAGTCTGACGTTGTTTCAGCAATTTGTGCCTTAATCAAGTTAACGCGTTCAACCAACGCGTCTTTGTTACCGGCACCTTCGACAACCGTCGTGTTGTCCTTTGACACAACAACTTTGGCTGCTTGACCCAATTCGTTAATCGTCACGTCCTTCAAATTCAAACCAAGATCGTCACTAATTACCGTACCGCCCGTCAAAATCGCAATGTCTTCCAATTGCGCCTTACGACGGTCACCAAAGCCAGGCGCCTTGACGGCCACCACGTTGAATGTGCCGCGCATCTTGTTCAAAACCAACGTTGGCAAAGCTTCGCCCGTGATGTCATCAGCGATAATCAACAAAGCACGGCCTTGTTCAACCACACTTTGCAAAACAGGCAAAATGTCTTGGATGTTGGCAATCTTTTTGTCGGTAATCAAAACGTACGGATTGTCCAAGTTAGCTTCCATCTTGTCGTTGTCCGTCACCATGTATTGTGACATGTAACCACGATCGAATTGCATCCCTTCAACCACGTCCAAAGTCGTGTCGATTCCTTTTGATTCTTCAATCGTGATGACACCGTCGTTACCAACTTTGTCCATCGCTTCGGCAATCAACTCACCGACTTCTTCATTTGCCGCTGAAATTGAAGCGACTTGTGCAATTTCTTCTTTAGTTGAGACCGTCTTTGAAATGTCGTGCAACGCCTTAACGGCAGCTTCGGTCGCCAATTCAATTCCACGACGCAAACCAACTGGGTTGGCACCGGCCGTCACGTTCTTCAAACCTTCATTAACAATGGCTTGCGTCAAAACTGTCGCTGTTGTCGTTCCGTCACCGGCAATATCATTAGTTTTTGAAGCCGCTTCAGCCACCAACTTTGCGCCCATGTCTTCAAAGTGGTCTTCTAATTCAATCGCCTTAGCAATTGTCACACCGTCGTTTGTAATCGTTGGTGCGCCGTATGATTGTTCCAAAACCACGTTGCGGCCCTTTGGTCCAATCGTTGTTTTCACTGTGTCGGCCAACTTGTCGACACCAATCTTCATCTTTTGACGTGCATCTTCACCGAATTTTAGTTCTTTAGCCATAATTTTTAGAGTGCGGAGAGCTTTTCGAGCCCGTAGCACGTTTCCTCCTTTTCTATTTAATTAAACAATTGCTACAATATCTTTTTCATGCAAAACCAAGTAATTTTCACCTTCGTGGCTGATTTCTTGGCCAGCATATTTGTCAAATACAACCGTGTCGCCAACTGCCACGGCACTTGGCGCCTTCAAATCACCGACTGTTTGCGTGCTGACGGCAACAACTTGGCCGACAACTGGCTTTTCTTGCGCGTTAGAGGCGATAACGATGCCCCCAACGGTCTTCTCGGCTTCCTTTACAACTTGCAATACAACGCGATCACCTAATGGCTTTAACACGATGCGTACCTCCAAATTTTTATTTTTTAGCACTCTTTCTATATAAGTGCTAATTTATAGTTTTATTTTAGCATTTGGTCAAAAAAAGTCAAGAAAAAAAGATGTTTTTTATCGCGCAAAGATTCTAAAATAAGACCCGTTGCCCCAAACGATAAATTAGCATTGCCTTGCAATGCACGCGCCGTTGGCACCGTAATTTACCGTTGGACAACTTTCATCTTATTTTAAAATCGGCGATGAAAAACATCATTCTTCTATATTCTACAATTGTGTTCGGGCCGATTTTTTTCGGTACTGATTTTGAGTATTTTTAAACGAACAGCGCGTAGCGTATGACCGAGGGTCATTTCGTTTGAAAATATCTCAACATCAGTACAGGAAGAAAAAATCATCAGGCCCAATCTTGCAAACTAAGCCAAATCCGCCCCAGGTTCAACCGCGTCTGGCAAAGTTGCCACGACAATATTACCGTCGCTATTTTCCGCCGACAAAATCATCCCCTGTGAAACTTCGCCTGCCATTTTGCGCGGCTTCATGTTGGCGACGATTTGCACCGTCTTGCCCAACAATTCCTCACCGGTGGGGTACCACTTGCGAATGCCTGACAAAATTTGACGCGGCACGCCTGAACCATCATCAAGCGTAAACTTCAACAATTTGTCCGAGTTTGCTAGTGGTTCCACCGCCAAAACTTTAGCAGCGCGAATATCAATTTTGTCAAAGTCATCATAAACGATGTCCGCCTTAATCGGCTTGCCGGTTGCTTCACTCACCGCAGCCGCCTTGGCTTCTTCCTTAGCCGCCCGGCCCTTGCCCTTCGTGTCCTTTGACACCAAGCCGGCAATATATTCGACTTCTTCTTCAAACTTTTGACGTGGGAAAATTGGTTCACCTTGAGCGATCACTTGGTTACCCGCTGGCAAATCCGCAAAGTGCAAACCATCAATCAACACACCAACGTGCGGATAGTCCCAACCCAACTGCGTAAAGATTTGCTTTGGCGCTTGTGTCAAAACTGGTTGCAACAAGACCGCCGCCACGCGCAAAGCACCCGCCAAATGCGCCATCACATTCGCCAAAACATCAGCTTGATCAGCGTCTTTGGCCAATACCCACGGTTGTGTTTCGTCGATGTATTTGTTGGCGCGACTAATCAACTTCCAAACGCTTTCGAGTGCATCAGCCGTCCGCACATCGTCAAATGCCGCGCGGAAATCAACAATAGCCTGTTCCGCTACCGCCACCAAATCTTCATCAAACGCCGTTTTGCCGGTTTGCAACTCAGGCACCACGCCGCCAACGTACTTGTTCATCATCGCCACCGTACGGTTCAACAAATTCCCCAAGTCGTTCGCCAAATCATAGTTCACCCGTGAAACAAAGTCTTCTGGCGTAAACACACCATCGTTACCAAACGGCATCGCGCGCAACAAGTAGTAACGCACCGCATCCAAACCATAACGTTCTTTCAACGTTTCAGGGTAAATCACATTGCCCTTTGACTTCGACATTTTACCGTCTTTCATCACCAACCAACCGTGACCCAACACGGTTTTTGGCAATTCCAAACCAAGCGCGTGCAACATAATCGGCCAATAAATCGTGTGGAAACGAACAATTTCTTTACCGACTAATTGCACATTACCCGGCCAGAATTTTTGCATCAAGCTGTCGTCATCGGAGTTATAACCGAGCGCCGTAATATAATTTGACAGCGCATCAATCCAGACATAAATCACGTGTTTTTCATCACCAGGAACGGGAATTCCCCAGTCAAATGATGTCCGTGTCACCGCTAAGTCTTCCAAACCAGGTGCGATGAAATTGTTAATCATTTCATTCATGCGCGCTTCTGGTTGCAAAAATTCAGGGTGTGTCTTGTAGTAATCCAACAACCAGTCGGCGTACTTGCTCATCTTAAAGAAGTAAGCCTCTTCTTTGACCAGTTCAACTTCGTGGCCAGAAGGCGCTTTTCCACCAATTACTTTACCATTTTCATCACGAAAAATTTCCGCCAATTGGCTTTCAGTAAAGTATTCTTCATCAGAAACAGAATACCAACCTTCGTATTCACCTTTATAAATGTCGCCTTGCGCCAACAACTGCGTGAAAATCTTTTGCACAGCTGTTTCGTGTTTAGCGTCCGTCGTCCGAATAAATTGATCATACGAAATGTCCATCAACTGCCAAAGTTCTTTGATGCCAGCAGCCATTTCGTCCAGATATTCAATTTCAGTTTTACCAGATGCTTGTGCTTTTTGTTGAATTTTTAGACCGTGTTCATCCGTTCCCGTCAAAAAATAAACATCTTGCCCGAGCAAACGGTGATAACGCGCCACGGCGTCCGCTAAGACGGTCGTGTACGTGTTCCCCAATTGCAAGTTGCCAGATGGATAATAGATGGGTGTCGTGATGTAGAATGTGTTTTCGTTAGACATATGAGTCCCTTTCTTGGCCGTATGAGGCGTTTACATACGTTCATTATACCAAATTAGCGGGCGTCTGGAACGCCGTCATGTTAGAAATTTGTTATAATAATACACAGCAAAGGAGAGCTAGAATGACCAACCAACTTGATTTATTACCGCAAATCGCTGCTTTTACTGAAGAAGTTTTGTCAGCTGACGATACGGGGCACGGCTTTGATCATATTCGCCGCGTCGTCAGTCACGCCAAACGGATTTTGGCAACCGAACCAACGGCCGACGCCTTCATCACGCTCAGCGCCGCTTATCTGCATGACACTTATGATGATAAACTCTTCGCCGATACTACCGCTGCCAAACAACGCGTGAGCCAGTTTCTAACTGACTTGTCCGTTGACTCGGCTACTCAAACCGCCATTTTCACCATCATTGACAATATGTCGTGGTCCAAACAAGTCGTGCAAAAAACAGCGCAACCATTAGACATTAACGGTCAAATTGTCCAAGACGCCGACCGCCTCGAAGCGGTTGGCGCCATCGCGATTGCGCGAACCATTACTTACGGCGCTGTCAAAAATCGCGCGCTCTACGACCCGAACCTACCACCGCTAGATATCGACAATATCGCCGATTATCGTGATGGCAGCAAAACAACCACCATCAACCATCTTCCTGAAAAGCTATTTAAGATCAAAGATTATTTGAATACCAACGCCGCTAAAGAATTAGCTCAAAACCGTCATGATTTCACCGTGACCTTTTGGGAACAATTCGTTGGCGAATGGCAAGAAGAACGTTAAAAAAAGCGTGGCAGTTAAACTGCCACGCTTTTTTATTTAAAGTTAAGTTGTAAAAATTAGTATTGACCGCGGTCAGATTCACCAACAACGTATGTTGTACCGCCAACAGTCACAACGCCAAACCCAACAGCTGAAGCATTTGGGTTGACGATCCACTTGTAGTGACCGTTACCACCAACCATGTTTGTTTCGTGGTACCAAGCTGAAACAACTGATGCAGCTGATGACCAACCGTAGGCAACCACTTCACCATTTGTTGAGAAGTGGTTTGTTGGCAAACCACCGTTGTTAGCAGCGTTCACGGCACGTGCTTGTGCCTTAGCTGACAATGAAGCACTGTATGAAACAGCTGGCAAACCATTAGCAGCACGGTAAGCGTTCACTGAAGCCAACAAACTGTTGACAAAACTACTTGATGAAGAAGTTGATGTCGTCACATTTGTCTTAGAAGCTGTTGCTTGTGTGCTGGCAGAAGATGATGATGCAGAACCGTTCAACTTCAAAACTTGACCAACAGAAATAACGTTGATGTTAGCAATGTTGTTAGCTGATGCCAAAGTTGACACAGAAACACCTGTCTTAGCTGCGATACCGTACAATGTGTCACCTGACTTCACCGTGTATGATGAAGATGATGTGTTGTCATCGTCGTTTGAAGCAGCAGGAGCTGATGTGTTAGTAGCTGATGAAGCCCCATCTGTTGTCAATTGTTGACCAACAAAGATGTAGTTAGGGTTTGAAATGTTGTTCAATGATGCCAATTGCGCAACAGAAACACCTGTTTGTTGTGCAATGGCGTTCAATGTGTCGCCTGACTTAACTGTGATTGTGTCAGCACTTGCTGCGCTGGCTACGGCAACTGCCCCAGCAGCTGTTAACAATGATTTTGTGATTGATTTCATGATGTTGCACCTCTTAACTTTAAATAAATCATAAATGGTTTTGTAAAACCTTAAGAAATTCTTTAATTCTTACTCGATGGTTTTTATAATACGCGTTGTCTTTTGCAAGAGTATTTTCTCCATGTGACAGTTGTGTAACAAACTCTAAAACGCTGAATTATCAGCGTTTTAGAGTTTACCAACGATTGTCGGCATCCAACGAGGATGAATAAATTGTATCGTCACTTCAGAACCCGTGTGATTAACACCAATAACTTGTTGTCCACCTAAATATAGACCAACGTAATACGGCGCATCAGCGACACCCCAGAAGAGAATGTCACCCGGTTGCATGAATTCAACTTGTTCCAAACGCGACATTTGCGTAACAAGTTCGGTAACATCAGAACTATACAGAACTGCGCCCTCTGGTTTAAATCCACTTTGATTTAAAACTTGTGCGACAAACGCCCCCGCAGACAAGTCAGTTGAGTGTTGCCCAAGTGACTGCCGCGCAATCGTTAACCGACTGACCATATAGGTTTAGTATTGACCCACGTTAGATTCACCAACGATGATACCACCCACGATACCAAAACCAACAGATGTGGCGCGTGCGTTAGCAACCCACATGCGGTGACCAGGTGTACCGTTTGTGATCATGTTTGTTTCGTTGTACCAAGCATCAATAACTGATCCAGCTGAGAAGCCATTTGCAACAACTTCACCGTTCGTTGAGAAGTGGTTTGTTGGGATACCACCGTTAGCAGCAGCGTTTTCAGCACGTGATTGCGCTTGCGCTGTCAAACTTGCATCCAAAGTAACTGGCGCTAAACCAAGCGCTGCACGCTTAGCATTCAAGCTGTTCAACAAAGTTTGTACTTCTGATGAAGCAGCCACTGATGTTGTTTGAGTTTGTGCAGGTGTGGCAGCTGCTTGTGTTTGCGTTGAAGCTGCTTGTGTTGTAGACGTCGCTGTTGCAACTTTAGTCGTTGTTGTAGCAGGCGCAGCAGCTGTTTGAGTCTTGGCTGGTGTAGCAGTTTGTGTTTGCGTTGAAGTTGTTGCAGCAGGTGCTGTCAATGACAATTGCGTCCCAACAACAATCACATCACTTGCCAAACCGTTAATTGTTTCCAATTGCGCAACAGATACACCTGTTGTTTGCGCAATCTTTGACAATGAATCACCGGCTTGAACTGTGTATGATTGACCATCTGCACTCAAACTAGTTGCAGCAGTTGTTGTTTCTTCGGCAGCTGAAATTTCCAACTTTTGACCAACGATGATCAAGTTACGGTTTGACAAACCGTTTGCCTTAACGATTTCATCCGCAGAAACACCGTATGATGCTGCCAAAGCGTTCACTGTGTCGCCTGACTTAACTGTGATTGAATCAGCTGAAGCAGCTTGTGTGCCAACGAATGCGGCCGCTGCACCAGCTGCGGCTAATAATGTGTGTTTAATTTTCTTACTCATAATTTTATAACTCCTTGTGCTTTCCTTAAACGGAACGCAATGGTTTGTTTAGCTTTTCTTAAATACATGTAAGATTATATAAATTAAAAGTAACATCGAGGTTGGCTCACCATTTCTTTTTTATAACAATATTACATTTACGTAACAAAAGGCGGCTTTCGCCGCCTTTTTTAAAACTCTAAAATTAAGCTACCGTATGACAAACCAGCGCCAAAGCCAGTTAACATCACCCGTTTACCGGTTAAATCAACTTCTGAACGCAATTCATCCAAAGCCATCGCAATACCAGCCGAACTCGTATTGCCATAATATGTCACATTGGTACGGAATTTTGTCATGGGTTGTGCTAAATGCTCCGCGATTGCTTCAATGATCCGCAGGTTGGCTTGATGCAAAATGAAATAATCAACATCATCAGCCGTTAACGAATTGTCAGCCAAAAAAGCTTTCATGTGCGTCGGCACTGTGGTTGTCGCAAATTCAAACACCGGCCGACCGTCTTGGAAAAACGCATTGACTTCGGGATAATTATCCGCCGACAAATGCGTGAGCGGTGCGACAAAACCGGAATGAATCACATCTGCATCCCCGTCCGTACGCAACTGCTCTGCTTTCACTTGCCCATCTTCATCAGTAGTGCGCGAAACGATAAAAGCGCCCGCACCATCGCCAAAGAAAACAGTTGACGTGCGATCCGTGAAATCCATCATTTTAGAATTCACTTCCGCGCTAATGATCAACGCATGTTGATATTGGCCAGTTTGTAAAAATTTGTCAGCCGTACTCATCGCAAAGACAAATCCCGCACAAGCAGTGCTGATGTCATACGCCCACGCATTCGTCGCTTGCAAATTCCGTTGCACAATCGCTGCCGTGGCCGGCGTTAACGCGTCTGGCGTAATGGTCGAGACAATAATCAAATCCAAATCCGCCGCGGTTAAGTCACTTTTAGCCAATGCCATTTGCGCAGCCTTTGTTGCTAAATCGCTGGTATTTTCGCCTTGCAAAGAAATGTGCCGAGTTTGAATACCGGTGTGACTTTGAATCCACGCATCATTTGTTGGCATGAACGCCGCTAATTCGTCGTTGGTGACAATATTTTCTGGCACATAATGTGCACTAGCAATAATTTTACTTCCACTCATGATGATCAATCGAACGCCAATGCGCTCGCCTCTCTTCTTATAGAACTAACTTCTAATTGTACGCAGATTTGAAATCTTTGCAAATTTTTCACAAAAACCGTCGTTTTCACGACGGTTTTTATTTAGCGAGCACGCTTTCCATAAAGCTTTGTACTGTATTAGCTGGAATAGCAAATCCCATGCCTTCCACGGTGGCTTCACTATCGGATGAACCCGAAAGTTTCATTGAATTAATTCCGACGATCTCACCGGATAAATTAATTAGTGGGCCACCGGAATTACCGTTGTTAATGGCCGCGTCGGTTTGAACAACCTTTTCATCAACGTTGGTTTCTGAATTTTGGACGGTTCGATTTTTAGCGGAAATGATGCCTTTCGTGACTGACGTAGCATATTCTGAACCCAACGGCGAACCGATTGCCAGCACAGTTTGTCCGACTTGGACTTGGCTCATATTTGCAAAACTCACGGCTGTTTTAAAGTATTTCGCCTTGGTTTTCAACAACGCCAAATCCTTATTTTCATCTTGTCCGACAATTGTGGCTGAAATCTTAGTGCCGTTTGATAAAATCAACTGAATTTTGGCGGAATCTTCCACCACGTGATGATTTGTAATGACATACGCGTTGTCGCCGCTGATTTTCACCACAACGCCGGAACCTTCACTGGCCGTTTCCAGCTCACCACTCGACTGCGTGGTGCTACCGCCATTGAAAAAACTACTCCAGTCTGACAAACTTGCCGCACTTTGGAGATTTTCAACCGTTACGACGCTGCCCGCGACTTTGTTATACGCGGTTGTCGCGGCCGTTGTGCCATCATAGCTGGTGCTACTTGTTGTCGTTTCACCCGCAGACGTGATATTCGCATTTTGCACAACGTTATTTTCAAACCATGAATCTGGTTGCACGCTGGTATAAACGACACCACCACCGACAAGTGCGGCGGTTAGTGCCAAAATCACATTGTTTTTGGCCATTTGCCTAGCCTCCTGTTTTTAACCTAAAATCAGTCTAATGCGCATGGATTAAAGTGAGATTAAAGCGGTAAAATGATTTTGAAAATCGTCCCTTTCGGCTGATTATCTGTCACACTAATTTTGCCATCGTGGGCTTGGACAATCCATTCTGCAATTGACAAACCTAAACCAGTGCCGCCGGCGGAACGGTTTCCCGTTTTATCTTCGCGATAGAAGCGATCGAAAATGTGTTTTTTGCCTTCATCGCTAATCCCAATGCCGGTATCCGCCACCTCAATTTGCAAACGACGGCGTTCGATGGTGGCTTTAACCGCCAATGCATCGCCCGCGTCCGTGTATTTGAGCGCATTATCTAGCAACAAAACAAGCAATTGGTGCAAACGCTTTTGATCGACATTCACGCTCTGATCCACGTCTACCGTCAACGTCAACGTTTTCTCTTCAAATTCCGCCAGTTCACGATACGGCTCACTCATATCATGCAAAAAAACCGCGATGTCAGTGGGTTCTTTTTCAATTTTGGTCATGGCGGAACCGGTTTTGGCCAACGTCAACATGTTGCTGGTCAATTGATTTAGCCGGCGAATTTCTGCCAAAGATAGAATCACATTATTGGCTTGATCACGGATGGTGGCTGTTGGGTTAGTAAGCAATGTTTCCAGCTTGCCTTGAACAACCGCCAAAGGCGTGCGCAATTCATGCGCCGCGCTGTCCACAAAGTCTTGTTGCTGTTGCCAAGCCGTCATAATTGGCCGCATGTTCAAACGACTAATGCCGTAACTGACCGCTAACGCGAGCAAACCAAAAATCCCAAACGTCCACCACAAAACACGACCGAAACTTTGCAAATTCGTCACGGTATCGGTAATGTTTTTGGCCATAATGGCGTAATCAGCGGCTTTAGACCCGCTGTTATTAAATAAACCATCTTGGAGCGCGATTGTTTGCACGCGGTAATAGTTGCCGCCTAATTTAACTGTGCGCGGTTCGCCGCCGACTTTGCTTTTCTTAAAATTCATCGTCGTCAACGCCGTGCGGTTTGAATAGTAGTCAAACGCATCAGAGTTCAACAAATCACCAGCGTCGTTAAAAAGCAACGTATCCACGCGCCCGTTGCTACTAATGGTAAAATCCGCCTGAAAAGCCGGCTTATTGCGCGAGTCTTTGTCACTAGCTGGTTTTGTGTCCGGCGGCCCTAGGCGCGTTTGCGCCATCAAAATGCGGCCTTGTTGCGCCAAATCACTATCGGTGCTGTCATAAACACTGCGAGCGTACGTCCAATAAATCAACGTGCCCAGCACCGCAAAAATCGCCACAAAGCTCACCACCTGCCAGATAAAGCCTTTGACCAGTTGTTGGCGGTGAATTTTTTGTGGCATCATCATGATTCATCTACCTCCAAAATAAAGCCGATGTTCCGCAAAGTTTTAATCAAATTATCTTGCCCGACGCTTTCTAATTTGCGTCGTAAGTTGTTCAAATAAATATTCACCACGTTAATTGTCGTGTCAGAATCAATCCCCCATACGCGATCAAAAATCTGTTCTCGACTCACGATAATGTTTTTATTTTGCGCCAAATAAGTCAAAATATCGAATTCTTTTCCAACCAATTTAACCGGCTGTCCATGCACAACAACGCCGCGGTTTTCCAAATTAATCACCACTTCGCCAACTGTAATCGTGTTATCTTCAGAAAACACGCCGGCCCGGCGTAACAACGCTTTGACGCGGACTAATAATTCCTCACGGTGGAAAGGCTTGGTCAGATAATCATCGGCGCCGACGTTGAATCCTTCGATTTTGTCATCTAACGAACTTTTCGCCGTCAAAATCAACACCGGCGTCTCCACGCCGTTTTCACGAATGTTTTTAATGATTTCTAAACCATTTTCCCCCGGCAACATCAAATCGGAAATGACCAAATCATATGGCACTTCCTGCGCTTGAAATTCGCCATCCAGCCCATCAGCCACCATATCTACGTCCGCAAAATCCGTCAAAAAGCCTTCAATGCTGTCCGCCAAGTTCAAGTCATCTTCGATTAGTAGAATTTTAATTGCTTTTGCCATGTGTATTAAGCGTGTTGCCTATATTAAAATCAGCAACACATTCCCCCATAAAATTTTGATTATCAATTACCATACCAAGACGATATTAAACAAAGATTACGAAAAAAGTTGCCAGCGGCAACTTTTAATCTTCCGGATGATCCAAATCACGCGCATTAAACGTATCTCCATGCGCCAAATCACCATAGGTGTATCCCGCTTTCAGCCAAGCCATCCGCTGCTCACTTGTGCCGTGCGTAAAGCTTTCTGGGTTGACACTGCCTTGATATTTCTTTTGCAAGGCATCATCCCCGATGACCTGCGCTGTTTTCAAGGCTTCATTGAAATCCCCTGGCTCTAACACGGCAACACCATTGTTGGTTTGCGCGGCCAAATACTTGGTGAACATGCCCGCATAATAATCCGCTTGCAATTCCAAACGCACCGATAATTTATTATAAGCCGCCGTGCTCAAACGGCTGCGTTGTGCATCTAATTTAGTCGTGGTCCCGAGCAATTTTTGAATGTGGTGGCCGTATTCGTGCGCCAAAACGTAAGCCATCGTGTAATCACCAGAAGCGCCGTACGTGTTTTTCAATTCCGACGCAAAGCTCAAATCCAAATAGATTTTTTCATCGGTTGGTGAATAAAATGGCCCCATATCTTTGCTAGCGGTACCGTTTGGCGTGCTCGTTGTGCCGCTATACAAAACCAATTTCGGCACGCGATACGTGAAACCTTCAGCTTGTGCTTCTTGTTGCCAGAAATCTTCCAAATCTTGCAACACGGTTGCGACAAAAGCTTTTTCATCAGGATCTGCCGTTGATTCACCCGTCGTCGCGGGCGATGTCTGGGTCACGGTATTGATGACGTTATTCAAAACGTCGCCCGTGTTCCCACCACCCATGAACAGGGAAATCAGCAGCAAAACAATCACCCCAATACCACCGCCACCAGCTAAACTAATGCCGCCCAAACCACCACTTTGTCCTGTGCGATCTTCAATTTCATCACTTTGCTTTTGTCCACGCCAATTCATCGCTATTCTCCACTTACTTGCATTTCATACGTTCATTATAACAAAAACGCCACCGAAGTGACGTTTTTTATTCTGGAATGCCTAAATTATTAACCACGTAATGCGCCAACATAAGCTGTCAAGCGACTCATGGCTTCATACAAATCTTCATCAGAAGCGGCATAACTCAAGCGCAAATAACCTTGTCCACCTTGCCCAAACGTCGAGCCCGGAATCACCGCTAGCGCACCCTTATGCGCCAAATCACGCGCAAAGGCGAAATCATCATCCGCCAATGGCAAATCAGCCGGAATTTTGGCAAAAATATAAAATGCACCGGCCGGTTTTGGAATTTCAAAGCCCAAATCCGTCATCGCTTCCCAAACAAAGTCGCGCCGCTTTTCATAGACGGCTTTCATCAACTCACTATCTTCGCGCCCCTCATCCGTTCCCAACGCTTCAGCCGCAGCCGCCATGGCCGGATTAGAAGCGGTTGTAATGGCAAATTGATGAATCATGCCAATTTTAATCAATAGTTCGGCCGGTCCGGCCACAAAGCCAATCCGGTAGCCTGTCATCGCATGTGATTTTGAAACACCATTTAGCAAAACCGTCTGTTCGGGCAAAAATTCAGCCATTGAGGCGTGCGTTGCGCCGTAAGTTAATTCAGAATAGATTTCATCAGAAATCACGATCAAATCCGTTTCCGCCAAAACTTCAGCTAACGCGGCCACTTCATCACGCGTGTAAGTTACCCCAGTTGAATTAGAAGGGAAATTCAACAAGACAGCTTTCAAAGCTGAACCATGTTCTGCAATTGCCGCCCGCAAAGCCGCTGGACTCAACACAAACCCATTATCTGATGTATCCACGAACACCGGTTCACCACCGTTAATCAACGTCACTGGATCATACAAAGGGAAATTCGGACTCGGAATTAACACCTTATCCCCAGGATTCAAAATCGCCGTCAACGTCGCATAAATCGCTTCACTGGCCCCCACCGTCACAATCACTTCACTCGCCGCGTCGTACTGCACATGGTATCGGTCATTTAAAAAATGAACAATTGCTTCGCGCAAAGCAGCCGTCCCCGTTGACGGCGCGTAATGGGAGTCATCTGCATTGATGCTATCAATAGCTGCTTGCTTGACGTGGGCAGGCACATTAAAATCAGGTTCCCCCAAAGTGAGTTTGATAATGTCGGGCACCACGCTCACTTCCGCGTCAAAAGCGCGAATCGCATTGGGCTTAACGGCATCTAAGCGTTGGTTCAAGTTGGTAAGCAAACCGGGTTTTGTCTTGGGCATAAAATTCTCCTATATGAAAGAAAAGCACGCAATCTTCATCGCGTGCTTTGTCTAATCTTGCGTTTCAGTGTTTTAATTCTAAAACAATTCTCATAATGTGTCAAGTTAACTTTCACTTTTGACAATACTACGCCCCGCCATCACGTCACCAACAATTCGATCAAGCGTGTTTTTCGTGGTGGACCAATAATCATTTGGTACCACAATCGCTTTACCGACTAATTCTGCTGGTAACTGACGGTCACGTTCAAACTCGGCCGAAGCAACACGCGCTTCAATTGCACGCGGATCATCTCCACGCACCGTCACCCGTTCAATAAGCGTTTGCGGATCATTAACCGTCACAAATAAAATCACCGCCCGTTCGCCCAATTCGCGCGCATACGTAATCGCACCCGCCGTATCCAAAACGATCGTAATCAGCGGTGCTTTTTCCCAAGCGCGTTCTAGCCCTTCAAACGAAGAACCATACTGCGCCCCCGCATAAACCACGCGCTCCAAATAATGATTCTGCGCAAAAGAAGCATCCGTTTCAAAATAATAACTAACACCATCAACTTCTTTTTCGCGTGGCGGCCGTGTGGTGTGTGTAATCACCCGGGGCATATGATAATGGTCATGCAAATAGCGCGTAATGGTTGTTTTACCAACACCTGTCGCACCTGTAATCACAAAAACCTTCGGTTGTACTTTGTTCTTGGTCATGATTCCCCTCTAAAATGGTCATTCTTATTTTCCATTTTAGCAGAAAATCAGCTTGCTTGGTCTTTTAAATACGTGGCAGTTAACTTTGCCAACTTTTCAATCAACGCAATACCATCATCTTCCGTCGCATTACCATTGGTCAAAACAGCGATTGTATAATCCGCTTGACCATCAACTACATGACCAATCGAATTGACAATCCAGCCGTCATCGTCTGACAACCAACCGTTTTTGAGCGCCACTGTCGCATTCGCACTCGTCCCGGCGGAAATTCCCCAGCGTTGATCTGCTTCCACGTTTTGCATTAAATTCAAAATATAAGCGCGCGAATTGGCAGATAACACACTCTTCTGCCCATAAGCCAGCGCATTTAACAATTTCAACTGATCCGGCGCCGTAGTCGCTGTGCCGCCCCACGCGTCGTTATCCATTTTGGTGGCAGTCATGCCTAGCTTGCCAAAAAGCAAATTTGGCGCTGAGTAATCATTGGCATTTTCATATAACAAAGCATTCGCCGCGTCATTATTTGAATTTTCAATCATCTCAGTAGCCAATGTTTGCTCGTTACTCGAAAGCGTGGTATCCGCAAGTTGATGGCGGTACAATAAATCAGCTAAAATGCTGACTTTAACAATACTGGCTGTGTAATTAGGCACCTGGCTATTTTTGACCAATGTGTACGTGCGATCATGCGTCTTATCATACACCGCGATACTCACATTTGCAGCGGTTTTAGCAAACACATTTTGCCATTGCGTCACTAATTGATTTTGCGTGACTTTTTTGGCAATGGTTGCTTGTTTACTAGCAGGTTCGTCCGCGTGGCCATTTTCATGCTCAGTAAAAAGCCACATCAAAATGCCCGTCAAACCAACCAGCATCGCGACACTATAAATTGTTATTCGCCGTTTACGCACCATATAAGTATTATACCTAATAAAAATTAAATCAAATAAAAAAGACAACGTCGAAACGTTGTCTTTTCAGGCGATGCAAATTACTTAACAGCAACGGCTGCGCCAACTTCTTCCAACTTAGCCTTGATTTCGTTAGCTTCGTCTTCAGAAACGCCTTCCTTCAAGTTAGAAGGTGCGTTGTCAACCAATTCCTTGGCTTCCTTCAATCCCAAACCAGTGATTTCACGCACTGCCTTGATAACAGGAACCTTAGATGCACCAGCTGATGTCAATTCAACATCAAATTCTGTCTTCGCAGCGGCAGCACCTTCACCTGCACCAGCAGCTGCAACAGGGGCAGCAGCTGAAACACCAAATTCTTCTTCGATGGCTGAAACCAAGTCAGCCAAGTCCAAGATCGTTGCATCCTTCAATGATGCGATGATCGCGTCTTTATCAAAAGCCATGATCGAATCCTCCAAATATTTTTAAATTAATTGTTTTTGTTTATTCTGCTGATTCAGCAGCAACTTCAGCTTCAGCAGCTGGAGCTTCTTCGACTGCAGCTTCTGCTGCAGGCAAAACTTCGCCTTCCGCTTCACGCTTTTCCACCAACGCCTTAACAGCGTAAGCGAATGAACGGATTGGGAATTGGAATTCGGCCAACAATTGACCAAGCAAACCATCCTTACCAGGCAATGTGGCAAAGCGGTTGATTTCATCCAATGATGAAACGTTGCCGTCCACGACACCACCCTTGATTTCCAAGGCTTCAACGGCGTCTGCGAACTTCTTCAAAATGCGGGCTGGCGCCACTGCGTCTTCTGATGAGAAGGCCACAGCTGATGGACCAGCAAACAAATCGTTCAAGTCAGAGAAGCCAGCTTTTTCAGCGGCACGTGACAAGATCTTGTTCTTGATAACCTTAAATTCCACACCTTCGGCACGCAATTGGTTACGCAATTCTGTTGATTCAGCAACGGTCAAACCACGGGCGTCAACAATAACTGATGACGCTGAGTTCTTAAACTTGTCAGCCACAACTTCAACTTCTTGTGCCTTCAAAGCAATTGCTTGTTCACTCATAATAGTTCCCCTTTCGTAAGATTGATTTTGCAAAAGAAATCCCGTTTGCCTAAATATGACAAACGGGACCGTAAAGTACAACTTTAACTTTCCTCGGCAGGATATTAAGGTACAAGTACCACCTGAGTCTTAGGCAAAATGATTCAATTACTCAATCAAGTGTAACAGACTTTAATTTTGCCGTCAAGGAAAAATTAAAGTGACGCTACATCAACCGTTACAGAAGGTCCAAATGTAGAAGCGATAGAAACGTGCTTTACGTATGTTCCCTTAACAGCCGCTGGACGAGCCTTGATAACTGTGTCAGCGATTGTCTTGATGTTGGCTTGCAAGTTGTCATCTGTAAATGACACCTTACCAACCAAGACAGCAACGTTTCCGTCACGGTCTGTACGGTATGTTACTTGACCGCCCTTAGCGTCAGAAACAGCCTTTGTAACATCCATTGTTACGGTTCCTGTCTTAGGGTTAGGCATCAAGCCCTTAGGTCCCAAGGCACGACCAACACGACCAACTTGCGCCATCATGTTAGGTGTAGCGATGGCAACATCAAAGTCCAACCATCCACCTTGGATACGTTCAACCAAGTCAGCAGCACCGACAACGTCGGCACCAGCTGCTTCAGCTTCTTTAGCTTTGTCACCTTCAGCGAAGACAACAACTGTCTTGTCTTTACCTGTTCCGGCTGGCAAAACAACTGCACCACGCAATTGTTGGTCAGCTTGACGTGTGTCAACGTTCAAGTGGAAAGCCACTTCAACTGACGCGTCGAAACCAGCAAAGTCAATTTCTTTAACCAAAGCAACTGCTTCTGCCAATGTGTAAGCTTTTTCAGCTTCAACCTTAGCTGCGGCTGCTTGGTACTTCTTACCATGCTTATTAGCCATTTTAATTTTCTCCTTGCAAATGCGGTCAAACGGCTCTCGCCTCCCGCTTGATTACGCCAAATTTCTTTGGCAATCCGACGTGCTAACGCTTATGCGTCACCCTTTGGCATTGCTGAACCATCTTTAGTCAAGTCAACACCTTCAACAGTGATACCCATTGAGCGAGCAGTTCCTTCGATCGTGCGCATAGCTGCTTCAACATCAGCTGCGTTTAGATCTTGCATCTTGTTTTCGGCGATGGCACGAATTTGGTCCAACGTAACGTTTCCGGCCTTCTTCGTGTTTGGTTCACCTGAACCCTTACCACCAACCAACTTACGCAATTGGTCCGCTGCCGGTGGTGTCTTTGTTACGAATTCGAATGAACGGTCTTCGTATACAGAGATGATAACCGGAATGATTGAACCAGCTTGGTCTTGCGTACGCGCGTTAAATTCTTTTGTGAATTGCGCGATGTTAATACCTGCTTGACCCAAAGCTGGACCAACTGGTGGAGCTGGTGTAGCTTTGGCGGCAGGAATTTGAAGCTTAACAACTTTTACGACGTTTTTTGCCACGATATTTTCCTCCTCGTGTTGTGGTAGACGCAGCCGTCTGCTGCTCCCACATATGCAAGTGATTTTGCATACCAAGTCATTATACTAAAAAAAGCATTGCAACGCAATACTTTTTAATACTTATAGAGCTGTGTCCACGTCGCTAAACGCCAATTCTGTTGGTGTTTCACGTCCAAAGACTTCAACTGTTGCTTGCAATTCTTTTTTGTCGTGATCAATGGCCGTCACAACACCTTCCATGCCTGAGAATGGACCAGTAATAATTTTAACAGTTTGACCAATTTCAACGTCCAAATCAATTTCTTCACGCGTTGACGCACCCATCCGGCGCAACAACAAATCCATTTCATCAGGCAACAAACTGGTTGGCTTTGAACCAGCGCCGTGAGAACCCAAGAACCCAGTAACACCAGGCGTGTTACGGACAACGAACCACGCTTCGTCCGTCATGTTGCCATCCATTGGTGTGGCCATTTCGACCAAAACATAACCCGGGAAGTCGTTTTCAACCACTTGCTTTGCTTCGCCGTCTTTGATGACCGTCACTTCTTGGTCTGGCACCAACACACGGAAAATTTGGTCGCTCATGTTCATAGTTTCGCGACGTTGCTCCAAGTTTGCTTGCACACGGTGTTCGTATCCTGAATAAGTGTGCACCACGTACCAGCTTGTTTCAATGTTTTCTGACATTTTTTTGCTCCTTTTGCCAAATAAAAAAACTTCCCTTGGAAGTTTTGCCTAGTTGTAGTATACCACGTTTTTTAATTTCCGATCAGCCAATTTACAGCGTGCGACAAAATCCAATCCGCGCCACCCAAAAACAAACCAAATAATAGTGAAACAACGATTACTGTCCATGTTTCTTTATTTGTTTGCTTGCCGTTTGGCCAAGTCACGTTGCGCATTTCTTGGGCAACGCCTTTAAAATAATTCACCATGTGTAACTCCTACTTTGTTTGTTGATGAACGGTGTGTTGACCGCAGTGTGCACAAAACTTTTTGATTGCCAAACGTTCTGTGCGCGCCGCTGATAAATTCACTGTGTAGTTACGTGAACCACAAACTGTACACGCCAATGCTACTTTATTAGATGCCATGCTGCACCCCCTGTCTAAACTTCTACCAAGTTTACCACGGAAGCGCTAAAAATTCAATCTACGCCAGTTTCTCACGAACTAAGCGCATGGTACGATAACGTAGTTGCGTCGTTTGTCGTTTTTGTAAATCGCTCAACTTACGGCGCGTCAGCAATGCCAATAACATTTGCCGTTGACGTAGCGACATGTCACCGTACATTTCATGAAAAGTTTGCTTTATCATCAACTGTTGTTCTGGATTCACGTTATAATCCGGTACATTTTCAAACAAACCACCTTCAAAAGCAACCGTTGGTTGATCACGCACCATCTCCGCCTCAAACAATGCTTTTTGCGTCAAACTTTGACGCAGAATATCTTTGGCACGATTGCGCAATGCTTGCGTGAAATAAGTCGTAAACCGCGCCGTCGCCGCTTCCAAATTATAGTGCTTCACACAAGCCATGAGAACCCACAAACCTTCGGAATACCAATCATCGCTCCGCATCCGACTTTGCAAAAATCGAAAGTACGTATCATAAATCAAGCCAGAGAGCGCCTCAATTAAAAACTCATACGCTAACTCATCACCCGCTCGTGCGGCTTTTACATAATCAAGATCAACGTTGTTCCCCACCAATCACACACTAATTAAAGTGGGTGACGACTACTAAATCCTTGATAAATCAACAAACTTGCCGCAACGCTCGCATTCAAACTTTGCACATGTCCAACCATTGGAATCGTCAACATTTCATCCACTGATTTTTTCAAAAGCGGTGAAATACCTTTACCTTCGTTACCGATAACAAGCGCCACCGGCCCTTCAGCCGACCACTTGCGGTAATCCTTACCGTGCATATCCGTGCCAAACACCCAAACGCCTTGTGCCTTAAGCTGTTCAACCGTTTGCACCAAATTGGTCACGCGCACAACTGGAATGTGCTCAATGGCACCAGTCGATGTTTTAGCCACGGTCGCGGTTAATTGCACCGCTCGTCGCTTTGGAATAATCACCCCGTGGACGCCCGCCGCATCAGCCGTCCGCAAAATCGAACCCAAGTTATGCGGATCTTCAATTCCATCCAAAATCAACATAAATGGCGCTTCATCATTGGCCTTGGCCACATTAAAAATATCCGCCATTTCGCCGTACTCATACGCAGCCACACTCAACACAATCCCTTGATGATTTTGTCGATCAGAAAGTTCATCCAACTTGCTTTTGGGCGCATGTTGCACAACTAATTTTTGTGCTTTGGCAATTTTTAAGACTTCATCTTTGAATTTAGGTTGCACCCCATCTTGAAGCCAAATTTTGTTAATTGCTTGTTGCTGTTGCAACGCTTCAATGCTGGCATGCCGCCCAAAAATAAATTCTACTTGTTCGTTTGTCATCTTTGCTCCCTACCGTGTCTGTCCACTTTCAACTTTGTCAAAAATCCATGCCATTAATTCATTTATCCGCTCATGTTGCCCAGTCAAATACAAATAACCAAAGACGGCCTCAATTCCCGTAGAAATACGATAAGTTGTCACATCGGTATTTTTCGCTTTTGTATGTGAATTAGCATTACGTCCGCGCTTAAAATAAAGCATTTCATCTTCTGTCAGCAACAACTCTGCTTCCATCAAATTCCACAAAGCAGCATGTGCTTTAGCCGAAACATACTGGCGACTTTCACGTTGCAAATCATTTACCTTGGTCAGCCCTTGCGCAAGCAGATGTTCCCGAACGCGTAGTTCATAAATGCCATCTCCCACATAAGCAAGCGCTAACCCATTTAGTTGTCGTCCATCAAGTACCATAATCTCTATTATACCCGATTCCCCACCTTAACTCCTTTCTTTTTTTAAATTAGTTTTTTGGTGTTCTAGAACGACTTCATCATACTAAATAAACAAGCCACAAAACGAAATCCTGTCCTAACCGGTCAAAATCCGACCTAAGTGGTCACAATACAAAACACTTCTCTTTATAAATGTCTATTAACTAAGCACAAAAAAGAGAGACAAAGTCTCCCTCACATCTGGGCCATCCAGGACTCGAACCTGGGACCTCTGCGTTATCAACACAGCGCTCTAACCAACTGAGCTAATAGCCCGTTCTTTTAACGGTTTTCGGTACTTGCAACACCCTTGTTCACATG
>DASYFG010000001.1:0-106987 GCA_036498565.1 Lactobacillaceae bacterium | reverse complement strand
ATTACTATACCAACCTCGCACTCGTTTGTCAACACCTTTTTTCAAGTTGTTTTCAAACCTCTTTGCCGTTGGCTTTGTTATGCGCTAACACAACGTTGATTTACTTTACGCGCTTTTGACTTGTTTGTCAATACTTTGTTTGAACTTTTTTATGTACGCGGGAAACTCCCGCTTGAATTTTAGTTAATTTTGCCTAGGAAATAGCGCTTTTTACCACGACGTACCAAAATAAATCGACCGTCGTAATGCCCAGTTGGGTCCACTTCAAACGCTGGATTCGTGATTTTTTCACCATTAATCGTAATCGCGCCGTTCGCAACATCTTCGCGCGCTTGGCGCTTTGACGCTTCGACTCCCGCGTGAACTAAGAAATCAACAATGTTGACTTTTTCAGCTGTTGCATCAAAACTTGGCACCCCGCCAAACACATCGGCGATTTGATCAGCTGTCAAATCCGCAACATCGCCATTAAACAACGCCGCGGACAAACGTTCGGCTTCATCAACCGCACTTTGTCCGTGAACAAATTTTGTCACTTCTTGGGCCAAACGACGTTGCGCGGCACGCGCACGTGGATTTTCTTGTGTTTGTTGTTCCAATTCGCCGATTTCTTCGTATGACAAAAATGTGAAGTATTTCAAATACTTAATCGCGTCCGCATCTTGTTGGTTTAACCAGAATTGGTAAAATTCGTAAGGTGATGTTGATTTTTCATCCAAGAAAATCGCATTACCTTCTGACTTACCAAATTTCGTGCCGTCAGAATTCAACATTAGCGGAATTGTCAAACCAAAAGCGGGCGCTTCGGCACTTTCCACCGAATGGATCAATCCCGTTCCTGATGTGATGTTTCCCCATTGATCGCTACCACCAATTTGCAATTGGACGTTTTCACGACGCCACAATTGTAAGAAATCAATTCCTTGCAAAATTTGATAGGTAAATTCCGTAAACGAAATACCCGTCTCCAAGCGAGATGCCACGATGTCTTTTTTAATCATTTCGTTGACAGAGAACAACTTACCGTAGTCGCGCAAAAAATCCGTCAATGACAAACGTCCCAACCAGTCGTTGTTGTTCACAATTGAAAATTCGGCATCACCAAACAATTTTTCGAATTGTTTTTTGAACGCTGCGACGTTGGCATTGAGTTGTTCCAAAGATAATAGTTGGCGTTCAGATTTTTTACCAGACGGATCCCCAATCGCACCCGTACCGCCACCAATAACAATAACGGCTTTGTGGCCGGCCATTTGGAAGCGTTTCAACACCATCAACGGGATTAAGTTACCGATGTGAATTGATGAGGCAGTTGGGTCAACACCGACATAAGCCCCAATTTGCCCTTTTGCCATTGCATCGAGCAAACCTTGTTCGTCTGTTACTTGTTTTAATGCGCCACGCCAGCGCAAGTCTTCAATAAAATTCATTTGTTTTCTCCTGAAAATAAAAAAATCCGTCCTAACAATATTTGTTAGGACGGATTTTCCGCGGTACCACCTACATTAGCTTTCGCTCACTCATTTGCTCTTAACGCGAGCGGACGGATTGCTAATTAAGTAGTTGTAATTCAGTTCACACGCTGGTTTGGCTCGCATTAACCGCCAATTTTCTGAAACAAACACATATGAACTTACTTTGCTACGACAATCGTTTTTTATATTATATCAAATTAATGCGCGCTGCGAAAACGGGTTTTGAACAGCGGACTAATCGCTTCGTTTTTGCTAATACGCGTAATTGCTTCACCAATTAACTCACCAACTGACACGACTTCCAACTTTTCAAAGCGCTTGTCTTCTGGTAATTGAATTGAATCGGTGACGATGACTTTGGTAAAGACCGAATTTTGCAGACGCTCAACCGCTGGCCCTGAGAACACCGCGTGGCTGGCTACAACATAGACTTCTTTGGCACCATGATCCATGACCAGTTGCGCGCCTTGGGTAATCGTGCCGGCCGTGTCAATCATGTCATCAATCATAATTGCCACTTTGCCTTTGACATCACCCACGATACTGCCGATTTCGGCCACGTTTGGCGCTGGACGGCGCTTGTCAATAACCGCTACTGGCGCTTCTAATTCTAACAAATTGTTCAAATTACGCGCCCGTGTCATGCCGCCGTGATCAGGGGAAACCACCACCGCGTTTTTCGTGTCAACAATGCCATTGCTCAACAAGTAATCTGCCAACAACGGCGCCCCTTGCAAATGATCCATCGGAATATCAAAGAATCCTTGGATTTGAGCTGCGTGCAAATCCAACGCCAAAACACGCGTAGCGCCCGCGCGTTCGAGCATGTTGGCAACTAATTTGGCCGTAATTGGCTCGCGACTGCGGGCTTTACGATCTTGACGTGCGTACCCGTAATAAGGCAACACCACGTTGATTTCATGCGCACTCGCACGACGCAACGCATCGACCATAATCAACAATTCCATCAAATTGTCGTTCACCGGTGCGCTGGTTGATTGAATCACGAAAACATTGGCCCCACGGACGCTATCTTCAATACTGATTTGGACTTCACCGTCGCTAAAACGCTTTACCGACAATTCACCCAATTCTTCGCCCATGGCCGCAGCCACTTTTTGCGCCAAAGGTTCATTGGCACTTAGCGAGAAAACTTTTAACTGATGCTCTGACATGATGTTCTCCGACTATTAAATATCTATCTTAGTGTAGCAAATTTCAAGCTTGTTTTCTACCCCAAAACATGGCGCTGCAACGCAATTGCTACGCCGTGTTCATTGTTCGTGGTTGTAATGTCATCGGCCAAATTTTTGATTTTGTCAATCGCATTACCCATTGCCACGCCTTTACCGGCCATTTCAATCATCGTGGCATCGTTTTCTTGATCGCCGATTGCCATTGTGTCTTCATGCGCGATATTCAAATAATCGGCCAAAGCCAATAGCGCAGCACCTTTGCTCGTGGCTTTGTTAATGAATTCTAAGTTATGCGCCGTTGAACGGATTACCGTCAATTGGTCGTGAATATCGGCCGGCACTTGTTGTTGCAAAACGTCGGCTTCATCAGTTTCAGCGGTGATGATTGCTTTAATCGCCGCTAATTCTTGTGGTAATTCTGCCGCTTCATGTACGTACAAAGGCAAGTTAACCAACGCATTTTCATCGCTGCCCCAACGATTGATTTTGTGGTGCACCGTATGTGCGGCGTCTGCCGTTTCCACTTGCAAATACGCGCCATGTTGATCGGCAAAATGCTGCACTAATTCATAATCCGAATAGCTGATCGGTGTTTTAGAAATAGTTTTTGAACCATCAACCGTTTGAACCCAACCGCCGTTGTACGTGATGACGTATTGATCCGGTCCGGCGATACCTAATTCGGCCAAAATATCCGCCACGCCCGGCAAAGGCCGACCGGTGGTAATCACAATTTTCACGCCTTGCGCCAAAGCTTCGCGGATTGTGTCCCGCACTTCAGCCGTAATCCGGCGTTCATCATTAATCAATGTCCCGTCAATGTCAATCGCAACTAATTTAATCATACTTCCTCCTCATACGCAGGCATCGCTTCTGCCCGTAATAACAAATAAACCGCGCCAATCGTCAGCAAAACCAACACCAACGCCACCCCATAATTTTTCAAAAACGGCGACAAACTGACTAATAAACTCGCGATGATCATCCCAATTGGCCGCATCGCCGCTGAAAAGCCCGAGTACGTGCCAATTTGTTTTGGATTCATCAAATCCGCGCGCAGCGTTTGGTTAGCCGGCACGCCAATGATTTCTCCCATGGTCAAAATAACCGCTGCTGCCAACAAAGGCGCCCAGTCATTTAACAAAAACGCCAGCGCAAATCCGCCACCTTGCATCAATAAACCAACCGCCAATGTTCGTCGCAACGGCAATTCACGCGTGATTTTGCCGATGACACCCATCAACAAAATCACCATCACCGTGTTCGTCAACGTCATCACCGACAACATACGCTGCCCATAAATCGAAACACCGAACAGCGTCGTGCTATGAAAACTCTCGGCTAAATGCGCCGGCAAATAATAATCCGCCTGTGAAAAAATAATCGTCGCGCCAATCATCCCCAGTGAAAAGACGACATAGCGGCGATCGCGCAAAACGTTGCGGTAACTTTTGACCGCACTCCACACCGATGGACTATGCGTCGGACGCTTTTCTTTTGGAAAAGTTTCGGAAACCAAAAAGACGATAATCGACAAATTCACCAGCGCGCCAATCACCAGCGCCAACAACAATTCAAAAAGATAGTCGCGGAAGAACCAACCACCAAGCGCCGCGCCAATCATCACACCCACGTTAATAATCCAATAAATCAACGCATAAATAAACTGACGATTTTGCGGTGTCGACACGTCAATCAGCATCGCTTCTTCAGCCGGATCAGCAAAACCATACCCAACCGTCGTCAATAAAAAGCCAAAAAATGTCACGTACGGATTAACAAATAACGGTGAATTCATCAACATCGCCAACGCGTAACCGCCAACAATTCCGGCACTTCCGACCATCATTGTCCGCTTTCGACCCCAAATATCCGCCATGTGCCCGCCATATAAACCTGCCAAAAAACCAGCAACAGAGACAACCAGCAACAGTAAACCTGTCCAAAAAGCACCAAAATAACGCACATAATAAATTGTCATGTTTGGCCCAACCGTGCTGCCTAAGAGCACCGATAAAAAGACCATCACAATTCGTAATTGCAAATTACGATTCAACGTGAAAAACTCGCTCATATCTACCTACTTTCTTCTTAATAGTAGCAGACCGCACAAAAAAACGCTAGGAAAATCCTAGCGTTTTCAGGTACTAGATAGTCATTTGAATTACTTCAAAGCTGACCAGTTCCAGTTAACAAATTCTTCGATGTCGACACCTTCGTTACGTGTAACGTCATAGTGCTTGTCCAAAGTCTTGTTCATTTGGTCGAAGAAGGCGTCTGCCTTAGCAGAATCAACCACACCAGCTTCTACCAACGCTTCAACAGCGTCGATTGCTTGGTGGAAACGGTCCAATTCTGAGTAAACACGCATGTCGAATGTCGTTGTGATGTCACCATCTTCACGGTATCCGTGGACACGCAAGTCACCAGCGTGGTTACGTTGGTACCAGAATGATTCGATCAAGTCTTCGTAACCGTGGAATCCAAAGACAACAGGCTTTCCGGCTGGGAAGAACTTGTTGAATTCGTCATCTGACAATTCACGTTCTTGGTTCATGCGGCCGTTCTTCTTTTGCAAACGAAGCAATTCAACAACGTTGACATAGTGGAACTTAACTTCTGGGAAGGCTTGGTTAACCAACCACAAAGCAGCCAATGTTTCGATTGTTGGTTCTGTACCAGCTGAAGCGAAGACGATGTCAACATCACCTGAAGGTGCAGTAGAGGCCCAGTCAATAATTGCCAAACCTTCGTTAGCCAATACATCGGCTTCTGAAGCTGTAAACCATTGTTGACGTGGTTGCTTTGAGGCAACAATCAAGTTCACTTTGTGACGTTCTGAGAACGCACGGTGTTGAACAGCCAACAATGAGTTACCATCGGCTGGCAAGTATTCACGGATGAAGTCAGACTTCTTTTCAGCCAAGTGTGTCAAAAGACCTGGATCTTGGTGAGTGTAACCGTTGTGGTCTTGTTGGAAGACAGTTGATGTTGCAATCAAGTTCAATGATGGGTAGTCATTACGCCATGGTTGTTCTGAGGCGTGACGCAACCACTTGAAGTGTTGTGTGATCATTGAGTCGACAACACGCAAGAATGATTCGTATGAAGCAAAGACACCGACACGACCTGTCAATGTGTAAGCTTCCAACCAACCTTCAGCTTGGTGTTCTGACAATTGTGCATCCAAGATACGACCTTCGGCACCTTCGAATTGGTCAGCGTGACCATTTCCATCAGCAACGTAGTCTGTTTCTTCCATCCATTGACGGTTTGTGTGTTCAAACAATGACCACAAACGGTTTGACATTGTTTCGTCAGGACCAAATACACGGAAGCGCTTAGGGTTCTTAACCATAACTTCCTTCAAGTATGTTGACAAAACGTTCATGTCCATGTTGCGGTTGCCGTCGGCCAATTCTGTTCCACGGTTGTCATCGTTGATGTCGTTTGTGAAGTCTTGCCAGTTTGGCAAGTCCAAGTCAGAGCGGTCACGTCCACCGTTACCGATTGGGTTGGCACCCAAACGCTTTTCACCCTTAGGTGCGATAGCAGCGATTTCTTCCTTCAATGAACCATCAGCGTTGAACAATTCTTCAGGCTTGTATGAGTTCATCCAGTCTTCAAAGGCTGGCAACAAGTCCATGTGCTTTGATGAGAATTCTGAAGGCACTTGGTGCGCACGGAATGAGTTTTCGATTGGGTTACCCTTTTCGTCGTGCGTTGGTCCACCCCAACCCTTTGGCAAACGGGCAATGATGATTGGCCATGCAGGGATTTCACCATCTTGGTAACGACCGTTTTCACGAGCGTCTTTTTGGATGGCGTGGATGTCTTCGATTGCGTCATCGAATACTTTAGCTGTCAATTCGTGGTATGCAGCATAGTCGTGGATGTCATCGTTGTCGATGAAACGTACTGAGTATCCGAATCCTTCAAACATCTTTGTGATTTCTTCGTCACTCATACGTGAGAAGATCGTTGGGTTTGAAATCTTAAATCCGTTCAAGTCCAAGATAGGCAAAACTGCACCATCGTTCTTAGGGTTGATGAACTTGATTGAGTGGTAGGCCGTCATTGATGGGCCAGTTTCAGTTTCCCCGTCACCGATAACTGTGAAACCGATGTATTCTGGGTTGTCCAAAATAGCACCGACACCGTGTGACAATGAGTAACCCAATTCTCCACCTTCGTGCAATGAACCAGGTGTTTGAGCTGTCATGTGAGAACCGATTCCACCAGGGAATGAGAACTTCTTGAACAACTTTGACATACCGTCGATATCTTGTGTGATTTCTGGGTATGCTTCTGTATATGAACCGTCCAAGTAAGAGTTTGTAACCATTACTTGTCCACCGTGTCCAGGTCCACCGATGTAGAAGGCTTCCAAGTCATACTTGTTGATGGCACGTGAAGCGTGTGCGTACAAGAATGTTTGTCCTGAAATTGTACCCCAGTGTCCGATTGGCTTTGCCTTAACGTCTTCAACTGAAATTGGTGTGTTTGTCACTGAGAAAAGTGGGTTTGACTTCAAGAAAATCATTCCGGCTGACAAATAGTTTGTCGCACGCCACCACTTGTCAACAAGTGCCAAGTATTCCTTTGAACTGTAATCTACCATGTGAGATTAACACTCCTTATTTTTAGATTTAGAGAATCGTAAACCACGAATCGACCTCCGTTATTTACACGACCATTGTACCGCAATTTAGCTAGCGGTTCAACTTTTTTATTTAAATTGGTGCGGTCCAATTGTAAAAAACGTCTTTACGTCAAAATTATTCGCCGTCCAAACTAACAAATGCGTTGTAATGCAAGTATTGATAATGCAAACGCATCGTTGAAAATTCCATTGGCGTGCCGTCATCCAAAAAGAAAATCCCTTCCATGATACCAACCGGTTCATTTGGCTTGAGTTCCAGTAATTGTTGATCGCGGTCGGTGCTTGGTTGAGCCATCACGGACATGTAGGATTTGGTCACCGTTTGTTTTTTGAGGGCTTCAACGTAATTAAAGATGGATTCTTGCGCTGTTTGTTCCGTTAATTCCGGCAAAATTTTGACGGGAATAAATCCATCTTCAATCATGAACGGAACGCCATTTAACCGGCGCAAACGTTGCAAACGGTAAACATAATCTTCTTCGGTCAAAAACAACACACGTTGTTGTTCTGGCGTGGGTGCGACCACGCTAAAATCCAGCATTTCAATCGTTGGCGCTTGCCCGCTGCTACTCCGAAACGAATCCGTTACGCCTAAATTGGACCCTTCATAATGAAATAAAGATTGATTTTTCAAATACAACGGATTCACGAACGTCCCACTACCACGTTTTTTGAATATAATCCCTTGTTGCGCGAGCGTGGTTAGCGCGCGTTTGATTGAGCTGCGGCTTACTTGATAATAGTCAGCCAGCGAGCGTTCGTCTGGCAACTTGAGTTTGGTCGCGAATTCACCCGCGTAAATTCGGTCTTTAAGGTCTTGGGCCACCCGGCCAAAAATAGTTTCTGTCATTTCGTCATTATAGCAAAAATGGTCACACCTTTTCAAATTGGTTGGACCGCTTGACAAATATGATAAACTAAAAGCATGGTAAAGAAAAAAATCAAGAAAACACTTGTCGAACAGATTCTTGACAAGCACGATATTTCCTATGAATCTTTAACTTGGACACTATTGGACAAAAGTGACGCGCAACGCCAGGCAACGTTGGCGGCATTTGGTATGCAAGAAAGCGATATTTACAAAACCCTAGCCGCTACTGGTGACAAAACTGGTCCGCTGGTCGCAGTTGTGCCAATCACCGAGCATCTGTCTTTGAAAAAACTGGCGAGTGCAAGTGGCAACAAAAAAGTGGTGATGCTGCCATTGAAAGATTTGCAGAAAACCACCGGTTACGTGCACGGCGCGAATAATCCGGTTGGGATTTGGCATAACAAACATTTTCCGATTTTCTTTGATCAAACCGCGGCCACAGCGCCGTTTATCGCGGTGAGCGCTGGTGAATTGGGGCGCAGTAATAAAGTTTTGCCGACGGATATTGCGACATTAGTTGGCGCACCGTTTGTTGATTTATTAGAAAAGTAAGTGTTGCATTAAAATTGTTGCCATGTTATGATTATTTTCGTTGATAAAACATTGCTCCATAGTTCAGTGGTAGAATAACGCACTGTTAATGCGCAGGTCCCTGGTTCGAATCCAGGTGGAGCAGTTATTTAGTGGTTTTTCTTTATTTCATTTGTTTTACTAAAAAATAATTCTAGGCAACCCACAACAAAAAAAGAGTTTACTTCGTCACGAAGTAAACTCTTTTTATTATCCGTCAGGTTTAACAGGAACTCTGTCATCCCCTTATTTACTAAACACAGCTTGTGCTAACGTTTCCTGTTCAACCTGAATAGATTCAATAATAAGTTGCTCATTCAATAACGTTTGAATAACTGGTTGAAGTTGGTTCACTGTCCCAGTAAATTCATATTGACTATTTGTCAGATTTAACCCTGATACAGTTTTTGGGTTTTGGACTTGAATATAATAAACTCGATTATCAGCCAGATTTTCTGTCTGATTAAACAATTCGGTCACGCCATCACGCAAAATATAAATAACGTCACTCACACGTTGCAACTCATCCAAATTATGTGACGTCAACAAAATCGCCTTGTTCCGGACTTTTAGTTCATTGAGCAGACTCATCATCAACTCCGCGCTAGGCACGTCCACTCCTGATGTTGGTTCGTCAAAAATGTACGTATCAAAATTACCGATAAAAGCTTGAATGAACGACAATTTTTTCTTCATGCCAAAGGAATAACCTTTAATTTTCTTGTTCAAACTATCTTGAATGCCTAGTTTCAAAGCTAACTCTTGCCATTCTTCGTGCGCAATGCCGCCCTTTAAATCAGACATGAATGTCAAAAATTTCTTACCCGTCCAATTACCATAAACGGTTTCAGCGTCAGGCATGATACTCAATGTATTTCTTTGAACTTCGCCACCAGTTTTTGGGAAATAATTGGCAATAATGCCGATTGTTGTTGATTTTCCTGCGCCGTTTGCGCCAATCAAACTCGTAATTTTGCCATTAGCGATGGTTAAATTGACGTCTTTTAAAACATTTTTATTCGCAAATGACTTGGTAATGTTTTTTAATTCAATCATTTTACACCGCCTTTTTCACAAATAGTTGTTGGCTAACATACATCAATACAACGCTAGCAATAAATGGCACGACTAGCCACCAGTTAAAATCCAAGTAGCGATATGGTGACAAATACTGTAGATTTGATAACAGTTTATTCGATGTTGTACTTGCCCAAAAAGTCAATATTGGAAAACCAAGTGCCATTAAAATGCCTGAAAAAGTTGCTAGTCGCACATTAACCGCCACCAAAGAAATCAAGACCATGATGGCCGAAATCAACATGACAAAACCTAAACCAGTGACGGCGAATTTTAGATTCACCGTACCAGTCACGAAAAAATCGAGCCCCATTGACAAAATCACCATGATCACACCATAGGCAACCATTGAAAAATATTTGGCCAGTAGATATTTAGTACGTGAAAGATAAGGCACAATATAACGAATTGTTTGATTAGCAAGTTCTTGCGTGATTGATGAAGTGAACGTCAAAAACATAAAAATGCCAATCATGAACAAGGCAACACCCAATATCAACAAACCAAATTCAGATGGACTCAAAACAATTGAAATTGCCGCTTTGTTTTGATAGACCAGACTGGTCATTAAAAATAAAATCACCAATAAAATAATACTTCGCACACTAACAAGTGCGTCACTCAACTCACGTTTAAAAATGGTTAACATATCTTCTCTCTGTTTCCTAACATTCACAACTAAAATGGTGCTATTTAGTATTCGTTACGTTGAAAACGGACGCCAGAAGCGACCGTGATTCACAATTAACAAAATAACTCCAATTCCAACAATCAGCAAAGCCACTAACAACACAACCCAATCCAATCTTTTAAACGGCCGTTCGCTGTACCAAGTACGTTTGCGATGACGCCCAAAACGGCGCAACGCCATGGCCTGACTGATGGTTTCGATGCGATTCAAACTGGCGAAAACTAACGGCAGAATAATCTGCGCGTTGCCTTTGACACGATGTAAAAGCGATGCCTTTTTAGAAATTTCATAACCGCGCGCTTCTTGTGCCAAATGAATATGTTGATAATCACTTTGTACGTCAGGAATGTAGCGCAACGCCAAGGCAAAAGCGTAAGCGATTTTATAAGAAATCCCGATTTTATTCAAACCAGCGGCAAATTCGCTCGGATGCGTTGTAAATAACAAAATAATCGCCAACGGCAAGGCAAAAACATACTTCAAAAACAAATTCGTTTCATAAAGTAATTGCTGTTGTGTCAGCGCAAAGTAGCCGCTCCCAAAAATGACATCGCGCGCGCCGTACAAATGCACGCCATACGACGGCGCCAAAACAAAAATCATCACCAAATTAATCAACGCCACGCCGACCACCAATTGAATTAGCAGCCGATACTCGCGCCACGCAATCCCCGCACTCATCAGCAAGCCAAATGCACCAACGGCAAGCGCCAACAAAAAGCGCGTGTCATAAGAAATCATGCCAATCGTCGTCAACAACAAAAAACCAAGCAATTTGCTCCCAGCCGTCAACCGATTCGCCCAACCCAAACGCGCTTGATAACCAAAAACCGACTTAATCGCCATTTGCCACCTCCCGTGTCACCGCTGCGTTAATTTGTGCAACGTCTGTTAAACCTAATGTCTGCGCCAAGCTTTGAATGCTCGTTGTGCGCAAATTCGCTTGCGCCACCAAATTTTCATCAGCTAATAATTCTGCTGGCGGTAATTGCGCCAAAATTTTTCCATCAACTAAGACTAGCGCCTGCGTGGTGAATTTGGCCAATAAATTCATATCGTGCGTGACAATCATGATTGTCGTGCCAGCCGTTTGCAAACGCCGCAAAGTCGCCAATAGCGCTGCTGCATGGCGCTCATCTTGTCCCGCCGTGGGTTCATCTAAAATCAACACTTTGGGAGCTAAAACCAAGACACTGGCGATGGTCAAACGCTTTTTTTGTCCGTAACTCAAGGCACTAATCGGCCAGTTGCGCATGCCGTCTAAGTCCAGTTGGCGCAAGGTTTCGCGCACGCGCAAATCAATTTGCTCGGCAGCGGCATCACGCAAGCGCAACCCACTCGCCACTTCTTCAAACACCGTTTGTTGGGTGATCATGTGATTTGGATTTTGCAGCACGTAACCAATTTTTTCGGCGCGCTCTTTGATTGACAAGGACAAAATCGACTGTCCGTCCACCAAAATATCGCCCGCCATTGGCGTCAAAAATCCCGTTAATAAATGATTGAACGTCGTTTTGCCTGAACCATTTTTGCCAACAATCGCCACAACTTCGCCGCGTGGAATCGCGACATTTAAATCATGAAACAACGGCCGATCATAACTAAAATCAAGCCCGCGCACTTCAATCACCGCATCCCCAAGCACACTCGCATCGACCGGTTGACGAACGCTATTCAATTGATTTTTAAACCCCATCAAATCCGGATTGATCAAATCCACAACCGCATTCAAATCAACCTCGGCCTGTCGCAACCAACTCATATATAGCGGTTCAGCCAACCCATTTTGGCGTAAAACGTCCGCTCGTAACGCCAAATCCGGCGTCGTGTCGGCGACAATTTCTCCCGCGTTCAAAATCAATAATCGATCAATTCCCGCCGCTAAAATATCTTCCAAACGATGTTCGATCACGATAATGGTTAACGCCGGATTTTGCTGCCGTAGATTTTGGAGCAACGCCAAGGTCGCCTGGCTCGCCTGCGGATCCAAACTCGCCAACGGTTCATCGAATAACAAAACCGGACTGTCGTCAATCAACACGCCAGCAATCGCCACGCGTTGTTTTTGCCCGCCAGAAAGCGCCTGTGGATTTTGTGTGAGTAGTTCGTTTAAGCCGAGCACTTGTGCCCATTTGGTCACTTGTGCTTGCAAAACCGAACGTTCCACCGCGTCATTTTCCAGCGCAAACGCCACGTCTTCGCCAACGGTCAAGCCAACAAATTGCGCATCGCTATCTTGTAACACCGTCCCAGTTTGCAACGATAGCTCAAAAATATCCTGCGCTAAAATATCGCGGCCATTCAACCGCAAGCTCCCACTCACTTCCCCGGCAAAAGCATGCGGCGCTAGCCCATTTAATAACCGCATCAACGTTGATTTACCAGAACCTGACGCACCAGCAATCACAACGAACTCGCCTTGTTCAATCGTCAAAGAAATCCCCTTCAAAGTCGGCTGTTCTTGCTCGTGATATTTGAACGTGACCTGTTCTAATTCAATAATTGACATGTTTAACCTCTATGTACGTGGCAAATCGCCACTTTTAAAACGCAACAAACTACTCACTACGCAATGAACTCTTTTGTGGGCGTGATTTTGAATAAGCTACCAACAAAATCGTGCCGATGACCGCCACCGAAATCGCATTGGTGCCCGCAGCAACCGCGCCTTGCAAAAAGACTTTGGCCGCGGGTTCACGATAAATCAAAATGTCACCAAGCGGCGCAATCACAACCCAGGCAATCACGTTGGCAATAATTTGCCAAATGTTGAACGTCACCAACTTCGCCGTTGTGAGCGTGCCATAGCGCACATCTAATTGGCGCTTCGCTAGACCCAATAACAAGCCAAAGATACCGTCTGCCAATACCCAAGACCACCATGGTGAACCATACGTCAAATCATTTAGCGTGTGCCCGATCAAGCCAACGAACAAGCCCACCACCGGGCCAAATAAACCAGCAATCAATGCCAACCAGCCTTCGGCCACGTTAATTTGTGTGTTCGGCACGCCCGTTGGAATTGCCACGAATTTCATTAAAACAAAGAAAACGGCCGCGCCGATTCCCGTTGCCACAACAGCTGTAATGCTGTTCAAGTTATTCTTTTTATTTGTCATTTTTTGACTCCTTTTTAATTAAACTAATTTGCCAATCTGGCCCGGCACCCACGTGATACGTCTGTTCAAAGCTACCGGTGTGCACGCCCAAGGCAACCGTATAAACCGAATTAATGTAAATGAGCGGCTCACCCGGCGCAACGTCCGTAAAGGTATGCACATAGGGCAAAACTTCTTCAAATAAAATCTGTCCCTCGTGTTCAATAGTGACTTGGAATGTATCACCATACTGGGCATCGACTTTTTCAAACGCCACCAAGGGAATATTTGACCAGAGCGAACCAAAGTTCACATCCGTAATATCAATATTCCCTACTAGCGTGCCATTGTCAGTTAATTTGCCTGGCGTCAAAGGTAATTTCACGACGTCATCCAAAGCCAACACCGGACCAACATCAGCAAACGCCAATTGCCCACTTGCTAAACGCGCACCGTTATAGGCATAAATATCGCGTCCATGAAACGTTGATGATTTTTCAGAACCTGGCAAACGATCAATCGTCTCATCAATTACCCGCACTTGTGCCACCACGCCTTCCGCAAACAAATGCGACAAGGTGCCATTATCTGGTGTCACAACCAAATGACCGCTGGTCAAAAGCGCCACTAACGACAAACGTGTTGATCCCACGCCAGGATCAACAACACTCACAAAAACCGTGCCCGTTTGCCAATAACGATAGGTCTGAAATAAACGAAACGACCCTTCAAAGATATTAAACGGTGTCACGCCATGCGTCAAATCACTGACAGTGATGTCATCACTAACTTGATATGCAACGCCGTACATGGAACTAACTGCCCCATCACCTAAACCAAAATCTGTCTGTAATACTAAGTGATTTGCCACACAAACCGCCTCCATTCTTGATTTCAATTAAACAAAAAATCCCCATTGTCAAAAGACAACAGGGACGTCAAAACGTGGTACCACCCAACTTTGAAATACGTTACCGTACTTCCTCTAGCCAAGTAACGTTTGGTCACGTCTGATTAGCTTGCACCAATCAGCCTCTCAACGGTCATGTTCAATAACGGCCTTTGGTAGGTTTTCACTCGCCCTACTCACTGTTTTTCCCGCGCGTTATTTACTCTTCGTTTCACTGAGTTTGTTTAATTAGTCGTAGTTTAGCTGGTTTTATTGGACTTGTCAATGTTTTTATCATAAAAAACACATAAAACTACGCGCGGTCCGTCAAATTCCGCAAACGCAACACCAAATCATACAAAATTCCCGCTTCAATCAAAGCCGCCCACGTGCCTTGCGTTTGGCGTTCACCGCGCACGACAATCGACAACACGGCGCGAACCAGCGTCACATCGTCGCTAGTTTGGGCAATTTTGGCAACGTCTGCTTCTGGAATGCCTTCATGAAAACCGGCGCGGTTGACAACCGCATCCGCGTAAGGATCGTATTCAGTTGATTTGTAAAAACTCTGGGCAAATGCCAAGATTTCAACCGGATACTGTGGAAAACTTTCCTTACCGATTTCATTTATCCACGGAATTTTTTGGCCGCGCGCGTCCGCCAACACCCCTAAATAATGATTAAAATCAAATGCTGCTCGTGCCATGTTACGCCTCCTTTTTAAACGCCCAGCGTGTCCAACCACTCCGTGGCGATAACTTTTTCTAACTTTTTTTCAACCGTTGGCAACGCGACATCATGCGCCGTTTGAAATGCCAACCGTTTTCCCGGCAAAGCGGCTAACTGCGCTTGTGTCAAATTCGCGGCCATCACCAAAATTTCCCAGCGACGGTGCGTAAACACGTGCACGACCGGTTTAATGTTCAGTTGGGCAAAATCAATGTCCAAATCAAACAATTCTTTGGCGGCGTCATGCGCTTGGGCGGCGGCGTCAACTTGGGTAAATTCAACCAACGGCATCAGCCACAAATCCGCCAACAAACCGCCACTCGGCCGTTGTTGCACCAACAAATTCCCCGCGTCATCTAACAAAGCCAGCGCCAAATGCCGACTCGTTTGTGATTTCACTTTTTTAGATTTCACCGGATAAATTTCAACGACGCCGTCCCGATAACTCGCGTCAAAGGCTTTGACGGGTGAATGTTCGACATCCCAATTTTTCGCAGTCATATAAGTGCTGCCCAAATCCATAATCGCTTGGTTAAAATCACCCGGGCGCGCTGGATCGACAATCGGCAACAACGCGTCGTAAAACAATTGGCGCGTCTTAGGTTGAGCAATGTCCGCGTCGATTTTTAGCAAACGTGAAAAGACGCGAAAGGCGTTGCCATCAACCGCCGGCACCGCCTCATTAAATGAAATGCTACCAATCGCAGCCGCCGTATATGGTCCCACGCCCGGCAGCGCCAACAAACCAGCCGAATTGGTCGGCCATACGCCACCCAATTCGTTCACCACGTACTTAGCGGCTTTTTGCAAATTCCGCGCGCGTGAGTAGTAGCCCAGCCCTTCCCACAATTTCAAAACTTGTTCTTCCGGTGCATTTGCCAAAGCTTCAACCGTTGGCAACGCCGTCACGAAGCGTTCAAAATAGGGTAAAACCGTGTTCACTTGCGTTTGCTGTAACATGATTTCTGATAACAAAACCCGATATGGTTCGTGATTTTCGCGCCACGGCAAATGCGCGCGGCCTTCACTGTCGTACCAATCGAGCAACGTTTTGCGAAAAGCCTGAATTGTCTGCGTATCCCATTTTTCCATATTTCTAGTGTAACATGCACTGTCAAGCTTGCAATCGCATTTGAAATCCTGTACAATATTCTTTTGTACGAAACATCTAGATGAATCTTTAAGGAGGATCCTCATGTCAAAGAAGAAGCCTTTGAACCCCTTCGCGCGCGCGCGTAAGGTAGGTCACAATAACGCCAAAACTCAACGTCAAAACGCAATTGCAAAGTTGCAACAATGGGCAAAGGGTAAGACAGACGAATTGCCTACAACAAAGTAATTCGGATGCATTAAAAAACCAATCACATGATGTGATTGGTTTTTTTGTTACTTATTTTACCTTGCGTTGTCGCAAAACCACCAAGATTAAACTCACCAAAACAAAGCCAAACGCTACTGCAAAAACAGCATGCATCCCTGGCAAAAACCAGCGCGCACTGGCGCTAGAAACCGTCGTAATTGTGTGACCCGCCAAATGACTCATCACCCCATATAAAATCAACGACGGCACCACGACCCCAATCAATTGACCAACGCTAATTGACAAAGAATTAATCGCACCCGCGACACCCATTTTTTCACGCTGTACAAACGACATTGTTGTCGCAGCATTAAGCCCCAAAAACAAACCATTCCCAATCCCCGTCAGCACTGTAAAAATAGCGAGAATTGTAAACGACGCATGATCAACGTATACATAGCCAATCTGTGCAATTAAAGCAAGCACCAATCCCGTAACCATCAGCGGATATTTACCAAGTTTATCGCCTAGAAAACCACCAAGCGGCGCTGAGACAATCATACCCACTGGGAAAATAATCATTAACGCACTCGCCATCGACAGTGACCAGCCACGATAACTCTCTAGATAAAACGGTAATAATAGATTCCAAAACGAATTTGTCATCACCATCATCAAACCCGCGCCAACACTCAGTGAAAAGCCGTGATTCAAAAACACACGCAAATCCAATAACGGTTGTTCAAGCCGCCGCTCATAAAGCACAAACCCTACAATCAGCAGAATTGCCACCACCAAGAGCCACCAAATTTGGCTAAAACCGATATTTTGGCTAACTTCCAGCGTCCCAAATAAACTCGTCAACGCCCCAAACAACAAAACCGCGCCAACAAAGTCAAACCGACCGGCGTTACTTTGAACATTTTTAGGTAAAAACAGAGCGCCTAATCCAATGGCAATCAGCCCCACGGGCACATTTACTAAAAAGATTGCTTGCCATTGAAATGACGACAATAACAAGCTTCCCAACGCTGGACCGGCAATAAACCCAAGTGGATTGGCAACCGTCACGAAACCCATTGCTCGTCCGCGCATCTCTGGCGGGAAAGTATCGGCGATGATTCCAAATCCGTTTGCCATTGTTGCTGCTGCACCAACCGCTTGAACCGCTCGTGCAACTAACAACCAATTCAAGGTCGGACTAATACCGGCTAGTAACGATCCTATCGTAAAGATATGCGTGCCATACTTAAACAAGCGAACTTTCCCAAAGAGGTCGCCTAAACGTCCCATAGTCACAAGTAAACCGGCGATTACAACTAAGTAAACCACCACCGCGTACGTACTTTGGCTGGTCATAATTCCTAAATTTTTGGCTAGTACTGGTAAAGCAATATTCACGATGCTGGTGTCAAGCGTACTCATGAAAGTAAATAACGCTACACTTAACAAAATGAACCAACGTTTTGTATTTGTCATCTTAATTCCTCCTTTGACTTGAAAAGTTTAGCACCTTCGCGTTACACTAAGGCAAGCGACAAGGGAGGAAAATCGATGTACACAATTAAAGACGCAGCCAAAATGTTGGGTGTGAGCGCTAATGCGCTTCGTTACTACGAAACCGAAGGACTCTTTGATCCAATCGAACGTGATCAAAATGGCATTCGGCATTATTCCAAAGATGCCATCGAACACATCCGTCTGCGAATTTTCTTATTGCAAATGGGCTTAACAATCAAAGAAGCCATTGCTTTTCACCAAAAAGCCGGTGGCAAAGAAACACCGGAAAAATTAGCACTACGTCGCGAAATGTTGCAAGCCGTGCGCCAAGATATTGACGCACAAATTCAAGAACTCCAACAAAAACAAGTTTATATCGATCGTAAACTCGCTCATCTAGATCAAATTTCTCTGCAATCAAAAAGCTGAATCAAATCGATTCAGCTTTTTCTTATTTTTCAATTAAAATCGCCACACTCTGATAAGGTTGCAATGTCGTTGGTGAAAAATCAGCGTAATTATTCACCAAAATTTGGCCATCAGCGAACTCCGCCAATAGTTCATAAGATGTTTGCGTGTTAGCAAAATTATTCAAAACCAGCAAACGTTGCTCCCCCAACGTCCGTTCAAAAGCGTAAATGGCGTCACTTTCACGATACGCCGCAACATAATCACCGTCAGAAATGATTGGCATTGTTTTGCGCAAACGAATCAAGTTTTGATAAAACTTGAAAATCACACCATTTTGATTGCGCGCAACGTTGGTCGTCGCGTAATCGCCGGTCCCAAGCCACGGCGTGCCCGTTGTAAAGCCACCATTCGCCGAGTCATCCCATTGCATCGGAATGCGCGAGTTGTCCCGGGATTTAGTTTTGATAATAGCAAAGGCTTCCGCCGGCGTTTTGCCCGCGTCGAGTAGCATCTGATAGGCATTCAAACTCTCGATGTCGACGTAATCGGCCATTGACGCAAAATCCGGGTCGACCATGCCAATTTCTTCGCCCATATAAATGTAAGGCGTGCCGCGCGACAAATGAATACTAGCCGCCAACATCGTCGCCCCTTCATCCCGGAAATTCTCAACATCAACAAAGCGATTGAGCGCGCGCGGTTGATCGTGGTTATTCCAAAATAGCGCGTTCCAACCGCCCCCTCGTGACATTTTTTCGCCCCATTCGTGGAACAAACTTTGCAATGCCTTGAAATCATAGGGCACTTGCGACCATTTTTGGCCGTGGTCGTAATCGACTTTTAAATGATGAAAATTAAAGGTCATCGTGAGTTCATGGCGATCCGGACGCGTGTATAAAATACAGTTTTCAATCGTTGTGGAACTCATTTCACCCACGGTAATGGCTTCACTTTGACCAAAACTCGCGGCGTTTAGCATCTGCAAATAATCATGCGTAATCGGCTTATCCGTATATTCGGCCTTGCCCTCGTTGACTGGATTGTTGCGCAGTTGTGCGTCTTTGCCGATAACATTGATCACGTCAAAGCGGAACCCGTCCACGCCTTTGGCGCGCCAGAAATTCACCACGTCAACCAACGCGCGTTGCACATTTGGATTGCGCCAATTCAAATCCGCCTGCGTCACATCGTACAAGTGCAAATAATATTTGCCGGTATCACCAAACGGTGCCCACGCGTTCCCACCAAATTTTGATACCCAATCAGTCGGCTCGTCGCGTAAAATAAAGAAATCTTGATAATACGGATCGCCAGCGAGCGCCTTTTGGAACCATTCGTGCTCGGTTGAGACGTGGTTGAGCACCATATCCAACATAATTTCCATTCCGCGCGCTTTGGCCGCCGTCACCAATTCTTCAAAGTCCGCCATCGTCCCAAAATCAGGATTAATCGCCGTGTAATCGGCAATATCATACCCGTTATCGTGTTGCGGACTGGGATAAATCGGGTTCAACCACAACATATCAACGCCCAATTCCGCCAAATAATCGAGCTTTTCAATAATACCGCGCAAATCACCCACGCCATTGCCCGTCGTGTCCAAAAATGATTTTGGATAAATCTGATAAATTACTTTCTGCTTAAAATCCATTTGTCGCTTCCCTCTTCCACAATAAAACACCAAAAAGCGGGTTTGCCCCGCTTTGGTTTAATGGCTTGTCGCCGTCAAAATTTCTTCACCAAACGCCACCGTTCGTGGTAATTCACCACTAACTGCCACGTCAAACACATCTGAATTCGTCACAATCACCGGCGTTTCCACCACATAACCCGCAACTTTAATCGCTTCAATGTCAAAACGAATCAACTTTTGGCCGTGACTAATTTCGTCACCTTGCGCCACAAACGCTTCAAAGCCTTGGCCGTCCAACTTCACCGTGTCCATGCCGATGTGAATTAGCACTTCCACGCCATCACTAGACGTCAAACCAATCGCGTGCTTTGTGGGGAAGAAGGCCGAAACCGTTCCGTTAAACGGCGCAATCAATTCGCCATCACTTGGTTCAATCACCACACCAGGCCCCATCATTTTCTTAGCAAACACTGGATCAGTCGCCGTTTCTAATGCGCGAACTTCACCATTCAATGGTGACAAAATAGTCGCTTGCGTGTTTTTTTCAATCACCGGTGCCGCAACTGGTGTTACGCTGCCGCCCGTTGCCAAAACTGGACCGCGGTCGTTTTTGTTAAAAATACCCGCCCGACGGAACACAGCCGTCAACAAGAACGGTACAATCAACGCAATTAACATTGGCAACAAGAACTTCACCATGTCGGTGCCGCGAATTGCCAAAATCCCTGGCAAACCACCAACACCAATTGCGTTGGCGCGTACTTTCAACAAAGTCGAAACCATCCCAGCGATACCAGAACCAATCATCGCTGCTACGAATGGATAAACATATTTCAAGTTAATTCCAAACATCGCCGGTTCTGTCACACCCAACCATGCAGAAATGGTGGCTGGCATTGAAATTTCACCTTCTTTTTTATCAGCGCGGTGCAAGAAATAAATCGCCAAAACCGCTGATCCTTGGGCAATGTTTGACAAGTCAATCATCGGCCACAAGTTCGTTGAGCCGTAATCAGCAATCAACTGCGTGTCGATAGCGAGCGTCATGTGGTGCAAACCAGTAATCACCAATGGTGCATACAAAGCGCCAAACACGCCACCGAACAACCAACTTAATGGTGATGTCAAACCGGTGTTGACTACATAAGAGATGCCTTGGCCAATCTTCCAACCAATTGGGCCGATCAGGGCGTGAGCAGCGATAATCGCTGGCAACAAAGACAACAACGGTACCAAAATCATCGAAACTGCTTCTGGTACGCGCTTGCGCCAGAATTGTTCCAAATACGCCAACAAGAAGGCCGCTGCCATCGCTGGAATCACTTGGGCTTGATAACCAATTTTGTCCAACGTGAAGAAGCCGAAGTTCCAGGTCCAATCTTTAGCAATCGTCGCGGCACTTGTACCTGCAACCGAGTACGCGTTCAACAATTGTGGCGATACCAACGTAATACCTAGGACAATTCCCAAAATCTGGGTTGTGCCCATCTTTTTTGTCACTGACCAAGCAATTCCAACAGGTAAGAAGTGGAAAATCGCTTCACCCGGCAACCAGAGGAAAGAATCCACCCCGCTCCAGAATTGGGAAACTTGGACAATCGTTTTGCCATCAAAGAATGCCACGCCTTCTAAAATGTTTCGGAAGCCTAAAATCAATCCACCAACGATAATGGCCGGCAACAACGGCGTGAAAATTTCGGCTAAGTTCGCAATCAAGCGTTGCAACACATTTTGATTACCCTTGGCCGCTGATTTCACGGCGTCTTTTGAAACACCTTCAATCCCTGAAACCGCTGAGAAATCATTATAAAAAGTTGGCACGTCGTTGCCGATAATCACTTGGAATTGGCCGGCGTTGGTAAACATGCCTTTGGTAGACGGAATGTTTTCAATTCGTTCTTTATCTGCTTTGTCATCGTCGGCCAGTACGAAACGCATTCGCGTGGCACAGTGCGTGACTGCCGTAATATTTTCTTTGCCACCAATTGCCTCTAGCAACTCGCGGGCGTCATCTTCATATTTTGCCATATCGCTCTCCTTTTTATGTAAGCGCATACAATTAAAAATAAAATTTTAGATAACTTGTCTATACAAGTTATCCATGCGTTAAATATAGCACAGCTTATCGACTTTTGTAAACGCTTTCTGTTAAAATACTTGTATGAAAAAATACGAACAAATTTTACAAGCGCTCGAAAAACAAATTTTAGACAAAGCAATCGCCGAAGGCGAATTAATTCCCAGCGAAAATACGCTGGCCATGCGCTTTAAAACCAGTCGCGCCACCGTGCGCCAAGCACTGAAAATATTAGAAACCCAAGGGCTCATCCAAAAGCAACAAGGCCGCGGCAGTGTCGTGATTGCCCGTGAAAAAGTGAATTTCCCGATTTCTGGTTTGACCAGTTATCACGAATTACAAGACATGCTGAAATTGGATAGTTTGACTGATGTGGTGGTCTTTGAAGAACTGCTCATTGACGAAAAACTCGCCGCGTTAACGTTATTTCCACTCGGTGAAACGACTTTTCATATTCTGCGCCGTCGGCGCGTCGATGGTGCTTACGTGATTTTGGATGAAGATTATATTTTAAAAGCGGTAGCGCCGAATTTGACACGCGAACACGCGGCGACTTCGATTTATGCCTATCTGGAACAGACTTTGCAACTCACGATTGCTTATGCGCAAAAAGAAATTACGATTGACTTTGCGCAACCAACTGATTATGATTTGTTGGATTTGAACACCGACGATCGGCACGTTGTGTCGGTCAAAAGCCATGTGTATTTGACCGACAATACGCCGTTTGAATACACGCACAGCCGGCATCAAGTTGATAAATTCCGCTTCACCGAATTTGCCCGGCGAACAAAATATTAAAAAAGCAGTCATCACGACTGCTTTTTATTGTGCATCAATTGTCGCATCAATTGCCCGCACAACCGTGCCAGACAGCGCATCCGCTTCCAAACTTAACACACCGGCAATCGTTGATCCGCCGGGGCTGGCGACTTGATCGACCAAATCCGTGAAGGATTGCCGTTCGCTAATCGCAACCGTGCCCACCAGCAATTGGCGAACCAACGCGCTCGCATCTTGTTTGGTCAAACCGTACTTAACGCCGGCCTTGGCCAAACTTTCCATAAATTCCGCCACAAAGGCTGGGCCAGACCCCGCCAGGGCGCTGATGATTGGCATTTGTGCCTCATCGCTGACAATGACCGTGCCCAAACTTTCTAACAAAGCTTGAACCTTGGCGCGGTTGGCTGATTCTCCCGCCAATGCTGTAATCCCAACATTTTGCGCCACCGCCACGTTTGGCAACGTACGCACCACCGTTTGAGCAACCGGCAACGCAGCCTGTAATTCCGCCAAACGCGTGCTACCTAACACGGAAACAACCACCGTTTCTGGTCGCAAATGTGCGTTAATTTCCGCGGCTAAATTTGGCAAATGTTGTGGCAAAAACGCCAACACCAGCACGTCACTTTGCGCCGTCACCGTTTCTAAACCACCAGCCACAACATCCAAATCAGCCTCCAGCTGTGCGGCCGAACGTGGTGAATTCACCAAAATATCGCCGGGGGCAAATCCAGCTTTGAGCCAACCTTTTATCATTGCTTGAGCCATGTGACCGGCCCCTAAAAATCCAATTTTCATTATTATCTCCTATACAAAAAGCGCGGTTGACCGCGCTTTTTATTTGCAACCACCTTAGGCGGCTTTGATATAGTTCACACCGTCTGCCTTTGGTGCTTGTGTCTTACCGAAGAAGAACACCAACACGATAATCGTCACCACGTAAGGCGCGATTTGCAAGTAGATTGAGGGAATTTCTTTCAAACCTGGCAATTGTGCCCCGACAACCGCCAAAGATTGTGACGCCCCGAAGAACAAAGCGGCCAACATCGCCCCAATTGGGTTCCAACGACCAAAAATCATCGCTGCCAACGCCATAAATCCTTGTCCGGCAATCGTTGTCGCACTGAAGTTCAAAGCAATTGATTCAGCAACGACCGCGCCACCAACACCACCGAACAAACCAGAAATCACAACACCAGAATAACGCAAGCGATAAACGTTCAAGCCAAGCGTGTCAGCAGCTTGCGGGTTTTCACCCACTGAGCGCAAACGCAAACCGTAACGCATCTTAAAAATCACATACCACGCAATAAAGGCCACGATAATCGCCACCCAAGCCGTGCTTGACGTGTTTTGGAAGAAGATTGGCCCGATAAAGGGAATTTTGTCCAAAACCGGCACATCGGCATAACCAAAGCTTGCAGAAATCGGATCAGATTGCCCTTTGCCATACAAAACTTTGATCAAAAACACACCCAAAGCCGGTGCCATCAAATTGATGACCGTTCCAGAAATAATGTGGTCCGCGCGCAAAGTAACCGTCGCTACGGCATGCAACAAAGAGAAAATCATCCCCGCAACACCACCGACCAAAAGACCTAACCAAGGCGTGGCCGCCCCAAAGTCTTTGGCAAAGGTCAAGTTGAAGACCGTCGCTGCAAACGCACCAATCGTCATCATCCCTTCCAAACCAACGTTGACAACCCCACCGCGTTCAGAGAATGTGCCCCCGATTGCCGTGAAAATCAACGGTGCTGAATAAACCAACGTGCTTGAGATGATCAAGGCTAACATATTTGTCAAAGTCATGATTAGGCACCGCCTTTCGTTGCTTGCTTTTCAGCTTTTTTAGCTGCTTCTTTGGCAGCAGATTTTTCATCAAATTCCTTCACGCGGGCTTGTAACAAACGAATTAAGTAGTTTGCTCCGACGAAGAAGATAATTGACGCGATAATGATGTTTACCAATTCAAACGGCACACCAGAAATTTGCGGCATTCCCAAACCACCGATTTGCAAAATTGAGAACAAAGCGGCCGCCGCTAAAATACCAAGATATGAGCTGTTCCCCAACAAAGCAACGGACATCCCGTTAAAACCAATATCAGGCGCTGAGTTTTGCACGAAAATGTTGCCGTAGTTACCCAAACCTTCAATCGTGCCGGCCAAACCAGCCAAACCACCGGAAATCGCCATCGCCACAATCGCCGTGCGCTTCGCAGAAATTCCTGAGTAGCGCGCTGCATCAGGGTTCAACCCAACCGCACGAATTTCAAAGCCCAATGTCGTCTTGTTCATCACAAACCAGATCAACACTAGCACCAACAAAGAAATAAAAATCCCACTTGAAATACTTGAACCTTGCGTCAAATTCGTTAACCAGTCCAACTTCAAGCTCGCGTTGTTGCCCACCAATTTGGTAGCTTCGGAGTTGTCTTTGATTTTGTTGCTCATGACGGTTTGAATTGTGTTGTTTGTAACAAATAAAATGATGTAGTTCATCATAATTGTCACGATCACTTCACTCGCCCCGAATTGCGCGCGCAACCAACCAGGAATTGCCCCGGCCACTGCACCAGCCAACGTACCCAAAATCAACGCGCCGGGAATCAACAACCAAGCTGACAAACCGGGATTGACCAAGGCAAACCACACCGCAATCAACCAACCAGCCAAGGCTTGTCCTGACAAACCAATGTTGAAAAAACCAGCCGAACTAGCAACTGTAAAGCCCAACGCCGTCAAAATCAATGGTGTCATCGCGCGTAATACTTCACCAATGTCTTGTGTTGATCCCAAAGCCGAGCTCAACAACGCCGTGTAACCCTGCAATGGATTGTAGCCAAACGCCAACATAATCAACGCACCGACCACCAAACCGAACAAAACGGAATAGAGCGACACAGAAAGCGGCGTCTTTTTAATAGCAGTATTCATTATTTTTTACCTCGCTTAAAATTGCGTCACTTCTTCAAGTTCAGCTGGCACTTCTGGTGCTTGTCCCGCCGCAATCGCAGCGCGCGCTTCAGCCACACTCATGCCGGTCATTAACAAACCAAGTTCTTGTTTGTTCGTATCCTTGGCGTCAACGATTCCCACGATTTTACCAGAGTTGATCACCGCAATCCGGTCTGATAAGTTCAAAATTTCATCCAATTCAAAACTCACCACCAAAACGGCTTTGCCTTCCGTACGTTGCTTAATCAATTGGCCGTGGATATATTCAATCGCACCAACGTCCAAACCACGTGTTGGTTGCGCCACAATCACCAAGCTATTGTCACGATTCAATTCACGCGCCAAAACGGCCTTTTGTTGGTTTCCACCAGACAATGAACCACCCGTAACGTGAATGCCGGCTGAACGCACGTCGAATTGTTCCGTCAAACGATTAGCCAAATCATCCATCTCTTTGCTGTTCAACACGCCGTTTTTTGAAATAGGTTGCTTATAATAAGTCTGCAACGCCATGTTTTCAGCCAAAGTCATGTCTGTTTGCATTCCAAAACGGTGACGATCTTCTGGCACGTGACCCACGCCGCTTTCCGTAATTTTACGGGGCGCTTTGTTGGTGATATCCACACCGTTCAACGTGACATGACCGTTTTTGATTGGTGTCAAACCTGTGATGGCTTGGATTAATTCTGTTTGACCGTTACCGTCAATTCCGGCAAGCCCGACAATTTCACCAGCACGTACGTCCAACGTCAAGCCGTTAACCGCATCCACGCCACGTGCATCAGCCACCGTCACGTCTTGCAAATCCAAAACCACATCGCCCACTTGCGCGGCAACTTTTTCCGTTTTGAAGCTCACTTCACGACCAACCATCAAATCAGCCAATTCTTGTGATGAAACACCGGCAACCGGGAAAGTTTCAATTGATTGACCCGCACGAATAACCGTCACGCGATCAGCTGCCGCACGGATTTCGTCGAGTTTGTGCGTGATTAAGATGATTGACTTGCCTTCAGCTGCCAAACTGTGCATGATGTCAATCAATTCGCCAATTTCTTGTGGTGTCAAAACGGCAGTTGGTTCGTCAAAAATCAAAATGTCAGCGCCACGATACAACGTCTTCAAAATTTCGACACGTTGTTGTTGACCAACTGAAATATCAGCGACTTTGGCCGTTGGATCAACTTGCAAACCGTATTTTACCGACAAATCTGTGATTTGGGCAGCCGCAGTTTTCGTGTCTAGCGCCAAACCTTTGGTCGTTTCAGACCCCAAAACAATGTTTTCCGTCACAGAAAAAGCGTCAATCAACATAAAATGTTGGTGCACCATGCCGATGCCCAACTGGGCGGCTTTGGTTGGTGAATCAACCGTCACTTTTTGGCCATTAATTAAAATGTCCCCTTCGGTGGGTTGCAACAAACCAGTCAAAATGTTCATCAACGTTGACTTACCGGCACCGTTTTCACCAAGCAACGCATGGATTTCTCCCTTACGTACTTCCAAATTAATATCGTCGTTTGCGCGGAATTCGCCAAATTGCTTGACGATATGACGCATTTCGATGACCGGTGCGGCCGTTTGTTTATCTGCGGTCATTTTGCTCACCTATCCTTTTGATTTGCGGCGCTTAAAGGTACGCCCACTTAATCAATAATTTTACCAGAAATTAAAACGAAAATAAATGTCTCATGTTATAAAACCGAACATCAATTTTAAATCGTTCGGATTTTGATGTGCAGACAATGAAAAAGCCCGCTTTTACAAGCGAACTTTTCAACTTAATCTAATAAATCAGCCAATTGCCGCACTTGTGCAAAGCGTGGGAAAATCTTCGTGACGATTTGCGCATGCAATTCCGCGTCAAAGTCAGTGATGGCATCTTCAATAATAATTTGGTTGTAACCATGTTGGAACGCTTCTCGCGCGGTCGTGTCCACGCCAATCGTCGTAGCAATCCCTGTCAAAATCAACGTGTCAATCCCGCGACGCCGCAATTGCGCATCCAAATCTGTGCCGTAAAAAGCACCCCAGTTGTGTTTCGTGACGCGCACAACATTAGTTGTTTTGGGTACATCGACAACCAAATCCATGGTATCTGGCGCGGAAGGGCGTGCTGATGCGGGACTGTCGATAGTTGGTGCTAACATTTCACCGGCATCGGCTGACGTTGGTCCGACGTTCACCAAGGCGATCAAACCAATTTTGTCTTGAAGTGCTGCAATCAGTTCATCATTGCGCGCCACCACATCGGCACCACTGTAAGGTTTTAAACCGTCAATGCCGGCAATATTTTTTTGTAAATCAATCACAACCAGCGCAGTTTTGGCCCAGTTAATCGCGATATCTGTCATGATAAATCCTCCTTTATTTGGTTCAATTATAACATTTATTTTTCGCTTAATCCCCAGTTTAACTCGTTTTAATCTCGGCACGGCATAATAAAAAACATCAAGAAAAGGAGGGCCAGCGATCGAACCCAACCAGCGTTTAATTTTCGGTGCGTAGCACCAACTCATATTCTCCTCTTAACTTATTCTCCCAAGATAAAAAAACAGCGCCAGTCTTTGACTACGCTGTTTTTTGTTTAGAACTTTTGGTTAAATTTAGAACCGGCTGGGTGCGCTGGGACTTTGATGTCGCCATTTTCAATGGCTTTGCGGGCCTTAGCAACCGCGGCTTTTTGTTTGGCGTTCAAGTTAGTTTCAACGATGTCAACACCGCCTTCTTTCAAACCATAACCGATGATTTGACCACCCTTGAATTCGCCTTTGTCCAAGTCTTTGGCAATGATTTTCAAGCCATTACCGACTTGCGTCAAAGAACTTGTCATCGTCAAATTCGACTTTTTACCGTCTTTAGACGTGTACGCACCCAAATCGCTTTGGTCCATGTCCACGCCAATCATCCAAACTTTGTCCTTGCTGTTGGCTGGCAAAGTTGCATCGGTGTTTTTGGCAGATGTGAACACGCCGTTACCAACTGCACCAGCGGCGTGGAAAATCACGTGCGTGCCACCGGCAACCATGGTGTCGGCAATCAACTTACCTTTGGCAGAATCCGTGAATGAACCGGCGTATTGCACGTCAACTTTCAACTTCGGATCAACTGACTTCACACCGGCTTGATAACCGGCTTGGAAGGCGTCGATGATATTGCCTTGAATCCCACCGACAAAACCAACCGTTTTGTCGCCGATTTCTTGGGCTTTAATCGCTGCTGCAACCCCGACCAAATAAGCTGATTGTTCAGAGCGGAACATCACGCTCACCAAATTCTTTTGCTTCGTGGCGTCAATATCGTCGACCAAAACAAACTTTGTTTTTGGATTCGCCTTGGCTGCTTCAACCGTCGCGTTGTTGAGTGAGTAACCAATACCCGCGATCAGATCAAAGTTTTGCTTTTGCGCTAATTGGAAGTTTGTCTTGTAATCTGACGCTGTTTTTGATTGGAAATAAGCGTAATCGACGCCTTGCTTGCCGTTGATTGACTTGCCAAAACTCTGCAAACCTTCCCAAGCTGATTGGTTGAATGATTTGTCATCAATTCCACCAACGTCAGTGACGATGGCGGCTTTGATGTGATCACTGCTCGTTGTTTTTTGGCCTGAATTTTGTGTCACGGCATAAGCGACACCCCCAATAACGACCAACGCTGCGATTCCCGCACCGATTTTTTGACTTAATGTTGCCATATTTTCCTCCTCTGTTTAGGTGCGCGTGTGCGCCCTTGTCCGGCTGTCCGCCTTCTTAACAATTTATCTAGGATAGCACGTCCGTTTTTTCGTTGTCAAATCGTTGATATGACGGGATTTCCAGCTGGTTACGCACATTTTTCCGAACGTTTGACGTGCGGCGTTTGTTAATTGGCGAGAAAATAAAAATCACCTCTTGTTTTAAGAGATGATTTTCGTGATTTACAGGGACACTATTTGTCCTTTTATTTTACCAACCATTTTGTGGCCCGTTCGGACCCGCATTCATATCAAAATTATCGCGGAATGAAATCGGTGAGAATTTGAAAAACGGCTTAGCAAACATCAACGTGGCCGTGCCACGCGCACCCGAACGGTTTTTTTCGATAATAACTTCGACTGGACCGATGTCACTACTTTCCTGATCGCGTGGATCTTGTTGATTGTCTTCATCATCGTTGCCGCGCTCGTAATAGTCATCACGATACAGGAACGCAACGATGTCGGCATCTTGTTCAATTGACCCAGATTCACGAATGTCGGACAAAACAGGTCGCTTGTCTTGGCGTTGTTCCACACCACGCGACAGCTGACTCAAAGCCAAAACCGGCGCGTGAAGTTCTTTGGCCAACTTCTTCAAACTACGTGAAATATCCGACACTTCTTGTTGACGGTTTTCGTGGTTGTTCGATTCGATCAATTGCAAATAATCAATCACGACCATCCCCACCGGATGGGGGTTGTCAATTCGTTCATCAGGCGACATCCGATTCAACAAATCTTTTTCCAACTTGCGTAGTTTCGCGCGGATTTCATTGATTTTGATTCCCGGCGTGTCGTCCATGTAGATTTGGGTTTTGGCCAATTCTTGCATCGCAATGTTGAGCGACGCCCATTCTTCGTTAGACAATTGCCCGGTGGTCAAGTGGTTTGAGTCAATCGTCCCTTCACTCGCTAACAAACGGTTAACCAGAGAGACCGCACCCATTTCCAAACTAAAAATAACAACAGGTTGTTGCTCTTTTTTGGCCACGTTCAACGCCACGTTCAGGATAAAGGCGGTTTTACCAACGGCGGGACGCGCAGCGATAATAATCAATTCGTCCGACTTAAAGCCGTGCGTGTAGTGATCCAAATCCGGATAACCGGTCGCCAAACCCGTCACTTCGCTGTCGTTATTTGACGCATTTTCGATTTCATTGCGCGCTTCTTCCAATACGGATTTGATATCTTTAAAGTCTGCATCGCCGCGGTTTTCGGCCAAGCCATCAATATCACGATTCAAATCCGCCAGCAATTCCGCGGTGCTTTTATCTTCTTCAAAGGCCAATTGCACATTTTGCGTTAATTTGTCGATAATCCGCCGGAGGACGGATTTTTCCCGCACGATATTGGCATAATAAACCAAGTTGGCGGACGTCGGGTTCGTGTTGGCCAATTCTGCCAAATACTGCATTCCACCGATGTTTTCTAGCTGTTTTTTACCACTTAATTTATCCGACAAAGTCAACGGGTCGATTGGCCGTTGATCATCGGCCAATTCAATCATCGCTTGGAAAATTTGTTGGTGGGCTTGTTGGTAAAAATCTTGCGGCATCAAAATGCCGCTCGCCTCGGTAATCGCGCCGTCGCCGGTCACATCAAATAAAATCGATCCCAGCACAAAACGCTCCGCATCAACGTTTTGCGGCACTTGCCGATATTCAGTTGCGGTTGGATTATCCATACGCCTGACTCCTGTTTTATGTACCGATGTTTAGTTTGACCCAAACATCATGATAAATTTACCCTTCGCTCACGTGAACTTTTACGTTAGCAATCACTTCTTTGTGCAACTTAGTTGGAATTTCACGGTAACCCAAGGCGTGAATTGGCGTGTCCAATTCCATCTTGCGTTTGTCGATTTTAATGCCATATTGCTTTTCCAAACCAGCCACGATCTGCTTGGTTGAAATTGCACCAAACAAACGACCGTCGGCACCTGATTTTCCTGTCAATTCAACGACGTGTTCGCCATCTTCTAACAAAGCTTTCAAGTCTTTGGCCGCTTGTAATTCTTCGGCGGCGTGCTTGTCTTCTGACTTTTGTTGACCGCTCAACGCACCAATGTTGGCAGGAGTGGCGGGCAAGGCCTTGTTATTTTTTAACAAAAAGTTGTTGGCGTACCCGTCAGGCACGTCTTTGATTTCACCGCGCTTACCGCGGCCTTTAACATCTTCTAAAAAGATCACTTTCATGATTTTACCTCGTTTTCTTCTAACAACGCTTGCAACGTTTCGGCGACTTCGCGCACCGATTGATCAGCGATTTGCGTGGCGGCGTTTGACAAATGCCCGCCGCCGCCCATTTGTTCCATGACAACTTGCACGTTGCGTTTTCCGGTTGAGCGCGCAGAAATACCTACTTTGCCGTCCGCACGACGCGTAATAACGTAACTGGCGAGCACGCCGACCATTTGCAAGAGTTCGTCAGCTGCTTGTGCGGTCAAAACGCCGTCATAAACTTGATCTTCCTCACCGATAATGACCGCATTGCCGTTGTTGATTTCTGTGCGTGAAATCAGATGATTACGGCGCTGGAAATCAGCCAAAGGTTCTTGCATCAACGTTTGAATCAGTTCGTTGTCGGCACCGTTTGCCCGCAAATAACTCGCCGCATCAAAGGTTCGTGAACCCGTGCGCAACGTGAAGTTTTTCGTGTCAACTTGCATCCCACCAAGCATGGCGGTGGCTTCAAGTTTGGTCAGGGGAGCCGCTTTCAAATCTTGATACTGCAACATTTCAACCACCAATTCAGCCGTTGAAGACGCGTACGGTTCAATGTAATTCAAAAGTGGCTTGGCATCAAACGCCTCTTCACTACGGCGATGATGATCAACAATCACGACCCGATTGCGCAGTTGCGTCAACAATTCGCGCGCCGGATTCAAAGATGGCCGACCGTGGTCAACCAAAATCAACAGCGTCTGATTCGTCGCCAACTTCAACGCTTGTTTTTCATCAATCAAAGCCGCGGCAATCTGTGTGCCCGGCTTTTTATCCGCATCAACTGCTGTTGCGCGCAGTTCTTTGACCAACAAATCAACATCATGGTGCAGTTTTTCATCCGAAAGAATGACGTAAGCTGGGCGTTTTTTCGTCTGAGCCAAACGCCAAATCCCAAGGGCAGCGCCGATGGCATCCAAATCCGGATAGGCGTGCCCGACGATCATCACTTGATCGGCTTGCTCCACCAATTCACCCAAAGCCTGACTAACGACACGCGCCCGCACACGCGTACGCTTGGCCATCGGATTGGTTGTGCCACCATAAAAACGCGCCGTTTCGTCCGGTGCTTTGACGACGACTTGATCGCCACCACGTCCCAACGCCAAATCTAAATTGGTTTGGGCAAGCGAGGCTAAATCATTGATATTGTCTTCGTCATAGGCAATTCCCATCGACAACGTCAACGGCGCATTTTGCTGGGCGGTGGTTTCCCGAATGACTTTTAAAATTGAAAATTTATCGGCTTCAATCTGCGTCAAAGCCGCTTGATGACCGAAAAAGACATAACGTTCCGCACTCAAACGCCGCAAGTACAAACCATATTCGCGCGCCCAATCACCCAAAGTTTTCGTGATGTAAGTCCGCAACGTGGCCGCTTCGGCTTCTTCCAAAGAATCCGCGACTTCTTCGTAGTTATCAATAGAAACCAAGCCGGAAACCAGCCGTTTGTCAGCGTAAGCGCGTTGCATTTCAGCGGCGTCCGTCACGTCCATCAAATACACCACGCGCAAATTGCGTTGCACGTACAAAGAAAATTCCTTGTCGCCCCATTTGATGGTGTTCGTTGACTTGGCGCTGTCGTGTTGTGTGATTTCATCAGCCAAATCCGCATCGATTTGCGCCAAAGTTTGGCCGATAATGTCGCGTGAACCAAAATATTTCTGCAAATAAGGGTTCAACCACTCAATTTTTTGATCGGCGTCCAGCAACAAAATCCCAATCGGCATGCGAATCAAGGCTTCTTGTTCCGTCCGTGAAATTCGATACGACAAGCCCGTCAAATAAGCCTGCGTGTCATCGTTGACTTCTTGCAACGTACGCGCAGAATACCACAAACCAATCGCGGTCACGATGAGCCAAATCGCCCCAAAAAGTGGCTGAATTAAAAAGGCAAACAGCGCGCTAACCGCACTAACCGCCAGTAATAAAAAGGCAACCGTGCCTAATTTTGAATTTTGAAAAAAAATCGGTAGAGATTGGACGTTGAAAATACGTTTCACGTGGGATCTCCTTTTTTAGAATAGACTTATCCTATTTTAACACATTCCACCTAACGACGTTTGAAAAAGCCACGTTTACCTTGTTGCTGGCGCGATAGCGCACGTTGCGTATCAATTTGTGCCAAACGCGCCAGACGCGCTGTTCGACCTGCCGCCGGCAGTAAGTCGGCACTTTGGATTGGCGCCAAATACGGCACATCGTGCAATACTTCAAGCGCATTTTCCTTCATCACGGCCAAACTCACAGACGTTTGCGCAAGTAAACGTTGCTGATGTCGCAAAACACCGGTTTCGTCGAAGAAAAAAACTTTGGGATGTTCCAACGCATCCTCGCTAATCAACGCTTGTGCTTTGAGCAAACGCGCAAAGCGCAACGCCGCGTAACTTGAAATCGGCCCGTAACCCACCAACTCCAACGTTTTAGCTTTCATTCGCTTCATCGCAGCGGTGATTAACGCCGTCATTTCCGCGTCATATTCTGGCACCGTCGCATCCGGCAAATAAAATTGCGCTAACGGCCGCTCATCAGCCACCAGCAAAGTCGGATGCGCCACCTGCGTCAAAGTCGGATACTGCACCACGCCAACCGTCGGCTCAGCAAACACCACGCGCAACATGCTCGTGTCTGTCCCCGCAACATTTTCATATACCGCCCGCGCGTTTAACCGTTGGTCATTATGCGTGAGAATCCCCGTTGTTTCCGGGCGAATCGTTAGGTAAGAGAAGATGATTTTGCCCATACCCGCACCAACCAAATCAATCGACCACGCATGCGTTTCAAATGGCACTTGCACAATCAGATCATCTTCATCACGCGTTTGCGATTGTAAAAGCGCTCCGTTCGCGTCATAAAAATTCACCACCAAATAAGCAAACATGCGTACATCACGCGTCACTTCGCGGTGAATCACGTAACGACCGCCCGGTGTCAACGGCGGCAAATCGGCCTGTCCACCAAACGACGTCCACCGCGCCACTGCCTGTCCACTCGGCAAATAATGATTTTCCCAAACCACATAATCCAACCGTTCAAACGCGACGTTTGGCAGCGTCGCCATTTTGGCGGTTTGCGGCGTCCAATAAATTACATTTTCTGCCATCTTTATTCTCCTAATTCTGCCAAAATCGCCTGCCACGACGCTCGAATTTCCACTTGGCGACCCTCGGCGCCTTGTGCGACTTGCGCATTTAATGGCGCGGTATCAGCCACATCCAAACGGCCGGTAGCAAGCGCGCGCCAAGTCGGCAACAAAGCCCCGTCAAATTCACTCGCGCTGCCCACTTCAACCATCGACGTGACCGTATAAATCGGTGTATGTTTGGGCAAAATCTGCACCGCCGTTACGTAATCATTGCCCAGCGCCACACCAATCAACTTGCCTTTGTAAGCCGCTAAATAATCCGTCACCAACGTGCGGACCATTTCAAGATCACGCAAATATTGGCCACCGATTTGGACAAATGGCCAGCCGCCGTGACGCAAATCTTGCATTTGCGCCGCCGACAAGTCGCCGACAATCACCAAAGTCACCTCGCGACGATCACCAGGTTCGTTGGCTAACAAAACCTCACCGCGTACCACCGGCTGCCACGTCCCAAATACTTGTCCGTGCCCAAAGCCATGCCGGCTTTCGCGCAAATAAATCCCGTGCAAAACCGCTTTTCCCTGTCCTTGCAAACGCACGCGCAGTTGCCGGCGCCCATTTACCGCGCCGGTAATTAACGTCAATTGTCGCCACTGTGCGTGGTCGATTACTTGTGTTTGTTGCAAAGCCTCATCTAACACATCCACGTGCAATTGCGCTTGCACGCCGTCAGACAAAGTCGCATCCACCCACATTTCTAAATCCGCGCCAATTTCAAACGGCACGTCAAAAACCGCTACCGTTTGCCCGTCCGCAAAATCGCCGTTTACTTGCAAATCCGGACCAGTTAACGTCACCATTTGGCCAACCGGCACGCGCGCTTGTGCGCCGAGTAACTGCACGGTCGGCGTCCATTTGGTCAAATCCGGCAGTCGTTTCAAAATGTTTGCCGCCGTCATCCCCGGCATCGCAAACGCTTGGCGTTCCCGCAAAGCCGCGCCAATGCTAGGCAAAACCTGACGCGCCACATAAATAATCTGTTGCACGCCCCAATCTTGCAATCGTTCGGCATACAAATAATTATCCAACACGTTATCACTGAGCACCACAAAATCAACATCCGGCACCGTCAAACGACCGACACGACGCGTTTCAAGCACCTCATGCACATATTCAAACGGCGCATACAACCACTCCACGCCGGCTTGGTTTACGTCCCATTTCACTTGTCCAATTTGTAGAATTTTCATGCTAATCCTTTAATTCCGTTTGCCATTGCTCGTATAATTTGGCGGCGGTGTAATCTTCGGCGAGCGCGCGTCCTTGTCGGTAAGTTTCCCGCCAAAAATCAATATCGGTCGCATACAAACTCACCATTTCACCAACCTGGCTTGGTTCTGTCACCACCAAACCATTTTCGCCATTGCGCAACAACGGCGTTTCATGCAAACGAATTTGCGGCACCGCACTGGCTAACAGCGCTTGCTCAAATGCCAATTCACGCGCCGCGCTCAAATCCACGACCACACGCGTGTGCGGCAAAATCGCCGCCCAATCCAACTGCGCCATAAAAGTGAAACGTTGCGACAACGTCGCAATTTGTTCAGCCAAAACGCCAGTCTGCACGCGCTCAACAACAAACTCTGCCACCAGCGCTTCTAAGTCCCCCGCCGCTTCACCAACCACACGCACCAATAAATTCCCTTGTCGTACGCCCAAATCCAACAACATCCACAAAACCGCGCGTGCCATTTCCGCCGATAAATCACCCAAACGCCACACCACCGTGACTTCCGGCAACAACAAACTATCATTGTCCACCAAATCAACCACAAATGGCCAGATTTCTGCTGGTGTCACCGTTTTTGCCGCCCAAGCAACTTTTTCATCCGCCAAGACCACCGCTGGCGCTAGTTTGCGCGCCACTGAACTGGGTTCGGCAATGAGTTTGACGTCGTCTTGTTGCGCTAGCCAATTTTCGAGTAAGACACTTTGCAAGTGCGCAAGATTGGCGAAGCGCTGTTGACCATCAATCAGCGTGGCCAACGTGATTTGCCCAGCGTGTTCGCCCACCAACGGTTCGCTTGCGACCACATCACCGGCGACATTCAGCGTCAATTTTTCTTGTGGCACGTCATTTTTTTCGCAAATCACTTGCCCGACAAATCCCCGATCGTCTACCAGCAGACGTTCCGTTTGCTCCGCCAAAAAATGATGGATCTCCGTCACTACACCATTAGCGCGCTGCACTTTCGCCACCAAACGTTGCACCACATAAACCAACACATCATCGCCGGTTTCAATAAACTCGGCGCCAGCCGGCCAATTAAAATCACCAATTTGGCGCGGCACAACCGGCAAATCATGCGCGGCTTGCAGTTCATCAAAAACCGACCAAACTACCGCCCGCGTTGCGCGTTGCGTTAATTCACGCCGCAAATCCGGCACATACTCCGCCACCAACAACGTGACGTGCTGGCCGTAACTGCTCAATAAATCACTGAGCGCCAAAGCGCGATTTGGCGAAGTTGTCGCCGTTAAATTGGGTAAAATTGCTAATTTCATGTTTTCATTATACCAAAAAACCGACCCATTTCAGGTCGGTCGTTTTTAATGTTCACCATATTCCACGCCAGCGGCCACGACGCGATCCAAAATGGCGCGCACTTCGTCAGTTGAGTGGGTATTCATCAATTGTTCACGCAATCCCGCCGCGTGCGGAATGTTGCGGACGTAAATTTTGAAGAAACGCTTTAACGCATCAAACTTACGCTTGCCGAACTTTTCAACAAATTCATCGTACAAATCCAATTGCAAACGCAACAACGTCAACATTTCGGCCAAAGTGTGTTGCGTTGGTTCCAATTCAAACGCGTAAGGACTTTCAAAAATCCCACGCCCAATCATTACGCCATCAACACCCGGATGTTCGGCCACAATGGCCAAACCTTGTTCACGCGTCTTAATGTCGCCGTTGATTTGCAACAACGTGTCGGGGGCGATTTCGTCACGCATTTTAACGATTTCATCAATGTATTCGTAGTGCGCGTCCACTTTTGACATTTCTTTCCGACTGCGCAAATGCACCGTCAAAACTTCAATATCTTGGCGCAACAAAAACGGAATCCACTCGCGGAAAGTTTCCAAGTCATTAAAGCCCAAACGCGTCTTCACGCTGACCGGCAAACCGCCTTCTTTGGCGGCGGCAATCACTTGTGCGGCACTATCAAAGTGGCGAATCAAATCCGACCCACCGCCGTTTTTGATCACCGTTGCATCCGGGCAACCCATGTTAATGTCGATGGCTTCGTAACCCAAATTCTTCGCTTCGCGCGCCGCCGCTAAGAAATCTTGTCCTTCATTCCCCCAAAATTGGGCGATGGGCATCTTTTTTTCATCTTCCGCGACGTACAAACGGCCAGCCACGCTAAATTTTGCTTTGGGGTGACTCACCGATTTTGCGTTGGTAAATTCCGTGTAAAACAAATCCGGCGCAGCGGCTGCTTGAACGACTTGGCGGAAAACCGCGTCCGTGACGGCTTCCATCGGCGCCAAGCTGAAGAATGGTTGGTTATTTTGTTTGGCTTGTTGAACAACAGTTTGCCAGTAAGCTGATTTTGGCATGAGTAACTCCTTGATTTAATCTGAAAATTCACTGTTTACTAGTCTACTCGCTAACTTACTTTTAGGCAAGTATACACTTCCGGCCAAAACCCGTTATAATAAAGATAATAATCGCCAAAAAGGAGTGTTTATGACCAGCGACATCATTTCCAAACCGCTTGTAACCGTGACCAACGTCATCTGGAGTTACGATCATGCCAAAGAACAAGTCGTCGTGCTCCTCGTGAAAAAAGCCGATGAACCGTTTTATAATTTCTGGAGTTTGCCAGAAACTTTTTTGCGTGCCACGGAAAGCGCCGACGACGCGGCCTTGCGTTTGATTGCTGACAAAATCGGCATCCAACTCAACGATTATCACACGGAACAACTCGCCACGTTTAGCGCCGTTGGGCGTACAAAAGGCGATCGGCATTTGGCGTTGGCGTACATGACATTTTTGCCGGACATGCCAAACGTCGTGGCCGGCGCAGGCGCTTTGGATGTCGCGTGGTTCACGCTCAAAGGCGCAGGGACGACTTATTCGCTGAGTAACGAGACGACGACCATTCATTTGCCAGAAGAAAAGATGAGCGATGCAGATTTTTACGCATCCCCTGCCGTCCAAAATGGCGCCGTCCAATTAGCTTATGACCACGAATTAATCATCCGCACCGCCGTCGTGCGCGTGCGCAACAAATTGGATTACGCGCCGACGATTTTGCATGTGCTTGGTGCCGAATTCACGCTCAAAGGCGCGCGCAGCGTGTTTGCACCGTTCTTGCGCTTGCCAAGCCAAGCGATTGATAATTCCAATTTCCGCAAAACACACGCCCATTTATTTGAAGAAACGGGCGCCAAAAAAAGCGTCGGCAAAGGCCGCCCGGCCAAAATTTACCGCCTAAAATAAAAAAGACGCTCAATGAGCGTCTTTTTAACTACGTTGTAAAATTGTTTGTGCAATCCACGCACCTTCGCGCAAAATTACGGTGTTCACGCCCGGCCGCGGAATAACGGTAGTAAACCACTTCCAGCCTTCCACCGGCACACCGTACAAATACACGTTTGGCACAATATGATTATTGGCATCAATCAATTCAAACGTTTGTCGATCGATTTTTACCGCGGACAAACGCCAATCCTCACCGGTTTTTTTACGCAAAACTGGCGTTGTCGCCCAACCACGTTCACGCAAATGCACCAAAAGCGGATTGCGCGTGTGCGCCAAATCAGGTTTGCCCAAACGCGCCGCCAGCAAAGTCGCCGCCGTCCACGTTTGTCCCAAAGAATCCTGCGCCACAAACGCATCACCGCGGCCTTGCACGCCAAACCCCGGCGCGGCTAACGTCACAATCCCGGCGCGCATCAAAGCCGCCAACTGCTCAATGCGATCAACCGGCGGGCCCACCGACAACAGCGAGTTAATTGGTGTGAATTTGGTCAAAAAGACTTGGTATTCATCAACCGTGAAGAAAGCTTTTTCCACCAAAGTCCGAATGCGATCGCGCACATCGCGCAAAATGTCAAATGCCCCGGCATAAGGTGCCAACTTGTTGCCCTGCTTGGCATCATCAATGTCGCGTTGCAAATACGCCAGCATAAACACCTGATAATCACCACCGTCAAAGTCACGTTCCGGATGCATCAGCGCCGATAAATCAAACGCCGCCACCGCTGGATCGATTCCAGCAGCCACTGCCGTCGCCACCAAATCACCACTCGTCAACAAATCCACGCGCAACTTTTCCGCCTGTTCAAACGGCAAACCGCTAATACCCGTGTCCAAAACATTCAACAAATGCTTGTATGTCATCTCTTTGACCAGCAGCTTTTCAAAACTCGCATACGTCAAATGACCGCCATCCAACTCACGCAACGCTTCCAAAGCCGGCAACGTCAAGAACTGCGCTTGGTACAATTCGCTCACCGCTTTTTGATTGACGCCGCGCGCATGCAAAGGAAAACCACTGCGCGAACCGGCCACAATCCGCGGTTCTTGCCCGCTCGCTCGATATTCTAATTGACCGTCAACCCGCACAAACTCACCGCCACGTTGCGCCGTCAACCCGTACATATAGTCAAAGAAACTCAAACCAAGTCCTTCAATTAACACCGTTTCACCAGCGGCCACGTCATCTAACGGCGCTTCTGACGGATGCATCGGTGGCAAATAAGATAAGTCGTGTTCATGCGCGAAATCCGCCAACGCCGCCTCGTGTGCGCTCAGCACATTATCGCCGTGCCCAAGTCCCAAAACCACTTGCTCAGCCCAAATCGTCGTCTCATCGGCTAAATGCACAACATATCCGTCGCCATCGCGCGTCAAATCCAACGCCGCTTCTTGGACAAACGTCAATTGCTGCCTGCCCGACAAACGACTTTGCAACCACTCAAAAAACCATGTGGCATAAACGCCCATCAAACCGCGTGGCGCAAAATCATTTGAACCAAGACGAGCCACCAAATCCTGATAAAAAGCCGGAATTTCCGGATGTGCCGCCAAAAACGCCGGCGCTTCATCGCGAATCCATTGATACAAATTCGGCCCCAAAACCGGCACGCCACCGTTTTCCAAAGATTCATCACTAAAAAGCGTCACTTGTTCTGTGACGGTGTTTTGCAAAAACACTTGGTTGTTCGGGATAAACGGATCCCAGACGCGCCCACCCAAGTGATAAGGATCAATTATTGTCACATCTAACACCGCGTCACGCGCGGCATTACTAATCAAGCGCTCAGCCACGGCCAATCCGCGCGGACCTGCACCCACAATCGCAATTTTCATGTTCATTTCCTAATTAAAAATAAGTTTCAGCTTTTCTATTATAAACCTCGCGCAATAAAAAAACATTTGTTCGGCACAAATGTTTAAGATTTTATTACGCTTCGCTCGTTAACTCTTTGGCCGTTAATAAATCCGGCGCGTACACGCCAATATCTTTGACCACTACTTTGCCGGCTACTTTTTGCCCAACGCCTTGTTGCAAACCAGTTTTCACATAAGAAAAAGTCACGGTCACATCCGCATTAAGCGCCACACCGTGCGCCGCGCCGGTTGTGGCGTCAATGCCAGTCGGTACATCAACGGCAACGACCGGTTTTTGAATATAGTTGGCCGCCTTAATCATCTTTTGTAAACCATCCGGCAAACGATTATTCAACCCCGTACCAAAAATGGCATCAATAATCAAAGTCGCTTCGTTAAAATCTGATTGCTCCGAGCGCTTCAAACCATACGCCGTTGCGATCGCCAATTGTTTTTGGACGGCAGGTTTTGCTTTTGACACGTTACCCACGAATTGCAACGACACATTGATGCCTTTTAAATAAAGCAATCGCGCAATCGCCACACCATCGGCGCCGTTGCCGCCTAAACCAGCCAACACCAAAACGTTGCTCAAGTCGTAACCGCGCGTTGCCACCACGTCCAAAACCGCCAACGCGGCGCGCTCCGTCAACACTTCATGGCTCATGCCAATCACGTCTTGCGTCATTTGATCATATTGTTGCATTTGTGTTGCACTTACTGTTTGCATATCGTCGCTCAATTCCTGAATATCTGGTATTATTATACTAAATATTGACCAGCACCACAAAGGAGATTTATCATGATCGGTTTTCCAATCGCTGAAGATTTAGCCGCTTTACAAGCCCAATTGGCCGAAATGGCGGAAAAAGGTTTTCATTTTAAAGAAGACGACTTAATTCTTGAAAATATCAAAAACGGCGCCCAAGATCTCATCAACAAGACATCTGAAGGCGAATACGACCGCGTTAACTGGCAAGACGGCATTTTGGACGTGCGCAACGTACGTGGCGAACAATTAGGCCTCATCCAACCAAACGGCGTGGATTTCATCACAAACTTCCGTGAAGACGCCGCCGGCCTATGGGACTACCTCGCCGACCAAATCAACCACATTTTCGGAAAATAAAAAGGTCTTGAAGTCACAAGCAAAAACATGCTATAATTATTTTTGCTTGTTACATGGAAGATTACTCAAGAGGCTGAAGAGGCGCCCTTGCTAAGGGTGTAGGTCGTGAAAGCGGCGCATGGGTTCGAATCCCATATCTTCCACTAACAAATAAAGCCCCCGCTCACAACCGTGAGCGGGGGTTTTTCTAACGCCTCTTAAAACGTTTATACAATTGCCAAGCACCAAAAATGATTTGTCCCGCACCGACGAACAGCGCGGTGTAATCACGCAAAGTATGCTTTTGCGTTGGTGATGTTTTAACGGATGATTTTGCCATAAAACCTCCTTATCTAGTGCCGCCGTTAACACCGTAGTTTTGACCAGTGACGTAACTGGCGTCATCTGATGCCAAATAAACATACGCGCCGGCCAATTCAGCCGGTTGCGCCGCGCGCCCAAGTGGCGTGCTTTGGCCAAATTTTGGAATGTTTTCTTCCAATTGACCACCGACCACCTGCAATGGCGTCCACACTGGACCTGGGGCAACCGTATTGACGCGAATGCCCTTTGGTCCTAATTGTTGAGCCAAACCGTAGGTGAAGTTGTCAATCGCCGCCTTGGTTGACGCATAGTCCAACAAGAATGGCGATGGTTGACTGGCTTGAATTGAAGACGTCGTAATAATTGACGCCCCTGCTGACAAATGCGGCAAAGCCGCTTTGACCGTCCAGAACAAAGAGAAGACGTTCGTCGCGTAGGTATCAACCAATTGCGCCGTCGTCAAATCCGCAATGTCTTCAACCGCCTGCTGTTTGCCGGCCACCAAAGCCAAAATGTCCAAACCACCCAATTCACTGACCGCTTGATCGACTAATTGTTGGTTGAATGCTTCTTCTTTTAGGTCGCCAGGAATCAAGATTGCGCGGTGACCCGTTTGTTCAATGATCGTTTTAACTTCTTGTGCATCAGCTTCTTCAGCTGGCAAATAATTCAGCGCCACATCGGCACCTTCGCGTGCGTAGGCAATCGCCACGGCACGACCGATACCGGAATCAGCACCGGTAATTAACGCTTTTCGACCAATCAAACGCCCACTACCCGTGTACGTTTTAGCTCCATCGTCTGGAACTGGGTCTAATTTTGCTTGCAAACCTGGTTCGGGTTGCTTTTGTTTTGGAAATTCCTGATCGTAGTACAAATGACGCGGATCTTTATTGACCATTTTTTAAAATACCTCCATAGTAAACGCTTCTTTTTTGTCGAAAAAATTGTTAACTAATCGGCCTTTTTGTATTCGGCACCGTCGACAATCAATTTGTCGGGTGTGTGTTGGTCGTGTTCGTGCTTGTTATCATGTGCTGGCGTGTCTTCGTGTCGCACATTATCTTGCTTTTCTTCAGTCATGTTTACCTCCAAAATTCTTGACAATGAAACTTCTCGTACTCAATTGCACCAATAATAGCTGGAATTTACACTATTTTGGCAAAGTCTATTCCAATAGACAATCCAAGCTAGCTAATCGCCGTCAACTGCAGTTTTTGTGATTAACGATGCATCATTTTCATAACGCGGCAATCAACTAACCTTACTACTATTGAAACACATCTTATTTTTTCTGACAAATGATTTGTTTATAAAAAACGCCTCTTAAGCCGAGACGTTTTCCGATAACTTTTTCAAACCAATGCCACTCCAAGCTGACACCAGCGACAAAACTGGTGACAACAAGGCAAAAAAGGTAAACGGCACAAAACTCAACACCGGCACCCCCAAAGTTTGGGCGGCAAAAGAACCCGCCACGCCCCATGGCACCAAGTAATTGATGACTGTGCTGCCGTCTTCTAACGTGCGCCCCAGCGCCAACGGCGACAAATTCACGCGTTGGAAGACATTTTTAAACAATTGCCCCGGTAAAATTGTCGCCAAGTATTGTTCACCAATCACAAAGTTGGCCCCAATCCCTGTTAACAAAGTCGCCGGAATCACACTCTTTTCGCTGTGCAAATGGCGCGTCAACGGCGCAAGGGCGTCTTTTAAAATGCCCAATTCCGTTAACAAACCACCCATCGCAAGCGCCAACATGATGATCACCACCGTGCCCATCATGGACATAATCCCACCGCGGTTCAACAAAGTCGCCAACGCCGCTTGTTGCGTGTTACTGTGAAAACCATTTAACATCACGTCAGCCAAAGTTGTGACGTTATGTGAGAATAAGAAAATCACGCTAGAAACCGCCAACGTCAACAACAATGTCATGATTGACGGCACTTTTAACCAAGTCAACGCGAGCAACACCAATAACGGCACGAGCGCCACCATACTTGGATGAAGCGCCTGCGTTAGTTCGTGAATCGCTACTGTATTGGTCGCATGAATTGGCATCGTCCAGTTAATTCCAGCAAACAAGACCAAGCTCAATCCCAACGCCGGCAAAGTCGTCCACATCAAGTTTTTAATGTGCGCCAACAAATCCGTTTCCGACAAAGCCGCCGCCAAGTTGGTCGAATCAGACAAAGGCGAGCTTTTATCACCAAAAATTGCCCCAGACAAAACGGCTCCGGCTACAATCGCTGGCGAAAAGCCCATCGTTTGGCCAATGCTCATCATCACAATACCGACCGTGGCCAGCGTCGTGAACGCCGAACCAATCGCACTACCGACCAAGGCGCTCACCAGCACCGCACCGGGCAAAAAGAAGGCAGGATTCGCCAATTTTAACCCGATAAATAAAATCGTCGGAATCGTGTTTGTTCCCATCCAAACGCCAATCAGCGCCCCAATGAAAACAAATAAGAAAATCGGCGCCAAACCAGTCCGAATCCCCGCCAATAAATGTTCTTGCAGCACCGCAAAGCTATTACCTTGCAAAACCGCCCAAATCACCAACACCAAAATGCTGACCAGCAGCGGCAAAACTGGCATCAAACCAAAACCAATTACGCCCACTGCTAAAATTATAATCACCACGATTAGTTGACTAATCGCCATACCTGTTTGTTTCGTCATTATCTTTACTCCTAAATAATTATTGTGTTCACATCGTCATTTAGTTGTATCGATAACCTGCTTGGCCGCCTAACGAGCGACTAAAACGCCGTACCCCATTGCTATTCTCCTCTCAAAACACTGCACAAAAAAATCCCCGCCACATCAAAAGATGCAACAGGGACGACAAATTACCGTGGTACCACCCATGTTATTAGAGAGTGTGGAGAGCGTTCGGCGTAGCCGATTGGTAGCGTAAGCTAAGGCTCTTTAGCGTTAATTCGCGAAAGGACGCTTTTGCGTCCGTAGCGGATTGACGTTAAAGTGACTTAGCTCTAGCCTGCCAAAGCTCGCAACACATTTCCAAAACTCTAATCACTTTCACGAGTTGATAAAGCAGCTCATCTGCTTGGTAATCTGTCACACATTAAACTCACCTGCACGGTTTTCAGCAACCACCGATTCTCTGACATGGAGTGAATTTAACAACTTTTTATGATTACGTGTTAAACAATATGGATTACTATAACAGCCCGTTTTGGTTTTGGCAAGCGTTGAAAGCGGATAAATTTAAATTTTGGTGAGCAAATACTCCAATTCATCAACTTCATCCTGAAAATCATAAGCTTTAAATAATTGGATGACTTCTTGAATTTCAGCCATGTGTTGGGCTTGTTGACCGTGATGAACATAGGCGTAAATATTTTCAAAAAATTTGATCATCATGCGCGCATAAATATCAGTCGCATTGTTCACACTATTCTCCAACGCCCGCAAATAACGTTCAAAATAGTCATAATGCCCACGTTCAACAGCCAATACAAGCGCATTATTTGCATAATTTAAGCGATACACATTCCGTTGACTTTGTTTATACGGCAATCGCTCAATTCCCCATAAAACATAATCATGAACGTTTTCAATATAACGATTATCAAACACATACATAATATTCGTATACGTCATCAACTCCCAACTTGTCCAAGTTTCCACGCTGTCCAAATAGTTTTTTATGATTTGAATATCTTTTTCAAAATGGTCGAATGATAGAAAGTGTTTCTTCGCATAAACTAATTCTGAATTAACAGCCAGCATGAAGTAATAAAAATCGTTCGTTGCTTCATACTTTTGACGAACATCCTGCTGAAATTTTTCATAATCCGCTTCATTACGCATCGAATTCAACAAAATTCGACCATAATCTCGCTTTTGCTTGTATTCCGCCAAATCTAAATCGGCAAAAAATTCAACAGCTGTTACGTTTAAACGCCCTAAAAGTAAAAGTAATGTCTCAGCGGAAATATTACTGGTACCATTTTCGACTCTCGACAGCGCGCTCCGCTCAAGCAATCCCTGTGATAATTCTCTCTGCGACATATTTCGCTCGACACGTAATTTTTTTAATAATTCTCCCAATTCCATAGTAAATACCTTTTAATGTGTGCTTATTTCGCACACTTTAGAATTTAGCTCACATTTTAATTTATTATATCGTAATACGAACATTAAGAGGAGAATTTCATGACAATATTACGATTAGAGACAATTCTTGTCGCTCTATTTAACATTAACGGTTGGCGCGAAGGAGATTGATTATGGACTACAAAACATCTGACAAATCACATTGGGACGCCGTTTGGGAAAAACACGATTCTAAAAACGCCTATAATTTTGAAGCCTCACGCCACGTTCGCGCGTTAGATAAGGTTTCTACCTTTGTCTCACACGGCGTTTCATTCCACACAAATGACACAGTATTAGAAGCGGGCTGTGGCGATGGCATGGTTCTCGCAAAGTTAATGGAACATTACGCCATCAACGGATACGGTTTGGATTTTTCTCAAAACGCACTTGATGAAGCTGAAAAAGTATTGCCTAAAAGCGCTCATCTTGCACTCGGATCGGTTGAAACATTACCATACGATAACAACTTTTTTGACAAAATTATTTCCCTTGGCGTACTTGAACATTTCCAAAATCCCGAACAAACTCTAAATGAAATGTACCGAACTTTGAAGGTTGGTGGCCAAGTCATTCTAATGACGCCCAACAAACGATCAGCCGGTGTTGCGGACCGCCGTTTCAAACAATTAACCAAACGTTGGCCATTTGGCTATCAAACAGAATACACCACTCAACAATTGAGTCGTTTAGCACGTGAACACGGATTTTCTGTCCAAACAACATTTACACAAATTCGTAAAGCTTTGCCGCACGAGTCACGCTCATTCAAAATGATTAGTGTATTAGATCAAATTGGCAATGCCATCAATCACAATATCGGCTTCTACAGCTACGTCATTCTAACCAAGGAGAAAATTCAATGACCGACACAATCATCCACTTCAACGAAATCCCTGAAAAGTTCGACTCCGTTTTAGTCGTCCAACAATATAACGGGCAGTTAGTCTACGTACATAACCGCAAACGCAAGTGGGAATTGACTGGTGGCAAAACCGAGCCGGGCGAAACAATCGAAGAAACAGCCATTCGCGAGTCATTTGAAGAATCCGGCGCACATGTGAATAACGTCAAAATTTTAGGATTTTATCAACTGCCTTCTGGACATGTGACGGTTATTACCAGCGCTGATGTCGTGTCGTTTGATGACATCCCCGCCACTTCAGAAACAATCGACCGTCAACTCGGCGATGTGCATTTTCCAAAAGAAAAATTGTCATTCCAAGACGATGTCTACACGGAAGTTTTTAAGCACTTAGGACTATTATCATGAGCGACAGTCAAAAAGGGATTATTCTGAACATTTTATCCGTACTTGTCATGGCCATTACGCCCGTCATGAATAAATTTTCGCTGAGCTCACTTTCTCCTTTGCAAGCCAGTCTATTTAATTCGTTAATCGCGGCCGGGTTTTCATTATTATACATGCTCGTTCGTCGCCAAAAACTAACTTGGATTATCGGGTGGCCAATCTGGCTACTGGGCATCACCAACGCTTTTGGGATCGTTTTGCAATACTACAGTTTATCCATTTTAAATCCGGTCACCGTTGGTTTGATTGGTCGATTCTATATTGTTTTTGCTATTTTATTATCAATCACTTTGTTGAACGAACGCTTTCAACGCAAAGATTTTTTACCAATTGCATTAGCCATCATCGGTTCGTTTGCCGTTGCAAATACACACAATTCTGTGGAGTTGACCATTGGCATTTTATTCGCCTTTGCGTACACTTTTTTCTTTGCACTCACGAATACTTTGGCCAAAAAATTGGTTCACAATGAGAATAGTAACGTGGTTTTGTTTTATAATCAGATCATTTCGGCCATTATGATTGGCATTTATACCCTGACGCAAGAAAGTCCTATTCCACAGTCGTTTGACGGCATTGAATTTCTGATTGCTTCGGCATTCTTTAGTGGTTTTCTGGGACTCATTTTGTTCTATGAAGGGATTAAATACATCCCTTTCTCACAAGCCAACATCATCCGTTCTATTAATCCAATTGTTGTCTTTATCTACTCTTATTACTTTTTCCCAATTAAACTCACGCCATCGTTTATGTTTGGTGCGATTCTCATCATCGCCTCGGTCATCATTATGAGCTGGCCAAATAAAAAAAGCGCTACTTAAAGTAGCGCTTTTTCCTTAAACTTCCGAAATCACAATCGCATCGTCCACCAAATCAGCCTGCAAAGCCTTGGCGTCCAAGTGATCCAAATAGAAATCGGTCACGTTGTCACGAACGTGTTGCTCAATCACACGACGCAATGGTCGCGCACCAAGCGCTTCGTCGTACCCTTGTTCAATCAACCAATTTTTCGCGTCATCGCTCACCGTCAACGTCAAATCTTTCTTCGCCAACGTCTTTGACACGTCACTTAACATCAAATCAACAATTTGCTTCAAATCCGCCTTTGTCAATGACTTGAATTCCACAATCGCATTAAAGCGGTTCAAGAATTCTGGACGGAAATAAGGTGCCAGCTTGTCTTTGAGCGGCGTTTCGGTACTTTGACCGTCGCTAAATCCTGCGTTTGACGTGGCAATCAACACCGTGTTCTTGAAGTTCACGACATTTCCTTGCCCATCGGTCAAACGCCCGTCGTCCATGACTTGCAACAACAAGGTCAAGACTTGTGGGTCGGCTTTTTCGATTTCATCCAACAACACAATCGCATACGGATTACGACGCACGCGTTCGGTCAATGTGTGGCTGTTGTCGTCATAACCGACGTAGCCGGCTGTGGTTCCAATCAACTTTGACACGGCCGTGCGGTCGCTGTATTCACTCATGTCCAAGCGAATAATCGCTTCTTTATTCCCGAACAAATCCAGCGCCAATTGCTTAGCCAATTCCGTCTTTCCAGTTCCAGTTGGTCCGACAAATAAGAAGCTACCAATTGGCCGATTCCCTTCATCAAAGCCCGCGCGATTCCGGCGAATAGCGCGCGCCACCGCTTCAACGGCGTCATCTTGACCAATCACACGTCCCTTCAACCGTTCATTAATTGTCTTCAAACGTTCAATGTCCGAAGCGCCCATTTGTGAAACCGGAATACCGGTCAAACGTTCAACACTTTGAGCGACATCATTGGGCGTTGCCACCACTTTTTCACTGTTGTCACCAGCTTTTAGACTCGCTTCCAAACGCTTAATTTCTTCTTTGAACTTCAACGCGGCTTCAAAATCTTCATCGGCGACCGCTTTTTCTTGATTTTCACGGGCTTTGGCAAGTTCTTTTTCCAAACTAACCACATCACGCATCGGGTGTTGCGCACTCAAATGCGCGGCCGTCATGTCCAACAAATCAATCGCCTTGTCGGGCAAAGAACGTTGCGGAATGTATTGAATTGAATAATCCACCGCCGCCTTCAAAACCTCATCAGGCAAGTCAATGTGGTGGTGAGCGACGTACAAATCACGCACCCCTTGCAAGATTTTAAAGGTGTCTTCTGCGCTTGGCGCATTGACCGTCACTTCGTTAAAACGACGCGCCAACGCGGCGTTTTTCATGATAGTATTGCGGTATTCATCTTGCGTTGTGGCCCCGATCACGGTAAATTCACCCCGACTCAGCGCCGGCTTCAAAATATCCGCCAAGCCCTTTGAACCGCTATCCCCGCCGGTTGAACCCGCGCCAATAATTTGGTGAATTTCATCGAAGAAGACAATCACGTTGCCGGCTTCTTTGACCGCATCAACTAACTTTTGAATGTTTTCTTCAAAAGCGCCACGGAATTGCGTCCCGGCTTCAAGCGATGACAAATCAATCGCAATGATTTCTTTGTCCTTAATCGCGGCAGGCACGTCACCGGACACAATCGCTTGTGCCAAACCTTCTACGACCGCGGTCTTACCGACACCGGCATCCCCGACCAAAACCGGATTATTCTTGGTGCGTCGGCTCAAAATTTCGGCCGTTTCTTGAATTTCTTTGTTACGACCGATGACCGGATCAAGCTCGCCATCACGCGCCGCTTGCGTCAAATTTCGCCCCAGTTGTGTCAAAATATTGTCACCTTGTGGCGCCGTATTTGATCGTTGGGCGGTTGGTTGCGCGTTGTTCAGTTCACCTGTTTGTTGATAACGCGCAAAATCTTCAGGGCTGACTTCGCGCCCGTTAACTAGGTAACGACGCTCACTGTTCACCCCTTGCATTTGTGACATCATTTGATTAAAAATGTCGTTCATGTCACCGAACGGATCCCGATAATTCGCCATGTTTCTACCTCCTGTACGGCCTTATTTAAAAGTTTGACCTTTATTGACCTTTATCTATATTCCATTTTAGACCTTTCCTGACCAAAGTCAAAAGATATGCTTTTGTGCACAAAAAAAGCGCCGTGACCTAAGCCAGCGGCGCTTTGAACTTATCTTGGGAGAATAGTTTAGAGGAGAATATGATTATGGTTGAAGGGGTGTGCTTCAACCATGACTTTATAATAGTCCTCTAACATTAAATCAAAATTACGTGCAATTTAAGCCAAGATTAAGAGCTCGCGTCAGTCAGATTTTGCGTGATTTGCCGCGCCAAAACCAAAAATGCCGCGCGTTCATCCGCCGTCAAGCCTGCCGTCGCCACGCTTTCCACCTCATCCCAAATCGTATCCATCGAATGACAAATTTCTTGCCCTTCATCCGTCAATGCGACTAGAGAAATCCGTTTGTCCGCGTTGGATTGCTGTTTTTGCACCAAACCAGTCGCCGCCAAACGCGCGACGGATTTGGCCACGGTTGAGTGATCAATCGCCAAAGCTTCTTTGATTTCATTTTGAGACTGTTCGCCATAATCCCGAATCTGCATTAAGATTTGTTCTTGGCCCGGATAAATACCCAAAGACCGAATTTTACGTGAAATAACATTACGGTGAGCACTAACTAATTGAAAAATTGCCTTACTCATCGGGTTTGAAATACAACTTTCCTGTGTCATATGCACACCTCCTGTCATTATTTTACCTGATTATCCAAGCGTTGGGTAGTCCGTATATCCCTGCGCACCCCTGCCAAAAGTCGTTGAAAAATCAGGTTCATTAAATGGCGCGTCCGCTTTTACACGGGCAACGAAATCAGGATTTGCCAAAGAGAGTGTACCGATTGTTAGCATGTCCACCAAACCGCTTTCAACCGCTTCCAAACGCATGTCTAGTGGTTGTCCTTCAAAGTTAACCACCAATGGCCCAATAAATTTTTCACGCAAAGTCGTTAACAATGCCGTTGCTTCTTGCAAAACCAAGTGCACATACGCTAACTTCATGTCATTCAACTTTTCCATCAGCAACACATACAAAGCGGTGCCATTTTCACCTTCGTCAATGGTTGAACGTGAATGGAAAGGTGATAAACGAATAGCTGTTTTGTCCGCACCGATTTCATCGACGACGGCGGCCACAACTTCTAAGACAAAGCGAATGCGATTTTCAATGCTGCCGCCATATTCGTCTTGACGAACGTTGGATGTTTCGCCAAAAAATTGGTGTAACAAGAAGCTATGTCCGCCGTGAATTTCAACGCCGTCAGCACCCGCGTCAATCGCACGACGGGCAGCCAAGCGGAATTCAGCAACGACATTTTCCAAGTCCGCTTTGGTTGCTTCATTTGGAACTGGTACATCACGCGGACCATTTGGGGTGAAAATTTGACCCTCAGGCGCCACAGCAGAAGGTGCAATCGCTGCCGGACGTGGTGCAGCATTTTCTGGATGCGTTAAGCGACCAGCATGTTGAATTTGCATAAAGAGATAACCACCATTATCGTGGACCGCTTTAGTCACCGATTGCCAAGCCGCCACTTGTTCTGGCGTGTAAATACCAGGTGTGTTGTTATTACCCTGTGCCTGCAAAGAAGGTTGCACCGCTTCAGTAATTACCAACCCCATATCCGCAGCGCGCTGACCGTAATACTCAGCCGCCAAAGGTGTTTGAACGCCCTCAAACGTGGCGCGCGAACGTGTCATTGGCGCCATGGCAAAGCGGTGATCCAATGTCATGTTGCCTACTCGAATAGGTGTAAATACTTTTTTTGTCATCTTTTTTCTCCTTTTTATGTGGCTGACTACTTACTAAAATATAGCACAGTGTTATGTGGTTGGCAACTGAAAAGTTTTTGAAATTACTTGTTGACAAACATGAGAGAAAAGTTATAATGATTATTATCAAATGAAAGAAACCGAATTCATGCAAAACATTAATTTGTCACAAATGAACAACAGCTGGTATGCCTTTACGTGTTCTCACGCGTAAGGGTTCTTGCGCGTGAGGTCAGTAGACCAAGCGTGCCAGAAGGTTTCTCACTCACTTCTCACCCGTTTGGTTTGCTAAAAGCCAAGCGGGTTTTCTTTTGTTTAAAAAAGGAGAGAAGTCTATGACGGTTAAACAATTTCTACTCGCCGTATTAAACGGTGAAAGCATCGGGGTAATCATCGCCCTGCTGCCTTCAGCACTGCTCAACCAATTGCTGACCACGGCGTTCCCCCATAGTCCGTTAGTCGCTCAAATCACTGCCATGACGGCGCTGGTGCAAAGTTTGTTACCGGTGATTGCGGCGTTTGCGGTGGGAAATTTGCTCAAATTCCATATTGTCGATAGCGCCTCGGTGGCTTTGGCTGCCTTCGTGGCTGGTGGCGTGACAACCGCGACCGCCAATGGCGTGGTGATTGCCGGTACTGGTATTATTACCAACATGTTGATTACGATTCTAGTGGCGAGCGCCGTGGTTTTGTTAATCGGCAATCGTCTTGGTCAATTCAAAATGCTGGTTGAACCACTTGTTGTTTTGCTGGTGGCGGGTGGTATCGGTCTTATCACCTTAAAGCCGGTCGCCGCCTTGCAACATTTGGTTGGCGTCGGTGTGGCGAATGCCACGCATTTAACGCCGTTGGTGATGGGCGGCGTGCTGGGATTGTTGTTTGCCGCCTTGATTGTATCGCCTTTGTCGTCGGTGGGTGTCGCGACGGCGATTAGCTTGGCTGGTGTCGGTTCTGGCGCTGCCAACGCCGGGATTGTGGCAGCGAGCTTCACCTTGGCTTTGATGGGTGCGCGCGTGAATCCGTTGGGTGGCACGATTGCGCATTTCATGGGTTCGCCCAAAATCCAAATGGCCAACATGTTATCTAAACCAAAATTGTTCATCCCCGTCCTACTCGCCGCTTTGGTGAGCGGCGCCAGTGCAGCAGCTTTGCAAATGCAAGGCACCCCGTTCTCAGCCGGCTTTGGCTTCTCTGGTTTGATTGGTCCTTTGACTGCTTGGCAAAATTCCACCGGTGCTTTGCTTGGTTTGCGCGTGCTGTTAGCATTTGTTATCATTCCAGCCGTGATTGCTGTTATCATTAATTATATCTTCGTGCGTCGTTTCAAATTCATTAGCGAAACCGACGTGCAACTACCTGAAATTTAGAAAGAGAATCTTATGAACCCCTTTAAAAAAGAAGCTTTAACCACGATTACCGCCGCCGATGCGCGTTTGCCACGTGTCTTGCGCGCCCGTGATTTGATTGCGCTTGGAATTGGTGCAGTCATTGGGACTGGTATTTTCATTTTGCCAGGCCACGAAGCCGCGACTCACGCTGGTCCCGCTGTTTCAATTGCCTTTTTGATTGCTGCGATCGTTTCTGGTTTGGCCGGGATGGCTTATGCGGAATTTGCCAGTGCGATGCCCGTTGCTGGATCGGCTTACAGTTTTGGCAGCGTCATCTTTGGTGAAATTATCGGTTGGTTGCTGGGTTGGGCTTTGATTTTGGAATATTTCTTGGCTGCAGCGGCGGTTGCCACTGGTTTTGCGGCTTACTTTAACAACAATATTTTGACAGCGATTGGCATCACGATGCCCCAAGCGCTGAGCGCTGGTCCAATGGAAGGCGGTGTGATTAATTTGACCGCGGTTGTGATTATCTTAATTGTTGCCCTGATTGTGGGTCGCGGTTTGAATTTGTCACGACGCGTTGAAAACGTTGCCGTTGTCTTCAAAGTAGCCATTATTATCTTGTTCATCATCGTTGGTTTGTTCTTTATCAAAGCCCAAAACTACACGCCATTCTATCCAAAGGCGTTCCAAGGTGGCGCATTTGGTTTGTCAGGCATTATGCAAGCGGCTGCGACGGTGGTCTTCGCCTTTCTTGGTTTTGACATTTTGGCCGCTCATTCAGCTGAAGTCATCGAACCACAAAAGAACATGAAGCGTGGTTTGCTTGGAACTGTGATTGTGGCGGCGGTTTTGTACGTCGTCTTTGCCCTTGTTTTGACTGGGATTGCGCCTTATTCAAAGTTGGGCGTTGATGATCCTGCTGCCTACGTCTTGAACTTGATCGGTCACGGCGGTTGGGCCAAAATCATCACCATCGGAGCTTTGGTTGGAATGTTTACTTCAATCATGGCGGCGACGATTGCTTCCTCTCGTTTGCTGTACTCAATTGGCCGTGATGGCTTGTTGCCAAAGGCTTTGGGTGAAACCGACGAACGTGGTTTGCCTACCAAAGCTTTGATTGTTGCGGCGGTTATCGCCGCCATCTTTGCTGGTTTGGTGCCGTTGACACAGCTGGCCGCATTGATTAATGCCGGCACGTTGTTGGCCTTCATCGCGGTGAGCTTTGGAATTTTGCCACTCCGCAAGCGCAAAGATATCCCTAACACCGGCTTTAAAATGCCACTCTACCCAATTTTGCCAGCCTTTACGGGCTTGTTGAACGTGTACTTTTTGTTGATGTTACCCGCCCAAACAAAAATCAGCGTCGTCATCTGGATGGTTGTCGGCGTAGTCGTCTACTTCTTGTACGGTATTCGTCATTCAAAGTTACAAGCAAAATAAAAAAAGCGTGCTGAGCACGCTTTTTTACTGTAATTCACCTGGAATTGGCGCCTCTACCATCATTAATTGTTGGGCAAAGGGCTTTGGAAAAGTTAATGCCTGGGCGTGTAATAACAAACGCGGCGCGCTGGCTTGCGGATTGTACCACTCATCCCCGACAATGCCGTGCCCCAAATGTGCCAAATGCACGCGCAATTGGTGCGTGCGCCCGGTTTCAAGTTGGAGTTCAACAAGCGTGGTGGCACCACATTGTGAGACCGCGCGCCAGTGTGTGATAGCTTGCTGACCGGCAGGGCTGATTTGGCGTAAATACGCATTGGTTGGATTTACGCCGATTGGTGCGTCAATTGTGCCACTGCCTGACAAATGCCCACTCACACGGGCACAATAGGTACGCGTCATGGTTTTGTCCGCTAAAAAACTTACCAAAAGCGGTACCACGACCGGATTTTTAGCCACTAACACCACGCCACTGGTCGCGCGATCCAAACGATGCACCATAAATGGCCGCGCTGGTTGGCCATGACTCATCAACTGGCGTTTGGCAAAATTGGCTGCGATAAAATTCAACAACGTATCATCTTCGGTCGGCGAATGCGGGTGCATCTTCATGCCGGCCGGTTTATCGACCACGACCACGTCGTCATCTTCATACAAAATCGTCACCGCTTGCGCAAAATTCGGAGCGTACGCCGACACCGCCGTTTTAAAATCGGTCGGCAGAAAAGTCACCGCCAATTGATCGCCAACTTTCAACACATAACTGGTGGGCGCAACCTGCGCATTCACCAAGTACCCCTGCCGCTGGCGCACGGCACCACGAATTCGCTGCGGCACACGCCAGTGCAACATCAGCTCCTTAAGCGTCTGCCCAGCACTGCGCTCATCAATTGTCCAGTCGCACGTCCACATGATTTTAGTTTAACAAACTATTTTCTCTTTGGCGAAAGTTTGTTATACTGACTGTATATTAAGAAAATGGGGTGCCGAATTCGGCTGAGATGATACCCAAAAGCAGCGTGGTAATGCAGGCTGTGAGCGCGTAGCGCCGAGTTCATCTCGGCGCTTTTTTGTCCCCTTGAGGAGATTTTGATGAAACAAACAAAATTTAATGCGGCTTTTATTGCGGAAGTGGCTATTTTCACGGCGTTGGCCGCGGTTTTGAACTGGGTGTCCGTTTGGAACATGCCGGCTGGTGGTAGTGTGACTTTGGTCGCTTTGCCAATTGTTTTTTTGGCTTTGCGCCGCGGTTTGGTGGCTGGTTTGATTGCCGGTTTGTTGATGGGCATCATTTCATTTGTGCAAGCGCCTTACTTTATGAACGCTGTGCAATTCGCTTTTGATTACCTGTTGGCCTTTACGGGATTAGGTTTGGCGGGTTTGACCGCTGCTAGTTTGCAATATGCTTTGCGCCGTGATAACCGCAGTGCAGCAGTTTGGGCCGGCGTGATTGGCGCGGTTATCGGCAACTTTGCCCGTTTTGTCTTTCACTTTATCGCCGGTTGGGCCTTTTACGGCGATTCAGCGCCCAAAGGCCAACCCGCTTGGCTTTATTCATTGATTTACAACGGTTCATACATGTTACCGAACTTGGTGATTACCGCCGTTGTGATTGCCATCTTGGTTTACAGCCAACCTAAACTTTTCAAAGCCTAACAAAAAGACGTTGACAACTAGTCAACGTCTTTTTCTACGTCTGCCACATCAATCACGGAAAAACGCGGGCCATCCGCGCTTCCACGCGCAATCAAATACTGCGTGTGCGCGTCATCAAAATATCCCATGTTCAACACACGTTCACCATCAATTTCGCCCAAACCAATCACGGCATTTTGCATAATGTCGTGAATGATTTTAGCTTCAGCTTTGTGATCGTTCATGTAATCAACGGCTTGATGCAACGTATACCCATCGTCCATCAAAGCCTTGATGCCGCTAGCGGTAATGTAGGCCCCAAAGCCGTACATCCGTGTTTTTTGCTCATCTTCGCGGTTCAAGCTTTCCAAATAGCCTTGTTGTTCCCAATAGCGCAATTGCCGCGCCGAAACCCCAACCATTCGCGCTAGTTCGCCAATACGAATTTCTAGCTTTTCAATCGACATTTTTTTCAAGGCCGACATACCTAATGGCATAACCGGTTTAAATTTTGCCGCATTCTCTGTCATCACACAATACCTCTTAACAACTATTATAGCCTTGTCAACTTAGTTGTCAATTTTGTGTAAAAGTTGACGCCATTGTTGCTGAATTGGCGCCATCGCAAAGTCAGCCACGCGTGCCAAACTCCGTGCGCTATAATCACGACGCACTGCTTCATCTTCCAGCAACGGTTGCAAACCTGCCAATAACGCATCAACGTCTTTGGCAGGTGTTAGCACGCCAAATTCACCGTCGTTCAGCACTTCTTGCGCACCCGTGTTCCACATCGCCACAATCGGCAGACCAAAACTCATCGCTTCGGCCAAAACCAGTGGCAATCCTTCCCAACGACTCGTCATCACAAAAATCGACGCCGCACGATAGTGAGCAATCAGCGCGTCATCACGCAAGGCGCCGCGATAAATAATTTTATCCGCCACATCGTAAGTAGCGATCAGTCGTTCAAATTCTGCCTTGTCGGCTGGAACTAATGCGTCGCCTGCAATCGCGATTTGCCAATCAGCTGGTAATTTTGCGGCTAATTCGATTAAATAATCAATGCCTTTGTGTTGAATCGCAATGCGGCCGGTAAAAGCAATCACATGGCGCGTCAAATCCGCCACCTGTGCGTCGTGTTCAATCGTTAACGGATTCCAAATTTTCACGGTGTTCGCATTATAAGGCAAAAATCCCGCTTTATCGCTGTCCGTCAACGCAACAATCGCATCAGCCGCGCGCAAACCATCATCAAACTCTTGTCGCATCGCTACGTAATATTGATTTTCATAGGTTTGCACATTGTTGTGCATCCAGGCGACGTAGTGCACGTTTTTGGTGTGCGCTTGCAAAAACGGGATGAAGCTGGTGAGCACGCCAGCGGTGACAATCACTTTTTCAAAAGCACCGGCGTTAATGGCGGCGGCCAAATCTGCCATTTGATTGGCGTAACGACTTAACGGCTGTGCGTCATGCGTGATTTTCACGGGACGCGGGGCCGTGATTAAAGGCGCGGCCAGTTCATAAAAAGGTATTACGTCTGAGATGCTGTAATAAGTCACGTCATCGCTGGTTGCCAAAGCGTTGCCGACCACCGTCGTGGCGCGCTTCAAGCCACCTAATTCGATGCTTTCCAGCACAATTAATATTTTTGTCATGTGAGGTAATGACCTCCTAACTTGTTATTTGGCCCAGTCGTCTGGGTTTGTTGGTTTGATGCGCGTTGAATCTGACGAGTCGTCGTGCCATTCAGGCGCATCAGTTTTGTACAAAGTTGCTGTGGTTTTATTGTTATTTTGTGAGAGCAAACTCGTTGATTTAACGCCGAGTTTACTTTGTTGTTCTTGCAAACGTTTCAACGTACTCTCTTGGCTATAATCATAGTCCGCGCTATCAACGGCTTTGAAATTTTTTGGCGTATAGAAACGCAGCAAATTTTTGCTGTTGAGCGTGTCAGACATCGCTAATTGCTCGTCAACTTGGTTTTGTAAAGCGGTGATTTTGTTGGTTGTGGCGGTGTCAGGGTTTGCGATGAGCTGTTCATTTTTGTCATAAACATCCCCGCTCACGACGGTGTAATCCGGCGTGACAAAGTCTTTATTCCGGAAAGCGACCACCTGACTGCGCTTTTTGCTCAACAGATCTTGTCCGAACTGCAAGTAATTGCTAGTGTTCACGCCCAAAAGATGTTCGATCGTTGGCGCTGCGTCCACTTCACCGCCGTAAGTGTGTTGGATGCCGCCTTTGTTTTGGCCCGGAATGTTAATCATAAACGGCACGCGTTGCATTTGTGCGTTATCGGCGGCATTCCAAGTGTCTGGATCTTTGCCGAGCAACGTTGCCAAATACTTACTTTCGGAATTTGGAATCCCGTAGTGATCGCCGTAAAGGACAATCATGGATTTGTTATAAACGCCGGATTTTTTCAGGTAGGTGAAAAATTCTTTGATTGATTGATCCAAATAATGCGCCGTCAGCACATAATTATCCAAATATTTATCGCCCGTATCAATCGTCGTAAAGTTCGGATCTTGATCAATTTTATCCAATGTGTATGGCGTGTGGTTGGTCACCGTCAAATATTTCACATAAAACGGCTGCTGCAATTGCTCCAAATACGGGACCGAATCCGCAAACAACAACTTGTCCTTCAAGCCCCAGTCCGTTGCTTTACGACCAGACGCATCAAAATAATCCGCGGAGAAGAAATTTTGATACCCCATTTGCTTGTAAACCATGTTTCGGTTCCAAAAAGCCGCGGTATTGCCGTGGAAGACGGCACTCGAATAATTTTCCGTTTGGTTCAAAATCGCCGGCATCGCTTGGAAAGTTTGATCGGTACCAAGACGTGAGAACAGCGAACCTTGTGGCGTCCCGAAAGTTGAGGTTTCCATTAAATTTTCCGCATCAGACGTCTTCCCTTGCCCAACTTGGTTAAAGAAATTATCAAACGCATAAGTTGATGAACTATGATAAATACTATTCAAAAACGGCGTGATTTCTTTGCCGTTGACTTTGCGATCAATCAAAAACTGTTGGAAACTTTCCAAATGAATCACAATCACGTTTTTGCCCTTCGCCGTACCAAAAGTTTGTACATCGGCTGGCACTTGGTGCTGTTTCACGTAGGCTTTGACGGGATCAATTTCGCTTGGTTGCGCTTTTTTACGTTCTTCGGCCGTCAATTGCGTGGTAATCGCATCATAAACCGTAAACGGCCCTAAGCCTAAGTATTTGACCAAATATTCTCGGTCAAATTGCCGCGTCAACAATTGCGGCCGATCAATATCCGCCGCAAATAAATTCAACACCGTCAAAAAAATACCGATGGTCGTCAAGAAAAACGGTTGCATCCGCGCCAAAGGCTGACGTTGCGCCTTAATCACGCGCGCCAACAACAAAACCAAGAAAATGATAATGTCCGCCCAAAACAACACGTCAATTCCATTAAATGAAATCGCGCCGGCCGCTTTGGTCCCTTGGTTCACGGTTTTGTAACCCAGCATCGTATTCACAGTCATGTAATCGCTAAATTCACGATAATAAACGACATTTAAATACAATAATAACGTGCCAAAAGCATCCAAAATCAGCAAGCCGCCATAATATAACGGATACGGCCGCAAATAAGCCGCCACGCTCAGCATCAAAATACTGAAACCAAGCGGATTGGCCAACATTAAAATCACTTGCCAAATATCAGTTGCATGTAACCAGCCAAACGTTGCGCCATAAGCCAACAACGTCTTTGCCCAAAATAAGATCACTAACCACCAAAAAAAACCACGCCGTGTTTGCAGCGTTGCTAGCCAAGTTTTTGGGGTCCCCAGTTTGTTTACAAGATTTTTCATATTTTCATTATAGCAAGTTTTCATGGACGTGACATTAAAGCCACGGTGCGTGTTATAATACCGTCATGGTAAACATTTTGACACAATTTGGACAAGGCGATGTTACTGCCGCTGCGTTGCGGATTCGCTTTGCGGTTTTCGTTGATGAACAAGGCTTTGCGGCCAGTGACGAGCTTGATGCGTTAGATGTCGAAAGTTGGCATTTGGTGGCGTATGACGGCGAGACGGCAATTGCCACAGCGCGTTTGCATGAAGACACGCCCGGTATTTGGCATGTCCAACGCGTGGCGACTTTGCGGGATTTTCGCGGGCGCGGCTTGGGCCGGTTGTTATTTGAAAGAATTGAACAATTCGCCAAAGAGCACCAGATTACCCAGTTAACGTTAGGCGCGCAGCTTCCCGCGCAAGGATTTTATGAAAAACTCGGTTTTCACGCGCACGGCGAACAGTTTTTAGACGCCGGCGCCCCTCATATTGAGATGACAAAAAAGCTGTGACATAAGTCACAGCTTTTTTCATAACACTAACGAACTTGAATGGCCGGGGCCACCGCGATCTGGGTCAAACAATCGAATAGCCGCGTTAACAGCGGTCGGCACTTCCCCAAAACCAACCGCAATCAAATCCGCTTTACCCGCATAATAACTCGCATCCCCAATCGCAAACAATCCCGGTATGTCAGTTGCCATCGTTTGGTCAGTCACATACACAAAACGCTCCGTTGCCGGTTGGACGGTCCAGTTTTGGACGGTTTTATTTTCAGAAATGAAGCCGTAATTCACGATTAAATCATCGACTAACAGCTGTTCTTGTTGCTGCGCGTCTTTGACGTGCGCCAATTCGATTTGGAGTTTACCGTCTGCTTGTGGGGTTAAGGCAGTAATTTTTTTTGGTGTGTCTTGGATAATCGCTGACGTTTGCAAAGCTTTGACGCTTTGTTCAAGGGCGCGGAATTGTTCCCGTCGGTGCAAAATCCGCGTGCTTTTCGTCACTTCATCAAGCATCAACGCCATATCGACTGCCGAATCGCCGCCGCCCGCAATCATCACATCGCGCCCGACAAAGTAATCTTTGTCCGCCACAAAATAATGCACACCACGACCCACCAAATCATCCACGCCTTCCACGGCTAAAGCGCGTGGTTTGAACGCGCCTTTGCCGGTGGCGACAATCACAGTTTTGGCGCGTATTTGGCCGGTATTTGTCGTGACCAAAAAATCATCGGCTTCTTTGACAACGTCAATAACGGTTGTTTCCAGGGCGACTTCGACTGGGAAAACGCGCATCTGTTCATCCAAACGCGTGATCAACTCACGCCCCGTCACCCCCGCAAAACCCGCGACGTCCAACAGACGTTTGTCCGGATAAAGGGCCGTCACTTGTCCACCCAAAGTCGCTAAACTCTCAATTAAAATTGTTTTCGTATCCCGCAAACCCGCATAAAAAGCCGCAAACATGCCCACGGGGCCGCCACCAATAATGGCAATATCGTATTTTTCCATCTTAAAAGTCCTTGTTGTTATTTTAACAAAAATTCCGCTGTAATGATGTGCTAAAATGGGAGTAACTTATCTTTTAGGAGGAAACGTGCTGCAGGGTTCGGAAAGCTATGTGTAAGCAACTATCACGCAAAATCATTGCACGATTTCACGCGCTAGCCACTTACACGACGCTTCCCGTTTTGGAACCGCCAAAACCACCCTTCCGCACTCTATTTTAATCACATGGCAAAATACAAGATGATTTTGGACTTAGACACCGGTGTTGATGATGCTTTGGCTTTGGCTTGGGCAGTTGCTGATCCGCGGGTGGATTTGATTGGGATTATTTCTAGTTACGGGAATACTTTGGTTGACACGGCGGCGCAAAATTCTTTGAATTTATTGCACTTGCTAGGCGCTGACGATGTACCGGTCTTCTTGGGTGAAAGTCATTCTAGTACAACCGACAGCTTTGAAACGATGGAAATTTCAATGCTCATTCACGGCCGCAACGGGGTAGGTGACGTGACATTGCCAACTGCGCCACGTGCGGTGGAAAGCCAACATGCAGTTGACTTCTTGATTGAAGCGGCCCACCAATACGGTGATGATTTGATTTTCATTCCAACTGGTCCGTTGACCAACTTAGCAGCGGCGATCCAAAAAGATCCTGCCGTGGCAACTTTGATTGGGAACACAACGTTGATGGGCGGCGCTTTGACCGTGCCTGGCAATGTGACGCCATTTACCGAAGCCAACATTCACCAAGATCCCGAAGCGGCCGACTACGCCTTCACCCGTCAAAAAAACTTGACGATGGTTGGCTTGGACGTGACGTTGCGCACGCTTTTGACCAAAGCTGAAACCGCGCAATGGCGCGCATTAGGTACGGAAAAAGCTGAAAAGTTCGCAGATTTGATGGATTACTACATCGACGCTTACTTTGATCTGGACATCGACAAAAAAGGCGCGGCCTTGCACGATCCTTTGGCCGTGGCGGTCGGCATTGACCCAACTTACGTGACGACTATTCCACTGGCGATGCGCGTGACGTACGATCGTGAATCCGGCGATTACGGCCGGACAATCGGTGATAAAGAAAAATTGCTCGAACCAACGACAACCAAGGCGGCTGTGTTAGTTGATACACCGCGCTTTGTGGCTGATTTCCAAGACATCATGTTAACTGTTTTGAAATAAAAAAACGACCTTAATCGGTCGTTTTTTTCGTTTGATAAGCGACGGTGACTTGCAGTTGATACGGGCGCATAGTTTCTTGCAGGCGCGCGCGTCCCAAAATTTTGCCGGCGCCACCCACTAAGTGCACGCTGGCCAAAGCCAGGTCATAATCTTGGCTGATTTGTGCGGCGGGGGATAAACCGATTTGCGTGATTTCGCCCAAATTTTGAGCGGTCATTTCATTCAAACCGCCAATCACCACTAAGCGCGACCCGTTTTGAGCCAAGCGGAAAAACGGTAGTAATGTGCCCGGATAATTAGCGTCAATCACGCCTTTTTCCGCCACAATTTGTTGCTGTTCTTTCACCGATAAATCGCCATAATTGGCCAAATTCAAACCGCGCTGCGTCAATTCTTCGGCCAGTTGCGTCAAATTTTGTTGCGCACGCTCATCCAAAATCACTTCGGCGGGCAACACATTTTCTTGCGCATACCAACCGCCGGCCGGCATCACAACAGTTTTGCTGGTGGGTTCAATTTGTCCGTCGTGGAGCGGTTCGCCGACTTTTTTCTCAATCCACGGCGAAATGTCCCACTTCACGGTTTTGTCAGAGAAATAGTACACCACATTCAAAACCGTAAAATAGAGCAACACGACAAAGACCGCTGCCAGTCCCATCGCGCGAAAATAGTGGCCATTGACGAAAAATCGGCGTGCCAAGTCGAGCAAATACCAAACCCCAACGGCCGCAATCAGCGTATAAACCCGGCCTTTAACCTTACTGTTGGGTGTAAAAAATCCAATATAATGATTCAATAAATCTAAAATCGTAAACATTATTGTCCCTCCCCGTCACTCGATGTCGCATCAGTCGCGCTCGAAGAGCTGACAACGCTTGAGCTACTTGAAACCGCCGAACTCGTGACCGCACTGTTATCATTTGAACTCGTCGAACTCATTGCAGAACTCGTTGCTTGACTTGAAGTCGTTGCAGTTGACGCATCAACAACGGACGAAGTCGCCACACTACTTTGCTCAGATGACGAAGAGACTTCGCTTGAACTTGTGGTGCTTTTGGCACTTTGCGAATCAGAAGTTGAAGATTGTTGTTCGCGTTGCACAACTGCCGGTGATTTGCCGCCTTCGTTGGTTCCCGTGGCGACATTCACCACCAAATTAGCCGCACTAATTGCCACAATCAGCGACACAATGGCCATTGGTGTTAAAAATGGTGGGGTTCGATATTGCATTTCTCAGCCTCCTTGGGATATGTACGTTAATCTGCGCTATATAAAACGAAACCCCATACCAAAATGGCACGGGGAAAGGACTACTCTATATATTTTGGGAGATATAATTCGAGAGAGATTTTTAGGAGATTGGAATGAATAAACGTCCTCGGATTTCGTTTCACCAAGTTGCCTTGGTATGGGTATTATTATACTACAACATTAAATCAAAATAAAACACTTTGTTTACTTTATGATTGGTCTAGGTATTTTGTTCGTGTTTTTCAGTTGATTTTGTTGATAATGTCATCTTTTGTAACATCATCGGTCTATTATTTTTTCGCGGTGCGTTATGCTGGAAAAAACAGTTGGAGAGGATTAATCATGCGTTTCGAACAAGATTCATTGGGGATTTTACCTATCCCCTTAACCGCCATTTACGGCATTCACACTCAGCGTGCGCTGACAAATTTCCCAATCACCGGCCGTCACACGCACCCGGAACTAATTATCGCCTTTTTAGAAATCAAACAAGCCGCCGCCCTCGTCAATCATGCGGCGGGTGATTTGCCAAAAGAGATTGCCCAAGCCATCATCACCGCCACGCAAACGCTGTTAGCCGAACCTTTCGACAGCGAAAAATACCCACTTGACCCGATTCAAGGCGGCGCTGGCACCAGTACTAACATGAACGTCAACGAAGTCATTGCTAACACCGCGGCGGCCGCCAACGGCCATGCGCTCGGTACGTATCATTTCGTTCACCCCAACGATCACGTGAACATGGGGCAAAGTACCAACGATACCTATCCATCAGCCGGCAAAATCGCCTTAATTCGCCTCGTTGACCCGCTGCTAGCCGAACTTGAAAAACTCATCGATGCACTCGGCACCAAAGCCGATGCGTTTGCCACGACGTATAAAATGGGGCGTACCCAACTTCAAGATGCCGTACCGATGACGCTGGGTGAGACTTTTCACGCTTGGTTAAAGCCGTTACGGCGCGATATTGTGCGCATCAAAACCGCGCAACAAGCGTTGCACACCTTGAATTTGGGCGGATCGGCGATTGGCTCTGGCATCAATGTGAGCTATCATTATCAAGTGCACATCGTCAGCAAGCTCAGCGACTTGACCAACTTGCCACTCACTCAAGCGCATGATTTGTATGACGCCACGCAAAATTTGGATAATTTTGTGAGTTTATCTGCCGCGTTGAAAACATTAGCGGTGAATTTGTCCAAAATGAGCAATGATTTACGCTTGCTAAGTTCTGGTCCGCGCTCAGGTTTGCACGAAATTTATTTGCCAGCCAAACAAGCTGGTAGTTCAATCATGCCCGGCAAAGTGAATCCCGTGATTCCCGAAGTTGTCAATCAAGTGGCGTTTAGCGTGATTGGCAACGAAGCCACGATCACGGCGGCCGCAGAAGCTGGTCAGTTGGAATTGAATGCTTTTGAGCCCGTGATTTTTGACCGTTTATTTATGTCGCTTGAAGAACTGACGCATGCACTGACGACTTTGCGTGTGAATGCGATTGACGGCATTGTGCCCAATACCGACCGTCTCGCCCAAGACATTGATTTGTCCGTGTCCTTTGCGACGGCGATGGTGCCGCTGTTAGGCTATCAACGCGCCGCGAGTCTCGCCAAACAAGCGATCAAAACCAAGTCGTCTTTGCGCGAACTAGCGACGCAAAGTGGCTGGTTGAGCGATGAGGAGCTGGCGGCCGCCTTTTTGGTGGAAGACATCGTCATTAACGCGCGCACGCCCGAACACGGCTTAGTTTTGCGTACACCGGTTAATAAAAGTTGATTTGACTTTTATTATTTGGTAAAATGATTGACAATAAGCGTTTCTCGGATCGGCTTATAAAAACACAACGAGGAGATTGGTATGTCTACTATTCAAAAAATTATCGGCGCAATCATCGCATTGCTCGTCATCGCAGCGGGGGCGTTTTATCTGACGCAACCCCACCAAAAAACGGCCAAAGAACAGGTGCTACGCATTCAATTCACGCCATCAGAACACGCAGATGAATTGGTCGCGCGCGCAAAACCGCTTGGTGAGGCGCTCAGCAAAGCGCTTGATATGCCGGTGAAAGTTTCCGTTTCAACGGATTACGGCAGCATCGTTGAAGCCATGGCCGCCAAAAAAGTTGACGTTGGCTTTTTGCCAACCGCAGCGTACGTTTCCGCGCATGATCAATACGGCGTTAAACCGGCTTTGTTAATTTTGCGCAAAGACGTGAATGCGCAAGGTCAGTCTATTGATAAATTAGTGAACTTCTATCGTTCTGAAATTTTGGTGCGCAAAGATTCTGGGATTAACAGCGTGCAAGATTTGAAAGGTAAGAAAATCGCCGTGCAAGATCCGACTTCGGCTTCTGGCTACATTTACGGCGTGCTCGCTTTGGACAAAGCCGGCTTGAAACTATCGCGCGACTGGACGCCGGTAAATATCAAAGGCCACGACCAAGCCGCCATTGCGGTTGAAAATCGCGACGTTGATGCGGCATTTGTCTGGCAAGATGTGCGTTCAATCATCACCAAAGACGTGCCTACAATTTTCAAAGACACGAAGGTGCTAAGCTATTCTGCCAACATTCCAAACGACATGGTAGCCACGCGCAAAGATCTTGATCCGGCTTTGAAAGCCAAGATTGAAGCCGCTTTGATGGCTTACGCCAAGGACAAGGACGGCCAAAAAGTGCTGATGAGCATTTATAACATTAACGGTTTTGAAAAAGCTAAAGACAGTGACTTTGACATTGTCCGCGAAGCCAATAAGGCTTTGGCAAAAACTGGAAATTAAAAAACGCCCGCGGGCGTTTTTTTACGGCGCAATTTTTATTTTTTGTAAATCACGCACGATTTGGGCTAATTCATCATGTGACAAATCCGCGCGCTTGAGCATCGCTTCGATTTGCGCTAAAACCGCTTCTGACACCGCTTCAAGTGGCAAGCCAGTATTGGCCAAGTTTTCCAAAATCTGACTGGCGTACGCCCGGATTTTGTCCACTGATGCCGTTGCAATCAACTGCTCGGCGATTTTAACCTGAATGCTATCCAACTGCCCCATAATCGGCAAAAAATCCGCCGGCCGTGCTGCCGTATACGCCAACATATCAAAACGCTGCAAGAACGTCACGATTTGATGATCATGCTCCAAATGATACTGGGCAACTTGCCCATGCAACGCGTCCACCACGTCAAATAAATACGCGCGCGTGGTGCGCCGAAATTCCGGTAATTTGACCGCAAACGCTTCGATTAACGCCTGCCACTCTGCCAAAGTTAGCGCCTCATCACTGTCATAAGCGCGCGCAATATCAGCGTACGCGTCAGCGATAATCGGGTCGTCTTTGGCCGTTTCGTACATCGTGAGCGCGTCATGCGCCATGCCACGCACGTAATTTAAGTCATCGGCGTTCGTGCGTTTGGTCCGTTCATCAACGGTGTTTTGCAAAGCGCGTAGATTTTTGCTAATAGCGTCCACCGTGCCGGTTTGCAAGGATAAGTCAACAATCAACCGCGCAGTTTCGCGATAGCCCGCCAAATACGCCGGCCACGTCGCCACACGCCGGCGAATCGCTAAGTCATCGATATAACGCAGCAAGCCTTTGGCAAATTGCTGAATATCATCCGTGTTTAACACGCGCGATTCCCAGCCTTCATCATCGGCCATTTTCTTTTTTTCTTCAAAAGCCAAATCGGACAAATCCATTTTGTCTAATTTTGCCATTAAAACGCCCGCTTCTTGGCGCGCCAAAGCACTCAAGCGTTGTGCTTCTGTAAATGTCTGTTCTTCTGCCATCCGCACCAGACCGCCATTTCGCAATTTATTACCTTTACTTTATCATCCCACCTTTTCAGACGCAAATTCTACCCTTTTTCCCGCCAAACAAGATATACTAAACGTAGGCAATCGCCAAATTTAAAAGGGATGTACAGGATTATGGCATTTAGTTTTGATGATTTGAAGAACCAATTGGGAAATTTGGATTTGGGTGATTTGAACTTGGACGACTTGAAAGACAAGTTGCCCGCAGGTTTGGATTTAGACAATTTGGATTTGGACGCGATTAAAGAACACTTACCAGCCGGGTTGGACTTGAGCGCCATCGAAGAAAAGCTTGCTAGCAACGGTTTGTTGGATGGTTTGAAAGACAAGCTTGGCGACATTTTAAAGTAAACACAAAAAAAAGCAGCGCATGCGCTGCTTTTTTAATTTAGCGAATTGTGTCAATTGGTTCATCCACAATATCATGTTCACCCAATTGAACCTTTGAGTGGTTAATACCATAAACAAAGTAGACAAACACACCCAACAACAACCAGATACCAAAGTTCGTCAATGTCACAACATCAAGTTGTGTCAAGAAGAAGACTGAGCCGATCCCACCAATCAAAGGCAAGATTGGGTACAAAGGCACTTTGAAACCAGTGTTGACAATGTCTTTACGACGACGCAAAGCCAAAATACCAAAGTTGACATAAACGAAGGCCAACAACGTTCCGGCAGAAACCAAGTCACCCAATGTTGAGAATGGCACAAAGGCGGCCACGAAGGCTTCAACAATGACAGAGACACCCAACGCAACTGCTGGAATGTTCTTAGCACCTGAAATCTTTGACAAAGATTGTGGCAACAAACCATCACGTCCAAAGGCGTAGGCCAAACGACTTGATCCAAACATCATCGCTTGTGTGGCTGAAGCCATTCCAAGCATCGCACCCAATGAAATCAATTGGTTAAACATTGGTTGCTTAGCAGCAATCATCGCCACTTGGGCTGGGTTCGCAACGTTCAAATCCTTGTAGTTAACCAAAGCTGTCAAAACAAGCGCAAACAAGACGTACAAGACACCTGAAATCAAAACTGTCCAGATAATACCTTGGAACATGTTCTTATTTGGGTCTTTTGTTTCAGCCGTGTGCGCGGCAACCGTGTCAAACCCAACGAAAGCAAAGAAAACACCAGAAGCAGCTGTGAAGATACCACCCCAACCAAACAAACCTGAGTGGAACTTAGCTGGATAGAAGTCTGACCAGTTTGACGTGTACTTGCCACCGTTTGTGAAGATGACAAACAAACCAACCAAGATGAACAAGATGATAACCACGACCTTCAAGATAACCATCGCGTTTTCAGACTTACGTGACACGTTCAATCCTTGTGCCAAAACCACACCCAAGAACAAGATCAAAATCAAAGCTGGCAAGTTGATAATACCGCCCGCTGAAGGACCTGCTTGGAAAATCTTTGGCAAGGCAATCCCAAACTGTGAAATCCAACCTTGGAAATAAGCTGAGAAACCTGTTGCAATCGCGGAAACTGATAGGAAGTATTCCATAATCAATCCCCAACCAAGCAACCAACCGACGATTTCACCGGAAATGATTGAACCATATGAGTAGGCTGTTCCCGCAACCGGAATCGCTGAACTGAATTCCGCAAAGGCCATTCCAGCAATACCAGAGAATACCGCACCCAATACAAACGCCAAAGCCACAGCTGGGCCGGCGTGAGTGGCCGCCTGAATACCTGGCAATGAGAAAATTCCGGTTCCAATAACCGTCCCAATTCCTAGACCAACCAAGTCTTTTGCCGTCAAGACTTTTTCCAAGTGACTGTCTGAAGCCTTCAGACTATCCAATGATGCTTTTTTAAACGCATTTTTCGCCATAAGCGTTACTCCTCTTTGTCCTTTTGATAAATAAATTAGAACTTGCTCATTATATTACCAGAAATATTTGATAATGCAAGTGTTTATTTCAACTTTTTATGAAAGTTTGCCAAATCTAAAATAAAAGCGATTATATAATGAACTTTTTGTAAGCATAAAAAAAGATGCGTTACGCATCTTCTTCAGTATTTTCGTGAGTAATGGTTAAAATTGCTTGGCGCTTTTGTTGGGCGAGATAGGCGCGCACTTCCGTGCTCATTTTCGCGTTGTATTTGCGGATGGCGTCGGTTGCGCGACTCAACAAATCAATTTTGTCGTTATCGGAAAGCTTTTTGCCTTGCACCACGGCGCTTTGCACGACGCGATCAATTAGCGCTTTTTGGGCGATTGTTTGGTTGGCGAGCAACATTTCGGCGCGCGCATTTTGGCCCGCTGCTTGCAAAGTTGTCACCGCTTCGTCAAAACTGGCGAAAAAAATCGCGGGATTATACGTCTTTTCAAAACGTTCAATCGGATCATCACTATCGTCAGCAGCCGGTGGCAGCTTGGTTTTGGCCAGTTTCTTGGGTGCATCGGGGGTGTTGTTTTTGAAAAAATTTTTAAAAAAGTCCATGATGCCTCTCTTTTCTAAGTATGCTAAAATAAGTGTATCATAATCTTGGAGTGAACTCATGCCATATTACACACAGCAATTATTCTCAGGGATTCGCGACCGCGTCTTGCGCGTCGTTGACGAGAGCACCGACTTTACCGCCGGTTTTATTCACATTTACGATCAACGCCGCGTTTTTGACTTTGATTATGCCAAAGAATTAATCGGCGAACACATTACCGAAGCAGAATTTGAAGAAAACGGTGGCGCCGCACAAAATACCTTTAACGCCAGCTTCATGCAAATCGGCGAAAATTTGACCGACGAACAATTCAGCGAATGGACGAATTTGATTGGCCGCGAATACGCTTTGGTACCGCATATCCGCATCAACATGTTCCGCCAAATTGTCAAACCTGAAATCGAACAAATCGAAAAAGAGACTTATGAAGACCGTATTTTGGAATTGGTTACCCGCATTTTGGGTTCTTCACAAGTCGGCGACGACGAAAAAGAATTAACCATTTTCCCAAGCTTCTTGTTACAAGAACAACCCGAACAACCAACCGGCAAGCCTGGTTTGTCAATCACCTTACCTGAATAATGAAAAAACCGCCTTATTGGCGGTTTTTTAGTGCGGTGATTTTGGCGTTGACGTCGGCAACGTCAGTTCGGAGCAGATAACTGAATAAAAGCATATTAACCAGATAAAGAGCACCTACAACTAACATTTGCCCTAACCAATGCTGGAAACTCATTGGATTGACCACAAAAACCGACGCCACCACAATCAAATAATGCAGGCCATATGCTTGCCAATCAGACCATTCCAAAATCGCCGCAACGTCAAAGACAAGTACCGTGCAACCAATCCACCCCGCCAAAAGCAACACTTGCGCAGCCTTTGCTGAGCCAAGCGTCGCTTGACTATGCGCAGCCACCCAAATCATCACGGACAAAGAAGCAAACAACATGCCAATCAGCATCCGTTTGAAAACCAATTTTAACCAGTAACTAACCATGTGTTAACACCTCCAAAGCTTCTTTTAGTTTTTTGACATAACGACGTGAAACAGCCACTTGCGTCCCTGAATCAAGTTCTGCCGTGACTTGCCCAAACTTGACCGTTAATTGCTGAATGCCGTAAGCATTGACCACTGTACTTTTATTGATTTGCACAAAACGTTGGTCCAATTGTGCATAAAATTTATACAACCGCTCGCGATATTGAACTGCTTGATTGTTGAGCAACTGAATTTTTAACCAATCTCCTTGCACTTGGATCAACAGCATTTCATATTGTGTAATCAATCGTTCACGTTCCTTGCGTGGATCAAATACAACTAGTTTTGGCACATCTTGATAGGCGTTTAGATAGTTCATCAACGTATTAACGGCGGGCGTTTGTTTTTGAGCGCGCACAACCACCGCTATTTCTGGTTGGTCATGTGCTTCGAATTTAACTTTCATTTCTCAACCTCCTATGTTGCTTGTAGTTTAGCAAATTTTTGAAATGCAACACAACAAAAAACCGCCAAGCGGTCAATTTGACCCGCTAAGCGGTTTTTTATGCACGCACATGACGGCCATGCACCAAATAATACAGCACTAACGCGACGACGCTGACAGCAATCATGCTGGTAAACAGCGCTTGAAAGCCGATGCTTGGTTCAATCAATCCCAACAAATACGGACCGAAACCAAAGGCAATATCAAAAAAGATAAAATACGTAGACGTGCCGTGACCAATGCGATGCGGTGGCACGATTTTGGCAATAGTTGCTTGAATGGTCGAATTGAAATTTCCAAAGCCAAGGCCAATCAACAAAGCCGACAGGACAAACGTCCACACGTCATGCACCTGACTCAACACCACAAAGCCCAGCGCCAGCAAAATCAAGCCGGGATAAACGACCCAGTTTTCATTGCGCTGATCGACCAAACGTCCGGTAAACGGCCGGCTGATAAACACAATCCCCGCGAAAATCAAAAAGAAATAACTCGCATAACTGCCCATGCCCTGCGCTTTTAAATAAAACGACAAATACGTTTGCACCGCGGCATACGTCAACGCGGCCACCAACAAAGCAAGCGCAAGCGGGATGACTTTTGGCTCGATGAAAGCCGCCAAACCGCGTTCTTTTGGCGCACTGGTGACGTGATTTGGCACGGTAATTGTTTTTTGCGAGACGAAAATAGTGGCAATTAACGCCAAAACCGCCAGCGCCGTTTCAAAATTAAACAACGTCGCATACGTGCCATTTTGCATAATCAACAAACCCGCAAACGGCCCAAGCGCCGTGGCGATCACCGTACTCAAACTAAAATAGCTAATCCCTTCACTGCGGCGATTTTCCGGAATCAAATGCACGACTGCCGTGTTGGTCACCGTTCCAACCAAACCGACTGACAAACCTTGGATAAAGCGCAAAACCAGCAACACCGCGATCCCTGTCGCCCAATGATACAAAAACATCGCCGGCACCAAAACAATTGTGCCCAGCAACATCATCTGCTTGGTCTGTAACTTTGTCGCAATCACGCTCGAAAATAAGCGCGCGACCAGCGAACCAATGACGGTCATGCCCACTAACAGACCACCGATTGCCGCCGAAGCATGCAACTGATTGACCGCATAAGGACCAATCGTGACAATCAAGCTATAAAAACCAACCAACATCAAAAAATTAATCAGCGCAATTTGTAAAAATGTGCGACTAAAAATACGTTCTGACTGCATATGTATTCTCCTTCACTCATCAACCTTACGCCACTTGTGAAGAAGTTGTCAAATTTATGCACCCCTTAAATTTAAAGGACGCCACGCATGAATTTAGTTTCATGCCCGCCAATGACGCTATTTGTGATAAGGACTGCCTTGTTGAATCATAAATGCCCGATAAATTTGCTCAATTAAGACCAAACGCATCAATTGATGTGGCAAAGTGAGCAAACCAAAACTCATTTTCAAGTTCGCGCGTTGTTTGATCGCCGGTGCCAAACCAAGCGATCCACCGATAATAAACGTAACGTCTGAAAAGCCCTGCACCGCCACCTCGTTTAGCTTACGCGCAAATTCTTCTGACGGGAATTGCTTGCCTTCAATCGCCAAAACCACCACATAATCGCGTTCGCCGATTTTGGCGGCGATGCGATCGGCTTCTTTTGCCATAATTTGGGTGTTCTGCGCGTCACTGGCGTTATCGGGCGTTTTTTCATCGGGTACTTCAATCAACTCGATTTTGCCAAAGCGCTGCAAGCGTTTTGCGTACTCGGCGATGCCGTCTTTTAAGTAGGTTTCTTTTAATTTCCCGACCGATATAATTTTGATATTCATTTTCCAAACCTTTTCACAGTTTTTACATTTTCTTAGGATTTTTAACAAATTCCTAGAGTTTTTGAACATTCGTTAAAAAAATGTTCAATAGCAGTTATTCACACGAACACAGTTTCTTTACACAACGCTCAAATGCCTTTACATAGGGATTTGTAACGTTCGCTGACAAAAGTTATTCACATTTTTTGTGGATAATTCGTAAATCTGTGGATAACTTGAAAACGCCTTTTTTCGGCATTTTAGGTTTTTCCGCTAGTTAAACAACGGGTTATTCACAGTTTTTCACACACTTTTCCACAACTGTTAACAAGTACATTTGTTCGCACCGACAAATGTTCGCCTTTTTCGGCGATAATATACGGATATTTCTGTTATTTTCACGTTATTTAACTGAAATCAACCTGAAAAATAGCCTGAAACACTTTCCAAACTCTATTTTACCTCAAAGCGTCCGTAAATGCCTATCCAATCCCGTTTTCATCGTATTCTGCAAATTTTTCATTAGTTTTCCACACACCATCACTACTTATTCACAGAAAACACCGAAAATTAGCGTATTTATCCACATTTTGGCACGAAAATCCTGTCAAGCGAAGTTTAAGAGAAAGTAAAAGCCCAGTCGACTGACTGGGCTTTGTTTAGGTGAGTTTCTGGGTTAATTTAACTTTGACCGTGTGCTTCGTTGCACCGTGGTAATACGTTAATTTGATCGTATCGCCTAATTTGTGTTTGTAGAGTTCCTCACGCAAATCCGCTTGATTGGCGACATTTTTGCCGTCAATACCGACGATGACGTCATACTTTTTCAAACCTGCATTATCGGCCGGTCCTTTTTTGGTCACACTCATGACCACGACGCCACCCGTAACGCTAGTAGGTGTTTTCAGCGTGCTTTTTTGCTCATCAGCGGTGACTTCTGACAAATCCACCAGACTAATGCCAATGGCCGGCCGCGTGATTTTGCCATTTTTCACCAAACCGTTGATGATGTTCACAACCGTATTAGATGGAATCGCAAATCCCATCCCCTCAACGGTTGTCCCCGAAGACGAAGTTGTCAACTTCATCGAATTAATGCCGACAACTTGCCCCGCGAAATTCACCAACGGGCCACCGGAATTACCCGCATTAATAGCCGCATCAGTTTGGATAACAGTCGAACCACCGTAGTTTTTGCCTGACGTTGTAGTGGCTTCAACCAAACGTTTTTTGGCAGAAATGATGCCTTCCGTCACCGAAGAAGCGTACTGTGAGCCCAAAGGCGAGCCCACCGCAATCACATCTTGACCAACGACGATTTTGTCAGAATCCGCAAAGGTTGCACTCGCCTTAACCCGACTTGAGCTAATTTTCAAAACCGCCAAGTCGGTCATTTCATCTTTGCCGACCAAAGTCGCATTCACTTTCGTCCCGTCATTGAGCAAAACTTGCAGCTTCGCGGCACTTTCAATCACGTGATTATTGGTCACCACATAAGCGGTATCGCCGGTCACGTTGTAGATGACGCCGGATCCTTCTGATTGCTCTTCGTAGGTTTTAGGGCCACTTTGGGCATAATTCAAAATCGACACCACGGCATCGGCAATTTGGTTATAAGCCGAGTTGGCCGTGCCTTTTGTGGCCGTATTTTGCGCTTTGCTCGCACTAGATTGAGCTGTCGCTGCTTGCTGATTGGCCTGTTGCGTTTCCAACGCATAACGGCCGCCCAATAGCAAACCACCGCCCACCAGACCGGCAATCACCCCAGTAATCAATGTTTTTGTTAAAGATGCCATGCTACACCTCCTCATGTTAAAGCTATTTTACCAAATAAAATTAAATGACGGTTAAAATCAATGCACCGTGCGGTTTTCACCGGTTAAAGCATTCACCAAAAGCAAGCGATTAACGCCGGCTTCATTTTGCACCCAAACTAACCATACCGGCACGAAAATTTCATGATCATTGACTTTGATCACATCATCATAGCCTTGTTGTAACTGCAAAACCCGATCGCCGGCGTGCAGTTCGTTATACCGATACAAATCAATGACCGCGTCTTGCTGGCTAATTAATGTGCGTTCCTCATCTAGTTTTTGGAAAGCCGTCAAACGTTGCAGGGTGAAATTTTTGATTTTTTCACCGGTCATATTAACCGTCAGACGGGCTTTGCTACTTAAAATTGGTGCATTGTTGTACAACTGAATGGCAACATAGCGCTGCGTGGCGTCTTTGGTGAACCAATCATTGTACCAGCGACTACCGCTAAAATTACGCGCCAGCGTCAACGAACCATCTTGTAAATTCGCCACAAAATCTTGTTGGCTCCGTAACAACGTTTTTTTGGCAAAAGTCCCGGTGAGTTGCGTGCAGGAACGATCGACTTTTAGCGTTAAACTCGCTGTTTTTTTGGCCGAAAATTGTTCTGGTACCGCCGCCAAATATTGACCCGTTAACTGCTCGGTGCGTAAATCAGGCAATAAAATATGCTGGCGTTTAATTTCTTTAATCAAAGCCGCCCCCGGATTACTCGTTACCGTGGGCGCAACTTGCCCGGCATGCCACCATTGAAACAAAAAGAGGTTCAACACGGCAAATAACCCAATTAAAAGCCAACGAACTGTTTTAAATGGCATATTTACCCCTTCCCTTGATGTCGTTTGATGAATTCTGACAGCGCTTCCCACTCGCCGGTTTTGGCATCTTGCAACACCCAAACCGGCGTCAAATCAACAACTTGACTAGCCGAACTTTGACGTTGCCACTGATAACCCGGCGTCATATCACTATAACTTTTGGCACTAATGCCGGCCGTAGTTAACGTTTTTTGAATCGTTGCGGTGTTAGGCAACGTCACGTCACTTTGGCTATTGGGCACTGGCGTGGTGAGCGCGTCCAGCGCATAAACGGCCGTTAATTTTTGATCATCCGTGACTTGCACGGCGCCATTTGGTGCTTGATAAAAAACCGGCCAATCACGCACAAATGTCCGGTAGACAATACTTTTGCCCGCATCACGCGCTTCAAAATAACGTATATTCGATAAATCCATGCCGTTCAAATTCAACAACGCAAAACTTGCCGACAAGCGATCCACCAAATTGGTATTTTGGCGACTTTTATCGCGGAAAGTTAATAACCGCGTGTCGGCATTAACTTGCAAACTTTGCGCACCGGCGTTGCGGTAAGTGGTCATGTCACCTTTTTGGGTCGTGTGAATTTGATAGTTGCCTAGCAGTTGGTTGACATAACTATGCGCGTCTTGTGTGTTCACTAAATACGAATAAACCGGCAAACTAAATGCACTTGGATACGTCACCTGCACGCGATCACTGCGAACTGCAAAGGTCACGGTTTGCGTATCTTTAGCTTTTAATGACGCTAATTCATCTGTGAAAATTTGTTGATGGAGATCTTTTGCGGTCAGAGTGGTGATAGATTTGGCACGAGAATCAACCAAATACACGCGCGGATTCACAAATTGCATGTAGGGCACGACGACATAATCGAACGTCACGTCATCGCGCGCCATATCTTGTGCGTAGCGCGCATTAAAATACGCCAACGGCAAACGATCATTGTAGCGCAAAACTAAACTATGCGGCGTTGTGAGCAGCTTTTCAATGGCTTGATTCGTGCTCGGCACCGTTTTATTATAACGAAAAGTGGCCTTACTCAAAGTCTGGCGCAGCTTGGCACTACGCGTAATTGACGCTGTCGCCAGCCGCTCGACTTTGCGATTACTGGTGACGTTGAACACCTGATTTGGTTGGAAAACCTGGCTCAAATTTTGGGCATCATCGCTGCTATTTTGGACTGAGCTGGATTTTGCACCCGGTGACAAAACAATTTGCCAAGTCAAAAAAATACTGAGCAGCACCAGCGCACACAAAACGGTGATTTGGGCGATATCGCCATAATGTCGGCGTTTATTCAGCATCCCAGTCCTCCTCAAAGCCGCCTTCCACAAAGTTCAAAGCAATATAGAAGGTCGAACCTTGTCCTTCAACCGAATCCGCCCAAATGCGACCTTTGAACAATTCCACCACTTCTTTTGAAATCGCCAAACCAAGTCCCGTGCCGCCTTGCGCGCGTGAGCGCGCTTTGTCCACGCGGAAGAAACGGTTGAAAATATTATCCAAATCTTGACGTGGAATCCCCAAACCTTGATCGGAAATTGACAAAATCGCGCGCCGCTTGGTTTTGACCAAACGCGCCGTAATCGTGCCCCCGTCAGGTGAATATTTGACCGCATTGTTCATCAAATTGTCCAGCACCTGCGTGAATTTATCCGGATCAACTTCCACCCAAACATCTTCATCAACAAAATCACGCGCAATGCGATAACGCTTGTGCGAACGCTCCACAGATGAGATGTCCTCTTGGGCCTCACTATCCAAAATCATGTCAAAACGATCCAAAACATAACTAAACAAGCGGTTCAAATTCACCACTTCCGGACTTACTTCCAAACGCCCTTGATCCAAACGCGACAATTCCAGCAAATCATTGATCATGCGAATCATGCGCTGCGTTTCATCCTGCACGACGCCCAAAAACTGATGCGCCATTTCCGGATTATCCAAAGCCCCATCGGCCAACGCATCCACGTAAGAGCGCACCGATGTCAACGGCGTCCGCAATTCATGCGAGACGTTCGACACAAACGAGCGGCGCTCAATATCAATGCGGCGTTGTTCCGTAATATCATGCAAAATAATGACCAAACCAGAAATAAAACCACTTTGGCGCTTAATCAACGAAATATACGCTTGCACAATCAAATCTTGTCGATCATCAGACAAATCCAACTGCAAATCCTCTGGATTTTCCAACATATCACGCAACGTCGTTTGACCGTGTAACGCTAACAAATCAACGACCGGCATCCCCAGCGCCTCTTCGCGCGTTAAGCCCACAAAATCAGCCGCCGCTTGGTTGATAATCGTCACTTCCCCGCGTCGATTCGCTGCCAAAACCCCATCGGCCATGTGCGTCAGCACGGAATCCAAACGATTACGCTCGGAATTGACGGCTTCCGTCGATTCTTCAACGCGGACGGACAAATCATTAACGGCCGCCGCCAGCTGACTCAATTCGTCGCTCCCGTGAATATGGTTGACCATTGAATAGTCCCCGTCGGCAATTTTTGCGGTCTGTTCACTAATCAATTCAATTGGTCGCGTCAAAGTTCGTGCCAAAAACAACGCCATCGCAATTGTTGCAAAAAACGCGATCACGCCAGCCCACAAAAACAGATGCGTCACTTTAGAAATATTATCGTAAACGCCTTCCAAATTCGCGCTAACCACCACAACGCCCAAGCGTGTTGTTTTATTATTGGATTTCGTCGTCAAAGCCGTCGTCGCCACGAGCAAACGATTGCCATTATCGCTCACCGTGCGCGTCGTGCGATAATTTTCATTGGCTGCCAACGCTTTTTGTGTGTTAATATCAGTGGTTTTTTGACCCACTGTTTGTCGGCCAGCGACGGTCATCGTCCCACGAATCGTGCCGGTCGCATCAATCACTTGAATTTCCTGCACGTTGGTGTTGTCCAAATTCGCTAATGCCGTTTGAATAGCGCGATTAGCCGCTGCCGTATCATTATTTTGCAACGCACTTTCAAATTGATTTTTGACTGCATTGGGCACGACAATTTGTTGCTGGAAAGTGCGCACATCTTGTTGTTCAATTTGGCGTACAAAAAACGCACCCAAAAGTTCCAGTGCAATTAACATTAAAAGCACAAAAACAATTGTGATGCGGAATCGAATGGATTGAAAAAAAGTGATCAGTTGCTTCACTTATTGTCTCCTAATTTTCGCTCTTGCGAAGGTAATAACCTACCCCACGGCGGGTTGCCAGCCAGTCGGGGTGGCTTGGGTTGTCTTCAATTTTTTCGCGCAAACGTCGCACCGTCACATCGACCGTACGCACATCCCCGAAATAATCATAGCCCCAAACTTGTTGTAGCAAATGCTCACGTGTCATCACTTGACCCAAATGACGCGCCAAATAATGCAACAATTCAAATTCACGGTGCGTCAATTCGATGTCTTCACCGCGCTTTGAAACCATGTACGCCTGCGGATGGATCGTCAAATCCCCCAGCGTAATGTCTTCTTCATTGGCAGCTTCACCATCGTTTGTGGCTGGTGTAATTGACTTTTGGCGGCGCAAATTTGCTTTAACACGCGCCAAAAGTTCGCGATTGGAAAATGGCTTGGTCACGTAGTCGTCAGCGCCCATTTCCAAACCCAAAACTTTGTCAATTTCAGAGTCTTTGGCGGTCACCATGATCACTGGCGTGTCATCGTTGGCGCGGATTTGGCGCAACACTTCGGTGCCTTCCACTTCCGGCAACATTTGGTCGAGCAAAACCAAATCTGGCTTTTCTTCCTTATATAATACAAGCGCTTCCGCGCCATCAGCGGCCGTTAAAACATCATAACCTTCTTTGGCCAAATTGAATTTGATAATATCTGAAATCGGCTTTTCGTCGTCCACAACTAAAATCGTACTCATATTTTGCTCCTTACTCGCCGTTTTGTCGGCGATTCGCATACTTGTTTACTCATTATACCATTATCCAAAAAAAATTACCTTTTAACATCTTTATTCTAAAAAAGGGTTGCGCTCTTATTATAATCGTGGTATTATATTTTTTGTTGTTAAAAACAACTACGAAATAAATGGACAGCTAGCTCAGTTGGTAGAGCAACGGACTCTTAATCCGTGGGTCCTGGGTTCGAGCCCCAGGCTGTCCATAAAGCATTTCACGCCGTTGCATTAAGGTGCATAAACCTTGATATAACGGCGTTTTTTATTTTATTTTTTCACTGATATATCATAGAATTTCATCGTATTTCACGTAAAAATGCACAAAATAATGCACAAAATTTATTGATTAAATCCCACTGCCACGGCACTTACACGCATTTACCTGCGTGTTTTTTTATTTGTGCATGCGCATTCTACCTTCGGTAACGCAATATTAGCGTTAGCTTTATCCGCAAACCTATGACTTCAATGCACAAATCATGCACATACTGTTTTTGGTACGCATACCCCCTAACCTTCAAAACTACCGCTCTTGCATTTCGTTGAACGGGTATGAGATTCCTGCTTAAAAATTTCGCTTTTGGCACAATAAAAAAACGCCAATCTGTATTTTTTTGTCATGCCAGCGTTTATATGCCAATTTAACTAACTTGTATGGCAAATCGATCGGCAATAAAATGTATTCAAAGAAACAATAATTTATCAATTTGACATAAAAATGCAACATTCTTAAAACTATGCTTCCAAATAATAACTAAGCGAGCCTTTATTTATGATATAATACTCTTGCATTACGTTCATCAATCCTTACCGTGATGCAATCTATTTGTCATAGTGCTTACCTCATGTGTATTGTGGTTGCATTATTAAAGCCCCTAGTATTTTTACTAGGGGCTTCTTCCAATTTATTACTTAACTTCTTCGTGATGAATGGCACGCTGAACGAGCTTGGTCAACATGTCTTCTATCGCAGGTGTCCATTTTTGAATGCCATAAATTATTGGCCACAAATCTCCCTCATCCAACTGGGCGGCATCTTCAAAACCGATTGTTGATATACGCGATTGGTATTTGCCACCAGGCTTAAAAAAGAGAATCACCTTTTTATTCTTATTTGCATACACTGGCATTCCATACCACGTTTTGGAATTAAGTTCTGGTACGACTTTTGCGACTAATTTATGCAAATTGAGCGCAATATTACGTTCGTTTTCTGTCATTTCAGAAATTTTCTCAAAAACATCTGCCTCACCATTTTTCTTACCGTGATTGCGGCGCAATTCTTCGGCACGTTGCTTCATAGCTTCTTTTTCAAAATTCGAAAAACCGCTTGTATTCGTCATTAAATGCGCTCCTTCGTTTACTATCATCCGGCCGTAGATGCAAGTATACCCCTCATAAATATTTTAATGTATGTTTCATAAGCCCCATATAGATATGGCAACACGAAAACTATATTCCTTCATTCAATTTTAAAATCAGAGTTAATTTATATAAGTTATCGTCTCGGGATCATTATCATACTTTGTTCAACAGAAGACCGGAAGTACCATAACTAATCAAATTAAATCTCGCATCGATGTTTTGAACGTAGCACGAAAAACATTTGAAAATTGCATTGGCGACTCTGGAATCGGTTGTTTTAACCACATCATTTGCAAATTAACCATATTTCCAACAATATAGTCAATTTCATAATCAATGGGAATATGCCTATTTTTTGGCGCTTGACTTAAATATTGCATAATCCAAGGCTTATATAGACCATACCACCGTAAGTATTGACCACCGGAACCATTCTCTCCCCATATAATTTTAAGCTCATCACGAAAATTATAAATAACAAACAAAAGATTAGATGCAAAATCTAAAAATTCTATATCAGACGGCATCTCATTAACTGTTTTCTCGATTGATTGCCAAATTCGATGCAGAATGTTGTTTAAAATATCCATTGTATTTTTGAAATATCGATAAAACGTTGCGCGTCCTAACCCCGAACGTTTAATCACATCACTAACATGGATTTGATCAAAAGGTATTTCTCTCATCAACGTAAGAAACGCCTGTTCAATGTGAACAATTGTCGTTTCATGTAAAAAAGATCTACTAACCATCCACCATACCGCTCCTAATTTTATGTACCGCGAGATGAAATAATCCTTCATCTCACGAAAACCCACAACAAAATCAACTTAACTAAAACTCAAAATCACTGTGTTACCCACGAGCCACCACTCGCTGACGACTGCCACTTTAAGTGATAAGTAACCAACAAAGGCGTCGACTGCGCTACAAACGTATTAAGATCATCACTCCATTGGAATTGAGTAAGTACACCACTAACACCTAACAAAGTACCACTAAACGCTACTGCGCTCGTACTACTCCCATTGGCGTTAATAGGGAACATGCTATTTGTCGGTAAAACTCTAGGCGGCGCCTGTAAAATACTAGCAATTTGTACCGTCGTACCAACAATTACACCATTTGCTACTGGCAGCCATACGTTTCCGACCCAAACATACGTACTAGTACCGTTTGTCGAAACAAGCGTCCCTGCGCCATAAGCGGTTGACCAATAAACTTGAGCAACGTTGCCGTACGGTGGTTTAGTAAACGGTGTATATTGACTACCCTGATTACTAGTCCAAGCCACAGTATACAAAGCAGCTTTGCTACGTGCAATTTGAACAGCCTTAGTCGTAATCTCCAATTGGCTAGTTTGATTTTCAATCGTTGATTTTAATTGCGCAATTTTTTGTGTCGTTGTTGCTTCATTTCCAAGAAATTGCTTGATTGCATAGACACTAGCCACAGCAGTTGAGGTGCACACCATAAGCGTCACCACTAAACCGATAGTAATTCTTGCACCTTTGTTCATATTCAGTTCCCAGATACAATGGCTCCATCACCATAATAATCCGGATCTGTTGGCTGAGCATTTACAACACTATTCGCAGTACTTATGGCACTCGATGCATCTTCAACATCACCGTCAACAGTCGTTAACGCTGAACTCACAGCAGCATAATAATCATTTGCATTTGTAATTTGAGTATTTGCAGCATCAACATCTGTCTTATGTTCCCCGCGCTCACCTTGAAGAGAAGTCAAAGTCGTAGACAACACATTTTTCAAATCAACTATTTCACCATTAGCAGTTGCCAAAGCCGTTTGAACGCCTGATATTTTTCCAGCGTCCTCCGTCCCTTTACCAGTACCATTAAATACAAGTATCGTATAAGCAGCAAACGCCACCGTTGCCAGCGACAGGAAAGCCATGGCAATAATTATAATTTTTCTACTTAAACGCATAGATCATTCCTCTTATCTTGCTAAATTTAACAATTTAAATCGTTGCATAAAACTGTTCTTGATTTTATCAGGTGTTGCATGCCAAGAAATCACCTTCGACAACTCACCTTGCATCACTACTCGCCCACTTTCAGCTGTATAGTCACATGTAATGAGCGTCACAATTTTTTTATTAGCAAGCACATCCGTGACAGATATTCCATTAGGCGGAACGACTCTCACACTATACGTTTTATAAACGTATACTTTTTTCAAATCAGTTAAGTAAATTAATTGTCCTACTTTGCCACGATAGTAAATTGGCGAGAATAACAAATCTTTATTGCCGCTACCTTGAACAAAATGACTTGCTAGGGAATAATTTCCTGTGCCCATAACTTGATTTTTCGTGAGTGTTCCAGCACCAATAGACAAACTTTCATTTGAAATCCCCAGAGATATTGGCAAATTCACACCAATATCTGGAATGCTTATTAATCCTGCATACGTATGCTTTGGATTATTCAATCGTGCGGCTAAGACATCAGCTATATTCAGCGACTTTAAATCCCGCCAATCATAACTTCCCACCGTGGCATTTTTGGCAATCTTAATCGTTGGTTGTGTGTATCGTATAAAAAGATGTTCAAGAGTTTGATTAAACACACCAACAAATCCACCAATTACCAACAGTAGCACAATTAATTTCCACAGTGTTCGTTTCATACTAATCCACCATTATGATAAAACACTTCTAAAATCGAATACGTTAAAGCAAATTACCCTCGCAACCGATTCGATACGCGAACATACACACCTAAAGCACTCGCAATAATCAAGGCAACGATGCCTGATACAGTAAACGCTTTATTAGTAGTGTCTCCAGTATTGGGCAACACTAGTCCAGACGTATTCATCGGTGTCTTAAACGACGTTGCATCACTTACATTACCTGCGGCATCCGTTGCAGTAACCGTCAACGTCGTATTTTCACCAACTGATCCTGGCAAGGTAATACTGAAGTTCCCATTGTCATCTGCCGTACCAGTACCTACAACATCGCCATTGCCATCATAGATGTTCACTGTTGAGCCGGGTTCTGCCGTTCCAACAACTGTATAACCATCGGTTGAATTACCTGTTGTTCCATTAACGACTGGTGCATTTGGTGCCGTTGTATCTACATCATCACCTGATGTTGTTCCATCACCGTTGCCACTTCCGTCACCTGGTGTTGTTCCATCACCGTTGCCACTTCCGTCTGCTGGTGTGACGAATGACGTTGGGTCACTTTCGTTTCCTGCTGCATCTGTTGCTGTTGCCGTCAATGCCGCATTTTCACCAACTGATCCTGGCAACGTAATACTGAAGTCGCCATTGTCATCTGCCGTACCAGTGCCAACGACATTACCATCACCATCATAGATATTCACCGTTGACCCTGGTTCTGCTGTTCCAACCACTGTATAACCATCTGTTGAGTTACCGGTTGTGCCACTAATCACTGGTGCATCTGGCGCTGTTGTATCTTCATCCGCTGGTGTGACGAATGACGTTGGGTCACTTTCGTTTCCTGCTGCATCTGTTGCTGTTGCCGTCAATGCCGCATTTTCACCAACTGATCCTGGCAAGGTAATACTGAAGTCACCGTTGTCATCGGCTGTACCAGTTCCGACGACATTACCATCGCCATCATAGATGTTCACTGTTGATCCGGGTTCTGCCGTTCCAACGACTGTATATCCATCCGTTGAATCACCAGTTGTGCCACTAATCACTGGTGCATCTGGTGCTGTTGTATCCGCATCTGCCGGTGTGACAAATGATGTTGGGTCACTTTCATTCCCTGCTGCATCTGTTGCCGTTGCCGTCAACGCTGCATTTTCACCAACTGATCCTGGCAAGGTAATACTGAAGTCACCGTTGTCATCGGCTGTGCCAGTCCCGACGACATTACCATCGCCATCATAGATATTGACCGTTGACCCTGGTTCTGCCGTTCCAACAACTGTATATCCATCCGTTGAATCACCAGTTGTGCCACTAATTACTGGTGCATCTGGTGCTGTTGTATCTGCATCTGCCGCACTATAAAAAACAGATGTCGTTCCATTTGCCGTTTTAATTAAATTAACATCAATTAAATCAGAATTCACAACTGTTCCATCAAAGACTTCTTCAGTTGACGTTCCAGCCGCCGCAACCATAGCACGAGCTGTTACTGATGATCCACCAAATGCCGCAATTGTTGTTGGTACTGTAATACTTGTATCCCCCAAAACAGCAGCATCGGCAAGCGTTGAAATCGCACTACCACCAACACCAACAACAGCATTAGCAGTAGTAATAACAGCGTCAGTGGTTACTCGAAGCGGAGCAAGTGCTGTGTTAATTGTCGCGGCGGCTGCAGTTGATACAGGAAGCGTCAATGGATTGGTATCAACCACAGTGGCTTGTAAACTATCAATTGCCGCTTGCAAATTGTTTAAAATAGTTGTGACATTCTGAGCTAGTACATTACCTAATCCATCATTCAAATCGGCGTAAAGATATGTGCCATCAGACGATACCTGTAGCGTTGAACTAAACTGCGCTTGACCCGTATTAGCAAGTGCTTTTAGCGCATCCAATTGTTCAATTACTGCTTGCGTATTCAAAGAAACACCAGTAGCAGCGCCTGTTGTTGTATCTACCAAATTCGTTACATTACTAAGTAGTGTGTCTGTACCATCAATAACCGCTTACAATACGGGAATCTGATTTAAGCGCAATGTTACAGCTGTATCTGTTGTAACATCACCATTTGCTGTGACTTTCCCAATTAAATCATCAGGCACTGCCAAAACAGCTACTTTATTATCAGCATTGACTGCTGAAACGTCAGCAAGCGCCTGCCCACTGATTGTAAAATTAACATTATGCGCCATAGAACGATCAAACGGCGCATCACTTGTTGTACCACTGTCATTGGTAGCTTGAACGTTCGCCAATAGTTCCGTGCTCAATACTGCGGCACTAATTTTGTGAACACCCATTTGCCCACTAAAAATATCTGGATTAGTTTCCAAAATAGTTAAAGAAAGCACTCCAGATGCTGCAGCAGTAGCAATCATCGCTTTACCGGTTCGTCCCAAATCGAATGAACGTTTCGTGTGTACATGTGTCATAGCATGGATCCTCCTGAAATCCTCAAAAATGCGGTTACAAATACAACAATTTCGTTTCAATATATCCGGAATATTTGATTTTGATTATAAAACAAAATCAAACCAAAAACAAGACACGAAAACAAAGATAGCGCTTTCTATTAATTTTTAAGCATATTTCTAGAACAATAGGTATCACATTAAAAATGAATATTCTCATCCTAAAACAGGACAAATACCGCCAAACACTATCTCAACATTATGAAAATTCAAAATGCACCTCTATACAACCTGTCTCTGATCTCTACTCCAAAATTAGTGGGGCTCTCAGCATTAACAATAAATATATTTCAAATAAAAAAGCAATATACACTATTCATATTTTCTAATTCATAATAATATAAAGTCAACACATCTATAAGGAGCCCTGGATTGGAGTTACTCTAACTATATAAAATATAGTTAAGACTTGCGTAGTAAGCCGTCAAATAATCTGAACGGAGAATTAACATGAAAAAAATAAGTGTAGTTGGTAACAGGCAGCTCTACTGGATGTGACAGACAATTCTGCTATAACTCACGCCATTGAACAAACATTACATTATCCTACTTTGGGCAATTAGACGTATTAGTCAACAACGCCGGCTACGGTTACGCTGGAGCAATTGAAGAATCTGAAGAATACACGCTTCGAAAAATGTTCGAAACAACCTTCTGGGGTGTTTCAAATATGACGCGTGCCGTATTATCGCATCTTCGTGGCGTACGCTCCGGAAGAATACTAAATGTGACATCAATCTGCGGACTAACAAGCGTCCCAACCTTTGGTTATTACAACTCTACAAAATTCGCTGTAGAAGATTTGATGGATGCTTTGCGACAAGAGGTTTCTCCCTTAGGAATACAAATCACAAATATCGATCCAGGACCTTTTCAAGCGGATTGGTCAGGTCGTTCAATGAGCGGATCTGAAATACTAATTCCAGACTAAAGTTCTACGGCCCACGCCAATCGTGCAAAAACCGAAGGCTACTCTGGACAACAAGAAGGCTCTCCAGAGTTACTAGCAAAAGCTATGATTAAATTAGCTCAACTCGACACGCAGCTGGCTCATTTCTCAGCAGGTACTAATGCATATAGTCGAGCCACTGAGGCCTATCAGTTTACGCTAGAGGCGTTTAATCGATTTGAATCATATAGTACTCATCTCAATTATGGTGACGAAGCATACTGGAAATGAAAAATGCCGCTTTAATAAACATGTTTAAATAAAAAAGCCAGTCTTTGCACCTCCATATAGAAGTACAAAGACTGGCTTTTTTATTATTACAAATTTCATTCGTTAGCGGCCCCCAACCACACCGGCATCGAGGATTAGCTCAGATCCTGTTGTGTACGAAGATTCATCAGACGCCAAATAAGTAACAGCTTTAGCGACATCAACAGTCTACCCAATGGCAGGAATAACATCTGCATTATCATCTATTCACTTATACGAGTCGGGCAAAATATCAGTATGAACTAATGCCTGCTGAACAGAATTAACTCTAATTTTTTTACCCATTTTAATCGCTTCAACAGCCGCCGTTTTAGTCAACGACCTTGTACCACCTTTCGAAGCCGAATATGCTCCCACATCGGGCATCGGTGTCGTAATTGCCCGCACTGAAGAAACATTAATAATTACTACCAAGCCCCATATCTCTTAGTGCTTTTCTAACACCCAAAAGTGTTCCCAAATAGATTGATATCCATTACTTTGTCCCATTCGTCAACACTTCGCCTCATTCAACTCAATATTGATTCAGCTAATATTATAAAATTTGTGCTTTTTTTGTAAATTGCTCTTTAACATCATGGCTTGATTTTTGCCATTTTGTTACAGAAATTAACTTTCCTTGCATTAAAACTCTACCTCTATCCGCGGTATAGTCACATGTTATGAGTGTAATTAATTTTTTCCCAGGGACATTATCCGTGACTGAAACATCGGAAGCTTTAATAACTTTTACAAGTGTCGCTTTATATTCATAAACATTTTCTAAGTCAGTCAAATATATTTTTTGACCCGCTTTACCATGGTAGTAAATTGGGGAAAAAAGTAGTGCCTTATTATTACTTCCTTGAACAAAATGACTAGCTAACGAATAGTTATCTGCCCCCATTTTTTGATTTGGAAATAAAGTTCCAGCACCCAATGACAAACTCTCATTACTAGTACCAGGAGAGATAGGTAACATAACATTTAAATCAGGTATACTAATTAATCCAATATAGCTCGGACTCGTTAACCTTGCTTTCACAATATCTGTGCTTGATAAGGGGGCAGTTTTATTCCAATCAAAATTAGCATTATGGTTTTTAGACTTATTATTGTGTTCAAATTGAGATTTAGATATTTTAATACCATTAGATGCAATCAGAAAATGACCAATAGACTTATTAAATAATAAAACTACACCCATTGTTAAAGCTATAATCAGTATAATTAACTTTATTTTTTTCATATTTAGCTCCTTTACTATATCAAAAAAGAAAACACAACTTGAAAGTCATCTTTTCTCTTTCCGACGTAATATATTACACTGACTTTTTTCTTTCAAAAATGAAAATACTCAAACTTATAATGATGAGTAATAATCCTACAAAACCTTCATAACCCGTTTTTCTTTCACCAGTATTAGGCAACTTTTTTTGAATATGATCATTATTCTTTTGATCGTGATTCTTCCATGTTTTATCGGGAATAACGCTTCCGGTTTTGTGAGTGTTTGTAAGATCGTAACCATCAACGCTTGTTATATACCCATCAACCTTATCTTCCGCAATGGTATATACAATCTCTTTTCCATTTTCAAACTTTGGTAAGCCCGTAAAGGCATACTGCCAATTATCCGCGGTCGTCACCGTTTGACTATCAAAGACTTTACCATTAGCTAACAGATTAACAGTAATCTTATCCGGTCGTAAACCATCTTGATTATCACTGTCATTCCATGTCTTCGTACCTGTCACCGAGGTTACCTCAGTTTTGTGAGTGTTTGTAAGATCGTAACCATCAACGCTTGTTATATACCCATCAACTTTATCTTCCGCAATGGTATATACAATCTCTTTTCCATTAGCGTCTAAAACTGGTAGATTATCAAACGTATACTGCCAATTATCCGCGGTCGTCACTGTTTGACTATCAAAGACTTTACCATTAGCTAACAGATTAACAGTAATCTTATCTGGTCGTAAACCATCTTGATTATCACTGTCATTCCATGTCTTCGCACCCGTCACTTTAGTTGCCTCTGTATATTCAAAAGAATCAAATCTAAATTCCTGTAAGTTTTTTTGACCTCCCGTTGACCCACTAAGTGCCATAGCCAACGAGGCACTACTATCAATTGATTGTGTCCAAGTTAAGCCATCAAACATGGTAGTTAAAACATGTTTTGTCCCATCATAACTAAAAGTAATTCCAACAAAACCTGTTTGATTATCACCTTTTGCTATAAGGGCATCATTTCCATTTTGAGTTTCTTGACGTGAGATATTAGCATTTAAAACATCATTTTTATTTAAATATTGTACATTTTTTGAATCAGTTGTTACATAACCAGTTTGATTAGTTGTAACAATAGCTCCAAAAGGTGTATTGGCTCTTCCTTGACCACCACTTCCATTGGTTGTTGGATCATCATCCCAACCCAATTGATGATTTCCGTCATTTCCACCACCATGATATGACGTATTATAGTAAGTATCTAGCTTAAAACCCACGGCGTTGGGTAAACCGCCAATTCCCATATTAGCCCCCGTATACCCAACATCCCCGACACCATTTGGATGAAAAGCGAAACCGATACCATCAGCTCCACCTCGAGAATCGAGTTTATTTCCCAAATAAACAGCTCCAACTAATTTAAATGAATTGTCCATTGAAATTCTGCTATTTAAAGTCATATTTCCCACTTGATCATTTTGATCAGGTGTTAACACAACAATTCCTGTACTATTGTTATAAGTAGCAGACCCACTAAGAACAAAGTAGTCTAAAAAATTTGATCTATTGACTTCACTTTGTATAGAGGAAACATTGTCAGCATTAACTATTGGTTGAATCAAAGAAAAAGGTAACATTGGCAGAGATAAAATTATTATTGCGAGTATTTGAATGGTTTTCTTAAGCATTTTTTGATCCTCTTGAAATATTTTATCCATTATTATATCACCTGATAAATATATTTGCACTAAATTTGTATATACAAATTTTGAAAGACGTAACAAAATAAGGATACATCCTAATTATAATTTGTAAAATCGTTTCACAAAGATAGATTCATGAAGTTAAAAACAAGTTCTCAAGATTGACACAACAGTTACTTAAAAACCAAGCATGCTATTATTTAAAAACAAGGCAGATGCAGCCCCCTACCCAATCATAGAAATCACTTCCTGCTCTATGTGAACGATGTGCCCCTTGATGTGAATTGAGTTCGTTTTAATCAAATAAAAAAACAGCTTGAAGGCCGTATCAATTGTTGCTGTATAGCGATTTGGTGTTTTGTTTTTGGCGTATTTTTAGTTTTGTCTAAACTTAATAAATGAGATGACTTCGCCCACAAATCTGTAAGTGCTAGTGACACTATTTCGAATAACGGATGCCCGAAACCGAACCCTGCTCAACACTCGCAAAAATTCAATGTTCGGATTTTACTGCTTCGAGATTAAAATTTGATTAGAAAATAAGTTAAGAATTAGTAAAGGGGTTGGTGACAGTGGCACTTTTGCCGAAAACCTGCACTGTCTCTAACTCCTTGTCCCCCAAGGGTGTAGTCCCTTATAAGTGTTATATATATTATTTTTTATAAATATATATATAAAAATATAATTTATTATATTAAGACACTACTACACAGTTCTGAAAGAGTTTTGGAAAAGTGTGCACTATCTGCACTTGTTGCACTTTTGTTTATTTTCGGCTTGGTAAGGTGGCACTGCTATTCTGTGGGCAAACAGCACCTTTGATTTTCCACCCTGTTTGGTTGGTGTTTTTCGAACATCATTTTCCTGTCTGGTATAACTAAGCCCGCGACACCACTTACCTTATTTTTTAACAAGCGTACTGGCATTTTTAAGACCTAAAACGCATTCTAGGTTACATTGCGTCGTAAGTTTTCTGCACGCCGTGCCCGTTCACTTTCAGACAACCGCTTTCGTTCACGGATTGAAAACGAGACGCTGTATTTTTCGGGGTCAACCCAACCGGCTAGGCGGTCTTCGCTGTTTTCTTCTGTATCGTCCAAATACTTTGCATATTTTCGCATGTGAACTGGCGTCGTGATATCGAGGTGCCACTGCTTCTTTTTTCGGTCATAAATAACAATTGTTTCTTGTTCTTCTTGTGGATAAGGCATAGTTAAGCCCTGCTTTCTTTGTTTGCGGTCGGCTCATTTGTGAGCTGATTGTGCTTGGGGTCTACGGCGCAATTTTGCGCCCTATTTGATTTGGTGGCTCCATTTTGAGCCGTCATGTGATTGGGTGTTCTAACAATAGGGAGCACTCCTATCTAAATCAGCCGATTAATCGATGACTGCGCAATAATACGATGTCGTTCGAAAGGGCTGCTCAAAATTGAGAACACCACTGATTTGGTACTTCGTAAACTAAACGGCACTTTATCGTTGGGCGCAACGAAACATACCGCCCTTAACAATATGTGATACTTTCACAAACATCCCAAAATGGGCTGATATATGATGTTTCGTGGAATTGAGGGGTGTGCTCAATTTTGAGCAGACCCTGACGGTGACTGGTAAATATCTCACACAGATACCCACTAAACCTGTGCACTTAACGCAATTTCTTTAATTTCTTTGTACGTGCCAACGTTCGATAAAATCAGGTCAATAATCCGTTCAACTGCTTCGGCAGTCTTGATAAATGTTTCCGTCGTTGCAATGTCATAATGGTCTTTGACGCCATACTGCTTTTTGATTTGGGCTGGGCGCATACCAGTAGCCATTTCCCAAGCAAGACCGTGAAAATTACCAAAGTCTCTATCGTGAAAGTCCCCTTGATTAACGGTTTCCCTCAATTTTGCATTTGCAATACGTAATACGTTCCGCGCTTCTTCGTGCAATGTGTTAAAATTATTCATGAAATAAAAGTCCTTTTGATTTTTTATTTTTTATTTTTTGCCATGATGGCAGTTTGTGATAAGCTATCAGTACCGTTTACTTTGGAGAGTGAGGAACTGATAGCTTTTTTATTTACTTTTCGGCGCGATTTATCCACAGGTTCAACAATAAAATCATCTGAATTTGCTTCAATCCATTCGCGCAAGGTCATGCTTCGCGTTGTGCCATCTGGTTTGATAACTTCGGGGCGTCTGTCTTGATAAACAAACATCCCCACCGCAATAGCTAGACCTACAATATCTAATAAAATTATAAGATTCCTGTTTTTGTTTCCTTGTCAACTATTTTTGTGTTATACTGGTAATATACAGGTGGGTGCTACTCGTTCTGTTCATTCATAGCTCTTCTTTCAAGGCCGTCCACATAGTTCTGTGGGCGGTTTTTTGTCTGTTGGGGATGTACTCTGGCCGTGGCGGACGGACACTTTATTTTTGTTATTCCCAATTTGAATGAACGGTCAAGGCGACCACTCTTACAGTTCTGTGGGCAATCGTGCCCGCACGTTCAAATCTGTCATGCGACGACTTCTCCATAATCCGTAAACCGCAACCGACCTTTGATAGTTAGTGACGCAAAGATATGAATCACTTGTAACGCTGATAGTGATGTATGACTTTCAATTTCAGCAACGTCAAAAGCAAACTTACCGCGATCAGCGTTATCACTTAGATAAATCATTACTTCTAGCTCATCCGTGGTCATATCTTCATAGTCATCTGCATCACCAAAGTATTGCAATCCTACATTCAACTCTTTCATGAGTCCATTTCTTTCAAGCACCCGTCGAGCGCGTTCGATTTCATGTTCTTCGGTCAAGCGCAATCCAATCGGATTATCAATCATTCCAGCTGTTTCCAATGAGGTTAGTGCCGACCAGATTTCATGCACTTGCAATCCAGTTCGTTCCGCCAAATGAATAAAATCAAGCGACGTTTCACCATTATTGTTCGCCTTAACAATTTCTGCAAACACCAAAACCGCGTTAGAACCACCGTCTGTCAATTTTGAACCATCAAACGTTTCAGCAATAACCGTCATCATAATCAAACACCTACCTTTTCAATTCGTGCGATATCAGCATCAACCAATTCCCGCACCAGCGCCATAACTGCGGTACCTGAAATATTCATCTTTTCAGCAATAAGTGGCAACCCTTGTTTGCGTTCTTTGGTGGTCATTCGGCTTAACGTAAGCACCAAATTAACAGCATCTTGACTGACCTTTTCATAATTTTCTTTTACAAATGGCTCGTTAATTTTAAAACTGTTCATCATATTACTCCCTTGCCCTTGTGGGCGATTCTGTGTCGTGTCTAGTTCTAATTCGTGCCTGTCGGCGGTGCCTTGTCTCGTGTCATGGGTTACACTCCCTGTTCAACATACAATGCGCGAATCTCGTCCACAGAGAAGCGTACCGTTGTTCCGTTGACATACTTATGAAGTTTGCCGTCCTTCACCCAGTTCATCAGTGTGTTGTACACGACACCCGTCATAGTTTGCGCGTCCTTTGTCGTTACAAATCCTGACGCCACACGCGCTTGAAATGCTTCCGCTTCACTTAATCCGTTTACCGGTTTGGCCATATAAATTTCTCCATTTCTGCGCCCTGCCTGTGGGCAACCTTGCGCGTTCGGTTTGTTTTAAACCAAATATCAACAACTATTCCAAAAAAAGAACAACCAATAAACATACTTTATCATTCCAAAAATGATATGTCAACAAGTTTTATATCATTTTTGGAATGGATATGATATAATTTAACAATACTATGAAAAAAAAGAAAGGAATGAATATGACAAATCGCTTACTAGAATTACGAAGCGCATCGAAAATAAGTCTCGCAACATTATCAAAATCTTTAAAAGCGAATTACCAAGTAAAGGTTTCTCCGCAAAGTCTGATGCGCTATGAAAAATCAGAAACAGATCCTCGAATGGAGATTTGGGAAGCACTGGCTGATTTCTTTGGTGTTGACGTTCAGTACATTCAAGGCTTATCAGATGACCTAAATATTACAGAAGCACATATTACATACTTCTCTGCCCGCTTACTAGCACACGCATTTGCTGCAGGAAGTGCAAAATCGGACGCATCGAACAGTCATCATCACCAACTGTTTTCAACATATGTCGCTCGTTTAACGGAAGTGATTGACGACGGTTTAACCCCCATGCAAACCAGTGGACTGGTCGAATTATTGGATATGCACATTAGGGCGCTCGCACATTTTTCAACGAATAGCACTACCGAGTTTATCCAAATAATGAAATCAATTCAGAAATACGCACAAGAAAAAAGCGGATTTATTTACTATGAGTTAAACGGATTCAATGCCTATATTTCAACACAAAATCTCACACAAGATGAAAATTTTGCACAAAAAAACTTGTCAGATCAAATTAAAGTAGTTCAAAATTCCGAACAACATAATTTTGACAAATTTGATATCGCTGAATTACAATCTAATTCTATGCTAGTGGATTCTCGATTAAATTTTTCTGCCGAAAAATTCGAAAATCTACTAAGCTTAACAAGTGACAGTGACACTGTAACTGCTCAATACATCAGAACCCAAGTATACAAATTGGCGAATCAAATTCTCGATGAGTACAACACCGCTATTAATATGTTAGGAAGCGACCAACGCAAACAAAAGCGGCAGCAAGACTTTCAAGACGGTTTAAAATAAATTTCATCCCCAACGTATGCGAGTTAGTCGCTATCAGGTGCAAGTCCTGACGTACGTATTGCCGTGGCGGGCGGGTAGAATGGATTTATGAATGACAATAAAAGAAGTAGCACCGAAGAACTGGGAAGTTTACGCTGTATTGGGTAACGAAGATGGCAAGCCTGTTCGGGCACGCAAACGCGGTTTTGAGAACAAAACATCTGCAAAAATTTGGTTCACGAACGAACAAGTAAAGTTCCGCAATGGCGAAAGTAAATACAACAAAAAAACACCGTCAGAAAATTTGACGGTGCAAGGTGTTTACGATATTTGGCTGGCGAACTACGAGCGCAAAGGCATTGCAAACAGCACGTTAAAACAGACGCTGACGATTTTCAAGAATCACATTTTGAAAAAATTTGCGACACGGTCAATTACTGATTTATCTGTGGACGAACTACAAGACTACATCAATGATTTAAGTGATAAGTATTCGGCACAGTCAAAAAAAATCTACACATATTTTAATCAGCTGATGAATTACGCATCAAATCGTGACTTTATCAGCAAGAACCCATTTAATCAAGTTGAAATCGGCGCCAAGAACAAGCGTAAACAATCGGATGAAGTGGCAAAAACACTTGACGCTGAACACTTTAAGGCATGGATTGAAGCGCTTGATACGCACATTGATGAAATCGGTTTTCAGATTTACACGGCGTTACGTTTGATTTCAGTTACGGGGATGCGCCCACAAGAACTAGTAGGCTTGCAGTGGCACGATATCGACTTTGATACAGGCGAACTGCTTATCAGGCGCCGTATCATTCGCGGTGAGTATGGTGAAGAGCCTTTACCAGGCACTAAGAACGGCACCACTCGACAAATTTCAATCCGAGATGATATGATATCTATCATCAAAGAATGGTATGCACAATCCGCGTACACCAAACCAACTGATTACATGTTTAGTAGTGACGGCAAGTTCTTTTCTCCACAGCGTCCGAACAAATGGTTAAAGAAGTACAGCCCTAAGTGGGGACTTTCGTTTGTAGATGAAAAGTTCCGCGTGTACTCACTTCGGCACACGTTCGCGACACTCGCACTAGAAAGCAAGAACTCACCGAGAGCAGTTGCCGATCACTTAGGTCACACAGACGCCAACATGACGTTAAACACCTATGCTAAGTCAACTAACAGAGCGCGTGCAAGTGTTTCGGACTGGCAAACAGAGATTTAATGAATCATGCACAAAATAATGCACAAAGTGGCGTGAAGCGTTGATACACGGGCGGTTACTGCACACCCAGGCTGTCCATTCTGGCGGGTTGCAGCCGCCATCATATGATGTCAAAAACGTTGAGAAATCAACGTTTTTTTGTGCTTTTGATACTGTTTGATGTTGCTTGATATCGTCGCTGATATTACGTTTTGCACCCTCATCAATATCAGCGGGCCACGTTTTGAATTGGTCTAATCCGTCATCCCTTGCGGCCCAAGGATTTGAGGTGGGTTTACCCGCGAAAATAAGTAATATCAGCAAATTAATCGAATAAATTATCACCTAATTCACTCACTTCATCTTTTTGCGTGTGCAAATAAGTCGCCAAATACTGCTTTAAGGTGTGGCCCATTAGATGCGCCGCCTTTTCGTACTGACCATTCACTTTCTTTGATAGTTCAGTCGCGACTGTGTGCCGCAACGAGTAAGCGACTATATCAACATCAGGCCGGGTTATTTCGAGCTTTTCCGCAATTGCTTTCAGCTGCTTGTTAATCGCCCCTTGGGTAATTGGCTGCTGTTCCACAACCTTTTTAGGGTTTTGAACATTCAACACAATAAACGGATCTGCTTGCGGTTGTTGCCACCGTTGTAGAATTTCGGACTGCGCTTTTAAATAATCTTCTACTAATTGCGTTGCTTGTGTTGGCAAGGCAATCGTTTCACGTTTCATCAAGTTTTTGGTACGTCCATTTAAAAAATGGTGTTTGTTATTCCATGAATCATGAATCACAAACTTGATTTTGCCGTTTATCCGCCGAATGTCAGACGCTTTTAGCGCTTGTACTTCTTCTGGGCGGATACCTGTGTACGCCATAATTAACAACGCCATTTTACTAGGCCGCCGCGTGATATCATGACTGTAATCAATTGCTAACAGTGTTTTACGAATTGCACTCATTTCATCATTTGTAAACAGACGTTCTTTATTGTGCAACAAGTCAAAATTGGTTTGTTTGGCTTTAACACCTGTACCGAACCAATCCATGCGCCAAGTTGGTGTTAATGGATTTTTAGCAATGATGCCTTTGTTGGCTGCGTACTCCAGAAACGTTTTGACATGCGTGATACGCTTAGCTAATGTTCCGTCTCGTTGCGTTGAATGCGTCTCCGCATACTTAATTGCAACTCGTTTAATACGCGCTTCAGAAACTGCCTTTAAGCGTATTTGACCAAATTCTTTCCGTAACCATGTTGATGTATCAATCCATTGGTCAATTGTTAATGCTTCATGGTGTGCCTGCTTATACTTTTTGTACCAGTAAAGATACGCATCTACAAAATCGCTAGCCGGTGTGATTGCCGACAACTTATCCGCTGCCATATCTTTGGCTTGTGTTTTCAACTCTTTTAACGCTGATTGGGCGTCTTTTGGGTCACGATAAGTTGCCGAATAGAGATTATGCTGCTTACCATGTTCATCATGAAAAGTAACAATTGCGCGAAATGTTTGGGTTTGATTTGTCAAAGTACGTGTTTCAATATTATTTTTTACCACCATTTTATCTTTTCCTCTTAGAGATAAAAAAATGGCTATCACATAGCCACTATTCTATCACTTATGCCTGTTTAATGTCTTCCATTAATTCATCTTTGTTATACAAAATTGTTTGCTTAGTGAGTTGATGATATCTAATTTTTCCCGCTTTTCGTGCGGTCAAAAATGTGTTGTAACTAATATTTAGGTATTGTGCGGCTTCCTTGCCGTTAAGCCATGTTGAATTTGTCATAGTCGTCATCCTCAATAACTGTAAATTTGATTGATAATTTGCACATTTGCGTAATGACGTTCATAATAATCATGTACTTCATTTTCAAATGAGGTGTTGGTGGGCTTGCTCGTGTTCGTTGTGGTAGATGGCACTTGCAAGTCTTTTTTATTATCATTTTGTGGGTTCATCATCGGTTGTACCTGTATCTTTTTGTAATGTATCTATTACCTGACTAAACTGATCTTGACTATTGGTTTTCAAGTTCTGCATTAAATTGGCAATCCGTGCGAATGGTCTGCCATTCTGGTCAGTCCATTTATTTGGTTGACGTGTTTTCACATCAAACTGATAACTAATCAGATTGCCCCGTACATGATAGGGAAACGCATGCGTTAAGTAATCACCGTCAAAGGCAATGACTAATGTCAAACGTCGGACTAATTGGTCAACCCCATCTGAACTATCGCCGCCATTGACTAATTTGTTATAAAAATCAATTGGCGCAAACGGGCTAGTGATAAAGAAGTAATCCGCTTGTAGTGCCTTATCAAAGTAACGTGATGATGCCATCGCATCAGAATTCCACGGGTCAAGCATTCTTAACATGTCCGAAAACGTAAACCCTTCTTTTGGCCGTAAGTCATCCAAAATAACAACATGCTCGCCATTGTAACTTTGAAACGGGTCACGAGATGAACCCGCTATATAAACACGGCCATCTGTTAGCTTGGCTGCATACTCTTTGGCAAAACGGGTCTTGCCCGTTCCAGCAGCGCCATAAAACCAATACACTTCGATTTTTTGCCCACTCGCTAACTTGGCTTCCCGCCAAATTTGGGCATCTAGTTCTAGTTTCGCTTGGAATGCGGCTTTTATTTTTGGCATGGCCTTACTAATAAGATGGCCGGGCAATAATGCATAAGCGGCTAATTGACTCTCCACTTCTCCGGCGACAATCGCATCTAACACGGCATTGACTTGCTCCGCATCATTGGCCTGTGTTCGTTGTTTCACCTTGCCTTCAATCGTGGCAAGGCGCTGGTCAAAATCAAAACTTGCCACCACTTCGCCGGGGTCATATTGATACCGGTCACGTGATTTGGCGGTGCGATGCACCAAATAAGAATACGCATTGTTAATGCGACCCTTCCAAATGGCAAGATGTTGCGGTTTGTCTTGCAACTGGTCGGCAATATGTTGCAAACTATGCGGATGTTCAAACTTCAAAACCGCGTGCACATGTGGCGCCACAAACGCAAAATCATCTGCCTTAGTATCCTTATCATGAACAATCATCGCCCACTCTAACGCATCCATCTGTTCAAACTGCTTTACAAGTTCATCAATCGGTAGCCCTAAATGGTCAAGTTGTTGAACATACATAAACTGACGATACTTTTTACCTGCCGCGCCTGTTGTAATGGCGTCATCATCGACAACTGCCGGTACATCGGCTACTTCTTCATCTAACATATCCAGTGTAATTTTTGACATTTCAGTCCTCTTTTCTTCATTTTGTACAGCTTTTACAGCCTGAAAGTGTGCCTGCTGACGGTATGTATACCTGCCATATCAACTTTCTTGGGTTGAGTGGCACAGTTTAACTAGGGCAAATAACAAGCCCACTTGCCCTAGTATTGCGGCTTTTGAGCAGATTAGGCACACTTAGCAGCCCAATTTTTCTCATGTTGCCGCGTTCGCTGACGGCGCTTGCCTGCACTCTGTTGCTTTGGTCACACGCTTTCGCTATCGCTATCGCATGTTCCCGTCGCGCCGCCGTTTGGCAACCGTCGTCGGCTACCGCGGACAATTTCTTTAAATGGTTCAAACTCAAGCGTTGCCGTTTCTAACAGTTCTGCATTTAGATCCGTTTGACCATCTAACACGTAGTAACCAAGTCCAGTGCCACGCCCAAAGTCTGTTTTAGGCAACTCTTGCCCCGGCATCAAGAACTGGCGGGCTGCTGGTATACTATCACCTAACAAGACCTTTAATGACGCTTGTTCTCGAATTTCAGTGGAGATGTTTTGTGCATTGGCCTGTTGCGTGATAAAGACCATGTGCACCATTGCCGAACGCCCTTTAACCGTCAAGGTGGTTAACAGACTTTGCAACTGGTCACGTTTCTTCTTGTCGGTTGCAACCGACGCCATCAGCGCTGACACTTCATCAATGAACACCATGATTGGGGTCATGTCTAGCATTATCGCGTTCACATTAAACGGGTCTTGGTGCGCGCCCATCTCTTGTGCAATGTAGGCTTGGCGCGCTTCCATTTTGGCAACGACTTCTGTTAATAGGGCAATTGTTTCATCTGCTGTGATCGCTGACCCTTGCATGTAGCTGCCCATCACCGACAACGCATCTTGTTTGGGGTCAACGATATAAATCTCATGCCCAGCTTGCCATGCTTGATAAATCAAACTACCTACCATATAACTTTTACCCGAACCTGAATTACCTGAAATAATGGCACTGGGATGACTTAAATGCCATGACACGCCGTCCATTAACCTAAGCGTGTACTTATCAATTGGTTGTAAGTCAGCGGGTTGTGTCGCAATAATACGCCGTGAATACGTCACGTTTTGCAACAATAGTTGCAAGGTTTTTTGATTCTTCGTGACTGTCTGCTTAATAATGACAAATTCCTTCAATAAGCCAGAATTAAGCGTGCTAACGTCAATTTTATCTGGGTTAAACAGCCCATTAATAGGAATGTTGAGCGTCATAGTGATGACACGATTCTTGTCGTACACAACGTTTGCGAGCTTGACCTTTGGCACTTTACCGCCGTTGACCAATCCCAAGACGTTGGGTAAATTGCCATCTGCAATCTTGGCACGAAAGTTCCGCACGGCTTTGTATTCAGCTTTGGTATCAGTGACGAGATACCAAATCACGACCACTAGCAAAGTGAGCAAGGCACTTATCAAACCGATACTAATCACCATCACGCCCAAAATGCTAGTTTTAACACCCTGTTCAATCGCTTCATAGAACGGTTTACCGGCTAACTGCACTGTAATTCTAGCAACGATAACGCCGACTACATTTAACGCAATGAGTAGACCGCCCAAGGTCAACCCAACTTTGCGAAGTTGACGCAATGGCGTAGGTGGCGTAACGCCTCGTTGGTAACGCGGTTGATTAATTGACATTCGTCTCACCCGCTTTCTTAACTGGCACGACATCATCTGCCGAGACATAGATGCGACGGTCAATCTCATAGAGCTTTGGTTTGACTAAGCGCACCATTTCCATTTCTTTGACCTTGTGTTCATAGGTGACTGGAAGTTTGACGTCAATCTCACCCTTACCCATGAAATGAACAGTAATCGCGTACCCATTCACATTGTCCGTTCGTTGCCCATCTTGGTAGGCAAACTTCTTCATGACATTGTCAACGTTCGTCAAATTCACCACCTGCGCTGTTCCAAACCTTGACGTGAAGGCTGTTTCTGCATCCACACGTGATGCACTGGCGTTTCTCATATTCGCCATATTTTTGCTCCATTTGTAGGCCTCTTGGCGCCTCTGTCAAAGGCTTCGCATGACATATCTCTTGCTTGTTGATTACAGTTTAGGACACATCACAACAAAGAACGAACGCATGCTACGCCCTGTAGCATATAGTTGCAAAGCGCAAAAAAAGCTGCATATCAACGATATGCAGCTTTTATACTAATTGTGTTCCTGCTTCAGGAACAAATATATTATATTGTTCAAAGCTTGCGCGTGCTTTTGCACGATCAGGGACGTACCACGCGCTCATTAGAGTAGTAAATGTATCCCTATCATCAAACATACTAGATTCAGATTTTGTAGGAATTCCTGTAAATTCAGTCTCCAGTTCACTAATGTCGTCTAAGAGCACCCAACGCCTTTGCGTTATCACATACGTTTGAGGTAAACTTTCCACTACCGCCAGTACCTCAGAAACGTCATTCTCCGTATATGTTTGTTTCAATGGCAGTTGCCTAATTCCAACTTCATCGGCTACTGAATTTAAAATAGTGGTCAAATTCCCCATCGTCTCCTGTGAAACACTGCTAGTGTATTGCAAGTTGTGTGATAGCTTATTGACAATGCCAGTAATGTTATTTAAATCAGCATATTCTGCCATGATGCCCGTGAACTTGCCAAACATATCGGCCTTGTCGTTACCATCTGACCAGCCTTTAAATCCAGCTACTAGTATTTGACCATCGGACTTTGAAAACCCATATCCCAAAATATACGGCATGGATATCAAACCTGATTCCCACATCATGTTCGTCGTCGCCGGTGATAAGGCATATTGTAGTTCGCGCACCGGGTCAGGTTTATTAATTTCCCGCGTATGCGGACCCCACGAGCCCAATGATTTTGCCATCGTGTCAACTTTTCCTTCTAAGACCGTTTTAGGCATCATTTGAGCAATTTCGCGATAGTATCTTGGTCTTAAGACCGTTGTTTTGGGATCTTGAATGTAATTGAAAAGCATGTTACGTAAAAAATCAATACGATTCTTACGCTCGTCTATAGATATTTTCACAATATGCTTATCGTTCGAATTTAAAGTAATTGCCATAATACCCACCTCTTAATCACAAATTTGTGATTACCATTACTGTTTAAAAGGACATGCTAATTTTTGATGCTATTTAACAAGACCCTGCTTTTCTTGCCATCGTACAACAATAACCCAGATAAACAAGGCAACTAGTACAAATCCCAAGAAATGAGGCACATAGTAGTTAAAGCCTGCTTGTACATTCATTCCACCATCAACAGCTTGTTGTTTAATAGAACCAAACTCATACGTGTAAAACCCTGCTGCCAACAAACCAAGGATAGATAGACCAGTCGCTAACTTACGCACTAGCGCCCCTACCAAACCTGATACACCTGAGATACCTAGCAAGATAAAGTACAAAATCAATTCGCCCCTAGCTGTTCCTTCATCCCCGAAGCCGTTAAGGTATGCTTGTTGGATATTAAGATGGTAGCCATTAGAAGCGACATAGCTGTCACCGGCAAACATTCCCACAACAACTAAAATAGAAACAACGACAATCAACAATGCTTGTAAGCGATACAAGTTTTTCTTGTTACTTGGCATCGCAAATTTGCCATCTCGGCGGACATCATTGACAACGCTTTGTGTTGCTTGCGCGGCCTGTGACGTTAGGCCTTTGGCCTTTTGCAAAACTTTCCCAACTCGTTCATCTTTAATAAGGTCATTAAAGTTCAGACCTTTATTCTTATCAACGAACTCTTTGCGTGCAACCACATCTGCTACGCTCGGCTTAACGCCGTTCAAACCTTCCTGCAAGGCAATCCATTCATCAAGTGGTACATCAACACCTGACAACGCTTCTGTTGTTAAATCACCGGCTTTGACAGCTGCAATAACTTCGGCTACACTCGCCGCTTGCCCATTTAACAAGCGTGATGCTTCTTGGAATTGCGTGTACGTTACTGTATTTGCTGGTTGTGCCGGTGTCTGCACGCTAGCAATGTCAGCGGTGTTAAATTCACCGTTGCTTTGTGCCAATTCTGTTTCTTCCAACGTTGGTTTGCGGTTGTTCAACAGTTCAAAGTATTCTTCCCATTCCGATTTTGTCGCCATCTGCTATCTCCTAAATATTCATGAAATTAGTTCACATTGTCCTGCGTATCAATCAAAGTTGATTTACCCAAGTCGCCCAGCTTCCATCGGCCGTCTTCCTTTTTGGCTTGCGCTGACCAATCGTACGTTTGTAGCATGTCACCCGACGTATCATAATCAGTACCGCTGTTATAAGAGAAGTCCCATGTCATTTGAAATGAAATGTTGTACCCTTCATCATTCTTATCAACGGACGTGACTTTAATATCGTTAAAATAAATGTTATCCGCGGCACGATTTTTGGCGTACTTTGTATTTTGGTCAATGACGGCCACAATATCAGAATAAAAATGACTGTCCTTAGTAAAGGTATCTGATAAGTCTGACATTTCAAGGCCGCTTGCATAATTCTCTAAAACAGTAAATGCTGTGTTTATCAATGCACTTGCGTTGCTTTCATCAAACTCAACCGCTTCTGAACTTGCACTATCATCTGCACTTGCGTCGTCATCTGTTCCAGAAAGCTCGTCGATAGCCTTGCTCCCTTCTTTTCGGACGCTATCGGCAGCTGCTTTTGCCGCTGTACTTACGTCATCACCTGTCTTTTTGACTTTGTTTGCCACTTGATGTGCTTGATAAACACCCCACGCAACGTAACCAACGCCAGTTAATAACAGCACACCGGCTACAATACCGATATACAGCAATGGTTTATGAGCCCTTTTACGCACTTGAGCACGCGAACTCGCTTCAAAGTTTAAAGCTTTAGCTTGTGTAAACTCTTCGATGCTAGGCTTCCGACCGTTCTTGGCTTCAAATTCGACCAACCAATCTTGTTGTTTATTCATATTAGTCACACGCTCATCTCAAATTTTATTTGACCTTAACGTTCTTGGTTCCTTCTTCATCCCATTGAACGTAGTCTTTAATTTCCTTATCGTGACGTACTACTAATCCTGTGTTTCCATCATCAGAATATGAAAAGAGACCTGAAAAATACTTATCGTAGATTGGGAAATTGCTTACATTAGCATTAAAGTTCGATTCATCACTACCAGTGTGTACTTCCAATATGTCATCAACTTCTCCGAAGGTAAATGATACATGTGGTACTTCAAGTGTTTCACCAACAATTTTATTTCCCGTGCCATCTGACACTAGTGTAGCCTTTAGGCCCTTTTTATCGGCAATTTTATTCTGTTTATCAATCGTATTAAAGCTTGTTCGTTTAATTGCCGCAGAGTATTCCATTATTTGTTTATATCGTTCTTGGTAGAAGGCCTCAGCGTCCGCCTTCTCTGAAGCTGTGGACTCTTCATAGTCTTCAGTCTCTTTCAGGCTATCTTGTTCATCCTTAATTCGCTTTTGCTCGTCTGTAAGGCTACTTGCTTTATGAGCATTGAAATATTTTTCAGTAACTCGGTCCTCTCGATGGTTATATTTCTTTAAAACACTTGATTCTGACATTTTAGCAACTTGTCCCAATGTCAGAGATTTTTTCGTAGTAAACACCTTAGTGTTTCCATTTTGGCTCGTCCACACTTCATCTACAATAGTATCTTTTGACGGTGCATTATCAGTATCTAAATAAAGGTGATACCAGACTTGCTTAGTATCACTCTGCGCTGCTTTCATAAATTGATAATGTGAAGACTTCACACCGGCTACACCACCTGAGGGGCCGCCAAATAATTTCATAGCTCCCATTGCTCCTGCAGCTACTACAACAATAGCAACTACCACTAACCATACTTTTTTCATTCCAATACTCCTAATTTTTATTCAGTTTTTGAAACTGTTCTATCAAAATTATCCCCCCCCC